>JAJZUT010000031.1 GCA_021847105.1 Pseudomonadota bacterium | reverse complement strand
CGGTCGGTCCGATACCCCCACATCGCATCGAGCGTATTGATGAGTCGGTAGGTCAGTGCCCCCGGGACTCCGGCCAGGAGGAACCAGAACAGCGCGCCGAAGAGCGCATCATTGCCGTTTTCGAGCAACGACTCCACGGTCGCGCCAGCGATCCGGTGGAGATCCATGCCCGAGGTATCCCGGCTCACGATCGCGCCGACGCGCCGACGGGCCTCGGCCAGATCGCCGCGGTGCAGGGCACGTTCTACTGAAATAGCATGTTCATGCAGGCTGCGGTGGCCGATGACGAGATAGAGAATCGCGATGGCGAGCAGCGGAGCGAAGTGGGTGTATTGATCGAGCGCCCAAAGCACGAGCACGGGGGGCGTGACGGCCGTCAGCACTGCAATCACACCGCCAAAATAACCTCGCGCTGCCGCGTTTTCGGCGGGCCCGCTGATGGCGCTGGGGTTCAGCCATTCCTCCAGGCGTTGCGCGAGTCGGCCAAACCCAACCAGCGGGTGCCAGTGAGAAGGCTCGCCAAGCAGTCCATCGAGCAGCGCCGCGGCGATGATCTCGAAGACCGTCATGGCGACCCGCGGGGCCCAGGGGAGTGGGCCGGTTCGGCGGAATTCACCCCCGTCGCCGCCGCGCCCGGGCGAGCGATCTCGTGGGCGCACTGCGTGATGATCTCGCGTAGCTGGCGTAAGCCATCGGTCAGGGCGGCGGGACCCGGCTGCAGAATGTCGCAGGATTTGATCTCGAACAGCCGTCCGTGTCGTACGGCCGGGATGCCTTGCCACCCGTCGCGCTCGAGCACGCGGCGGCGATTGAACTTCTTGCCACACCATGAGGCGATCAGCACATCAGGTGCGCGTCGGACCACCTCGAGCGGGTCGGCGATGACGCGATCCTTGGCCCCCGGTCGTATCGAGAGGTCCGGGAAACAGTCCTCGCCGCCGGCGATCCCGATGAGTTCCGCTGTCCAGCGGATACCGCCGATCAGCGGGTCATCCCATTCCTCGAAATACACGCGTGGTCGGCACGGCAGCTCGAGTGCTGCGCGGCGGGCCGCCTCGAGTCCGCCGCGCAACTCCTCGATCAGTGCTTGCGCGCGCTCTGGCACCCCGACCATCCGACCGAGCATGCCGATAAAACCGAGAATCTCCTCGACGCTGCGCTGATTGAAAATGTACACCTCAAGCCCCTGGCGGGCGAGCTCGGCTGCGATGTCGGCCTGCAGATTGGAGAATCCGAGCACGAGGTCCGGCTCAAGCTCGACGATCCGCTCGATCTTTGCGCTCGTGAACCCGGAGATCTTGAGCTTTTCACGCCGCGCTCGCGGCGGCCGCACGGTGAACCCGGAGATGCCGACGATGCGATCCTCCTCATCCAGAAGGTACAGTGTTTCCGTGCTCTCCGCGGTGAGGCAGACGATGCGGCGCGGCCCCAGGCTCATTCGGCGCCCTCCGGCCAGCGATTCTCATACAACATGTCGGTCAGAGGCCGGGGCTGCCGCCAGCGCTCGATCGCGAGGCGCGGAGCCGGATCGAACGCCTGCACGTGGCCGAGGCACAGCAGCGCAATCGGGCGCGCGTTGGGCGGAAAGCGCAGCAGGGCGGCGAGCGCCTGCGGCTCGAACATCGAGACCCAACCCAGACCCAGCCCTTCCGCGCGGGCGGCGAGCCAGAGGTTTTCAATGGCGCAGGCCACGGACGCCAAGTCCATCTCCGGGAGCGTCCTTCGTCCGAAGATCTCCCGTGTCCCCCCCGCCAGCAAGGCGCCAACCAGCAGCTCACCGCAATCGAGAATCCCCTCGACTTTCAGTCGCAGGAATTCATCACGGCGCTCGCCGAGTGCATCGGCCGTGCGCGCTCGCTCCTGTTGCACGAGAGCGTGGATCGCGATGCGCATGTCAGGATCGGTGATGCGGAGGAACCGCCATGGCTGGGACAGGCCGACGCTGGGGGCGGCATGTGCGCTCTCCAGGATGCGCCGGAGCGTCTCGGGCTCGATGGGTAAACGCACGAAACTGCGTACATCGCGGCGCTCGCGAATCACACGGTAAATCGCCGCGCGGTCCGCCTCGTCGTAGCGGTGGATGGAGTGGCTCAAGGCTTAAACAGGGCCGCGGCGGCCTGAGGGTTGGAGGGAAAGTAGAAATGGATGTAGCTTGCGGTCAGCGCGCCCTGGCGGAATACGGCTTCGCCGCAGCCACCCCTCTGCGTGCTCGCATGCCGCAACGGTTCGAGCGAGGTCTGCAGGCGTGAGTGATGGAAGCTGTGGCCGCGCAGCTCCCCCTGCGGCAGCTCCACACCCTGCAGCGCTAGCGCCTGAAGCTTAGGCTGCATGGCCGTCTCACCGGGAAGGACTCCGCTCATCGGGTGCCGCTGACCCTCGAGATCGATCAAATGCTCGAAGAGCAGCATCATGCCGCCACATTCAGCCAGCAGCGGCTTGCCGGCCTCGACATGGCGGCGCAGTGCCTCATGCAGAGGGTGGTTGGCCGAGAGCCGTTCGGCATGGAGTTCCGGATAGCCGCCCGGCAGGTAGATGGCGTCAGCCGGAGGCGGCACGTCCTGTAATGGCGAGAAAAAGCGGGTCGTGGCACCCATCGCCTGCAGCAGATCGAGATTGGCGGGATAGACGAAAGAGAGGGCGGCATCGTGGGCCACTGCGATCGAGACGCCGGCAAGAAGCGAGGGTGGATGAAGATCGACGTCCGCGTGGAACGTCACCTGCGGAATGTCTTCGATCCGTATCGAGGCGAGTGCCTGCGCGGCGCGATCAATTCGCGCCTCGAGGTCGGTGATCTCCTGCGCCTGGACCAGCCCCAGGTGACGATCGGGAAACTCGATGGCGCGATCGGCGTGCAGGGCGCCGAGAAAGGAAATCTCTGCGGCAGGCCCGGCAAGGCTCTCGGCGAGCAAGGCGGCGTGCCCGGGGCCCGCAGTGCGGTTCGCCACGACGCCGTGAATGGCGAGGTACTCCCCATAGACCCTCAGTCCCAGCGCCAGCGCACCGAAGGTCTGCGCCATGGCGCTGCCGTCGATGACGAGGAGCAGAGGCAATTTGAATCGGCGCGCGAGCTCGGCACTCGAGGGAGTGCCGTCATAGAGTCCCATCACTCCTTCGATGAGGACGAGGTCGGACTCTCTTGCGGCCTGGTAGAGAAGGTTGCGGCAGTGCGCGAGCCCGCCCATCCACAGGTCGAGCTGGTAGACGGGATGGCCAGCCGCTCGAGCGAGAATCATCGGATCGATGAAGTCGGGACCGGTTTTGAACACACGCACCCGCTTGCCCTGGCGCACAGCCTGTCGGGCGAGCGCCGCTGTCACGGTGGTCTTCCCCTGTCCCGACGCTGGCGCCGAGATCAGGATCGTTGATGCTTGAGCGCTCGTCATGGATTGCCGCCCTGCCTAGAGCTCGACCCCCCGCTGGGCACCGATGCCTGCGTCAAAGGCGTGTTTCACGATACGCATGTCCGTCACGGTGTCGGCCAGTTCGATCAGCTCAGCCGGCGCTCCGCGCCCGGTGATGACGACGTGCTGCATGTGTGGTCGGTTGCGCAAGGCATCGAGGACGGCGGCGAGCTCGACATAGCGGTACCGCAACGCGATGTTGAGCTCATCGAGCACCACGAGGGCGAGCGCTGGATCGCGCAACATGGCGCCCGAAATCTCCCAGGCCGCCTCCGCTGCCCGCACGTCACGCTCGCGGTCCTGGGTTTCCCAGGTAAAGCCTTCACCCATGACGTGAAAGCGCACCTGCGGGAAACGCCGGAAGAAGGTCGCTTCCCCTGTCAGGTACTTGCCTTTGATGTACTGCACCACGCCGATCTGCATGTCGTGCCCGAGCGCCCGGGCGACCATGCCGAACGCGGACGAGCTCTTCCCTTTGCCGTTGCCGGTGAGCACCAGCAATACGCCGCGGCGATCCGATGCCGCGCCGATGCGCGCATCCATCACCGTCTTCCTGCGCTGCATCCGTTCGCGATGGCGTTGGCCCTCGGCGTCGCCGGGGCCACGCGTACCTTCGTTGGTCGGCATGATTGTGGTCTCAGACCCGGCTGCAGGCCACCGTCATGGCGTTTGCAGGCGTGCGCGTGCCGGCAAGCGGCGGGTCACCGCGATGTGACCCAGCGCCGCGAGTCCGACGTAGGCGGCGGTGATGAGCATGAAGTAGCCGTACCAGCTGATGAAATTGGACCACCAGCCGGCGATGCTCGCATGCACGATGCGCTCGCCGAGCCAATAGAAACTTCCCTCGGTGAGCAGGAAACAGGCGCTCACTGAGAGTGCAAGGCTGACGGCGAGCCGCCGCAGATCGCCGGGCACCCTCTGGTAGCGACGGTTGAGCCACGCGCCTCCAAGCCATAGGAGCGAGTATGCGGGTACAATGAACCAGTACGCTGCTGTGACACAATAGTCGCTGACGCCGTAGTAATGTATTGCGGCGAAGTCGATCGCAACGGCCTCAACGAGCAGCGCGGGAAGCGCCCACCGCCACTCGGAGGCTAGGTAAAATCCAGCGACAAAAAACACTGCCCACGACGCATCCGGTGGTGCCCATGCGCTGCCGCAGTGACCGAAGCGGGTGGCCGCCATGGTGGCAGCGAGCGCGAGAAAGCCGAGGCGTCGGGTTGATTTCTGGGTAGGCATTGAGCGGCTCCTGCAAGGGATCAGGGCTGTTGTGCGGTAGCGTGTTTGAATTTCAAAATCATCAGCTATCGAGGTACGTTCCAATCGAGCGCCGTCCGGTGGTCAACGCTCACAGTATTGCGAGGTGACGCATCCGTCTCCTCGAACGTGCCCAAAAGCTGATTCTCGGGAAGGAAGAGGGGAGAACTCATCGGTACCGATGTCCCTCGGGTACTGATGTGGCACTTATCGGGGTTCAAGCCTGGGCGTATCGGGTAGGGTGCCGACCGAATTTGCGGTCAATGGCCTCGGGCGTCGTGCGGCGGCAACGTTGATCCGGGCGAGAATGGCGAGAATAAAGTCGTGTTCCTGCAGGGAGGCAAGCGAGACCGCGCCTGTCTCGAGAGGAAACGCCGCAGCAACCAAGATTTTCATCTGTCTACTCCTACACACGCCACGTGCGCCGAGATGGGCTCGGAGAGAGCGTGCGGAGACGACAGCAGGCTGCGATACGCAGATATCGTAACCGGTCTGACATCGCCCAACGCGAGTCGCCGAGTGCGTGTCTCCGGCCGGTCTCCGGACTCGCGAGTGGACCTGAAGTCCCCAAGACCGCACCTTCCCGTGCCTATGGCACAGTGGTCCTACGCGGTCTCTAGCTCGCTTACCGTTGCGTGGGCAGCGCCGGATTAGCATCCACTGAGCGGACGCGCACCGGCTTCCCGTTTCAGTCCAGGGAAACTGATTTCCTGGACCACCTGAGACAGCAGGCAGCGTACGCCGATGAATCGGGCTGCGCAAGAGATGCGGTGCGGCTCGCTTCGGTTTCACGTAGGCGCCTGAGCGAGGTCCGTCACCAGAGAACTGGCCCTCTTGAGGTCCAGCTGTTGTGCCGTCACAGGTAGCGTGCTCATACGGGCCGGGTCTGGCGTTGACGCGCCCGCGGTGGATTCCAGAGCGGCATTCATCTGGACGGCAACGCCTGGAGTTGCATCAGTGCGCGAGGTCGATGAGGGTTTCGGTGCCATCGTCCCAGCCGTCCCACAGGTAATCGTCAGCTTTGCCGTCGGCAATCAAGCGCAGGGCATAATTGACCTGCTCCCGGTAGAAGGCACAAAAAACGCCGGTACTGGTCATCCCGCCGTTCATTTCGTGCGCCTCGGCCGGGCAAGGAGAGCCGCAGAAGTGACGGATCACGCACTGATCGCACGGACTGAAGGCATCCACGTTCCGTCCGATCACGGACCTGAAGGCATCGGAGGTCAGTGCCGCTTCGATTCCACCATCGGCTAACAGATGGCCTCCTTTGAATCGGGGCAGGCCGATGAATTCGCTGCAGGGATAGAGGTTGCCATCCGCGGCCAGAGCGAAGAAGGCGCGGCCGGCGCCGCAGGGCGAGATGTCGCACATCAGCCGCCGCGCCGTCGGCGCCAGGATGGCGATGAGGATGTTCGCGAAATTGGCCACGACGAGCTTCCTGCCGCCGTCACGATAGAGTTCGTGCGTCCGGTCGAGAGCGGCAAAGAATGCTCGCGACATCGCGCCGTCGTCCGGCTTGACGTCCCGTGCGCCGGCAAGAGTGCAACGGACGGCATTGAGCATGCAGGTAGGTACCTCACGGGCATGGAACAGCTCGACCATGGCAGTGAGGTAAGGCAGGTTTTCGGTCGTGCAGGTCGTAATGACGCTCCACGAGCCGTAGCCCCGCAGGCGATTCATCGCCGCCAGCACCCGATTGTGCACACTCCTACTGCTCCAGGTATGCCGGGTGGCATCGGTGATACCGGCGGACGGACCATCGAGCGATAATCCGATGCTGACATTTCTGGCAGTGAGAAAACTCACCGCCCCATCGTCGAGAAGCGTGCCATTGGTCTGCAGCCCGAAGATGAAATCGCCGGCGAACGCGTCGATGGCGGCAAACACGGCGTCCCGGTTCATCAGCGGCTCGGCGCCATGAAATATTGCACGAGGTCTGCCCCCTTCCGGCATGATCGAGCGGAAATAATCACGCAGCCGGCTGAGCGAGGCGAGCAGCTGATCGACGCTCATGTGCCCACCGCTGCGCCGCTGTGACTCGGGCAGATAGCAGTACCGGCAGTTGAGATTGCAGCGCTCGGTCGGATTGAGATAGACCCCCGAGGGCTTCAGCTCGAAGCGCAGCGCATGCAGCTCGCGCCTGCAGGCGTCGGCGTGCTGGCGGTAGGCGTCACGAAGCGGACCGCCAGCCAGGGTGTCGGCCACGCGCGTCTTATCCACCAGGGCCCAGAAGGCGGTATCGGGATCGAGGAGGGCGGCGTAGACGGGGTGGCCGATGTCCAAGGACGTGAGCGTCGGATCGGGATGTGTCCCGGCCGGCGAGTCGGCGCTCACCGAGCGACCTTTTTGTCCATCAGAACATAGTGCGATAGGCCGACTCCGTCCGGATTGCAGGTCTTGCGCACGGCAATGGCCGGGGCGACTGCCGGAGAGGGGCTGGAAGCCCGCTGGGTCTGCGGTTTGGTGAGAACGGTCTGGGTCATGATCCACTCCTCGGGATGTGCATAAACAAAAAGGGCTCCGGCTGGGCGCACGCGATCGCATGCGCCCAGCCGGAGCCCTTGCCACGACTCCGAATCGGCTCGAGACGTCTTCTGGCTACCGGATCAGCCGGTTCGCTGCGCCTTCCCGCCGGGGTGATCCCCGTCAGTGGTGGGTCTTTCAACCCTGCAGCGGCCGTCCCCGGATACAGCGGCGGGCCCGCCACGGATTTGCACCGTGTTCCGTTTCCTCGAACCGAAGCGAGCCGTTATTTTGATTCCGGCACTGCCGGTCGTCAAGTTCGGGAGCCAAGCCGGCGAGCGCGATTTCATCGGTTGAACGACCTGACCCCTCGGTGACATCGGTGGCATGCCACGGATGGATGCAGGTTTCCGTTCGAAAGTGACGGACGTCCCCTGTTGCTGAGTGACCCAAAACCCAATTGTCGGTGTCGTCGCTGCAAGCCCCTGACCGCCTGAATGCGATCAGGGGCTTGCGAGCCGACCACCGGCTCAGAAGTTAACCGCCGTTGTTTGATTGGCCGTCACGGTCGCCGCGGTACCTGCGGCCGGTATGAACGTCACCGTGCTCGTGCCGGTGCTCGAGGTGCTTGAGCACGCCACTGCCACCGTATAGCCGCCTGCGAGCAGGAACGGCTGGTCGTAGGAATAGCTTCCCGAGGACGAAAGCGCAATCTCCGGTTCCACCACCGGGGTCAGGCTGCTCGAGGGCGTGACGGTCCCGGAGAAGATGTCCACCTGGGCATTCGGCAACGGGCCGCTACCCGAATAGCCCGCAAGGCAGGCCGAATTACTCTGCAGCGTCGAGAGCGCCACGGTCCCACTGATGGTTCCGGCCTGGACATTATTGATCAGGCGCAGCGCCGGCTTGAGAATGTAATCCTGGGTTCCACCACCGGAGGTGAGGCCGGGCGGGGCCGTGATCGACTGCTGTAGCATGAAGTCGATGGTGAAGTTAGCGACTTGGTTGGCGGTCATGGTGAAGCCCTGCACGAGCTTCAGCCCCGTCTGCGCGCCGCTCGGAATGACGAGCGGGTACTGCGCCCCATTGATCTCGATGTACGAATTCGCGACCGTGCCGCTTGCTGAGACATTGAGCAGCAGACGGATCCAATCATAGTTGCCTGCTGGCACGGAAGCGCCGCTCAGGAGCGAGGCTTCGTTGCCGTTCTGCTCGTTCAGCAGGTTGATCGTCTGCGGGCTGTTGAAATTGAAGGTCACGGGGCTGCCCCCGCCGCTGGGCTGCAGTTCGACGCCCGTGAACGAGATGACCACCGCGCTCGCGGAGGCGACCGGACCGTCGGTGACGCCGAGATTCATGGTGGCCGGAGCAGATGAGGAACTACTCCCACCGCAGGCCGTCAATGGGAGAGTGAGCAACGCGAGAGCGGCGGTGCGCAGATGGCGCCGTAACAGGATAGTGCGTGCGAAGTGTTTCATGACGATCAATTCTCCAGCGATCGAGGGCTTCCCGCCCGTTTGCCTGCACATTGTGCACGACATGGAACGACAGTTGTTCAAGGGCGCGCAGGATATTATTCAGCGAACCCTCGCGTGCAGAAATTGGTCCCGACCGACGGCCCTCTACAGCCGACAAGCGGCGAGCGGCGTGAATTTGACGTAATCACGCGCTGTGAGCTCGCGATCGGGAGTGAGCTGAACGTAACGACACGAGCGACTCGCGCCAGTTTCTGCGCGTAACGGGCAGGGTATTGTTTAACGTTCCTCGGGTGAGGGGAAGCATTGTGTTGGCATTTCAGTCTTAGAACGCGGTAAGCGCTCTTTTCGTTAGCGGCGACTCTAAACCCCGTGGATCGCTCGGCGTGCTTGAGCGCCGGGCAGCCGAACGGCATTGTGAGTCCTCATGCCTCGGAGAGTAGGCACGACAGGGTTCCGCACGTGCCGCATGTCTCCAAAATGAGACGCAGGTCTCACAGATATCGGAATTAGTGCGCAAAAATCTCAAAAATAATCGCTGGGGAATCATTGCGTGATCCGATCGGACGGAGCGGCGGAGGACTCAGGTATCCCGAAGCTCACGGCCGCCGTGCGCTATCTCGAGGAACAGTTGCGCGCGAGCGGTGTCAAAACTCTTCCGTCGAGAGAATGCCTGAAGGATCTTGCACGCGATGCGATTGAGGCGACCAATCGAACTCAGCGCCAGGGCGAGTCCTACATCACGTGTGTCTGTCGGCATCTGGACGCGAGAGTGCGGTTTATCATTCTTTGGACGGGTACGGATGAAGCGTTTGATCACGCGGCGTGGCGTGGCGTGATCGGAATCGCCCGCAAGCACGCATTGGCGCGCCCACGAATCTCGCAACGCAATTCTCCAGCAGGGCGATAAGCTCGTTTCCGCTGAGTCGGAAAGAGGAGGGCTCATGGCGCGCAGCGACCGCGTGGTGGCTGGATACGAGTTCCTCGGCTGGCACGCCCAAGTCATCGAGCGGCTTGTTCCCGGCATTCGGACGGTGGCATTCTTCGACGCCCGAGGCAGACCCTTAAGAGTCCACGGGCCGGTGCCTCCTGCGCAAGTTCGTCTGCAGGTTCGCTCCGTCCTCACATCCGCTGCCACCGGGTCGGGCTGCCGCCCCAACGGGGCCATGCTGCCAGTCACTGCTTCCGAACGCGCAGCGAGTTTCGTTCTATACGCGGCAAGCGGAACCGGCGGACCGAATCGAACGGCATCTCCCGTCGCGGGGGTGTGTCTGATTGTCTTTCACGTCGCCGCTGGCGGGGAGTGTCCGCCCGTCGAGACCCTGCAGGCGCGGCTCGAACCGGTGCTGGCCTGCGTCGGGGATCACCTGGCGCAGTACGCCGCAGAGAGTACTCGAGGATTCGTGGCGCACGAGGGGGTTCGAGACCTCGAGTGGCTGTATGAGCTCACGTCCCCCGGTCCCAATCGAGGCACATCTCAGCCTCACTCTGATCGCGGCGAGCGACTGGCGGAGTTGGTGGGCGCCTCGGTGGCGCATCTGGAATGCGCGCTGGGCGCGCTCGTGGTGCCGGAGAGGCACCTGCGAATTATCCGCACCGCTGAGGCTGGCTATGGCGCTGAGGATGCACTCCGGCGTCTCGCACCACCGGTACTCAGCTGGGTTCAGAACAAGAATCGACCCCTCGTGGTCAATAAGACGACTACCTGGAACAGGGGCGCAGCAGCGAGGGGCGCACCGTTGGCCGTGAGACTCCTCGCCGTGCCGGTGAACGGGCACGGGCGCGTACCGGCGGGCGCGCTAATGCTCCTGCGCCCGGAGGATGCGCCCGAATTTACCCGAAGAGATCTGTCGTTGGTGAAGCACCTGGGTCGTCACGTCGCATCGATGTTCGAGACGGACTTCGATGTACTGACGGGCCTGCGCACCCGCTCGAGTGCGCAAATCCATGTGGCATCCTGGGAACAGGCGGCACCTCAACCGCCAGGCCCGCACAGTGTCATCTTCCTCGGCGTCGACCGGTTGGGTATCGTCAATGACACCCAAGGTTTCGATGCCGGAGACGCGCTCATCGTTCGCGTGGCGCAGCTTCTCGCGGAGCCGCATCTGGCGCCCTGTGCCGTGGCGGCGCGCGTCTCGAGCGACAAATTTGCAATCGCACTGCCCAATGTCGACGCCGAGGCGGCTGCCGACACGGCCCGAGCTCTGCAGCGGGCGGCAGCACGGCTGCCACCCGCGCCCGCGGCGGGCAACGAGCCGGTGTCCCTGAGTTGCGGTATTGCCTGCTTTATCCAGCCGCGCGAGTTCCCGAGCGCGCTCGCGCTTGCCCATCTCGCCTGCCGGAGCGCCAAGGACCACGGTCGCGGGGGCGTCGAGATCTACCAGGACGACGATGATTCGATGATCCGGCGCAGATCCGACTCCCTCGCCGTCATCCGGCTGCGGGAAGCGCTCCAGAATGACCGCTTCACCCTGGTTGCGCAGCGGATCATGCCGCTGCAGGGACAGCGTGACCCGGAGGGCTTCGAGCTGCTGCTGCGCTCGCCAAACGAGGATCAGGCGCCCGCGGATCTGCTCGCCGCGGCGCACCGCAGCCAGCTGGCACCGGCGCTCGATTTGTGGGTCGTTGAGCACGCACTTGCCGAGGCAGCTCCTCACCGCTCGGCGCTGCTCGCGGCAAACGTCTCGTTATCGATCAACGTCACGGGCCCTTCTCTGACGGATGCGACGTTCCTCGAGCGCATTGAGCGGCTGATTCGCCGTTCGCGAATTGCCCCCGCGCTGATCACCTTCGAGATCACTGAGACCATAGCGGTGCTGAATCTCGCCAAAGCCATCAACTTCGTTCGCGAATTGCGGGCCATGGGTTGCCGTTTTGCGCTCGATGACTTCGGCACGGGGACCAATTCCCTGAAGAATCTGACGAACCTGCCCGTCGATCACATCAAGATCGATGGCAGCTTCGTCACCGACATTCTCAGCAATCCGCAGTCAGTGGTCATGGTTCGCGCGATCGTGAGTCTCGCCCGGGACCTCGGTATTGGTACGGTCGCAGAGTACGCCGAGAACAAGCGGATCATAGGACGATTGCGTGACCTCGGCGTACAGTACGCACAAGGGTACGGGGTGGAAAAACCGCGTACTTTCAAGGACGTGTTGAACGAATTGAGTGTGCGCGAGTCGCAGAAAAACGCAGCCCTGGGCCGTGAGATTTAGGTCAAGCGGTCGTAGCGCGCTTCGACTCTCCCGGCACATCAGATCGTCGCATCTTTCTGGCACCCGATATCTTGTTGATCGATGCCTGGAGGGGAAAGCGACCCCAGATTGATCTGGGAAGGTTCCATGGTTTGAGGCACCGACTTTGCGTGGTGAGTTTTCAACGTCAGCCGGTTGGGACGACCGCGCCTATCCTCCGTGCCTCTGGCGTTGGATATCGCAGCACAAGATAACCGAGCGTGCGACCGCCCTGGAGTTCAAGGGAGAGAGGGCGGCCGGCGGCCTTTGGCAGAATTTGCTCCTGTGGTACTGGCTGACGCTCGGCGCTGGGTCGCTGCTCGCGGCCGCCTGCGCCGCCTTGATTTTCCTGGTGATGCATCGTGCTGCCGCCCCGCCCAGCCCCCACATGGCCGCGACGATTACCGAGACCAATGGGCAAGTCGGGTGAACGGCGATGATGGACATCGGCAAGGCGCGCATGATCGTGGTGCCGGCGGTTCCGCGGCCGATGCAGTCCGGCCGAAAGCCCGAGCTTTGGCTGATCCCCCCGCGCGGTCGGCCCATCGCCGTTAGCCTAATTTCCGCGCACGCGCCCGTTACGCTGTCGCTGAGCGCAAGTCTGGTGGCCCGCTTGGGACCGGCAGCCCGGCTGGCCGCGTCGATCGAGCCGCCGGGTGGATCGCCAACAGGAGCGCCTACCGGGCCGGTCGTGGCGGCGGGTGCCATCGGTGCGGCGCCCGCAGCCGCCTCTCCGGCAACCGCACTGCGCCTCTCGGGATCCGCACGACTTCTTGTCTGAGCCGTCCCCCCTGATCGACGGGCTCCTGCGGCGTCGGGGGCATCCAAAACCGTGACTGCTCCGTATAGAGCAGTAACCATTTGGACGGTCGCCAACAGTCGAGCATTCGGGTGGGTTCCCGACCCGAGTCGCGCACTGCCACATCGCGGCCCTGCGGTGTGTTGATTCATACCGGCGGAAGCTGCACGATTAAGCTCTGCGCTGGCGCGCATGACTGATCGCCCATTACCCGAGCGTGGGCTCCTCGCGGGACCTTCAGTCGGCCGCCGCGCCGGACCGTGACGTCTCGCGGGAGACGCCCTCTGGCGCTTCCCATGCCGAGTGCCAGCCCTTGCCGCGCCCCGTCGAACCACGGTGCCTGCGGGATTACAGGCGCTCAGGGGCGTCGGAGCGCCGATCAACAGAGTCTCCGCCGGCCGCGTTTCATTCAGCGCAAATGATTGGGGCGGGTGTCAAAGTGTGGCAAAATGCACGCAAGTCTCTGATTATATGTAAGCCGAGCGGCCTGCAAAGCCGCCCACAGCGGTTCGATTCCGCTCCTAGCCTCCAATAGGGCGATATTCAGGCCCACCGTTACGCACATTCAACCCTTCAACACACGCAGCAGAAGCATGTCTGAACAACCAGACATGTCTGTTAGTGGTCGCTGTGCTCGACCTCGGCGAGCGCATCCCGAAGTACTTCTTCCGCAACGCCACGCCGTTTGAGCGCCTGCGCCAGTTTTCGAGCGGCGTATTGATCGTACTGCGCCTCACCTGCGCTGTTCGACTGCGAAGGTGCATCGGCTCACCGTAGTCACGGGAAACATTGATGTCTTCAAATCATCGGTGGCCGCACTCGATCCCTGGAGCGAGGGCCGAGCCAGCGCCGTGAGGTGCGACAAGAGCCTAGTTATCGGGGATCCCATCCGTGAACACCTCATGCGCATCGCGGTAATCGCATGCGACAGATTTGAATCGAGCCTGTATGATTTCAGGCGCCCTGTTGTGAATTCCAACGCAGGGTGCAGCGGACGCTTGAATCCGGGGATGGGGTCCCCCTCGAACCGCCTTTCAGGCTGATGACTCCTGCCGGTCCGCCCGCAAGGGCGGTCAGTGGTCTATTACGGGAACGGCGGGCTTATGTCACCGAATACTCAGATCCAGTCCATCCGGGCCATCGAGATTCTCGATTCCCGTGGCTTTCCGACGCTGCGCGTCACGGTGCGCCTCGAGGACGGCACCGTGGGCACCGCATCGGTACCTTCAGGGGCCTCGACGGGAGAGAACGAAGCGGTAGAGCTGCGCGACGGCGATCCGCGGCGCTACGGCGGCAAGGGTGTGCTCAAGGCGGTCGCCAACGTCAACGAGATCATCGGACCGCGCTTGATCGGCTTAGACCCGGCCGCACAATCCCGCATTGATCGGATGATGTGCGATCTCGATGCGACAGCGAATAAATCAAAGCTCGGCGCCAATGCGATCCTCGGGGTATCCCAGGCGGTGGCGCGCGCTGCCGCGGCGACCCGCGGGATGCCGCTATACGACTACCTCGGCGGCGTCGGCGCGCATCACCTGCCGGTCCCGATGATGAACGTGCTGAACGGCGGTAAGCACGCCGACTCGAGCCTGGACTTCCAGGAGTTCATGATCATGCCGCGCGGCGCGCAGACTTTCTCCGAGGCAATGCGCTACGGATCAGAGACCTTCCAGGCGCTGAAGAAGCTCCTGCATGAGCGGGGTTTGAGCACCGCGGTCGGGGATGAGGGCGGCTTCGCCCCGGTGCTCGAGAGCAATGAGCAAGCCTGCGAGCTGATCGTGGCGGCCATCGAGCGTGCCGGCTACGAGCCCGGCGAGGACATCGCCATCGCCCTCGACCCGGCGGCGACCTCCTTCTTCGAGGACGGCCGCTACCAACTCTCGCGCAGCCGGCAGGGCGAACAGACCTCCGCTGAAATGATCGCGCTGTATCGCGCGTGGCTCGACCGCTATCCCATCGTGTCGATTGAAGATGGCCTGGCGGAAAACGACTGGGACGGGTTCGGGGCCATGACGGCGGAGCTCGGCGCCCGCATCCAGATCGTGGGCGACGACATCCTCGTCACCAATCCGGAATTCATCCGTCGAGGCATCGCCTCGCGCACCTGCAACGCTGCGCTGATCAAGCTCAATCAGATCGGCACGGTGACCGAGACGATCGAAGCGATTCAGCTGTGCCGCAAGGCAGGGTGGGGGTTCGTCGTCTCGCACCGCTCGGGGGAGACCGAGGACAGTTTCATCGCCGATTTCGCGGTCGCGATGGGCGGCGGGCAGATCAAGACCGGATCGCTCTGCCGCTCCGAACGCATGGCAAAATACAACCGCTTGCTGGAAATTGAGCACGAGTTGGCGGAAGGTGCCGTGTACGGCGCATGAGGCCGATCCAGTTCACCCATTCGCCGATACGACTTCAACTCGCGACGCCTTGCCGGGCGAGCGGAACGAAGAGGGCGAGAGCCACGGCCTGGGTGAAGATGGTGAAGTAAATGATAGCGGCAACCGAGTGCTCATAGAGCGCGCCGATCACCGTCGCGCCGAGGAGCCAGGCCAGACCGTATGCGGCAGTGAAGACCCCATATGCCGTGCCGCGGCGTGCGCTCGGCACCATGTCGGCGACCGCAGCCCGCAAAGTCGATTCATGGATGCCCACTGCGGCACCCCACACGACTGCTCCGAGCCACACGCAGGTGGATTGCGTCGAGAACGACAGGATGGGCACGAGGGCGGACAGCGGAAGTGCAATCACCAGACCGCGCAGGCCGATCCGGTCGTAGAGGCGTCCGGAGCCCAGCGCTGCCAGCGCTGCGGCAGCCATCGCCACGGAGTAGGTGACCGGAATCAGTGCCTGGGGCAGAACGTGGCGGACCTGTAAGTGGTAGGACAGCACGCCGAAGGTGGCGAACCCGGTCATCGAGGCAGCGGTGAATGCACAGTAGAGCCAGAAGCGCCCCGGAAGCGGTGCGGCGGCAGAGTCGCGGGGCTGAGCGATCGGGTGAGCATCCACCTCCTCGTAGGCCGAGGGCCGGGGCACCGCGCCCCGCAGCCAAGCGATCGCGAGCACGACCAGTGTTCCCGGCACGGCCAGAATGAAGAAGGCGGCGCGATATCCCGAAAGCACAACCATTGCGGCCACCAGCAAAGGACCGAGCAGGGCGCCGGACTGATCGAGGGCTTCATGGACGGCGAACGCGATACCGCGACCCATGCCGGTGCTGGCCTGGGCGAGCATGGTGTCGCGGGCCGGGGTGCGTACCGCCTTGCCGAAGCGCTCGGCGATGACGAGGGCAGAGACAGGCCAAAGGGATTGCGACACGCCCAAGAGCGGCACCGCGGCAACCGTGATCAGGTAGCCCGTGATCGACAGCGCCCAATGCCGCTGCGTACGATCTGAGATCGGTCCGGTTGCGAGTCGCAAGACCAGCGCGACCGCCTCGCCGAGGCCCGTCACAGCGCCGACCAGCGCCGCGGAGGCGCCCAGAGTCGCCAGGTAGGGCCCAACGATCGCGCGGGCACCTTCGTAGACGAAGTCGGCCAGCATGCTGACGACGCCGAAGGCCAGCACAAACTGCATCGGCGTGAGCCGGTTGGCCGATGCGGACCGTACGGAGCGACCAGTCACTGGAGGGGCTTTTGCATTTGACACAATGATCAATCAACAATGGTACGGGATTGAGGACACCTATGGGAGCGATCGGGTGAATCACGCATACGTTTCAGGGTAATGTCGGCGCAACGCGCGTCAGCACCTCGGCCGCCCAGTAAGTCCGCTGGATGTCCGGCAGTCCGGTTGAGGCCCGCGCGAAGCCGCCCTCCGCCGTCTGGCATGAAAGAGTGAATTCGACGATGTCGCCTGGATAGCGGATCGGGACCTCGAGCGATGCACAGCACATCACGCCTGCATATACCGTATCAGGGTAGGCCGCTGATGAGCAGGGCGTCATCGTGAAGCCATCCGGTCTGCGTTGCAGGGAATTGACGAACGCGGCCGTGTCGGTTGCGTCGGCGAGCCGGCCGAGGATCGCGAGGATGGCGAGAGCCTGCCATGTATTCCAGAGGTTCGGCGCATCGCCGAAGCCGCCGCCCGCCCTGTGCGACTGGAGGAATCGTAGGACGTCCGGATGCTTGTCAGAATCACCCAGGGCCTGCCTCAGACACAGGACTTGCCTCGTTCTCTCGAGCCAGGTGGTGGTTTCGGTGTGCTCACGATCGGGCACGGTCACCGTCAGTCTTGCGATTGCGTGCCGGGCCACCTGCGGTATTCCCGCGATCTGACCGAGCAGATCGAGCGTCAGCCACTGGAAATAGTAATAGCTCGGCCCGTAAAGAGCTGCTCGCGAGACGAAATCGGCTATTTTCGCCGCCTGCGGCGTCCGGCGGCGCAGTCGCGTCAGAGCGGCGACGGCATGATAGGTGTCACCCAGGTTCGGCTCCTCAAGAAGGGCAGAGCGGTAGAAGCAGAACCCTCCGCTTGGAGACTGTCTACCGCGTAAATAGGTCTCTGCCCCGTCGAGCGCCCGGAGAACTCTGGCCGACGTTGCGTTCATCGCATCGAGCGCTCGCGGTGTGAAAACAAAAGGGGCGCCGTTTGACGACCGGACCATCTGGCCGTACATTCACATTGCGCGCAATGCCGGACTTCGCGATGACCAGGCTGCTTCTCATCCGACACGGGCATGTCGACGGTATCCAGCCGGAGCGTTTCCGGGGGCGCACGGATTTGAGGCTGACTCCCGAGGGGCTGAGGCAGGTGGCCGCAACCGCGCGCCGCATCGCTTCTCGTTGGCAGCCGGTGCGGGTGTATTCCAGCCCGCTCGAGCGCTGCCTGCAGACCGGACAGGAGATTGCCAAGACATGCCGGATCGAGCTGTCCGTACTCGAGGATCTCAACGATCTCGATTACGGTGAGTGGCGATGGCGCCTGCACAGCGAGGTCCGCGCGCAGTGGCGCGAGCTGTTCGACCGCTGGAGGAGCGCGCCTCACTGGGTGAGATTCCCCGGCGGGGAGTCGCTGCAGGACCTCATCGCGCGCACTGCGAACGTCGTGCGGCTCGCTATCGAGCGACACCCCAACGAGACCGTGGTGGTGGTCGGGCACGAGAGCGGCATCCGGGCGATGCTTCTGCAGCTGCTCGACCAGCCACTCTCGGCCTATTGGCGGTTGGCGCAGGATCCGTGCGCCGTCAACGAGGTGAATTTGTTCGGCCATGGAGCCAGGGTCTTGGGTCTCAATCAGACGGATCATCTGGCGAAGTGCCGGACAGGATGCCAGTAAGACGTGCCGCAATCGCTTCGGTCCTGCGCCGCGCATCCTCGAGCTGCGCGCTCCTCTGCGCAACCTCCGAGGCACTCTGCCGGCGTGTGGCAACTCCGTTTGCGATCGCGCTCTCGATTCCGGCGACCGTCGCGTCGATCTGACGCACCATCTGCCGCTGGGCGTTCTGGACGCTGCGCTTGAGGCGCTCCTCGAGATCGTGCCGGATGCGCCCCGCCTGCACCTCAATCAGCTCGCAGGCGGTGGCCTTGCTGCGCCTGACGACGAGTGGCGCGGCGAGTCGCCTCGGCAGCGCGAACACCACAGAGGTCGATAGGATCTTGAGGCTGGTCGGCTCGTACCAGAATTTATAGTAGAATCCGGACTCGGTCGTCCACCGCGGTTCGGTGTCGGTGCGCTCGAAGGCGATCGCGAACAGCTCGCTCGAGCGGCGCATCAGCTCGTCCACACTCTGCTGCAGACTGGCCCAGAAGCGCGCGCAGAGCCGCTGGAAGGCATTCGATATCTCCACGTCCTCCTGCGCGAGCCAATCGTCATAGGCTGCGCGGACGGCCGTGACCATCCGCTCCTGGAGGGCCGCCTGAAGTCTGCGGGCGGGAAGCTCGCGCAACTCCTCGGTCCAGCGCTCGGTCAAGGCGCAGATCGCGCCCTGCTGCGCCTGTTTGAACGCCTCCAGCTTCGGCTCGATGTCCTCCTTCAGCAGCGCCCTGGCGTCGGCCTCGAGCAGCACGTGGTAGTCGGCGCGTGCCCGATCGGCATTGTGTTTCTCCTCGCGGAACAGCGCGAGCTGGGCTTCGATCCGCTCGAGCGGTTCCCTCAACACCTTCGCTTCGAGGTCGAGCGCAAAACGGGTCTGCGAGAGAATCTGCTCCAGGCTTCGGCCGATTGATCGCAGCCAAGCGTTGGTCTTCTCCCGCGCCATGAATCGGCGCAAGACATGCTCGATTTCCGGAAATCCGCTTCGGGCCAGAAACTGCGAGTCGCCGGCGAGTTTGCCCTCGAGTGCCATCCTCGCCGAAACGGGAAATACCGGCACCGGCGTGCCTAGCGCCTCGCGGACGGCGCGCACGGAGAAGGCCACCGACTCGCGCAGCTCCTCGGGGCGCAGATAGTCCGTCTTGTTGAGCAGGCAGAAGACCTTGCCGGCATGGCGGCGGATGTCGCGCAAGAAGTCGAGCTCCGCTCTGGCCACAGGCTGGTCCACGGAGGCGATGAAGAGCACGGCATCCGCCTGCGGCAGATACTTGTGGGTTTCGTCGGTGTTGTGGTCGTACACCGAGCCGATGCCCGGGGTGTCCACCAGGCGGACACCGTCGGCGAGCCAAGGGGAGGGATGCTCGATCAGCACGCGCTCGACAGACTTCACGTTGCCCGGGTTGCCGCGCTCAGTGACGTATGCCGGGATCTCGGCGAGTGCAATCGGCCGCTCTTCTCCGCTGCGCAAAATCGCGCGCGCCGACGGCGAGTTGCCCGATTGGATGATGGTCACGACGGAGGTGAGCGGTACCACGCCCGCCGGCAGCAGCGCCTCGCCCAGGAGAGCGTTGATGACGGTACTCTTGCCGCGCTTGAACTGGCCCGCGGCGACGAGATTGAAGATGTCGCCGGACAGCTTCTCCTTAAGCCATGCACAGGTCGCGGTATCGATCCCCGGCAGGGTCTCGGCCTCCTCGAGGCAACGCTCAAGCTCGGCCCGGCGGGCCGGAGAATCTTCTGCGGGCGGGCACTCAACCGGTACCGGGCTCGTCATGACGACTCCTCTCGCGCGATGCGGCGCGCGGCAGGAGTCATCAGGTCCAACGGACCGTTCGCGGGGGACTCCATCCCCGATACCGGGAAATGATGCTACCCAGCCCTGGGTAAGCGGTCAATCACCGGGCTCCGATCCGGGCGTTGACGGGCAAACTCACGAGGCATAGCGTAGCGTTGTGGGCAGGGGATGGGGTTCCCCTTAACCGCTCTCCGAAGAGCTGACGACCCCTGATATCCATCGGCGTGCATCGTGCTCGCCGGGAGGAACAGGTGTCATGTCAGAAACGCTCGTCGGCCGATTGCGCGATCTTCACGACGGTCCTCTCGTGTTCCATGAGGTCGTGCGCCTCGGCGATGCCGCCGTGCCGGCTCTCGAGCACCTGGTGCGGGGTCCGTCGGGTGCGATTCATCATCCCCGCAGCCTTGCCGCCGACGCTTTGGCCGCCATCAGGACGCCGGAGGCGGTGCGAGCCTTGATCCGCGCGTTGCTCGACTCGATCGGCCGCGCGCCAGCGGCCGAGCAGCTCGAGGCGGAGAGCATCCTCGTCAATCATCTTGCGGAGCACCTCAGCCGCTTTCCGGGTCCGGACGTTACGGAGGCGTTGCTCACCGCCTTGCAGCGCCGCCGCTACCCGTATTGTGCCGCCGCGCTCGGCCTCACGGGTGATCTCCGCGCCATTCCCCTGTTGATCGAGTGTCTGTACGACGACCCTGCGCGCCCCGCGGCGATGGGTGCGCTTCGGGGGTATCGCCAGGCGGCGCTCAAGCCGCTCGCGGCCGCGCTGCTCGAGACCGGCGAGGCGGGCCATCCTGAGCCGCCCTCTCGTGTCGACGGCCGGGCCGCCGCGGCGAGGGTGCTGGGAGAGCTTGCGGCCACGGATCCGGGCGATCCGCCGATTGCCCTGCCGGCGCTCACCCAGGCGCTCAATGACTGCCAGCGCCCCGTCCGCGTGGGCGCGGCGCTTGCGCTGGCAAGGTGCGGCGCACCGGCCGCCGAAGCGGCCGCCGGCATCCTGGTCCTGGCGCTGGATGAGCCGAACTGGGCGCGCGCCGAGGAGATCATCAACGCCCTGGTGCGCCTGGGGCCGGCCGCCGAGCGGCTGATCGTGCCGATGCTGGCGCTGCGTCCACGGAACGAGGCGGACCGGCGGCGGCGCCTGCGGCTCGCGGAAGCGGCAGGAAGACTGGGCTCGGCCGCGGCCATCAGACGGTTGGTGGCGTTTCACCAGGCGGCCGAGCCGACTTTGCGCCTGGCTGCCGTCTCGGCCTTGGGAAGGATCGCCCCGGCCGATGCGGGCGCGCTGGCGCTCTTTCTCGCCGATCCAGACCCGCTCGTACGCTACCGCGCGCTGGCGGCGCTGCGGCGGCGCAAGGCGGTCGATGCGGCGGAGGCCACGCGGCTGCTCGCGGACGCCGACGAAGATGTCAGGCGGCTTGCGACGGACACCATACGAGAGAACCTGGGTGCCGCGCTGCCCGCATTGACACGTGCCGCCCGGCACTGTGGTGCCCCGCTGCACGGACTTGCGCCTCGACTGCGGCTCTGGTGGCATGCGTGCGCGCTGTTGGCTGAGAAACCGGCCCCGCATCGGTAACGTCAGTCGCGCTGCGCAGGGGTGGCCAGAAGCGTAAGGTCGCGCCGCACGGCCTCCGCGGCTTCGGGCGTCAGGGATTCTGTCGAGCCGAGACGGGCGCGGGCTTCCTCCAATGCGAGAAGCTCCTCGACTGATCGGCTCAACTCCTCCAGGTATGCCGTGCTCCACCGCCGCAGCGCCTCGGAGTACGTGCGCAAGCGCTCCGCCAGAGCTCTTTGCACGGCGGCGTTCAACCTGTTGCGGGCCAGGGCGAGCAGCAGGCGGCGTATGGCCGGCGCCCAGGCGGGGCGTTCGCTCAGCATGAGCGCAGCGAGACCGGCGGCGTCGAATATCGGGCGGCCACGGGACTGCGGCAACTCCGGCCCGGTGGCGCTTGCGCTGCGCGCTTGCGCAAGCAGTTTTTCAAGCTCTGCGCGGCAACGGCCGAGAATGTCCGCCACCAAGTCGCCGAGATCGGCCGCGCGGCGCGCGAGCGCCTGCTCGAGCCTCTGTGCGCGGGCATCCGGCCCGCTCGCGGAACGGGTCCAGCAGTCGACGAGTGCCACGGCGGCCCCGTCCATGACCCACGACTCGGCGTCGCGGACTTTCGAAATCAACAGCCTCAGGTCCGTGCGGGCGCTCTCGAGCACCAAGCGGGGCCGTGACGACAAGTCGTCGATTGCCGCGGCAGGGACGGCGGCCCGAGGAGCATCCCTGTTGGCGGCCGACCTCAGGCGCGCCTCGAGCGCCGCGCTCACGTTCTCGCGCAGCACCGCGGTCTTGCGCTGCAGTTGCGTGGCAGCCCGGGCGCGGTGGTCGGCCACCCGCGGCGCCAGTTGTCGGTCGAACCACTCTCGGGCCAGTATCGCGCGGTCGGCGATTGTGCTGACCGGGTCGACGGGGCAGCGCAGTCCGAGCGCGGCATCGAATTGTCTCTCGACATAGGCCCTCGCTTCGACAAGCTCCGCAGGCCCAAGCCGGTCCGCCTTGCTCAGCGCCACGAGCAGCTCGCTGCCGCTGTCGAGCACCGCGCGTGCGAGGTTCAGATCCTCCCGGCCGAGTGGCGCGCCCGCCTCGATCATCTGGATGGCGAGATCGCAGCGGGGAAGGTACTCGACCGTCTGCAGAGCGCCGGCGGCGGCGAGCGAGCTGAGACCGGGTGTGTCGACGAGGCGGATGCCCTCGGCCAGGCGGTGGCTTGGGACCTCGATCGTGACTGCGAGCACATGCTTCGCATTGCCCGGATTGCCCGCCTCCGTCACATATGCGGCAATTTGTTCCAACGTCGCGGTGACAGGGGTGGCGGAAGCCAGTTGAACCTGCGCCCGTGCGGTCGCGCCATGCACGATGCGGGTCGGCACGGCCGTGACCGGAGTGACGCCGGTGGGCAGCACGGGACGATCCAGCCACCAGTTCAGCAGAGACGACTTCCCCACGTTCACCTTGCCGAATACCGCGATCTCGTAGCGCGGGGTGGCCGCCCGCTCCACGAGGTCTTCGAGCGGTGCGCGAAGCTCGACAATACCGTGTGCGGAGATGATGCGCTCGAGCTCGCGGAGCGAGGCGGTGTCCGCCGTGGCATCCAGGCGAGCTAGGCGCGCGGCGAGATCTCCCCCTGCGCCTTTATCGAGGAAATCCATGACGCGCTTCAAAAGTGCCGTCAGCTCCCCGACCAGCCGCTCGCAGGCGGCGGCCGCGTCGGCATCGAGCTTGCCGTAGCCTCTCATGTAGGAAGGTCGCATCTCCACCGCCGCCGTCTGGGCGAAGACGAGCGCCGTGCGCAGCGACCACAATCCGCTGACGGGGGTGGCGGTCTCCTCGATGCGCTGCGCTGCCATGAAACGCCTCAGCGCGAATCGGATCTGCCCGAGGTAGTCGGTGAGAACCTTTTGCTGCGCGGGGGTGGCGTCGGGATTGACTGGCCGGTAAAGGCGATCGTCCTCTTTGGGTTCGAGCGCGCCGATCGCGTCTCCCACCAGCTCGTCGATGCGGTGGACGCGGCTGAGCAGGTAGCGCTGATGAGTTGAGCCCAGCACGGGACAAGTGTACGATTTGCGCTCCGGAGATGGCATTCCTCCCTGAACTGCCGCAAGGCTGATGATGCCTACCCCACCCTCGGGGTGAGCGGTAGGCCGTCCGCGCGACACGGCAGGCCCCCCTGAGAGTGCGCGAAATCCAATCACCTGAAATCGCGTCGCACGCGAAGGTTGCGGGCCATGCCGGTCAGTGTCTTGTACGGCTCATCCCGGCTCGGCGCGAGCATTGAGACTCGCGAGCCGCCCAAGTGCTTTCACGATCTCAATCTCGATCAGGTGATCGCGGCGGTCACGGCTGGGCGCGAATCATACGACCTGACGCCGATCTTCCATTCGCCGCTCCCTCACGTGGTGTCAATCCGCTATCGACAGGAGGTCTTCCGGGACTTCGAACGTTCGGAGGTCCGCGTTCACGTAACATGGTTTGCCGAGCGGATGCGCGCGGTTCGCGAGGCTCTGGCGGTCGAGGGGAAACTCTACTACGCCCTGCAACAGCAGCGCTGGCATCTCGACGCCGTCGCCGAGTATTGCGAGGCGGTCAATGGGCTTGCCAATCGGTTGGGGGCATCGGAACTCCGCTCAGAAGGGTTGCGCGCACTGCGCAATGGCCTCGACGGCTACACTCACTCGACGCAGTTTCAATCCCTGTGCGCCGAGACGGAGGGATTGCAGGCCGACCTCGCTGGTATCGCCTACACAGTGCGCATCCACGGCAAACGAGTCGAAGTTGCCCGCTATGACGGCGAGGGCGACTATGCCGCCGAGGTACTCGAGACCTTCGGGAAATTCAGACAGGGAGCGGTCGAGCCAAGAGCATTCAGCTTCCGCAGCGCGTCCGAGATGAACCACATCGAGGCGGCCATCCTCGAACGTGTGGCGGCGCTGCACCGCGAGGTCTTCAGACGCCTCGCAGAGTACTGCGAACGCCACCGCGACTTCCGCGATCCCCTCGTGCTCGACTTTGATCGGGGCGCGCAGTTCTTTCTCGCCTGGCTCGAGTTTCTCGCCCCGCTGAAGAAGGCGGGACTGCGGTTCTGTTACCCGGACGTGAGCGAGCGAACTGACGCCATCCGCGGCTTCGAGATGTTCGATCTGGCGCTGGCGCACCAGGTGGTGGTCGAAGGGGGACAGGTGGTGGTCAACGATTTCGAGCTGCATGACCCCGAGCGCATCCTGGTGGTCTCGGGGGCGAACCAGGGTGGCAAGACGACTTTCGCGCGGGCTATTGGCCAGATGCATTACCTGGCAACCCTCGGCTGCCCGGTCCCCGGACGCGAAGCACACCTTTCGCGCATCGATCAGGTGCTGACCCATTTCGAGCGGGAAGAGTACGTCGAGACGTTGAGGGGCAAGCTGGAGAATAGCCTGGAGCGGATGCGAGTGATTCTGGAGCTGGCAACGGCGAGGAGCCTGCTCATCATGAATGAGAGTTTCGATGCGACGACGGTGAGCGATGCGCTGTACCTCAACAGGTGGATTCTGGGGCAGGTGATGCGGCGTGACCTGCTGTGCGTCTGTGTGACCTTCCTCGACGAGTTGGCTTCGCTCTCGCGGAAGACCGTGAGCTTCGTCGCGGAAGTGGACGCGGAGGATCCTTCCAAACGTACCTTCAAAGTCGTCAAGCGCCCGGCGGAGGGTCTGGCACACGCCATGGCCGTCGCGCGAAAGCATCGGCTGACCTACGAACAGATCAAGGAGCGCATCGGCTCATGAGGGCGCGCCTCCTGTACCGGGATCGAGACCTCACCGCGGACGAAGGTTCGTCCAGGAAGCGGCCCACGCTGCGGTCGGGACAGGATCACGGTCGTGCGGACCGAGAATCGTCGGCGGCATCGGATCTCGCCCGTGATTTGTCGCTCGAGGTGCTGTTCGATGCCATGGCCGCGGGCGATGACTATCTTCGTGAGGTGGCGGCGCGAGTGGTGTCCGAGAGTCTCACCGATCCGGCGGCCATTCGTTACCGTCAGGCGGTCCTCTCGGATTGCCTTGCATTTCCCGACGTCATCAGGCGGATGTACGCCGTGTCGGTTTCCGCCATCGATCGCGAGCGGCAAGTCTGGGGATGGACCTTCCGCCACCCCGAGGCTTTGGTGCATCGCGCTGTGCAGGTGCTCGACATTTTCCAGGATCACCTTGTGCGATTGCGCAGCATCGCCGATGCACAAAGCGAGGCATTCTGCTCCGATGGGTTCACGACACTGTTCGCCATGCTCGCGCGGGAGCTTGACGATGCCTACCTCGGCGTCGTGAAGGAACACCTGCGACGGTTGCAGTTCCGGGGCGGACTGCTCATCAGCGCGCGGCTGGGCGAGGGCAACCGGGGCACGGATCTGCTGATCCGCCGACCCCATACGCCGGAGCCGGGTCTGCGCGAGCGGGTCGCGGACTGGGCGCGTCAGCTGCTCGGAGGAGAGCCCACGAGCTACGTCTATGAACTCGCTGATCGCGACGAGGCGGGCTTTCAGGCGCTTCAGGCTCTATGCGACGAGGCACTCGCTTCCGTGGCGAGCGCGCTCGATGCGTCGACGACGCACATCCGGGACTTCTTCAAGATGCTGCGGACGGAGCTTGCGTTCTACCTCGGCTGCCTGAACCTGCATGAGCGCCTCGCGGGCAAGGGCGAACCGCTGTGTCTCCCGGAACCCGCGGACGGGGATTTCCTCCTGCAAGCGCGGGGTCTTTACGACGCCTCCTTGAGTCTGAGCATGGCAGAGCGGGCCGTCGGAAATGACGTGGATACCGGTCAGGCGCGTCTTGTGATAATCACTGGCGCTAACCGCGGAGGCAAGACGACGTTTCTGAGAAGTGTGGGCCTCGCTCAGTTGCTCATGCAGTGCGGCATGTTTGTCCCGGCCGAGGAATATCGGGCTGGTGTCTGCATGGGCGTATTCACGCACTTCAAGCGGGAGGAGGATCCGACGATGCACCGCGGCAAGCTCGACGATGAGCTGTCCCGAATGAGCGCTATTGTGGACCGATTGAAGCCGAGTGGTCTCGTGCTGCTCAACGAGTCATTTGCCTCCACGAACGAGCGGGAGGGCTCGGAGATTGCGCGGCAGATCATCCGGGCATTGATCGAAAAGGGCGTAAAGGTGATGCATGTGACGCACCTGTTCGACCTTGCGGACAGCTTTACGCGCTCGCCGCCCGGTCCGACACTGTTCCTGCGCGCCGAGCGTCTGCCCGAAGGGCGACGGACTTTCAAACTGCGGGAAGGAGTTCCGCTCTCCACGAGCTATGGGGCCGACGTCTATGCTCAGGTGTTCAGCACGAGCGAATCGAGCACAAGGCAGGATCAGGGCGATCCGATTGCCGAGGACCGGTCCTTATCGCAGGGTCATGGCTAGGATCACGATGAGCAGCGCACCGATCATCCCCAGGTAGAAATTCAGGTCCCCTGACTGCAGCGCGCGCAGCCTTCCAGCGAGCCGCCAGACGGCTCTTCGGACGGGTTCGAACAGCGCCGGGCCGAATACGTCCGATACGTCGTGCTCGAAATTC
>JAJZUT010000014.1 GCA_021847105.1 Pseudomonadota bacterium | reverse complement strand
CTTTGATCGGCTTGGCATGCCTCGCCTTACCTGACCTCAACTTCTTGAACCGCCCGGTGCGGACCCGCACGCCGGGTGGTGTGGCAGGGGTGCGCTCCTTACGGAGCGCCCCCTATGCCGATGTGCGAAGAGAACGCACCGGGCGAGGCAGTTCAAATCCTGGACAGATCCTAAAGCGTGGCGCACGGGGGATGGATTCTGCGCCGTCCGGGAACTGCTCTCAGCACCGGTGCGGGGATGAGTCTCGCATTGCGGCGCTGAACCAAGCGTGAACCATTTGGCGAATCCTTGCGCCGTATTTGATTCCTGTGCACGAGGGCTCACCGTCCTCACGCGTTGCGCCCTGTCAGATGCCTGCCTGCTTAGCGGCGCAGCGCCCAACATGATTGTGGTGGGCAGCGCTTGCTGCAGCGGGGGATGCCCTCGCGTCGCACTCAGCATCGGGCGGAGGCGCGAAGGCTGTAAGGATGTCCAGTCGGTCGGCTCGAGATGCGCCGGGGGACGAGCGGTGCAGCCGGTGTGGCCGATCCGAGCCCGGGGGCCATCCCCACCCCTTTCAGATGTACCGAGCTGTTGAGGTGCGCGGGCTTCCCGCGCCGTCACTCGGGGCAGACGCGGGAGCGCGCGTGGACGCAGATGTGACCGTTCGCAGCGGACGTTATACTGCATCACATGACACTCGATTCCACCCGCCGTTTTTCCAACCGCGTCGATGACTATGTCAAGTACCGTCCCAACTATCCGCATGCGGCGCTCGAGTTTCTGCGGGAGCAACGCGGACTGACGCGCGGGGCACGGGTGGCGGATTTGGGTTCGGGAACCGGAATCCTCACGGCGCAACTGCTCGATGCTGGCGCCAGAGTCTGGGCAGTGGAGCCCAACACGCAGATGCGCGCGGCGGCCGAGCGACTGCTGGGGGGGCGCTCAGGTTTCACCAGTGTGGCCGGCAGTGCCGAGGCCACCACTCTGGATGCGCAGAGTGTCGATTGGGTGACCGCAGGACAGGCTTTCCACTGGTTCGAGCCTGAGAGCACGCGACGCGAGGCACTGCGTATCCTGGTCGGGGGCGGGCAGGTTGCGTTGCTGTGGAACGAACATAGCGAAGAGCCGCTGCCGTTTTTGGCCGACTACGACGCGCTGCTGCGCCGCCACGCCCCCGAATACGATCAGGTCCGTAGCTTGCGCGCCGATGGAGCGACCATGCGGACATTCTTCGGTCGTGAGCCCGAGCGCGTGGTGTTCGCCCACCAGCAGATTTTCGATTTCGAAGGGTTCAAGGGCCGTGCCATGTCTTCCTCGTATGTCCCGGTGCCGGGTGCGCCGGGCTACGAGCCATTGCTCGCCGGCCTGCGCGAGGTGTTTGAGCGGCATCAGCGCGACGGTACAGTGGTGTTCGCGTATCAGACGCTGGTGTTCTTCGGCACGCTTGCCTGAATGCTCAGTCTCGCAGCGTCTGCACCAGTTCGGGCAACTGCGCAAAATCCTCGAGCGCGGCGAAGCATTTTATCTGTTCGCGCGGGCCGCGCCGGTAGCCGTGGTCCATCAGAACGAACGGCAGGCCGGCCGCCGCGGCTGTGGCCGCATCGACCTCACTGTCCCCGACCATCAACGCGTCGCGCGGCGCGGCGCCGAAGTGTGTGAGCACAGCCTGCAGCACGCGCGGATCCGGCTTGCGATAGGGCAGTGAATCCCCGCCCACGACGCGCAGGAAAAATTCCGACAACTCGAGGCGTGCCAGGATCGTTTCGGCCAGCTGAGCCGGTTTGTTGGTGCACACTGCCAGGCGCAGACCGGCGGTGCGCAGCCGCTCGAGCGCCCCTCGTGCTCCGGGGTAGGGGGTCGTGAGGCGTACCGGTTCGGCCGTGTAAAGCTCGAGCACACTGCGCTCGGCCTCGGCGAGATCGGTCGCATCGAGGCCGCGGGCGAGGAGCGCCCGTTCAACCAGTTTGCGCATGCCATCGCCGATCATGCTACGCACTGTATCGGCTGGAAGCGCCGCGCAACCGCGTGCGGCCAGCATTGCGTTCAGCGCCTGCGCAATATCGACCACGCTGTCAATCAACGTGCCGTCCAGATCAAATATGACCAGCGAGAGCGACATCCCGGTAATGTAACACCCGGACCGCCGCTGCAGTACGTCGCGCGGCCGGCTCGCGGCTCAGGACTCGGTGTGAAAGCCGACGAAGCTGTGCGGCTCGATGCGCAGTTCGTAGCCGTAGCCGTGAGACGCGCGGTGAGCGCCAGGGAAAGGGGATGCGCTACGCAGCGGCTCGCCGCGAAGGGAGATGCTGCGAGTGAGGCTCTCGATGCGGTCGAAGTGGCCGATGATGCGCACCGCGACCGGATGGTCGAGGTAGGACTCGACCACGAAGGCGCCATTGTCGTATTCGAACAGGCTCACCCCGGCAGGCCCTTCGAGGCGCACCGGCAGCCCCGAGGCGATGTAGCCACGCAATGCATCGAGAACGGATGCGGGGAGCGCGGCGAGATCGTTCTGTTCCTCGGGCACGTCGAGCACATACAGCTCGCCCTTGCCGTAATGATCCATCAGCAGCAGCGGCACGCCGCCGCCGTCATCGAGGCCACGCACCACCGCCCAGTCCTCATTGGTCGCGAAGTGGATGAGCGGGAAGAGGATGGGGCGAGTCTTGCCGATCGGGGTGCCCGCGCCGAAGCCGAAGCCTGCCACGTAGCGGGTCGGGGCGACGATGCGGTGCGTGACCCGCATGTCGGTGATCTTGCCGAAGCCGCGCCGCTGCAGAGCACGGAGCAGACCGGAAGTGATGATGATGTGCTCGCCGGCGCGCAGGTGCGCGGCAATTTCCGCGACGATATGCGGATCGTGGCGGGCTGCTTCGCTCAACAACACGGTCCTGGCGTGCGGCCAGTGTGGATACATCTCGATCGGGATGCCGATCATGCCGAGCATCTCGGGCAGGAAATCCTCCCCGCTCGAATCGAGCGGGCGGTAGGTGGCGAGGCCCACGGGCTGACCCAGCGCGGCGGCGATCCGATTGACCTTCCCGAGCGCATACGCGACGACATCGGCGAGGCGCGCGCGCCTCGTTCTGCCCGTGCCCGGCACGCCACAGCAGGTTCTGAGCATGTCCTGGTAGTCAAAGGTGGTGGGTCGTCCCTGCCAGGTGGCGCGATGCTTGGGGTTGGCGATCTCGAGCAGGTTGGTGTACTCGAACAGATTGATCGCCGGGGCCTTGGCGAGGATGGTGTCCCAGAGCTGCTCGGCGTAGCGATCCAGAAAGTGCATGGCGATGGGGTCGACCCAGCCGCCAGCGTTTCGTCCCGGGGCGATGTTCTCGAAGTAGCGGAAGATCTCGTAGCTTTCGTAGGGCAGCAGTTGCTGATCGGTGGTCGGTGCGTAGCGGGTTTCATCTCCGGTCCAGATTTCCGGGAAGATCTGCGGTTCGTGAACCAGATCGAAACCCATGTCCTGGAACGAGGGATAGAAGTTCGGGAACTTGATGATCACCCGCACGTGTGGATTGACCGCTTCGGCGGGCTTGAGGATCAGGTTGCGTGAGACCCAGTCCATGGTCTGCAGCCGATAGGCCGACCAGCTGCGCGGACCCTTCGCGGCGATGTCCGCATCGCTCTTGGTGTTGAAGAAATACAGATCGTCGAGCACGAATTCGTTGAAGTGCCGCGCCGTCAGCGTCGCCATGCGCCGTGCCAGCGCGCGCTCCTGCGGCAGCGCGTAATCGAGAGTATTGAACTGGCCGTCGCCGCCCGGTCCGAGCATGGCCATGCCGCCGGCGACGGCGACGTGCTGGGCACGGAAGAAATGCTTCACCCGCGCCAGCTGTGCGCCGGTGGCACAGACGCCCGCGCGGTAACTCTCGATGAACACCTGATCCACGTGCAGTCGGCGCCGGATCGTGCGCCAGCTCGAGCGCATCCAGGCCGGATCGCGCGCCATGCGCTGCACCACCGTGACCGGAATGTAGACGGTCACCTTGAAATTGCGGTAGGGCGTGGGCGATGCGCCGGCGCTGGCCGCGCCGAGCAGTGCCAGGAGGATGGCTCCCAGAACCGATCGCAACGTGCGCATGAGGACCCCCTCGTCTGAATGGCAGGCATGATAGCGGTATCATCATAGCGCGATGGTGGCGCAGGTAAAGCGTCCGGGCCGAGGTGGCGGCGGGCGAATGCGCCAGTCGCCTGCGCGGTTGCGCTACAATTGCGGGGTGGGATCTGCGGGCCGGTACGCCATCCCGATACCTCTGGATCAGCGAGTTTCATGCACGGTATTGCGCGAGGCGCGACCTGCCTCGAGTTCGGCCGCTTTCGGCTTCTGACCCGCCAGCGTGAGCTGCGCATTGGCGATACGCCGGTTGCGCTCGGCTCGCGCGCGTTCGACGTCCTGCAGGTGTTGATCGAAGCGGGCGGCGACCTGGTGAGCAAGGAGGAACTCCTCGCGCGCGCCTGGCCCGGCATCGTCGTCGAGGAAAGTAACATTCAGGTGCAGATCTCCGCCCTGCGCAAGGCGCTCGGCAAGGATCGTGATCTGATCCTGACGGTGCCGCTGCGGGGCTACCGCTTCACCGGCGAGGTGCGCGTCGTGCGTGACGGCGGCGCCGCTGCCGGCGGTTCGCCGGAGCCCCCGCCGACCAATCTGCCGGCGGCCATCTCGGACTTCATCGGCCGCGAGGCCGAGCTCGCCACAGTGCGCGAGCTGCTGCGGCACAACCGGCTGGTCACGCTGGTCGGTACGGGCGGAATTGGCAAGACGCGCCTGGCGCTCGAAGCGGCGCGCGCCTCGCTTGGGGAGTTCCCGGACGGCGTCTGGCTCGCCGAGCTCGCGCCGCTGTCTGATCCGGAACTGGTCGCGAGCGCGATGCACACGGCGCTCGGCCTGCAAAGTGGCGCCGGCCGTTGGGCCGGCGAGCGGCTCTCCGCCGCGCTGCGCGAGCGTCGCCTGCTGCTGGTACTCGACAACTGCGAGCACGTGATCGGTGCGGCGGCGCGCGAAGCGGAGGGGCTGCTGGGCGCGGCACCGCACGTACGCATTCTCGCCACCAGCCAGGAACCGCTCGGCATCGAGGGGGAATGTACCCTGCGGTTGCGGCCGCTGGAGTTCCCGGCCGAGAACGCCCCGGGGCTGGCGAGCGCCGAGCGGCACGATGCGGTGCGGTTGTTCGCAGCGCGTGCTCGTGCTGCGGATCCCCAGTTCACCCTGAATGAGCGCAATGCGGCGACGGTGGTGATGATCTGCCGGCGCCTCGATGGCATCCCGCTCGCCATTGAACTGGCGGCGGCGCGCTCGGCGGCGCTCGGCCTCGACGGTCTCGCACAGCGACTCGACCTACGTTTCCACGTGCTCACCGGCGGGCGCCGCACGGCGCTGCCACGCCATCAGACGCTGCGCGCGACGCTCGACTGGAGTCATCGTCTGCTTGCCGAGCAGGACCGCATCGTCCTGCGTCGGCTGGCCGTGTTCGCCGGGAGTTTCACGCTGGAGGCGGCCGGACAGGTGGTGGCCGATGCGGCGCTGCCGGAGTGGGAAGTGGTTGGGCGCATCGCCGAGCTGGTGGACAAGTCACTGGTGGCGGCCGATGCCAGTGGTTCCCAGCGCCGTTACCGGCTGCTCGAGACCACCCATGCTTATGCGATGGAGAAACTCGCCGACAGCGGCGAGTTCGGTCCGCTGGCGCGACTGCACGCCCGGTACTTCCGGGATGCGCTGAGTGGGGCGCTCGCCGCCTGGGAGGACACGCCCTCGGATGAATGGCTGGAGAAGTTCGGCCCGGAAATCGACAACGTCCGGGTGGCGCTCGACTGGGCATTCGGTGCGGATGGCGATCCGGCCACCGGGGTGCAGCTGGCGGCCAGTTCCTACCTGCTGTGGTATCTGCTCTCGCTGATTCCCGAAGGTCGAGCCCGGCTCGAGCGGGCGAGTGCGGCGCTCGGCGGCGAGACTCCGAAGGTACTCGAGGCCCGGCTCTGGTACGGCTGCGGTTTTCTGTCCACCGGCGAGCCGCGTGGCCGCGCCGTCCCGGCGCTCGGCCGCGCGGTGACGCTACTGCGCGAGGTCGGCGAGCCGCTTGCGCTCGGTCGCGCGCTCGGCTTCTACGGACTGAATCTGGTCCGTACCGCGGCGCTGCCCGCAGGGCTGGCGGCGCTCGAGGAAGCCCGCACGCTACTCTCGCCGAGCACGCAGCCGAAGAGCTACGCACTTTGCCTGACCAATCTCGCGATCGCACGCACGGTGGCCGGTGAGTACGCCGCGGCGCGTGTGCTGCTTGATGAGGCGCTCGCGCTAGGCCGCCGCGCGCACGCGGATTTCTGGGCGTGGCGCGCGCTCATCTACCAGGCCGAGGTGCAGTTTGCGGAGGGACATCTCGCTGCAGCCATTGCGGGTGCGCGTGAAGTGGTGGCGCTCGCGCGTGCAGCTCGGCGCACCGGGCTGCTCGGGCACGCGCTGTGCAATCTTGCCGGCTACCTGATCGCGCACGATGAGATCGAGGCGGCCGGCGCCGCGCTGCGCGAAGGGCTGCCGCTCGCCGAGCAGAGCGAACTCGATACCGTGCTCATCGCCGGGGGCATGCAGCACCTGGCCACGATTGCCGCCCGCGAGCAGCGCTTCGAGCGCGCGGCCCAGTTCATCGGCTATGCGCACGCCTTCTTTGCCGAGGAATTCGCCGGCCGCAGTCCCGCCAAGCGCCAGATCGAGGCGGGCATTCTCGAGCAGTTGCGCGCGGCGCTCCCGGGGGAGCGGTTGGAGGCCCTGATGGCCGCCGGTGCCCGCTGGAGCGAGGACGAAGCCTTGGCAGCTGCGCTCGAGACCTGATTCCGGCCGGTCCTAGACCGGCCACAGCGGCAGGGCAAGCCGCGCGCGCAAATATTAATAAAGATTAAGCGCAATTGAGGGGGCACTAAGGATTTGCGGTCGCGGACGGGCCATCCTCTCGCGGTTCGAAATACGGCTGGTACCCGCGCCATTATGAAGCCCAAGTTCTGGACCCGATTCTGTCGTTTTCTGCCGTTGCCGGCAACTTTGCTGTTGGCTGGCTGCCATATGGCCCTGCTGGACCCGAAGGGGCCGATCGGCGAGGCCGAAAAGTCGATCATCGTCACCGCCACCGGCCTGATGCTGCTGGTGGTGATTCCGGTGTTCGTCCTGGTGTTCGTGGTCGCCTGGCGTTACCGCGCCTCGAACACCAAGGCCGCGTACGAGCCGGAATGGTCGCACTCGAACAAGATCGAGGCGGTGATGTGGTCGGTTCCGATCGTCATCGTCTCCATCCTCGGGGTGATCGCCTGGCGCACCTCGCACCAGCTCGATCCCTACCGACCCATTCCCTCGCAGTTCAAGCCCATCCACATCGATGCGGTCGCCATGGACTGGAAGTGGCTGTTCATCTATCCCGACCAGCATGTCGCCAGCGTCAATGAGGTTGCCATGCCGGTCGGCGTGCCGGTGGTGTTCCACATCACCTCGGCCACGGTCATGAACTCGTTCTTCATTCCTCGACTCGGCAGCCAGATCTATGCCATGGCCAACATGCAGACCGCCGATAACCTCGTGGCGAGCGCGCCCGGCACGTATCGCGGCATCTCGGCCAACTTCAGTGGTGACGGCTTCTCCGGCATGACCTTCAAGGCCGTGGCCATGTCGAAGGCCGACTTCAAGCAGTGGCTCGCGAATGCGGCGGCCTCCAAGCAGACGATGGACGCAGCGGCCTACCGTGCGCTTGAGAAGCCGAGCGAGAACCTGCCGGTTGCCTACTATTCGAACGCGATGCCGGGGCTGTTCCAGCAAATCGTCCAGGGCAAGTTCGCCCCGGGACGGATGGTGGCCAGCAGCGACATGCGCGACAGCGCGAGGAGTGAGTGAGAATGTTCGGTAAGTTGACGCTCAGCGCCATCCCTTTCAACATCCCGATCGTGATGGGCGCGGTCGCCTTCATGGTGCTCGGTGCCATTGCGGTGCTCGGAATCATCACCTATCTCGGCAAATGGAAGTACCTGTGGACCGAGTGGTTGACTTCGGTCGATCACAAGAAGATCGGGATCATGTACCTGATCCTCGCCACGGTCATGCTGCTGCGCGGCTTCGCGGACGCAATCATGATGCGCTCGCAACAGGCGCTCTCCTATGGCAGCAACATGGGATACCTGCCGCCGGAGCACTTCGACCAGGTGTTCAGCGCGCACGGCACCATCATGATCTTCTTCATGGCCATGCCGTTCATCATCGGTCTGATGAATTGCATTCTGCCGCTGCAAATCGGCGCGCGTGACGTCGCCTTCCCGATGCTCAACAACCTGAGCTTCTGGCTGACCGCGGGCGGGGCGGTGTTGATCAATGTCTCGCTGGCGATCGGTAACTTCTCGCGCACCGGCTGGCTTGCCTATCCGCCTCTGTCCGAGCTGCACTACAGTCCGGGCGTGGGGGTGGATTACTACATCTGGGCACTGCAGATATCGGGTATCGGCACGACCCTCACCGGGGTCAACTTCATCGCGACCATCCTCAAGATGCGGGCCCCGGGCATGACGCTGATGCGCATGCCGGTGTTCACCTGGGCGTCGCTGTGCGCGAATATCCTGATCGTCGCCACGTTCCCGATCCTGACGGTGACGCTCGGACTGCTCGCCCTCGACCGCTACCTCGGGATGCACTTCTTCACCAATTCCCTTGGCGGCGATCCGATGATGTATCTGAACCTCATCTGGATCTGGGGCCACCCGGAGGTGTACATCCTGATGCTACCGATCTTCGGGGTGTACTCGGAGATCGTGCCGACCTTCTCGGGCAAGCCGTTGTTCGGTTACACCTCGATGGTGTGGGCGACCATGGGTATTGCCCTGCTGTCGATGCTGGTGTGGCTGCACCACTTCTTCACGATGGGCAGCGGCGGCAATGTGAATGCCTTCTTCGGCATCACCACCATGATCATCTCGGTGCCGACGGGCGTGAAGATCTTTAACTGGATCTTCACCATGTACCGGGGCCGCGTGCGCTTTGAGACGCCGATGCTGTGGACGGTGGGTTTTCTCATCACCTTCACCATCGGCGGCATGACAGGCGTGCTGCTCGCCGAGCCACCGGCAGACTTTGTGCTGCACAACAGCCTGTTCCTGGTCGCGCACTTCCACAACGTCATCATCGGCGGAGTGGTGTTCGGCGTGTTCGCAGGTCTGACCTACTGGTTCCCGAAGATCTTCGGGTTCCGCCTGAACGAGCGCATCGGCCGCTGGGCGTTCTGGTGCTGGCTGATCGGCTTCTATGTGGCCTTCATGCCGCTCTATGCGCTCGGCCTGATGGGGGCCACCCGCCGCATGGATCACTACGACGTGGCGGCGTGGCATCCGCTGTTCATCGTCGCAGCGATCGGCTCCGGGATCATTTTCGTAGGAATCATGCTGCAGCTGGCGCAACTCGTAGTCAGCATCATGCAGCGTGAGCAGACCCGCGATACCACGGGCGATGTGTGGAACGGTCGTACGCTCGAGTGGTCGGTACCCTCGCCGGCGCCGGCCTACAACTTCGCGCGCATTCCGGTCGTGCGTGACATCGACGCGTTCTGGGACATGAAGCAGCGCGGCGTCGATCTGAAGAGTGCGACCTTCGTTCCCATCCACATGCCGCGCAACTCGGCAACCGGCTTCTTGATTGCCGGTTTCGCGTTCGTCGTGGCATTTGCGATGGTTTGGCACATCTGGTGGTTGGCGATCGCCGGCCTGGCGGGTGCGCTGGTGACCTTGATCCGACACGCGTTCAACGACGACCGGGACTATCACCTCGGCGCCGATGAGGTCCGCAGGATCGAGGCTCTGCATGGACGTGTCCAAGCGAGGAGCATGTAAACCATGTCGAACGGTCCAATTGTTGTGCAGGGCAGCAGTCTTGCGCTGAAGCCCGGTTATGCGGATCACGCCGCGGATGCGCTGCGTGACCTGCGTCAAAGCGGTGATGCGGTCGATTTCGAAGTCGAGCATCATCATGACGTCGCCTCCACGATCCAGCTCGGCTTCTGGATCTATCTGATGAGCGACTGTCTGCTGTTTTCCGGCCTCTTTGCCACGTATGCTGTCCTCAGTGGACATACGGCTGGCGGGCCGAGCGGCAGCCAGTTGTTCGATCTGCCGTCGGTGCTGGTCGAGACGATGTTCCTGCTGTTCAGCAGCTTCACCTGCGGCCTTGCGACATTGTCGATGAATGCGAACAAGGCGCGTGCGACGGTCGGCTGGTTCGCAGTCACCTTCCTGCTCGGCCTCGGCTTCCTCATCATGGAAGTGCGCGAGTTCGCGCACATGGTGTCGATCGGGGCCGGCCCCAGCCGCAGCGCATTCCTTTCGAGCTTCTTCACCCTGGTCGCGACCCACGGTCTGCACGTGACCTGCGGTCTGATCTTCATGGCCGTGATGATGGTCGCGGTGCTGCGCAAGGGTCTCACGGACACGAACCGGGCCCGCCTGAACTGCCTCAGCCTGTTCTGGCACTTCCTCGACATCATCTGGGTGGGAGTGTTCTCGCTGGTTTACCTGTTCGGAGTGGTGCACTAATGAACGTCGCCAACGAATCGGTCGTCGGACACGCTCCGCACGGCACCCACGGTGCTCACGGTGCCCATGGGGGCGGCCATGGAGCAACCCACAAGTCCTACGTCATTGGCTTCCTGCTCGCCATCATCCTGACGGCAATCCCGTTTGCGCTGGTGATGGAGCATGCGGTCGCGGGAACCCCGCTGCTCATCGCGTGCTTCGCCATTGCGCAGATCGTGGTGCACGTGACGTACTTCCTGCACGTGAATGGCTCGGCCGAGCAGCGCTGGAACCTGACCGCGTTGCTCTACACCGCGGTCGTGGTGTGCATCATTATCGGCGGATCGATCTGGATCATGTACCACCTCGATATGAACATGATGCCGGGCATGCCGCACGGCCGGGTACCCTGATCCGCTGCTGAGTCGACGCTTGGCGCGTGACGCCCGGGCGGCCCGAGAGGGCAGCCCGGGCGTTCGCATTTGGGCTGCTCAACCCGGTTCGATTGCGGGCAGCTCCCCTGCCGGAGCCCCGGCGGTGGCCATGCGCACGCTGAGCAGGATGAGCGCGAGTCCAATCGGCCCGGACCAGCCGAGGTGCTCGTGCAGCACAATGACGCCAAGCGCGGCGGCCACGACCGGGTTGATGTAGGTCACCACGGCAGTGCGCGCCGCTCCGGCACGCTTGATGAGATAGAACATGCCAAGCATCGACAGCGCGGTGCACACCAGTCCGAGCACCGCGACCGAACCGAGCGCTGCCAGCCCGGGCAGGTGCCGAGGCGCGGTGAGGGCGGCGGGCACCGCGAGCGCCAGGCTGGCAACCAACAAGCTTGCGGCGAGCGCGCCCAGTGAGTCCTCCGCGTGCAGATGGCGCTGCACGACCAGCGGTCCGGTCGCATAGCACACCGTCACGAGGAGCATGCAGCCGATGCCGATCCAGGCATGTGCGCCGCTTACGGTGCCGAATCCGACCAGCGCCGTCACGCCGAGGATGCCGAGCAGCAGGCCCGCCACGCGGCGCGCACCCATCGGCTCATGCATGCCGAGCAGGCGCGATACCGGCACCATGGTGAGGGGCACGGCCGAGACGAGGATGCCGGCGAGCGAGGAGGGGATCCAGCGCTCGCTCGTGGCGATGAGCGAGTAGGGAATGGCGAACTCGAGCAATGCGAAGGCGCACACCGCAGCGCGGTGGGTGCGCAGCACGCTGAGGGTGCCGCGCCGCCAGGCGATGGGCGCGAGCACGAGCAGTGCCAGTGTCACGCGCCCCCACGCCACGTCGAACGGGGACAAATCCCGCACGGCGAGCCGGATGAACAGGTACGGCATCCCCCAGACGATGCCGAGTCCCACGAACACGAGCCACGCCCGCGTAGTCATTGCAACAGGATCCCGTGGACGAGGCCGGGTCGTGGCCCCAGGAGGGTCATAGGCTACGGGAGCGGCGGCGGGTACGCGAGGGGCGCAGCGCGATCCGTGGACCGATATACTGCGCCACTTTTGCGGGGCGCCTCGCGAGCATGTGGTTTAAGAATCTCACCGTTTACCGGCTGCCGGCCGATTGGAGCTGGTCCGCCGCCGATCTCGAGGCGGCGCTCGGCCGTCTCCCGCTGCAACCCTGCAGCGCGCTGCAGATGCGCAGTCGTGGCTGGGTGGCCCCCTCGCCGTCCGGCCGGATGCTGCACACCGTCGCAACGCAGCACCTGCTCGCGCTCGGCATCGAGCAGAAGCTGCTGCCGGCCTCGGTCATTCGCCAGGAAGCCGAGCGGCGCGCGGCCGAGCAGGCTGAAACGCAGGGCTTCCCGGTCGGCCGCCGGCAGATGCGTGCGCTGAAGCTGCAGGTCGCCGATGAGCTGCGTGCCCGTGCGCTCACCCGGCGTATCGTCACACGGGCCTGGATCGATGCGGCCGGCGGGTGGCTGGTGGTCGACTCCGCGAGCGCAACCCGAGCCGAGGAGCTCATCGAGACGCTGCGCGACACGCTGGGCAGCCTCGCTGTCGAGATGTTCGACGCCGAGCGCTCGGTCAGCGCGAGCATGGCCGCCTGGCTGCAGCGCGGCGCACCGGGGGCGTTTGCGCTCGAGCAGGATCTGGAGCTCCAGTCCGCCGATGCGATGAAGTCGACGGTGCGCTACCGTCGTCATGTCCTCGATGGACCGGACATCCGCACGCATCTGGCCGCGGGAAAACGGCCCACACAGCTCGGTCTGACCTGGAATGGGCGGATTGCGTTCATTCTCACCGAGAAGCTGCAGGTCAAACGCGTGCAGTTCCTCGAGCTCGCGCCGGAGCGCGAGGACGGTGGCGAGATCGATCCGCTCGAGCAGTTCGACCTCGATTTCACCGTGATGGCTGGCGAGCTCGGTAAGCTGCTCGAGGCGCTGTCGCGCGAACTGGGCAGCGACGCGGCGCGGGCCGCCGCCTAAGCTGGACGCGTCGCGGCGAGGGACGGCCGCTCGCTCACTGCCGTGTACCAGGCGCCGAGGCGTGGGAGACGTTCTTCCCAGCGTTCCTCCGGGAAGCGGAACGCCAGATAGCCGAGCGCGCATGCCACGGAAATCGCGCCGATGTCGAATGGCCCGTCGAGGGATTCCTGCTCGAGAGCCTCGAGCGCAGTGCGGATCTTCAACCACTGCCCGTCCGTCCACTGCGTCCAGCGCAGTTGCGCTGGACGTGCGGCGCTCTCGTAGCGCACCAGCACAGCGGCATCTGTTATGCCATCGGCAAGCGCCTGGCGGCGCAGCGCCTGCCAGCGGGCCGGCCCGCTGGCAGGCCACAGGCGGTTGCCGCCGGCGAGCGCATCAAGGTACTCGCAGATCACCGGGGAGTCATAAAGCGTCTCGCCGGCGTCGGTGAGCAATGCCGGGATCTTGCCGAGCGGGTTGTGCTCGCGCAGCGTCGCGTGCGGATTCACCGGAGAGAGACTCACCTCCAGCAGCTCCAGACGCTCGGCGAGACCGAGTTCGAGCGCACTGACACGCACCTTGCGGGCGAAGGGTGAAGTCGGGCTACTGAAGAGTTTCATGGGGTGACTCCAGGGCGGGGTCGGGCGCCGACCCACATCAGCTGGTTGCCGCGGCGCTGCGTCGCAGCGCCGCGCGGTCACGGGCTCGCTTCAGCGCAAGGTCGATCAGGCGCGTGACGAGCGCCCGCGGCGCAATGCCGGAGAGCTCCCAGAGCTTCGGGTACATGGATATGGCGGTGAAGCCCGGGATGGTGTTGATTTCGTTGACCAGCAATGCGCCGTCGGCCTGCAGGAACAGATCGACTCGCGCCATGCCCTCGCACTCGAGAACCTCGAAGGTACGCCCCGCGAGTGCTTGCGCGCGCGCGAGTTCGGCGGGCGAGAGCTGCGCGGGTAGCTCGAGACGGGCGCCGCTGTCATCGAGGTACTTTGCATCGTATGAGTAAAAGCCGTCCCGGTGCCGGACCACGATCTCACCGGCAATGGACACCGCGGGCGGGCTGCCGCCGAGCACGGCCAGCTCGATCTCTCGTCCCGTGACGGCGGCTTCGACGAGCACCTTGTCGTCGAATTCAAATGCGTGGCGCACCGCTGCCTCGAGGGTGCCGCGCTCGGTCACCCGCCGCACTCCGATCGAAGAGCCGGCATTGGCCGGCTTGGTGAATACGGGCAGGCCGAGTGAGGCGAGCGCCGCGAGCGCACCCGCCGGATCGGCCTCGAAGCGCGCGCGGTGCAGCGTACGGAAGTCCGCGACCGGGATGCCCGCCTCGCGCAGCAGGCGCTTGCTGACATCCTTGTCCATGCCGATGGCGGAGCCGAGTACGCCTGCGCCCACGTATGGAATGCCGGCCAGTTCAAACAGGCCCTGTACCGTGCCATCCTCGCCCATCGTGCCGTGCAGGATCGGGAAAATGACATCGATGCGGGCAGCCGGATCGGCAGCGGCGCGGCTCACGAGCAGATCGCGCGTCACGGGCTCACCCTCCTCGATCCGCACCAGGCGAGGATCGCGCGCGCTTGCCAGCAGTCGTTCGGCATCCTGCAGCAGCCAGCGGCCACGTTTGTCGATGCCGATCAGCAGCGGCTCGAAGCGCTGTGGATCGAGCGCTGCCAGCACGTTGCGCGCGGACAGGATGGAGATTTCATGTTCCGCCGACTGCCCCCCGAAGAGCAGGGCGACGCGGAGCTTCGCAGTGTCAGTCATGCGCAGGGCCGTGCGGGGTCGAATGTTGCAGGAGGGCCAGCGATGTGCGGCCGGCCGCCCGCGCTGGATCGCGGTAAGCATAGCCGATGTACCTGCGGACCGCGCAAGCGCCGCGAGTCACAGCTTGAAGGTCGAGAGCAGCAAGCTCGTCTCGGTACTCGTCACACCTGGCGTTCGGCTGACTCGCGCGAGGACGCGGTCGAATGAGGCCAGCGAATCGGCGCGCAGCTCGGCAACCAGGTCCCAGCGTCCGTTGGTGCTGTGGAGAGTTGCTACCGCCGGGTCCCCTCGTAGCGTGCGTACGACGGCATCGACCTGGTTGCCGTCCGCGGCGATAGTCATCAGCGCGCGAATGTGCTGCTCCTGCACCTCGGGCTTCAGGCGCACCGTATAGCCGACGATGATGCCGTCGGCTTCCAGCTTCGCCATGCGGTTCTGTACGGTGCCGCGAGCCACTCCCAGTTGCTTGGCAAGCGATGCGATGGAGGTGCGCGCGTTGGCGCGCAGCAATGAAATCAGGCGGTGATCGAGATCATCCATCGAGGCGGCTCGGTGTCCCTCGGAGAAGTGCTAGAGTCTATCAAAATGATAGATGAAAGTGGCAATTTGATCAAAGGGGCCCTCAGTTTTGGTATTTCTCTGACTATTCTTTGGCCGCGTAGCCGGGGATGATGGCTCTCGTAGTGGCATCGCATCGGGATGCCGCTCACCGAGAGGAGATTTACCATGGTCGATTTCATCGGTACCGGCCGCGTTCGTGAGCTCGTGCAGGATCTGGGACCGGGCCCATTCATTGCGGGGCTCGCCCGCGAGATCGAGGCGGATTACCGCCGCTGGGAGGCGTTCGAGAAGTCCCCGCGTCACGCCACGCATTCGCCGGTGGGCGTCATCGAGCTCATGCCGGCGTGCGATGGCCGTCAGTACGCGTTCAAGTACGTCAACGGTCACCCGAAGAACACCGCCAAGGGTCTGCTGACCGTGATGGCATTTGGCATGCTCGCAGATGTCGACACTGGTTACCCGCGCGCGCTCGCTGAGATGACATTCACGACTGCGCTGCGAACCGCGGCGACTTCAGTGGTGGCGGCTCGAGCGCTCGCGCGTGCGGACAGTCGCGTCATGGCGCTGATCGGCAATGGCGCGCAGTCGGAATTCCAGACCATTGCCTTCCATAGCGAGCTTGGCGTGCGCGAGCTGCGTCTGTACGACGTCGATCCGCAAGCTACGGACAAGTTGATCTCGAACCTTAATCTGCTGCGCTTGCCCGGCCTGCGGGTGCTGCGCTGCGGGTCAGTGGCGCAGGCCTGTGCGGGCGCCGACATCGTCACGACCATCACCGCCGATAAGCGCAATGCGGTCATTCTGCGACCGGAGATGATCGCCCCCGGCATGCACTTGAACGCTGTGGGCGGTGACTGCCCGGGCAAGACCGAGCTGCATCCTGATATCCTTTGCAGTGCACAGACGCGCGTGGTGGTAGAGTTCGAGCCGCAATCGCGCATCGAGGGGGAGATTCAACAGATGCCGGCCGACTTCCCGGTGGTGGAACTCGCCGATGTGTTAACGGGTCGCCGCGTGGGCCGCTCGAGCGAGCGTGAGGTGACGGTGTTCGACTCCGTGGGCTTTGCGCTCGAGGATTTCGCGGCGCTGCGCTACCTCTACCGGCTGCATCGTGAGCGACGGGGCACGCGCACGCAGATCGATCTCATCCCCGACTTGGAGGATCCGAAGGACCTCTATGGGCAGCTCGGCGCCCCGCGCACCGCCCGAGCTGCCGTGGCCGAACTGGCCGAGGCGTAAGCGGATGAGTGCTCCGCGACGTGTCACCTTGATTGGAGCGCCGACGGATGTCGGCGCGGCGGCGCTGGGGGCGTCGATGGGGCCCGAGGCGATGCGCGTGGCGGGACTGGCCGGCGCGCTTGAGGCGCGGGGTCTGTCGGTCAGCGACCGGGGAAATCTCTCCGGTCCCGCCAATCCGCGCGCCGCGGTGCAGGACCGCTATCGCAACCTCGAGGCAGTCACCGGCTGGAACCAACTCGTCCACACGGCAGTGTATGAGGCCCTCGGCGCGGGGGAGCTGCCGATTCTGCTCGGCGGCGATCACTCCCTTGCCATCGGCTCGGTGAGCGCCGTGGCACGGCATTGCCGCGAGCGCGGCCGCAAATTGCGGGTGCTCTGGCTGGATGCCCATGCGGATTTCAACACCGGCGAACTGTCTCCCAGCGGCAACCTGCACGGCATGCCGCTCGCGTGTCTGTGCGGACTGGGACCGCGTCCGCTGAGCGGACTCGGCGGACAGTCACCGGCCATCCATCCAAACTGGATCCGCCAGATCGGCGTGCGCAGCGTCGATGCGGGCGAGCGGCGCCTCGTGCACGAGCTTGCGGTGGAAGTGTTCGACATGCGTTATGTCGACGAGATGGGAATGCGCGCGACCGTAGAGCAGGCACTTGCGGGTGTGGATGTTGATACGCACCTGCACGTCAGTTTCGATGTGGATTTTCTCGACCCGGACATTGCGCCGGGCGTGGGCACGACGGTGCCGGGCGGTCCGACCTATCGCGAAGCCCAGCTGTGCATGGAGATGATCGCCGATACCGGTCAGGTCGGCTCGCTCGATGTGGTCGAATTGAATCCCGCCCTCGATGTGCGCAACCGTACGGCCGAACTGGCCGTGGACCTGATCGAATCCCTGTTCGGCAAGAGCACGCTGGTGCGCGCACAGGAGCCGGCCCGCGGGCTCGATGTCGTCATCGGGCGCAGCGCGCCGCGCTCGGCCTGACCTCAACGCCCGACCGCGATCCGTCGAGTGCGGACCGCGGTCGGCGCGGCAGGTGACCTCAGTACTTGCAGTGTCGTGCGATCAGGCTCTCGGCGAGTTCCTGGCGGCCGGAGCGCACGGTCGGCTGGAAGTTCTCGGCGGTCGCCAGATCGGCGAGCGTGGCGAGGTTCAGCGAGCCGCTTTCGATGCGCTGACCGAGTTCGCCGTCCCAACCCCCGTAGCGCGCCTTCTTCAGCTCGGCGAGCTTGCGCTCCGTAACGACATCTGACGCCGCGAGCAGCGCGCGTGCCAGCGTGTCGATGCCGCTGATATGGGCCAGGTACAAGTCGGCCGGGTCGACCGACTGACGGCGCAGCTTGGCATCGAAATTGAACCCACCGGTGCTGAAGCCGCCACCCTCGATGAGGGCCACAAACGCAGGGACGAGCTCCTGGGCATTGTTCGGGAACTGATCCGTGTCCCAGCCGTTGCGCGGGTCGCCGCGATTGATGTCGATGGAGCCAAAGATGCCGTAGGTGAGCGCGGCGGCGACCTCATGCTCGAAATCCAGGCCCGCCAGCGTGGCGTGATTGACCTCGATGTTGACCTTGACTTCCTTGGCGAGGCCATAGCGCTGCAGGAACGCATACACAGCAGCGACGTCGCGGTCATATTGATGTTTGGTGGGCTCGAAGGGCTTCGGTTCGATCAGGATGCTGCCCTTGAAGCCGATGCGGTGCTTGTGCTCGACGACCATGGACAGGAAGCGCCCGTAGTGGTCGAGTTCGCGCTTCAGATCCGTGTTGAGCAGCGAATCGTAGCCCTCGCGCCCGCCCCACAGGACGTAATTGTCACCGCCCAGGCGGTGCGTGACCTCGAGGCAGCCGCGCACCTGTGCGGCGGCCCAGCCATACACTTCGGGATCGGTGCTGGTGGCGGCGCCGGCGGCGTAGCGCGGATGGCTGAACAGATTGGCCGTGCCCCACAGGAGCTTCACGCCCGTCGCCGCCATCTTCTCCTGAATGTGCGCCTCGATGATCTTCAGGTTGTGCTCGTGCTCCTTCAGCGTCGTTGCAGTGGCCATCGCATCGACGTCGTGAAACGTGAAGTAGGGCAGGCCGAGCCGGGAGAGGAAGTCGAAGGCCGCATCAAGCTTCGCATCCGCCATCGCCTGGGTGATGCTCGGTCCGAGCCACGGGCGAGGCAGTGTGCCGGCACCGAAGATGTCCTGTCCCGGCCAATTGAAGGAGTGCCAATAACACACGGCGCAGCGCAGCCAGTCCTCCATGCGCTTGCCGAGCACCTGACGGTCCTTGTCGTAAACGCGAAACGCATACTCATTTGCAGTGTCAGGCCCCTCGAAGCGGACCGGGGCGATGTCAGAAAACAGGCTCATCGGAAAACTCCGTGCAATCTTGCGTAAAGAACCGGTGCCGCCGCACACGGGCGCGGCGCCGGAAGGTGAGGGGAGAGTCGTTGGCGCCGCCGGGCGGTGGTCCCAGCCCGAGGCACAATGCAGTCCCCCGAAATCACTTGGTCACTCATCTGCGGATGATCAATCTCAGCATGGTAGCGGTATCATGGTATCGACGTCAATGCATCCATGCCGAGGCGCCGGCGATGGGTCGGTGCACAGCGGCCGGGAAAGGCACGCGGTCGTGGCGGTTCCGTTCGATCCGACCCAACATTCCGGCGGGCCGGCGATCGGGTCGGTGTTCGCGACGACAGCCTGGGGCTGAAGGATCCCTGACCGCAGCGTCGGGCAGCGCGCTTACGGCGCGAGAGTGCAGGCTGCCGGCGCAGCCGGTCGTCTGGGTCCCACGGTTTCGAACACAACGAGACTGGAACGCGGTGCCCAGCCTGCCCCGTCGCTGCGCCGCAGGCTTCGCGCCGTGCGGTTGGTGCGAGCGGTGCGCCGGCGGCAGCCGGCCCCCTCGAGAGGCTTCGCACCCACAATGGAGTCGTCCACGACGGTGAGGCGTGCGCCGGTCTCGGAGAGCCGTTCCCTGGGGCGACACCGGCCGGGTCGACCGCGGCATTCACGGCCTGCGCGGCCAGCGAGCGGCCGACCCTGGTGGGGGAGTGTGCCGCCACCGGTCGTGGTGATCTCGGTCCGGGCACTTCGTTGCGGGCCGGCAACGCTTGAAAATAAGGGATGACAGCGGTGTCATTCTGCGCTAATAATGTATCGCGGTGTCGGATGCATGCCCGGACGGATGAAAGGCCGGGGGCGCAGAGCGCGCGGTGGGAGGACATTCGCGACGCGTTCGGATGTGGTGGGCGGCCAACGACGGGCGGCGCGCATGGTACGGGCCACCTGGCGGCGTAGGAGCGTGAGCCACGCCCGGGCGTGAGAAGACATGTTCACGTAACCAGGAATGGATTTCGAACTCCGTCGGGAGCGGCGATGCGACTTGTGCACGCTGTGCACTGACAGGTTGGATTCAGTGGCCGGATGCGGGAAATAGCGGCTCTGACGATGAATACAGCGGAGGCGTCAGTCACTGTTGACACCGGGATGATAGCGGGAACATACTCGGCTGGTAGTGAGATAGCGGTACCATAATCGCAGGGGGGCAATCGCCACAGGGGGCGCGGAATTCGGCAGGCTGCCGCGAGCGGTCGAGATGCGGGAGTCGGCATCGACGTTGCTTGTCCACAACATCAGGTTTGCGACAGAGGGGGCTTCTTCAATGAGTCGGAAGACAATGCGTAACGCATCGAAGAACGCGTTCAAGAGGAACGCGCGATTCGATGTGCGGGGCCGAACGGCCTACGCGAAAATCGGTTTCTCGGGATTGGCCTTGGGGTCGTTGACGCTCGCATCGAGCGCGCTGGCGCATGCATCCAGTGCGCCCGCCGCCGCAGGTACGAGCGGGCCGGGTTCGGCCAACGCGCAGCTCGGGAACGCGCAGGCTCGCCGGCGCGGACACCGCGCGCAGCAGATGGCTTCCACGGGAGTGTTCCCGGCCCAGGGCGCCGGCTTGCTCGCTGATGCGGGGAGCGGCCCGGCGGCGGCCCCTGGCGGTGCGCCGACCACGCTGCAGGAAATCGTGGTCAAGGGCATCCGCGGATCCTTCATGCGCTCGCTGCAAATCAAGAAGGAATCGATCGGCGTGGTCGATGCGATCTCCGCGGAGAGCATTGGCCACTTCCCGGATGCCAGTCTGGGTCAGGCCCTCGAGCGCGTACCGGGCATCACGGTCAACCGTGGCGCCGTCTCGGGCACAGGCGGTGCGCCGATCTCGACCGGCAACGCCTCCAGCATCACGATCCGCGGATTCGGCGGGGACTTTGTCGAGACCCTGATCGATGGACGCGAACAAGCGTCGGCCGCCGTCAACAGCCGTCAGTTCGACTACGCGGCTATGGGCGCGGACTTTATCGGCGAAGTGGTGGTGCACAAGACGCCGGATTTCGCGATCTCCGGAGGCGACATCGGTGGCACCGTCAACATCAAGCTGCCGGACCCGTTCGATGACCCCGGACTGCACGTGCGCGGCCTGTTTTCGGAGACGGACTCGACCGGCAACGGTCAATTCACACCGGAATTTGGCGCGTTGATCAGTGATACCTTCGATGACAACAAATTCGGCGTCCTGCTCGATGGGGAATACGACGACCAGCGCACCGATGAGCATCATTTGTCGATTGCCGGCTGGGAGGGCACGTATCTGAACTCGTGCCAGATGGCCGGCGGACCCACCTGCGTGGGTTCGAACGGTGCACCACTGAATTATGCGCAGACCGCCAATGAGCTGAATACCAGCACGACACCGGTCAATACCAAGCCGAGCTGGTTCATCCAGGACTATGCGCTGTACAACGACCGCACCGACGAGCGCCGCAAGACCGGGCGCGCTGTGCTGCAGTGGCATCCGAGCAGCGCGGTCATGGTTACGGTGAACGACAACTACTCGGACGACCGGCTGCGATCCTACCGCTCCGAATTCAGCACCTGGTTCAACTCCGGGTCGCTGTACAACGTTCAGACCGATCCGAATGGCACCATCACCAGCTTCAGCTATCTGGACGAGCCGACCGATTTCGATGCCGACATCAATGGCAGCTACATCAAGAACAACGAATTCGGCGCAAACGTCCTGTGGAATGTGAATCGAAACCTGACGTTGATGTTCGACGCGGACCAGTCGGCCTCATGGCTGAATCCTGGCGGTCAGTTGAGCAACATCGATGCGGACGTCGGCTACGGGCCCTCGAGCACCGCTGCGGCTGCCGTCGGCTATCCGAACGCATGGTCTGGTACCGGCGTGGTGGTGCAGGGTGGCAACAATCTGCCGTATCTCGCCACCTGGGGTCCGAACAATAACAAGAGCAATGTGCTTGGCCTGAATCCGTTCATCCTCGGTTCGCACGTGCTGCCGATTCAGATCAATCGCAACGACGATTACGTCAACGAGGCGCAGTTCGGTGCGATCTGGCACGCTGGCAGCACCAAATTGCACTTCGGCATGCAATTCATCGACAATCACATCCACGGCTGGACGTTCGACGATTTCTACAATAACGGCTGGCAGGTCTTCTCCGGCTACGGCGCGCACTCAGGCAACTCCGGTGGCGTTTCGCTGCCGCAACAGCTGTTCGCCGGGGGATTCAACACCTCGAGCTTCATTCCGGGATGGGGGAATAACGGGCTGCAGCCGCAGGGCATTCTCGAGTACAGCCCGTATGCGGTCTACAACTATCTGGTCAGCCTGCCGCTGAACACCCCGGGCGTGAACCCCGGCGCCATCAGCACCGGCACGCCGTACACCGGCGGTGCGATTCCTTTGGCGTTGGATCCGGGCACCATTGCCTCGATCCAGGAGAAGGTGTACGCACCGTATCTCGCCATCAGCCATGCGTTCCGGGTTTATGGCAAGAACCTCAATACCCGCCTCGGACTGCGCTATGAGAAGACCGACGAGTCGACCGCCGCGGTATACGCGCCACTGACGAGCTTTACGCTCTCGACCAGCGATCACACGAACGAGGTGGCGCATTACGGACCCACCTCACTGCAAACGGCGACCAATTCGTACGGCTACTTCCTGCCGAGCCTCGACCTGAACCTCATGGCGACTCACGACGTGAAGGTCCGGTTCGACGCTTCGCGGACCCTCACCCGTCCGCCGCTGTCGTACATCACCCCGGCGACGACCATCACCGGCACTCGGGTAGGCTCGCTCACGGCGAAGGTGAACAATGCCGGTCTGCTGCCCTATTTGTCGAACAACTTCGATCTCGGACTGGAGTGGTATTACAGCCGGGGCAGCTATGCATCGATCGACGGGTACTTCAAGCATGTCAGCCAGTTCCCGGAACTCGAGACGACTCACGGCACGATCAACGGCGTGGTCGACGCGAGTACCGGCCAGCCGGCGGTGTTTACCGAGACGGCCTACCTCAACGGGCCGTCTGCGAACGTCGATGGCGTCGAACTCACCTGGCAGCAATTGCTGCCGCTCGGCTTCGGCTATATGGTGAACGGCAACATCATTCACACGAACAAGACGTTCGACCCGTACAAGTACACCAACCAGTTTGCCTTGCCCGGAGTCGGCGATTCGGTGAACTTCGTCGGCTTCTACCAGCGGCACGGCTTCCAGGCTCGCGTTGCCGTCAACTGGCAGGCCTCGCAGTTCCTGGCCTTCGGTCAGCAGCAGAACAACTCTTCGACCGGCACGGAGCCGACATTCCTCAATGCCACCACGGAGATTGACTTCAGTTCGAGCTACAACATCAACAAGTACATGAGCGTGTTCTTTGAGGCGCTAAACCTCAATGACTCGCAATATGTGACGCATGGCCGCTTCTCCAACCAGATCCTGGACGTGATAGACTACGGACGGACTTTCACCATGGGTGTGCGCGGCAAGTTCTAGCGTGGTACAGCCGGTCAAAGCGGTGGTCATCGTCGGCGGAGGAACCGCCGGATGGCTGACCGCGGGGATCATCGCCGCCCGCCATCAGCCACGGATGAAGGCGGGCGGCTTCTCCGTAACGTTGGTCGAGTCACCCGACATCCGCACGATTGGAGTCGGCGAGGGCACTTGGCCGACGATGCGCTCTTCTCTGCAGAAGATGGGCGTGTCGGAGACGGAGCTGTTCCGCCAATGCGACGCTGCGTTCAAGCAGGGAGGTAAGTTCGTTGGCTGGACGAACGGTACTGCCGAGGATGCCTACTATCACCCGCTGATGATTCCGCAGGGATTTTCCGAGGTGAACCTGGTGCCGCACTGGCTGCAGGAGGGCCGCGGCGCAAGCTTCTGCGATTTCGTCTGTCCCCAAGGGCGACTGTGTGACGCGGGGCTCGCGCCCAAGACGATCGCCAATGGGGAATATCAGGGCTTTGCCAATTACGCCTATCACCTCGATGCGGGAAAGTTCGCGCCGTTCATGGCGCGTCACTGCTGCGAAAAGCTCGGCGTGCGCCACGTCCTTGCCGATGTGACCGAGGTCAAGCGTGGCCCGACGGGGGACATTGACAGTCTGCTCACCCGGCAGGCCGGCGAGATCCGCGGCGATCTGTTTGTGGATTGCAGCGGCTTTTCGGCGCGGCTCATCGGCGAGGCGCTCGGTGTCGGTTTCCGCTCCTGTTCCGATGTGCTCTTCTGCGATACGGCGCTCGCCGTGCAGGTGCCCTATGAGCGGGCCGATGCGCCCATGGCGTCGCAGACCATCGCGACTGCCCAGACGGCAGGCTGGATCTGGGACATCTGTCTGCCGACGCGCCGCGGCATCGGCTACGCGTATTCGAGCCGTCACAGCAGCGAAGAGCAGGCGGAGGCAACGCTGCGAAGCTATATCGGGACGGAGAACGCCGCGCTTGCAGTGCGCAAGATCCCGATTCGCTCGGGACACCGCGAGACGTTCTGGAAGCACAACTGCGTCGCCGTGGGACTTGCCGGAGGATTTCTCGAGCCGCTCGAGTCCTCGGCGATTGTGCTGGTGGAGTTGTCAGCGAAGTTGATTGCCGAGCAGATGCCGGCCTGCCGAGAGGTGATGGATCTGATCGCCAAACGCTTCAACGATGTGACGCATTACCGGTGGGGTCGGATCATCGATTTCTTGAAGCTGCACTATGTGCTGACTCGCCGCACGGACAGCGCATTCTGGCGCGATAATGTCGACCCGGTGACGGTTCCGCAGCGGCTGCAGGAGCTGCTGACGTTGTGGAAATATCAATCACCGTGGTTCTTCGATGAGTTCGATCGCCTCGAGGAGGTTTTTCCCGCGGCGAGCTATCAGTACGTACTCTACGGCATGGGATTCGAGACTGAAGTGCAGCCGGAGGATACGGTGGCGAGCGCACCGTTGGCCGCCCGGGCGGTGCGGGACAATGAGCGCATTGGGCTGCATCTTAAATCCCAGCTGCCGAAGAATCGCGAGTTGATCGAGAAGATCTATCACTACGGACTGCAGCCGGTTTGAATACCGAACGGCATCACATGACGCAGATCGTTCCACTCAACAAGGAAGCCCACAGGACTCTGACGGTCGATGGGCGCGCTAGCGCGGCATATGGTGACAGCCGCCGCTTCGTGCAGGTCGTCGTTAATGAGTTTCCGCATCTAGTCGTGCATTATCCGATCCTGTTCGCGAAAGATGCCAAGACCGGTCGGTTCTATTGCGGCGCGATGCTGGGATTCGATGAGGATGAGAATCTGTTTCTGGATCAATGGCGGGATCGGCAGTTCTACCGCCCGCTCAGCTTGCAGCGCGCTCCGTTCTATACCCATGGCGATGAACTCGCGATTGATCTCGACGATCCGCGCGTGGGTGCCGACGGCGGCAAGCCGCTGTTTGACGAGTTTGGCCAGCCGACGCGCTATCTGCAGAGCATCATTTGGGCGTTCCAGGATCTGAAGCCCGGCATCGAGCTGACCAAGGTCTTTATTGCGCGGCTGCTCGAGCTTAATCTGATCGAGCCGGTCGATATCGAAGTGGAGTTCGATGACGGCAGTTTGCGCAATTGCGTCGGTCTGTACACAATCAACCAGGACGGTCTGTCACGGCTGCCGGACGCCACGGTGGTCGAGCTCTTTCGCCGAGGGTATCTCACTCTGATTCACCTGATGATTGCCTCCCAGAAGCAATTGCCGGTGCTCGCCCGCAGGAAGAATGGACGGCTGCGTGCCGGCACGGAAATGCTGGGCGGCCTGCCAGCGAACGGGCGGAGTTGAGCGGCTTTCGGCGCCGCCAGTGGCCAGCGAGCGCTCATGGCAGATAGGCTGCAGGAATTCGACGCGCGCGACCTGTGCAGCGCCGAGCAGTTTCGCTCCGAGGTGATCGAGGGGTGCCGGCCGGTTCTGATCCGCAATCTGGTGTCGGAGTGGCCCGCGGTGCATGCCGCGCGCGCCACGCCGCGCGGCTTGGCGGATTATTTGGGCCAGTTTGATGCCGGCGCGCGCGTCGAGGTGTTTTTCGGCGAGCCGGCGATCGGCGGCAAATACTACTATCAGCCGGATCTGCAGGGATTCAACTTCGAGCGTCGCACCCTCTCGTACCGGGAGGCGCTTGACGCCATCGTAGCGGCAATGGGGCAGAGTGAGGGCGGGTCGGTCTATCTCGGCTCCGTGCCGGCTGCGCAGTGTCTGCCGGGCTTCAGCGCGCAGAACCCCATGCCGCTGCTCGGAGCACAGGTGAGTCCGCGTCTGTGGGTGGGAACGGCGTCGAACGTTTCGAGCCATTACGACACCTTCGACAATCTCGCCTGTGTGATTGCCGGCCGGCGCCGCTTCACGCTTTATGCGCCGGAGCTGATCGATCAGCTTTACCCAGGGCCGATCGACAACACCATGTCCGGTGCCACGGTAAGCCTGGCCGCCTCGGCCCCGCCGCACGAGCGCGCGCGGTTCCCGCGATTCGAGGCCATTCGCGATCACGCCCTCAGCGCCGAACTCGAGGCCGGCGATGCGCTCTACCTGCCGAAGCTGTGGTGGCATCAGGTCGAGGCGACGGAGCGCCTGAACGCGATGATCAATTACTGGTGGGATGCCTTCAGCTACGGTCCCGATGCGCCGTATACCGGTTTGCTGCTCGCGCTGATCACCATCGCCGAGCGTCCGGCAGCCGAGCGGCGGGCCTGGCAGGCGTATTTCGATCATTACGTATTCCGCAGCCGGGGGCATCCTCTGGCCCATCTGCCCACCGAGCAGCATGGATTGCTCGGCGCGCTGCGAGCCGGCAATTACGCCAAGCTGCGCGCGCGCATTCTGCATATGCTGAGAGCCGATTGAGACCGTGCGTGAGATGGACGGCGGTGGCGCAGTTGTGCGTGTGTTTCCCCGGGACGCTCGGGCGCTCGGGAGATTGAGGTGCCGGAGCCGATCGACAGACTGTTCGCGCGGGCATTGACGCTGCACAAGGCGGGGCGATTCCTCGAGGCAGCCGAAGCGTACCGCGGCGTGCTCGAACAGCAGGCATCGCATGCCGATGCGCTGCAGTTTCTCGGTGTCCTCGCTCATCAGGAGGGCCGCCACGAAGAGGCGGTGAGTTTCATCAAACGGGCGATCGCCATCGATCCGAAGGTGGCGAGCTATCACAACAATCTGGGCAATGCCGAGCAGGCGCGCGGCGCGCTCGAGGCGGCAGAGCGTGCTTACCGTGCCGCTCTCGCACGCAAGCCTGATTATGCCGAGGCCCAATATAACCTGGGGTTGACGCTGCATGCGCTCGGGCGGCTGCAGGAGGCCAGCGACTCATTGAACCGGGCCGCGGCCCTCAGACCCGGACATGCGCAAACCCACTTCGCACTCGGCAATCTTGCGCAGCAAAGGGGGGAAGCCGAGTCGGCACTGGCGGCGTATGAACGGGCCCTGGCGTTGCGTCCGGACTTTGCGGCGGCGCTCATCAATCGCGGCAACGTATTGGTCATGCTCGGACGGACCGAGGCGGCAATGGCAGCCTACGGTGGCGCGCTCGAGCTTGCCCCAGCGAGTGCCGAGGTGCATCTAAACCTTGGTCTGATGCTCCTGAAGCTCGGCCGAGTCGAGCAGTCGATCGAGGCGTGTCTGCGCGCCACCGAGCTCAACAGCGCTGACGCCCAGGCGCACTGCACTCTCGGACATGCGCTTCGCGAGGCCGGTCGGGGTGAAGAGGCGAGCGACGCCTACCGGCGGGCGCTCGAACTCGCGCCGCAATGCGCCGAGGCGAAGCTCGGCAGCCTGCTCGCCGTGCTGCCGCTGGTTGCTGCGCAACCCACGCAGCGCGAGGAGGCGCTGCGCCGTTTCACGGACGGGCTTGCCGAGCTTCGACACTGGAGCGCAGCGCAGCCGCAACAGTTGGGCCGCTGCGCGGGAATGCTGCAGCCGTTTCATCTTGCCTACGGGCATGCCGATGTGACTCGAACGCTGTGTGAATACGGCGAGCTCGTCAGCCAACAGGCCAGGCAGTTCTGGCAAGTCCCCGAGCGGGCGATCGCGGCCACTGCTGCGCGCAGTCACGCTCGCAAGCGGGTGCTCATCATCAGCGGCCAAGTGCGCCAGCATCCGGTCTGGGAGGTCATTACGCGCGGCATCGTACAGCACCTCGACCGGGGCCGCTTCGAGCTCAGCATTCATCACACCGGCGCCATGACCGACGAGCAGACCGAGTGGGCGCGTGCGCAGGTCGGGCGCTTCGAGCAGGGGGCGAAGCCGATGAGCCGATGGTTGCAGTTGATCGCCGAGGAGCGACCGGATGTGATCCTCTTTCCGGAAGTCGGCATGGATCCGACTGCCGGAGCTCTCGCGTCGCTGCGACTCGCACCGCTGCAGGTTGCGGCCTGGGGCCATCCAGTCACCACCGGGCTGCCCAGCATCGATCTGTATCTGTCCGGCGAGCTGTTGGAGTCGACCGATGCCGAGCGACACTATTGCGAGCGGCTGATTCGCCTGCCCGGTACGGGCGTTTGTACCGAGTGGCCCACTGTGCACAGCGAACGATGGGAGGGCCCTGCGAGAGCGGCCGGGGTTGTGCGCTTCGCGCTCTGTCAGCAGCCGATTAAATTTGATCCCGTCGATGACGCCGTGCTCGCGCGCATTGCGCGCCTGGCCGGCCCGTGTGAATTCTGGCTCGCGGATCCAGAGAATCTCCCCTGGGCAGGTCCGCGGTTGCGCGCGCGGCTCGCGGCCGCACTGCGCCGCGAAGGGCTCGATCCGCAAGCGCACCTGCGTTCCCTGGGTTGGCTCACGCGCGGCCGCTTCAGCGGCTTTCTCGAGGCGATGGATCTGTACCTCGACTGCCCCGCCTTCTCGGGCTATACCACGGCCTGGCAGGCTCTGCACCATGGGCTGCCGGTAGTGACCCGAGAGGGGCCGTTTCTGCGTCAGCGTCTCGCAGCGGGCCTGTTGCGCCAGATCGGTGTGACTGAGGGATTGACCCAATCGAGCGAGGAGTACGTGCGGACCGCGGTGAGATGGGCGCAGGAAGTGCGGCATGACGAGCGCTGGCGCGAGCGGCGTGTTGCGTTGCGGGCGGCAGCCGAGCACGCCGACGGCAACCTCACCTCCATCGCGGCGCTCGAGACCGTCCTCCTCGATACCCTGGCAAGCGCCTCGTCGGAAAGTAGATGAGCGGACCGCCACGCCACGGACCAGCTCATCAGTGCCGCGGCGCGTTGGGTGCGGAGCGCTTCAGTGCCTTGACTCGAGCAGACGCATGATCTGCTCGGCGAGCGGTCGCGGCATCGGCTTGGTGAGGGAGCGGATCAACTGCGTGCGCAGATAGTCCTCGAGCGCGGGGGTGAGCGGGCCCAGGATTCCGCGCCGCTCCGCCGGCAGATAGGGGACCGGATCGCCCTGAGTCTGGAAAACGTAATGATCGAATATTCTGCGCCAATGCTCGCGGCGGCTCGGCGACAGCGCCGTAATGGCGAGCAGCGCGTGCGCCATGGCGGCAAATGGTTCCGCGCCGCCGCGCGGGCCGTCGAACCACCAGTAATTGAGGGACAGATTCACCGCCTCGAGCGACTCGACGTTGTGCCACCAGAGGTTGGGGATGTACACCGCATCACCCGGCTCGAGCTCGGCGGTCTCCGCAACGGCCCAGGCGTCGGCGAACCGCGGAAACCGTACGAGGTCCGGTTCTGCCACCTTGACGAGGCTGGTCGGCAACCCGGCCCACATCAGATCAAGCGGTCCGACGTACAGGTTTGGCAGCTGTTCGGGCGGAAAGAAGGTGAAGCGCTTGCGACCGGCGGCGACACAGTGCACGTTGTCCGACATGTCGAAATGGGTCGCGGTGGTGACCTGGTTGGCGAGCCAGAGCCGGGAGATGGCCGGTTTGTCGAGAATGCTCAGCGTGTTTTCACTGGCGATCTGCGCGAATGCTTCGCAGGGGGCGGCCGGTATGAGGATTGCGGGCGGATCGGGGTGCTGGGCCTGCGTCAGCAGGCTGCCGAGCGCTGCATGCAGCGTTGAGTTCGAATACTCGAAGTTCAGGCCCGTCAGGTCGTCGCGGAAGAAAAAGAGCCCCTTGATCTGCGGCGCTCCGACCAGGGTGCGCAGTGCATGGCCGGGGTCACGGCTGCGGACATAAGTGAGCAGTGCCTGCGCAGAGGTCCGGCCGGCTTGCACCAGGGGCCAGTCGGCGGCCAGTCCTCTCAGCACCGCAGGCCGGTCACGGACCATGATTTCCTCGCGGAACGTGCGCAGGTCCACGTTGCGCCATTCTGGTGTCTTCGCCAGCGCAGATCGCTCAAGGGTGGCGGCGGCCGACATCAATCACACCTACAATGACGTGCCGGGAACGTCGGTCGATCGCAACGGACCGGAACGTCTTTGCGGGGAGGGGGCGGTAGCAAACTCAAGCCGCCCGGGCCATCGACAGCGTGGGTGGCATCGCGGGCGATCCGGTGAGTGAGGTCGGTGGACATGGCAGGTGGCTGGCTCTTCAGTCAATCCGCTCACCGAGAAGGCGTGCGCGCCGGTCTATCTGCGCCTCACCGGACACGATCCAGCGCGGCCTGATGCGTCCCTCAACAGGCACTCGTACGTTCCAATGGCTCGGCGAACCAATCCGATGGTAGCGATATCACTCCGCCGGTGTCAACGCTCCTCGCGCGGCTCGCCGAGTCACGCCAGGTCCGGTAGGTGCCAATGTCAGGCGCGCGCCGCGATGCGGACGGTTGCGTTGAGCGGCGCTTCCCCCGCAGACCCGCATGCATTGCTACAATGGCTCGCATGACGCGTATTGCCTGTTTTGGCGAATTGTTGGTGCGACTGGCAGCGCCGCAGGGCGAGCGGTTGCGCAGCGCCGCACAGTTGGATCTGTTCGTTGGAGGAGCGGAAGCGAACGTCGCCATCGCGTTGGCGCATCTTGGTCACGCGAGTGCCATGATCAGCGTATTGCCGGACAATCCGCTCGGCGAACTCGTCCGCGCCGAGCTGCGCCGCCACGCCGTCGACAGTGCGATGGTGCGCATGGGAGCCGGCCGCATGGGGTTGTATTTTCTCGAGCGCGGTGCGGGCATGCGGCCGGCGCGAGTCGTGTATGACCGCGAGTGCTCCGCGTTCTCGCAGGCAATGCGCACGCCGTTGCCCTGGGAGCGGCTGCTTGAGGGCAGTGACTGGCTGCACGTCTCGGGAATCACCGCGGCACTGAGTCCGGCAGGTACTGAGACTCTGCTGACCGGCGTGCGTGCGGCGCGCGCTCGTGGAATGAGCATTTCGTTTGATTGCAACTATCGAGCCTCGTTGTGGCAGGGGCGCGTGGCGCAGGCGGCTGAAGTGATGCGCGAGCTCGCCGGGCAGGCGGATCTGCTGTTTGCCAGCGAGCATGACCTGACGCTGATGCTGCGCGGGGAGGCGCAGGCAAGCGGCGCGCTCGCATCCTTCACCGCGGCGGCGAGCGAAGCGCTGATGCGGTTTGAGCGATTGCGGCAGATCGCGACCACCGTTCGGATCGAAGCGGGCGTGCAAGACCAGACGCTTTCGGGTGTCTGCGTCTCGCGCCACGGGGTATTTCAATCCCGACCCTATGCGCTGCAAGGCATCGTCGAGCGGATTGGCAGCGGCGATGCATTCGCCGCGGGGATCCTGCATGGAGCGCTGAGCGGTCTGGCGGGCGCGGATTCAGTTGAATTTGCGACGGCCTGCGCGTGCCTGAAACATTCCGTGGCGACGGATTTCAGTGTCGCCACGGTCGGTGAAGTCGAGGCGCTCCTGCGCGGCGAAGTGGCGCTCAGGCGCTGAGACCGGCTGAGGCACAAAGCACACGTCATCAACATCGAGAGGAGGCGCTGCAGGCTCAGAGATCGCGAGCATGCATTGATCGGTCAGTTGAGTTAACCGGCACTCCATTCCGCCAGCGAGCTGTCGAAATTTCTTACATATTTCCGCGGCTTATACGCGCATATCCTCTTAACTAATTGAAATAGAAGGGATGGCAAGTTCTGGCATGGATATTGCTTCTTGCCCCAAGAAAAGGTGGTTGGAGTTGGACGCGGATCGAATAAAGAACCTGCAGCAGCAGCGCCCGAATCAGCCGCTCAGGGCCTATGGAGGGCCTACCCGTCTGGGATGAAGCTTCTCGAGTCGCCTATCCATCTGCGCCAGCGTCTCGGAGATCATCGCGGATCGGCTGCAGCGGATGTTGCGCCGGAATCCGCTCTTCCCGGGAGACGTGGCTGGACATCGCTTCCTGCTTCAAGTCCGCTCCACGCATCGGAGAGCCTCATTCATGGACCAGATAACGCCTAATTTGACTGAAACGCCGGGTTTTCTAACAGCCTTCTAATATTTTCAATGCCACAAGCCGGCATCTTCCGCAAGCCAGAGGAACCAAACATATGACCCAACTGACCCATCTCTCCGCCGGCGCCACCATGCTGGTGCTGGCCCTGGCCGCTACCGCGCCGGTGCAGGCAAGTCCTCTGCTCACCGATACAACGGTGGGACAATCCACGTTCACCGCAACCACAGCCGGCGTCTACAACATCGTCGCCTACGGCGCCCAAGGCGGTTCGGTTACGTCGGACGGAGCTGGCGGCGGTCTTGGCGCGGAATGGGGCGGCAACTTCGCGCTGACGGCGAACGAGGGGCTCACAATCATTGTTGGCGGTCAGGGCGGAAATTCCTATAGTGACGGCGGTGGCGGTGGTGGTGGCAGTTTCGTAATTGCGCCGAACAACACTCCCTTGGTGATCGCGGGCGGCGGCGGTGGCGGCGGTAGTTCCGGTGGTGGTGGTGGCGGCGCCGGCGGGCCGGGCGGGGCGAGTGCCGGCACTGGCAGTAATACTGGCGGTGCCGGAGGCACAGGCGGCAAGGGCGGTAGTGGCGGCGGCACTGGCGGCGGCGGCGGCGGCGGCGGCGGCGGCTTTCTAACGGGCGGTGGAAATTCTGGCAGCGATGGCTCGGGTGGGGCCGCCGCTGGTGGTAGCGGCGGCGGCGGTTACGCTAGCGGCGGCGCTGGCGGCATCGGTGGTGGTGGCGGCGGCACTAAATTTGGAGGCGGTGGAGGCGGTGGTTACAATGGCGGCGGCGGCGGCGGTAGTTCCGGCGGCGGCGGCGGCGGCGGCGGTTCGTATCTCGCCACGTCGGTCATCGCGGGCACAACCATCGAGGACGCCGGTGTCTGGACTGGCAACGGTAAGGTGACGATCTCGCTGGTGTCTGCGTCCACCTCGGTGCCGGAGCCCGGGACGCTGGCGCTGCTGGGCGCGGGCCTGCTTGGATTGTTGGGTCTGCAGCGCCGCAGAATCAAAACAACGCCGGACCGCAACCCCACTGGCTGAGCCGTCGAAACGGATCGTAGTCACTGTCCGGCAGCCGGGATAGGCGATGCCGCTGCAACTGCGTGTGCCGCCAGCAACCGTTGTCCGCGGCAGTTCAGCTGCGTAACAACGCGCCCCCCGCCGTCAGCGGCGCGGAGATGAAGTCATGGATAACACACCAGATCTCTCCGCGACGCTGGCGCAGGCCGAAGCACTCTATGCTCGCGGCGCGTTTGCCGAGATGGTGGCACTGCTCGCCGCCATCGCAACGGCGGGGCAATCGAACGCCAGTGTGTTCCGCCTGCTGGCTATGGCCCAGCTTGGCCTGGGTGCGACCGCCGATTGCCTCGCTGCCGTCGAGGAGGCAGTGCAGCGCGCACCGGATGATCCGCAGGTCGCGCTGCTGTACGGCACTGCGCTGCAGACCGCAGGTCGCATCGCCGATGCCGTGCAGCAATATCGCCGCGCCGCTGAGGCGGTGCCACAGGACCCGGCGCCGCTGGTCAACTGGGCGGTGGCCCAGATCGCCCTCGGCGATGCCAGAGGTGCCGTCCAGCTGGCGAAGAAGGCCGTCTCGCTGGCACCACAGATGCCGCATGCACATTACGTGTCGGGGCAGGCGCTGCTTGCCGCCGGACGTTGGGCGGAGGCGCGCGACGCGTTCCGGCGTGTCACGGACATCAATCCTCGGTTCCCCGATGGCTGGCTCAACGTCGGCATTGCCGAGTATCGGCTTGGCCGGATGGATGCCGCGCAGGCGGCGATGCGAGCGGCATTGCAGGCGGACCCCGGCAACGTCAAAGCGGCAGGCAACCTTGCCGTATTCATGCGCCTGACCGGCGGCAGCGAAGAGGCGGAGCAGATCCTGCGGCGGGTCGCAGCCCGACCGGAGGCTACGGATGCGCGGCTGAGTCTTGCGAGCATTCTGCTTCAGGATGATCGTCACGAGGAAGCGCTGGCGCTGCTCGAGAGCGAGCAGCCAGCCGACCCCGGACTGGCGATATCCTGGCAGATGCAGCATGCGCTCGCCCTCGTGATGAAGGGGCAGACTGCGCGGAGCCGCGCGATGCTGGATGCGATCGGGAGTCCGCCGGCGATCTACGCGCCTATGCTCAGCTTGCGCCGCGTGCTGGTGGCAGTGGCGGAGGGTGACACCGCCGCGGCGCGCGCATATGCGCAGGAGGCCGAAATCGCGCTGCGGCGATACGGTCAAGAGATGCTGCCGGAAAATCAGATCATGACCCATTTCGATCTGGCCAAATTCTGGTCGCAATACGATGAACGCGATCGTGCCTTCGGGTTCTGGGTGCAAGGGCATGCGCTGCTGAGGCGGCTGCAGCCATTCTCGCGCGGCAGCTTCCGGGCCTTCGTCACCGCCTCGATCAGCGACTTTTCCCGCAGGCGGCTACACGAAGGCCCAATCGCATCGAACCGCGACACCGCGCCGGTGTTCATCGTTGGCATGCCGCGTTCGGGAACCACGCTGGCCGAGCAGGTTCTTGGTGCGCATCCGGCGGCGCATGCGGCGGGCGAACGTCTTGCGCTCGGCAGGATGTTTCACGCGCTTGGCGGCGACCGGCACGATGCGGCAGGCGTGCGGCGTGTCGCCGGGCTCGATACCGCGGCTCTCGACGCAGCAGCGGCACGCTATCTCGAGGAGTTGCACGCGCTTGCGCCCGGCGCGGAGCGGATCGTCGACAAGATGACGGGGAACGCGCTTTATGTTGGCTTGATTGCGACGATGCTGCCGGGGGCGCGGATCATTCATTGCGTGCGTGATCCGCGGGATACGGGATTCTCGATCTTTACCTACCGGTTCTACGGCGAGCACCCGTATGCGCATGATCTAGGTGATCTCGGCTGGTATATGCGCCAGCATGCGCGGCTGATGGCACATTGGCACGAAGCATTGCCGACACCGCCACTGCTCCTGCCACTGGTAGACTGGGTGGCGGATTTCCAGGGCACGCTGGCACGCGTGTTGGAGTATGTCGGCCTGCCACCCGATCCAGCGTGCGAGCGCTTTTTCGAGCAGGACGGGCCGGTGCGAACAGTCAGCCGCCAGCAGGTGCGCGAACCGATCAATGCCCGCGGGCTCGGGCGTTGGAAGCCATACGCGTCACAGCTGGCCCCAATGATCGCCGAGCTGCCGAAGACGCTGGGACCGTCCGACGACGAATTGCTGCGGGCACGCCTGCAGAACCGGTGACAAGGTCCCTCTACCGGAGCCGTCCTCGAGCGCCGGAATCGCGCCGCGCACCGTCCAGATGCCCGCCTGCGGCCCGGTCGTCTCGCGCCGGTCTGTCGCAACCACCGTTGACGCGCGGGAGTTGCATTGCTGAGGCGAGCGGTCTGCGCTAGAGGAGCACATCGCCCGGTGCGCCAGACGGGGTTGCGAGCGGCTCGCGCACGGATCGAGTCAATGGCTTGGGTCGCCGGTGTGCTCGGGTGTGCTCAGCCGCGACAGCGGAATCGCATTGGCCATGGCCTGGTACCCGGCTGGGTTGGGATGCAGGTGATCGCCAGAGTCATATCTCGGCGCCAGTCGCTGGGGGTGGCGCGGATCGCGTACCTGGCGGGCAAAGTCCGCCACGGCATCAAAGTGCCCCGGCGCGCGGATCCACGCATTGATGGCCCGGCGATCGCGCAGGATGGCTGCGGAGGGGTGGTAGTAGGTGGAGCCGGCAAATGGCGTGATCGTCCCGCCGATGACCGTGATGCCATGGGCGTGGGCGCGCAGAATGATCTGGCGGTAGGCGCCGGTGATGTTGCGCACCAGCGCCGCGTTGCCCGCCGCGGTGAGTGGTCCGTGCAGCCCCGCCATGCCGAGATCGTTCACCCCCTCGATCACGATCAGGTAGCGCACGCCCGGCTGAGCGAGCACGTCGCGGTCGAAGCGGGCGAGCGCATCGGGGCCGAGCCCGTAGCGCAGCAGACGGTTGCCCCCGGTACCGACGTTGAGCACGCTGAGCCGGCGCGTGGCCGGGGCGGCCTGCAGCCGGCGGGCGAGGTCGTCGGGCCAGCGCGTATTGCTGTCGTTGGGAGTTGCGTGGCCATCGGTGATCGAGTCGCCGAGGGTGACGATCGCCGCAGCCGGTCCGTGCACGCGCACATCGAGGCCGGAGAGGAAGAACCAGTGATTAAAACGCATGGCGCCGGGCAGTTGTGCCGCGGCGACGTGATTGCCGTGCAGCAGGAAGGAAGTTTCCCGCGAGCCGGGGTGGCTGGTCTGCGGTGAGGGTGGTTTGCGCAGGTAGAGGCTCACGGCGAGATCGGACAGCGGCCGGGCGTTGAAGGCCACCGGGTCGGAGTAATACACCGCCCCCGGCGGTATGACGACACTCGATCGTCCGCCGAAGGTGAGGGCAGTGTCGCTGGCCGGATCGATCGCACCGGTGAGGCGTGAGACGGGCACGGCGAGGTGTGCAGCCAAGATGTGCAGGGGCGTAGTGCCGAACACGTTCGCGAAGCGCACGCGCAGTTCATGGCCGCCGACGGTCAGATGCACGATCTGGCGCAGAGTCGCGTCGCGCAGCGCAGCGGCCGGCAGGGCGTTACGCGGCTCGGGAATCTGCTGCGAGGAGGCCCAGGTGCCAAGCCACCGCGCGACCGGTGCGCTGCGGGCCGTCGGCCGGGCGGGCGCGCCCGCCGATTTCGGCGCGCTGCAGGCGGCAAGCGCGGCGCAGGCGCTCCAGAGCAGTACGCGTGAGAGCGACGGCGTGATTGTCGATGGCATCGGGACCCCCTCGTTGGTTGTGCGGCGCGGCGGCAGAAGCGCGGTCAGTCCGAAGATGGTAGCGATAACACTTGAAGCGCTCAATGTCCATGGCGTTGCGCTCCAGTGAAGTGCAATTGACACCATTGGAATGATATCGCTACCATTTCAATCTTTCGCCACGGGAGCTGCGCTCTGTACCTGGGAATCGACATCGGCACCTCCAGCGTCAAGGCGCTGCTGCTCGATGAGCACGGCGGAATCGCGTCACAGAGTGCCGTCCCGCTCGCGGTGGACCGCCCAGCGCCGGGGTTCTCCGAACAGGATCCCCGCCAGTGGTGGGAGGCGACCGTGCGCGCCGTCCAGGCGGTGCCGCAGAAGCTGCGCTCGCACGTGCGGGCGCTCGGCCTGTCCGGGCAGATGCATGGTGCGACGCTGCTGGATGAGCGAGATCGGCCGCTGCGTCCGGCCATCCTGTGGAACGACGGTCGGGCGGCCGAGGAGTGTCTCGAGCTCGAGCGGCGCGAGCCTGCCGCGCGCACGATCACCGGGAACATCATGATGCCCGGTTTCACCGCGCCGAAGCTGCTGTGGGTGGCCCGGCATGAGCCGGAGGTATTCCGGCGCACGGCACACGTGTTGTTGCCTAAGGACTATGTGCGGCTGTGCCTCACGGGCGAGCGCATCAGCGATATGTCCGACGCGGCGGGTACCGGCTGGCTGGATGTCGCGCGGCGCGAGTGGTCCGATGCGATGCTCGCCGCAAGCGATTTGTCGCGCGCGCACATGCCACGACTCGTCGAGGGATCCAGTGTGGCGGCGACGCTGACGGCTGCGATCGCCGAGCAGCTCGGTCTGCCGCGCGTGATCGTCGCAGGTGGCGGTGGAGACAATGCCGCGAGTGCGGTCGGCCTCGGAGTGGTACGTCCCGGTCAGGCGTTTTTGTCGCTGGGAACCTCGGGCGTGCTGTTTGTGGTGACAGACCGATTCCAACCCAATCCCGCTCGGGCGGCGCACGCGTTCTGTCATTGCCTGCCGGACCGGTGGCACCAGATGTCCGTCATGCTGAGTGCCGCGAGCACGCTCGACTGGATTGCACAAATCGTGGGCGAGGCGGATCTCGGTAAGCTGACCGAGGCCGCCGAGGCGCAGCGCCTGACTCGACACTCGCCGCTCTTTTTGCCCTATCTCACCGGCGAGCGTACGCCGCACAACGATCCGCATGCGCGTGGGGTGTTCTTCGGATTGCGCCCCGATACGGCGCCGGCAGAACTCGCCGCCGCGGTGCTCGAGGGCGTGGCGTATGCATTTGCCGACGGGCTGGATGTGCTCACCGAGCAGAGCGACGCCGTCGGTGAGATCAGCGTCACCGGTGGCGGTGCGCGTGTTGCGTACTGGGGCCGACTCATTGCCGCCGCGCTGCGACGGCCGCTCACGTATCGGGCAGGCGGGGAGGTCGGTGCCGCGCTCGGTGCGGCCCGGCTCGCTCGGCTCGCCGCGGGCGACGGCAACGAGGCCGAGGTGTGCGTCGCACCGCCGATGGCGCGGATCGTGCAACCCGACGCCGAGCTTGCGGCATTGTTGGCGAGTCGCCGGCGGACCTTCCAGCGGCTCTACCGTGATCTGAAGGGCGCATTCGCCGAATTCGCGTGAATCGGCTGTCGAGCCTCGGTGGGGTCAGGGGGAACTCCCGCCGGCGACCCCGGTGAGGCCGGGGGGAGAGGTGGCCCGTAGGGGTCACCGGCGGGAAAAACGGCACCGGTTCGCTCCGCGCATCAGCTCTGCAGATGCAATGTCGCGGATTTCAGATGGGCCGAGTCGGGGCCCACGAAGACATGCACGGTGCCGGGTTCGACCACCTGACGCAGCTGTTCGTTCCAGATCGCGAACGCGTGCGCGCGCAGCGTGAAGCGCACCTCGGTCGCGGCGCCAGGTGCCAGCCACACGCGCTTGAAGCCCTTCAGCTCCCGCGTGGGTTCCGTCACCGACGTGACGAGCTGATGCACGTACAGTTGTACTACTTCGCTGCCGGCCACCTTGCCCGTGTTGCGCACACTGACCGTCACGGTCACGGCGCCGTGCGCCGGCAGGTGGGTGGCCGACAGCAGCGGGCGTCCGATGTGGAAGGTCGTGTACGAGAGTCCGTAGCCGAACGGGAACAGCGGCGAGTTGTGCGCGAACAGATAGCCGCGGTGCGCACTCGGCTTCTCGTCGTAGTTGTAGGGCACCATGCCCACAGAGCGCGGGATGGTCACTGGCAGCTTGCCGCCCGGATCGATTCGACCGAACAGCACGTTGGCGAGCGCCGTGCCGCCTTGCTGACCGAGGTACCAGCCCTCGAGCAGCGCGTTGGCCCGCGGCAGAATGCGATTGACCGTCACCGGGCAGCCGTTGATCAGCACCACCACCACCGGTTTGCCGATCGCGAAGATCGCCCGCGCGAGCCGGTTCTGGTCAGCTCGCAGTCGCAGCGTGTCGCGGTCGCCGAGATGGTTGGTGGCCCAGCCTTCGCGGCACAGCGCGCCGCTCGTGCCGAGCACCAGGACGGTCGCATCGGCGCGCCGGGCAACGGCAACCGCGTGACGGATGCGCGGCAGGTTTGCCGCAGTGCTCTCGAGGACCTCGCGGTTGGTGTCCTGGTTGCCATGGGCGAGTAGCTTCACCCCGCGGGCGTACAGGACGTGTACGCGAGTGCCAACGGTGGTGCGGATGCCCGCAAGGACACTCACCGGATCGGTGGGTATGCCCGAATAGCCGCCGAGGCGTGCCGTGGCGGCATTCGGTCCGATCACCGCCAGCGTCTTCAGCTGCGAGATGTGCAGGGGAAGAGTGCCGTCGTTCTTCAGCAGGACGATCGCCTCCTCGGCCGACTTCAGCGCCAGGGCGCGCGCCGCCGGATCATCGGTGATCCTGCGCGCGTAGCGCACGCTGGCATAGGGGTGATCGAACACGCCAGAGAGGAATTTGAGGCGCAGCACGCCGGCCACTGCGGCGTTGATCTCCTGCATGCTCACCTTGCCGGCGGCGAGCGCCTGTGGCAGGTGCGCGAAGGCCTGTCCGTCGGGGAAATCCACATCGACTCCGGCCTGCAATGCACGCGCGGCGGCGTCCGTCAGGTTGGGCACGACATGGTGCAGGGTCAGCAACTGCTCGATGCCGAGATAGTCGCTCACCACGATGCCCTTGAACCCCCAGTCCTTGCGCAGCACCTGCTGAAGGAGCCAGGGATTGGCGGTGCAGGGAACCCCACCGATCTCGTTGTAGGCGGCCATGACCACTTGCGCGTCGGCCTGCGTGATCGCGGCATGAAACGCAGGCAGGTACATCTGCAGCAGGGTGCGACGCGTGAGCTCGACGGGCCCTACGTTGGTTCCGGCCTCGGGCACGCCGTAGCCGGCCATGTGCTTGAGCACGGCGAGGACGTGGCCGCCCTGGAGCGGCAGCGTCGGGCCCTGCAGGCCATGCACTTCCGCAACGCCCATCCGGCTCACCAGATACGGGTCCTCGCCAAAGGTCTCCTCGATGCGTCCCCAGCGCGGATCGCGGCCGAGGTTGATTACCGGAGTGAGCAGCATGTCCACGCCCCGTGCGCGCGCCTCACGCGCTACGACACTGAACACGCGGGTCACGAGAGCCGGATCCCAGGTGCTCGCCAGTGCGATCGCCTGGGGAAAGCTGGTCGCGCCGCGGGCGACGTAGCCGTGCAGACCCTCGGCATGAAATAGAGTCGGAATGCCGAGGCGGGTGTGCTCGAGCTGGAAGCGCTGGACCGCGTTCACGAAGTGGATGGTCTGGGCGAGGCTGCGCAGCCGGTACTGGTCCGGTGCGTAATCGCCCGGACGGGCGAGTTGGCCGATACCGTCGGGGAAATGGCGTGCCGCCCTGGCCGGATCGAAATCACCGGCTGCGTTTTCGATCAGCGGCTTGTCCTCCCAGAGGGAGGTGATCTGCGCGATCTTCTCCGCGAGCGTCATGCGTGCCAGCAGGTCCTGCACACGGCTCGCCACCGGGGCGTGGGGGTTCTTATAGAGCGGCGTGGCCGCCCGGGCTCCGGGTACTGCACAGGTCGCGGCAAGCACCGCGGCCGCGACCAGCAGCACTCTGCGTGCGCGAAGATTGTGGCCCATCACCGGAACTCCCCCGAAAGCCAATGGCTGATATCGCTATCATAGCGAACTCTGTCGCGCGGTAAATGAAAAAGCGCGTCGAAGTGTTGTCCACCGCAGACTGCAGCAGAGTTGCCGGGATAACATGAGAGCGGTACCATATTTACTCCTTCGTGTGTGGGGGCACGCGCCGAACATGCTCGCCGAGGCGCAGTCTGTGCAGGATGCCACTGGGCGCTTCGGCGGTTACCGGTGGCGCATCTGCGGGCTGTTGTTCTGGGCCACCACACTCAATTATATCGACCGGCAGGTGCTCGGCGTGCTGGCCCCGGCGCTGGGTCATGCGCTCGGCTGGACGCAGCTTGACTATGGCTACATCGTCGCGGCATTTCAGGTCGCCTATGCGATCGGTCTGGTGGCCGCCGGTGCGCTGATCGACAAGCTCGGGACGCGCCTCGGGTACGCGCTCGCGATCGGACTGTGGAGCGTGGCCGCCATGAGTCACGCGCTGGCGCGCACCGTACTGGCATTCGCAGCGGCCCGCTTCATGCTTGGACTTGGCGAAGCGGGCAATTTCCCGGCAGCCGTGAAGACGGTTGCGGAGTGGTTTCCGCGTCGCGAGCGCGCCTTCGCCACGGGTCTGTTCAATGCCGGTTCGAACGTCGGGGCGCTGATCGCGCCGTTCGTCGTGCCCATTGCGGTGTCGCTGTGGGGACTGCGTTCGGGGTTCCTGCTGACCGGCGTGCTGAGCGCGGCGTGGCTTCTCACCTGGCTCATCGTCTACCGGCCACCCGGGCAACATCGGCGTCTGCGCGCACAGGAGCTCGCCTATATCGTCGCCGATGGGGACGCGGCGTCTGCGCGCCGGCCGCTTCGCTGGCGCGCGCTGCTGCGTCACCGCCAGACCTGGGCATTCGTGGCCGGTAAATTCCTCACCGATCCGGTGTGGTGGTTTCTGTTGTTCTGGCTGCCGAAGTATCTGCACCACCGCTACGGGCTCGATCTGACCTCGCTCGCGCTACCGCTCATCAGCATCTACGCGATGGCCGATGCCGGCAGCATCGGCGGAGGCTGGCTCGCCGGCCGGCTGATGCGCGCCGGCTGGAGCCTCAATGCCGCGCGAAAGGGCGCGATGTTGCTGTGCGCGCTCGCGGTGGTCCCAGTGGTGTGGACGTCCGCCGTACACGAGCTCTGGGCCGCGGTCGGACTCATCGGACTCGCCGCGGCGGCACATCAGGGCTGGTCGGCAAATCTGTTCACGACCGTCTCGGATCTGTATCCGAGTGTCGAGGTGGCTTCCGTCGTCGGCCTTGGCGGCTTCGCCGGGGCGATCTCCGGCGCGTTGGTCTCGACCGCCGTGGGCTTGCTGCTGCAGGCCACCGGCAGCTATGCGCTCCTGTTCAGTATCGCCGGCGGATTGTATCTGGTGGCACTTGGGGTGATTCAGTTGCTCGCACCGCGCTGGTCGCCGGTGCCTCTGGCCGCTGCATGAACATCTGCCGCCGCACCGTCCAGTTCCACCGTGCGGCGCGTCGGTGCGGCACGGCGTTTATCGGAGTCGAAAGCCATGGTCGATATGCAGACTGACTCGCCCGGCTCGGAGCGGGATCGGCGGATTGTCGCCGCACGCGTGATCGTCACCTCGCCGGGCCGCAACTTCGTCTCCCTGCTGATCGAGACGCGCTCGGGAATCTCGGGTCTCGGGGACGCAACGCTCAACGGGCGCGAGCTGGCCGTTGCGGCCTACCTCGAGCATCACGTGATTCCCAATCTCATCGGTCGGGATGCGGGGCGGATCGAGGACACCTGGCAGTTTCTCTACCGGGGCGCGTACTGGCGGCGCGGTCCGGTCACCATGACAGCAATTGCGGCAGTCGACGTTGCGCTGTGGGACATCCTCGGCAAGATGGCGGGACTGCCGCTGTACCGGCTGCTTGGTGGGCGCAGCCGAGAGGGCGTGCTCGTCTACGGTCATGCGAGCGGCCGGGATCCCGAGGAGACGAGCGCCGAAGTGGGGCGGTTCGCCGCGCAGGGCTATCGGGCCGTGCGGGCGCAGTGCGGCGTGCCGGGACTCGCCAAACCATATGGCGTCACCCGCATGAAGAACGCCTACGAACCGGCCGAGAGCGAATTGCCGCTCGAGACCCTCTGGTCGACGCCGGCGTATCTGGACATGGTGCCGCGGCTGTTCGAGCGGCTGCGGGCCGACCACGGGCGGGAGATCGAACTGCTGCACGACGCGCATCACCGCCTCACGCCTATCGAGGCGGCGCGGCTGGCGCGCGATCTCGAGCCGTTCCGCTTGTTCTGGCTGGAGGACGCCACGCCAGCTGAAAATCCCGACGGCTTCGAGCTCATCCGGCGGCATTCGGTGACGCCGCTGGCTGTGGGCGAAGTGTTTAACTCCGTGTGGGACTGCCGCGCGTTGCTCGAACGGCAGCTGATCGATTACATCCGCACCACGATCGTGCACGCCGGTGGCATCAGCCACGTGCGCCGCATTGCCGATCTCGCCGCGCTGCACCGCGCGCGCACCGGCTTTCACGGCGCGACCGATCTGTCACCGATCACCCTCGGCGCAGCTCTGCACTTTGACACCTGGGTGCCGAACTTCGGCATCCAGGAATACATGCAACATACACAGGAGACCGACGCCGTGTTCCCGCACGACTACACGTTGCGGGAAGGTTATCTGCACTGCGGCGAGAGTCCCGGGCACGGCGTCAGTCTCGATGAGCGCCTGGCCGCGCGCTACCCATACAATCCGAGGCAGCTGCCGATTGCCCGTCTGACCGACGGCACGATGTGGGACTGGTGAGCCGGTGACGGGGGTGCCGAGCGCCGGCAGATCGATTCGCGTACGCGAGAGAAGGGGGCGCGCATGATGAGAAGAGAGAATCGAATGGTCAAGGTTCTGGCTGCTCTGACCGGACTGTTGTGCATCGGGGCGTCGCTATCGCCGCCGGCCGGCGCTGCGCAGCGGCCGTACCGCAATTTCAGCGTGGCGGTGTACATCCCGGTGACCTCCACGCGCCAGCTGGCCAACCCGCAGACGTTGCACCGACAGTTTGCGCGCATTTGGAGTCAGGTGCATTTCAACAAAGTCTACCTCGAGGTATACCGCGATCAGGTGTTTGCCGATCCGGGCTCGCTGGCGCGCATCAGCGCATTTTTCCGCCGCCGCGGCATCACGGTCGATGGTGGCATTACGCTGTTCGCGGGCCGCAACCGCTACAATCAGTTCAATTCATTCGATTTTGAGAACCCCCACGACATTGCGCTCTGCAAGCGCGCGGTGCGCTTGGCCGCGCGCCACTTCAATACCGTCATCCTCGATGACTTCACCTTCTTTAACACCCGCAGCATGGCCGATATCCGAGCCAAGGGCGAACTCAGCTGGACTCGCTACCGCCTGCGCAAGATGCGCTGGGTGGCCCGCAATCTGATCATCGATGAGGCCCGCAAGGTCAATCCCCGCGTCAAGGTGATCATCAAGTATCCCAACTGGTACGAACACTTCCAGGGGCTCGGCTTTGACCTCGATCGGGAGGCGAAGATGTTCTCCGGTATCTACACCGGTGACGAGACGCGCGATCCTGTGCACACCGCACAGATGCTGCAGCAGTACGAGAGCTATCTCATCTATCGCTATTACCACAACATCCGTCCGCATGCTGCCGAGGGCGGCTGGGTCGATACCTTCGGCGACCGGTACGTCGATCGCTACGCCGAGCAATTGTGGGATACGTTGTTCGCCAAGGTGCCCGAGATCACGTTGTTCAGCTGGCCGCAGCTCGCGGTGAGCGAGCCGGTGAGCCCCGGGGCGCGCAGCGCGTGGGCACACGATCGGACGAGCTTCCAATGGAGCGCGATGGAGCGCGAATTTCATGCGCCGCCCGGCTCGGAGGCCGTGCCCGGCTGGGCGAGCGTTGCCGGTAATGCGCTCGGACAGGTTGATGCCTTCCTCGGCAAGCTCGGGACTCCAATCGGCATCGCGAGCTACAAGCCGTTTCAGTCGAGCGGCGAGGACTTCCTGCAGAACTATCTCGGCAACATCGGCATCCCGATCAATCTGATGCCGCACTTTCCGACGCACGCGCCGGTGGTGCTGCTCACGGCGCAGGCTGCCGCTGATCCGCATCTCGTGCCACAGATCGAGGCACGGCTCAAGGCCGGTGCCGACGTGATCATCACCTCGGGGCTGCTGCATGCGCTCGAGCGTGCGCATCGCGGTATCCGTGGTGTGGCCGAGATCACCTACACGGGAGTGCCGATGGCGGTTCGGCACTATCTCGGCAGCATCTCCGGGGGCAGCACGGCAGGATTAAACGTGCCCGGCGAGCGCGCGCGGCGCGTGATCTTCCCGGGGATCCGCTTTTATACCAATGACAGCTGGCCGGTGATCCAGGGCGAGTCGGCAGCACACGGCGTACCGGTGCTGCTGATGACCGGCTACGCGCACGGCCAGTTGTACGTGCTCAACGTGCCGAGCAACATGGGGGATCTGTACCGGCTGCCCGAGCCGGTCCTGAACCTGCTGCGCGCCTATGTGCTTGCGCGCTTCCCGGTGCGGATCAATGCGCCGGCGCACGTGGCCCTGTTTGCGTACAGCAACCAGACGTTCATCATCGAGTCGTATCTGCCGCGGCCCGTGACCGTGCGGGTGTTCGTTCACCGCGGCGCACGCGAGCTTGTTGATCTGCGTTCCGGGCAGAGCGTGTTACCTGCGCCGCTCATTACGCCGAGCCCGCTGCCGAGTGAGCAGGAGCAGACGAGCTTCGTCGTACGGGTCGCGCCGCACTCTTATCGGGCATTCGCGTTGCGCTGAGTGCGCGGCGCGCTCTTGCGCGGGCGGTGCCGGAGCAGCGGCACCGCCCGATGACGGAGAGCTATAGGCGGTAGGCCCGCTTCGGCAGATGGTAGGCGAGGTCGCAGGCCACCTGCACGGCTTCCCCTTCGGGCAGGCGGTGCTCGGCGACGAGCCGGGCGAGGAAGGCACAGTCGACGCGCCGCGCGGCGTCGTGGCGTGCCGGGATCGACAGGAACGCCCGGGTGTCATCGTTGAAGCCTACGGTGTTGTAGAACCCGGCCGTTTCGGTGGTCTGCTCGCGAAAGCGCATCAGACCCTCTGGGCTGTCGTGGAACCACCACGCCGGCCCGAGCTTCAGGGCCGGGTAATGGCCGGCAAGCGGTGCCAGTTCGCGGCTGTAGGTGGACTCATCCAGCGTGAACACGATGAGCGTCAGCGTGGGTTCGTTGCCGAAGCGCGTGAGCAATGGGCGCAGTGCCTCGACGTATTGCGTCGGCGTTGGGATGTCCGCACCGATGTTGGCCCCAAGGCGTCGCGCAAGCGGAGTGTTGTGATCGCGGCAGGCACCGGGATGTATCTGCAGCACGAGCCCGTCATCCAGGCTCATGCGGGCCATTTCCGTGAGCATCTGGGCGCGGAAGGTCTCTGCCTCGACGCTCGACAGAGTGCCGGAGCGAGCCCCGTGCACGACGCGCTCGAACAAGGCCTCGGCGGCGTGCGGGTCGAGATCGGCGGTGCGCGCGCTCGGATGGCCGTGGTCCGTGGACGTGGCGCCGGCGGTGACGAAATCCGCGCGCCGTGCCCGGTGCGCGGTGAGATATCCCCGCCAAGTGAACGTGTCGGTGTCGGTGATCTCGGCGAAGCGCGCGAGGTTGTGCACGAATCCCGGGGTCTGAGGATCGACCAGCGGATCGGGACGGTATGCGGTGATGACTCGTCCGGGCCAGCCGCTGGCGCGGATCGCCGCATGGTGCGCCAGGGAGTCGAGCGGGGACTCGGTGGTCGCGAGCACCTCGATGCCGAAGCGATCGAACAGCGCCCGAGGCCGGAAGGCCGGCGTGGCGAGCTGTTCGCTGATGTGCCGGTAGGTGCGCTCGGCATTGGCCGCCGTGAGCGGTGTGTCGGTGCCGAATACTTCGGTGAGAACCCAGTCGAGCCAGACTCGGGACGGCGTGCCGCGAAAGAGATGATAGTGCGCGGCAAAGGTGTGCCAGATGGACCGCGGGTCCGGTGGCGGACCCTGTTCGCCGGCCGGCTGCACGCCGAGCGCCTCGAGTGCTACGCCCTGGCTGTACAGCATGCGGGTGAGATAGTGATCGGGTGTAATCAGCAGCGAGGCTGGGTCGCGGAACGGCTCGTCGGTTGCGAACCAGCGCGCATCGGTGTGTCCGTGCGGGCTGATGATGGGCAACGCCCGCACCGCAGCAAGCAGTCGGCGGGCGATGGCGCGCGTGGCCGGGTCGGCGGGCAAGAGGCGATCGGGGTGAAGCGTCGCGCTCGCTGGCGGATGGAACTCCTCGCTCATGCGAACTCCTTCTGCGCACGGGTACGGTCGGGCTCAATGCGGCACGGGCGCATCATCGGGCGGGCAGGCCGGTCCGGCCCCGGGTGTGCCGGCCACGTAGGGAATGCAGAATGCTTCATAGGCGCGCAGCCGATCCGGTGGCGCTGCGACGCCGGTGGGCAGCGGTAGGTGCGAGATCGACTGGAAGTACGCGATGCTCGCATCGCGCCACCACATGGCATTGTGTTCTTGGATGGCTAGGAACGCAGCCGTCAGGCGGAAGCGACGTGGATCGACGTACGGCGCAAGCCCCGCCCAGGTGGCGCGCATGCGCTTGACAGCATCAACGCCGCGCACGTAATGCCGTACGAGAGCATCCCACAACGTTCGCCCGGAGCGCAGGCGGTAGCTCCAGGGCAGGTGATGAAACCACAGCAGCAGGTCCTCGGGGCAGTGCCGCAGGCTGGCAAACCGTGCCGCTACCGGCGCGGCGTACTGTGCGATGGCGTCACTGCCGCTCGCCGTGCGGTCAAAGCCGATCCCGCCAGCATCGGCGCGGCTGTAATAGGTGCTCGACCAGTCGGGCGGCATGTGCGGACCCGGGGCGACCCAGGGCCCCGGGCCGAAGTGCGTGCCGGCGGCCATTTGACTGGCCAGTCCGAGCGGGTCGGTGTAGTCGACCACCGCCTCGCGCGAGGCCATCATCATGCCCACCACCGGGCGAACGAACGCCGAGTTGTTGGTGAAGGTCATGCGTACCCATTGTGCGGCGATGGTGTGCGCGGAGGCGTCGGGATTCCACGCCAGGCGCCCAAATGCATACCAGTTCGACTGGTTGAAGATCGAGCCGCACCAGTTGCGATCGGAGCCGATGTTGGCGACGCCGGCGATGGCCGTGTCGTGCTGGCCGTAGAGCGAGCCGTCGATCACGCGTGCCACGGTCGAGCCGCGTCCCTGCGCCCACGTGTCGGCACGTAACGCATCCTCGAAGAGCGTACCGAGATACACCAGGCTCGTCTGCTGGCCGAGGTATTCCTTGGTGATCTCCAGCTCGAGCATCAGGTTGGTTCGCGGCATGGCTCCAAACAGGGGATGAAACGGCTCGCGCGGCTGGAAGTCGAGCGGACCATTCTTGACCTGCAGAATCACGTTGCGGTCAAACTGTCCGTCGAGAGGTTTGAAGACGTCATAGGACTGCTTGACACGGTCTGGCGAGTCCGCTCGGGTCGAGTACACGAACGCGCGCCACATAACGAGGCCGTGGTAGGGGGCGAGTGCCCGGGCGAGCAGATTCGCCCCCTGCGCCTGCGTGCGTCCGTAATGTTCCGGTCCCGGCTCGCCTTCCGAATCCGCCTTCATCAGAAAGCCGCCGAAATCCGGCACGGCGCGGTAGATCTGCCCGACCTTGCGCCGCCACCAACCCTGCACCGCCGGATCGAGCGGGTCGGCGCTCGAGAGCCGACCGACGGTGATGGGCGCGCTGAATGGTACAGACAGGTAGACGCGGATGCCGTAGGGACGCAGTACCCGGGCGAGCGCGGCAATCTTGGTCAGATACAACGGAGTGAGAACGTACGGACTGGCGTTGACGTTGTTCAGCACCACCCCATTGATACCGATCGAGGCGCAGGCGCGCGCGAAATCGGTGTAGCGGGGCGAGAGGTACTGCGGTAACTCGTTCCACTTCCAGATCGAGCTGCCGGCATAGCCGCGCTCGACCGTGCCGTCGAGGTTGTCCCAGAAATCCAGCACGCGGTAGCGGATCTTCGGCCGCGTGCTGAGCGCGAGGGCGTTGACGGGCCGGCGGGTCTGCAGGCGCCGCAGGAAGCGGAATACGCCATAAAGCACGCCAACGTCGGTGTTGCCGGCGATGACGGTGATATGGCGTCCCCGCAGAGTGAGGGTGCGAATCACGTAGCCCTGGGCACCCACCCGCCGCAGGCCGAGACGCAGGCTGCGGATCAGTGGCGAATCGTGCGCGTTTCCAAACAGAATGGCGCCGTTGGTCGTGACCGTGACTGTACTGCGCGGCGCTGTGCCGAGCAGGCCTGTGAGTCCGCGCACGAGTTCCGCCCTGGCCGCGCGCAATGTGGGAGTCAGCCTGCCGAGCGGGACGAGTTCGGTCGCGGAGCGGCGGTAGCGGGCGAGCCAGGCCGCAGGCACCGGCCGATAGCGCAGCCACAGCCGGTAGCCGTCGTGCGCCTGCACTGCCCCGGCGCAGGTGAGGGCGGCGAACAGTCCCAGCAGAAGTGGCGCGTGTCGCCCGTGGCGGCACCAACAGTGTCGGATGTGGATCACGCTTGCCCCCCCCGGCGCCCGAATGCGTTGCAAAATGATAACGCTATCAGTAGGCTCGGGACAATGGAACGACCGCGGCTCAGCGAGCGAACTCTGGCGCAGGCGCGGGGCGGCGTGCTCTGCCCGACATACCGCCGGGCGGACTGTCACATCGGCTGGGTGCATTTCGGCGCGGGCGCGTTTCATCGGGCCCACCAGGCCTACTACGCCGATCGGCTGCTCGGCAGCGATCCGCGGTGGGCCATCAGCGCAGTGGCGCTGCACAGCGTCGCCGCCCGCAATGCGCTCGCGCCGCAGGACTATCTCTACGGTCTGTTTGAGCTTGCGGCGCAGCCGCGGCTGCGCCTCATCGGGGCGTTGCGCGAGATCCTGGTGGCTCCGATCGATCGGGCGGCGGTGTTCGCCCGCCTGGTGGCGGCGGCGACGGAGGTCGTGACGCTGACCGTGACGGAGAAGGGGTACTGCCTCAATTGCGATGGCGTGCTCGATGCGAGTCATCCGGACATCGTGCACGACCTCGCCGCGCCGGGCGCCCCGCGCAGCGTCATTGGTTTTCTGGTCGAGGGGCTGCGGCGGCGGCGTGCGGGCGGCCAGCGCCCCTTTGTGCTCCTCAGTTGCGACAACCTGCCGGCGAACGGACCGACACTGCGCGCCGCGCTGATCGCGTTCGCCCGGCACATCGACCCGGGGCTCGCGGAGTGGATCGGCTCGCAGGTGGCGTTCCCCCGCACCATGGTCGACAGCATCACTCCGGCCAGCGACGCCGAACTCATCGAGCGGGTCGCACAGATGAGCGGCCTGCGCGATGACTGGCCGGTGCAGCGCGAGCACTTCACGCAATGGGTCATCGAGGACGTGCCCGAGGTGCGCCGGGCGGACTGGGCATCGGTCGGCATCACGCTGGCGCGCGATGTGTCGCACTACGAGCGAGCCAAGCTGCGCATCGTCAATGGCGCGCACTCCGCGCTCGCCTACATCGGTCTGTTGCGCGGTCGAGCAACCGTGGCGGAGGCGATGGCTGACCGTCCGCTTGCGCAGTTCATCGAGCAGCTGCTGCGGGAGGATCTGGGCTCGAGCCTGCCCGCCTCTGCGGGGATGGATGGGGCCGCGTACCGTGCCGCGACGCTCGAGCGTCTGCGCAACCCCAGCGTGCGGCATCAACTTGCGCAGATCGCCTGGGACGGCTCGAAGAAGCTGCCGGTGCGTTTGTTACCGGTGGCCGCGGAGGCGCTCGCCGCGGGCCGGCCCCTGGCGCGCCTGGCGCTGCCGATCGCGGCCTGGATGCGCTTTGTGATCGCTCGAGCCCGTAGCGGCGCGACGTTGATCGACCCCGAGGCCGAACAGCTGCTACGGGTCGGGGCGGCATGCACCGATGAGCCGCAACGCGATGTCGGGCGATTCCTGGCGGTGCGGGAGATTTTTCCTCCGCACCTCGTGTCGGTACCCGCGTTCGGACAAGCGCTGCTCGAGGCCTACCGCGCGCTGGGCGCCAATGGGTCCATTCCCGCAGCGCTCGGCGGCGACGCGTGAGCACTGCCGGCCATGCGCAGGCGATGTTGATCGGGAGGGCGGGGAGTCGTGATGCACGCAGGTGAGCCTGAATTGATCGCATTGACGTACGGTGATTACGCGCTCGAGGTGCTTCCGGCGCTCGGCGCATCGCTGGCGGGCCTCAGCTTTCAGGATGTGCCGCTGCTGCGGCGCGCGCCGCCCGGGGCCGACGAACCGTTTACGAGCGCAGCCTTTGCGCTCGTGCCCTACGCCAACCGCATCGCGCACGGGCACTTTCGCTGCGGCGCGTTCGAGGTGCACCTCGCGCGCAACGCTCCCGGGCAGGCGCATCCGTTGCACGGTGAGGGTTGGCGAGCGCCCTGGCGCGTCGAGTGCCTCGAGGCGCAGCAGGTCACTCTGGTGTTTGAACACGAGCCCGGTCAGTGGCCCTGGCGCTACGTGGCCCACCAGCGGCTCTCGCTCGATGCGGGCGGTCTCGAGGTGGCGCTGTCGCTACAGAATCGTTCCGCGCAACCGATGCCGGCCGGTCTCGGCTGGCATCCGTATTTCCGCCGCTCGCCGCGCATGCGACTGCGCGCCGCGCTCGCGCAGCTGTGGCTGACCGATGATCAGTGTCTGCCGAGATGCCTCGCGCCCGGGAACTCGTTTGGCGACTGGTCGCAGGGACTGATGCTGCCTGCTGATCGGCTGATCGATCACTGCTACACCGGGTGGCAGGGTCTGGCTGAGCTCGAGTGGCCCGAGGAGTCGCTGTGCGTGCGCCTGCGCGGCGCAGCGCCGCTGCGCTGGCTGCACCTGTACTTGCCGCCGGGCGAGGCGTTCGTGTGCCTCGAGCCGGTGAGTCACATGCCGGATGCGCTCAATCGGCCTGAGCCGCCCGAGCACACCGGTCTGTGCCTGCTCGAGCCCGACGCCACCCTCAGCGCCACCATCCGGCTGAGTGCAGCGCGCGGGCCGTGCGGCTCGTGACGGGCGGGCCCGAGGCGACTCACTCGAGCGGCAGGATGTCGTGGAATCTCGAGTAATCGACGCGGTCGACGCCGTCGGGACCGTTGGTGAGGATGTCGGCGAAGGTGTGCTGCCAGCGCAGCGAATCCGCCGTGTACTCCTGGTGCGCCATGAGCGTCTGGCCCGTCGTCTCATCGATGCCGCTCAGGGTCAGAATCAGGAAGGCGTTGGCAGCCCGTAGCGACTCGGCGGTAGCGTCTGCGAGCGGGCTGTCCGGCTCGAGTGTGTGCAGCACCGTCCAGCCGTAGAGAAACGCGGGCTGCTCGCTGCGCCGGAGGCGCAAATCGTAGATGCGTCGGATTCGGTAGCCCTCGATGCTCCGCTCGTCCCGGGCGAGGCGCAGATGCGCCTGCGCCTCCATGATGACGTTGTGCCGCTCATTGGCCGCGCGCAGCATCAGCGTCGGTAGGCCGTCGAGCGGGCGGATGACTGCGTGTCGGGCGAACAGAATGCGCGCGGTGGGGCGCGAGAAGCGTGCGAACATCATGCCGGCGATGAGCGCCAGGCTCATCATGCCGACGAATATCTCGACCGAGGCGATCAGGTGCGCGAACACCGTCTGCGGATGCATGTCGCCGTAGCCGACGGTGGCGAGCGTCTCGACGCTGAAGAAGAACCGGCCCCAGAATCCGGGTGGATTCAGATGGGCGAGGTCGCCCGGCTGCAGGGAGTACAGCGCGGCGAACAGCAGATTGAACGCGATAAAGAAGCCGGCGAAGCTAGCGAACAGCCGCGGCCAGCTGAGAGTCATGAAGCGGTGATACAGGTCCTGCCAACGGCGCCGCGGCAGACCCTCGCGCACGATCCGCCGGCCCGAGGGCAGGGTATGGGTGACAGGGGTGGCTCGAGGCACCAGAAAACTCCTGCTGGGGCGCGGTGCGCCCCGAGAGACTAGAGGAAGCCCCCGGAGCGGTTCAAGGGGGCGCGCCGCGCGGCGCGGCGGACCGCCGGGCGTGTACGCTTGGTCGCGCTATCATGCATGGCCGCGCTCCCTGCCGGGACCGCGGGGCGGGGCGGCGGGTGCGCGCCCCGGGGTGCGGCGCCCCTATGCTAAAGTCCGGCTCACGTTTGCGTTGGTGAACGCGGTATCACCCAGAGGCTCGATGAACAAACCGGCGCGAAAATCCCGAAGCGGCGCCCGCAGAAGCGTGACCATCAAGGATGTGGCGCGGTTCGCCGGCGTCTCGCCAATGACCGTCTCACGGGTGGTCAACGGCGGCCAGTACGTGAGCGATGCGACGCGTCAGACGGTCCTGCAGGCGGTGCGCCAGCTCGGCTACTCGCCAAATCTCGCCGCGCGCAACCTCGCCAGCGCACGCGGGGAGCGCATGGGACTGCTCTACGGCAACCCGAGCGCATCGTACCTCAGCGAATTCCTGGTCGGTGCGCTCGATGCGGCAACCCGGCACGGCGTGCAATTGGTGCTCGAGAAATGCGAGATGACCCCCGCGGCATCACGCCGCGCGGTGCGCCGTTTGGTCGCCGGTGGCGTCGTCGGTGTCGTGCTGCCGCCGCCGCTGTGCGAGTCGGCGGTGATTCGCGCCGAGCTGCAGGCCGCGCGCATGCGCATCGTTGCGGTGGCGGCAGGTCGGCCGCCGGCGGATGCGATGTGCGTCAGCATTGATGATTTCGATGCGGCGCGCGAGATGACGCGTTATCTGCTGTCACTCGGACATACGCGCCTCGGGTTCATCAAGGGGCATCCCAATCAGACCGCGAGCGAAGAGCGCTGGCGTGGCTTCATGGCGGCGGTCGAGGAGCACGGCAAGCTGCCCGCCCCGCGCGTCGAGCAGGGTTTTTTCACGTTCCGCTCCGGACTCGATGCGGCGCGTAAGTTGCTGGCGGTCGAGCCGCTGCCGACAGCAATCTTCGCCAGCAATGACGACATGGCCGCGGCGGTGATGGCCGAGGCGCATCGCCGCGTGCTCGAGGTTCCGAACGATCTGACAGTGGTCGGTTTCGACGACAGTCTGATTGCGGCGAACATCTGGCCGGGACTCACCACGATTCACCAGCCGATCGCACAGATGGCCGGCGAGGCGGTCGACATGTTGGTCGCGGCTGTGCGCGGCGGCCGCCGCGGGGCGGTGGCCGAGCCCGTGCACCGTCTGGTTGCCCATGAGCTGATCACGCGCGAGTCGGCGGCTCGGCCGAAGGGTGGCGCCGCCTGAGGCCGCCCGGCCGCTTGACAAGCGCCAGCTCCCGGGGGGATGGTAGCGATACCAAACGAGGGGGTTCCGATGAGCAGAGGCAATACCGGGCTCGTGGTCGCGCTGACCGCCGCCGCGACCCTGGGCGGATTGTTGTTCGGCTATGACACCGCGGTGATTTCGGGCGTCACCGGCGCGATCACCCACAATTTCGTCGCACCGCTGCATCTGAGTGCAGCGGATGCAAACTTTCTCTCCGGCTTTGCGATTTCGATTGCGCTCATCGGTTGCGCCATTGGTGCTGCCCTGGCCGGTCCGATCTCAACACGCATCGGGCGCAAGGGCGGGCTGTTGCTCGCCGGGGTGGTGTTCTTCATCTCCTCCCTCGGTGCGGGTTATCCGGAGTTCCTCTGGGGCCTGCTCGGCGCCACGGGCTACCGCGCCTTACCGGTGTTCCTGGGCTATCGGACACTCGCCGGCGTCGCCATCGGCATGGCCTCGATGCTCGCGCCGATGTACATCGCCGAGGTTGCGCCGCCCTCGACCCGCGGCATGCTGGTCACGTTTCAGCAGATCGCCATTGTGGTTGGCATCAACCTGGTCTACTTCGTCAACTGGCTAATCCAATCCGGTCATAGTCAGGCGTATCTGATGGCGAGCGCGTGGCGTTACATGCTGGCGTCGGCGGCGATTCCGGCGGCACTGTTGATCCTGTTCATGCTGATGGTCCCGGAGACCCCGCGCTATCTGGTGCTGAAGGATCGTGACCCGGAGGCGCTGCGGCTGCTCGAGCGGCTGAATGGTGTGGACGGCGCCGCGGCGACGCTGCGCGAGATCAAAGCGACACTCGTGCAGCACACCCGACCGCTGCTCAGCTTCGGCACGCTGGTGCTCGTAGTCGGGATCATGCTGTCGGTGTTCCAGCAGCTGGTCGGCATTAACGCGGTGCTGTATTACGCGCCGCACATGTTCGAGAACATGGGCGCCTCCGCCAATCAGGCGCTGTGGGAGTCTGCGACTTTCGTCGGCGTGACCATGACGGTGTTTACGCTCGTGGCCACCTTCACCGTCGATCGGCTCGGCCGCAAGCCGCTGCTCATCGCCGGCGCGCTGGTGATGGCCGCGGCGATGATCGTGATCGGCTTGCTGTTCGACCTGCATCTGGTCAGTGCCGCCGGGCCGGTGGCGGGCGGGCGGGCGGGCGGCGCGTCGTATCTGGCCGTCGGAGCGGTGATGCTCTACATCATGGGCTTCTCGTTCTCCTGGGGGCCGGTGGTGTGGGTGATGCTCGCGGAGATCTATCCCAACTCAATCCGCGGCAAGGCCATGTCGGTAGCCATCGGCGCGCAATGGATCATGAACTTCATCGTGTCGCTCACCTTCCCGATGCTCGACGGCAGTGCGTACCTCAACCGGCACTTCAACCACGGGTTCGCCTATTGGCTCTACAGCGCCGGAGCGATTCTCGCGGCGCTGTTCGTGCTGCGTTTCGTGCCGGAGACCAAGGGCCGGACGCTGGAGTCGATCCAGGAGCTGTGGCATCCCACGTCCGGCGCGGAAACCTCGGCCTCGCAGCCGGCCGCATCCTGAGCCTTCCCGCGGCGCCGATGCCGCGCGGGCGCTGAGATTGCGGTAGGCTTCAGGGCGGCGCTCCCCATGCGCCGCGCGGAACCCGGTGCAGCACTGCGGGTCTACCCAGAGTCGTGGTGAATTTACCCCGGACATCGCTGCCTGCGCTGCTGCGGGCTGCGGGCTGCGGGCTGCGGGTGAGGGGAGCGACGGGCATCTGCTGCCCGCTTCCGTCGAGCGCCAGCGAAGGAGAAAAATGATGCGACGCCGTGATTTCCTGCACCGGTCAGTGACACTCAGCAGTGCGGCGATGAGCTGGATGGTGCTGCCGCCCTTGAGCGCGCGCGCGGCGGATCGGGATCGGGTCGACGTCACGCTCGAGGCCCGTCCATACCGTTACCCCAACCGCATCGGCGTGAATTTCACGGGGCTGGCCTACAACGGACGCGTGCCCGGCCCGCTGCTGCGGGTGCGCTACGGACAGACCTTCCGTGCCCGATTCATCAACCACACTGGCAGGCCGAGCACCATCCATTGGCACGGCATGATTTTGCCCAATGACATGGACGGCGTGCCCTATGTGACGCAGCCGCCGGTGCCAGACGGCGGGGAGTTCATCTACACCTACAAGCCCGATCCACCGGGATTTCGCTGGTACCACTCCCACGTGGGCGATCAGGATGCACTCGGTCTGTTCGGGGCATTCCTGGTTGAGGACCCGCGCGAACCGCGCGCCGACGTGGAAGTGGTGCTGATCCTGCATGACGTGCCGGACCTCGACAGCTTGCGCGCAGCGCTCGCTGGGCGCAGCGACGCTTCGGTGGGCACGCCGCCCGGTTTGAATGCGGACGGGATGCGCGCGCTGGCGGGCATGGGCAGCATGGGCAGCATGGGGGGCATGGGGGGCATGGGGGGCATGACCGGCAAGCCTGCCGCGATGAAGTCAATGTCGATGACGATGGGTGATGCGGTCCGTTACCTGTCCCATTGCATCAACGGAGCCGCCTATCCGCAGACCCGCCCCCTCATGGTCAAAGTGGGCCAGACGGTGCGTCTGCGCCTGCTCAATGCAAGCCCGACTCTGACGCACTATGTGCGCCTGGCGGGCCACTCCTTGCGGGTCACGCACAGCGACGGCAACCTGTTGCCACATCCGGTACAGGTCGATGCGCTGCGCATCGGCGTTGCCGAGCGCTACGATGCGTGGTTCGAAGTGACCCGGCCGGGCGCCTGGTTGCTCGAGAGCCTCGCGGGCGACCTTCATGACCATCGCCAATCGGTGCTGATCCGCACCGCAGAGGCTGCCCACCAGGCTCCTGAGGCACCGCCGCCGTCGCTCGCGGGTGCCCGTCTGTTCACCTATGGGCTGGCCGGAGCGGGCGAGCCGATTCCGGCCGGCGAGCCCGATCCGCTCGGGGCGGCCACTGTGCGCAAGACATTGCGGCTCGGCGGGGGCATGCCGGGTGATCCGCACTGGACGATCGACGGGAAGATTTGGCCGCACACGCCGAAGATTGGCGTCCGCAGCGGGCAACTCGTGCAGATTCACTTTACCAATCCCACTGACATGGATCATCCGATGCATCTGCACGGCCATGTGTTCGAACTGGTGGAACAGTCCGGCCAGCGCCTGCGGTACCCACTGCGCAAGGACACGACGCTGGTACCGGCGGGTGGGACGAGCACGTGGCGTTTCCTTGCCAACTCACCCCCCGGCCGATGGGTGCTGCACTGTCACAACCTTGTGCATCTGATGGACGGCATGATGACCGAGGTCGATTACGTGCACCCCGCGTGATGGCGGGTCAGACCGGCGGATTTGGCGAGTCTCGGACTGCAGACGGAGGAAGGCTCTGACGCCGTTTCACGCTGGGAGAGCCGACTGCACGTTCGTGCCCCGTGAGCGTCATGCCTCAGATCCGGCCACCGACCTCATCGATGTGGCGCAGCAGATCGGCCGGATCATCGTAGACGCGAATCGCGCCGGAGCGCGCGAGCTCCTCCTGGCCATAGCCGCCGGAGAGCAGGCCGACGCCCAGTCCGTGTGCACGGCGTGCGGCGAGCATGTCCCAGATGCTGTCCCCCACGATGACGGCGGAGTGGATGTCGGTGCCAAGCCGCGCCGCTGCGGCGAGGAACAGATCCGGGTCGGGCTTGGCGTGCGCCACGTCGTCGCGCGTGATCACGGCGACTCGGGCCGGATCGATCCCAAGGGCTTGCAGATTGAACTGTGCGGAGTTCATGCGGCCGCTGGTGGCAACCGCCCACGGCAGTCCGGCTTCGCTCAGATAGGCGAGCAACTCCTTGGCGCCCGGCAGCGGACGGACCCACGGCACCAGCCGCGCATACGCCTCGGCGTGGTGTCGCTGCAGCGTTTCAAGCAGCTCCGGGGTAATGGCGACCGAGACCTCGCGCAGTAGCATCTCAGTAAATAGCCCCCCGCTCATGCCGATTCGCCGGTGGATGCGCCAGACCGACAGCTCGATCCCGGCCGCGTGCAGCGCCTGCTGCCAGGCGAGAACATGTTGGTACACGCTGTCGACCAGTGTGCCGTCCAGATCGAACAGAAAGCTGACGGTGTTGTGGGGCAAGAGGGGCTCTCCGCGCAGGGGGTGAACCGCACCGATTATCCGCGAGCGAGCGGGTTGGCATCAACATTGGTGCGATCTTTGCCGCGCTTACATCTCCTCGGCTGCGCCATTCGGCTCGGCCGGTTTTTCCGGCCGTTCGGTCAACGTCGCCTCGGTCAACAGCAGTACGCTGGCGACAGACACGGCATTCTCGAGCGCGGTACGCACGACCTTCACCGGGTCAACGATGCCGGCCTCGAGCAGATCGACGAAGCGCTTGCTTGCCGCATCGAAGCCGATGTTGCCACTGCCGTTGAGCATGCGGTCGACCACCACACCGCCGTCCGCCGCGGAATTCTCCGCGATCTGGCGGGTGGGGGCCTCAAGCGCGCGGCGCAGGATCTGCGCTCCGGTGCGCTCATCACCGCTGCACTCGGTCTCGCTGGCAAGCACAGCGGCGCTCGCGCGCAGCAGAGCGAGCCCCCCTCCGGGCACGATGCCTTCGGCAACCGCCGCCTTGGTGGAACTGATCGCATCGTCGAGAGCCTCCTTGCGCGCCTTCATTTCCGATTCCGACGGGGCTCCCACCCGAATCACCGCGACGCCGCCGGCGAGCTTGGCGAGTCGCTCCTTGAGCTTGTCGCGGTCGTAGTCGCTGCCCGCTTCGTCGATCTCCTTGCGCAGCATGTTGATGCGCGCCTCGATGCGCGGCTTCTCGCCGGCGCCGCCGATGAGCGTTGTGGTGTCTTTGTCGATGACGATGCGCCGTGCGCGACCGAGCTGCTCGAGCCGCGCATCCTCGAGCTTCACGCCGAGTTCCTCCGCGATCACGGTTCCCCCGGTGAGCGTAGCGATGTCCTCGAGCAGTGCCTTGCGTCGCTCGCCAAAGCCCGGTGCCTTCACCGCACAGCTCTTCAGTACACCGCGCACCTGATTGACGATCAGTGTGGCGAGTGCCTCGCCTTCGATGTCCTCGGCAATGAACAGGATCGGCCGGGAGGCTTTGGCGACCTGCTCGAGCAGTCCCAGGACGTCCTTGAGGATGGTCAGCTTGCGGTCGCACATGAGCAGGTAGGCATCTTCGAGCACCGCCTCCATGCTGGCTGCATCGGTGATGAAGTAGGGCGAGAGGTAACCGCGGTCGAACTGCAGGCCCTCGAGCACCTCAAGCGCGGTCTCGGTGGTTTTGGACTCCTCGACCGTGATCACCCCGTCGCCGCCGACTTTCTCCATCGCATCGGCGACCAGCTCACCGATGGCCGTATCGTTGTGCGCGGAGATGCTCGCCACTTGCACGCGCTCCTTGCGGCTCTCAACCGGCTTGGCCATGGCCTTCAGAGACTGCACGGCTGCGACAAGTGCCCGATCGAGTCCCCGCTTCAGATCGACGGCGCTCGCTCCAGCGGCGACATTGCGCACCCCGTCGGCGTAGATCGCCTGCGCCAGCAGTGTCGCGGTGCTGGTGCCGTCGCCGACCCGCTCGCCGGTTTTCTCTGCAGCCTGGCGCAGCATCTGTGCACCGAGATTCTCCTCCGGATCCTCGAGCTCCATCTCCTTGGCGATGGTGACGCCATCGTTGCACACGAGCGGCGCACCCCACTTCCTCTGGATGAGCACTGACTTGGATTTCGGGCCGAGGGTAATGCGCACCGCATCGGCCAGCTGGGTCGCTCCGCGCAGGATCTTCTCGCGCGCGGCGGAGCGGAACAGCACTTGTTTGGCGCTCATGGAGTTACTCCTCGCAAGCGGTGCGTTTGGTGGGTGCGCCACAACGCTGCGCTAGCGTAGGCACCGCCAGGGCCGTGAGAAATCCGTACTAGTGCGCATTACCGGGCGGGCGGTGGCGCAGGAGGCTGCGCGCTGCAGAACTCCGGTACCGTGAGATCGACCTTGGGGCATTCACCGTGACCGCCAGACCCGTGCTCGGCAGACATCGCTTCCCGGCGCATCCAACGCGTGCCGCGACGGTCAGCGTGCGGGTGCGCAATCTGGCGCAGCTGTTCAATTTGCTCGATGCCTCGCCGTTCTGGGATCGCGACCTGGACGCGCAGGCGGCGGCTTTCATCGAAGAAGAATTCAGCGAAAACCGCTCTGCGGTGGCATGGCATCTGCACGTGCACGCCACCGAGGGCGCGGACCTGGCGGGTGACCTGCAGCCCGCCGTGGAACACTATTACACGCGCATGGCGCATTCCGCCGCGCTGCGCCTGCGGGAGCAGACAAAACTCGGCCAGCTCGCGCTGTTGGGCGGGGTCGTGATTTTTCTGCTCGCCATGAGTGCGCGCGGCATCCTTGCGCGGCTCTCGACACACGGACGCTCGCCGCTGCTCGATGAGGGACTCATCATCCTGGCGTGGCTCGCGCTGTGGCGTCCCATCGAAACGCTCGTCTACGGATGGGTGCCGCTCTACCGCAAGCGGCGGCTGTACCAGCGACTCGCCGCGGTGCAGGTCACGGTCAGAATGGAGCCGCTGCATCAGGAGGCCTCGGAAGCGGCGGCCCATCGGCATGACACCGCTGCCGATGGGCCTGCGCCGGTTGCGCACACGCAGAAGAAAGATTCCTCGCGGTGACGCGCGATGCCGTCGCTGTGGGCAGACGCACTGCCGGTGCGCGATGTTTTATTTTTCTCCTGCTGCGGGAACCCACGATACTGGCAGGACTCAACATAGGGAATCATTGTAAAATGTGCGGGTTGATTGCCGAAAGGCACTCCCCGTAAGCCTAGACCTCAGGAGCGGGTGTCATGCCAGAAACGAATAACGTGTGGGCGCTGGTGCTGGCGGCAGGCGAGGGCAGTCGTCTGAAGTCCCTCACCACAGCACCCTCGGGGACGGCAGTCCCGAAGCAGTTCTGCTCGTTGTTCGATGGCCCACCGTTGTTGCACGAAGCGCTGCGCCGCGCGCACACGTTGACCGACGAGTCGCATACCTGTGTCGTCGTGGCCGAGCAGCACCGGCGGTGGTGGCAGGATGCACTGACGGCGCTGCCGACGGACAACGTCATCGTACAACCGCGCAACTGCGGTACGGCCGTCGGAATTCTCCTGCCGCTGCTGCAGATCATCGCGCGTGATCCGCAAGCCAATCTCGTGCTGCTGCCGTCCGATCATCTCGTTCAACAGGAGTCAGTGCTCGCCAGTTCGCTCGCGGCCGCACTCGAGCAACTGCGTTGGCGCACGCAAGAAACGCTGTTGATGGGCATTGAGCCGGAGGAGGCGGACCCCGAGCTCGGCTATATTGTGCCGGGCGAGGGTGATGGGCGCGGCGCGATGACCGTGACGCGCTTCGTCGAGAAGCCCTCTCTCGCGCAGACGCGCGAACTCATTCGGGCCGGCGGGCTGTGGAACGCCTTCATCGTCGTCGCGAGCGCTCAGGCGTTGCTCGAATTATTCCGCGCGCGTGTTGCGCCAGTCGTGGTGGCAATGCAATGCGCGCTTGCGGCCGAGCGCACGCAGCCTGGAAAGGGGCGGCTCGCGGCACTGTACGAGGCATTGCCGAGTTTGGATTTCTCGCGCGATATCGTCGCCGGCCAGGAGCAGGCATTCCGCGTGTTGACAGTGCCGACGTGCGGCTGGAGCGACCTCGGCACGCCGCGGCGCGTCGAGGAGGCGCTGCGCAAGGGACCGAGGCCGGGGGCCGCGATACGGGTGCGCGCCAGCACGGCGTTTCTTAGTCTTGCAGCCCAGCACCATCGCCTGCATGTGTTGCAGAGCGCGGCCGGCGCGTGAGCTGATCGGTCGAGTGCGCCGCAGCCCTGGCCTCGAGCTCAGGTACCCGGGGTCCGCTGCGTGCGCAACGTGTCGAGCACGCCGGCGGCGCCCCCAACGAGGGATCCGACCACCGCGCCTGCGGTCGTGAGTGTGCCGACGGCGCCGAAGATCGGCAGCGCGGTGAGCACGGCGACGCCCGCGGAAGCGCCCAAGGCGACGTTCTTCAGCAGTGCCACGATTTTCATCGACTTTGCCTCATCATCGGATGCGACTGGAGTCGATCGTAGCGAATATGCCAGCGCACCGCATGCGCCTTCGGCCCGCAGTGGCGTTGCGTACGCAGCGCCCGTTCCGGATTCCGTCGTGGCGGTGCGTGGGGGATGGGCGCACTCGCGGCGCCGAGGGGACGAGGTCCCCCCGGCGCCCGTTAGCTCAGACCAGGTGGCCGTGGTGCCGCTTGGGCGTCGGAGCCGCCGGGGGCGCCGCTTGGGCCGGCAGGATGACCAGCACGCGCGTCGGCGCAGGGGCGAGGCGCAGCGGAATCCTGGGTCGCAGGAAGCGGACCTCGAGCGGCGCCTGACCAGGCATGGGCATCAGCAGCGGTGCACCGAACATCACGGGAATGGGCGGAGCCGGCATCATGAACAGCGGGCGCGCCAACGCGGTCTGCAACAGCTGCAGCTGCGCAATCTGGGCCTGCATCGCACGCATTTGTGCGAGTGCCCAGGTCGGCATGACGGGCGGCGCGCCACGGCTTTCGGTCACTTGGAACGTGGCGGCGCCGTTTGGTTCACGCCAGCTCCAGGTATGCACGCGCACGGGTCCGGCCGTGGTATGCACCACCTGTACGACCTCGTGCATGGGCACCGTGTTTCCCGAAACGCGAATCAGGATCGGTTGCGCCGCCAGCGCCATGGCCGGCAGCGCCAGGCCCGCTAGGGCCCCGGCAAGCACATTCTTACGCATAGGCACCTCCTTGAGTCGACCGGCTCCCCGCGAGCCGGACAGAGGCTTTGACCGCGCGGCGCGGCGCAGGTTTCATCGCGGGGGCCGGCACGGTCCCAGGGCGCAGGCCGGTCCTCAGGCCGCCTGCTGCGCGGCGAGTACGGCGCGACGCACCAGGGCCTCGAAAATCGGCAGCTTGTAGCGGTTGCCGCTCAGCGGTCGCGCGCCCTGCAGGGCCGCCCGCGCGGCGGACCGGGCGAGTGGCTCTTCGATCGTCCGGCCGGTGAGCGTGCTCTGCGCGGCAGTTGCGCGGTGCGGAACCGGAGCGGCAGCGCCGAGCACGACCGCTGCGCTGCGGCAGACGCCTGCAACAAGATCGAGCACGACGGCGACCTCGGCAACCGGCCAGTCGAGCGAGTCGGTCTCACAGAGGCGCAGCTACCAGCAACGGCGCCGCTGCAGCAGGTCGCCGGCGAGGGTCGCAATCTGGCGGATCTGCGCACTGGCGGCGTCCCCCGCATCGGCCAACGCCTGATGGCGTGTCCGAACCGGCTCGCTGGCCGCAAGCTGCGCCAGCGTGACGTTCGGGCCGATGCGCAGCCCAGCCGCGGAAGGCTCGATTCGATCGAGGCCCGCGATGTGCCGCAGGTTGATCAGACGGCGCGGTCGCAGCAGATCCTGCTTCATCAGATCGAGTCAGCCGGCCTTCAGGAGCGCCGCATCAGCGGGCGGTGTACCCGCGGTGCTCACCATCGCGGCCGCCACGGTGGCAGTGGCGGCGCCGGCGGCCTGTTCGATGTCACGCGGACTCCGCTATTCAAACCGGTTCATGGCGCTCTGTCCTCCCGGTCCAGGCGATCGAGCGCGCCGAGCACCGCAGCCGGCGTCATGGGCAAGTTGCGAGGCGCACGCCGATCGCGGTGTAGAGCGCGTTGGCGATGGCCGGGGCGGTCGCGATGACATCCGCGAGCTGATCGAGGCTGCTCACGGCGGAAATCTGGATGTCTGAGTGCGTCTGACTCAACTTGCAACAGACGTGTGTGAATCAGCGTGACGAGCGCGGCCGTGGGTAGATGACATAATTGCGCAGCCGGATGACTCGGCAGTGATGGCTTTGCACAGGGTGCAGTTGCCAGGCGAGCGCACCGGACGTGCCCGTCCTCTCACCGTGCGGCGCCTGGCAGAGGGGGTGATAGATGAGGATGGTAGCGAGTGCGCCCTCGGCGCCTGGGCGAAGCGATGCTATTGCAGCGTGTGCGGCGAAGGTCTCCAGGAGTGACAGCCCAGGCAGACGAAACGGATGCTTCGAGAGATCGATTCCACCGCAGCCGATCACGGCAGTCTCCCTGCATACTCACTGTGGGCCAATACGCGGCTGCACCCCGCGGGGCAAGGGTCACAGGCCGCGCAGGGTTGCGCCAAATCGCGCCCGGCGTGCTATAAGTTGAGCTCCGAACGGCGCGCAGAGCGCGAGTGCGTCGACGGCCGTCGGCCGATCCAGACAAAAGGTCAGTCCGCAGGGAACGCGGAGTCCTGGCGTGGGGGTGGTTGTTATTCGTCTGCGCGGCACTCGGGCGAACGTCGGTGCCCGTTGCGGACTGTTGTGGGTGACGTCGTCCCGGGTGGCGGTGGCAGAAATCGTGTGACGTTCAGCGGAACAGGCAGCATTTTGGCAATGAGCAAACCGCGGAGGGTGACTGGTCGCATGGGCCCGCGATGCGCGCCCATGTGGGCGGCCCTTGGGTCGTTTTTCGTGATGCTGCCGCTGCATGCGGCAACGGCAGCTTGGCCGCGAGTGGAGCAGTTGGCGGCGCGCATTCACGCGCAAGCGCCAAACCTCGGCATGCAGGCGATCACCACCGCGCTCGAGGCCTATGCGCACGTCAGACAGGCGCATCTGACCGACAAGCCGCTCGTCACGATCGTCGATTACGCCGTGGCCTCGGCCCGACGACGGCTGGCCGTGGCCAATGCGCTGACCGGCAAGGTCCTCTTTTACACCTACGTGGCGCATGGCAAGGGCAGCGGGGGGGATTTTGCGACCCGCTTTTCCAACCAGCCCGGCACTGATGCGAGCAGTCTCGGGGTGTATCTGACGGGTAACACCTACTACGGCGAGCACGGCTACTCCCTGCGTCTGCATGGTCTCGATCCGCACTTCAATACGGCAGCGTATCGCCGGGCCATCGTCATCCACAGTGCTTGGTACGTCAGCAAGGCCTTTGCTCGCGATCATGGTCGCATGGGCCGCAGCTGGGGCTGCTTTGCCTTGAGTCGCAAGGTCGAGAGTGCGGTCGTGAAGCTGATCCAGGACCACACCGTGCTGGTCGGGTACTACCCGGATCCGAAATGGTTGGATTCCTCTCCTTTTCTCAAGGGAAACGGCTGAGGCGGAAGCTCGGCGTGCAGTAGATTGCAACCGGCTGCGGCCGCTTGGCGAATGTCTGGCAGTTCCTGCCCGCGTTCGGCAACAAAAGTTGTTGACTGCGATTCAATCCGTTGCTGAGGAGTGCAGATGGGCATATCGCTGAGCGCATGGCAGGCGCGCTTGCCCCTGCCAGCGACTGCTGAGTGGCCGCAAGGCGTCTGGGACATCGAGGCCCTGACGCACGGCACGATGTCGGTAGTTCTGTTTACGCCGCGCGGTACGGATTACCAAAGTCCACATGATCAGGATGAGCTATACGTAATCATGAGGGGAACCGGCGTGCTCGAAGTCGAGGGTGCCCGCCACGCATTCGTCACCGGGGATGTGCTCTTCGTCCCAGCGCATGCCGCACATCGCTTCATCGAATTCACAGCAGACTTGGTGACCTGGGCAATCTTCTGGGGATCGCGCGGCGGGGAGACGGCGTAGAATTGACTGGTGAGTCGAAGTCCGTTGATCGTCACTTGAAATTACTCAGGCGGCAGATCCGCACGACTCGAAGGCGTTGGCAAGCGCAGCAGAGAAGCACCGACTGTTGGCGGACGAGCATTTTGCTGCGTCCGCTCCGAGTGAGTCGGTCACGCTGGCACGATTGACGAATCACGGCCCAAAGGGTGCTGGGCAAATGTGCTGGCTCCGCCGGTGCGTCCGGGCGATACCCTCTTAAACGACGTCACAAGGCGGAAAACGCGTCGCCGGCGGAGGGACTTCCTACCTGAGAGCGATCCTATCCTGCCGCGGCCCCATCTGAGATGCGTGGGTGGGGACGAGCACTACGCAGAGCGGACGTTACCGCATCATTCCGACTGTATTACTCCGGATGACTTTGGCTCGCTGCTCTGGGCTCATTGCCGCATGCAAGGCGCCGGTGGCGTGAATCGTTGGCGACGCGCTGTCACTGCGGCGTGCCTGACCGGCAGGAATCTCCACTCACATTGCTGAGTCTCGCCGACGGTGCTAGGGACCCGCGGCGCAGACGTCCGGGCGTGCGACGCACGATTCCTCACTTGCGACTTCTTGCGGCGACGTGATGCCCCGAACATCCGCGCCGCGAAGGCATGCTGAGCGCAGATGAACTCCTGCGGGCGCCTCGCGAATATCCACGCTCCTATTCGGCAGCGCCAAATGCACCGTGCTTGCGCACCGGGCGCTGACTAGATGAGTCAACCGGACTTACTTCTGCGACGCTCACCCTATTGCGGTGGGGCGCCGTGCCTGCGTTCGACCTCAATGCGTATATGCTCCGATATCGATCGATGTGGAAGATCGCGCCGTCACGTCGTAATCGGTAGTGACCACAGAGACGACGGCAGTCGAACCTGCGCCGATCGCGGGACTGCCGCTCTGCAGGTGGAAGTCCGGAGTCGTGGTGCTGACGAACAGAGGATCGCCAGACACGGGGTGAGAGTCCCAGCCATCTCCGTCAGATCCATTGTAGAACAGATTGTGGGTCACAACTCCGATGCTGCCGCCCATTCCGACGCTTCCGCCGGCGTATGTTCCTCCCGTCGTTGCGTAGAAGATATTGTTTTCCATGTCCAGCGCATTCGAGGGGAAGGTCCAGTCATTGTTCACGACGCCGTAGCCTGCGTGACTGCTGCAATTGTAGAACGTATTGTTGTAAATCTTTGCGTCATTCAGGGTGTTTGTGTTGAATCTAAGGCAGCCGTAAGCGGTGTCATAGACAACATTGTCGTAGTAGACGAATCCATTTCTGGATCCGTCGGCAATGTTCAGGCCGTATTTGGCAATGCCGTAAACCATATTGTGATCGAACGTGACATTGTCGCCGTAATTGGAGCCATTGCCGCCGTTCACATAGACCTGGAATCCGGAGCCGTCCGTGACATTGTCAATCAAGTTATACGCGATGTCGTAAGAGCCGTCGCCATCGATGTAAATGCCATGCATCTCTCCTGGCGAGGCGCTGTTTATGTCGTGAATATGATTGCCGTACCAGAAAGATCCGCTGCCATTGCCGGTAATGCCGCCTGCCAGATTGTTGGGGTCTGTGCTGCCCGTGACGGCGGTGAGCTCATTGTTGACCACCCGCCAGTCTTGGCCGGCAATCTGCTCGTTGACGACCCCGGCGCCTCCGCCTGACTCGATGCGAAGATCTGCTACGGTGACGTAGCGTCCGCCGGTGTACGAGGTCGTATCCACTCCGGTGATCGCGCCTTTTGCACCGCTGGCATACGACTCGTAGATGTATACATCGTCGTCCGGGTAGGCGATGAGAGCGATCGGTCCCGTGCCCGAAGCGCCAGTTGGCGCCGTGCCGTCCTTGTTGATGAAGCGCAGGAAGTAGCCGTTGTACACGTCAGTCCAGGCTGAACTGGCCGGGGTCGGGTCACTGGTGATCGGCTGACCGTTGAGCGGCGTGCCGAGCATGACAATCGTGTCGCCTGGCTGCGCGACATCGAAGGCGCCGTCCGTCCCGTTCTGAACATATCGGTACGGGTGATTGATGTCTCCCGGCACAGCGGTGGCGTCGTTTCCGGTTTGACTCACGAACAGCATTCGTCCTGGATTGACGGTAAACGTCTGATCGGTGTTGGACGAAACGCCGTTCACGACAACCTTAATGGGCAGCGCCACGCCAGGGGTCGGATTGCCTAGGCTGCCAACCTGTACGCTGATCTGTTCAATGTCCGGACGCCCGCGTGAAGGTCCAAGGTATCGGTAATTGTTGACTTCGACGCCGCCTATATAAACCTTCACTGTGCTGCCGAGGCCGGTGGAGCCGAAATTCTTCCCAAAGATTGATAGATAAGCTCCTTCGTTGTTTTCTCCGCCGGAGTTCGGGCCGGAGGCCACGTCTGTGTAAAGAACGACCGGCGCAGTTCCCGTCGGGGGAGCCGCCTGCACCGAGATCGCGAACGGCGGCAAGGACGCGCTCTCGCTGCCATTGCTCACTGTGATGGCAATGTTCGAATAAGAGCCCACATCAGATGCAGTGGGGGTGCCGCTCAGTTGCCCGTTGGCGCTGTCAAAGGTGGCCCATGCCGGCATGTTGCTGATCGAGAACGTCAGCGCGGCCCCGCCGGCGCCGCTGACTGTGGGAGTGAAAGAATAGGCTTGTTGTGCCTGAATGCTGGTCGGCGGGCTTCCGGAGATCGTAAGCGCGGCCGTCACAGTGATCGAAAATGGCGCCAGTGATGCGGTTTGGGTACCGTCGCTGGCAGTGATCACAATGTTTGCATAAGTGCCAACGTTTGCGGCAGTCGGCGTGCCACTCAATGATCCGTTTGCGGTATTGAAGCTTGCCCATGAGGGCATGTTGCTGATCGAGAAAGTGATAGTGCTGCCACTCGGTCCCGTGGCAGTTGGTAGGAACGCGTAGGCTAGTTGTGCCTGAATGCTGGTCAACGGTGTCCCGGAAATCGTGAGAGGTGCGGAAACTGTCACCGAAAATGGCGCGAGGGAGGCGCTTTGGGTGCCATCGCTTACCGAAATTATGATGCCGGAATAGGTTCCGACATTTGCGCTGGTCGGCGTGCCGGACAACGAGCCGTTGGATGAATTGAAAGTAGCCCAAGCCGGTTTGTTGGCGATTGAGAAAGTGAGGGTGGCGCCGCTTTTGGCAGACGTTGTGGGTGTAAAGCTGTATGTCTGCTGGACGTCGACGGAGGTTGCAGGTGTGCCAGAAATCGTCGGTGCTGCGGACACGGTGATCGTGAACGGCGGCAGGGACGCGCTCAATGTCCCATCGCTGACCGAAATGACGATTCCCGCGTAGGTTCCGACATTTGCGCTGGTCGGCGTGCCAGACAACGTACCGTTTGTCGAATTGAAATTCGCCCAGGATGGTTTGTTGGTGATTGAGAAAGTGAGTGTTGCGCCACCGGGGTCGGATGCTGTGGGTGTGAAGGCGTACGTCTGCTGCGCCTCGATTGAGCTCGGGGGCGTGCCGGAAATCGTCGGCGGAGCGGAAACGGTAATCGAGAACGGAGCCAAAGAAGCGGACTGCGTGCCATCACTGACGGAAATGACTATGCCGGTGTACGTTCCGTGGTCGGCGCCGGTTGGTGTTCCGGTGAGTGAGCCGGTCGATGCGTTGAAGCTTGCCCAAGCCGGCATATTGCTGATCGAGAACGTCAATGTCGAGCCGCTCGGCGCGGTCGCGCTTGGTGTAAACGAGTACAGCTGCTGTGCCTGAACGGTCGTCGCGGGCGTGCCGGAAATAGTCGGCGGGGTTGCCGGGGCAGGCGGTGCAGTTACCGTAATTGAGAATGCGGGTAGAGATGCAGTCTGAGTGCCGTCGGAAACGGAAATTACGATGTTCGCGAATACTCCGATATCCGCGGTGGTCGGTGTCCCGGTGAGCGAGCCGGTTGCGGGGTTGAAGGTGGCCCAGGCGGGCATATTGGTGATGGTAAACGACAGGGTGGTTCCGCTCGGCCCGGCAGCGGTGGGCGTGAACCCATACGCCATCTGGACTTGTGCGCCTGTTGAGGGCGTGCCCGAAATGGTGGGCGGAGGTGGCGGGGCCGGTGGCGCGGTGACGGTGATGGCGAACGCGGGCAGGGACGCGGTCTGTGTGCCGTCGCTGACGGAAATGGAGATGTTGCTGAATGTGCCGACGTCGGCACTGGTCGGCGTACCGGTCAGCGCGCCAGTCGCGGAATTGAATGAGGCCCATGCGGGCAGGTTGGCGACGGAAAACGTGAGCGTCGAATTATTGGGACCGGTTGCGCTCGGAGTAAATGCATACGGCTGGTCGGCTGGCGTGACGGTTCCTGGTGTGCCCGTGATGCTCACCGCTGGTGCTGTGCTCTGCTGGGTTACGGTGATGGCAAAGGGGTTGAGCGATGCACTGCGTGAGCCATCGGCAGCGGATATGACGATGTTTTGGTACGTGCCGACGTCACTGGCGCCCGGGGTGCCTTTCAATGTGCCATGAGTGTTGTCGAAAGTGGCCCAGCGGGGCTTATTGGTGATCGAGAAAGTAAGCGTCGTGCCGTTCGGGCTGGATGCGCTCGGGGTGAATGAGTAGGGCTGCTGGACCTTTGCAGTGGTGGGCGGCGTACCGGTCAGGCTCGGGGTGGGCGCGGGGCTGGCCGGATTTGACGAGCTACTGAGTGCAGCGCCGGCAGAGGAGGAGCCGCCGCAGCCGGCGAGAGATAGCGCGGCGAGAGCGATCAAAATGGGAAGTACGGTGCGCAGTGCGCGGTGTGGACTGGTCATCTCGGTCGTTCCAGAAAGTGAAATACGCTGCCCAATGCAATGACTGTGGCAATGAGCCATCCGGGCATCTACACGGCCGAACCAGTAGCAGATCCAGACTTGTCAGCGCCCTGTGAGCGCCGGCAACCCCGCTGTCATGGGCGATCGCGCCGTTAGACCGGAGGCTTTGCGTCCCCGTCTTTCGACGGGTTTGCCCTACGTGTTGCAGGCTAGCGGAGGTTTTTTTAATTGGCAATCTGTCGTAGTTCGCCGACTAGTCATGCAGAGCGTGAGTCGATTGCATCACATTGTTGGGAGAAGAAACTTGCGTGACGCGATTCACAATTGCGTGGCAAGTGTCTGCGGAGCGACTTGTCGGCGTGCCGGAGGTTCGCGGTGCGCAGATTGGAGTGTCGTGCGCATTGCAGTGAAGTGTCGGCGAGTCTCGCGCACTGGGCGGTCCGGAGTTAGGTATTTCGGCAGTGTTTTTTTAAGAAGGCAATCTAGATCGGAGGCGCATAGCGATGCTGTATGCGACGGCACATGTTGTGTGGGAATGAAGATTAGGCGGCTGCCGCGCTATGCGGCATGGGCGTACGGCGTGCGGATTTCAAGCCTTGCGTTCTGACAGAGGGGTGGGGCGGGGCGTTCGGTACCTGCCAGAGGCGCTACGCTGAGGGAGTGTGGTTATGTTGGGGCGGTTCGGTTTCCGTCTCGACCTGCGGTGGTTGGCCTTGATGGCTGTCGTGAGATCCACGGCCATGGGCGCGAGATGTGCCGGAAGATGAGCGCTGTGCCGGGGTGATCAGCTGGACGGGGCGCGGAATGGCGGTCGTCTGGCGGCAGGGGGCTTCAGCGAGGGCGGTGTGACGGCGGTGTGCGGGTTGAACTTCGTCAGAGGGGAGTCGCCCGGGTGCAGGTCGCCGTCGGAAGGGCTCTGTGCGCTGGTCGGCCGGGGCTTTGTGGCTGCCACTTTAAATCAGGCGGAACGCCGCTAACTCATTGATTCTATGGCGCTCCCTACGGGATTCGAACCCGTGTTACAGCCTTGAGAGGGCTATGTCCTGGGCCTCTAGACGAAGGGAGCGCTGGATGGCCGGCATCAGGAGCGCGGTATTATAGGTATCCTGTCCCATTGCTCAAGCAGAAAGCGAAGAGAAGAATTGAATTCTCCCGACGTGCGCCCCTCCGCGCCCCATCACCCGCCCCGGGTCATCCCGCGGGCGGAACACACCGTTTCCCGTTCGCACATCTCCCCGAACGCATTGCGCGTGCTGTACCGGCTGCGGGATGCGGGTTTTCAGGCTTTCCTGGTCGGGGGCTGCGTCCGCGACCTGCTCCTCGGACTCGAGCCGAAGGACTTTGACGTCGCCACCGATGCGCTGCCGGAACAGGTCAAGCGTCTGTTCCGCAACTGCCGCCTGGTGGGGCGGCGTTTTCGTCTGGCGCACGTGTTCTTCGGCCAGGAGATCATCGAGGTGGCCACTTTCCGGGCCGCGAGCGCGCCGGCGCAGGGCGAGGAGCCGGTGGAGGAGGAGCGCGACGAGGAGGACGGCGCCGAGGACGAGGCAGCCGGCCAGATCGATCAGGGCGGGCCGCTCACCGAAGTACATGCGGCCGACTTCGAGGCCGAGCACTTGGATCGCGTGACGCCGCATCCGGATGCGGACCTCGAACGACAGTTCGATGCAAGCGGCCGGATCCTGCGCGACAACGTCTACGGCACCATCGACGATGATGTCTGGCGCCGGGATTTCACCGCGAACGCGCTCTATTACAACATCGCTGATTTCTCTATCTGGGATTATGTCGGTGGCGCAGAGGATATCGCGGCGCGGCGCCTGCGGCTGATTGGCGATCCAGAGACCCGCTATCGCGAAGATCCCGTGCGCATGCTGCGTGCGGCGCGCTTCGAGGCAAAACTCGGCTTCGAGATCGAAGCGGCGAGCGCCGAGCCTATCGAGCGGCTGCGCACGCTGCTCGGTGGCGTGCCGCCGGCGCGGCTGTTCGATGAGATGCTCAAACTGTTCCTCACCGGTCACGGCGCCCGCACGCTGCCGGTGCTGCGTCGGCGTGGGCTGCTCGAGCCGCTGCTGCCGAACGTGGCGCACTACCTGGCGGCGCACCCGGGCAGCCTCGTCGAGCGATTGCTCGAGCAGGGGCTTGCCAATACCGACGCACGCGTGAGCGCCGGCCGCTCGGTGACGCCCACATTTCTCTTTGCGCTGCTGCTCTATGGGCCGATCGCAGCCCTCATCGAGGCGATGCCGCCCTCGCGTTGGCACGAGATCAGCGCGATTCTCGAAGCCTGCGACCAGGCCGTGCGCGATGCGCAGCGGCACATCGCCATTCCCAAGCGCTTTTCACTCGGCCTGCGCGAGATGTTCGCGCTGCAGCCCCGCCTGGAGTATCCGCGCGGCCGGCGCTCATTGCGATTGATCGGCCACCCACGGTTCCGCGCCGGTTATGACCTGCTGTTGCTGCGCGCCCAGTTCGGGCTCGCCTCCGCCGAGCGGGCGCAGTGGTGGACCGATGTGCAGGCTGCCTCTGCGGAGGAGCAGGGCCGCATGGCCGATGCGCTTGCGGCGCCGAGCGAGCGCCCGGCCGGTCAGAAGAGCCGCCGTCGACGGCGCGGTGGGCGGCGCCGCGCCGGCTCGAGCTCCGGCTCGGGCGATACCTGAGCGGCCTGACCGATGCCGCGCTGGCAGCCGGCCTACATCGGCCTCGGCAGCAACCTGGATGATCCGCGGGCGCAGGTGCTCGGCGCCTGGGAGCGGCTCGGCACGTTGCCCGACACGCGCCTCGTGTTGCGCTCTGCGCTGTACCGATCGCGGCCGTTCGGGCCGGTGAGCCAGCCGGACTTCGTCAATGCCGTGGGCGGGCTGCTCACGCAGCTGCAGCCCGAGGCGCTGCTCGCGGCGCTGCAGGCCCTGGAGACTACGCTCGGCCGGCGTCGCGACGGGCCGCGCTGGGGTCCCCGCCGGATCGACCTCGATCTGCTCCTGTTCGGGGGGCAGCGCCGAGCGGGCCCGGACCTCGTGCTGCCGCACGCCGGGATAGTGGAGCGCAATTTCGTTCTGTATCCTCTTGCCGATATTGCCCCGGACCTCGATGTGCCCGGGCTCGGTCCGGTGACCGAGCTCAAGGCTCGGCTTGCACCCGAGGGCTTGTGGCGAATCGAACCCGAAGAATGATGGCGGATGAGCACCACAGCTGAGTCCAAGACAGGCGCCGCGCACCAGTTCATCGTGGTGGAGGGACCGATCGGAGTCGGCAAGAGCAGCCTTGCGCGCCTGCTCGCCAAGAGCCTCGGCGCCCAGCCGGTGTTGGAAGACGCGCTTGCGAACCCTTTTCTTGAGCGCTTCTACAGAAATCCCCGCGCCGGGGCGCTGCCGACGCAGCTGTCATTCCTGTTTCAGCGCTGCCAGCAGCTTGCAGGCTTGAACCAACAGGACCTGTTTGCCGCGGTGCGCGTGTCCGATTACCTGTTCGAGAAGGACCGCCTGTTCGCCCGCGTGACGCTCGACGATGCGGAGTTCGCACTGTACGAGCAGGTGAGCAGCCGGCTCGCCGTCGAACCGCCGAAGCCGGACCTTGTGGTGTATCTGCAGGCGCCGGTGGACGTGTTGCTCGAGCGCATCGCGCGGCGTGCGATCGGCTATGAGCAGTACATCGACCGGGAATACCTGGTGCGTCTCAATGAGGCCTATGCGCGCTTTTTCCACGAATATGAGGCCGCGCCGCTGCTGATCGTGAACGCCGCGGCCATCGATCCGGTCAACAACCCCGCGGACTATGAGGAGTTGTTCGCCGCGATCCGGCGCATGAGGCGCGGGCGGCTGTACTACAACCCGATGGGGGCGCGGTCAATCTAGTAGACTAGCGCCATGTACACGCACCTGCAGCTGCGCGATTCGGACCGCCCGCCGGTCACGCTGGCTACGCTCGCGGGCATGAAGGCGCAGGGCGAGAAGATCGCCTGCCTCACTTGCTATGACGCCAGCTTCGCGGTCCTGCTTGATGCGGCCGATGTCGATCTGGTCCTGGTCGGCGACTCCCTCGGCATGGTGATCCAGGGGCGCGATACCACCGTGCCGGTGACCATGGACCAGATGGCCTACCACTGCGCCGCGGTGGCTCGCGGGCTGCACCGGCCGTTCCTCGTGGCGGATCTGCCCTTCATGAGCTATCCGACCAAGGAGCGCGCGCTTGAGAACGCGGTACGCCTGATGCAGGAGGGCGGCGCGAAGATGATCAAGCTCGAAAGCGGCGGCGGTCAGGTCGAGATCGTGGAATTCCTCGCCAACCATGACATCGCTGTGTGCGCGCACCTCGGGCTGAAGCCGCAGTCGGTGCACAAGACCGGCGGCTTTCGCGTGCAGGGCCGCGAGGACGAGGCGGCGCAGCGCATGATAGAGGATGCCCGCCGGCTCGAGTCCGCCGGGGCCGACGTGGTGCTGCTCGAGTGCATCCCCGCGCCGCTCGGTAAGGCGATCACCGAAGCGCTCGCCGTGCCGGTGATCGGCATTGGCGCTGGACCGGACACCGACGGGCAGATCCTCGTGTTGTACGACATTCTCGACATCACAACCGGCCGCAAGCCGCGTTTCGTGCACAACTTCATGGCCGGTGCGGGGGATAACCTCGAGGCCATCAAGCGATACGTCGGCGCCGTGCGCGAGCGCGGCTATCCGGCGTCCGAACACTGCTTTTAAGATCATGCGTCGCCTGAGCAGCATCGCCGAGGTGCGCGCCGCCGTGCACGCTTGGCGCCACAGTGGTGAGCGCGTGGTGTTCGTGCCCACCATGGGCAATCTGCACGCCGGGCACATGAGCCTGATCCAGGCCGCGCGCGCACACGGGGAGCGATTCGTCGCGAGCATCTTCGTCAACCCCATGCAGTTCGGACCGAACGAAGACTTCGCGCATTATCCGCGTACACCGGAGCACGACGAGCACCTGCTGCGCGAGGCCGGCTGCGATCTGATGTTCATGCCGGATGTCGCCGAGATCTATCCGCATGGCGCCGAGGGTGCCACACGGGTCGAGGTGCCGGGACTGTCCGACATCCTCTGCGGGGAATTTCGCCCGGGACACTTCCAGGGCGTCACGACGGTGGTGTGCAAGCTGCTGCACATCGTTGAGCCCGACGCGGCGGTGTTCGGCGAGAAGGACTTTCAGCAGCTGACCGTCATCCGGCGCATGGTGAGCGAGCTGTGCATGCCGGTGCACATCATCGCCGCCCCGACGGTGCGGGATGCCGATGGGCTCGCCCTGAGCTCGCGCAATCAGTACCTGAGCGAGGCCGAGCGCGTGCGCGCCGCGGCGCTGCATCGGGCGCTCATGGCCGCAGCGGATCGGCTGGCCGGCGGCGAGCGTGACTACGCCGCGGTCGAGCGCGATGGCCTGCGCGCACTCGAGGGTCAGGGCTTCCGGCCCGATTATTTCGCGGTCCGCCGCGCCGATGACCTGGGCCTGCCCACGGCTGACAGTGCGCATCTGGTGGTGCTCACCGCGGCACATCTCGGCAAGGCGCGACTGATCGACAACGTGCAAGTGCGCCGCTGATATGGCCCGTTCTTGTCAATGGGGGCACGAGTAATCCTCGCGGTCTTGCGCATGGTGTGGTCCTCTGGTGAGAGGGTGGAGTGCACCGGATGGGCAACGCGACGCACGGCAACTTCAAGCGACGATGGATCACGCTGATATCCGCGGGTTGGTTACCGCATTACATCGGTCCGTCGCGGGGCTGCCTCGCTCTAATTTCGGGGATCATCCTGTGGAGGATGCCCACATAGCGGCACCGAGGGTTCCCCTCACCGTGTGCCGCGCATCGCGTTGCCGATCCGGTGTGCATCAATTACGTCATGGCGTGCTTCTCCGATACGGCTCGTAGCGCGCGGTTCAGGGACACGGACTGACCTGCTGGGCGATGCTCCAGATAAAGCCGGCCAGCTCCCGAGCGATGGCGACGCAGATCTTGTTGTGCTGGAGCCCTCGAGCGGTGAGTGTCCGGTAGCGATGGTTCAGACGCAGCTGCGCCCGCCAAGCGATCGCGCGCACCTCGGGGAGCTGTCCTTCTTGACGCTTTTGCAGCAGCGTGCTGATGCGCGGAGGAAAACGGTAGTTCCAGGCCGCCTCGATGAGCACCCGTCGGGCATGGCTGTTGCCGGTCTTGGTGATTGCCCCGAGTCGACGTTTTTCTCCGGAGGTGTGCTCGGAGGGAACCAAGCCCAGATAGCCCATCAGCTCGCGCGGGTGTGCAAAGCGCTTCAGTTCCCCGAGCTCCGCCACCAACGTGATTGCCGCCAGTTGATCGACTCCCCGCAACGTCATCAACGCCTGCACCAGGGGGCGCATCCGCCAGTGCTCGAGCTCCTGCGTGAGCGCCTCGCTCAAGCGTTCCACACGGCTCTGAGCCTGCGAGATCGCCTGGCGGTACTCGACGAAGGCAATATCCTGGGCGCGATGGGCAAAAGTCATCGTCGCCAGGTAGCGCTCGTGGGCTGCCGTCCAGGACGTTTTGCCCATGTAGCGGCGACCGTGGCGCAGCAGCAGCGCCTTGAGCTGCTGTCGCGCCTTCAGCCGGGCCCGTACCGCATCGATGCGCGAGCGACTCAAGTCCCGGATCGCTTCATCGCGCTCGTCGGGAACCCGCACGAACGTCAGTTCTGCCGCACGCGCCAGCCGGGTCAGACTCAGTGCATCGCGCCGATCGGTCTTGATCCGATCGCCTGGCCGGCGTGGGATCTTCGAGGGCGCCACTACCTCACAGCGATAGCCTGCGGCGCGTAGCTCGCGCGCGAGCGCAAAGCCGCACGGTCCGGCCTCGTACACGATCAGCAACCGCCCGGGATCGCCAAGCTTGGCCACGGCCTTGCGCAGCTCGGAGAACTTTGGACCCACCGTTCCCACGAAGCGCGGTGACTCACGCCCGGCCTCGGCAAAGCCGATCGCCGTGGACTCGGCATGCGCGTCCAGGCCGACAAAACCCGTGATAGTCTCGTGCATGGTCTGCCTCCTGTGCTCGGTGTAGATGACGCCCTTGCGACGCTCTACATGTGGCTCGGCGCACACACGTGCGCAACCCACGGTACTGCGGGAGGCAGACCTCTTGGAACCCTTGCTAACCCGCCCTCTCATGGCGGGCCATGATGTCTAAGCGCGGCGCGCCCGCTGGCGCGCGAGAGCCCAGTCGATGTGTTCGCGCAGCAGCGGCGAGGCCGCCGCGCGGCGCAGCTCGAGCGCAGCGATCACCGCCGGATCGGGCGGGGCATTGCCGAGGGCGACCGCGATGTTGCGCGACCAGCGCTCGTAACCGATGCGATAAATGGCCGAGCCGCGCATGCGCGCATCGAACTGCGCTGCGCTCCAGGCAAACAGCTCGAGTAGGCGTGGGGCATCGAGCCCGTGGCGCACCTGGAAATCCGCATGCGCGGCCGCGCGCGCGAACTTGTTCCACGGGCACACGAGCTGACAGTCATCGCAGCCATAGATGCGATTGCCGATCGCGGCGCGCAGCTCGAGCGGAATGACGCCCTCGAGCTCGATCGTCAGGTAGGAGATGCAGCGACGGGCGTCGAGCCGGTAGGGGGCGAGGATCGCTTCGGTCGGACAGGCGCTGATGCAGGCCGTGCACGAGCCGCAGTGCGCGCTCGCGGGCGCATCGAGCGGCAGGGGCAGGTCGGTGAGGATCTCCCCGAGAAAGAACCACGAGCCGGCCTCGCGCGCGATCAGGTTGGTGTGCTTGCCGATCCAGCCGAGGCCGGCGTTGCGGGCGAGCGCCTTCTCCAGCACAGGGGCACTGTCGACGCAGACGCGGTAGCCGAACGGCCCGATACGCTCGGCGAACTCACGTGCGAGCTGTGCAAGCGCCTTGCGCATCACCTTGTGGTAGTCGCGTCCGAGAGCATAGCGGGACAGGTAGCCGGCCGTCGGGTCGGCGAGCACCGCAGCGGCGGGGCGCGCTGCCTGCGGCCAGTAATCCATCCGCACGCTGATGACGCGCACCGCGCCGGGCAGCAGCTCGGCCGGTCGGCTGCGCAGCGTGCCGTGGCGCTGCATGTAGTGCATCTGCCCGTGCAGACCGGCCTCCAGCCACTGCAACAAGTGCTGTTCGTCTGCGGACAGCTGCACGCCGCTCACCCCGAGTCCGGTGAAGCCCAGCTGGGCTGCGCGGGCAGCGAGGGCGGACTTCTGCGCCTCGGGCGTGGGTGTCGGTTCAGTCATGGCGGCCTTGCCTACCAGTATAATCAAGCGCATGTCGTTGCCGGTCTCGCTGTATACCTCCGCCCAGGTGCGCGCCATGGACCGCGCCGCGCTCGAGACGCTCGGAATCGCCGGTTACACGCTGATGCAGCGGGCGGGCGAGGCCGCGCTGCGCTGTCTGCGCGAGCGCTGGCCGGCCGCACGGCGCATCGCGGTGGTGTGCGGTCCAGGTAACAATGCCGGCGACGGTTATGTGCTGGCCCGACTGGCCCGCGCCGCCGGCTACGAGGTGACCGTGCTCGCGGCGAGCGCACCGGAGCGACTGCGCGCCGACGCGCGGCGCGCGTGTGAGGACTGGCAGGGCGCCGGCGGAGCGATCACGTCGTTCACGCCGCAGCCGCTGACCTCGGCCGATGTGGTGGTCGACGCGCTGCTCGGCACCGGGTTGAGCGGCGCGGTGCGTGAGGACCTCGCACGCGCCATCGCGGCCATCAACCGCTGCGGCCGGACGGTGCTCGCCCTGGATGTGCCCTCGGGACTGGATGCCGACCGCGGCGAACCGCTTGGAGAGGCGGTGCGCGCCGAGTGCACCGTGACGTTCGTGGCACTGAAGAGCGGGCTGTTTCTCGGTGAGGGCCCCCAGCACTGCGGTGTCCTGCGGTTCGATGCGCTGGGGCTTGCCGATGGGCCTGCCGATACGGCCGTCCCGCAGCTTGAACGGCTGGTCGGAGCGGATCTCGAGCGCGTTCTGCCGCGGCGCGAACGGAGCGCGCACAAGGGGGATTTCGGCCACGTGCTGATCGTTGGTGGCGGCCCGGGCATGCCCGGGGCGGCGCGACTGGCCGGTGAGGCGTGCCTGCGCGTCGGCGCTGGCCGGGTCACCGTCGCGGTCGCCCCGCAGAATGTCGCTGCGGTCGTCGCCACCCGGCCGGAGCTGATGTGCACGCCGCTGAACGATGCGCAGACTCTGAGCGTTCTCGCGGCCCGCTGCGATCTGATCGCCATTGGACCCGGCCTCGGCCAGGACGCCTGGGCGCGCGAAGTGCTCGCTGCCGCGCTCACCAGCGGCAAGCCGCTCGTGGTGGATGCCGATGCGCTGAATCTGATTGCCGCGACGCCGCCTGGCGGGGTGCGCGAGTGGATTCTCACGCCCCATCCGGGCGAGGCCGCCCGGTTGCTCGGGCTGACGGGCGCCGCGGTGCAGCGCGACCGTCTGGGTGCGCTTGCCGCCCTGCTCGGCCGCTATGGCGGCACGGTGGTCCTGAAGGGGGCGGGGACGCTGGTGGGGCGGAGCGGCGCGGTGCCGGCCCTGTGCGAGCACGGTAACCCCGGCATGGCGAGTCCGGGGATGGGCGATGTGCTCACCGGGGTGATCGCCGGTCTGCTGGCGCAATGCCGCGATCCCTGGCGTGCGGCCCGCGCCGGAGTGCTGGTGCACGCGCTGGCCGCAGATGTGGCCGCGCAGGGCGGGGAGCGGGGGCTGCTCGCCGGGGATGTCATCGAGGAGCTGCGCCGCTGCGTGAATCTCTGAGCAACGCGGCACAGACCGAAGCCCTGGGGAGCCGACTCGCCCGGACCCGCCCCGAGGGAGTCGAGCGCTTCACGGTGCTCTACTTGCGCGGGGATCTCGGGGCCGGCAAGACGACCCTGGCGCAGGGCTTTGTGCGTGCCTGCGGCGTCTGCGGCCCGGTGCGCAGCCCGACCTATGCGCTGGTGCAGCTGTATCCGCTCGGACGCGAGACCCTGGTGCACCTGGATCTGTACCGGCTGCGCGGCGCCGAGGAGCTCGAGCCGCTCGGGCTCACGGAGTGGGCTCTGCCGGGTTGTCTGTGGCTGATTGAGTGGCCAGAACGGGGCGAGGGGAGTCTGCCGCCGCCGGATCTCACCGTGGCGCTGAGCGTCGAGGAGGGCAGCCACTCGGCGTTATTGACCCCGGGAACGCCGCTGGGGGAGGCCTGGCTGGCGCGCCTGGCAGCGCAGTCGGGCGCAGATAGCAGTTGAAATCGAGACGCGCGGCTCGTAGATTACACATCAACGACGGCCGCGAACCTCATGATCAGGAAGGCCTTTTATCTCCCTCTGGCGCTGCTGGGCCTTGCCGTGGCCGGCCCGGCCGTGGGTGCGGTCGCCCGTTTGAATCATGTGTGGCTGTCGGACTCGACGGATGCGGCCACCGCGCGGCTGCAGCTGTCGGGCTTCACCCGCGCCCATTATTTCCGTTTGCACCACCCCGACCGTGAGGTGATCGACCTGCTGGCCACCCGCGCCGGCTCCACTCTGCGCCTGCCGCGCGCGGACGGCTGGGTGCGTCAGGTGCGCATCGGTCTGCGACCCAACGGCGCACTGCGTCTGGTCTTTACCACCGCCTCGGCGGCGCACATGCGCCTGGTGTGGCTGCGGCCCGGGCGAGCGGGACGACAGATGCTGATTGAACTGCGCGGCTTTGGTCCAGCGAGCGTTGCGCGCGGGCAGGGACTGCCACGACCGGTCGCCGCGCGCCTTGCGCCTGCTGATGACGGCCGCGACATCATCGTCACCGTCGATCCGGGCCACGGTGGCATCGATCCGGGCACCATCGGTCGCTACGGCACCGAGGAGAAGAACATTACCTTGGCAATCGGCCGATGGCTCGCACAGCGCATCGACCGGCAGCGCGGTATGCGTGCCACGATGACGCGCGATAGCGACGTCTACCTGACTCTGCGCGAGCGGATGCGGGTGGCACGACGCGATCACGCGGATCTGTTCGTCTCCATACACGTCAATGACGTGGGGGATCCTTACATCAAGGGTGCGCAGGTCTACATTCTCTCGCTGCACGGCGCCTCGAGCGAGGCGGCGAGGATCCTGGCGGCGCGGGAGAACGCCGCCGACCAGCTGGCGGGCGTGAAGCTGCAGGGCAAATCGCACACCCTGGCAACGGTGTTGCTCAACCTCTCGCAGACCACGACCATTGCGCACAGCATGGTGGCCGCCCGGGATGTGCTGCGGGCGCTCGGCAGTTCCGTGCCGGTTAACAAGGAGAACGTGCAGCAGGCGGCCTTCGTGGTGCTCAAGTCCCCGACCATTCCATCGATGTTGGTCGAGACCGACTACATGTCCGACCCCACCGAGGAGTTGAAGCTGCGCCAGCCGTGGTACCAGCGGCGCATCGCCGATGCGATCTTCCACGGCATCCTGGCTTACTTCCGCAGCCATCCGCCTGCCGGCACGCTGTTCGCCGAGGAGCGCGCCGCCCACATGCGCACCCTGGTGGCGCGTAACGGTCACTAGGCGGCGGGCGGCCGTGCCGTTCCTCTGCCGCGGGCGAGTCGCGCGGCAGAGGAACGGCACATTGCGTGGACTCTAGAGCCGGGCGCCGCGCATCCGGCGCCGCCCACTCACGAGCAAGCCGAGCAGCCCCGCGGCCAGCAACCCGAGCGAGCCGGGCTCAGGCACCGACGGCTGCGCTGCGCGCACGGTCACCAAGCCGTTGCCGATGAGGTCGGCGTTGGTGTTCGCAGCGTTGTGCTCGGCGGAATTCAGCGCGATGTCGGCGACGTAGGAGCCGCCACCGCCACCGCCTCCGCCGGTGTCCGGGGTCGAGCCGCCGTTGCCGGCGCCGCCGCCGCTATACCCGCCGCCACCGCCGCCACCGCCACCGAGACCGGTGACGCCGTAGCCGCTGCTGCCGCCACCGCCACCACCACCGCCGCCGCCAGCGCCGCCCGTGCCACCGACACCGCCGCCGATGCTGTTGCTGCCACCGGCGGCGCCGCAGTACCCGGACCCGGCCAGGCTGGTGCTGTAGATCGTGTTGAAGAATTCGAAGCTGCAACCGCCGTTGGCACTCTGTACGCCGGCGCTGTTCTGACCGCCGCCGCTGAAGCCGGCGCCGCCGCCCCCGGCCCCGCCACCGGTGTATCCATAGGGCAGAGCCGCGGCGCCGCCCTCGCTACCGCCGCCCGCGCTGGCCCCCGCGCTGCCGGGGTTCGCATTGAGACCGCTCGTGCCGAGCGCCGCATTGCTGCCGGAAGAGCCGCTGCCGCCGCCGCCGCCGCCGCCGGCGACCAACAGTGGCACCAGGCCGTTGCCTGAGGACAGAATGACGAAGCTGCCCCCGCCGCCCCCGCCGCCCGCATCATCCGTTCCCGTGGCAGTGCCTTGGGTTCCCGCGCCGCCAACCAGCACCAGAAGTTGCTCGCCGGCGGTCAGAGTGAACTGGCCGCTGACCTGCGCACCGATGCCGCCGAGGTTGCCGTTGCTGCTCTGACCGCCATTGGCGCCCAGCGCGCTGATGTCGTACAAGCCGCTTGTGCCGACCAGGTACGTGGCGACGGTACCGGCATAACTGGCGACGGTCGTACCCGATCCGAGCACGATGGGACTCGCATGGGCCGGCATCGCCAGCGGTGCGAGTGCCAGGGCAACGGCAGCCGCGAGCGGTCCGGCCCGTCGGCCGAGGAAGCGTAATTCTCCTGAGGAATGCATGTGAGCAGATCTCCTGGATTCGAATTCGAGTGGGACAGCAAAATCCGGTTCCGGATGAGCAATTCGCATGCCATCCAAAAAAACTTTTATAAAACAGTAAGATGGTTGATCTGCCGTCAAATTGCCTGATGGCTATGTCAAGTTTTTCGACGGTTGTTCGCGGATGCCGCAGGGACCCGTCCACCGCCGCCGCTCGCCGCTCGCGGATACCGCGGCGAGCGGTTTCGGGGCTCGCCTCGCTCGCGCCTGTCCGGCGCCCGATCATCCCTGGTAGGCTCTGCCGGCCGCGCGGTCCGCGCCTCACGCCATAGCGTCCATGCCCATTCGCGTTCTGCCCAGCGAACTCGTCGATCAGATTGCCGCCGGCGAGGTCATCGAGCGGCCGGCCTCGGTCGTGAAGGAACTGATCGAGAACAGTCTTGATGCCGGCGCCCGCCGCATTGAGGTGGATGTGGAGCAAGGTGGGGTCGGTCTGGTGCGCGTGCGGGATGATGGCGGCGGCATCGAGGCGCAGGCGCTGCCGCTGGCGTTGACGCGCCATGCCACCAGCAAGATCGCCTCGCTCGCCGATCTGGAGGCGATCGGCACGCTCGGCTTTCGCGGTGAAGCGCTGCCCTCGATCGGCTCGGTGGCCCGGTTGCGCATCACCTCGCGTCCGGATGACGCTCCACACGGCGCGGAAGTGACGGTGGAGGGCGGCACGATGAGCGCGGTGCGGCCGGCGCCGCACCCACCCGGCACCACGATCGAAATGCGCGACCTGTTTTTCAACGTGCCGGCACGCCGCAAGTTCCTGCGCACTGCGCAGACCGAGCTCGGCCACATCGCGCGGCTGATCGAGCGCCTCGCGCTGGCGCGGCCGGAGGTCACGCTGCGCTTGCGCAACGGGGAGCGCGTGGTGCTCGATGCGCCTGCCGCCGAGGGACGCGGGCGGGTCGGGCAGCTGCTGGGCGCGGCATTTCTCGACAGTGCGATCGAGGTGAGTCACGCGGCCGGACCCGTGCAGCTCGCCGGCTGGATCGGCCTGCCGACCGTCTCGCGCGCACAGCCCGATCAGCAGTACTGGTTCGTCAACGGTCGGCCGGTGCGCGACAAATTGTTGATGAGTGCCGCGCGGGTCGGCTATCGCGACGTGCTGTACCACGGCCGGCACCCGGCCTACGTATTGCACCTGACGATCGATCCGCGCCTGGTCGATGTGAACGCACATCCGGCGAAGCTCGAAGTGCGCTTCCGCGACAGCCGGCAGATCCACGAGTTCGTGCTGCGCGCGCTCGAGCGCGCGCTCGCCGCGACTCGCCCGGCGCCGGCGGCGGCCCCGGCAGCCCCGACCGCGGCTCTGCTCGGCGGGGACGCCGCGCCGGCAGCGGCCCCGCTGCCGGGTCGGTTCGAGTTTGGTGCCGCCCCTGCGCCCCGGGACTGGCGCGCCCAGGGGGATTGGGCACTGGCGGCGGCGGTGCGCGAGCCACCGCCGCCCGCGCCTGACGGCGATGCGCCGCTCGGCATGGCTCTGGCGCAATTGCACGGCATTTACATCCTGGCGCAAAGCGCGGACGGGCTGGTGCTGGTCGATATGCACGCGGCGCACGAACGGGTGCTCTACGAGCAGCTCAAGGCCGCCCGGGGCGCCGGACCGCTGCCCACCCAGCAACTCCTCGAGCCGCTCGTGGTCGAGCTCAAGCCCTATGATCTGGAGCGGCTGCTCGAGCAGCGTGCGCTCTGGGAGCATGCCGGCTTCGAATTCGACGCCCTGGGGCCGGCGCGGCTCGCCTTGCGACGCGTGCCGGCACTGCTCGCCGGGTCACAGGTGGTGCGTATCGTGCAGTCGGTCGCGGAGGATCTCGGTCACGAGGATCCAGCCCGTCCGCTCGAGACGGTGGCCGAGCGCTTTCTCGGCACACTCGCCTGCCGGACGGCCATTCATGCGCACCGCAAACTCACGCTGACGGAGATGGATGCGCTGCTGCGCCAGATGGAGCGCACCGATCGGGCGAACCAGTGTAATCACGGCCGGCCGACCTGGACCCGGCTGACGCTGCGGGAGCTCGACCAGCTGTTCCTGCGGGGGCGCTGATGGCGAGCGAGTCCTGTGCGCCGCCCGCCGGCGGGCGGCTGCCGGTACTGATCCTCACCGGGCCGACGGGCAGCGGCAAAAGCGAGTGGGCGGTACGCCTCGCCGAGCAGGCCCCGGTCGAAATCGTCAGCGTCGATTCGGCCCAGGTGTACCGCGGCATGGACATCGGTACGGCTAAGCCGTCGCTCTCGCTACGCGCGCGGCTGACGCATCACCTGATCGACGTGTGCGATCCGGTCGAGCCGTATTCTGCCGGACGTTTCGTGCCGGAGGCGCTGGCGGCCATTGCGGCCATCCATGCCCGCCGGCGGGTGCCGCTGCTGGTCGGCGGCACGATGCTCTATCTGCGGGCATTGCTGCGCGGCCTGGCGCCGCTGCCGCCGGCCTCTGCCGAGCTTCGCCAAGCGCTCGACGCGCGGGCGGCGCGCGAAGGGTGGCCGGCGCTGCATGCCGAGCTCGCGCGGCTCGATGCGCCGGCTGCCGCGCGCATCAGCCCCAACGACGGTCAGCGCATTCAGCGCGCGCTGGAAGTCTGCCGGCTTACCGGCGAGCGTCTCTCGGATCTGCAGCGCCGCGGCGTGCGTCCCCTGGACGGTCTGGCGGTGCGTGCCTGGGCGCTCGCGCCGCCGGAGCGCGCGCAGCTGCACCAGCGCATCGCCGAGCGCTTCGCAGCGATGATGCGGCTCGGATTGCTCGATGAGGTGCGGGCGCTGTATGCGCGCGGGGATCTGTCTGCTGCACATGCCTCGATGCGCTCGGTGGGCTACCGGCAGCTGTGGGCGCACTTGGCCGGCGAGTGCAGCCTGGAGCAGGCAGTCGAGCGTGCGATTGCCGCCACCCGCCAGCTGGCCAAGCGTCAGTTCACCTGGATGCGCGCCGAGCACTTCGCCGAGTGGCTCGATCCGCAGACGCAGGCATTGTCGTGGAATCGCGACGTTCGCGGCGAACTGGATCGGCTCGCACTGTGAATCAGACAGGTTGGTGCTAATATTCGGCGCTCGTATCGCTTTTGACCTGCCGCGGAGGCAGGTGCTTGCATCACCCCCGTCGGGGCGCTTCGGCGGTCCCCAACCAGCCAAAAACTACAATCTGTGACAATAAGGAGAACCCGATGGCCAAAGGCCAGTCGCTCCAAGATCCTTTCCTGAACGCATTGCGCAAAGAACGCGTGCCGGTGTCGATTTATCTGGTCAACGGCATCAAGCTGCAGGGTCAGATCGACTCATTCGACCAGTTCGTCGTGCTGCTGCGCAACAGCGTCAGCCAGATGGTCTACAAACATGCGATCTCCACCGTCGTGCCGGCCCGCAACGTGCGGCTCAGCTCGGACGAGGAGGGCGCTGTGGAACCGACCGTCGAGTGAGGCGGCTCCGCTCAGGCTCACGCTCACGCCAGGAATCAGTCTGTGTTCGAACGCCCGCGTTCCGGTGAGCGCGCGCTGCTCGTGCGCGTTGGGTTCGGCGGACCGATCGACCCGGAGGACCTCGAGGAATTTCGTCAGCTTGCCCTGTCGGCGGGCGCGGAGCCCGTGGCCACGGTCACCGGACGGCGCGAGCGGCCCGATCCGCGCTTTTTCGTCGGTAGCGGCAAGGCCGAGGAGCTGCGTCTGGCGGCCGAGCAGGCGGACGCGGAGCTGATCCTCATCGATCACGCGCTCTCGCCGAGTCAGGAACGCAACCTCGAGAAGCTGACCGGCCGACGCGTGCTCGATCGCAATGGCCTGATCCTCGACATCTTCGCGCAGCGCGCGCGCAGCTTCGAAGGCAAGCTCGAGGTAGAGCTGGCGCAGCTGCGCCACATTGCGACCCGCCTGGTGCGCGGCTGGACGCACCTTGAGCGGCAAAAAGGCGGCATCGGCATGCGGGGTCCCGGCGAGACGCAGCTCGAGACCGACCGGCGGCTGATTGCCCAGCGCGTGCGGCTGCTGACACGGCGGCTCGCCAAGCTGCGTCAGCAGCGCGAGACCGGCCGACAGGTGCGCGCCGAGATCCCGGTGCCGTCGCTCGCGCTGGTCGGGTATACCAACGCCGGCAAGTCGACGCTGTTTCGCGCATTGACCGGTGCTGAGGCGTACGTGGCCGATCAGCTGTTCGCGACGCTGGACCCGACCGTGCGGCGCATTACGCTGCCCGGCGGCACGGCGGTGGTGGCCGCCGACACGGTTGGGTTCATTCGCGAGCTGCCTCACGAGTTGGTTGCTGCGTTCCAGTCGACGCTCACCGAGGCGCGTGAGGCCACGCTGCTGCTGCACGTGGTCGATGCGAGCGATCCGCGCCGCGACGAGCACATTGCGCAGGTCAACGACGTGCTGGGGCAGATCGGTGCCCAGTCGATTCCCCAAGTGCTCGTCTACAACAAGATCGATCGCTTGGGTCGCACCCCGGGCATCGAGCGCAGCCCGGCGGGCGAGGCGACGACGGTGTGGATATCGGCCGCCGAGCGTCGCGGACTCGACTTGCTGATCAGCGTGGTTGCCGAGCGTCTGGCACGCAGTACGCGCGATGCGCGCGTACGCCTGCCGCCCGGAGCGGGCGCCCTGCGTTCCCGTCTGTATGCTGCGAAGGTGGTGCGCGCCGAGCGCGCCGGCGAGGACGGCTCGATCGAACTCGCGGTGCAGATGCCCGACGCGGAGGTGCTGGCGCTCGCGCGCACCCCCGGGGTCGAGATTCTCGAGACACAACATCCGGACACGTGACTGAGGAGCGCAACTGAAGTGGGCAGATTTGTCGTTGTGATCGGCACGCAGTGGGGCGATGAGGGCAAGGGCAAGGTGGTCGACCTGCTCACCGAGCGCGCCGCAGCGGTGGTGCGCTTCCAGGGCGGGCACAACGCCGGGCACACGCTGGTCATCGGCGGGGAGAAGACCATCCTCTCGCTGATTCCCTCGGGCATCCTGCGCGAGCAGGTGCGCTGCTTCATCGGCAACGGTGTGGTGCTCTCGCTCGAGGCGCTGTTGAAAGAGAGTCGCACGCTGATCGAGCGCGGCGTGCCGGTGTTCGAGCGGCTCGCGCTCTCCCCGCTGTGTCCGCTGATCCTGCCCTCGCACATCCAGCTCGATCAGGCGCGCGAGCGCGCGCGCGGCGCCAATGCGATCGGCACCACGGGCCGTGGCATCGGACCGGCCTACGAGGACAAGGTGGCTCGCCGGGCGGTGCGGGTGGGCGATCTGTTCCAGCGCGACCGCTTCGCCGCGAAACTCGGCGAGGTGCTCGACTTTCACAACTTCGTGCTGCAGCGGTATTTCCGTCAGAGTCCGGTGGATTTTCAAAAGACGCTCGATGAGCAGCTCGCCTACGCCGAGACCATCGCGCCGCTGGTGACCGACGTGACACTGGCGCTCGACCGGTTGCGCCGGGACGGCGGCAGTGCGCTGTTCGAGGGCGCGCAGGGCGCGATGCTCGATGTTGATCTGGGCACCTATCCGTACGTCACCTCCTCGAACACCACCGCCGGCTTCGCCGGGACCGGCTCGGGTCTGGGGCCGCGGGCTTTCGATTACGTACTCGGTATCGTCAAGGCCTACACCACGCGCGTCGGTGCCGGGCCGTTTCCGACGGAGCTGTTCGATGGTTACGGCGAGCATCTCTCGCGCGTCGGCCACGAGTTCGGCTCGGTCACCGGCCGCCGCCGGCGCTGCGGCTGGTTCGATTCGGTGGCGTTACGCCGCGCAATCGTGCACTCGAGCGTCTCGGGTCTGTGCATCACCAAGCTCGACGTGCTCGACGGGCTCGATCTGATCCGGGTGTGCGTCGGCTACCGCATCGGCGGGGAGGTAGTGGCCGAGCCGCCGCTCAGCCTCGAGGGGTATGCAGGGCTCGAGCCGGTGTACGAGGAACTGCCGGGCTGGCGCGAGTCGACGGTGGGCGTGACCGAGTACGGTGCGCTGCCGGAAAATGCGCGCAGGTACCTCGAGCGGCTCGAGCATCTGGTCGGCGTGCCGATCGACATCATCTCCACCGGGCCGGATCGCGATCACACCATCGTGCTGCGCCATCCATTCGGGTGATTCGGCCGCTGGGCGCGCCGCCTGATGCGGACGGGGCACCGCTTGGCGCCCGTCGGCTCGAGCGCAGGCACGAACTGCGCAGGCGCAGGCTTGCGGGGCCACCAGACCCGCGGGATGATGACCCATGCCTCTGATCAGCGTCGTGCAGCAGCTGGCGTTTGCGAGAGACCTGCCCCGGATTCAGCAGATCGTGCGCACCGCCGCGCGCAACCTCACCGGTGCAGACGGCGCGACATTCGTGCTGCGCGACCGGGATCAGTGCTTTTACGCGGACGAGGACGCCATATCCCCTTTGTGGAAGGGGCTGCGGTTCTCGCTGCAGAGGTGTATCAGCGGCTGGTGCATGCTGAACCGCCAGGCGGTGGTGGTCCCGGACATCTACGTCGATCCGCGCATTCCGATCGAGGCCTATCGGCCGACCTTCGTGAAGAGTCTGGTCATGGTGCCGATCCGCAGCCTCGATCCGATCGGCGCCATTGGCAATTACTGGTCGAGTTACCACGAGGCGACAGACGAGGAGGTCCGCACGCTGCAGGCTCTGGCCGATGCGACAGCCGTAGCGATGGAGAATGTCCGGGTCTACGGCGAGCTCGAGCAGCGGGTGCGTGAGCGCACGAGCGAGCTTGAGGCGGCGCGCGCCGCGGCGCAGCGGGCGCTTGAGATCGCGGATCAGGCCAACCGCGCCAAGAGCCGCTTCCTCGCCACCGCGAGTCACGACTTGCGCCAGCCCCTGCAGAGTCTCTCGCTGCTCAACGGCAGCCTGCGGCGGATGCTCCGCGATCCGACGGCGACCGAGGCAGCCGCCGAGGCGCTGGCCCAGCAGGAGCTCGCCGTCAATGCCGCCTCGCGCCTGGTCAACACGCTGCTTGATATCAGCAAGCTCGAGTCCGGTGCCATCCGACCGGAGATCACGGAGTTCACGCTCGCCGAGCCGTTCTCAGAGCTGCGCCGGGAGTTCGCAAGCGCCGCCGCCAGTAAGGGGCTCGCGCTGCGGGTCGAACCGTGCGCGGCACAGGTGCGCAGCGACCCGGCGCTGCTCGGGCAGATTCTGCGCAACCTGGTCGCCAACGCCATCAAGTACACCCGCCAGGGTTCGGTGACACTGCGCTGTGAGCCGGCTCCCGGCAGCGTACGCGTGCACGTTGAAGATACGGGCGTTGGCATCGCCCGGGAACATCTGCCGCACATCTTCGAGGAGTTCTACCAGGTGGGCCGCGCGCACAGCGGTGCCCGCGAGGGCTTTGGACTCGGTCTGAGCATCGTCGAGCGCGTGGTGAAGCTGCTGGGCGTGACGCTGGAGGTCAGCTCCGAGCCGGGCCAGGGCAGTGCGTTCAGCCTCGAGCTGCCGCTCAGCACCACGCCGAGCGCGCAGGTCGCCTCGGTGCAGATCCCTGACCGGTCGGATGCGCACGCGGCGGCGTGCGGACGGCGTGTGTTGCTCGTGGAGGACGACCAGGGGGTGCGCGAAGCGACGCGGCTGCTGCTGGAGTCGCTCGGCTTTCAGGTTGCCAGCGCCGCGAGCCCCGAGGAGGCCATCCGGCAGGCGCGAACCCGAGGCGCCCCCGACCTGATCATCAGCGACTACCACCTCGACTGCGAGCAGACCGGTCTTGAGGTGATCGCCGAACTGCGCAACATGTTCGGACCGACGCTCAAGGCGATCCTGGTCTCGGGCGACACCTCGCCGGCCATCAAGGGGCTGGTGCCCGATCCGCGCATGCGGCTCGCCGCCAAGCCGGTGCAGGCCGAACAGCTGCTCGCGCTGATGGCTGAACTCATGGACAGCGAGAGTCTTGCGTAAAGCCCGAACGCGTGCGACACCGCGGCTGACTCGCTGCGTTCGTCTCGTTACGAGAGTGCCCGCTCGGAGCGGCTGAGGAGCGCCGGCGGGCGGACCGGCGCCGTCGCGTGCGCCGGTGAGCATTCGACGAGATGACTCTCGAACTGCCGCGCGCAGCGCTCCCAGCCGCAGCTCAAGGCGTGTTCCCGGCATGCGCGCGGATCGATTCGCAGCGCCCGCTGTGCCGCCCGTCCGAGATCCACGTCGAGTGCGCCCGTGACGCCCTCCGTGACCACATCGATCGGACCGGTGACGGGGTAGGCCGCAACCGGCACGCCGCACGCCATGGCTTCAAGGTTGACCAGGCCGAAGGTGTCGGTGCGGCTCGGAAACACCAGCACGTCGGCGGCCGCCAGATGCGCGGCCAGGTCCTCGCCGAAGCGGTAACCGGCGAAGTACGCGCCGGGGTGGCGCTTCTCGAGGCGCTCGCGTTCCGGGCCGTCGCCGATCACGATCTTCGTGCCGCGCCACGGCATCGCGAGAAACGCCTCGATGTTCTTCTCGATGGCGAGCCGCCCCACATAGGCGGCGATCGGTCGCGGCAGCGACAGGAACTCCTTCGGTCGCGGTCGGAACAGCTGCGTGTTGACGCCGCGACTCCAGCGCACGAGATTGGTGAAACCGCGCTCGGTCAGCTCGCGCTGCAGCGACTCGGTGCTGACCATGCAGTGTTGCGCGGCGGCGTGGAAGGAGCGGATCACCTGAAAGGACAGCGCGAGCGGTATCGGCAGACGCGAGCGCAGGTATTGTGGAAACTGGGTGTGATAGGAGCTCGTGAAGCGCAGTCCGCGCGCCAGGCAGTAGTGCCGGGCGGCCCAGCCGAGAGGCCCTTCGGTGGCGATGTGAATCGCGTGGGGACGGTAGGCCTCGATCTGCCGTGCCAGTCGGCGCGCGGGAAAAACCGCGATGGCGATCTCTGGGTAGCTCGGGCAGGGGACCGTGCGGAACTGTCCCGGGTGGATCACCCGCACGTCGAAGCCGAATCGCCTCAGGCACTCGACCGTCTGCCTGAGCGTGGTGACGACACCGTTGGTGAGCGGCAGCCAGGCGTCGGTCACGATGAGAATGTTCTGCATGACTGAAGAAGCCCCAGTTGTCCGCTTGGCCCTGGCCATCCTTTGTAAGGCGTGTCCGTGACTGTTTGACGACAGCGCCCGGAATAATCCGTGAATCCGCCCGCCCGCCCGTGGCGTGTCATCTGTGTGCGCTGTCATACTCGAGTAACACGGGTGTTATCTCATGCGGGATCGGCGCCGCCGAGCGCTGCCAGACACACACGGGGAGCCGGATGTTGCACGATTTGCGCACGGCGCTGGCGATCCAGCGCTGGGATGATCATCGCTTCTACCACCACAGCCGCATCAATCAGTCGCTGCACCTGCTGAGCGCGGTGACCTTCCTTGTCACCTACGTCATCGTCTTCTTCAGTCCCCTGTGGGCCGCGCTGATCGGCTGGCTGATCGCCATGGTCAGCCGCCAGATCGGACATTTCTACTTCGAACCCAAGGGCTACGACCGCGTGAACCAGGTGAGCCATGCGGACAAGGAGCGCATCAAGGTGGGCTACAACCTGCGGCGCAAGGTTGTGTTGCTGTCGGTGTGGGCGCTCTCTCCGGTGATCCTCTGGATGAATCCGTCACTCTGGGGTCTGTTCCCGGCGACGACTGCGCGTGCCGAGTATCTCAATCATCTCGGCCAGTTGTGGCTCGCGATCGGCTGCGCCGCGCTGCTGGTGCGCACGATGCAGCTGTGTTGGTGCCGCGACGTGCAGACCGGACTCGTCTGGCTGGCGAAGATCGTAACCGACCCGTTCCACGACATCATGCTTTATCACCGAGCACCGCTGTATCTGCTGCGCGGGGAGCTGATCGACCCGATGGGCGCAGACGCACCCGGACGAGCAGCATCTCCTTGAGCACCTGGCGTCTGATCGCACGGTTCCCGGGCGAGCCTTCCCACCACCAGCCATCGGCGTGCATCTGCTGTGCGGCGGCCACAAATCGTTCGGCGACCTCCGCAAACTGCGCATCGCTGTAGGTCAGGCTGAAGATCAGTCGTCCGGTTCCCACCCAGCTGAGCGCCAGGCCTTGGGCACGCAGATAGTATTGCAGCATCCAGTTGTAGCGCGATGGTTGCGGGTAGTAGACGGTCCAGATCGTCGAGAGGGCCGCGACGCGCACGTTGAGCCCGGCGCCCGCCAGTTGCTCGTTCAGCGCCTGCGCGCGGCCGTTCCAGGTGCGCTCGAGGTCACGATAGTGCCTCTGGATGCCGCTCGACTCGAGCTGGCGCAGAAACTCGTTCATCGCGCCCATCACGTACGGGTGGGAATTGAACGTGCCGCGGGCGAGGCAGATGTCCGCGGGCCGCTCGGGGTCGAAGCGGCGCATCAGCTCGGTGCGGCCGCAGAGCACCCCGATCGGCAGTCCGCCCCCGACCGTCTTGCCGTAAGTGACCAGATCGGCCCGCACGCCGAAATACTCCTGAGCGCCGCCCGGAGCGAGGCGGAAGCCGACGAACACCTCATCGAAAATCAGTACGATGCCGCGCGCGGTGCACACCTCGCGCAGTTCGCGCAGCCACTGGCGGTACGCCTGCGGATCGAAGCGGGCCGCTCGGGCGCTGTCGATGAGCGTCGAGTCGGCCGGCGCGGCGGCGTTCGGGTGCAGCGCCTGCAGGGGATTGACCAGCACGCAGGCGATGTCCCGACGGTTCCGCAGCACGCGCAGAGTGTGCGGATGCATCTCGCGCAGCGTGAGGGTATCGCGGGACGGCGTGGGATTGCCGGCACCGGGCTGCACGTCCCCCCACCAGCCGTGGTAGGCCCCGCAGAACCGGACGAGGTAACGGCGCCGGGTGTGGTAGCGCGCCAGGCGCACCGCCTGCATGACCGCCTCGGTGCCGGACATGTGAAACGACACCTGTTCGAGCCCCGAGATGCGCCGCAGGCGAGTCGCATTCTCGGCAATCACCGGGTGATAGGTGCCGAGAACCGGCCCGAGCTCGCGCACGAGGTCGGCGCCGCGTTCGATGCACTGCCGGTAGTGATCCACTCCGAACACGTTCAGTCCATAGGACCCGGTGAGGTCGTACAACCGGTTGCCGTCGAGATCGATCAGCTCGCACCCCTGCGAGGCGCTCGCCAGCGCGGTCGGCTTGAAGTGGCGGCGAACCAGCTCGCTGAACTGGAACGGGACCCGGTAGTGCGCGGTGAGCTGCCAGTCCGGCAGGGAGGCGCCGATCGACTCGGTCGCGGCGGCGGTGCGGGCGAAGCGCTGCGCATGCAGTGCGGCGAGGCGCATGAAGGCGGCATGCCGTCGGGCGGCAAGCGCCGGTGGCGCCCCATCGGCGCCGAAGAACTGCGCCTCGTCGTAGGCATAGAACGGGACCCGTGCGGCAACCCACCGGGCGATGCGCGCGTGGCCGGCCAGCGAGGGGTGTTTGGCGAGGGACAGCTCGATGCGTCCTCGCAGGGCCGCCAGGGCGGTGAGCGCCGCGCCGAGCAGCACACCCGAGGCCGCCAGCGCTTTGCCAGACAGCTCGATCATGCGTTCCATCTCTCGTACCGCGGTCCCGCGGCGCGAGAAGTCTAGGCGTACACGGTGACACTCTGATGACCCCGAAAGATCTCCTGCGGCGTCTGCTGCAGTATGAGCCGCTCAATTTCGTGTTGACCAACCGTATACCGCGGCGCGCGCTGAACCGAGCCGTCGGCTGGCTCAGCCGACTCGAGCACCCGTGGGTGAGCGCGGCCGGCATCGCGCTCTGGCGGCTGTTCGCCGATCTCGATCTGAGTGATGCCCGCCAGCGCCGCTTCAAGAGTGTGCACGAGTGCTTCACGCGGCAGTTGCGCGACGGCGCCCGGCCGATCGCCCGGGAGCGGCACGTGGTGGTGAGTCCCTGCGATGGTCTGGTGGGGGCGGTCGGCTCGATCGGAACCGGAACGCTGCTGCAGGCGAAAGGTCAGACGTATCCGCTCACCGAGTTACTCGCCGACCGCCGCGGCGGCGAGGCCTTGCGCGACGGCTGTTATGTCACGCTGCGCCTCACCGCCGGGATGTATCACCGGTTTCATGCCCCGTATGATTGCCGGGTGCGTCGCGTCACCCACATAGCCGGTGACACCTGGAACGTCAATCCGAGCACCCTGAAGCGTATCGAGCGGCTGTATTGCCGTAACGAGCGGGCGGTGCTCGAGTGCGAACTTGCGCCGGGCGGTGCCCGGATCGTGCTCGTGCCCGTTGCGGCGATCCTGGTGGCAGGCATCCGCCTGCGGTTTCTCGATCTGCTGTTGCACGGGGATGAGGCCGGTGCGCGAGTCATCGACTGTGACGTGCCGTTGAGCAAGGGAGAGGAGATGGGTTGGTTCGAGCACGGCTCGACCATCATCCTGCTCGCGCCGCGGGGCTTCACGCTCTGTCCGCACGTGCACACCGGTGTGCGGCTGCGCATGGGTCAGGCGCTGTTGCAGCGTCAAGCGCAAGCCGTGCGGACACCGGCGGACGCCGGCGCCTGTACGGCGGCAGGTCCGGGCTGAGCGGCGCCCGCGCCATCGGCGCGCGCGGCCTGATGGTGCGATGTCACACTTCGGCCCGACAATCGGCCGGATCACTCACGCGGACCGATGGCGGTGTGCTCGAGGAGCGAGACGCTGCGGCGCTCCGCCGCCGCAACCGATGGGCGAGCGTGAGCAGGACGACACCGAGTCCGAACACGGCGCCCCACAGGGACTCGGGCGTGCGCAGGCTCGGCAACTGATGCGCGAGAAAATAACCTGCGAACACGAACTCGCTGATGCCGATCAGCACGGCCGGCGTATTGCAGCAGAGGAACGTCCGATAGTTCAGCCGGAACATGCCGGCCAGCGCAGGGGTGATTGCCGAGAGCGGCCCGCTCAGGCGCGCCAGAAACACCGCCAGCGCGCCCCGGCGGCGGAAAAACGCGACACCGGTCTCGTAGCCGCTGCGGCGCAGGAGGGGGCCGAGCAGCGGCCAGCCGGCCAGCCGCCGAAACAGCTGCTGTCCGCAGCGCCGCCCGATCCAGTAGCTGCAGTTGTCACCGAGCACGCCGCCGCTGTAGAGCACGGCGAGCACCCCGGGCAGCTCGAGCGTTCCGGTGGCGGCGAGGACGGCCGCGGCGAGGAAGACGATCTCCCCCGGCACGAACAGCGAGAAGGGCACCACGGTCTCAAGCCAGGCGCCGAGAAACAGAGCCGGGTACGCCCAGGCGTGGTGCGCCTGGAGGCAGACGAGCTCCGCATGCACGGTGGCGGCGTCAGCGAACGACATCGTAGGCGCGGTGGATTTTGTAGCGCTGCGGCAGCAGCGCCTCGAGCAGCCAGCGCAGTCCCTGGCGCAGGTAGCCGCGCGCGGCGAAGCGTCGCGTGGAGGTGCTTACCTGATCGGTGGGCACGAAGAAGAATCGTCCGTAGCGGCGGCACTCGTGAATGAAGGCAAGATCTTCGGCGAAGTTCAGCTGCTCGCGAAAGCCGACGCCGCGGGCAATCGCAGTGCGTGCGATCTGAATGGAGTAGGAGCTGCGCGTCAGGCGGTGAATGAGGTCATACAGCCTGAACCAGGCACGCGCGTACAGGTGACGTTCGGCATGCGGACGCACCGCGGTGGTACCGACACCGAGGCCGTCGTCGCTGTGGCGATTGAGCCAGGTGTTCAGATGTTGCAGGAAGTGCCGACCGAGCCGGGTATCGGCATCACAGAACACTACCCACTCGGAGTGCGCCGCAACGGCGCCCAGACCGACGTTCTTCGCGCATGACACCCCGCGCCTGCTGTGCAGCACGCGCACTCGTCCGGCGCTCGACGGCTCCTCGGCGAGAGCGAGGAGGAGTTGTGCCGTCGCATCGCTCGAGCCGTTCTCGACCACAATGATCTCCATCCGCTCCGCCGGGTAGCGCTGCGTGAGCAGGGCTCGCAGCGTAGCGACGATCTCCTTCTCCTCGTTGTGCGCCGGCACGATCACCGAGATGAAGTTCTTGTAGAGGAACGGTTCGATCGCCGCACTCAGGCGTTGCAGCGACTGCGTCGTGCGCCACGGCGGATCGAACGGACGCGATCCTTCGCACTGCGCCAGGGCTTGCGGCAGATCCCGCTCGCGCTGTGTTCGGCGCACAAAGTGACCGCGCATGCTCAAGTATTCGGCGAGATATTCCTGTTCGGTCTGGTTCGGCGTCGGGATCAGCACCGCGCGCTTGCCGTGCTCGACCAGATCCATGATCGTCGTGTACCCGGCGCGCGTGACGACGCAGCGCGCGCGGTTGAACAGTTCCTGACGCAGAGCGCCGCTCGCGACGGCGTGAATCTGCAGGTCCTCGCGCCGGTACTCATCGTAGAGCGACGCGTCGGCTTGGGCGTCGCCGAGAATGAACACCTTGCGTCCCGACAAGGCGCTCGCCTGCGTGAGCAGCGCGCGAATGAATGAATCCTTGTGCTCAAGCAGATAGCCACTGATGATGAACAGATAATCGATGTCCTCGCGCAGCTCGAGATGCGGATAGGAGCTTAGGATGCCGACGAAGCAGTGCCGGCAACGATACAAGTTGTGCGAGTGAGCCAGATTGCCGGCGAGATTCGCGCTCGGATCGGGATAGTCCGGTATGAACAGATAATCAAATCGGCGCAGCGCCGCGACGTTGATGTGCTCGGTCAACCACGAGGCTTCGCGCAAGCCCTTCGGCGGCAGAAACGCGATCTGGTGCGAGAGGATGAAGGAGGGCGTGTGGCGACTGTGAAAGCCGTAGCGGCCGTCGCTGAAGATGAAGTCAAAGTCGGCGGCGAGCGCGCGCACTGCGCGCTGCTCGTGCCGGATGACTCGCCAGGTCCGCACGAGATCGATGACGAGGTAGAGATACATACGCCAGCCGCTACCCCGTTCGAGTGGCGGATAATCCGGCATCTCGCGCAGCTGCACCGCAGGCTCGGCGGCAAGTTCCAGGCGCAGGAAGGCGAGCGCGTTGCCCGCCGAGACGACGGTGATGGAGTAGCCCCTGCGCAGGAATTCACGAATCAGCACGAGCGAGCGGGTCGCATGCCCAAGCCCGAGGGAGCTGACGGCGAACAGGGCTCTGCGTCCCGGGTGAGGCGCCGTGGCGGAATCGAGCGCGGGTGATGCAGACATCCTGGCCTCGGGTGTGCGATGGCAATCGCTGCGCCGGCGGGCGGCTGATCAGCCCCCGGCGCTCGGCAGAGTAGAGAGAGCATGTTGCAGGCGCATGACGCACGCGTCCGTACCGCGCGATCCGTGCTGCGATGTGACACAAAATCGGCGGGCCCGGCGGATGAGTGTGCAACAGCGGCGCTGTCGGGATGCGTCCGCTTGCGATCGGAGGGTGCGTTATCAGCGAGACTTGGGATCTGGTTGTGTGTTGTATGAGCGCCGTCGTAAAAATAACATCAGTCTGAAACAAATCGGTCATGCGCAACTGCTACGTTCGTGGCACCTGGCCTGAGTGCCGCAGTGCAGACACTCCATGCTGTCACGGGGCGAAACGAGCGAACTCATCTGGTCGGGCGTACCGCCCCTCGAGCTCCCGCAGGGCCGCTCCGATCACAGCGACGGACGGCGATTCTTCAATCCCGAGGTGCGTGCCGGTCGTGGCTGGCTTGATGTGCTGCGCGTGGCGCTCACGGCGCGACCCCGCCCGTGGCCGCGTCATGTCGAGAATACCGCGCAGGCCGCGCCGCTGGCGCTGGTGCCGGCAGGCACCGCGGCGCTCACGTTCATCAATCACATCAGCTTCCTGATCCAGCTGCCGGGCCTGAACATCCTGACCGATCCGGTCTACTCACAGCGGGTCAGCCCGTTGCGTTGTGTCGGGCCGCGCCGCGTGCGCGCTCCGGGGCTGCCCTTCGCCGCGCTGCCACGCATCGACGTGGTGCTGGTCTCTCACGATCACTACGATCATCTCGATGTCGCCACGCTGCGCCGGCTCGAGGCGGCACATCGACCGCAATTTCTGACCGGGCTCGGTAACGGCGCGCTGTTGCGGCGCATCGGCCTCGGCCGCGTGCACGAGAGTGACTGGTGGCAACACGTCGATCTGCCCCAGGCGCGCATCACGTTCACGCCCGCACAGCACTGGTCCGGGCGGGGGTTGTTCCGGTGCAATCGCTCGCTGTGGGGCGGCTTTCACGTGCACAGCGCCGGCAGCACGGTGTATTTCGCCGGGGACACGGGTTATTGCCGCCACTTTCGTGATCTGCACCGACGTCTCGGGCCGGTCGATCTGGCGCTGCTGCCGATCGGTGCCTATGCGCCGCGTTGGTACGAGTCGCCGAACCACATGGATCCCGACGAGGCGGTGCGCGCGCACCGGGACCTCGGTGCGCGCTTTTCGGTGGCCACGCATTTCGGCTGTTTCCGGCTGAGCGAGGAGGGGTTCGACGAGCCGCTGCGTGAGCTGGCGGCGGCGCGGCTCGTCCACGGCGTCGCGCCGAGCGCCTTCACTGCGCTCGAGACGGGGGAGACGCGGTCGTTCGAGCTGGCGAGTCAGCGCCAGGGGACGCGTGCAGCGGCGGCCTGAGCGGTTCAGCCGCGCTGGAGCCGCTCGATGCGCTCGCTTGCCGGCGGATGCGAGTAGTGAAAGGCGCTGTAGAGGCGATCGGGCGTGAGCGTGCTGGCATTGCTGCGGTAGAGTTTGACCAGCGCGCCGATCAGCTCGCTCGCCTCGGCATGGCGGGCGGCGAATCGGTCCGCCGCAAATTCATGTCGGCGCGACCACAGAGCGCCCAGCGGGCTGGTGAAGTACAGCAGCGGCGGGGCGGCGAAGGCGAACAGCAGCAGTGCGGCATGTGCGGATGGATGTGTTACGCCGAGCGCGAGGTAGAAGGCGTTCTGGCGGGTGAGCCAGCCGAGCAGCGCGAAGGCCACGAACGTCACCGCGATCGACACCACGAGCCGCCAGCGGATGTGATGCAGGCGGAAATGCCCGAGTTCGTGTGCCAGCACCGCCTCAACCTCGGGTGCGGTGAGCTGTGCGATCAGGGTGTCGAAGAACACGATGCGCTTGTTGCGGCCGAAGCCGGTGAAGTAGGCATTGCCGTGCGCCGAGCGGCGCGAGCCGTCTACCACGAAGACGCCACTCGAGCGGAAGCCGCAGCGCGTGAGTAGCGCCTCAATGCGTGTCTTCAGCTCCCCCGCTTCGAGCGCTGAGAAGCGGTTGAACAGCGGCGCGATCAGTACCGGCCAGGCCCAGCTGATCAGCAGCGTGAGAGCGGTCCAGCCGAGAAAACCCCACAGCCACCACGTCCGGCCGGCACGCACCATCAGCCACAAGCCCCCGAGTATCACCGGCACCCCGAGCAGTATGCTCAGCACCAGTCCCTTGCTCAGATCGAGCAGGTAGGTTCGCGCGCTAGTGCGATTGAACCCGAAGCGGGCCTCGAGCACGAACGTGCGCCACAGTGCGAGCGGCAGATTGATGAGCCACACCGCCGCGGCGACCGAGCCGATCACCGCGAGGCCGAGCGCCGGCTCGCTCCAGCCGCTCGGTCGCCACAGCGCATCTAAGCCGGCGATGCCGCCGCCGATGGTGAGTGCGAGGGTGAGCAGCGCGTCGAGCAGGGCGTTGTAGCGGGCGAGGCGCGCCTTGGCCTCCGTATAGTCGGCGGCCTTGTGGTGTTCGGCGAGGGAGACTTGGGCGGCAAAAGCCCCCGGCACGAGCTCACGGTGCGCTCGCACCGCGGTGATCTGCCTGCCGAGCAGCCACCATTCCAGCGCCGCACCAGCGGCCACGAGGATCACGAACAGTACACTCAGCCAGTCCATGGCCGCAGAGTATGGCAGAGCGCAGCCTCAGGCGGGGCCCCGCTCAGGGAGCGAGGCCGTGCTGCACCGGCGGCAGCGCCGCCTCTTCCTCGGGGGTGTAGAGCCGCGAGCGGGTGATGAAGCGTCGGCCGAGAGGTCCCTCGAGCGAGAACATGCCGCCGCGCCCCGGCACCACGTCGATGATGAGGTGCGTGTGCTGCCAGTACTCGAACTGCGCGGCACCGATGTAGAACGGTTGCCCGCCGATCTGCCCGAGGTACACGTCCTGTTCGCCGATGTTCAGATCACCGCGCGCGAGGCACATCGGCGCGCTACCGTCGCAGCAGCCGCCGGATTGATGAAACATGAGCGGGCCGTGCAGCGCCACGAGCTCACCGATGAGCTCGAGCGCCGCTGCGGTGGCACTGACACGGCCCGCGGTCATGGCTCGCCCTCAGAAGAAGCCAAGCTTCTTCGGCGCGTAGCTCACCAGCAGATTCTTGGTCTGCTGGTAGTGATCGAGCATCATCTTGTGCGTTTCGCGGCCGATGCCCGACTGTTTGTAGCCGCCGAACGCCGCGTGCGCAGGGTAGGCGTGGTAACAGTTCGTCCAGACGCGCCCGGCCTGAATCCCCCGGCCCATGCGGTAGCAGATATTCGCCTCGCGCGACCAGACACCGGCGCCCAGGCCGTAGAGCGTGTCGTTGGCGATTGCGAGCGCCTCGTCCATGTCCTTGAACGTGGTGACCGACACCACCGGTCCGAAGATCTCCTCCTGAAAGATGCGCATGCGGTTGTGTCCCTTGAACACCGTCGGCTTGATGTAATACCCGTCCTTGAAATCCCCGCCGAGCACGTTGCGCTCGCCGCCGGCGAGGCATTGGGCGCCTTCCTTCTTACCGAGTTCGAGGTAGGTGAGGATCTTCTCGAGCTGCTCCTGCGAGGCCTGGGCGCCGATCATGGTCGAAGGATCGAGCGGGTCGCCCTGCTTGATCTGGCCGACGCGCTTCAGTGCCCGCTCCATGAACCGATCGTAGGCGGACTCCTGGATCAGCGCGCGCGAGGGGCAGGTGCAGACCTCGCCCTGGTTGAGGGCGAACATGACAAAGCCCTCGATCGCCTTGTCGAAGAAGTCATCGTCCTGGCGGCAGACGTCCTCGAAGAACACGTTGGGCGATTTGCCGCCGAGCTCGAGCGTCACCGGGATGAGGTTTTGCGCCGCATACTGCATGATCAACCGACCGGTGGTCGTCTCGCCCGTGAAGGCGATCTTGGCGATGCGCGGGCTCGAGGCGAGCGGCTTGCCGGCTTCCACGCCGAAGCCGTTGACCACGTTGATCACCCCCGGGGGCAGCAGTTCGCCGATCACCTCCATCAGCAGCAGAATCGACAGCGGCGTCTGCTCGGCGGGCTTGAGCACCACGCAGTTGCCGGCAGCGACCGCCGGAGCGAGTTTCCAGGTCGCCATCAGCAGCGGGAAGTTCCACGGAATGATCTGGCCGACCACGCCCAGTGGCTCATGGAAGTGATAGGCCACCGTATCGTCGTCGATCTGGCTGATCGCCCCTTCTTGCGCGCGGATGCAGCCGGCGAAATACCGCCAATGGTCGATCGCGAGCGGCAGGTCGGCCGCCAGGGTCTCGCGGATCGGCTTGCCGTTGTCCCAGGTCTCGATGGTGGCCAGGTACTCGAGCTTCTCCTGCATCCGGTCGGCGATTCGCTCCATGACGAGGGCGCGCTCGGCCGGCGAGGTCTTGCCCCAGGCCGCCTTGGCGGCGTGCGCAGCATTCAATGCCAGCTCGATGTCCTCGGCGCCCGAGCGGGCAATGTCGCACAGCCCGGCGCCGGTGACCGGCGTGACGTTCGTGAAGTACTGGCCCTTCACCGGTGCGACCCATTTGCCGCCGATGTAGTTGTCGTAGCGCGACTTGAGCTGGATCTTGACGCGTCCGTGAGTGCTGGGTTGGATGGACATGGACAGAGCCTCGCAGTGGATTCGACCTGGCAAGCGGTATTGCAAGCCCTATGCCACCTGCGTAAAGGCTTGGCAAAGAGCCGGTTAGGAAAACGCAGGGCGATCGGCTGATGCGTAATGCAACAGATTGTTGTGCCGAAACGGAACACTTCTGCTTCAGCTGTGACACCGGGTGCCTGCGCTCCGCGCCGAGCGCGCGACATCAGCGGGTCCGCCCCGTTGCGGCAAACCCGTACTGTACAGCCCGGATCCGGTGGCGGTAGGGTGCGTCATAGGGGAAAATCCGACATCTGAGCGCCTGGGGCGCTGCGGACGGGGGCTTGAATGCGAGATACATCCGCTGCGCTGCAGCCGGCGCTGCATGCGCTCGATGAGGTGCCGAGCGCCGCGCGCTCCACGGTCGTGTCGCTCTGGCATGAGCGGGCACGGCGGTTCGGACTGAGTGAGCGGGTGCGCCCGGACTTCAGCGCCCTCAGCCGGCGCGCGCTCAGCGAGCTCGCCGAACAACACCGCAGTCTCTACCTGCACGCACTGCCGGTGATGGAATTGCTGCACCAGCAGATCTTGAACACCCACAGCATGGTCTTGCTCACTGACGAGCGAGGTCTGATCATGCACGCGCTCGGCGATGGGGACTTCCTCCAAAAGGCCGAACAGGTGGCGCTGAAGCCCGGTGTACTGTGGTCGGAGGACAGCAAGGGTACCAACGCAATCGGCACCGCGCTGGCAGAGCAGCGCGCAACGCTCGTGCACGGCAGCGAGCATTTCCTCACGGTCAACCGCTTTCTCACCTGCTCCTGTAGTCCGATTCGCGGTCCGCGCGGGGAGTTGATTGGCGCTCTCGATGTGTCCGGGCCTCAGGAGGGCTATCACCCGCACACCATGGGACTGGTGCGCATGTCGACGCACATGATCGAGAACCAGCTGTTCGTCGATGAGTTTGCCCAGACCCTTCGCATTCACTTCCACCCGCGCACCGAGCTGCTCGGCACGCTGCTCGAGGGGATTGTGGCGTTCGACGAAGCCGGCCATCTGCTCGCTGCCAATGCCAACGCGCAGACGTTGCTCGGGCTGAATGGCGAGGGCCACTCACTGACCTCCCTGTTCGACATGGACGTTCCCGCACTGCTTGCCCGGCGCGGCGCGGCCGGCACGTTGGTGCGTCTCAGCCTGCGCACCGGGCAGGCCGTCTTGGCGCGCATCGAACCGCACGCCGCGGCCCGGCGCCCGGCGTTGGAGCCGGTTCGCCGTGCCGCACTGTCCGAGACGACAGAGCGGCGCGCTGTCGCCGCGGCTGAGGGCGCGCCCACGCTCGCGCAGCTCGACACCGGTGATCCGGCGATCGCCGCGGTGATCGGCAAGCTACGCAAGGTGCAGGGCCACGCGATTCCCATCCTGATCCTCGGGGAGACCGGTACCGGCAAGGAACTGCTGGCGCACGCGATTCACAATGAGTCTGAGCGACGTGCCGCGCCGTTCGTCGCGGTCGATTGCGCCTCGCTGCCGGAATCACTGATCGAGGCGGAGCTGTTCGGCTACGAGGAGGGCGCCTTTACCGGCGCGCGCCGGCGCGGCAGTCCCGGCAAGATCGCACTTGCCGATGGCGGCACGCTGTTCCTCGATGAAATCGGCGACATGCCGCTCACGCTGCAAACCCGCCTGCTGCGGGTGTTGCAGGAGCGGGCGGTCCTGCCGCTCGGCGCAAGCCGCGAGCGGCCGGTGAACATCGCGGTAATCTGTGCCACAAACCGTGACCTGAAAGAGATGATGCGGCGCGGCACCTTCCGCGAAGATTTGTATTATCGGCTGAACGGGCTCGCAGTACGGCTGCCGGCGTTGCGCGAGCGGCAGGATCTTGAGGCGCTCATCGCGCGGATCCTCAGCGACCAGACGGCGTGCGTGCCGCGTTGCACACCTGAGGTGCGCGCCGCGTTGCGTCGCTACCGGTGGCCCGGCAACATCCGTCAGCTGACCAACGTGCTGCGCACCGCGAGCATCATGGCGACCGATGCCGGGGTGATCGGTCTGCAGCAATTGCCGGAGGACTTCCTGGAAGAGCTGTCGGGCGAAGGTGAACGGCTCGAGGGAGGCGGCGTCGCGTTCGGCGGCGAGGCGGATCTCAAGGCGTTGCGCTCTAGTGCAGTCGCTGCCGCGCTTGAGCGCAACGGCGGCAACGTCTCCGCGGCGGCTCGCTCGCTCGGGGTCTCCCGCAACACCATCTACCGCGCCGTGCGCTCGTTGCGCTCAACGTAGCGTGAGAGTCACCCCAGCGAGCACGTTGAAGCCGGGGGCGGGCTCGAAATAGGCGCCGCTCGACTGATTGACGATCACTGCGGCCACATAGTGGCGATTGAGGAGGTTGTTAAGCCGAACGAAGACCTCCAGCCGCTGCGCACCGAGGTCGGCACGGTAGCCGCCGCTCAGATTGAACGCCGAGTAGGCGCCGGCATGCGCGCTGTTGGTCTCGTTGGCGGGAATGTCGCTGAGGTACTGCCCGCTGAGACTGGCGTGCCAGCCGAGCCGGCGTCCCCAGGTCACCTTCGCATAGGCATTGCTGCGCGGCACACCGGGTAGACGGTTGCCCGAGCGGATGAGCAGCGTCGGCACCCTGCATGGCACGACACTGCAGGTATGGAATGCGTCGATGTACACCGCCTCGAGGTAGGTGTAGGCAAGCTGTGCCCGCCACCGTGGCAGGAAGTGATATTCGAGCGAGCCCTGCGCGCCGCTGCGGCGGGTGCGTCCCGCATTCTGGTAGGTGGTTCGTCCACCGGCGTCGCTCACCACGACGATCTCGTCATTGGTGTGGGTCAGAAAGCCAGCGACGCTCCCATTGAGGCGGTGGCCGATGCGGATCTTCGCGCCGAGCTCCGCGTTGTTGCTGCGCGCCGGTCGCAGGGCGAGATTGAGGCCAGGCTGCCCGGTCGGCTGATACGCGAGCTCTGAGGCGAGCGGGGTTCTGAAGCCCTGGCCGAAGGCCGCATAGAGGTGCAGCCACTTGGCGGGTGCGTACAGCACGCCGGCCACCGGCGAGGTCGCCGTGTAGGTGACCTCGCCGCTGTCGTTGCCGTTGCCCGGGGTGATGAAGTGGTCCTCGGTGATGAACTTCACTTCGCTGTGACGCACGCCGGCCATCAGGCTCCAGCGGCGCGAGAGCGCGAAGCTTGCCTGCGTGTATTCATCGACATTGCGCGCGATGTCGTTTTCGTTGCGCCGTAGCGTTCCCATGACGCCGAGCGTCGTGCCGAGGAAGTTGTTGTAGCCGCGGCGCAGCTCGTTCTGCGTGTCGTAGCTGACGCCGCTCACCCAGCCGAGGGCGTGGCCGGCGAGGTGCGTCTGCAGGGTCCAGCGCGCATCGGCGCCGCCGAAGTCGCGGTGCAGGTCGACCACGCCGCCGGAGCTGGCCGGCGGGATCTGCGCGCCGAGCGGAATCGACAGATACTGCAGCACGCTGCGGTGCCCGTAATAGCCCATCAGGCGCAGCGACTGATCGGCGGTGAGCTGATGCGTGTAGATGAGGCCGCCTTGCTCCTGATCGAGCGTCTTGCGGGTGTTGAAGGCGAGGGCGCCGGTCGCGGTCTGATTCGGGTTGGCGGCGAACTCGGCGGCGGTGAGGCCCTGCGCATCCTGAGAGTCGGGGCGGGAGAGGACATTGGCGACGAAGGTGAGGGAATCGCGCCGGTCGAGGCGGTAGTTGACCTTGCCATTGAACGACTCGCTGCGTGCCCGCTGGTGGGGCCGAAAGCCGTGCCAGGCGAAGTGGGTGAAGTTCACGTGGTAGCGCAATTTGCCGATCGCATCACTGGCATCGACTCCGGCGCGCACGGTGCCGAAGCTGCCGAAGCCCAGATCGAAGCGCAGTGTGCCGGGTGCGGCGCCGGCAGCGGTGAAGATCTGGATCACGCCGCCGGAGGAGTTGCCGTACAGTGCCGAGAACGGCCCTTCTAGGACCTCGACCCGCGAGGCCGAGCCGAGATTGAACTGCGACACCTGGCCCTGACCATCCGGTCCGCTCTGCGGTATGCCGTCCTCGTAGATGCGCACGCCGCGCACGCCGAACGCCGATCCGGCGCCCACCCCGCGGATCGAGACCTGCTGATCCTGCGCATAGTCGTATTGGTTGCGCACCAGCAGCCCGGCCACCGAACTCATGCCTTCGGCGAGATTGATGCCCAGTGTATCGGTGCGTAGCGCCGCTCCCGGCACGCTCGTAATGGAGGCCGGGACGTCGAATGCCGGAGTGGCGATGCGTGTGGCGGTGACCACGACATCGGCGAGCTGGGGGCGGGTCGCGGCGCCGGCGGGCGCCCCGTGGAGCAGCGCCGCAGCGGCGAGCAGGACGGTGGCTCGGTGGCGTGAGGCGGGCGGGACGTGGGCGAGGACGCGCAGTCGGGGCTTGCTCAGCATGATGGATCGGTTCGTTCTGTTCGGTTGTTCGACGGTCGCTCACCGGCGTGGATGCGGCGCCGACCATGCCGGCACCCCCGGGCCGGGTTGCACTGCCGATCCTCACCAAGAGTGCGCCAGGGGTGGAAGCGGAACATCATGAATGACACCTCATGATTATCATGAGTCGCCTCCGAGAGGGTTGCTGGTAGGATGACCTCCGGGGGGCCGGACCATCGCGCGCCGCGCCCTGGGGGGCGGGTTTATGAAGCTGCGTACACGTCTGCATCTGGTGGTGACCGGCCTGACGGCGGTGTTCGTCGTGCTGCTCGTGACCACGCAGATGCTCGCCACGCGCGCCCGGGTGCGCGAGGATATCGAGGGCTCGCACCAGGTGGCCTCGCAGCTGCTGAACCGCCTGGTGCACCTTTACTGGAACTTTGGCGGGCCGCAGGTGGTGTTGAGTTTCCTGGTGCGGCTCGGTCACGTGCGCTCGAACGACATCATCCTGCATTACGCGCATGGCCCAGTCATCTACCACTCGCCTCCCTCGACGTACAAAGCCGGTGAGTATGCGCCGTTGTGGTTCACCCATCTGCTCGCGCCACACATCCCGAGCTACCGGTTGCAATTGCCGGGCAATCTACAGCTCGACGTGCGCGCCGAGGTCTCGCGCGCCATTCTCGACGGCTGGGACGCGATCACACGACTGCTGACCCTGACCGTCGTGCTGCTCGTCCTCGCCAACGCCGTGGCATTCTGGGTCATCGAGCGCGCGCTCGCACCGTTTCCCGTGATTGCCCGCGGCCTCGAGCGGCTCGAGGGCGGTGAGCTCCATTACCGGCTGCCCGCGCTCGGCGGGCTGGAGGCGCAGGCGATCGGCTCGGCGTTCAACCGCATGGCGCAGGCCGTTGAGGACAACGTTGCCGCCCAGCGCAAGGCGCGCGAGGCGGAGGCGCGTCTCGAGGAGCGCCGCGAACTCGCCCGGCTCGTCGAGCAGCGCCTGGAGGAGGAACGACGATTGATCGCGCACGAGCTGCACGATGAGCTCGGCCAGTCCGTCACCGCCATCCGTAGCCTGGCGCAGGCGATTGCGGTGCGCTCGGACGAGCCGGCACTGCAGGAGGCCGCGCGGCTGATTTCCCGGGAAGCGGCCAGTCTCTACGATGCCATGCACGGCTTGATCCCGCGGCTCTCGCCGCTGACGCTCGACACGCTGGGCCTGACGGTGACGCTGGAGAACCTGGCGCGTGATCTGCAGCAGCGCCACGGCTCGGTGCAGCTCTCCCTAACACATCGGCTGCGCGTCAATCTGGGCCCGAGCGTGACGCTGGCGGCCTATCGTTTCGTGCAGGAGGGGTTGATCAATGCACTGCGCCACGCTCAGGCGACGCGCATCGAGGCGCGGGTGCGTGCCGACCGTCGGCGCCTGTACCTGCGGGTGAGCGATGACGGTCGGGGGCTGCAGCAAACGTGGAGCCGACCCGGACACTTCGGGTTGCGTGGCTTGAGGGAACGCATCGAGCACCTCGGGGGCCAGATGCGCATCGCGCACGGTCCGCGAGGCGGCGTCTCGCTCGCGGCGGTCATTCCTCTCGAATCCCAGCCGGAGCAGGCATGATCCGCGTCCTGCTCGCCGATGATCATGCCGTGGTTCGCACCGGCTTCAGGCTGCTGCTGCAGTCGAGTCCCGGTGTCGAGGTCGTGGGCGAGGCCGACAGCGGCGAGACGGCCTGTCAGCGCTATGCCGAGCTGGCTCCAGATGTGACCATTCTCGACATCGCGATGCCGGGCATGGGCGGCATTGAGGCGCTGCGTCGAATCCGTGCGCGTGATTCGCAGGCGCGGGTGCTCGCGCTTTCGGCGCACGACGATCCGGTGCATGCACGCCGGGCGCTGCGCGAGGGGGCGTGCGGCTTTCTCTCCAAGCGCAGTGCCCCGGAGACGCTACTGGAGGCACTGACGCAGATTGCCGGCGGGCGGCACTACATCGATCCGGCCGTTGCGCAGCAGCTCGCGCTGGGTGCGATCGAGGGTGCGGAGTCCCCCGCCGAGCGTCTCTCGGAGCGGGAGTTCGAGGTGTTCATGCGGCTCGCGCGCGGGGCCTCCGTGCAGCGCATCGCCGAGGATCTGCGGCTCGCGGGCTCCACGGTCGGCACCCATCTGTACAACATCAAGCAGAAGCTCGCTGTATCCAATCAATCGGAGCTGACGCTGCTTGCGATCCGCCACGGCCTGATCGAGCCCTAAGGTCCGGCCGCGCATCCCGCGGTGATCGCCGGAACAAGAAGCGCCGGCGGTCCGGGTAACGGACCGCCGACGCGAGCGCGCCGAGCGTGTTCAGAAGCTCAAAAACAGGCCGGCGTTGACGTTCCAGCTCGAATTCTTCTGACCAAAATCATTGGTCGATTGAATCCGGCTGAACTCTCCCACGAGCAACAGCAGGGAAGTGAGGTGGTGATAGATGCCCGCGGTCCACTTGTTATTCATTTCAACGAGCGTGCCGTTGGCACGGTCAAACGCCGTCGGATTCAGCTTGCTCTCGCCGTAGTTCAGGCCGAACTTGGTCTTGCCCACGGTGTAGGTCATCTGCGCGAGGAATCCCTCGGACTTGCGCGGGTGGCCGAGCGCATCGTTCGAGAGCACGAACAGCCCCGTGGTGCCGACGCCGCTTGCGCGGTAGTACCAGCCGAGCACCTGGAACGGTCCGGCGGTGTACTTGCCGCCGATGTCGAATGCCGCGCTGCTGTACTGCTTGTAGCTGGCGCCGACCACGCACGCACCGGCATTCAGTGCCGGGTCCGAGCAGGACAGACGTTGGCGCTGATACAGGCCGCTCGCCGAGAGGTACAACGAGCCGATCGTGTAGGTGGCTTTCGCCTGGAAGCCGGGGCTCGAGTGGTTGGCGGGGACCTGCCCCAGGGTGTTCAGCGGGTCGAAGATGCCGACGGTGAGGTTCGCGCCACTCACGGTCGGGGTCGTGTAATTGATCTGCGAAAGCCAGTCGGTGTAGATGTAGCCGAGGCCGATCGAGCCGAGCGAGGTATTGGCCGGTGCGGCGTAATTGCCGTTGCCGGCGCCGACGCCGAGCAGCGTCATGTCGTTGAGGATCGCATCCGAGGCGAACAAACCGATGTTGCGGCCGGCCATGATGGTGCCGAAGGTCTTGTTGCCGACGGTGAGGAACGCCTGGCGCACATCCAGTCCGGCGGTACCGAGGGCGGTGTGCCCGTAATTGCCGCTGCCGACCTGCAGATTCGGGCTGCCGCCATCGTTGGTGCTGATGCCGGGGTACAGGCCGAAGGTGAAGCCGATGTCATATCCGCTCTGCACCGTCGAGCCGCCGATCGTGAGCGCTGCCGGCAGCAGGCCGTTGCTGACCGAGGAAGAACTGTTGCTGGCCACGCAGGCGAGGCCGCCGGCGATGGTGCTCGGGTGCTTCTCGCACTCCGAGTAGATGTAGTGCGCGTTGACGTTGCCGTTGAAAGATAACTTCCATTTTCCCGCCTTGACGCTGATGGCGTGAGCAGCCGGCGCGCAGAGCGCGGCGCCCATGACGGCGGCGAGGACTGTGGCTTTGCGAAATATCATGAAAGGCCCCCGGGACGATCGTTATTGGTGAGTCACGGATAGCAATTGCCGTGCCTACGCACGCCCTGCGTTGCGCCTGAGAGACAACGGCGTGGCCACAGGTGCGTCCGGCACTCGCGGCCGCAGCACACGACACACTGTGTCACGGTTCCGGAACAGCAGACTGGCCCAATTGAAGACCGGTTGCGCTTAGAGGGGATGTCCGAGGGCTGCGACCGGCACACTAGCGCCGTACTCAGGGGGCCGTGCTTGCGCGCGGGTGCTTCGTTTGGTGACACTGTCACGGCGGGACATGACACAGCTGGCGCACCGCCGGCATGGCGTAGGGGGGCGAACGTATGATGAACGCAACAGAAAGTGCGCCTGATCCGGTTGCGGTCGATGCGCCCGAGGCATCCGTCGCCGAGTCCGTGCTGCCGAGCACCTGTCTCACGCTCGAGGAACTCGCCGGCGAGGATCCGTTGATGCTGCGCAACGTGCGCTGCGCGTACCGAATCGCCGATACCGACATCCCGGTGCTGATCCAGGGGCCGACCGGCTCGGGCAAGGAAGCGTTCGCGCGCGCCATCCATGCGATCAGCCGACGCGCGGCGCGCCCGTTCGTCGCCGTCAACTGCGCGGCGATTCCCGAGACGCTCATCGAGAGTGAGCTGTTCGGCTACCGCCCTGGGGCATTCACCGGGGCGCGCCGCGAGGGACTGCGCGGGCGCATCGCGCAGTCCTCGGGAGGCACCTTGTTCCTCGATGAAATCGGCGATATGCCGCTTGCGCTGCAGAGCCGTTTGCTGCGCGTGCTTGAGGAGCATCAGATCATGCCGCTCGGCAGCGACAGTGCCTGCGCGGTGGATCTGCATGTGCTGGCCGCATCACACCGCGATCTGCGCGAGATGATCGCGCGTGGGGAATTCCGCGAGGATCTGTATTACCGATTGAACGGTCTCACGCTCGAGCTGCCGGCGCTCGCGGAGCGGACCGACAAGGCGCGCGTGATTCACTGGACGTTGGCAGCCGAGAGCGGTTTGCACGGGGACACCCGCATCGAGCGGGAGGCGCTCGAGGGACTGCTCGCGTACACCTGGCCCGGCAACGTGCGCGAGCTGCGCAACGTGATCCGCACCGCCCTGGCGATCTGCGATGACGGCATCATCAGCCTGAGCGATCTGCCGGCGCAGATCGCGAGCGCGGCGCGTGCGACCCGCGAGCCACAGGCGCTGCGCACAGGCCACCTGGAGCGTCCTCCGGGTAAGGATCTGCTGCACACGGTGGAACGGGCGACGCTGCTGCGCGTCATCGACGTGCACCGCGGCAACATGAGCCGCGCAGCGGCCGATCTCGGCGTGAGCCGCAATACGCTGTATCGCAAAATGAAGCGCCACGGCATTGCACCCGAGGCCTGTCGGGCGGCCGGGCTGCGCTAGCGGGCGATCGGCCAGCGGATCGGCTGCTTAGCGGCGGATCGGCAGCGTGATGCGTAGCCGGCGTAGGTTGCGGTACAGCGTGTTGCGCCCGATGCCGAGGGACTGTGCAACGCGGCTGAGGTTGCCCTGGTGCAGTTCGATCTCGTGCAGCAGCGCGCTGCGCTCTGCTCGCTCGAGAGGGTTGAGGCTCTTGGCCTCCTCGGCGAGCCCGTCCTCCGCATGGACCTCGCCCGCACCATACTCGGCAGGCAGGCAGCCGGCATCGAGCTGATTGCTCGAGCGCATCGCGATCATGCCGCGCAGCACGTTGCGCAGCTGCCGGATGTTGCCGGGCCAGCTGTATGCCTTGAGGGCATCGACCATGTCCTCGCTCATACTCACCGCCGGCGTGGCGGCGCTTTCCTGCGCGAAGATGTGACGGATCACGGCCGCCTTGTCCCGGCGCTCCCGTAGCGTCGGCAGCGTCAGCAGCAGCCCCTGCAGCCGGTAGAACAGATCTTCGCGAAACTCCCCGCGCTGTACCTTCTCTTGCAGGTCGCGCCGGGTGGCGCTGACCAGCTGCACATCGATGCGCACCGCTTCCTTCGTCATCGCGCAGGGCAGTGCGCGCTCTTCGATCAAATGCAGCAGTTGAGTCTGCAGTGCCGGGGGCAGTTCTCCGACGTCATCGAGAAACAGCGTGCCGCCGTTGGCCTGGATGATGCGCGCGTAGATTTGCTCGCTGAGACTCACTGGCACGCCCCCAGGGGGTTCCGCCGGCGCCGTGGGTTCGGCAAGGGAGCCGCAGTGCAGCGCGACAAAGGGCTTCTCGGCCCGCTCGCTCGAGGCGTGCAGTGCCCGTGCGAAGCATTCCTTCCCGGTGCCCGACTCCCCGGTGAGTAGGATCGGGATGTCGCGTGCGAGAATGCGACGTGCGGCCTGAATGTTGCGCGCCATCACCGGATCGCCGAAATCAAGTGCCTCGAGCGGGCCGCGCCCGGGATCGAGCAGGTCCGGCGCGACTTCGGCGGCGCAGTTCGGTCTGCCGCTGCGCTTCGACTGCGGTGCTTGGGCGATGGCGAACACCCGGCCACCGTGACGGGCGTCGTAGAGCGTGAGGGGGTGGAAGGACTTGCGCTGGCTACGCGCGAGCAACGCGCTCAGCGAGATGGTGAACAGCCGCTCCAGGGGCGAGCCGAGCAGCTCCGCGGGCGACTTCAGGCCCAGCTGGAACAGCGCGTTGCGGTCGATGGCGGTGATCAGACCCGCCCCATCGAGCGCGATGATCCCCTCGCCCCAGGTGCCTAGCAGCTCCGGGCGGCTGTGGAAGCGCACCACGAATGCGTCGCGGAACTGGTGCAGGAACAGGCGGTTCTCGATCATCTGCGCGGCCATGTTGACCAGCACCAGCGTGTGCTGTTGGGCTCGGTCGGATTCCCCGGACGCATCGAGCACCGCGATCAGTTCCCCGCAGTGATCAAAGATCGGCGCGGCGCAGCAGGTCAGGCCGCTGTTGCGTGTGAAGAAATGCTGCTCGCGGTGCACGATCAGCGGGGTGCGTTCAACCAGGCAGGTCCCCATGCCATTGGTGCCGCCGTGCTCCTCGTCCCACATCGCCCCGAGCACCAGACCGGTGCGAAACGCGGCGTTGCGAAAGCTGAAGTCGCCGTAGTAATCGAGCAGCACACCGTCGCGGTCGGTGAGAATGATCGAGTATCCCGAGCCGGCCAGCTGATGATACAGGTGTGCCAATTCGGCATCGGCGAGTGCCAGTAGGTCCCGGTTGCGCTCCTTGCGCTGCACGCGCTCCTGGCGCGGCAGCACGTAGGGCTCGCGCTCGGATTTCGGATCGAGATGGTACTGATTGAGGCAGCGCAGCCACGAACGACGGATGTAATCCGGTGTGCCGTTCTCGTCTTGCCGGAGTACCTTGCGTGGCCCGGCCAGCGGCTGACGGTGACGATTATCGATTGTGCGTAGCATTGCTACCCCCCCTTCGGCCGTCGAAATGGCATTATGCGCCGCATCGGGCGCGTCGCAACCGCGCAGAACCGGGTTCGGCACAGCGTGACGGCAATGTGTTCCGAATCGGGACACTGCCGGGCCGCTCGCGCACCGGGGATGCCTGGAATGGAAATGCGCCATTCCCGGCCGCGTAGACTGGCCCGGATGGGTGTCGGGCCCCAATAAATGCGAGTGCAGACATGAAGACGAAAGCCGCCGTAGCGTTTGAAGCAGGCAAGCCGCTGGAAGTGGTGACCGTGGACCTAGAGGGGCCGAAGGCCGGAGAGGTACTGGTTGAGATTGAGGCGAGCGGGGTGTGCCAT
>JAJZUT010000013.1 GCA_021847105.1 Pseudomonadota bacterium | reverse complement strand
CCGGACCACTTCCCCCGGGACCAGTCGACGGTCACCAGATGGATGCGTTCGTCGCCCGCTACGGGGGCGTCCGCCTTATCACTGCTCATCCGCCGAGTCTAGACCAGTACCCGCTGGGACGCTTTCGGCGGAGGCAACGACCGCCTATTCCAGCGCCTATCCACCGGCATTTACGGGCGCACCCGGAGGAACCGGCGGGATAGCCGGCCTGGGCGGGAACGGTGCAAACGGAGGCATCGGCGGCAGCGGTGCATCGGCGGTGAACGGCACGCTGATCAATGACGGCACGATCACCGGCGGGGCGGGCGGTGACGGCGGCAGCGGTGGCAATGGAGGGGCGGGTGGCGATGGCGGCGACGGCGGCCACGGTCTGGCAGGGTCCAGCCCGCCCACGTACATCTACATTCCGTACGGCACGGCGAGTAATCCGCACTCGGAGTCCGTGGCGGAAATACAGAGCACGCCGGCCAATGGCGGAGCGGGGGGCATGGGGGGAACAGGTGGCAATGGGGGAAATGGAGGTGTCGGTGGCAATGGTGGTGCGGGGGTATCGCTGCAAGATGCGACGCTGGTGAACAGCGGCTCCATCACCGGTGGCAATGGAGGTAATCAGGGCGCGGGCGGCACGGGCGGTGAGGGTGGCAGCGGCGGTAGCGGCGGGGCCGGTGCCGACGGCGGTACGACATACTACAACTGCGATCCGACGTTGGTCAGTTGCCCGGCGAACACCGTCATTACGGCGGAGGATGGCGTCGATGGCGCTCACGGAGCAAGCGGATCGGGCGGCGCATTCGGCGCCGGAGGGAACGGCGGTGTCGGTGTACTGGCCCAGGGCGGGGCTGACATCGTCAACAGCGGCACGATCGCGGGGGGGAAGGCCGACGGAGGCACCGGTCCGAGTGCGGCGGCGGTGCTCTTGCAAGGCAATGGAAACACGCTCACGCTCGAGGCCGGCTCGCAGATCAGCGGCGCAGTCGTGAGCCAGGGGAACAATACGCTCTCCCTTGGCGGCGATCGCAACGCGGCAGCGGGTAATACCTTCACGCTGAGCGGTCTGTCCGTGGGCGGGCAGTACCAGGGATTTTCCCAGTTCGCGAAGACCGGATCGAGTACGTGGACGGTGACCGGTAACGGCGGCGCGTTTGCCAAGAGCATGACGGTCGCGGCGGGAAAGCTGGTGTTCGATGCAACCGGAACGGTCGCTGACGGCACGACGGTGAGCGGGGGTGAGCTTGATTTGGGTAGTGGCTCGCGGCTGGGCGGCTCAGTGACAGTCGCTAGCGGAGCGGCGGTCCGTGTGACAGGGGCGAACGTGACGTGGAACGGCACGTTCGCCGACAACGGAGCATACATCAGCGACCCGTCGAGTCAGGTCTTCTCGAATCTGGACATCGGCTCGAGCGGCTACCTGCAAGGGGGTTCGGCCGACGTATTCGACGTGCTCAACAATTTCGTCAATGACAGCACGCAGAATTCGCTCTGGAGCACAGCCCAATCGACGCTTGAATTTTCTGGATTGTCGGGCACTACGCATGAGGCGGTGCTGGCTGGACTCGGTGGGGTCGGCGCGGTGAACAATTTCTCGTGGGGCGCACTAACACTGTCGGCTGGGAACAGTCTTGATCTCACCGCCGGCCCGGGGAATGCCCTGTACGTTGACTATCTCAATCTGCAGGGCGGCAGCAGCCAGTTGTCCGATCTATTCGCCTCGACAGGCGTGACGCTGTACTACAATGCCAACGATCCACGTAATGCGTACTTGCTCGATAGCGCTTACCAGCTCGGCGGTGGCGGCGCTCTGGACCCCTACGCAGGATTCTCGGGCGGAACCGGCACCGTTGCGGAACCCGGAGCGCTGGCGCTGATGCTGGCGGGTCTGGCTCTGGTTGGCGTCGCGGTAAGACGGCGAGCTGCTCGGCTGTGACGGCTAACTTTGATGGCGCGTGCACTCGTCCCGCCGCAACACTGTGCGAGCATCACCCGGTCTTGTTCGACCCGGATGGCCCCTAAAAGCGGCGCCTTCCCGAATCGTGGCGCGGGGCGGTGGATTGCTTCAGGATCAGGACACTGCGCTGGCACTCGGGGGCACCGGAGTGCGACGCAGTGCTTTCTTGTAGTAATCCGGGTACTCGGGGCTCATCCCCTTGAAGCGTCGATGTATCCATAGATACTGCTCGGGCGCCTTCTGAGCCTGCGCTTCGATCAGTCGATGAAACTGCGCCGCATCGGCAGCGGGTGAGTCGCTTGGGAAGTTCTGCAGTGGCGGGTGGATTACGAGCCGGTAACCGCTGCTGCCTGGCAGACGCTCAACGAAATATGGCAGAACCGCCGCCCCGGTCATGCGCGCAATCCGGGAGGTTGAGGTATTCGTCGCAGCGGGTATGCCAAAGAGCGGCACCATCTCTGCGCCTTTCTTGCGATAGCATTGATCGGGCGCAAACCACACGCACTCGTTGTTTTTCAATGCCGCCACCATCGGTCGGATGTCATCGCAGCGTATCGACCGCCCGCCATTGCGACTGCGCAGCCGGCACTGCAGATACGCGAGCACTTCGTTCTTGGCCGGCCGGTACAGAACGTTGATGGGAAAGGTTTCCGAGAGAATGCGGCCGCCAATTTCGAGTGGCGTGAAATGTGCGGTCAGCAGTATCGCTCCACGTCCACGCGAAAGTGCTTCCGTGACATGCTCGTATCCGTCGATCCGGGCCAAATTGCGGATCCGCGCTCCCTCGCCCCACCAGGCGAGTGCGATCTCGAGTGCGGAAATGCCAAGACTGTGGAAGTGCCGCACGAGGATCTGCGCTCGCTCTCTCGGAGGGCGTTCCGCAAGACACATGTCGATATTCGTCTGCGCGATGTGCACATAACGTACGGGCAAGTGCCTCAGAAGTGAGCCCAGTACCCGCCCCAACGCGAGCTGTGCGCGAAACGGCAGGAACACCAGGAGGCGGAGTGTGCCGAGGAGGATCCAGACTCCCCAGTAGCGAGGGGCGAGAAGTCGTCTCCAGCGTGCGATGAAGGTGGTCTCGACCACGTGATCGCAATCAGTCATGCGTAGTTGACTCTGTTCGACAGGGAATGGGGTGTGCTCTGGTGCAGTCGGTCTTGCGGGCGCAGGTCAATGCCAGGCGCTCTGTCTCGCGGGTGTAATGATGCGGCCGTCGATCACGGCCCACGCAGCCACGACAGTAACCGGGCGTGTCTTCACTAGGCCCATGTGTGGGTTTGCCCCGTCGTTGACTGTCATGTGCCCGCGCGGTACGCGTTCACTGATCCCCCGTCCCAAGCATCGACACTGCATTATTGTCAAAATAATAGGTCACTGGAAACTTTACCGCACAAAGACGGGGCTGACTAGGAAATTTTGCCCCGGTGTGCCGTTGCTCAAGCCGGGCGGTGCCGATCGCGGCCTGTGCTGACACGGGATGCCTCGAGCACCGACAAAAGCGGGTGCGTCAGCGAAGCGCACGGAGCCGTAATTCGCGGCATCTGTGCGATGACAGAAAATTGCAGTGCATTTCAGCCGGCAGCGACAACGGGAGCGCGGACGGGCGTCTCGCGGAACACGTGTTTGGGTACATCCGAGCGCGGATGCATCGCGATGAAATCAAAGTGTACGAGCAAGGCGGCTGTGCGTTTCACAAGTCATGATGAACGCATTCTCTGCGCGAGGCGGGTGCGATCTGGCCGAATCCTGATGCCTCTGTTGTAGTGAGACGACGCTCTGCACAGCGGTAAATTCGCTAGCGTGACCGGTCCGTTGTGGCGACGTCACGGAGGATGGCTGGCGAGGCGAGAGAAGCCCTGGGCGGGGGCGGAGGGATGCTTTGAAGGGCCGGCGCCGGACGGAACGCAGCGCCGGCCGGCGCGAGTCCGCTGTCAGCGATGGGCAGTCTGCTTCAGAAAATGAGTACGACAGTGATGCGGGTCGCGGGGTCCAGGGCCGTGTCATCGGCGCGTAGTAAGCCGCACCGCGGCGAGCCGCGATAGACCACGCGACCGAAGCGGCCAATTTCGAAATCGAGGATCGTCTGTCGTCGGTTCATGATGAGCTCTCCTGCAGGGTTGGAAGGAACGAGACCCGTGCCAGAGCGGGCCGGGTCATGGAACAGCGGCCATCCGCCGATGTGCGCTGTGCCGGCCTGCGGAGGTCGGGTCGGCACTGATTCCAGTCGGTCACCGCGAACAGATCTCGGTGTTGCGCAGCTCGGGCTGCGGGGGCGCCGGTCGCAGCACCCACTCGGGATGTTCCGGATCGGTGATGCCGTAGGCTTGGCCGGGAATCCGTACACTTCCGGGATGCGTAGATGAGGACAGTTCGGTGAGCCGGATTCCAAGGCGCGCTGCGCAAGAGACGTCGGGCACCGCCGGCACGCAGGGCGGAACATACAGCGTGCTCAGGGCGTTGATCTCCTGTGCGGGCAGATCGGCCAGTGCGCTGACCGAGAGCACCGGGGCGACGTTGTCGTACCCGGATGCCTGATAGACGATGACTTCGTGGTCGGCAGGATAGCTCATCAGCAGCGCATCGCGCAGCGCTTGCAGATTCCCCGCGGACGGCCGAGAGTCGGCGGTGAGCACCCCGACGACGCCAACCTGCCATAGAATCAGAGGAATACGTGCATCAATGGAAGGTTTGAGTAGGAGAAAGCCGGTCGCCTCATAGGTCTGCAGACCGGGAAGCGCCGGGTCGACGCCGAGATCCGCAATCAGCATGTCTTCGCTCGAGATGCCGGGCAGCATCTTGGCATCGTGCCCCTCGCGTCGGGCCCGCACGATCGCCTCATGGGAGGGGTAAACAAAGACGCCGGGATGTCCATAGAATGCAGCGCAGACAGTCAATCCGCGGCGCACGGGACACAGGATCGTCTCGATCATGTCTTGGTAGGCGCGCAGACGCGGCTTGCCAGTGCCGTATTCATAATGTGACGTGAGGCATTCAGCCGAGGCGTTCAGTTTGCGGATAAACGCTTCGGTGTGCGCATCGGTCACCAGATAAAAGGCCCGCTCAGCGATGCTCAGGCAGTATTCGGCCTCGCGCGTGAGCTGGCTAATGGCCGTCATGCCGGTACCGACGACGATCAGTTTTCCGTTCATGGCCACCTCAGAGGGAGTGAGGATTGCGGGGCGGGGTGAACCCCGACCGAGAGCTTGAACGTATCCCGACACAAGGCGCTCCACCGTGCGGGCGTCGGGAACATCGAGAAACCCCGCCGCGCCCAGGGGACGCGGACGACGCGGAGGGCAGCCCATCGACACGGCACGGCGATCGGCGGATTGGCCGTCGAGCGCCGGCTGCTCGGGCGGAATGCACAGGGCCGCGTTCGGCGCGATCCGGTGGCGAACAGGCCGGTTCTTGCCGGCATCGATGCCGTTGTCGCCGCGCCAGTGCGGCTCTAAACTCAGCCGGCCAGACGCTTGCAGGGCGCGCAGTCTCGGGGCTCGTCCGGTCATCATCCGGGTGTGCGCCAAAGAGTTTTCTCGCCGCACGCCGCAATAATCGACGGACGCGTTCGGCGGTTGCTTGGATTTCATGGGGGGCCATGCGTCTATGAAATACTCCCAGCTGCGACGACGGGAAGGGCCAACCAACGAGTTCGTCCCTGATATCAACGTGTTCGTCCCAGATGACTATTGGCGGGTGGGCCAGCGCAGACCGGTGACCAGACCACCCCGCGCCACCGACCGGTGGTGTCAGACCGTGGTTTGGTCTCTTCGCCTGTAGGCGGCGCAGAGGGGGAGGCACATGAGCACCCGGCTGCGTGGACCGCTGCTCATCGTGACCGTGTTCTGGGTGTACGTGGCGCTCTGCGATGGGCTGTACGCCGACAGCATGCAGCGTGCGCTCGAGGCGATCCACGTAGTGCAGCTGTTCGCGCCCTGGAAGCCGCGGCTGCTGCAGCACCTGTTGCTTTATCCGGTGCTGCTCGGTTGCGTCACAGGATCCTACCGCCTGGGCTGGGATCCGTTTGCCCGGCGTGCGCCGCTGCAGCTATTGCTGGGGGTTCTGTTCTCCGCGCTCGCGATTCCGTGCCTCCTGGTCGGCGACCTGATCGCCGGCGATTACCACTCCGCCCCGCATGTATGGGTCTACACCTGGGAGCAGGCTTCGGCGGTGGCTGCCCCGATCTGGCTCGCGAGCGTCATGCGGTTCCTGATCACCTATGCATTCGCCGTGGGGCTGGTGAGCGGCTTTGAGTTGTATCGCACACTTCGGGATGAGGAGAATCACTCTGCCGCGCTCGCGCAGGAATTGACGACGGCACGACTGGCCTCGCTGCGCATGCAACTCTCGCCGCACTCCCTGCTCAATCTTCTGCAGAGCATTCATGGCCAAATCGAGTGGGATCCGCCAGCCGCACAGGCTCTCGTGGTGCGCTTTGGTGATTTGCTGCGCAGACTCCTCCGTGCCAGCGAGCGCGAGTACTGGCGGCTTGCCGAGGAGATTCATTTCGCACAGCTGTACCTCGAGTTGCAGCAGCGCCGCTTCACGGAGCGGTTGCAGATCCGGCTCCCCGAGTCCACCGCGCTGTCGGCGGCCTGGGTGCCGAGTCTGATTCTTCAGCCGCTCGTTGAGAACGCAGTGGTTCACGGGCTCGCCGGACACCATGGTACGGTCTCCGTCGAGGTTGAGGTGTGTCAATCCGGTGAGCAGTTGATGTTGCGCGTGACCAACACTATGGCACAGAGCGAGCCACGCGGGCCGGGGGGGATCGGCCTGAAGAACGTGCGCGATCGTCTCGGCATCCTTTTCGGCGAGCGGGCCACGTTGGCCGCGGCGCCAGGGCATGCGCGCGAATGGATCGCCGAGATAAGCCTGCCCATTCTGGTTGACGTTCGGGTGCCTATGAGCAGTTAGAGGAGGCAGACCATGCTGCAGGTTGTCTTGGTTGATGATGAATCGGCGGCCCGGCGGGCGCTGCGCGAGCATTGCGAGCGCGAGGCGGATCTGAGAGTTGTCGGGGAGTACAGCGACGGCCTGAGTGCACTGCAGGCGGTGCTCCTCGACCCGCCGCACGTGATCTTCCTCGACATCGAGATGGAATCGATGGACGGGATGACCTTCGCTCGCGCGCTCGAGCAGCCCTGTGCGCCACTGATCGTGTTCGTCAGCGCCCACGAGCAGTACGCAATCGAGGCGTTCGCATTGAGTGCCGTGGATTACCTCCTCAAGCCATTTGATCGCGAACGCTTCCGCTGCACGCTCGAGCGGGTCCGCCGACGGCTGATTGCCGAGACTTCCGCGCAGCGCCAGGAGGCGCTCGATGCGGCATTCGAGCGGATCGAAGCCATACGCCGAGGCATGGTCGACTTGCGTCCACGCATTCTGGTCGGTCTCGGTAGCACTCTGCAGATGCTGGATGTGGGGCTGATCGAAGTGGCATGGGCCGACCGCAATTACGTCAAGCTGCGCGTCGGTGAGGAGACGTACAGCCTGCGTGGAACTCTCGCTCAGGCCGAGAAAGCCCTGCAATCGCAGCCCATGCTGCGGATCAGTCGCTCCTGCTTGGTCAACCTCAATTACGTGCGCAAGGTCAGCCGCACGCCGCGCGGGGATTTCATTCTAGTGCTGGATGCGGGGCTGACGCTGGCGAGCGCCGAGGGATTTCGCGAATCGGTGCGCCGGCACCTGGAGCGATTCAGAGTGTCGCCCGAGTGAATCGCGCACACCGGCCGAGACGCACCGCCTGAGTACCCGGCCCTGCCTGCGGCACGATCCGCACGCGCCTCAGCTGAATGCCGCGAGATTCGCTCGCCACAGCGACCAACTGAGCAGCGTTGCAAATGCGACCCACCCGAGGTAAGGCACCAGCAGGATCGCCGCAATCCGGCTGATCCGCCAGAATGCGCCGAGTGTCGCGGCAATCATCGCCAGCAGCAGCACAATCCAGCCGAACGACAACCCACCGAGATGCCAGCGGAAGAACAGCCACGACCACAGCGCATTGAGCACCAGCTGCACGAGGAACAAGACCGTTGCGACGCTGTGCGGCTGAGTGGAGCGCACCACCTGCCATAAAGCGATTGCCATCAGAGTGTAGAGTGATGTCCAGACCGGACCAAATAGCCACGGTGGCGGGGCCCATCGGGGCTGGAGGAGACTGGCGTAAAAAGACGCTGCATGCACTGAGGCAACGGCCCCCACCGCCTCCGCCGTATACGCAAGCACGAGGCAGAGCAGCAGCAGGATGACATCCCGCCGTGCCCCGGGGAGTTCACTGCTATTCGATGCTCGTGAGCGCGACATGAGCGTAGCCTGCACTGGCGCGCGATGGGCGGTCAAGCGGCACAGTCGGCCCCGAGTGGGTCGGCGATTGAGGCCGTTCGGTTCATTTGCACCCGACCGACGCCTAGGGCATGTCGCGCGCGCCCGCGAGGTCTGGATTCAGGCACTGCTCGAACCAAGCGGTGGCTCGCGCGGCAACCTGTTCCAACGCGCCGGGTTCGGGGAAAAGGTGGGTTGCCCCCGCAATGACCTCCAGCCGCGAGCGGCAGTGCAGTGCCGCCAGAGCGGAACGGTTCAGTGCCAGCACCTCGCGGTCTTCGCTACCGACGATGAGCAGAGTAGGTGCGCGCACTTGCTCGAGCGCCGCTCCGGCCAGATCCGGGCGTCCCCCGCGCGAGACCACGGCGAGGAGGTCTGCAACACGAGTCGCGGCCACCAGTGCAGCTGCCGCACCGGTGCTGGCTCCAAAAAAGCCGATCGGATAGCCCCGCAGCGCGCTTTGGCGCCGCGCCCACTCGGTTGCGGCGCGCAGCCGATCCGACAGCAATGCGATGTCGAAGCGCAGCTGTGCCGTCACGGCATCGATCTGCTCCTCCTGCGCCGATAGTAGGTCGGCGAGCACGGTGGCAATACCGCTCTGTGAGAGACGCTGGGCGACGAAATTGTTGCGCGGACTGCGACGTCCGCTGCCGCTGCCGTGGGCGAAGAGCACAACGGCGCGCATCCCCGGGGGGATGCGCAGCACTGCGTGCAGCGTTGCCGTGCCGAGTTCAATGGCGATCTCCCGCTTCATCGTGGCAGGCATTGCGTGAACTGCGGTGGCGCGAACTTGACAGTCCCGGCAGACCCTAGCGGCGGAAGCCGCCTGCGGACCGTTCCTGTGCCTCATTGACCCGCAATGGCCGACCCCCGATGCTCTTGCCATTGAGGGAATCGATGGCCCGTGCGGCCTCGGAGTTCGCCATCTCCACGAAGCCAAAGCCACGGGACTGTCCAGTATCGCGATCGGTGACAATCTTGGCCGATTGTACGGTGCCATAGGGCGCAAACAGTTCGCGCAGGCCCTGCTCGGTGGTCGCGAACGGCAGATTGCCGACAAAGATCTTGGTCATAGTTATTACTCCAGAGCGCAGGTTAAACCAGTCATTCAGCCCCGTCTTAATCCGACGCGCACTGCTGCGGCGTGGCACACAGGGCGGTCACAGCAAGCGCCGAGGGCGCACGCAGACTCGCCGGCGCGCGCTCGCGGCGCGGCTATCCTCGGCGCAACGCGCACTGCGCGTTATCGTTACTTGTACCGATGCGTACCTACTTCGTACTCTCCCCGATGTGAGCGATCGGCTGACCTGCTATTGACTCCTCATGAGCGCGCACGGGGCTGCGCTGCGAGCGATCATGGGCGCACACTGGGAGCATTTCGCGCATGCGGCCGACGTCGGCATACGCGGTGTCGGAGCCACCAAGGCTCAGGCGTTCGAACAGGCCGCTGTTGCGATGACGGCGGTCGTAACCGATCCGGGGCGGGTCACGCCTAGGCAGATGATCCGTGTGACCTGTGCCGCACCCGATGATGAGCTGCTGCTGGCGGAGTGGTTGAACGGTCTGATCTTCGAAATGTCGGCCCGACGGATGGTCTTTGGACGCTTCCTCGTGCAACTCGGCCCGGGCTGGCTGCGCGGGCAGGCGTGGGGGGAACCCGTCGACCGCGGACGACATCACCCGGCAGTCGAAATCAAAGGAGCCACGTACACCGAGCTGCGGGTGGCGTGTGCGAACGGTGTATGGCTCGCGCAGACCGTACTGGATGTGTGAATTCATGGACCTCGGCCTGCTCAAGCGTCGCGGCGAACAGGAATGGGAGATACCTCTGCACGGCGCCATGCGGGTGCCCGGGGTCATCTTCGCGGACGAGGCGCTTGTACGGCAGATGGATGACAAGGTCTACCAGCAGGCCGTCAATGTCGCCACACTGCCGGGGATCGTTTCGGCGAGCTACGTGATGCCCGATGCACATTGGGGTTACGGCTTTCCGATCGGCGGCGTGGCAGCATTCGATCCGCAGCAAGGTGGAGTGGTCTCTGCCGGTGGAGTCGGGTTCGATGTGTCCTGCGGGGTGCGTTGCCTGCAGAGCGGTCTGAGCGGTGCCGAAGTGCGCGCCGTGCAGAGCGAGCTGGCCGATGCGCTCTATGCCCAGATTCCGGCGGGACTCGGCAGCACCGGTGGTGTCGAACTCAGTGACGAGCAGACCGATGCCATGCTGTGCGGCGGTGCGAGGTGGGCGGTGCAGAGCGGCTGGGGAGAGGCGCGGGACCTCGAGCGGATCGAGGAATGCGGACAGATGAGCGGCGCGGATCCCTCGCAGGTTTCCTCCCGTGCTCGGCTGCGCCAGCGCGCCGAGATGGGCACCCTCGGTAGTGGCAATCACTATCTCGAAGTGCAGCAGGTCTGCGATATCTTCGACCTTCGGGCTGCCGAGGCATTTGGGCTTCAGGTCGACGATGTGCTCGTGGCGATCCACTGCGGATCGCGCGGGCTCGGCCATCAGGTCGGCACGGAATTCCTACAGCGCATGGCAATGGCGGAGAGTGTCTACGGTATTGCGCTGGCGGACCGGGAACTCGCCTGCGCACCGATCCACTCCGAGCTGGGTGAGAGTTACCTTGGCGCGATGCGCGCGGCGATCAACTGCGCCCTCGCCAACCGGCAGATCCTCACGCACTTGGTGCGTGAGGTGTTCAACCAGGTCTTGCCACGCGCAACGCTTAAGCTGCTTTATGACGTATCGCACAACACCTGCAAGAGCGAGCTGCACGCGGGCCGAGAGCTGTACGTGCATCGAAAGGGTGCAACGCGCGCCCTTGGGCCGGGACATCCACAGCTGCCGTTGGCGCTGCAGGCCGTAGGACAGCCGGTGCTGATTGGCGGCTCGATGGGCACCGAGTCCTACATTCTTGTCGGAACCCATTCCTCCGAGCGGCACGCCTTCGCCTCGGCATGTCACGGCGCCGGCCGGCAGATGAGCCGACACCAAGCCGCCCGCACCTGGCGGGGCCGAGCGGTGGTCGAAGCGCTCGCCGGGCGCGGGATCATCGTTCGCAGTCCGTCGCTAAGGGGAATCGCCGAGGAGGCACCCGAGGCATACAAAGACGTCACGTCAGTCGTGAACTGCGCCGATGCAGCCGGTCTGGCCCGCAAAGTGGCTCGGACGCAACCTCTGATCTGCATCAAAGGGTGAGCGTCGGTGGCACGATGCGCTGAGGATCGGCCGGGTGCCGAAGCGTTGCGCCAGGGGCCATCGCCACGCGCCGGGCGTCATCCACTCGGCGGTGCTCCTGCGGGTGCGAAGCGGCACGGTATCCGGATGTTTCTCTGCGGGGACGTCATGACGGGTCGTGGCATCGACCAAATTCTTCCGACGCCGAGCGATCCGCGGCTCTATGAACGCTCGGCGCGCTCTGCGCTCGAATACGTTCAGCTTGCCGAACGGCGCTGGGGCCCGCTGCCGCGACAAGTCGGTGCGGAGTACATCTGGGGGGCTGCGCTCGAACTGCTGAGCCAAGCCGGCACGGACGTGCGCGTGGCGAACCTCGAGACCGCGGTGACGCAAAGCACGGATGCGGCGACGGCAAAGGAGATTCACTATCGGATGCATCCAAGCAACATCGAGTGCTTGCGATCTGCGGGCCTCGACTGCTGCGTGCTCGCCAACAATCACGTGCTCGACTGGGGCCCCGTCGGCCTGCAGGAAACCCTGCACACACTGCATGCGGCCGGTATTCTCACCGCGGGCGCTGGCCGCGGCATGTGTGCGGCAGCCGAGCCGGCCACCATCGCGCAGCGGGACGGCTCGAGAGTTCTCGTCTATGGTGTCGCGTTACCGAGCAGCGGTGTGCCAGCGGCCTGGCGGGCGCAGCACCGACGCTTCGGAGTGAACTGGTTGGCAGATGAATCCAGACTCAGCGCTGCGCATTTGCGGCGGCGAATCGACAGCACGCGCGGCGCTGCGGACCGCGTGATCGTCTCGATCCATTGGGGCGGCAACTGGGGATATGCCGTGTCGCGTGCCGAGCGCGCCTTTGCTCATTGGCTGATCGACGAAGCGGCCGTCGATCTGGTGCACGGACATTCCTCGCACCACCCCAGGGGTGTGGAGATCTATCACGACCGGCTGATCCTCTACGGCTGCGGGGATTTCATCAACGACTACGAAGGCATCGGCGGATACGAGCAGTTCCGGCCTGAACTGGCGGTGATGTATCTTCCAAGGCTCGATGCCACAACCGGCAGACTGCAGCAACTGCATCTGGTGCCGCTGCAACGGCGCCGATTCCGGCTCGAGGCGGCCGAGGAGACGCAGATCGCCTGGTTGTGTCACACCCTGGATCGGGAGAGCCGGGTGTACGGGGCGCATGTACGACTCCACAGCGAAACGACACTCTCGGTCGAATGGTGAGCCGCCCGGTCGTTGTGTACGGTCTTCAGAGGCGCTCGAAGCGCGCCTGGAAAAAGCGCAGGTAGCGCGGTTCGTAAACCATTCTCAGGCCTCTGGCCGCCGCGCGCTGACCGTAGACGTCGACCACGGATTCGGCAGTGACATCCATGTGCGCCTGGGTGTAGACGCGCCGAGGGATCGTCAGGCGTACCAGCTCGAGCGACGGGTGGTGATTGCGGTGGGTCCTGGAGTCACGTCCGGCGGAGACGATCCCCCGTTCCATGGCGCGCACGCCACTGTCTTCGTAAAGATATGCGGCCAGGGCTTGAGCGGGGAACTGCTCCTGATCCAGGTGTGGGTAGAACGCCCGGGCATCGAGGTAAACCGCGTGCCCGCCGATCGGGCGCACCAGCGGTACTCCGGCCTCGAGCAACTTGCGCCCGAGGTATTCCACCTGACCGACGCGGGCACGGATGTGCTCATCCTGAACGGACTCCGCGATACCGCGTGCCATCGCCTCCATGTCCCGGCCCGACATGCCGCCGTAAGTATGCAATCCCTCATAGACCACGACGAGATTGCTGGCTTCATCGTATAGCTCCGAGTCATTCAGTGCGAGCCAGCCACCGATATTCACCAGCGCATCCTTCTTGCCGCTCATGGTGCAACCGTCGGTATAGGAGCAGAACTCCTTGAGGATCTGAGCGACGCTTCGGTTCTCGTATCCCGCCTCCCGCTGCTGGATGAAGTACGCATTCTCGACTGCGCGCGTTGCGTCCAGCATCACCCTGATGCCGTGTTGCCTGGCGAGCTCGTGCACGGCACGGGCATTGGCCATGGAAACGGGTTGTCCGCCCGCCATGTTCACCGTCGCGGCGAGACTGATATACGGAATGTGCCGCGCGCCGACACGTGCGATCAGCGCTTCCAATGCCGCGAGATCGACATTGCCCTTGAACGGCAGTTCACTGTCCGGATCGTGTGCCGCTCGAACGATGACGTCAGCGAAGCTCGCTCCCGCCAATTCCTGGTGCAGGCGAGTCGTCGTGAAGTACATGTTGCCCGGCACGGTGTCGCCTGAGCGGATCAGCAGTTTTGCCAGGATGTGCTCTGCACCGCGCCCCTGATGTGTGGGTACGATGTACTGGTAGCCGTAGTATTGCCGGATTGCCTCTTGCAGGTGAAAGAAATTGCGACTCCCGGCATACGCCTCGTCGCCCAGCATCATGCCAGCCCACTGCCAGTCACTCATCGCGCTGGTGCCGCTGTCGGTCAAAAGATCGATGTAGACATCCGCGCTGCGCAGCAAAAACGTATTGTAGCCCGCGTTGCTCAAGGCCTGGGTGCGCTCGGCCGGCGTAGTCATGCGGATGGGTTCGACGACCTTCACTTTCCACGGCTCAGCCCAGACGCGGTGGTTGTTCGGTGTGGAAGGCACAGGAGAGCTCTTCATTGAGGGGGCTCCGTATCGGGACGATGGCGGTCGGCACCTGCCAGACGCATCGGCACCAGCTGCGCGCTCCTTATCCCTGCGCACGCAAAAATGGGAAGTATCGGCGCGGTCGCTCCCCGCTGGTATCCGCATTTGCCGAATCCGGGGGTGCACACGCTGCGCTCTCATTGCATCGATCAACTTGGCGCGTGGCCGCGGTGCGACGCGCGGTGTATTCGCGCTGGACGTGGTCGGCCAGAGCGGCTAACGTGCTCTCGGAGGAGCCAGCCGTTGCATGGAGCAACGCGCGACGGCTGGCCCAGGTGGTGAGGGCGGCGCATGCCGAAGCCCACATTCAGGCTTGCCGGCCGTGGACTGGTTTTCGCAAGGATCTCTTATGGATGAATTGGATCTCGACGAGTCGTTCGAGCGTTATCTCGAGTTCGATCAACTCGTGACACCGGCTGCAGCGAGCGATCGGCAACGCTTCGAGGCAATCGCTGCGGCGCTGCGCGAACAGATCGGCGCGCGCTGGTTGCACACGGATCAGACCTATGACGAGCTGCAACCGAAGCGAGTCTATTATTTATCGCTCGAGTATCTTCTCGGCCGATCGCTGCAGAACAATCTCGTCAATCTGCGCATGGAGCCGCAGGTGCGCGACGCTCTGCAGCGCCGCGGCATCGATTTTGAGCGGGTATGCGAGACGGAACCAGATGCGGGTCTCGGTAACGGCGGACTTGGTCGTCTTGCGGCTTGTTTTCTGGATTCCCTGGCAACACTTCAGATTCCGGCGATCGGCTACGGTCTGCGCTACGAATATGGCATCTTTCGCCAGACCGTCGCCAATGGCTGGCAGCTTGAGCATCCAGACAACTGGTTGCGTCGGCAGGACCCTTGGGAGATCGCTCGCCCTGAGCAGGCGATCGAGACTCATATTCATTGCACATTGAGATTCGAAGAAGGCGCCGCCGTGCTGTCGGATCAACGCGGCGCCACCTTGCGCGGTGTACCGTACGACAGACCGATCGTCGGGTTTGGCGCGCACACGGTCAATACGTTGCGCCTGTGGGAGGCGAACGCGCCGGATTATTTTGATCTCGATGAATTCAATCATGGCGATTTCTTCGGCGCCGTGCACGATAAGATCCTGGCGGAGAATCTCACCCGCGTCCTGTATCCCGACGACATGACCTCCGCTGGACGTCACCTGCGCTTCTTGCAAGAGTACTTTCTGGTTTCCTGCTCGTTGGCGGACATCATCCGGCGCTTTCGTCGCGCCCATGAAGACTGGCGAACGCTGCCGCAGCAGGTCGCGATACAGCTTAACGATACTCACCCGGCCATGGCCGTCGCGGAACTGATGCGAATTCTGCTCGACGAGGCCCACCTCGGCTGGGAGCAGTCCTGGGAACTGACCGTGGGCACGCTCGCTTACACCAATCACACGCTACTGCCGGAAGCTCTCGAGCGTTGGCCGACCGAACTATTCGAGCTCGCTTTGCCGCGACAGCTCGACATCATTTACGAGATCAACCGGCGTTTTCTCGCCACGGTGCGCGCGCGCTTTGCGGGAGACGAGGGGCGCGTGCAGCGCATGAGCCTCATCGAGGAGCAGCCGCGCAAGGCGGTACGCATGGCGCATCTGGCGGTGCTCGGTTCGCACAGCACCAACGGCGTTTCTAGGATCCACAGTGACCTGCTGCGCCGACGGACGCTCGCGGACTTCGCCGAGATGTATCCCGAGCGATTTCGCAATGAAACGAACGGCGTGACACCGCGCCGCTGGTTGCTGGTGGCCAATCCGGCACTCGCCCGGCTCGTCACCGGGGCGATCGGCGAGGGTTGGATCAGCGAACTGAGCAGGCTACAGGCGCTTCGGCCGCTCGCCGAGGATGCCGGGTTTCGCGAGCATTTCGCGCGGGCGAAGAGCGATGCGAAGCGGCGCTTTGCGCAATGGCTGAAGGAATCGACCGGACAGCTGGTGGACCCGGAGTCCATTTTCGACAGTCAGATCAAGCGCATCCATGAGTACAAGCGTCAGCTGCTGAACGTGCTGCATATCATCATTCTGTACGATCGAATGCGCAACGGCTGGGCGGCCGATGGCGAGTCGCCGCGCACGTTCTTCTTTGCCGGCAAGGCGGCGCCGGCCTACGCGCTGGCAAAGCTGATCATCAAGCTGATCAACAATGTGGCCGCAGTCATCGACGCCGATCCGGCGGTGCGTGACCGGCTGAAGGTCGTGTTTATGGCCGACTACGGCGTGACGCTCGCTGAGCGGCTGATTCCGGCCAGTGACGTGTCGGAGCAGATCTCCACGGCCGGTTACGAGGCGAGCGGGACGAGCAACATGAAGTTCATGATGAACGGGGCGCTCACGGTCGGTACGCGCGATGGGGCGACGATCGAAATCGCCGAGGAAGTCGGTGAGGAGAACTGCTTCTTATTCGGACTGACGGCCGAGCAGGTCGCAGCGAGCCGCTCCTGGTATGACCCGCATTGGCACTATGCGCATGAGCCACAGACGCGGGCAGCGCTTGATCTCATTGCACAGGATCACTTCAGCGCAAATGAACGCGGTGTCTTCACCCCAATCGTGGACACGCTTCTCGGCAATGGCGATTATTACATGCATCTGGCGGATCTTGCCGCCTACATGCGAGTTCAAGCGCAGGTCGGGGCAATGTATCGGAACCGTGGTGAGTGGCTTGCGCGATCCATCCGCAACGTTGCGGCGAGCGGGAAGTTCTCCAGTGACCGGGCGATCAGCGGCTACGCCCGGGACATCTGGAATGTGCGGCCGTGTTCGCCTTCGCCGCAGCGTGCCGCAGCGCAACAGGATGGCGAACACTGATGTGGCGGACAGCCCGAGGCAACCAGAGCGATTGAGCGGAAGGAGAGCGACGCGATGACTATCGACGCAAGGGCAGGGCAGCCGGCAACGGCAGAGATGCTCGTTGATCTGAGCGCACTGGAGGCGGCTTATTACGCCCCCGGGACGGATCCGATGGATCCGTCGCGCGGCGTGCAGTTCGGTACGAGCGGTCATCGCGGCTCATCGCTTGATGGCACCTTTACCGAGGCCCATATTCTCGCCATCACCCAGGCGGTCTGCGACTATCGGCGGGCGCACGGCATCGACGGTGCGGTGCTGATCGGTAAGGACACCCATGCGCTGTCCCTGCCGGCCGAGCGTACGGCTCTGGAGGTTCTAGCGGGCAACGGTGTCGAGGCGGTGCTCGCGGCGGGTGCCGGTATTACGCCGGTGCCGGTGATTTCGCGAGCCATTGTCGCCGCCAATCGCGGTCGCCGTTCCCGCCTGGTCGATGGCCTGATTGCCACGCCGTCACATAATCCTCCCGCCGATGGCGGCTTCAAGTACAACCCGCCGCACGGCGGTCCGGCCGATTCGGCCACGACCGCGTGGATCGAAGCGAGGGCCAACGAGTTGCTCCGGGGCGCCAACCGGGATGTGCGGCGGCTGAGCTTTGCGGCCGCGCGCTGCGCCGCAACGACACGGACCAGCGATTTTATCGACCCGTACGTGCGCGACCTGGATCTGGTGATCGACATGCAGGCGATTCGCGCCGCCGGGCTGAAGCTCGGCGTTGATCCGCTCGGTGGCGCGGCATTGTACTGTTGGGACCCAATCAACGCACGCTACGGGCTCGACATCGAGGTGGTCAACCGCACGGTGGATGCCACCTTCTCGTTCATGACGCTCGATCACGACGGTAAGATTCGCATGGACTGCTCGAGTCCGTACGCGATGGCCCGGCTGGTACAGCTGAAGGAGCGTTTCCGCCTGGCCTTCGGCAACGATACCGACGCCGATCGCCACGGTATCGTCACTCCGTCCGATGGGCTCATGAACCCGAATCATTATCTGGCTACCGCGATTGATTACCTGCTCGCGCACCGACCTCAGTGGCCGAGTCATGTGGCCGTGGGCAAGACCGTGGTGAGCAGCAGCATGATCGATCGGGTGGTGGCCCGACACGCTGCGCGCCTGTATGAGGTACCGGTGGGGTTCAAATGGTTTGCTTCGGGTCTTGCCGAAGGATCGCTGTGCTTCGGGGGCGAGGAGAGCGCCGGGGCCAGTTTCCTGCAGCGTGACGGGGCGACCTGGACCACGGACAAGGATGGGCCACTGCTCGATCTTCTCGCCGCGGAGATCACTGCCGTGACCGGGCGAGACCCGAGCGAGCATTATCGGACACTCGCAGCGAGCCTTGGAGAATCCCACTACAGCCGGCAAGACATGCCGGCATCGCTCGAGGACAAGCGCGCTCTTGGCAGATTGTCGCCGGAGCAGGTGACCGCGGAGCAGCTCGCTGGAGAGCCGATTCTCGCCAAGCTGACCCGCGCGCCGGGAAACGACGCCGCGATTGGCGGCTTGAAGGTCATCGCACGCGATTGCTGGTTCGCTGCGCGGCCTTCCGGTACCGAACGGCTTTACAAGATCTACGCCGAAAGCTTCCGCGATGAGCAACACCTGCAGGCCGTGGTGCGTGAAGCGAGCGAAATCGTCACCCGCGCGTTAGCCTGCGGTGCGTGAGGCAGACGCGAGCGAGGCGGCGCGAGGGGACGAAGTTCACAAAACTATGAGCGATTGGACTGAATCCGAAGGTACTCCGCTGCCGCTCGGGGCATCCTGGTGCGCGGCGGAGCAGGCCTGGAATTTCGCGCTCTATTCGAAGCATGCCGAGCAGGTCACGTTGCTGCTGTACAGTGCGACCGATCCGGTTCAGCCGTTGCGCAGCTACCGTCTGGACTATCTGCGCAATAAGTCCGGCCGCATCTGGCACTGCCGCATTGCCGCCGCCGAGGTACAGGCGGCGCGCTACTACGCGTACAGCCTGAACGGTCCATCCTCAAAGGGCCCCTTCGAGCGCCATGCGTTCGATGCGGATAAGATCCTGTTCGACCCGTACGCACGAGCGCTGTATTTCCCGCCGAAGTTCGCGCGCGCCGCGGCGTGCCGCCCTGGCTCGAATGCCGGTCAGGCGCCGCTCGGGGTCCTCGAGGATCCGCGCCACGCCTTCGAATGGGGCGAGGATCGACGCCCTCGGCATGAACACGATCTAGTGATTTACGAAATGCACGTCGGGGGCTTCACCCGCAGTGCGAGCTCCGGCGTGCTGCCCACGAGCCGCGGCTGCTTCCGCGGGGTGATCGAGAAGATCCCGTATCTGCGCCAACTGGGCGTCACGGCCGTCGAGCTGATGCCGGTGTTCCAGTTCGACCCCCAGGAAGGGAACTTCTGGGGATATATGCCGCTTAGCTTCTTTGCCCCACATCATGGTTATGCGAGCGGTGCCGCGCCGTGTGCGCAGCGGGATGAGTTCCGCTCGATGGTCAAGGCACTGCATGCGGCAGATATCGAGGTGATTCTCGATGTGGTCTACAACCACACGGGCGAGGGCGATGAGCACGGCCCGCTCTACAGTTACAAGGGTATCGACAACAGCACGTACTATCTGCTTGCCGGCGAGTCTGGCCGGTACGAGAATTTCTCCGGAACCGGCAATACGCTGCATTGTGCAAATCGCTACGTACGCAAGCTGATCGTCGACAGTCTGCGTTACTGGGTCCTTGAAATGCACGTCGACGGCTTCCGATTCGATCTTGCGTCGGTGTTTGCGCGCAATGCCGACGGCTCGCTCAATACCGCCGATCCGCCGATTTTCGGCGACATTCTCTCCGATCCGCAATTGGGTGGGGTGCGCCTGATCGCTGAGCCCTGGGATGCGGTGGGCACCTACCAGCTTGGACGCGGCTTTCCGGCCTGCCGCTGGCTGCAGTGGAATGGCCGATTTCGTGACGATGTGCGTCGCTTCTTGCGCGGCGATGAGGGCCTGGTGCCGGCGCTCATGCAGCGTCTGTACGGCAGTGACGATCTGTTTCCCGATGATCTGCCGAATGCGTTTCATGCGTTCCAGAGCGTGAATTTCATTGCGGCACATGATGGCTTCACGCTGTATGACCTGCTCGCCTACAGCCGCAAGCACAACGAATCGAATGGTCATGGCAACACCGATGGTGTCGCGGAGAACTTCAGTTCGAACTGCGGTTGGGAGGGCGATGTGGGTGCGCCGGAGGCAGTGCGTGCGCTTCGCCGCAGACAGGCGAAGAATTTTTGTGCCCTCCTGCTGCTGGCGAACGGAACGCCGATGCTGCGCGCCGGCGACGAATTCCTCCAGACTCAGGGCGGAAACAACAATCCGTACAATCAGGATAACCAGACCAGCTGGCTCGACTGGGATTTGCAGCAGGAAAATGCGGAGATTCTGCGATTCTTTCGTCTCATGATCCAGTTTCGAAAGTCGCACCCCTCGCTCGGACGCAGCCGCTTCTGGCGCGAAGACGTCAGCTGGTACGGCACCGACCGCGAAGTGGACATGGGGCCGCGCTCGGGTACTCTCGCCGTGCATCTGCGCGGCGCCTCGCAGGGCGATTGCGACCTGTACATCATGATCAACGGCGAGTCGTGCGAACGGCGATTCACCATCCAGGTCGAAGCCCCCGGGCTATGGCGGCGCGTGCTGGATACGACACTGGCCGCGCCGCAGGACTTCGCACTGGACGCGGACCGCGTGGTGCTTCGATCGGCGCAGTACGATCTCGGGCCTCAGGCAATCGCGGTGCTCGTGGGCCCGGCCGGTCCGAATGCGAGCGGCTGATGTGACCGCGGATATGCGGCTCGCGTCATCAGGGGCGTTGCATTGCGCATGTCCGCGCTGTGCTCTGATCCTGCGCGATGCGTGCCTCCGCCCACGGACCGAGCAGGTGCATCAGCAGCTCCAGATCATTGCCGAGCCGCAGCGGCTCACAGGCCATGGCCGAGCGCAATGTCTCTTTGAGCCAGACACTCAAGGCCGGATGTGCCAGCGCTCGATGAATCTGCCGCTCGGTGCGCAGTACGTTGAGATCAGCAGGACTGTCCACTGGTTAGGCTCCTTTGTACAGTTAAAAATAGCCCTCGCGCTTTTGCTCTTCGAGCGAGCCGCCGGCGTCGCGGTCGCCGATGCGCCCGTTGCGCTCGGAGCTGCGGGAGCGGAGGGTTTCCTCCAGCACCTCATGCAGCGATCGGGCATTCGATGCACTCGCGGCGGTGACCGGCCAGCAGCCGAGGGTTCGAAACCGCACGATGCGGCGAACCGGACGCTCGCCCGGACGATAGCGCATGCGCTTCGGCTCATCGACGACGATCCACTGTCCATCGCGCTGCACGACGGGCCGCGAGCGCGCGTAGTAGAGCGGGGCGAGTTCGACCTCGCGCGCAAGTGCATAGGCGAGGACGTCACACTCGGTCCAATTCGATAGGGGAAACACCCGCGCGCTCTCCTGTGGTGCGAGACGAAAGTTGTACAGGTTCCAAAGTTCGGGCCGCTGCCGTCGGGGGTCCCAGCTGTGTTGTGGTCCGCGCACTGACACAACCCGCTCTTTGGCGCGTGAGCGCTCTTCATCGCGGCGCGCACCGCCGAGGATGACGTCATATCCGCCAGCATCCAAGGCACGCTTGAGCGGTTCGGTCCGCATGACGGTGGTGTATCGATCGCCGTGATCGAACGGGTTGATACCCGCTGCCCGTCCCTCGTGGTTGGCGTGGACGATGAGACGAAAGCCATGCCGAGCGGCGAAGCGATCCCGGAAATCAAGCAGCGCGCGGAATTCCCAGGTTGAATCGATGTGCAGCAGCGGCAGCGGCGGTGGCGCCGGGTGGAAAGCACGGCAGGCGAGATGGGCGAGCACCGTGGAGTCCTTACCACCGGAGAAGAGCAGCACCGGATGGGCGGCCTCGGCGAGTGCCTCCCGCAAAATGTGGATGGCCTCTGCTTCCAGTTGTGCCAGGTGCGCAGGGAGGCGCGGAATGGCGCTCGTGTGGCTGGCGGTCATGCCAGTGCGCTCAGCCCCGGAACGCACGAGTGCCCAGCGCTTCGCGGCCCGAGGGTCTCTGGGGAATTCAAGTGAGGGCGGGTGTCGCTGCGCGCCTGAGCGGGCGTGATCTGCCAGAGTCCGGCGTGGTAGCGCTCGAGCGTGCGATCGGCGAATCGGAACAGATACACCCATTGATGATCGATCAGTTCCGCCACCCGCCGCTGGCGTGTGAGGATCCCCTCCAGCGTCGCGCGCGGCGCATCGACAACGACCGTGAGTCGCAGCGGAGTATGTCGCCAGCACTCACCGTCGTGTACCGATTGCCGGGCCAGTCCGATGCGCAGGTCGCCGCCGGCGCCCTCAAGGACGCCGATGCGGCCGCCGACCACGTTGTGCAGAATCTTATTGCCACTACCGTAACGCTCCGGGTCGACGGTCGAACCGTAGTACTGCAGATTGATCCAGTGGGCAACGATCATCGGTGCCGTGAGCAGTTGCTCGAGCACGGTACCGCCGGGATCGTCCTGCCAACAGTACTCATGCAGGAATGCCCGCCCGGCCAGATCGAGCCCCCGGGTGCGCAGCCGCGCACCGATGATGAATGCCGCGTTGTCGGCGAGTGCCCATTCCGGACGGGTCTGTGCCCAGTCGCGGGCGCGACGTTGCAACTGCTTAAGGAGTGCAGCGTCGCGTTGCTCTAGGTGCGCCAGACCGAGACTCCCGGCGCGTTCGCGCCGGACCTGCGTTCCGGCGCGCTGCAGCAAGTCACGAAGGTACTCGATATCAGCTCGATGTGAGGGCGGGACGTCGGCGACGTCCAACAGTTCGACGGTGTCGGTGACGGTGTCATGCAGCGCAGCGACCGCGACGATGCTGGGGTGCAGATGAATCCCTTGTTGCGCGAGTGCGGTGCGCAGTGCAGCATCGTTGAGCAGACCCGCCAACAGACGGGCATTGATCTCACCGCTGTGTCCGCCGCAGGCGCCACAGGCGAGGGCGGCCGCCTGCGGATTGTTTACGACGCGGGCGCCGTGACCGACCAGCACCAGCAGACGGCCGCAGGGCTCGCTCAGGCCCATGGCGCGCAGAATATTCGCCAGCCGGTCCGCCAGCGCCGTGAGGTCATCGGCTTCCGTCAGGCACAGATGCGGGCGCAGCTCGCGCCGCTCGCGGGCGCGCAGTCCAATGGCCTGCACCGGTGCGGAGCGAAAACCGAAGGTGCGCAGCAGAAGTCTCGGCAGATAGGCGAGCCCGAGCGCTTCGACCCGAGTGAATGCTCCGGACGGTATCCGCTCGAACAGGCGCGTGCTATCGCGGCTGCGCAGGACGTGCCGGCGATGCGAGATCAGTTGACGGTCTCGCTCGGCATGGCCACTGGTGTCGGTGACGTGCAACGTCGGAGTGAGCAGGCCGGGCAGTTGCCGATGGGAAAGTGCGGTGCCGAGCGGGGAGTACTCGATCGGCAGGCCGAAAAAGCCGGCGAACCCATACGTGTGCGCATCCGCGGCAATCGCCTCGATCGCGCGGCGCATGCGCTCGGAGCGCACGTCGATGCAAAAGACCAGCTGCAACCGCGTATTGTTTTTTCGGTCCGCGTCCACAGGGGTGAATGAGAGCAGCTGTGTACACAGGTGTTGCTGGTAGGCGATCTCGTGAGCCCGCTGCCAAGTAAGCTCCGGCTCGATGGCAGCGGCATGGTCCGCGCGCTGCGCGGCGGACCAGCCCTCGATCCACCGTGACCAGGGCGATGCCGCATCGCGCCGACCGTCATCCAAAAGTGCCTCCCAGCACAGGCGGGCGGTGAGCAGCTCCCCGAGTTCGGCATCGTCGCGAGCCCGCAGCGCCGCTTCCCAACCGAGATACGCGCACCAGGATGCCCAGCCATTGATGCGCAGCGCGACCACCTGCAGCAGATCCGCGAACTGCGCCTCGCCGATGGCGAGACGCTCGAGTGCCCACTCGAGTGCCTCGGCCGCGCTCGCTGGCAGCCGCGCGACGCGCGGAACGACCCCTTCGGTCTGCTTCAGCCACGGCGGATGCGGACCGTTCTGCAGCTGTGCGCGCCAACCCGCGAACAGGCCAGGCCGCTCGCTCGGGCGCCCGTCCGCCTGGAATTGATCAAAATGTGCGGCACAGTACTGGCTGAGGTGCTGCGTCAGGCGGTTCGGCCAGGGACTACGAGCGCCATGCTCGGGATCGGCATCGAGAACATCCGACAACAATGGCAGCGCGGCGGGGGCCGAAGTCGGTTGGTGCAATGCGGCCAGCGCCTCTTGCTGAGAGAGTCGGTGGTGGCGCTCGCGGATGGCCTGTTCGAGGTGCTGCGGTGCAATCTGTCCGTCCTGCCAGAGGCGCAGATACTCACTGCGCGGCAGGGTCATGGGCGCGCCAACCCAGCGACGCAGCGTCGCGGCGAAATCATCGAAGTGTTGACCGGTTCGCCCCCAGTAGGGACTGACTGCGATCTGCCGGTCGAGCGGCCAGGCCGGCGCGATGCCGCGACAGGCGGCCTGCAACGCCTCTTGTGCCCGTCGCGAGCGAGTGTCCGCCATGCCCGAGCCGGTCACGCGGCACCGCCTTGGCGTTGAGCGAGGCTGCGCCCCAGGGGCAAGCCTGTCCAGCGTGGTGCTCGCCGGCGCCAGCGACGCATCACGAGGGCGCTCACGGGTTCATCGAGAAAGTATCCGACCGATGCCCAGGCCCACAGCCGCGCAGCGCCCGGGGAGTGCACCGGGCGCGAGAGGCGCCACTGCAAGAAATACAACACAAGGAAGCACGTGCTCGCCCAGAGCCGCGCCAGCTCGGACGGGTTCACTGCCGAGGCCGGCAAGGCACTGCGGATCGTGACATGCCAGAGCAGATACAGTTGCACGGCGGCAACCGTCACGAAGACATTGCGCAGGTAGAGGGCGACCGTGGCACTGTCCCACAGCAGCACCGAGCAGCCGGTCGTGCACAGCAGCCACGCCGGCCAGGACAGCAGCGGGACGTGCACGATGACGTGCCAAAGGGCCGACGAGCCGCACACGAGCAGTCCAGCGAGCAGCCCCGCGCGCAGCGCTCGGCCAGCGTCGCGGCGCTGGAGATCGGCTGACGGGCGCGCCAGCAACCGCCAGCGCGCAGATTCCTGCACCGTCTCACCGGCGCTGAGAAAGGCGTACGCCTTGTAGAGTGCGTGGGCAAGCAGATGCAGCAGAGCGAGATCGTACAATCCCAGAGCGCACTCGGTGAGCATCAGCCCCATCTGTGAGCAGGTCGACCACGCCAAGCGGACTTTCACCGACGTGCAGGTCATCATCGTCAGTCCTGCAAGCATCGCCGTTGCGCTGCCAACGGCGACCAGCAACACCTCGGCGGGTGCTGAGGCGCCGATCAGCGACGCGAGCCGGATCAACACGTAGCCGCCGAGATTGACCACGCCGGCGTGCAGCAGCGCGGACACGCTGCTCGGCGCCTCCATCACCTGCACCAGCCAGCCGTGCAGGGGCAGTTGCGCGCATCGCAGCAGAACCGCTGCGGCAATCAGCACTGCGGCAAGCTGCACCGGCGGTGCAAGCGGCGCGCCGGCGCCGGCCAGACGGGCAATACTGTCCAGATCCAGTGTCCGCCACTGCTGGTAGAGCAGCGCCGCGGCGCCGAGCAGGCACAGCTCGGCGAGCCGGGCGGCGATGAATTTCTTGCGGGCTGCCAGGCGCGCCAGTGGCCGCTCGCCGTAGAAGGTGAGCAGCGGGTGCAGCGTCGCGCTGCTCAGCGCCCAGGCTGCGATCAGCACCGCGAAATTGTTCGTCGCCACCACGGCGCACACCGCAGCGAGGGTGGCGAGCAACCCGAGCACGTAGCGGCGCTCGCCCGGTTCGCCCGCCAGGTTGACTCTGGAGTAACGCGCGATCACCCAGCCGAGAAAGCTGATGAGGAGGATCACGACGGATGCAATGCGCGCGGAGGCAGAAAATGGGGTGCTGGCATCGGCGGCGAACGTTCGCAGCAGCTCTGCGAGGGCGAGGGCGAGCGCAGCGCCCGCGGCGAGACTGAGCGCGCGCCAGGCATTCCGCACACCAAGTGTGCAGAGCGCCGCCAGTGCGTAGATGAACGGGACGGACCAGGCGAGCCAGCGCAAGTCGCTCAATGGGCATGCTCCAGGGCAATTAGGACGGGCGGCAGTATTCCCTAGGCCTGGGAGGCATGTAAAATAGAAGAAACCGAACAAAACGTTCTAAAAAACAGAACATGCGAAATCTGAACTTCCGCCATCTGCTTTATTTCTGGACCGTCGCACGCGCCGGGCATCTGACCCGCGCCGCGAGTGAACTGCGCGTGTCTCAGTCGGCGCTCTCGGCGCAGATCCGCCACCTCGAGAGCTATCTCGGCCGGCCGCTGTTCGAACGCACCGGTCGAACGCTACAGCTCACAGAGTTCGGCGCCATGGTGCTCGACTACGCCGACAGCATCTTCGGTCTCGGTCAGGAGTTGATGGCGAGCGTGCGCGGAGGGGCAGGTCAGCGCGTGCAGCGGCTCGGTGTGGGCGCGGTGGCCACGCTGTCGCGCAACTTCACCGAGAATCTCCTGCGCCCCCTGGTCAGTCGCGCCGAGCTACGCCTATCGCTGCAATCGGGCAGCCTGGAGGAGTTGCTCGAGCGGTTGCGCGTGCATGCGCTCGATGTCGTCCTCTCGAACAAGGCCGTGGTCGCCGAGGTGGATCGGCCCTGGCGCTGCGTTCCGCTCGCGCGTCAGTCCGTCTGTCTAATCGGGCCGCCGCGACCGGGGCGCCGGCGTTTCCGCTTGCCGGATGAACTTAACGGCCAACGGTGCGTGCTTCCAGGTCGCAGCAGTGACATCCGAACCCAGTTCGACGTGTGGTGCGAGAAGGCGCACGTGAGCATCGATGCGGTTGCAGAGGTCGACGACATGGCGATGCTGCGTCTGCTGGCCAGAGACTCCGGTGCGATCGCCGTGCTGCCGGAGGTGGTTGTCCAGGACGAACTGCGTGAAGGGCGTCTGCAGCGCTATTGCGTCATTCCGGGGGTCTTTGAGCACTTTTATGCGATCACCGCGTTTCGTCACAGCCCATCCCCGCTGGTGCAGCAGTTGCTCGGCGCCCGCAACCGGTGAGCCGGACAGGCATTTTTACGCCCCGCCCGGGAATGCGGGAGAGGTGATTTTTATCCCGATCCTGCGATCGGCGTGGCGTTCGCGAGTGTGCTGTCAGCTGTTTCGGTGCCCGGATTGCCCGAGTGCCGAGCCGGGCGCGACGGATGCGCGCCAGTTGGTGCACAATAGTTGCGCGCTCTGGTGACAGGGCGCTGCGTTCAGGTCAAGGGGGCCGAGCGTGCGGCCGGGCGGAGAAGCGTGTGTGGTCCTTGAGAGGCCACGGGCTGCCCCGGACGCCGATCAACCCCGGGGGAGCGCTGAGATGGTCGATGCGAGTGCGACCGTGACCGATCCATACGGCTCGGCGGCTGCGCAGCTGCTAAGGCCGCTTGAGGCATATATCGTCGCCATGGCGCCGGATGCCGTGCGGCATTTCTATGCGCTGCTCAGCGACACCGGGCGCATGCCGCGGATCATCGGCGCGCTCTCGGCGCAGGAATTCGAGCAACTGCAGGTGCGCGAGGCCCAGCATCTCGTGGCACTGCTCGCGGCGGATCTCGGCCGGGCCGAGCACCTCGAGCGAGCTTACAAAGCCGGCGCCGTGCATCGGCTGACGGATGTTGCCCTCGACGGTCTGATCGACGCGTACGCGTTCTACCAGGGGCGCATCTACTGGCTGCTCCAGGAGCATGTGCACGATGTGCACTCGCGCGAGCAGCTGCTGCGCCTGATTGGCGAGCGCATGCTGCAGGACCTGCAGGCTCAGGTGCAGCGCTACTCGAGCATCAATACCGCAGGCGCCACCGCACTGGCTGATCTGAACCGGCATGTCATGTCTGCGGAAAACCTCGCGGACCTGGTGCGCGGGGCGCTGGAGATTTTCGGCTCGCTGCCCGGCAGCATCGGCGCGTTCTTCGCCCGCGTCGATGACTTTGGCGAGCTGCAGGTCGAGCAGTCCTTCGGTGCGGCGGCCGAGGCTTATCATCACGCCATGGAGGCCGGCGAGGTGCCGAGGCTCAGCGTCGATCCGCTGGTGAGCGCCGGTCAGGGGCCGGGCGGGCGGGCTTGGCGCAGCGGGGAGATCGTGGTGTCGGACGCATGGCTGCTCGAGGCCGACAAGGCGCCCTGGAGGGAAGTGGGGGCTCGTCTGGGCTTTCGCTCGAGCGCCGCGGTGCCGCTGCTCGATGAACACGGCCGTTCGATCGCGCTTTTGAGTCTCTATGCAGCGTGGCCGGGGTTTTTCTCAAGCGGCGGAATGCAGGGGCTGCTGAGCCACGCCCAGCTGCTGCTGAGCAGTGCAGTCGAGCGGCGCATGTCCGCCGCAGTCGTGCCGCTGCGCAAGCAGCAGGCCTACCGCCGCCTGCTCAGCGAGCGCTGCGTGGTGCTGCATTATCAGCCGATCATCGATCTGCGCGATGGCCGGCTCGTGAAGCTCGAGGCGCTCGCGCGCATGCGCGGCGCGGACGGCGAGCTGATCGCGCCGCAGCGGTTTCTGCCGACCTTCGGTGCCGATGAGCTATTGGGGCTCTTTCAGATCGGTCTCGAGCAGCTCTGCCAGGACGCCGCGGTGCTGCAGGGCGGAGGGATCGAGGTGAGCATGGCGATCAACTTTCCGGCGGCCGGATTCGCCGATCCGCGTTACGAGAAGGCGATTTTCGCGATCCTGCAGCGGCGCAATTTCACCGCCCGACGCATACAGCTCGAGGTACTCGAGACCCAGGAGGGCGGGGAGTGGACACCGGCGCGCCAGGAGGTGATCCAGCGCCTGCGCAGCGCAGGCATCCAGATTGCGCAGGACGATCTGGGCTCGGGCCACAGCTCGCTGTTGCGCATGGACCAGTACCCATTTGATGAGGTGAAGATCGACGGCGGCCTGGTGCGCGGGGCGCTGCACAGTCCCAAGCGCGCCGTCGAGTTCATGTTGTATCTGACACGCCTGGCACACGCGTTTGACATCCCGGTTACCGTGGAGGGCCTGGAAAATCCGGGCATCATCGAGGCGGCCGCCATCCTCGGTGCCGACCGGGGACAGGGTTACGGCATCGCCCGTCCCATGCCGGTGACGGACGTGGCGGGTTGGTACGGGCAATTCCGCTACGATATCAACGCTCGCCGGCCGCGCACCGCGATCGGTGCCATGGCGGCCTATCTGCTCTGGGAACAGCAGATCGCGGCCATCGCGGACCGGCCGGAACTGGTCGCACAGTTCGTCGGTGCACGTGCGATCGTCGATGAATTCATCCGCGCCAACCATCTGGAAGGGGGCGCCGTGGCGAAATTGCTGGCGCGCAACCACGAGCTCGCAAGCGTGTTTGACGGCGCCGGGCGTGAGACGGCGAAGGTGCGCACCGAACTGCTCGAGACGCTGACCCGACACTGGCTCGATGAGGTGCGTGCCGAGCGGTCGCGGGAGGCAAGCTGAGCGGCGCGGCGCCGATCAGATCCTGCGGCCGTAGTACAGCGCGGCCACGTGGGTCGCCTGCGCGAAGAACAGCCAGCGCTCGGTGAGCAGGCCAAGTGCCGCGCAGGCGACGGCCAGGGAAGTGCTGAGCAGCGGCAGCACGCCGAGCGAGGCCAGCACGCTCAGCAACAGCGGCAGGCCAAAACCGAGCGCAAGCGCGATGCGGCGCAATTTGCGCGCGTGTCGCCGGGCAATCTGGAAGCCCATCTCACGCAGGATGAAGTTCTCGCTGAAGTGCGGCGCATCGAGCGGGCGCGCCGTCGTGTCCTTCGGCAGGCCGATCGCACTGGCGAGGGTGGCGAGAGGACCCTGCGCATCGACGTGGCGCCAGTAGGCGAGTTTGGCGACGAGCGCGCACAACGCACCGAATGCTGCCAGCACCGCCGCGATGCCGGCGGTGCCGAACACGATCGTGCGCAGCAGAGCGAGGAGCGTGGCGCCGGAGAACAGCGCGTAGATCAGATAATCGGGCGCCGTGTGCGGGTTGTGCCATTGCCGGATCGGCTTCAGGCTCGCATAGATCATCGCGGTGCAGTACACCGTGCTGAGCGCGGCGAGCGCCGCTATCCCGCCGAGCAGCCGTGTCCCGAGCGAGCCGGCCGCGCGGTACTGTGCCCACGCGTAGCCCAGCACGATCGGGTAGGTGAGCAGCGCGGCCAACCCCTCGCGCGAGAGCCATGACGAGCGCCATTGGCTCATGGCGCGCCAGGCGCGCTCCTTGCGTCCGAGGTGCAGTGCCGAGGCGATCAATCCGAGCGTCGCGAGGGCGAGCACGATGCCGATGCCCGCCAGCACCAGCGTGTCGGCGGACTCACTGGCCCCTGCCGCCCCGTACAGGCCCAGCCAGGCGAGCAGGCCATAGGCGAAGCCGGTGAGTGTGGTGAGCAGCAGGATGGAGGCGGCCGGTTTCATCGGCTGAGTGCTTTGTCGAGCAGTTTCAGCAGCGCCGTGCCGAGACCGGAACCGGAACGTGCGGGCGCTTCGCGCGCCGGGCTTGGGATCTGCGCTTGCCGGGGGGGCAGGTATTTGTTGGTCGGCCGGTAGCCCAGATCCTCAAGCAGATCAACGCCGCCTCGGTCGCGGACCAGTTGCGACACTTTGCTCTGCGGGTCGGCAAGATCACCGAAGTGACGCGCCTTGGCCGGACAGGTCGCCACGCAGGCCGGTTCGCGCTCGGCCTCGGGGAGCGTCTCGTCGTAGATGCGATCGACGCACAGGGTGCACTTGCGCATCACGCCGTTGGTCTCATCGAATTCGCGCGCACCGTAAGGACAAGCCCAAGAGCACAACTTGCAGCCGATGCAGATGTCGGTGTTGATGAGCACGATGCCGTCATCGGCGCGCTTGAAAGAGGCGCCCGTCGGGCAGACCGTCACACACAGCGGATTCTCGCAGTGCAGGCAGGAACGCGGAAAGTTCACCGTGCGCGCGCTGCCGTCGGTGCCGGTCTCATACGAATGGATGCGGTTGAACCAAACGCCGTCGGGCTCCGTGCCGTACGGATCGTAATCGGGCAGGCGAGCGGCTTCGCCACCGGTGTTCCACTCCTTGCAGTTCACGGCACAGGCATGGCAGCCGACGCAGGTGTCGAGATCGATGACGAGCCCGAGCTGGCGGGCGCCGGGCGGGCGGTTGGCAACCATGGTCATGTGGCACGTCCCATCGCCACGCGCACGCGCAGCGGATTGGCCTCGGGGTGCGGGGCAGTTTCATCGGGGGTCTCGGCGCCGCAGCGCTCAATGCGTACGGTCAGATCGAACCACGCGGCCTGTCCCGTCACCGGATCGGAGTTCGAGTGTGCCGCGGCGCCGTCCTCGGCGGGCAGGAACTCCGAAATCACATGGTTCAGTAGAAAGCCGCGACGGGACTCTGGTGCATTGGCCGCGAGGGCCCAGGCGCCGGAGCGCTTGCCGATCGCGTTCCAGGTCCACACGGTGTTGCGGTTGACCCCGCTCATCGTGCGCGCGCGACCTTTGACGCGCCCGGTGCGCGAGATCACCCAGACCCAGTCCTCATCCTCGATGCCGAGCTCGGCGGCGAGATCGCGATGCAGATAGATGCGGTTCTCGGGCAGGATCTGACGCAGCCAGGCGTTATGCGAGCCCCAGGAGTGATACATGGCCATCGGGCGCTGGGTGATGGCATGCAGCGGATAGCTTGCCCGTTCACTTACGGCCTGCTCGAGCGGGACATACCAGAGGGGCAACGGATCAAAGTAGCGGCGTACCCGCTCACGCAGCCGCTGTGGCGGCACGCATGGGCCATGCCCTTCGGCGGCGAGGCGGAAGCGTTGCAGCGGTTCGCAATACAGCTGCAGCACGATCGGCTCGCTCGAGCCGATCAGTCCCATGGCGCGCGCGCCGGTGAGATAGGCCTGATTGGCGTATTTGAAGTACAGCTGCTCCGCGGGCAGGTGGTGCACCCAGAAGCCGCCGTTGTCGATGTAGCGCTGCAGTTGCTGCGGGTTCGGCTCGCCACGGCCGAGGGCCTGTCCGTCGGCGCCGCGAAAGCCCGCCAGAGGCCCGATGCCCGGTGCCCGCTCGTGGCGGACAATGTACTCGGCGTACGAGGCGTAGAGCGGCCGGCCTTGTGCATCGGCGAAGTCCGCGAGCGCGAGCCGGCCGGCGACCTCGATCAGCACGTCCTGAAACGGTCGCACGTCCCGCTCGGGCTTCAGCACCGGGATGCGGATCGCATCGGCCGGTCCATGGGCCGAGCCGATCGGTCGGTCGAGCAGAGAGATGCAGTCGTAGCGCTCAAGATAGGTGGTATCGGGCAGGACCAGATCGGCATAGGCGACCGTTTCCGAGGCGAACGCATCGGCGACCACTACAAAGGGAATGCGGTAGCTGCCATCCGCCTCGGTGGTGCTCAACATCCGGGTGGTTTCGCCGGGGTTCATCGCAGAGTTCCACGCCATGTTCGACATGTAGAGAAACAGCGTGTCGATTTTCTCCGGCCCCGCCTCGAAGGCGCGGGCAATCACCATGTGCATCAGACCGTGGATGGCCAGTGGCGCTTCCCAAGAGAACGCCCGGTCGAGTCGCAGCGCCTCGCCCTGCGCATCGACCAGCAACTCCTCCGGTCGGGTGGGGCAGCCGAGCGGCGCGGCGGTGAGCGGCGCTGCGGGTCGGTCGCCGGGTCGCCCGGGCGCAGCGCCGGCGGGGATCGGTTTCGGATAAGGGGACTTGTAGCGCCAGGACCCCGGCGTATCGACCGCGCCGAGCAGCATCTGCAGGACGTGGATCGCCCGGCAGCTGTGAAATCCGTTGGAATGCGCCGAGATGCCGCGCATGGCGTGAATGGCAACCGGTCGGCCTACCATCCGGGCATGCCGGCGTCCGTGGGTATCAGTCCACGGCTGCTCGATCACCACCGGCTGACGGAAAGCCACTTCGGCGATTTCGCCGGCGAGACGGCGAATGGTCGCGGCGGGCACCCCGCAGCGCTCGGCGACGGCTTCCGGGGCGTACTCGGGCGCGGTGAAGCGCTCGGCAAGCAGCGCAAATGCCGGCCGCGCGTGGCGGCCGTCGGGCAGGGCGAACGAGCCGGTGAGAGCCGGATCGATGCCGATGGCCTGTGCCGGGGCGAGCGCACCGCTGCGACGGTCGAAGGCGAGTTCGCGGCCCTCGGCGTCGCGGGCGATGAGTCCGTGATCGGCCGTGCCCGCGGCATCGATGATCAGATGGTGCGCGTTGGTGTAACGGATGAGGAACTCGGTGTCGATGTGGCCGGACTCGAGCAGGCAGTGAATGAGCGCAAGCACCAGCAGACCGTCGGTGCCGGGGGTCACCGCCACGAACTCATCGGCAATCGCCGAATAGCCGGTGCGCACGGGATTGAAGGAGACGATCTTTGCACCGCGCGCCTTCAGGCGTGCCAGGCCGAGCTTGATGGGATTGGAGTCGTGATCCTCAGCGACGCCGAAGAGCAAAAAGAGCCGCGCATATTCCCAGTCCGGCTCGCCGAATTCCCAAAACGCGCCGCCGAGCGAATACAGTCCCGCAGCGGCCATGTTGACCGAACAGAAGCCGCCGTGGGCGGCGAAATTGATGGTGCCGAACATGCGCGCGAAATGTCCCGTGAGGGACTGCGACTGATCGCGCCCGGTGAACAGGGCGAGGCGGTTGGGGTCGTGCGCGCGGATCGCCGCGAGCCGCTCGGTGAGCGTACGCAATGCCTCGTCCCAGGAAATTGCTTCGAACGATCCGGAGCCGCGCGGCCCGATGCGACGGAGCGGCGAGGTGAGACGGGCCGGGGACACTGCCGTCATGATGCCGGCAGAACCCTTGGCGCACAGCACCCCACGATTGACCGGGTGATTGCGGTTGCCCTCGATGTAGCGCAGTCGGCCATCCTCGAGATGCACCTTGATGCCACAGCGGCATGCGCACATGTAACAGGTTGTGTAGGCGACCGACTTGGCGCTCATCGCACTTCTCCCGCGGCGTCACGCTTCGGCAGGCAGGCTCGGCCGCGCTCGCCCACCATGGACCGCGCCGGCACGCTTGTCACCTCAGGGCTTGTGCCAACCGCGGCGCGCGTGAGACTCGCCGAGGAGACGACAGCGGTCATGATGCGGGAGCGGCTCCCATGTCACAAATACAGATATGGCAGGGAAGCCATGCATAAAATCTATAGAGCTGGCGACCGGATGCCGGCGACCGCAGGCGTGAGCGGACCGTTACCGGCGAGTTTCGTATCGGGCATGCGCGCTGCGGCCGAGGAGTGCGTGGTTGGACCACCGGCTGAACTATTAGAAGGTTCTGATATGATAAAAACAAGGCGCCAATCAAGTTGGCATGGCGTGAGGCGGCAGGGAATCGGACGACGCATATGACACAGCACTCCCAGACAGCGCCGCACGCGCAGGCGCCCGGCACGTTGCACGAGCTCGACCCGACGCAGGTGCACGAACTACTGCGCGAGCGGCGCGCCGTACTCATTGATGTGCGCGAGCCGGGCGAGTTCGAAGCCGAGCGCATTCCCGGGGCGCTGCTCGCTCCGTTGTCGGGTTTTGATCCGCACAGCCTGCCGCTCGACACGGACAAACGCATCATTTTCCAGTGCGGCACGGGTCGGCGCTCGGCGCAGGCGGCGCGCCTGGTGCTTGCATGCGGCCAGCTCGCCGCGACGCACCTGGCCGGAGGCATCAGCGCCTGGAAGCGCGCCGGGCTCGCCGTCATCGCCTACGATCCGGCCACCGGACAGCTGCGCCAGGGACCTCGCGCGCGCTGAAGTGGTGCTCGTGAGCGAGGCGCTTACCAGGGATACTGTTGCCCGTCGTAATTGAAGAACTTGCCGCTGTCGCTTGCACCGAGCTCGGCGATGACGCGCCGCATGGCCGTGACGCTTTCCGCTGCGCTCAGCGGCGCCTGCGTCCCGCCCATATCGGTGCGCACCCAGCCCGGGTTCATCACGACGCAACTGATGTGGCGGGTGGCGAGATCCAACGCAGCGCATTTCATGGCCATGTTGAGCGCAGCCTTGGACGAGCGATAGGCGATCCAATCACCCTGGCCGGTCTCGCCGATGGACCCCATGCGGCTGGTGAGGGTGACCGCGAGACGGCCCGTGCCCTGTTCGAGCTGCGGCACAAAGTGCTCCAGCACGCGCAAGGGTCCGAGGGTGTTGACGGCGAGCACGTGCGTCCACTGCTCGTAATCGAGCTCACCGAGTCGCTGGCCGGCACCGCCCATCACGCCGGCGCAGTTGAGCAGCAGATCGATCGGCTTGCCGCGCAGCGTCTGCGCGGCCTCGCGCACACTGTCCTCGGCGGTGACATCAAGCGCAACGATGCGTAGCGCGTCTGCAAATTGCCCGAGCAGGGACTCGAGCGCCGTCGCGCGCTGCGGATCCCGGCAGGCCGCGATGACCTGCCGGCCATCGTGAAGGTATTGGCGCACGAACTCCAGACCGATGCCGCGATTGGCTCCGGTGATCAACACGGTCGAGGTGGTGTGGGGCATGAGGGGACTCTCGGTTGCTCAGTGGGGGCTCACGCGGCTCGGGGCCCGAAACGGGGCAACGCCGCCGACCGCGGTGATCTGGTAAATCTCGTTCGCGTCTTGACCGGCCGCGGCCGGATCAGCTGCCGTGACAACCAGCTTCAGCAGCGCCCCGTTTGCATCTGCGACGCACCCCGTGAGCGTCTCTCCGAACGTGGTGCCGCTCGCTGCGCGGATCGTCCAGGTGTGGCCGGCAAGCGTGGCCTGACGACACGCGCCGCCGCGGCGCACGACGGCCCCCGTGACGTGCGCCATACCGTAGAACTGAGCGGCGAACGCCGGCAGATTGCTTTGCGCATAGACGTCCGGCCGATCGGAATGGACAAGCCATTGATTGCCGAAATGCGTGTAGCTCATGGTCCCGATGTGTATCACGGTGGAGCCGCTTTGCGCGGCCCAGTTGTCCGGGCTGTGCACTTGCGTGCGGATCACCATGTGGTACTTGCCCCGACCGCTGCTGAGGCGCGCGCGGTAATTGCTGAGTGAAGCGAGCGCCCGCCGGCTGAGCGCTGCAGCCTCCGGTGCGGCGACTGTCGCGGCGCTCAGGCGGCTGCAGCCGCTCAGCGTTAGGGCGCAAAGGAGTGCCGCAGGCAGCGCGAGGGGCAGGGCAGTGCGAATCGGCATGATTGTCCTTCGTAGCAGAGCGGGCGGATGCGCCGACGCGCCGAGCGCTTCTACCATCCCGGCGAGAGCGGCTCAAGCGGACTGCCGCCGGCCCGCGCCTCGCGGGACGCACCGGCGCGGTGCGTGGACGCGTTCAACTGATACAATGTATCATTTGGCGATGAAAAGCCTGCTTCGCTCTGTGCAGCGTCCTCTGGGCCTCGCGTTGGCGCTGACCCTGACGATGCTTGGCGTCGCCTGCAGCAGCGCGCCGTCCGGTGGTACGCCGCGCGCGATCGGGGTCGAGAGCCAATACGCCGATGTGCTCGCGCAGATCGGTGGCCCGTACATCCGGGTGCAGTCCATCCTGAGCAATCCGAACACGGACCCGCATGCCTTTGAGGCGAGTCCGGCGGTGGTGCGCGAGGTGGCAGGTGCATCGCTCGTGGTCATGAACGGTCTCGGCTACGATGCGTGGATCGAGCGAATCCTCGCGGCCGCTGAGAATCGCCGGCGCACGGTCATCGATGTCAGAGAACTGCTGGCACTGCCGCGCGACACCGTCAATCCGCACCTGTGGTACGACCCTCGGACAATGCCGGCGGTCGCCGCGGCCGCCGCCCGTGCCTTTGCCGCCCTGCAACCCGCGCACGCACAGTATTTCAACGACAATGCACAGCGATTCGCCGCCTCGCTCGCGCCCTGGAAGCGGGCCCTCGCGTCGTTTCGCAAGCGCTACGGGGGGACGCCCGTTGCGGTGGTCGAACCCGTCGCGAACGCGCTGCTCGAGGCCGCGGGGTGCCGGATTCTCACGCCGCTCGCCCTGCAGGTCGCCATCATGAATGGAACCGATCCTGCGCCTCAGGATCTGGCGAGCGAGCGGGCGCTCCTGCGCGCCGGCAAGGTCAAGGTGCTGATCTACAACCAGCAGGTGACCAGCCCGCTCACGGCCTCCTTCCTGCAGTTGGCGCAGGCCCACCACATACCGGTCGTCGCTGTCTACGAAACGATGCCGCAGCCCGGTTACCACTATCAGTCCTGGATGCTTGCGGAGACCAACGCACTGCGCGCGGCAGTGGCCGAGGGTGTCTCAACCCGCACGCTCCTCCCGGCCGGAGCATCCCGATGAGCACGGTGGCTGCGGCACTGACGGTCGAGCGGGCATGTGTCGAGCTCGGTGGCCGGCCGATTCTGCGCGAGGTGAGTTTCCAGCTGGCACCCGGGGAGTTCTGTGGCCTGATCGGCTCGAACGGTTCGGGTAAGACCACGCTGCTGCGGGCGATCCTCGGCTTTGTGCGTCTCGATTCGGGGCAGATCCGGCTCGCAGACGGGACGACGGCCGGCCGCCTCGTCGGCTATGTGCCGCAGAAAATCGCGCTCGATCCGGGCCTGCCACTGCGCGCGCGCGATGTCGTGGCGCTCGGGCTCGACGGTGCACGACTCGGTCCCGCCCTGCCGTCGCGGCGGCGCGCCGAACAGGTGGAGCAGATGTTGCACGCGGTCGGGGCGGAGGCTTTTGCCGACCAACGCGTGGGGCTGCTCTCCGGCGGCCAGCAGCAACGCGTGCTCGTGGCGCACGCGCTGGTCCGACGCCCGCGCCTGCTGCTGCTCGATGAGCCGCTCGCCAACCTCGATGTACGCAGTACGGCCGAGATTGTCGCGCTGCTGCGGCGGCTCTCGCGCGAGTACGGCGCTGCCGTTCTGCTCTCGGCACACGACATGAACCCGTTGCTGCCGGCGATGGATCGGATCGTCTATCTCGCCCACGGATCGGCGGTGGCCGGCAAGGCTGAGGAGGTGGTGCGCACGGAGGTATTGAGCGAGCTCTATGGCTACCATGTCGATGTCGTGCGCGTGCACGGGCGGGTCGTGGTGGTCGCCGCCGAAGCGAGCGATCAGATCCGGGCCGCCGTGGCACGCGATCCGGTCCACACCGCCTCGGTACCCTAGCGCAGGTCCGATCCGATGCTGATGAGCGTACCGTCCAATCCGGGATTCTGGGTCAACGAACCGGTGCGTGTTGCGCTCACGGTCGGGGCAGGGGCAGCGCTCGTGTGCGCGGTGGTGGGCTGCGCGACGGTGATGCGCCGTCAAGCCTTCGCCGGCCATGCGCTCGCCGATGTCAGCAGTGCCGGAGGTTCGGCGGCCTACCTGCTCGGCCTGAACCCGCTGCTCGGCTTTCTCGGCATGGCTGCCGCGGTCGCAGTGGTGATGGAATGGGCGGACATGCGCGAGGTCCGCGAGCGCGACCTGCTCACCGGCGTGGTGTTGGGCGCGGGACTGGGGCTCACTGCGTTGTTGCTGTACTTTGACGCCACAATGGGCAGCGTCAGTGGCGCTGCGATGACGGTGCTGTTCGGCTCGATGTTCACGATTCCTGCGACCATCGTGCCCGTGGCGCTCGCCGTTGCCGGCGCGGCACTGGTGGCGAGTGCCATCATCTACCGGCCGCTGCTGCTGAGCGCACTGGCGGCAGATCTGGCACGCGCACAGGGGCTCCGTGTTCGCGCAGTGACGCTCACCCATGCCGTGACACTGGCACTTGCGGTGTCGCTTGCCGCGATGACCGTCGGGGCCATTCTCGCGACGGCTCTGTTGATCGGACCGGCCGCGGCGGCGCTGCGTCTGGCCAGACGGCCGTTCGAGGCACTCGTGCTCGCCGCACTGATCGGCCTCGGTGCAACCTGGGGAGGAATCGCGCTCGCCTACGAGAGCTTCTATTGGACCCCGGGCCGGGGCTGGCCGGTCAGCTTTTTCATCGTGATATTGATCTTCGTCGCCTACTTGCTCAGCAGCTGGGCGGCCACGCGCCGTGGCGCGCGGCGCGGCGCGGCGCTCTACGGTTGCGAGGGCGCCTGAGGTGTTTGCCCCCTTCATGGTCCATGCCTGGCTCCTCGCCACGATCGTGGCGCTCGTGTCCGGAGCGATCGGATTCTTCGTCGTCGCGCGCCGGGCGGCATTCCCGGCGCACGCACTGCCGCTCGGAGCCTTTCCCGGCGCCGCGGCCGCCAGTCTGCTCGGCGTGAATCAGCTGCTCGGCCTCGCCGTGTTCTGCGCGCTGGGGGTGCTGGTGATCAGCCAGCTGCAGCGCGGTGAGCGACGGGAAGTGGCGAGCGCACTGTGGCTGGCGCTCTCGCTGGCCGCGGGCGTGCTGCTGCTGAGCCTCTCGGGCGTGTACGCGCAGAGCATCAACGGACTGCTGTTTGGACAGGTGCTCGGCGTGAGCCGGGAACAGGTCGTGAGTGTGGCGGTGCTGAGTGTCGGTGCGCTCGGCGTGCTCGCGCTGTTTGCACGGCCACTGCTGCTCGATTCGCTCTCGGGCGAGCTCGCCGCCGCGGCACTCGGTCGTACCGGCCGCCTCGAGTGGATCTTTCTCGCCATGCTCGCGCTCACTACCGTGATCGCCGTGCCGGTGGTCGGGGCATTGCTCGTGTTCACTCTGATGGTCGGTCCGGCGAGCGCAGCGCGCGCGTTCACGAACCGCCCGTGGCGCGCGCTCGCCGGCTCGGTGGCACTGTCGGTGGCGAGCGTGTGGGGCGCCATCGCGTTGGCCTACCTCACCAACTGGCCGGTGGGACTGTTCGTCGGGCTCCTCGGCGCGGCCTGTTATGTGTCGGGGCGGCTGCGCAGCGCCGGTGCGGTGGCGCAGGCGGGCTGAGCGGCAGGAGCGATACGATGGGCAAACCCCGCAAGCCGCAGGACTGTGGTTCGCAGCAGCGCGCGCTCGAGCGGCTCGAGGCACTGTGCCGCGCCCGAGGGCAACGCCTGACCCGTCAACGGCGGGCAGTGCTACGTCAGTTACTCGCTGAGGGCCGGGCGCTGTCCGCTTATGAATTGCTCGCACGGCTGCGACCTGAAGATGGACGCTCGACGCCCGCAGGCGTGTACCGCGCGCTCGAGTGCCTCATGCAGGCCGGTGTCGTGCACCGTCTGGAGTCGACGCGCTCGTTCATTCTCTGCGGGCATCCCGAGGCGCCGCACGGAGGGCAGTTGCTCATCTGCCGCACCTGCGGTCAGGTGGTGGAAACCGAGGACGAGCGCGTCGAGGCCGCGACCGGGCGGCTGGGACAGCGGCTCGGGTTTTCCCTCGACCAGCGCTTCGTCGAGCTGACCGGAGTGTGCGAGCGATGCCGCGTCCCACAGACGGCACACTGAGCGGGGCGGTTGGGGCGCACAATGCGGTGCAAGCCCTGTGATTCATCACTCGGGAGGCGAAAGTCATGAATGAACATACTGTTTGGTGGATGACACCCCGTGCGGTAAGACGGGTTGCCGTGCTGCTCGCGATGAGCGTTGCGGCAGCGAGCGCGGTCCCCGCGCTTGCGTCCACCGCCATGAGTGCCAATCCGTGCGCCGGCGTATCGAATGCGGGCCCCGGTGCGGCCTTCATGCACATGCTTCTTCAGCCCGGGGCGCATTTCCAGCTGCCTGCACAGACCGCGCAGCAAAAAGCGCTGGCAGCCCGCTCGGCGGAGCAGGCGCGGGCGAGGGACTGGGCGGATCTGTGCCGCTATCGGGCCGCAAACGCCGCGCTGCACAATCGGCCGCGCGTGGTGCTCATGGGCGATTCGATCACTGATTTCTGGCAGCTCGGGGACCCGCAGCTGTTCACGCACGGCGTCCTCGATCGCGGCATCAGTGGTCAGACCAGCGCACAGATGCTGGTGCGGTTCTGGCCGGATGTCATCGCGCTGCGCCCGCGGATCGTGCAGATCCTGGCGGGCACCAACGATATCGCCGGCAATACCGGTCCGACCTCCGAGCGGCAGTACGAGGAGGACATCGAGGCGATGGTCACGCTCGCCAGAGCGCATCACATACACGTGATTCTCGGTTCGATGCCGCCGGCCAAGCGGTTCTGGTGGGCCCCGGAGTACCGGCCCGCCGCCGAGATCCGCCGGCTCAATGCCTGGCTGCAACGCTACGCGCGGGCGCAACATCTGCGCTTCGTCGACTATTACGCGCACCTGGTGAGCCCGAACGGATCCTTTCGGCACAGCCTCTCCAATGACGGGGTGCATCCGAACCGCAAGGGCTACCGGGTGCTGAGCGCATTGGCCCGCCGGGCGTTCGACGCTCCCTGGCCGCACGCACCCATTCAAAACGCCCGCCGATAGCACCGCAGAGGCGGTGCGGCCGCCGCGGCGTGGTTAGTTCGTATGGACGCGCCGCAGCGGTCGCTGGACAGTATGCTGCGTGCGGTTACGAGCGCAGTGCAATATACGCGGCCGAGTCGCGCTGCTTGGTGTGGCGCTGCTCGTCGGGAACGCATTGACTTGGCTCTGGGCGTTGCTCGCATTCCGGCATCAGCCGCTGCTGCTCGGCGCCGCGCTGCTCGCGTACGGTTTTGGCCTGCGCCATGCGGTCGATGCGGATCACATCGCGGCGATCGATAACGTCACCCGCCGGCTGATGCAGCGCGGTCGCACGCCGCTGACCGTCGGGCTGTTCTTCTCGCTCGGGCACTCGACCGTGGTCACCGTGCTCACGTTAGGGGTCGCCATTGCCGCACGGCGCATGAGCCATCAGTTTGCCTCTTTGCGCCTGATGGGTGGAGTGCTCGGCACGGCGATTTCGGCGTTTTTTCTCTTCGCTATCGGCGCGGCGAATCTCATCATCCTGGCAAAAACCTGGCGAGACTTCCGCGCCGCGAGCACCGCGAGGTCGGATCGATCCACCCCGCTCGCGGTGCCGGGTGGCCTGCTGGTACGCCTCTGGCAGGGTCTGTTCCATCTCATCGAGCACAGCGGCCAGATGTACGCGGTGGGGATACTGTTCGGGCTCGGATTCGACACGGCGACCGAGGTCGGGCTGCTCGGCGTGTCGGCGCAGGGGGCGGCCAAAGGTCTCTCGCTGGGGGCGGTCCTGGTGCTACCCGCGCTGTTTTGCGCCGGTATGGCGCTGATCGACACGGCCGACAACCTCCTCATGGCGGGCGCCTACGGTTGGGCATTCGTCAAACCGATCCGAAAGCTCTATTACAACCTCACGCTCACCTCGCTATCGGTGCTGGTGGCGCTCGGGGTGGGCGCCATTGAGACGCTGGGTCTGCTGCAGGGGCGGCTGGCCTCGCGTGCCCCGTTCTGGCACCTGATCGGCGTGGTGAACGAGCACTTCGATGCGCTCGGCTACGGCATCATCGGGCTGTTCGCAGTCGGCTGGCTGGTCTCGCTTCTGATCTACAAGCTGGCCGGTTATGAGGCGGCTTGAGGTCGCAGAGCGGCGAGGGACGGTCACGCAGGCGGGGTTCCGCAGGCAGGGCGACCGGATGCAGAGGCAAAATGCCACCCGAATGCGGTGGATTTCAGCGTCGCGAGGGACTTCTGAAGCGCTGCGGCGGATGCCGCAGCGCCCCAAGAGTCGAGTTGTCCGACTCAGCTGCGCGCGTTGAAGGACGCGCACCAGCCGTCGGCATTGACCGAGTAGCCGGCATAGATCTGGCAGCCGGCGTAACCGGATTTCTGCCCCGCGGTGCCGAGGAAGAACCGGCATTCGCCACAGCGGTCACCGGGCTTGAACGTCGGGTACTTCTTGCGGTCGACTTTGCTGGCATGCGCAACATAGCCGAGGGACTTGGCAAGCGGGTCACTCTCGGACAGGTGCGGCAGGTTCTCACCCGCGGCGGACGCAGTGCGCGGGCGCAGGCCGACGACGGCGGCGGATGCGGCGACGGCAGCCGTCGCGAGGAAAGCACGACGAGACGGATCGGTACGATTCTTCGAATCAGACACAGCACACCTCCATAGCGGCGGGTGGCTGCAGTATCGGTCAACCACTACGCTGGTGGCAACCGCCACGCATGGTGATATGTACTTATGGCATTGCCGTCGCATCCGCGCCTAGGCCTGCCGCACGGACCACGTTCAGCTGCCGTTTAATTTCGGCGCGGACTCCCGGGCCCGTCGCAACGTGAGGTTGATGCGCTCGCGGCCGAGCCTCGGATGCTGCCCGTCCTGCACCGGCGCTACGCCGTGATACGCCAGGCGCACCGGCCCGCCCCAGACGAGGACATCCCCATGCCGCAGCGGAATACGCACGGGTCGCTCGCGGCGTTGCAGGCCGCCGAACAGGAACACCGCCGGCAGCCCGAGGGAGATCGAGACAATGGGCGCCTGCAGATCACGCTCGTCACGGTCCTGGTGCAGCGACATGCGCGCACCCGGTGCATACCGATTGATGAGGCAGACGTCGGGGTCGAACGCCGCGTAGCCTGCTTGCTCGGCCGCGGCCACGGCGAGCTCGCGAATGACCGCGGGTAGAGGGGGCCATGACTGGCCGCTCTGGGGATCGTGCGCCGCGTAGCGATAGCCGAGCCGATCCGAAATCCAGCCCAGTGCACCACAATTGGTCATCGCGACCGACATGGGCCGCCCGCCCGGGGTCGACATGTGTCGAAACGGCGCGGCGTTGAGCACCCCGGCGATCGCCGCGAGAAGCGCCTCCTGCCCGGGCAGGGCAAAGCCGGCCAAGCGCCGCAAGCCGCTCGGCAGAGGCAGTGGGGCACTCTCGCCCGGGAATAGATCCAGCTCGTGCACGGGAGCGTGCCTAGCGGTAACGCCGGTACGCGGCGATCCAGTTGGCGGCGATCATGCGCCGCGCGGCCGCGAGCGATAGCTGCCCACGGCAAACCAAGTGATTGAGGCGATTCTCGAGCCGGTCTTTGCGATAGGAGCCCCAGCCGCCGACAACGTAGTGAGGCTCTGGCCACAGATTGCGCGGCGAGGTCGGCGAGCCGCCCAATTCGAGCGGGATCAGGTGGTCTTCCTCGTAATCACGCAGCCAGTGATCGGGGTAGCGGTAGGTGCGGATCTGCCTGCGCTTGAGCCGCTCGGTATACGGCTCGGGCGGGCGGATCCGGCGCGTGTAGCCCCGCACGCAGATCGTCCGATAGAGGTCTGACTGAGTGACGGCCGGATTGAGGGCTCCCGGGGTCAGCCGTGCGTTCGGCAGTGCATCACGCAGCGGAAACACCGTGTGGTAGGCAGACCGCCGGTGGAAATGGCGGCGATACGAGTGCCAGGCTCCCCACGCGAAGGCGAGCGAGGGCAGCAGCAGGCACGCCGATAAAAGGAGCAGGCGAGGGGCTTTCATGGGTGGGTGGCGATTATACGGTCTGTCCGGCGACGTATGACGAGCCACCCGTGCGAGTCGGTGCGAACCATGGGGCAGGTCGCGTTTGCGCCATCGGGACGGCGGCGGCGAGCGCAGAGACGTCGTTGCGGGCTTGCTGGACGAGGACACAGGCCGACGCGTCGCTCGGCTGCGGAGTCCGTATTGCCGGGACCGCTGGTGTGCCCGTACCGGCAGCAGACGGCGCGGATTTCGGTAGGATGGGCAATCGGGTCCGCGCCGCCGCAGAAGCTCCATCATTCGTCATGAATGCAGACCATCAGGATTCATCTGAGCCACACGCGCGAAGTGAAGCATCGACGGACTGCCCGTCGCAGCTCATCGAGGCGCTGATCGATGCAGCTGCACGGTTCATTGCCGGACCCGCACGGGCGTTCATCCTCGGGGCCGCCGTGCCGTGGTCGGATCAGGCCCAGCGTCGAACCGTGCCGCCGAGCAGTCTGCCCGTGTTGCGCCACCTGCCGCAGTGTCTGAAGGCAGCGCCGCCTGGAATGCGCCCAGTGGTCAGCGCGCTTTGCGAGGCGGCGGCCATGTTGGCTTGGCGTCAGACCTACAGCGCGCAGCAGATGAGTCGACAATTCCTCGAGCGATACGGTTGGACCGAGCTGGTCGGGCTTGGCGGGCCGGTACCGAGCCGCGAATGTGCCGCCGGGTTCCTGATCCTCGGCCCCGACATCGAATACCCGGCGCACCACCATGAAGCCCGGGAACTGTACCTGCCGCTCGCCGGACGTGCTGCCTGGTGGCAAGCGCAGAGCGGCTGGCGGGAGGTCTCGCCCGGTGAGACGGTGCTCCATGCATCACAGGAGCCGCACGCGATGCGTACCCGTTCCGAGCCGCTGCTGGCGTTTTATCTCTGGCGCAGCGCGAATCTCGAACAGCATGCCGAGTTGACTGGCCGGCGGGGTGCTTCGGTCAGTGCGCCTCGCTCAGCGTCCCTTTCAAGCGCTGCCAGTTCTTCTCCGCCTTCGCCAGATACCTCTGAGGAGCACTGAGAAAATATAGCAGCGACGTTGCCGAGGTGAAGCAATAGAGCTGGTGGGTATCCGGATCCGTCCAGTTGAACGCGCAGTCCGCGGCAATGAGCTTGTCCGCGACCAGACCGATCGGATCATGATCGTCGAACGCGCCGTGCATCTTGACCGGGGGCACGACCCACTTCCAGATGCCTTTGTGCTCGACCATGGCCGTCCGGGCTGCAGCCGCTTCCGATTTGGCATTCGATGTCGTTGCGGATGCGTTCGCCGCGGCGGGCAGGAGGAGCCCTCCCAGAATGAGACAGAGCGTCACGGAGGTGCAAGCTTTATCGTGCCCCGTCATGCTGTTCTCCTCGAATGACTGGGTCAACATACAACTGTGATCCGAGTCGGAGCGACTTCCCGTTCGCGCCCGCGGCAGCCTTGCGTGCTTCGTGTCCCGAGCAATGCATCGCTGGGTTTGACGCCGCGTGCCGACCCGGGCATTGGCCGCAAGATGCAATTCCAACTGTCTGCGAGTCTACGCCTGCGCTGCGGCCCGCACAATCATCCGCCGATGCTCATGCCTCTCGAGGCATGATCCGCTCGGCATTGCGCGAGCACCGAGTGCTTCGATCGTATGTCAAGCTGGAAAATCCCCACTCAAGCGGTCATCCACGCGAAGCAGACTCGAGTGCGCAGACCAATTGCCGCTTCAGCTCCTTCGATGACACAAACCTGACGTTGCGGTACTGGCCGAGCGAGAGCAGGCGACATCGTTACCGGTGCAACTTCGGCACGCGATAAGCCGCTGGGCAGGCTCGAGACGGGTTGAGAATGCGATCCGCAATGCAATCGCTCGGTGAACGCCGCTTCAATGGAGCGTCGGCGGCGACTTGAGATTATGCGAGTGTTTGCGCCGCCGCAGTCTGTGCGCGGGTGCGGCCCGCACGCCAGCGCAGCAGCGCAAGTTCCACTGCAGCTGCGCCGCGCGGTTCCACTATCATCCGCCCGCCGATGCTGCCCGTGGCGAGAACGGTATCGAACTCGCGGGCGATCCGCGCCGGCTGATGTGCTGCGTGACGAACCGCCACGGAACCTCGTAGGACGAATAGGGCATGTGCCAATTGCGGGGATATTTTCAGCTCTCGTGCGCCCGACAGTCGGAACACCGAGGGCGCGCGCACGAGGCAGCCGGAGCGGGCGTTGCGGCCCCGGGCGACGATGAGGCTGAGATCCGTGCACGGTCCTTGCCCCAGGGTGCATCCGGTGCGCCAGTTTCCCTCGAATCGGGCGCCCCGGCGGCGGCAGTCCAGCACGCAGCTGCCATGGCCGTGGTAACGCAGATGGATTGAATGCCCGCTGACCAGAACGATGGCACGGCGGTAGCCCGGGTAGGGTGAGAATGGACCATCGACAGTAAGGTCGGCCAGACTCAGCCGCCATGCAAAGGGGTCTCCGCTCGCCGGCTCGCGGGCGATTTCAAGCGTCACGCCTTTACCGTTGCGCCACGGCATGGAGCGGTAATCGCCATGACGGATGATGGTGAACGCCGATCGCTTCATGGGTCGATTTCACTTGCCTGCGGCGAGATGACGGCATGCCGATCGCAGCGCGCTACTATATACCGATCAATCCACCGGCGGTCTGCTGTCGAATTGCGTTAACCAGGCGTTCACGCACCGAGCGCGCAAGAGCGTGTCCAATGACCTCGACCGGAGGCATCACGCGTCGCCTCGTCTCTGTCGTATCGAGGAGGAGACGCAACGCGATTTCGACAATGGGAGAATCAGCGGCCTGTTGTAGGGGGGCGTCGCTCTGTGCGCAGAGCGGTGATCTCGACCTCTGTTTCGTCAGGGTTCAGGGCGGGTGCCTGCTCCTTGGCAGCTTCCTCGGCGGCTGCCAGGAAATCCTCGAGGGTCTCGGCGCGCCGTGCTGGAGGAAGTGCGCGCAGCTCTCGAGGAACGCCGGGTCGCGCGGAGCGCTCAACAGATCACTCCCTTTTCCCATTCGATCGGGAGCCTGGCCTGTCCGTAAGACTGGCCGGATTCATGACGGCTCCATTCGCGCAACTGAGTCGTCCCGCATGCCTCGGTCTCTCCGCGAACGCCTGCGATTGATGTGACCTCTGGAGCAGGAGTGCGTCTGCGGCGAGTGGGTTTGGAAGGGGCTGCTCTCGCACTGACCCGTCCAAAGTCCATCCCCAAAAATATGGCGGCGCTCGCAATTGATCTTTGTCACCTTGGGCGGGCGGTCGTCCGAGCAGCAGATCGCCCTACGCGGCTGTTCCGGGCCCGCCGATCCCGTGGCGGATCGGTTCAGAAAGCGCGGGCCCGCCCGATGCCCACAGTGTACCGACACGACCGGTTTCCCCGCCCACGCTGCGGGCAGGCCGGTGCGTGCGCCGCACGGGATTTTCCGCTATCCGCCGCTTTCAGTCCGCAGTTGACGCGCGCGGCGGAAACGCGGCGAGCTTGCCGGCCATACGGGCGGTAAACCCGCTCGTGGATGTCCGATGCGTTCAACGGGCGCTGCTGGCGTGGCGAGCACGCTACGGGCAGCGGCATCCGCGGGAGCGGCGCTCTCTTGATTTTTTAAGTGGATGTGTGAGTATCGAGCAAAAGGGGAGCCGATCGTAGAAAGCGGGGCGATCCGCGCAGGAAGTGGCCATCCGTGCACTGTTCTTGCGATCTGTCTTCATGACGTTTCAACGTGCTGCGCCATTGATTGTGATCTTGAGACATCGCGAACCCGCTTCAGATTTGCTTCGGCGCCACAGCGAACTCCCGCGCACCCACTCCGCGGCGGGAATGACCCGGTGAGTACCTCTCCGGAACCGCTCGGCACGGTGCAGACCGCGCTCGACCACGCCTTTCGATTGCTCGAGACTCGGCCGCTGCTCGCGGCAGAGCAGGCGAGCGAGATCCTCAAGACTGTTCCAGGGCACCGCGTCGCGCTGCTGCTGCTCGGCGCCGCCCGGCGCAAGTCCGGGCAGACCGAAGAGGCGCTCGCGGTGCTTCGCCGGCTGTGCGATGCGGACCCTCGTTGGGCGCCTGCGCAGCAGGAACTTGGTCAGACGCTCGCCGCGGCTGGACAGAGCGAGGCGGCCATCGAGGCACTGCGGCGCGCGGTGGCCCTGCAGCCCGAATCTCCATCGGCCTGTCTCGCACTGGCCGATGAGTTAACCGCGGCCGGTCACTTGCAGGAAGCAGACGCCGCGTACGCGCGTTACATCAAGGCAGCCACCCGCGATCCGCACCTGCGCAAAGCCGCCGCGGAACTCAATGCCAATCGGGTGCCGGAAGCCCAGGCGCTGTTGCGCGAACATCTGGCCCGCCACCCGAACGACGTTGCGGCACTGCGCATGTTGGCGGAGGCGGCTGCGCGTCTGCTGCGCTACCGGGAGGCACGAGTGCTCCTCGAGCGCTGCCTGGCGCTTGCGCCGGGTTTCGATGCGGCCCGGCACAACTATGCGATGGTGCTCAATCGCGAAGGCCGGGCCGAGCAGGCGCTGGCGCAATGTGAGCAACTGCTCGCCAAGGAAGCGGAGAATCCCAGCTATCGCAGTCTCCGGGCGGCCATCTCGGCCAATCTCGGCAACTACGCGGACGCGATCGCCGGATATGAATCAGTGCTCGCGCAATATCCCCAGCAACCCAAGCTGTGGATGAGCTATGGCCATGCGCTCAGAACCACTGGCAGGGTGGCGGAGTGCATCGATGCGTATCAGCGCGCGCTGTCCATGGAGCCGACGCTCGGGGAAGCGTGGTGGAGCCTCGCCAACCTGAAGACCTACCGCTTCACCGAGGCCGACGTGCGTGCGATGCGCCAGGCACTTTCGGACACCCGTCTGAGCAACGATGAGCGGTTGCACTTCGAGTTTGCACTTGGCAAGGCGCTGGAGGATGCCGCTGCGTACGAGCAGTCGTTCGCACACTACGCCGCCGGCAATGCGCTGCGCCGTCAAGCGCACGGTTACGACGCGGAGGAGAATGCCAGCTTCGTGCGCCGCTCGAAGCAGCTGTTCACGACCCGGTTTTTTGCCGAGCGCGCCGGCTGCGGCGCGCAGGCGCCGGACCCGATCTTCATCGTGGGTCTGCCGCGCGCCGGCTCGACCTTGATCGAACAGATCCTGGCCAGTCATCCTCTCGTCGAAGGAACGATGGAACTGCCCGAGTTGCCGAAGATTGCCCGCGAGCTGGCGGGTCCGAAGGACGAGCACGAGGAAGGGGCCTTTCTGAAAACGGTCGCCTCGCTCGAGCGCGATGCGCTGCAGGCCCTGGGCGAGCGCTACCTGACCGAGACCCGCGTTACGCGCAAGACCGATGCGCCGTTTTTCATCGACAAGATGCCGAACAACTGTTTCTACGTCGGCCTGATTCAGCTCATTTTACCGAACGCGGTAATCATCGATGCCCGGCGCCACCCGCTCGCCTGCGGTTTCTCGTGCTTCAAGCAGAACTTCGCGCGCGGCCAGTGGTTCACTTATGGACTCGAGGATGTCGGGCGTTATTACCGCGATTACGTCGAGATGATGGCCCATTACGACGCCGTTCTGCCCGGCAAGGTGTGCCGGGTCTTCTACGAGAGCATGATCTCGGACACGGAGCGTGAGATCCGCCGGCTGCTGGCGCACTGCCGGCTGCCGTTTCACGCGGACTGCCTGCGATTTTACGAGAACGATCGGGCGGTGCGCACCGCCAGTTCAGAACAGGTCCGCCAGCCGATTTTCCGCGAGGCAATCGACCAGTGGCGTCACTACGAGCCCTGGCTCGGGCCGCTGAAAAGCGCCTTGGGAGAGGTGCTGACGGAGTATCCCAATGTCCCGCAATTCCACTGAGGCCGGCGCGAAGTCGGTCGGTCTCATCGCTTTACGATCCATCGATCACTATACGGGGAGCCAACCATGACGCGCAGTCGACGCAGAAAGCTATTACGCGAGCAGAGCCAGTCCCGACGGACGGCGACGCTTCGCACGATCGTGAGGGCAGCGATGCCGCTTGCGGTAATTGCCGCCGCCATGCCCGTCTCTCGGGCACAGGTGGCAAACGGCGGTGCCGCGCTGCAGACGATCGTGGTCACGGCGCAGAAAGTCCGTCAGAACCTGCAGAACGTGCCGATCAGTGTCGAGGTGTTCGACAGCCGCGCACTACGCCAGCTGCACATCAGCAACCTTGACGACTACGTCAAGATGGCGCCGACCGTGACGTTCGTGCGCAGCCAGGGCCAGGGCAGCAACGGCGGACCGGGCGGGGCGATCATCTACATCCGTGACGTGGTGAGCGGTGGTGACGGGAATCACTCGGGCTCCGAGCCGAGCGTCGGCGTGTATCTCGATCAGCAGCCGGTCACGACCATCACCGGCGTGGTGCCGCTGCACATGTACGATATCAATCGTATCGAGGTGCTCGAGGGCCCGCAGGGCACGCTATTCGGTTCGAGCGCCGAGGCGGGCGCAGTTCGTATCATCACCAACAAGCCGGATCCGAGCAAGTTCGCTGCCGGCTATGACCTGCAGGAAAATATCATCCAGAACGGCGGTCCGGGACACGTGTTCCAGGGCTACATGAACATTCCGTTGTGGCACAACGCTGCCATCCGCCTCGTCGGCTGGGACGAACACGACGGCGGCTACATCAGCAACGTCGCAGGCACCGACGCCAATGCGTGTATCTTCAACGGCGTGCGGTCGTTCCCGACCTGGGCAATTCAGACCAATCCGGGCTACTACAGCACCAGCAGCTACAAGGCGGGCAGTAACCAGTGCGCGCCGGTGTCATCAGTCGGAAAAGGCGCGATCACCGCCGGACCATGGCTGAAGAACAATTACAACACCGTCGACACGTACGGTGGTCGCATTGAGCTACGCTTCTCCCTGCACGATCCCTGGGGTGACCTGTGGACCGTGACACCGACGTTCCAGGGGCAATCGGTGTCGGCCCAAGGATTTTTCGGCTACGACCCTGCAGTCGGCAATCTGAAGCTGACGCATTTCGGGCCGGAAAACTCGCACGACACGTGGTCGCAGACCGCGCTCACCATCGAGGGCAAGATCCACGACTTTGACGTCGTCTACACCGGTGGCTACCTGAAGCGCAATCAGCACTCGACGGCTGATTACAGCGACTACGCCGAGTTCTATGACAAGGTGAGTGGTTACGGCGCGTACTATGTCGGCAACTCGGGCACGCCGATCATGCCGCAGCAGTTCGTGATCGGCGCCGGCGATTTCGAGATGTGGGACCAGGAGCTGCGGGTCACCACGCCCCTCGATGAGCCAGTCCACGCCACGGTCGGTGCCTATATCGGCCGCCAGATGCACAACATCTGGCAGCTGTACACCATACCGGGATTCGGCTGGACCAACGTCAATGGCGGGGGAGTCGCGGCGGGCAACCCGGACGGACTGGGCTACCTCGGCGGATCTTCAAGCAATATGTCGGTGCCGGGATATCCGAACGCGGTCTGGCTCACCGATGAGCAGCGCGTCGACCGCAATCGGGCGGTTTATGGACAGGCGACCTGGGACATTACCAAGCAGTGGCACCTGACCGGCGGTGTACGCTTCTACCATTACAGTAATTCGCTGATCGGCTTCTATGGATTCAATTCCAACTTCTCCAAAAGCGAAGGGACGGCAACGTGCTTCATCCAAGCGAGCATCGTGAAGGGAACGCCGTGCACGGATCTTGATGCGCAGACGACCGGTAGCGGGACGGTGCCGAGGGTCAATCTGACCTATCAGATCACCCCCAACAAGATGGTCTACCTGACCTATTCGAAGGGATTCCGTCCCGGAGGCGTCAATCGTATCGCCCAGGCGGCCTCGCCCGGACAGGCGCCGAACCCGGAGCCGTACCAGGCGGATTTCCTGACGAACTACGAGTTCGGGTGGAAGACTCAGTGGTTCAACAACACCGTGCGGTGGAACGGCGCGTTCTTTTGGGAGGAGTGGAAGAACTTCCAGTTTGCCCACTTGGGACCAAACAGCGTCACCATCATTGCCAATGCGGGCAATGCACGTATCCGGGGCGTGGAGAGCAGTATCGAATGGGTGCCGCTGCACAACCTGTTCCTGAGCACGAATGTCTCGTTCACGGATCCGGTGCTGACGCAGACCTTCTATACCTGCCCAGCGGGAACCGCCAATTGCGCCCACCCGCCGGTGCCGGCCGGTACCAACCTGCCAGTGGCGCCGAAGTTCAAGGGCAACCTGGTGGCGCGTTACACGCTACCGATGATGGGCAGTTGGAAGCCCTACGTGCAGCTGGCGGGAATGTATCAGGATATGACCTCCTCCTCGCTGCTGGTTGACCAGAACGCGGTTTACGGCAATCTACCCGCGTACGCGCTGTTCAATCTGAAGATCGGCGCCAACCGCGGTAACGGCATGCACGTGGACTTGTTCATCTCTAACCTGATGAATCGTCTTGCGGAGTATTCGCGCTTCACGGAGAGCAATCCGAGTGTAAACAGCCAGGTTTATATCCTGCCTGCACAGCCTCGGACCTTCGGAATCGAGTTCGGCCAGGACTTCTAGAGTAGGCTGATGCCGCTCCTTCCCGGGACGGGAAGGAGCGGCGGACGCCGATCATCGTCAGTCCCACGTCGGGACCCGACTGGCGGTCCGCGTCTTCCGCAGCACATGACCCTAGGTCAGATTGTTAGAGAACGCACGGATCGACTCGGCCGACGTCGAGTTCGGCAGATTAAACCAGCGTCTGTCATTGCATGGCTCTGTTGCAGCCGTGGCTGAAGGATGTACGTCAGTCAGGTCAGCGAATTGGCCGTATCCGCCTTGCACGATTCGACCAGTGAAGAATGGGTTGCCGGTGCATGACCGGCGTACTCGGAGACGACGAATAAAAATGCTCTTCTCCCGACGTCCACTGCACTGATGCAGCGCTCGGTGACCTTGATGTGCTTTGGTGGCCCCTGTCGTGCACGTTCCCTCCAAGCTCGAGGGTGCCGACTGCCGTGCAGACTAGCAATTACAACTACGCCGTCATCTTCGATCGCATAGAAGACCCCAAAGGGGAACGGCTTCAAAAGTGTGCGACGAACCGAATTGTGGACCACGGTGTACGCTGCCGGTTGTTCGGCGTTGGCTGCTCGGGCAGCTTGCACACGATCTAGAAATTGTCTGCCAAGCCCGGGTTCGTTTGCCTCGTACCACAACGCTGCCTCTACGTAAGTCCTGCTCTGCTTCGGGCCGGAGGCGGACCTCTGCGATCACAGACAGCGGCGCACGTCGGCCAGGACATCGGCCGCAAGGCGGCCGCGGTTCTTATCGACCTCGGAGGCCTTCAGGCGACGGCCGAGTTCTGCCTTCTGCTCCGGGGTGACCGGAAGCGCTTTGCGATCCTCAGCGATGCTATCCCATAGGTCTTCGACGAGTTTTATGCGCTCTTCGACTGGAGGCTCTCGCAGATTGGCGTTCCAGCCGATTACCCCACAGCCAGCGGACGGCGGTGATCTTCACGCTATCGGCGCAGGTCAGAATCACGGCGGGAGCGGTGCTCCCACGCTCCGGAGGATGCTTGCCACCTCCCGCAATCGAATCCAACGCGGCCAGTGTTTCATCTATCACGTCAGCGGACATGCGGCGCACCTCGAGCAAGTCGACCGCGGCAGTGATGCGCTCGGCCACCACGCGCAGACGGTCGACCTCATGCCGGCGGACGGTGCGGCGGATGCGAATGTCAGCGAGCACGAGGCAGGCGGTGGTCAACTTATAGTCGACAGCGGCCACAAGGGCAGCGGTATCGAGCGGGGCGGTGGTGGTGTTCATGCTGCATCCTTCCCGGCAGTGCGCACCTCGGCGCGCTCGGCGAGCCACGCGTCGATCTCATCCTCGAACCAGCCCGTGCAGCGCTCGGTGAGTTTGATGTGCCTGGGGATCTAACTTTCGCCGGCACCGCGATAGATGGAGTCGCGGCCAGGGCCGGCCTTTTTTTTCACGGCAGGCAGGCGCAGAATCATGCGGGTTGGGGTTGCAGTCATTGTCGCTCCACAATGCGCCGCTAACGGATTTCAGCGGCGGCCCTCAGCAGGCGACAGGCATATTGAGCGGGTGCCGAAACTACCCCCGCAGCAAGACGGGTATGATCGCCCGTCTTATTTCGCGGTCTTCTGCTTCCTGGCGGGAGTGCCCGGTGGCTTCGGCATGTAGCGCATGCAGCGGGCGACGAATTCGGCGAGGTTGTCCGGGTCGGTCTGGGCTTCTGGCGTTGCGTGCGCGAGGCACAGTCTCTGGAAGGTCTCCTTCACTTCCATAAGGGCTTCCGTGCGTTGGCGGTGGTGTGCGCCCCTGCCGCCTTCAGCCTTGAGACTCTGGATGGCGCGATCCGCCGCTACCGCAATCTCGGCAAGCATGGTGCTCGCTTCGCCGCTGTCGATGGCCGGATGTGCCAGCGCATCGAGCAAGCCAGTGGATGCTCTGAGCGGTTGCAGCCGTGCCGCGAGGTCTCGGGCCGCTTGCGCTATCGGCTTCAGTTCCACCGCGAGGTGAGCCGGTGCGGGCCGCTCCCATGCGGCCCGAAGATGGTTGAATGCGGGGGTCAGGACTTGCTCAATGGCGGCGAGCAATCTGTCTGCCGGTGGTCCGATGCGTTGGAGGTCGCATGCGTCGCACAGCGGACCGCGATCCTTTTGCCGAAGCGCCACGCGCACGACAAACGGCATGACCCATGCCGCAGCCTTCGGCTACGTCCTGGTCGGCATCCCGCAAGCGCCGACGTTTCAGGCCGTTGCTTCTGTGCGCGGGAGCGGCTTCACTTTGGCGCGAAAGCGCCGCTTGGCGTGCCACATGTCGTAATCAGCCTGCATCTTGTACCACGTGCCCGGGGTGGTTCCGAGCGCCTTGGACAGCCGCAGGTCCATGTCCGCGCTCACGGCAGCGCGCCTGTTCACGACGCGCGACAGCGCAACTCGGGTGACGCCAAGGTGCTTGGCGAAATCCGTGATGCTGATGCCGCCATGCGGTCGCAGCACAGTGTCGGCCAGAATCTCGCCGGGGTGCGGGGGGTTGTGCATCTCGCTCACGGTGGCCTCGATCAGTGATAGTCCCGGTAATCGACCAGGACGGCATCCGTACCGTCGAATGCGAACGTGACCCGCCAATTGCCGTTCACGGAAACCGAGTAATGTCCGGCCAGATCGCCGTGCAAGCTATGGAAGCGCCAGCCGGGCAGGTTCATGTCGCTCGGCTTGCCGGAGCGGTGCAGGTGCTCCAACTGCAAGCGCAGCCGCTTGGCGTGCTCGGGCCGAATGGCAGCCTTGGCGCCGGTCCGGAAGAACGCTTCGAGTCCGGCGTGGCGGAACGAGCGGATCACGGTTTGTATCGTATAGCTACGGTATACGCACGTCAATGACCGGTTGCCGGTCTGCGCAGCGGCACCACATTGGCCCCCGTGCGCAGTGCATCGAGGTAATCCGCCCATGCCTGCATCATTTTGCGGCGTTCGGTCAGGCGGGTTGCCCGGTTGTACGCGGCTCTAACCTTGTTCCGCTCGGCATGCGCCATCTGCAATTCGATGACGTCGGGGTGCCACCCGAGCTCGTTGAGGCACGTGCACGCCACGGCTCGAAAGCCGTGTCCCGTCATGTCATCACTCGAATCGCCGAGGGGTCGCTAGGCGGCATTCACCGTGTTCACGGACATCGCCCTATCCGAGGTGCGAAGCGACGGAAAGAGGTATTTGGCCTTGCTGGTGACGCTGCGAAGCTCTCGGAGGATGGCGACCGCCTGTGAGGCCAGCGGAACACGCGCCGCGGCGACTGCGGCAATACTGAATATACGCGCTTACCACTCGGATCATTGCTGATGCGCTGCTGCGCGATCAGATTGGCAAGCGCGTGTCATTGCCCGCCGCGCAACAAGTCGATTGTCGCCGGCAGCTCGACGTGCTGCTCGGCGAGATCGCGAAGGTCGCCTCATGACGCGCCGATTCCGCGCTGGTCGAAGTCGTCGTTCCGCAGGAACTCAGTCCGCGAAGCGGGGCCGTCAGATTCACGAGCGTTTGCGGCGGACAACATTATTGAATTCCTGTCTACCGGCGCTCTTTCCACGCGCGCGGATGGCGGCTACCGTGCAATACCGCTATGACGATGACGCCATGGTCGTCAATTTGGTAAAAGACGCCAAACGGAAAGCGGCTAACGAGAGCACGTCGAATGGATTTGTAAACCGTGGTGAACGCGTTGGGCTGACCGGCAATCGTGTGTATGGTGGCTTGCACCTGGTCAACGAATTGCCCTCCAAGGCCGGGTTCATTTGCCTCGTACCACAGAGCTGCCTCGGCCACGTCCTGTTCTGCTTCGGGCCGGAGACGAACCTCTACCGTCACAGACGCCGGCGTACGTCGGCCAACGCATCGGCTGCCGTCCGGCCGTGATTCTTGTCGGTCTCGTAGGCCTCCAGGCGACGGTCAAGCTCAGCCCTTTGCTCCGGTGTGACCGGAAGCGCCTTTCGATCCTCAGCGATGCTATCCCATAGGTCTTCTACGAGCTTTATGCGTTCTTCGACCGGAAGCTCTCGCAGTTTGGCGTTCATCGGGAATATCTCGAATTGGATCCTATTGAATCAGGATACCGCCGTAGCTGAGTTCATGCCAAGTCTGCATTTCTGGGCGATTAGCTCTTAAATGGCGCTTCAGACACGGCTGTGAAAGACGCACGATCGGACGCCGTGTGACGGTCAAATTGGCCCCGTCGTTCCAAGTGGCAAGTGCACAGGGGTACCTGCGCTTGATTTCTATGGCGGGAGGTCATCAAAGCTGCCCGGATGTCGTCGGCAGTAATGTCGTATTCCCGCTGAATCCCCTGAAACGTCATTCCGCCGACGATGCTTCCTACGATCACGGTGGCTGGGAATCGAGTGCCGCGGATTATCGGCCTACCCTCCAGGATGGCGGGATCAAGGAATATCCGTTCCCGTAAGTTCAACATCGAACGCGCCTCTTCGGCCTGAATTCAAGTTCATCTGACAATGGTACGCCGCCTCAGCTGCGGATATCGAGGCCGAGCTCCAATTGAGCCGTGGGGACACCACGCGGTTTCTTTCGCTTGCGCAACTCATCTACAGGATCGTTGGGGGGTTCCGCCGGCGCGGCGACAGCGACTATCTCGCTGTCACCGCGCAGCCGATCGAGATAATCAGCCCAGGCCTGCATCATCTTTCTCCGCTCGACCAATCGTTCAGCGCGGTTGTACGCAGCCCGCACCTTGTTCCGCTCCGCATGCGCCATCTGCAATTCGATGACGTCGGGGTGCCACCCGAGCTCGTTGAGGCACGTGCACGCCATGGCTCGAAAGCCGTGTCCCGTCATGTCATCACTCGAATCGCCGAGGGGTCGCTAGGCGGCATTCACCGTGTTCACGGACATCGCCCTATCCGAGGTGCGAAGCGACGGAAAGAGGTATTTGGCCTTGCTGGTGACGCTGCGAAGCTCTCGGAGGATGGCGACCGCCTGTGAGGCCAGCGGAACAATGTGCCGCTCGCGCATCGTCATTCGCGCTGCCGGGACGCGCCATTCCGCCGTTTGCAGGTCGATCTCGCTCCATTCCGCCGCCCGAAGCTCGCTGGGACGTAGAAAGACGAGTGGGGACAACTTCAGGGCCATCAGCGTCGTTGGATGCCCTATGTAGTCGTCGATGGCGCGGAGTAGGGCGCCGATTTTCGCCGGCTCCGTGATCGGCGCTCGGTTCTCCACCACGACCGGGGCCAGGGCGCCCCGCAGGTCGGACGTGATGTCCCGCGTCGCTCGACCCGTCGCGATGGCGTACCGGAAGATCTGCCCGCAGCGCTGCAAAGCCCGGTGGGTAGTCTCGTTCATCCCCCGGCTCTCGATTGGCCGCAGCACGGCCAGCACCTCAGGCGCCGCGATCTCTGCGATCGGCCGCGAACCCAGGCGAGGGTAGAGGAACGAGCCCAGAATCCACCGCGCCTTGGTCATCGTGATGGGCGCCAGCCTCTCGGCGTGCATCTCCAGCCATTCCTCGGCAATCGCCTTGAAGGTGTCCGCCCTGGCGGTCCTGACTGTCCGCCGCTGCGCGCTCGGGTCGATCCCCCGAGCGTTCTGCAGCTGCTCCCCCGCAGATTGCAGCGTCACATCCGGGTACACGCCGAGCGAAATCCCGCGCTTCTTCCCGTCACATTTGTACTTGAACCGCCACCACCGCGACCCGTTCGGGTTGACCACCAAATACAGCAGGCGATCGTCATATCCCGGTGGTTCCGCGCAATGTTGGGATGTTGGAGGACGGGAAGGGAAGGTGGAGTTTGAAGCCACCTGGTGCCCGGGGCCGGACTCGAACCGGCACGGGGTTTCCCCCGAGGGATTTTCTTACCCACTACGGCTTACGCCGCTGCTTTTACGGACCGCTAGGGCGGGCCGAGTGCGCATTTGGGGTCTGGACTTTACCTTTGCCGTGCCGCGCTCACGCTGCGCGGTTTAGGCAGGGGCCGTCAAGTCTCTACACTTTCCGCACTTGCCATGGCGCGGCTTAGCTCGGTATTGCAGCCACCGTGACGTGCTGCTGGTCCACCGACTTTGACCCCATTCACACCGGGCGTTTCCGACCCGGGTGCTCAACTTCGTTAAGTCCCTTGCGTCTACCCATTTCGCCACCCGGGCATTGGGAGGCATGCCATTCTACCTGAGGTGCATCCCCGGGGACCAAGCCGGCTTACGACGCAATACGCACCGTTACGTACGTGAAGCTGCGCACTGCCTATGGAGATAAATGTCCGAATTGGGGAGACTTACCGCCCATCAAGACTATGATGGGCCAGTCACCGGCATGTCCGAGGCGACGCTGAGGGGCGAAAATCTGCATTTATGGCGCGGGGAGCGCCACGTCTTGCGGGGGGTCAGCTTTACCGTCACGAGCGGGGAGTGCCTGCAATTGACCGGGCCGAACGGGGCGGGCAAGACCAGCCTGCTGCGCACCGTGTGCGGCATGTCCTATCCGGAGGGCGGGCGAATCCGCTGGCGGGATCGGGACGTGAACGAGGATCTGCCGGCATTTCACGCCGAGATGGCCTACCTCGGGCACGAACCCCCGCTGAAGGGGGAGCTGACCGGTCGCGAGAACCTGCATTATTGGGTCGGCGTGCGACGGCGCTTTGGGCAGCCCGAACTCGGGAGGGCACTCGAGCGGGTCGGCGCACAGCGCTGGGCGGATCGGCCAGTCCGCACGCTCTCAGCCGGCCAGAAGCGGCGCATCGCGCTCGCGGGCCTGCTGCTGATGGCCGTGCCATTGTGGCTGCTCGATGAACCGACCACCAATCTGGATGTCGAAGGGCAGCGACTGGTGGGTACGCTGATAGACGAACACCTCGCCGCCGGCGGGCTGGCCATGGCCGCGGTGCACCATCCACTCGCAGTGTCCGAGCAGGGCCTGCGGCGACTGGAGCTGGGCATTGGCTGAGATCAATATCCTGCAGGCGGGAATGCCGTCGGCGGCCAGCGAGCGTGCTTCGGCGCCCTCGGCCGTCGCGGTGGCGCGCCTTATGCTCGAGCGCGACCTGCGCCTGGCATTTCGCAAGGCCAGCCAGCTCGTGCAGCCGCTCGCGTTCTTTGCGATGGTGACGACGCTCTTCCCGCTGGCCATCACCCCCGAACTGACCCGTCTGCGGCACATCGCCTCGGGGGTCCTCTGGGCGGCGGCTCTGCTGTCCTCGCTGCTCGCGCTCGAATTCCTCTTCCGTGACGATGCCCAGGACGGCACGCTCGAGCAGTACGCGCTCTCGGGCCGTGCACTGACCGGGCTACTCTCGGCCAAGACCGCTGCGCACTGGTTGCTCACCGGGCTGCCGCTGGCGCTCATGGCGCCCGTGGCGGCCGTTGCGCTCGGGGTCCCCGGCAGGGCCCTGCCTGGAATTCTGGCCTCGGTGACCCTCGGCACAGTGACGCTCAGCCTGCTCGGGGCGGTCGGGGCAGCCCTGACGCTCGGGGTGCGACGGGCCGGGGCGCTGCTGTCGCTGCTGACGCTGCCGCTGGCCATTCCGGTCTTGATCTTCGGCGCGCACGCGACGCAGCTGGCGATTCGCGGCGAACCTTACGGCGCGCCGCTCACCCTGTTGGCCGCGCTGGCGGTCTTCGGCATGACGCTGGCGCCGCTGGCGGCCGCGGCGGCCGTGCGCATCAATCTCGAGTGAGGGCATACGCGTAATGGCCTGGACCTGGTTTCATCGACTGGCATCTCCTCCGCATCTGTATCGCACGGCGCGGCGCTTGACGCCCTGGTTCGCCTGGCCGGCGGCGCTGCTCATTCTCGGCGGACTCATCGGCGGGCTGTGGCTCGCGCCGCCGGATTACCAGCAGGGCGATGCGTATCGCATCATGTATGTACATGCCCCGAGTGCGTGGCTGTCGCTGATGGTCTATACGATCATGGCGGTGGCCGGAGGCATTGGCCTGATCTGGCGCATGAAGGTCGCGCATGCCGTCGCCGCCGCGGCGGCCCCGATCGGCGCCTCCTTCACGCTTGCGACGCTGGTCACCGGCTCGCTCTGGGGCAAGCCGATGTGGGGCACTTATTGGCAGTGGGACCCGCGCCTGACCTCCGAACTGTTATTGTTCTTTCTCTACCTGGGCTACATGGGACTGCGCGCGGCGTTCGAGGACTTGCAGCGCGCCGATCGGGTGAGCGCCGTGCTTGCCGTGGTCGGCGTGATCAATGTCCCGATCATTCACTATTCGGTGGTGTGGTGGAACTCGCTGCACCAGGGACCGTCGGTGATGTATCTCGGCAAGCCGACCATGCCGCCCTCGATGCTGGTGCCGCTGCTGATGATGTTTCTCGGGTTTACACTGTTCTTCGGGGCGGTGCTGATGGTGCGGCTGCGCGGCGAAGTGCTCAACCGCGAGCGCAGCGCGCGCTGGGTCGGCGAGGAGATCGGCGCATGATGAGATTTCTCGACATGGGCGGGTACTACCCCTGGGTGTGGCCGTCCTACGCCGTGACCCTGGTGGTGATGGGCCTTAATGTGTATTGGGCCAAGCGGCTGTTGAGCCGCGCGCAGCGCACGGCGCTGCGCAGACTGCAGATGCAGGAGGAATCATGACACCGACTCGACGACGCCGGCTGCTGCTGGTGCTGGGGATTCTCGTGGGCGTGTCGATCGCCGGCGGTCTCGCGCTCTCGGCGTTTCGCCAGAATGTGACGTTCTACTTCATTCCCTCGCAGGTCGCCGCCGGCAAGGCGCCGCAGGGGGAGTCGTTCCGGCTTGGGGGTCTGGTGGCCAAGGGCAGCGTGCACCGCACGCCCGGCAGCATGCAGGTGCGCTTCATGGTGACGGACCTCAAGCATGAGATTCCGGTCGAGTACACCGGGGTGCTGCCGGATCTGTTCCGTGAAAATGCCGGGGTGATCGTGCATGGCAAGCTGCTGCCCGATGGGGTGTTTGTTGCCGACCAGGTACTTGCCAAGCACGATCAGAACTACCGGCCGCCTGGCATCCATCAGGCCTGGGGGATTCGACACGGTGACCCGCGCGATGCGTCCCTCGCCGTACAGGCCCACGGCACACCCGCCAGCGTCACGGCCGCGACGGAGTACGCGCAGTGATTCCCGAGCTGGGTCAATTCGCGCTGATTCTGGCGTTACTGCTCGCCGCGCTGCAGGCGGTGTTCGGCATCGTCGGTCCGGCGCTCGGTCGCGAGCGCTGGACTGCGGTCGTCACCCCGGCGGTCGCGGGACAGTTCGTCATGGTTGCGACCGCGATGGGGTGTCTGATCGCCTCGTTCGTCGCCAATGACTTCTCCGTCGCCTACGTGGCCGAGAACTCCAACTCGGCGCTGCCGCTGTTCTACCGCGTCGCTGCGCTGTGGGGGGCGCACTCGGGCTCACTGATTCTCTGGATCTTCCTGCTCAGCTGCTGGACCGTGGCGGCCGCGTTCGGCACGGCGCGCCTGCCGCGCAATTTCGCCGCGCGCGTGCTGGGAGTGCTGGGCACCATCAGCTTCGGCTTCATTCTCTACACGCTGCTCACCTCCAATCCGTTCGTGCGGCTCAGTCCGCCGTGGGCGGACGGGCAGGGCCTGAACCCCATCCTGCAGGACCCGGGACTCGCGGCGCACCCGCCGGTGCTCTACACCGGGTATGTGGGGTTGGCGGTCGCTTACGCCTTCGCCGGCGCGGCGCTGCTCGAGGGCCGGCTAGACCGGGAGTGGGCGCGCTGGACGCGTCCGTGGGCCACCTCGGCCTGGGCATTTCTCACCTGCGGGATCGCCCTCGGCAGCTGGTGGGCGTATTACACCCTCGGCTGGGGCGGATTCTGGTTCTGGGATCCGGTCGAGAACGCCTCGTTCATGCCGTGGCTGATGGGCACCGCGCTCATCCACTCGCTGGCGGTGACCGAGAAGCGGGGACTGTTCAAGAGCTGGACGCTGTTGCTGGCGGTGCTCGGTTTCTCGCTGAGCCTGGTCGGAACCTTCCTGGTGCGCTCCGGGGTGCTGATCTCGGTACATTCGTTCGCGGTCAGCCCCGGCCGCGGCGAGTTCATCCTGACCTTCCTCGTGATCATGATCGGCGCGGCGCTCGCCCTGTACGCCTGGCGCGCGCCGCAGATGCAGTCCGAGGCCGGCTTTGAGCTCACCGCGCGCGAGTCGTTTCTGCTGTTCAACAACATCTTGTTGGTGACGGCCTGCGGCACGGTGTTCGCCGGGGAGATGGCCCCGATCATCTCCAACGCGCTCGGCCTCGGCAAGCTCTCGGTCGGTCCGCCGTATTTCAATCCGACGTTCCTGGTCTCGATGTTGCCGCTGCTTGTGCTCGTGCCGATGGGCATGCATGCGCGCTGGAAGCGCGGCGGCCTCGGTGGCCGCGGTCGCACCTTGCTGGTGGCACTGGGTGCCGCGGCGCTGATCGGTTGCGCGGTGGCTTTCGGGGTGTTCACCGGCGCGGGGATTCTCTCCCCGGTGAGCATGACGCTCGGGGTGTGGATCATTATCGCCTCGCTGATCGACCCGATTGACCGGCTGCGCCGCCGGATCGCCATTCCGCGCGCCGTGCTCGGCATGACCATCGCGCACATTGGACTTGGCGTTTTCGTGTTCTCGATGACTGCCGTGCAGGCCTTCACCGCCGAGCGCGACGTGGCGCTCGCCATCGGCTCGAGCGTTCGCGACGGCGGGTACACCTTCCGCTTCCAGGGGGTCGGCCCGATCCAGGGACCCGACTACGGCGGTTCCGGCGCAACCATGGTGGTAACGCGCCACGGCAAGCCGGTGGCGGTGATGCACCCGGCCAAGCGCGATTACTGGGTGCAGCACATTGCCACCACCCACTCGGCGATCACCATCAACGGCGGCAGCAACATTCTGGTGGCGCTCGGGCAGAATCTCGGCGATGGACGCTGGAGCTTCCGTCTGCAGGTTCGTCCTCTGGTGCTCTACATCTGGATCGGCGCGCTGATCATGGCCGGCGGCGGGTTGCTCGCGATCACGGATCGGCGCTACCGAGTCGCGGACTCCGCGACGAAAGAGGCTGCCGCGATCCTCGCTGGAGGCGATGCGCGATGATCCGCTACTTCGTACCGCTCGGGGTGTTCGCTGCGATCGTGGTGCTGTTGGCACTCTCGATCCATCAGGCGCCCCGCAAGGACCTGGTACCCTCGCCGCTGATCGGCAAACCGGCGCCGAGCTTCTCGCTGCCGAGCCTGAGTGATCCGAACGAGAAGGTCACTTCCGCGGCGCTGCGCGGACACTGGTACCTGCTCAACGTCTGGGGGACATGGTGCATTTCCTGTCGCATCGAGTCACCCGAACTGCTCGCCATCGCCCACACCGGCGTCGTGCCGCTGATCGGGCTCGACTGGAAGGACAGCCGTGCCGAGGCGATGGCCTATCTGCACCAGAAGGGCAATCCCTACCAGCAGATTGCATTCGACCCGGGTGGTCTCGAAGCCATCCAATGGGGCGTGTATGGCGCGCCGGAGACTTTCGTGGTCAATCCCCAGGGCATCATTGTGTACAAATACATCGGCCCGATCACCCCGCGCGCCTGGGCGCACGACATCCTGCCACGCCTGCCGGCGGGTCAGGCGAGCGGCTCATGAGGCGCCTCTCGCCGCGGCTACCGGGTGCGTTGCTGGTGCTGTTGGCACTGCTCGCTGCGCCCTTTGCACATGCGATCGCCCCGACGCGCATGCCGACGCCCGAACTGCAGGCACGCTATGAGCGGCTGATCCACAACTTTCGCTGCATGCAGTGTCAGGATGAGTCGCTGGCAAACTCTCCGGTGAGTCTTGCCGCCGACATGCGCCGGCAGATCCGCCAAATGCTTCTCGCCGGCGACACGGATCAGCAGATCCGCAATTTCTTCGTCTCGCGTTACGGTTATTTCATCCTGTTCAAGCCACCGTTCGCCTGGCGGACCGCTTGGCTCTGGCTCACCCCGGGCGTGCTGCTCCTCGTCGGCGCGCTGAGCGCGGCGTGGGTGATTCGACGTCGGGCCACCCTAGTGACACGCGAGAGCGGTGATGAGGAAGACGAGTCCCTCGATGACGGCCTGGCCGGCACTGGAAAGCACAGCCGATGATCGTATTCATTCTATTTGCGACGCTGCTCACCGCCGTCGCCGCAGGGCTGGTCGTGGTCCCGCTCATTCGCCCGCTGCGCACGCAGCTTGCGCCAGCGCATTGGGCTGCACTGTTCGCCTGCGTGGTGTTGGCCGGCGGCTCGGCGGCGCTGTACATGACCTTCAGCAATTGGTCCTGGCGGCAGAATCCCGGAGTTGCCTCGCCGCAGTCGCCGATCGAGCAGTTGATTGATCACCTGGACCGCCATCCGCGTGATTTGGCGGCGTGGCTGAAACTCGGCAAGTCCTACAACATCCTGCAGGAGTATCCGCTCGCCGTGCGGGCCTTCCGGCACGCCGACCGGGTGGCCGGCGGGCACAGCGCCGCGGCGCTGATCGGGGAAGCCGAGGCGATGATCCTGATTCACGATTCCTCACTCGATGGACCGGCCGGCCAGCTGATCGAACGCGCGCTGGTGCTCGACCCGAACTCCCCGAAAGCGTTATTCTTCGGAGCGGCCGCTGCGATGCGACGCGGCGACCTGGCGCTGGCGCGGACCCGGTTCAACAAGCTGTTGGCCATGAATCCCCCGCCAGATGTTCGGACGATGCTGCAGCAGGAAATTGCGGCGATCGATGCGAAATTGGGTGAAAAAAAACCAGAACATGTCGCGAAAATGGTGAAACCGGCCCCCGGTTGAGGCGCTCCGCCTGCATGGGCGGGAACGTCGCAGGAACCCCCGGGGCCGAGCGCGGGTCTTATGTAGAGTGGCGGCGGTGCCGCCGCGGGTTCATCCGAGCCCGTTCCGTATCCCGACCATAAGGAGAGCGCCCATGATTCAGCCAGCCCACGAGGGACAACCAGTCCAGAAGGGTACCAGCGGACGGGGTTTTGCATCCATGAGTCAGGAGCGTCAGCGCCAGATCGCCAGCATGGGCGGTAAGGCGGTACCTGACGGCAAACGCAGCTTTTCGCAGAACCGACGTCTGGCAGCCGAGGCCGGCCGCAAGGGCGGGCAAAGCGTGCCGGATGCGAAGCGCAGCTTCTCGCAGAACCGACGTCTGGCAGCCGAGGCCGGCCGCAAGGGCGGGCAAAGCGTGCCGGACGAGAAGCGCAGCTTCTCGCAGAACCGCCAGCTCGCCGCCGAGGCCGGCCGTAAGGGCGGTCAGGCCAGTCACGCCGTCCACCGCGACTGAGGCAGGCGCAGCGCGCTGCGTCCGCGGGAAGTTGGCGCAGCGCGGGAACGCGCACGGCACTCCGGCCGTGGGGTGTGCTCGACCGAGTGCGAGCGCCACGTTCGGTTGCGTGCTGTCACAATCGTCGATCTCTGTCATCGGACTGTCATATCGGGACTCTAGGCTGCGCGCCCGTCGTGTACGGCGGGTGAAGAGTCGCCATGGGTGGCAGAAATACGTTTGCGCGGCTTGCCGTGCTGATGATGTTCACGCTGGTTGTCGGGCCGGCCGTTGCGGCTGGCGCAGCGAGGCGACCGACGGTGCGGCACGTGCTGCTGATCAGCGTCGACGGACTGCACGAGGTGGATCTTGCGCGCTGCATCGCCTCCGGGGGCTGTCCGCAGCTTGCCGCGCTCACGCGGCACGGTGTGCTCTACAGCGATGCCTCTACACCCCTACCCTCAGATTCTTTTCCGGGCCTGCTCGCCCAGGTAACCGGCGGACCGCCGCGCGTGACGGGCGTCTATTACGACGATACCTTCGATCGCGCGCTGTACCCGGCCGGATCGCATTGCAGCGGGCCACCCGGTGCTGAGGTCCGACTGACCGGGTACCTGGATCGCAATGAGCGCCGCTTGAACGGCGGCGCGGCGGACCTCGCGGTGAACAGCGCCGAGGCGATCGACCCGAGGCGACTGCCCGAGCGGCGCATTGGCGGTCACTGCGAACCGCTGTGGCCGCACAACTATCTGCGCGTCAACACGGTGTTCGGGGTGCTGCATGCGCGCGGCATGCGCACAGCGTGGATCGACAAGCACCCCGCATACGACATCCTCAACGGTCCCGGCGGTCCACTCGAGGGGCCCGGGGTAAACATCGATGACTTCTATGCTCCGGAAGTGCACGCGGCGCTGACGCGCGCCAACCTGGGGCGTTTCGGACTGGGCGCGCAGCGGCTGCGCAACCCGCGTCTGTCGTTCCAGGACTCGACCACAGCGATACGCCTCTACGACGGCTTGAAACTGCAGGCTCTGCTCAACGAAATCGCTGGGTTCGATCACAGCGGCCGGCATCACCTTGGCGTGCCCGCCCTGTTCGGCATGGATTTCCAATCGGTCAATGTCGCCGAGAAGCGTCCGCAGGGCGGCTATCTCAACAGTGCAGGGCGGCCGAGCCCGGCGTTGCACGCGGCGATTACCTTCGTAGACGACTCACTCGGGCGGCTGGTTGCCGCGCTGCAGCAGCGCGGATTGCTCGAGTCGACCGTGCTCATTATCAGCGCCAAGAGCGGCAACGCGCCGATCGACCGCTCCCGGGTCCGGATCATCTCCGCACGCACCGTCCTGACCCCCGCGCTCGATGCGCTCGGACCGGCGGACCGTTTTCACGTCGCCGACGATGTGCTGCTCGAATGGCTGACTCCGGCGTATCGCGGCCGCGTCGCAGCGGTGATCCGCAGCCTCAGTGCGGCGCAGGCCGCCGGACGCGATCTCGGCATCGGCAAGTTCTACAGCGGCGCGGAGCTCGCCGCGCTGTTCGGTGACCCGCGCACCGACCCGCGCGCCCCGGACTTCATCCTCGAGCCGCGCCTGGGCGTGATCTACACCGACCACGCCGACAAGATCGCCGAGCACGGGGGGTTCCATGAGGATGACCGTCACGTGGCACTGCTGGTGGCGAACCCGCAGCTTGCAGCGCGGACCGTCGGCCGCCCCGTACAGACCGCCGAGATCGCGCCGACAATCCTCGCATTGCTAGGTCTTCGACCCAGCCTGCTGCAAGCGGTGCGCCGCGAGCAGACGCACGTGCTGCCCGGCCTGCGGCTCACCGCGTGCCGTTGACCGACGCGGCCCGCCGTACTATCGTCTCCGCCGTGACTGGGGGAGCCCCGCCAAGGGGCTGAGAGGCCGATGGCGCCAGCGGGCGCGGCGCGGCGACCCTTCGAACCTGATCCAGTTCATGCTGGCGTAGGAAAGTTGGTCTCGTGCGCTTTCTAGCACTGACGTGGCTGGGTCTCCCGCGGTCGATCCGCTCAAGGAGCCTCCACGATGAATGCCGTTCCCAAGGTCGTCGCCGACGCGCTGCCCGCCTCGCGCAAGATTCATGTACCGGGTGAAAAGTACCCGGATGTGCGCGTCCCGATGCGCCAGATCGCGCTCCATCCCTCGAGCGGCGAGCCGCCAGTTACGGTGTACGACTCCTCCGGACCCTACACCGATCCAGCCGCACGCATCGACATCGAGCGCGGCCTGCCGCGCTTGCGCGAGGGGTGGATTGCCGCGCGCGCCGATGTCGAGGAGATTGAAGGACGCGCGGTGCGCCCGGAAGATGATGGCCTCACCGCCGAGGGCGCGGTGCGCGCTTTTGCGGCGAGCCGCCGCCCGCTGCGCGCGCGCGCGGCTCGTGCGGTCACCCAGCTCGCGTACGCGCGCGCCGGCATCATCACCCCGGAGATGGAGTTCATCGCGATTCGCGAGAATCTCGGCCGGCGCCGCGAAGCGCCGGTGAGCCGCGACGGCAACGACTGGGGGGCGAACATTCCGGAGTATGTGACCGCGGAATTCGTGCGCGCCGAGGTCGCCGCCGGTCGCGCCATCATACCGGCCAACATCAACCACCCCGAGCTCGAGCCGATGATCATCGGGCGTAACTTCCTGGTGAAGATCAACGCCAACATTGGCAACTCGGCGGTGAGTTCCTCGATGGCCGAGGAGGTCGACAAGCTCGTGTGGGCCATCCGCTGGGGCGCCGACACGGTGATGGATCTCTCGACCGGCCGCAACATTCATACCATCCGCGAGTGGATTCTGCGCAACTCCCCAGTGCCAATCGGCACGGTGCCGATCTACCAGGCGCTCGAGAAGGTCGGTGGGGTCGCCGAGGCGCTCACCTGGGAGATCTTCCGCGACACCCTCATCGAGCAGGCCGAGCAGGGCGTCGATTACTTCACCATCCACGCCGGGGTGCGCCTGGCGCACATCCCGCTGACGGCAAACCGGGTGACGGGCATCGTATCGCGAGGCGGCTCGATCATGGCCAAGTGGTGCCTGGCCCATCACCGCGAGAGCTTCCTCTACGAGCACTTCGAGGAAATCTGCGAGATCTGCCGCGCCTATGATGTCAGCTTCTCACTCGGTGACGGCCTGCGTCCGGGCTCGATCGCCGATGCCAACGATGCGGCGCAATTCGCCGAGCTCGAGACGCTCGGCGAGCTGACGCGCATCGCCTGGCGGCACGACTGCCAGGTGATGATCGAGGGGCCGGGTCACGTGCCGATGCATAAGATCAAGGCAAACATGGACAAGCAGCTCGAGCATTGCGGCGAGGCGCCGTTCTATACGTTGGGGCCGCTCACCACGGACATTGCCCCAGGTTACGATCACATCACCTCGGCGATCGGTGCGGCGATGATCGGCTGGTACGGCACGGCGATGCTCTGCTACGTCACACCGAAGGAGCATCTTGGGCTGCCAGACCGCAACGACGTCAAGACCGGTGTCATCACCTACAAGATCGCCGCCCATGCCGCCGATCTCGCTAAAGGGCACCCCGGTGCACAAGAGCGCGACGATGCGCTCTCGCGCGCCCGGTTTGATTTCCGTTGGGAAGACCAGTTCAACCTGTCGCTCGATCCGGATACCGCCTGTGCGTTTCATGACGAGACTCTGCCGAAGGAGGCGCACAAGGTTGCGCACTTCTGTTCGATGTGCGGCCCGAAATTCTGCTCCATGCGCATCTCCCACGAAGTGCGCGCCGAGGCGCGTGAACAGGGTATGCAGGCCATGGCAGAGAAATTCCGCGCCGCCGGCGGGCAGCTGTACGTCGCAACCGGCGAGGAGGAGTGAGCAATGCGCGCCACCATCATCGGCGCCGGGGTCGCCGGACTCGCCTGCGCCGTGGAGCTTGCGGAACGGGGCGCGAGCGTGCAGGTCTTCGAGCGCCACGAGGGCTTCGACAAAGCCGGCTGCTCATGGTTTGCCGGCGGGATGCTCGCGCCCTGGTGCGAGCGGGTGAGCTCCCCGCCGCACATCGTGGCGCTCGGGGATGAGGGGTTTGCCTGGTGGGCCGAGCGCTACCCGGCGATGGTGCGCCGCGGCACGCTGGTGCTGGCGCATGCGCGCGATGTCGGGGAGCTGAAGCACTTTGCCCGGCGGACCGAGAACTACGCCTGGCTCGATGCCGACGGCATCGCCGCGCTCGAGCCCGATCTGGCCGGACGGTTCGAGCACGGACTGTTTTTCAAGGATGAGGCGCACATCGACCCGCGCGCCGCACTGCATGCGCTCGCCGAGCGGCTGCGCGGTCTTGGCGGCACGATTCATTTCAGCACCGAGGCGCCGCGGGACACCTCGGGCGAAGGACAGTGCACCATCGACTGCACCGGATTGGCCGCCCGCACGGTGCTGACCGACCTGCGCGGCGTCAAGGGCGAGATGCTGCACTTGCAGGCCTCGGATCTCGCCCTGACGCGCACGATCCGCGTGCTGCACCCGCGCACGCCGGTGTACGTGGTGCCGCGGGACAATGGACGGTACATGATCGGCGCCACCATGATCGAGAGCGACCAGGCGAGCCGCATCTCGGCGCGTTCGATGCTCGAGCTGCTCGGGGCGGCCTATGCGCTGCACCCGGCCTTCGGCGAGGCGGAAATCCTCGAGATCGGCACCGGAGTGCGCCCGGCGTTCCCCGACAATCTGCCGCGGCTGACGCGTCGCAACGGCACGCTGTACGTGAACGGGCTGTTTCGTCACGGCTTTCTCGCCGCACCGGCGCTGGCGCGCCGCGCGGCGGCGTTCGTGCTCGAGGGGCGCGAGGCCCCGGAGGTGATGCATTGAACATCCAGGTGAACGGCGAGTGGCGCGAGGTCAGCGCGGCGGATCTGGCGGCGGTGCTCCGCGAGCTCGGCTTCGCCACTGCGGTGATCGCTACCGCGCTCAACGGGGAGTTCGTGCCGGCTCACTCGCGAGCCAACGCGGCGCTCGCCGAGGGCGATCGGCTTGAAATTCTCGCTCCCATGCAGGGAGGGTGACATGCTGAAGCTTTATGACGTGCCGGTGCGCTCGCGGCTGCTGCTCGGCACCGCCCGCTATCCCTCGCCCTCGGTGCTCGCCGATGCCGTCAAGGCGAGCGGCGCGGAGGTGCTCACCGTGTCGCTGCGCCGCGAGGCGGCCGGTGAGCGGGCCGGACAGGCCTTCTGGTCAATGGTGCGCGAGCTGGGTGTGCGGGTGTTGCCCAACACCGCGGGCTGTCATACGGTCAAGGAGGCGGTGACGACCGCTCACATGGCGCGCGAGGTGTTCGGTACGCGCTGGGTGAAACTCGAGGTGATCGGCGAGGAGGACACGCTGCAGCCGGATGTGTTCGCGCTCGTCGAGGCGGCGCGCATCTTGTGCGCCGAGGACTTCGAGGTGTTCCCATACACAACCGAGGACCTGATCGTCGCGGAGCGGCTGTGCGCGGCGGGCTGTCGCGTGTTGATGCCCTGGGGCTCGCCGATCGGCTCGGGCCATGGTCTGAACAATCTGTTCGGCCTGAAGGCGCTGCGCGCTCGCTTTACCGACGTCCCGCTCGTCATCGATGCCGGCATCGGCGTTCCCTCCCATGCCGCTCAGGCACTCGAGCTCGGCTTCGATGCGGTGTTGATCAACACGGCCGTTTCCCAGGCGGTCGATCCGGTGCGCATGGCGGCGGCGTTCGCGCGGGCGGTCGAGGCCGGTCACGAGGGTTTCCTCGCCGGACCGATGGAGCCGCGCGACATGGCGGTGCCGTCCACCCCCGTGCTCGGTACCGCGCTGCTGCGCTGATGCTCCCGCGCGTCTATCCGATCGTTGCGAGCGCCGAGTGGATCGCGCGGCTGCTGCCGTGCGGGGTGCGGCTGATTCAGCTGCGCATCAAGGATCGACCCGCGGTGCTGCGCGAGGAGATTCGCGCCGCGCGCGCGCAGTGTCTGCGCGCCGGCGCGCAGCTCATCGTCAACGACTATTGGCAGATCGCCCTGGAGGAGGCGTGCGATTTCGTGCATCTCGGCCAGAGCGATCTCGACACCGCGGACGTGCCGGCCCTGCGCCGCGCGGGGGTGCGGCTCGGCATCAGTACCCACGATGAGGCGGAGCTCGAGCGCGCCCTCGCGCTCGAGCCAGACTATGTTGCTCTCGGACCGATCTATCCGACGCTGCTGAAGGTGATGCCGTTCGCGCCGCAGGGATTAGCTCGCATCGGGCAGTGGAAGGGGCGCATCGGTGCGCGCCCGCTGGTGGCCATTGGCGGCCTGACGCTCGAGCGCCTGCCGGGGGTTTTCGCCGCCGGGGCCGATTGTGCTGCAGTGGTCAATGACATCGTGAGCCACGCCGATCCGGTGGCGCGTATGCGCGCCTGGGTGGCCGCAGGCGAGGAACCGGCATGAGCGAGCGCTATGCGCGCCAGAGCGTGCTGCCGCAGATCGGGGCCGCCGGGCAGGAGCGGCTCGCGGCGGCGAGTGTGCTGGTCATCGGAGCCGGGGGACTCGGTTGCGTTGTGCTGCAATATCTGTGTGCGGCGGGCGTCGGGCGGCTCATGGTGCTCGACCCGGACCGGGTGGAGGAATCCAACCTGCATCGCCAGCCGCTCTATCGGATGAGTGATCTCGGGTCGGCCAAGGCGCTGGCGGCCGCGTCGAGCCTGGCAGCCCTCAATCCCGAGGTCCGCATCGAGGCCGCCGTGGAGCGGATCACTCCGGCGAATGCGCCGGAGTGGTGCGCGCGCGCCGATCTTGTGGTCGATGCGGCCGACAGCCTCGCGCTCACGTACATCCTCAGCGATGAATGCCAGCGCCAGCGCAAGCCGTTGGTGAGCGCCTCCGTGCTCGGGCTGGCCGGCTACGCGGGCGTGTTCTGCGCGGAGGCACCGAGTTACCGGGCCGTGTTTCCGGACATGCCGCAGCGGGCCGGCTCGTGTGCCGAGACCGGCGTGCTCGGCAGCGCCGTCGGTGTGCTGGGAACCCTGGAGGCCCATCTGGTGCTCGCGCAGTTGCTGGGGTTGAAGCCGCCGGTGAGCGGACGCCTGGTGAGCGTAGATCTGGCCACGTTGCGCTTTGGCGGGTTCACGTTTCGCAACGCCAGGGAGCCGGCGCCGCCGTTTTTACGGTTCATTGCGGCACAGGACGTGCGCCCCGAGGATAAGGTGATTGATCTGCGCTCCCTGGCCGAGGCACCGCGCTCACCGTTCCCGCACTGCGAGCGTCGCCTGCCCGAGCAGATGCATCAGTTCACCCCACCACCCGGAGCGCGGGTGGTGCTGTGCTGCCGCTCCGGGATCCGCGCCTGGCAGGCCGGTCGGTCATTGCTCGAGCGCACGGCCTGTGAGGTGGCGCTGGTCGCGTTGGGGAATTGATCGCATGGGACAACGTGTGGCCGTGCTGGCAATTGCCGGCACCGACAGCAGCGGCGGCGCGGGGCTGCTGCGCGATGTGCAAACGCTCGAGGCGATGGGCGCGCAGGCGCTGTGTGCGGTCACGGCGGTAACGGCACAGACCGATTCGCGTGTGCTGGCGGTGCACGTGATCCCCCCAGATCAGGTGCGTCTGCAGATTGAAGCTGCGTTTGCGACGCAACGTGTGCGGGCCGTGAAGATCGGCATGCTGGGTGATCGCGCGACCATCGACGCGGTGGCTGATGCGCTCGCTGAGGCGCCGCGAGTGCCGGTCGTGCTGGATCCGGTGCTGCGCGCCTCATCGGGCGGCGTGTTGCTCGATGACCCCGGCTATGAGCGATTGCGCTCCCGATTGATGCCCCAGGTGAGTCTGCTGACTCCGAATATTCCGGAGGCGGCTTGGCTGAATGGCGCGACGCCCGGTGAGGATGCCACCGTGAATCAACGCATCGAGTGGGCCCAGGCGTTACTCGCCGGCGGGGCACGCGCGGTGCTGCTGAAGGGCGGTCACGCGCAGGGTCGCGACGCGACCGATGTGCTGGTGCGCCCGGGATTGGAGCCGCAGTGGTTGTCGAGTCCGCGGCTGTCGGCTCGATCGCGGGGCACCGGGTGCGCGCTGGCGGCGGCGATTGCCGCAGCGCTCGCCACCGGCGCGGAGATGTTCGAGGCGTGCCGACGCGGGCGCGAACATGTGCTCGCACTCCTTGCCAAGGCAGAGACTCGCTAGCGCGCAGCGCTCGCCCGGATCCTCGCGCGCCCACTCCGGCGCTGCCGCGGGAGCGGAATTGGGTCACAAATTGGCTTTGCGCTTGCGATCGAACAGTCAATCTATTGACTTAGCGCAATATTGGTCCATCCTGTTGCCCTGCGCGTTCAGGCTGCGCCCCGGGGGGATTGCACCTGGCCGGGCTGTGGCTGTGGGTTACAACGGGCTGACCGGCAGCGCGGAAACCGAAAACACCAAGCAGCGAATGCAAGTCGAAGCTTCAATTCTGGCGGCGCCAATTTCCGCCGACTCCCCCTGCGGAGTCGATTTAGATGAGTCCGAGCCGCTGCTGCTGGCAGCGTTCGATGCCTACCGCATCTTTGGGCTGATGAGCCCCTGGCCGAAGGACGCGCAGCCGGACTGGCGCGAGATCCGCGACCGATCACTCGAGACGCTCACCAAGAGTCGGGATCTGCGCATCCTGTCTCATCTGGCGGTTGCGTTGCTGCGCATCGAGGGCATTGAGGGCTTCAGCCGCACGCTCAGCGTTGCCGCCCAGTGGCTCAGCGAGTGGTGGGAGCCGCTGTATCCGCGGGTCGACGAAGATGCCATTCTGCGGCGCAATGCGCTCAACGCGCTGGCCGATCGGGTCGCCGTGCTCGATGGACTGCGCCGCGCACCGCTGCTCGATCACCGACAACTCGGGGCGTGCTGCATTCGGGACATCGAGATCGCTCACGGGCAGTTCAGTCCCGCGGCCGATGAGACCGCCCGGGATCCGGCCGAGATCGACGCGTTGCTGGCGGCCGTGGAGCTCGAGCGGCTGCAATCCCTCGCCGAGGCACTGCGCCAGGCCGTCGACAGTTACCGTGCCATCGAGGTTCTCACGCGCGATCGTGCCGGGAGCGAGGCGGTGCCGGACTTCGCCGCGGTGCTGGCGCTGCTCGGGCGGACTCTGACACTTATCGATGCTCAGCTGCGCGCGCGCGCGCCGGAAACGGCAGGGGAAACCGTCCAAGCTGGCGCCGAGGGTGCCGAGACGCAACCCGGCGGGCGCATGCCGCACGCCATCGGCACCCGCGCCGAAGCCGTCAGAGCGATCGATACCGTGGCGGCTTATTTCCGCACCAACGAGCCCTCAAGCCCCATACCCTTGTTCCTCGAGCGTGCCAAACGGCTGATCGGTAAGGACTTCCTGGCGGTGCTCGAGGATGTGGTTCCTGACTCTGTCGCGCAGGCGAAGAGCATCGGTGGAATACGCGACGACGAGTGAACCGAATTTTGAAGCTGGAGACGAACCGTGGCCAAGCAAAGCAGTCAGAAGTTCATTGCCCGCAACCGTGCGCCGCGCGTACAGATCGAATACGACGTTGAGGTCTACGGGGCGCAGAAGAAGGTCCAGATTCCGTTCGTCATGGGGGTGATGTCTGATCTGTCGGGCGATGCAAAGGAGCCGCTGCCCGGCGTCGAGGAGCGCAAGTTCCTCAATTTCGACGTCGACAATTTCGACGAGCGCATGAAGTCGATGAAGCCGCGCGTCGCCTTCAGCGTGCCCAATACCCTCACCGGCGAGGGCAATCTGAGCGTCGATATCACTTTCGAGAGTATGGAGGATTTCTCCCCTGCAGCAGTGGCGCGCAAGGTCGGAGCGCTGAGCAAGCTGCTCGAGGCGCGCAGTCAGCTTGCGAACCTCGTCACCTACATGGACGGTAAATCCGGTGCCGAAGAGTTGATTGCCAAAGCGCTCAATGATCCGGCGCTGCTCAAATCTCTCGCTGCAAAACCCAAACAGGAAGAGTCCGGGAGTTGAGTCATGGCCGAAGCCACCCAAGCCACTGAAAACGCCGCCGCCGCCACCGAGGCCGATCAATTCGCGGCGCTGCTGCAGAAAGAGTTCCGGCCGAAGACCGACCGGGCACGTGCCGAGGTCGAGCGCGCCGTGCAGACCCTTGCCGAGCAGGCGCTCAGCGAGACTGCGGTGATTTCCGACGATGTGATCGGCACGATCAAGGCAATCATCGCCGAGATCGATCAGAAACTCTCCGACCAGGTAAATCTGATTCTGCATCACGAGCGCTTCCAGCAGCTCGAGAGCGCCTGGCGCGGGCTGCACTACCTCGTCAGCAACACCGAAACCGACGAGATGCTGAAGATCCGCGTCATGAACGTCTCGAAGAAGGATCTCGGTCGCACGCTGAAGAAGTACGCCGGCGCGGCCTGGGATCAGAGCCCGATCTTCAAGAAATTGTACGAGGAAGAATACGGTCAGCTCGGTGGCGAGCCATACGGCTGCCTCGTCGGTGACTATTACTTCGACCACACTCCGGGCGATGTGCAGCTGCTCGGTCAAATGGCCCAGGTTGCCGCCGCGGCCCATGCGCCGTTCATTGCCGGTGCCGGCCCGACGCTCATGGGCATGGACTCCTGGCAGGAACTCGCCAATCCGCGCGATCTGGGCAAGATCTTCGGTGCGCCGGACTATGCCGCCTGGCGATCGCTGCGCGAATCGGATGACTCGAAGTACATCGGACTCGCCATGCCGCGCTTCCTCGCCCGACTGCCCTATGGCGCCAAGACCAATCCCGTCGAGGAATTCGAGTTCGAGGAGGAGGCGAGCGGCGGACAGCACACCCGGTATTCATGGGCAAACGCAGCCTATGCGATGGCGGTCAACATCAATCGGGCGTTCAAGCTCTATGGCTGGTGCACTTCGATCCGGGGCGTGGAGTCGGGCGGACTCGTCGAGGGCCTGCCGGTGCATACCTTCCCGAGTGACGACGGCGGCGTGGACATGAAGTGCCCGACTGAGATCGCGATCAGTGACCGGCGCGAGGCGGAACTCGCCAATTGCGGACTGATGCCGCTCATTCACCGCAAGAACACCGACATGGCCGCGTTCATCGGCGCGCAGTCGCTGCAGAAGCCGCAGGAGTACATGGATCCCGATGCGACGGCCAATGCCCGCCTCTCGGCGCGCCTGCCGTACCTCTTTGCCAGCTGCCGCTTTGCGCACTACCTGAAATGCATGGTGCGCGACAAGGTCGGCTCATTCAAGGAACGCACCGATATGGAGCGCTTCCTCTCCGACTGGATCGCCAGCTACGTGATCCTCAATCCGGAGAACGCAGGGGAGACCGCCCGGGCGCAGAAGCCGCTCGCGGGCGCGGAGGTCAAGGTGGAGGAAGTGGAAGGCAATCCCGGATACTACTCGGCGACGTTCCACCTGCGACCGCACTACCAGCTGGAAGGGGTGAACATCTCCATGCGACTGGTCTCGCGCCTGCCCTCGCAGCGCCAGGCCTGAGAGGAGCGGCTATCGCCAGCGCACATCGGCGCAATGCGTCACTCGGGCGCGACGGCCGATAGTTGAAACGAACCATTCGACGAACGAACCACAAGAGGAGTTGGGCCAATGGCAGTCGACATGTTTCTCGAGCTGAAGGGTATCGATGGCGAGACCGTCGATAAGACGTTCAAGGACAAGAAGGCGATGGACATCCTCGCCTGGAGCTGGGGCATGTCCAATGCGGGCACGTTCCACATGGGTACCGGCGGCGGAGCGGGCAAGGCCAACTTCCAGGACATCTCCGTCACCAAGTTCATCGATCTCGCGACGCCGAATATCATGCTGTGCTGCGCGAATGGAAAGCACATTGACGAGGGCACGCTCACCGTCCGCAAGGCCGGAGAGAATCCCCTCGAGTACCTCAAGATCACGATGAAGCACATTCTCGTGACCTCATACGCGACGGGCGGCAGCGGGGGAGAGGATCGCCTGACTGAGAACGTATCCCTCAACTTCGCGGAGGTGAAGGTCGAATACGCGCAGCAGGCGGACAAGGGCGGCAAGAAGGGAACGCAGAGCTTCGACTGGAATATCGCCGAGAACGCCAAGTCTTGAGCGACTCGCAGCAGCTCTTCCGAGACGGAAAGCTCCGCGAGTCACTCGCGGAGCTCATGAGCGAGGTGCGCGCTTCGCCGGCCGATGCGAAGCTGCGCACCTTTCTTGCGCAGATGCTGATGCTGACGGGCGAGTGGGATCGGGCCGTCAATCAGCTGCAGGTGGCCGGTGAGCTCGATGCCTCGGCACTGCCGATGAAGCACGCCTACACGGCGGCCATTGGCTGCGAGCGGCTGCGCTCGGCGGTGTTCGCCGGGGAGAAGCGGCCGCTCATCCTCGGCGACCCACCCTCGTGGATCGCCGGGCTGCTGCAGGGGCTCACTTCGCTCGCGCAGGGCAAAACGCAGGAAGCGGCGCAGCTGCGTGCGCATGCGCTCGAGGAGGCGGAGACGACGGCAGGGAGCATCAACGGCAGCGAGTTCGACTGGATCGCGGATGGCGACTCGCGTTTGGGCCCGGTGCTCGAGGTGTTCCTGAACGGTGCGTACTACTGGGCGCCGTTCGCGCGCATCCGGCGCATCGTCATCGAACCGCCGGCGGACGCGAGGGACCTGGTGTGGGTGCCGGCTCAGTTCACCTGGAGCAACGAGGGGCAGGCGATGGGATTCATCCCCGCGCGCTATCCGGGCTCCGAACACAGTGAGGATGAGCGCGTGCGAATGAGTCGCAGGACGCAGTGGCAGGACATCGGGGAGGGCGCATTTGCCGGCCTCGGCCAACGGGTACTCGCCACCAGCGATCAGGAACTGGGGCTGCTCGAGGTGCGAGAGCTCCTGCTGCACACCCACTGAGCACGAATCATGGCCGAGCTCAGCCTGCGCGAGCGCCTCCAGCCGGCGTTGCTCGATCGGCTCGAGGACGATGAGCGTTTCCTCACGATCTTTCATGTCGAGGTCGGTCGCGCGCAACTGGCGCAACTGAAGCTCTCCGAGCGCGAATGGCTCGACATCCTCTTTGCGCAAGGACTGCGGATCGTCGAAGATGAACAGGACCGAGCGGCAGATCCAGCCGATGAGGACACGCTCCAGTGTCGGCTGTTCGCGCCGAGCGGGCGAGTGAGTCCCGCGCATCTCAAAGCGCTGGTGCTGAAGCCCCCGGGGGCGCCGCAGGGCATCGCGGTGCAAGAGTTTTGTCGGATCGAGACACGCAACGTGCCGAATGCCATGCTCGAATCGAGCGAGCGGCGCAACGTCTCGATGCGGCGGCTGCGCGAATGCGTGCTGCGCGACGTGGCGGCACTGCTGAACGCGCTCAACCTCGAGACGAACGTCGCGCTCGAGCGCTATCCGCGCGTGCAGCGTTCGGTGCTGAATTACGGCATGCGCTCGCTGGCGGGGCTGTCTGCGGTTGCGGTCGATCCGGCAACGGCGGCCGCGGGCATCGAGGAGGCCATCCGGCGCTTCGAACCACGCCTACGCAAAGTGCACGTTTCGCCCGAGGCGCGTGGCAGCGGGCAGGATGGCCATCAGCTGTCCTTTCGGATCGACGCGGAGTTGTGGGGTCAACCGGCGCCGCAGCAGCTGATCCTGAGAACGCGTATCGAGACCGACACCGGCGATGTCGCCGTCAGCGATTCCGGCGCAGGCTGAGCATGGACCCGCGCATCCTCGAGTACTACAACCGGGAGCTGCAGTTCATCCAGGAGATGGGCGCAGAGTTCGCCGAATCCTATCCGCGGATCGCTGCGCGCCTCGGTCTCGAGGGACTCGAGTGCGCAGACCCCTACGTCGAGCGGCTTCTCGAGGGCTTCGCATTCCTGGCTGCACGCATTCAGCTGAAGCTCGATGCGCGCCACCCGGATTTCACGCAGCATCTGCTGGAGATGATCTATCCGCATTTCCTCGCACCCGTGCCGTCCTGCACGGTGGTGGAATTCGCGCCCGATCCGAAGGAAGGCCCGCAGCTCGCCGGGGTCACCATTCCCCGTGGCGCCATTCTGAGGACGCCGCTCGGCAAGGGGGATCGGACCGCGTGCGAGTTCCGCACCGCTCACGCGGTGAGCCTCTGGCCGCTGACGGTGGTCGAGGCGAAGTATCTTTCCGGCACCGGCGCACTCGCCGTGCAGGGCATCCCGCTCGATGCGCGCGCGCGCGCGGGGATTCGCCTGCGGCTGAAGGCGGCCCCCGGGGTGAGCATCGACACGCTGGATCTGGATAGCCTCACGTTTTTCCTCAAGGCGACCCCTGGCCTCACGCAGGCACTGTACGAGCAGATCACCGCCGACTGCATCGGCTTTTGCCTGCGCTCGACGCGCCAGGGCGCCACGGCGGTCGCCCGCTCGGCGGCGAGCGTGCGTCAGGTCGGATTCGAGGACGAGGAGGCACTGCTGCCGGTCAGCCGGCGCGGCTTCCAGGGCTACCGGCTGCTGCAGGAATACTTTGCCTTTCCCGAGCGCTTCCACTTCTTCGCACTCGACCATCTGCGTGAGGGCATCGCGCAGTGCGCGGGCGAGGAGCTCGAGATTCATCTGACGCTCGGCCGGGCGAATGCGGCGCTCGAGAATGCGCTCGATGCGAGCCACTTCCGTCTGTTCTGCGCCCCCGCGATCAATCTCTTCCAGCGCACCGCCGATCGCATTCACCTCGAGCCGTTCGACACCGAACAGCATCTGGTTGTCGACCGCAACCGGCCGATGGATTTCGAAATCTTCGCCATCGAGCGGCTGAGCGCCGTCGACACGGCCGGGCAGCCGATTGGCGAAATCCGTCCCTTCTACGCGACCGATCACCAGACCGACCCGGGCTCGCCCGCGCTCTATTACACGCTGCAGCGGCGAGCGCGACTGCCCTCGGCGCGCCAGCAGCAATTCGGGACACGGGCCGCTTACGTCGGCAGCGAGTGCTTCGTCTCGGTCGTGGACAGCGCCCAGCGCCAACTCGAGGGCCGGATCCGCCAGCTCGACGCACAGGTGCTGTGCACCAACCGGGATCTGCCCGTGCAGCTCGCCGTCGGCCAGGGACGCACGAGCTTCCTCATCGAGGGCGGCGTCCCGGTCGAGTCCGTCCGCTGCATTGCCGGCCCGAGCGCGCCTCGCCCCTCGCCGGCCTTCGGCGACACGGCCTGGCGGCTGATCGGACAGCTCTCCCTCAACTATCTCTCGCTCATCGAGCAGGGCGGAACAGCCGGGGCACAGATGCTGCGCGATATGCTCGCGCTGTACCGGGATCCGAATGACTCGGCGGCGGCGCGCCAGATCGAGGGCGTGGTGGGCATCGGCTATCGGCCGCTGGTGCGGCGCATGCCGATTCCCGGTCCGATCAGCTATGGTCGCGGCCTTGAGATCACACTCACGCTGGATGATGCGCCGTTCGAGGGTGCCGGCATCGTGGTGCTGGCGAGCGTTCTGGAGCGGTTCTTCGCGCGCTACGTTTCCATCAACTCCTTCACCCAGATGCGCCTTGATTCCGCGGCGCGTGGGACGATCAAGACATGGCCGGTACGAGCGGGCAGACGTCAGATCGTGTGAGCGCAGAGACGCCTGCGCAACCGCTCGCGCCCGAGCGGTCCGCCGCGCTCGCACGGCTGCGCGCCGAGCCGCATCGGTTTAAGCTGTTTGCCGCCTTGCGGCTGCTCGAACAGAGCTTCCCCGAGCGTCCGCGTCTCGGGGAGTCGCGCCGGACCGCGGACGATGCCATTCGTCTCGGGCAGAAGCCCAGCTTGTCGTTCGCGCCCTCGGATGTCGCCGGCTATGAGGATGTCTCGGAAGAAACGCCGGGCCGACTCGAGCAGTTTTCGTTCGGCATTTTCGGTCCCAACGGGGCGCTGCCGCTGCATCTCACCGAGCACGCCTACGAGCGCGACCGGCAACGCGAAGACCCGACGCTCACCGATTTCGTCAATCTCTTCCAACACCGGCTCATCTCACTCTTTTACCGCGCCTGGGCCGAGTCCGATCCGGCGACGAGCTTCGATCGACCCGCCAGCGACCGCTTCGTCATGTATCTCGGGGCGCTGCTCGGCCTCGGCGCACCGTCGTCCCTCAACCGGGATGCGGTGTCCGATCGCGCCAAGCTCAGCCGGGTGGCCCATTTCGCACCGCAGACCCGTTCGGCCGAGGGGCTCGAGAGCGTGCTGGCCGAGCATTTCCGGCTGCCGGTGGTGGTGCGCCAGTTCGTCGGCGAGTGGATGGAAGTGCCCGCCGAGCTGTTCAGTCGCCTCGGGCACGATCCGAGCGCGGTCTCACTGGGGCGCACCACATCGCTCGGGGCCATGAGCTGGCAGTGCCAGCACAAATTCGAGATCGTCATGGGGCCGCTCGATCTGCCGAGCTTCCGGGACCTGCTGCCCGGCTCGCGCGGGCTCGCCGAGCTCGCCGCTCTCGTGCGCCTGTATACCAACGAGGAGTGGAGCTGGCAGCTGCGGCTGCTGCTACGGGATGTCGAGGTACCCGGGGTGCGCCTGGGCAGCGCCGGGCAGCTCGGCTGGACCACTTGGCTCGGCGGGCGGGGACAGATGGCGGACGATGTGGTGATCCAGGAGCCGACTTCAGAGTGCACTGAGCGGGAAGAAAGAACATGAGTGACATCAGTCGTGTAGCGCTTTTCGGCAAGCTCAACAGCCTCGCCTACAAGGCGATCGAGAGCGCCACGGTCTTTTGCAAGCTCCGGGGCAATCCGTACGTGGAGCTCGTGCACTGGCTGCACCAGATCCTGCAGCTGCAGAGCTCCGATGTCCATCTGATCGTGCGCGCCTTCGGAGTCGATCCGGGCCGGCTGGCGCGCGATATGACCGATGCGCTCGACCGGCTGCCCCGCGGTTCGAGCTCGATCTCCGATCTGTCCTCGCACATCGAGGATGCGACCGAGCGCGCGTGGGTCTGGGCGACCCTCAAATACGGTGAGTCGCGCATCCGCACGGGCCACGTGCTCGTGGCCCTCACGAAGACCCCGGGCTTGCGCAACGCACTGCTCGCGATGTCGCGCGAGTTCGAGAAAGTGAATCCGGACAAGCTCGCGGACGATTTCGCGAAAATCGTCGCCAGCTCCCCGGAGGAAGCCCTCGGGGCGAGCGACGGCAGCCAGCTCACCGAGGCGGCGGCCCCCGGCGAGGCGAGCGGCGCGCTGCCTCCGGCGCAGCTCGGCAAGCAGGAGGCGCTCAAGCGCTTCACGGTGGACCTGACGGAGCAGGCGCGAGTCGGCAAGATCGATCCGGTGGTCGGGCGCGACGAGGAGATCCGCCAGATCGTCGACATCCTGATGCGGCGGCGCCAGAACAATCCGATCCTGACTGGCGAGGCCGGCGTCGGCAAAACGGCGGTCGTCGAGGGCTTCGCGCGCCGCATCGCGGCCGGGGACGTCCCGCCGTCGCTGCAGGAGGTGACTCTGCGGGCGCTCGATGTCGGACTGCTGCAGGCCGGGGCGAGCATGAAAGGCGAGTTCGAGCAGCGTTTGCGTCAGGTCATCGACGAGGTGCAAGCATCGCCGAAGCCGATCGTGCTGTTCATCGACGAGGTGCACACGCTGGTCGGGGCTGGCGGCGCGGCGGGAACCGGCGATGCGGCCAATTTGTTGAAGCCGGCGTTGGCGCGCGGCACGCTGCGTACGATCGGCGCGACGACCTGGGCGGAGTACAAGAAATACATCGAGAAGGACCCGGCGCTGACGCGGCGGTTCCAGACCGTCAAGATCGAGGAGCCGAGCGAGGCGAAGGCCGTGCAGATGATGCGCGGAGTCGTCTCGGTGATGGAAAAGCACCACCGCGTACAGGTGCTCGATGAGGCGCTCGAGGCGGCGGTGAAGCTCGCCCATCGCTACGTGCCTGACCGCCAGCTGCCGGATAAGTCCGTGAGCCTCCTCGATACGGCCTGCGCCCGCGTCGCAGTGAGTCACCACGCGACGCCTGCAGAAGTCGAGGACAGCCAGCGCCGCATCGAGGCGCTCGAGACGGAACTCGAGATCATCGGTCGAGAGGCGGCCATCGGCGTCGAGGTCGCCGAGCGCTCCGAGCGTGCGCAGTCCGCATTGCGCGAGGAGCGCGAGCGCCTGAAGACGCTGCAGGCCGCCTGGGCGCACGAGAAGTCGATGGTCGATGAGATCCTGGCGCTACGCGCGAAGCTTAGGGCAGCGGGCGCACCTGCGGACGCCTCGGCGGGAGCCGGTTCGGGGAGCGCGGCCGCGGCCGAAACCACCGCGGGCGTGGCGGGCGCTGCCCGCGCCGAGGCGCCGTTGAGTGAGAGCGAGCGGACCGCCGCGCGCGCGCGCCTGCAGGAGCTGCAGGGAATGCTTGCCGAGGCGCAGGGCGAGCGGCCGCTGGTGCTGCCGAGCGTCGACGAACAGGCGGTCGCCTCGGTGATCGCCGACTGGACCGGCATCCCGGTCGGCCGGATGGTGAAGGACGAGGTGGCGACGGTGCTTGCCCTCGCCAGGACACTCGGCCAGCGGGTCGTCGGCCAGGAGCACGCCCTGGAGATGATCGCCAAGCGCATCCAGACCTCGCGTGCCGGCCTCGAGAATCCCAACAAGCCGATCGGGGTGTTCATGCTGGCCGGACCCTCGGGTGTCGGCAAGACCGAAACGGCGCTCGCGCTGGCCGAGGCGCTCTACGGGGGTGAGCAGAACCTCATCACCATCAACATGAGCGAGTTTCAGGAGGCGCACACCGTCTCCACGCTGAAGGGCGCGCCGCCGGGCTATGTCGGCTACGGGGAGGGCGGAGTGCTCACCGAGGCCGTGCGCCGCCGGCCCTACAGCGTCGTACTGCTCGATGAGGTGGAGAAGGCCCACCCTGACGTGCACGAGATCTTCTTTCAGGTCTTCGACAAGGGCGTGATGGAGGACGGGGAGGGGCGGCTCATCGACTTCAAGAACACCCTCATCATCCTCACGACCAACGTCGGCACGGACCTCATCATGGGAATGTGCAAGGACCCGGAGCTCCTGCCCGATCCGGAGGGCATCGCGAAGGCATTGCGCCCGCCGATGCTGAAGACCTTTCCGGCGGCGCTGCTCGGCAGGATCGTGGTGATCCCCTACTACCCGCTCGCCGATGCGGTGCTGCAGAACATCATCCGCCTGCAGCTCGAGCGAGTCGTACAGCGGATCCGCCACAACCACGAGGCCGAGCTGCGCTATGACGAGGAGGTCGTGCGCCTCATCGCCTCGCGCTGCACCGAGCCCGAGAGCGGCGGGCGCATGATCGATGCGATCCTGACCAATACACTGCTGCCCCAGGTGAGCCGCGCATTCCTCGAGCGGATCTCGCAGGGCGAGGCTACGCACCAGATCGGGATTTCGGTCAAGGACGGCGAGTTCGGATACTCCTTCGCATAGGACCGGGAATGCCGAACAAACAACACGAATCTACGCAGAGGGTTTGATCATGGGTCTTTTCGACAAAAAATCGAATTGGGTTGAACTCGGGCAGAAAGACTTCACCAAGCAGGTGAAATCGCTTTCCCAAGTCAAGCAACTGACGCGATTGATCGGTGCCGCACATGCCGATGCCAGCATCCTCGCTTTCTGGAACAAGTTCTCCTCGGGCGGCAAGGCGATGTACCAGGCCGATAACAAGAAGGGCTTCTGGGATGCGTTGGCGGACCTATTCCAACATGAGATCAATTGCGTGCTGCAGGGGCATTATTATCTGGGCAAACTGCAGCAGCAGGCCAGGATGGGGTCGTTTCACAACAGCTACGCCACCCAGACTCTCGCAGACACCGACTACGGTGCCAGGGCGACCGATTCGGACCTGGACAAGGCCACCGCGTGGATCATCTCATCGTCCAACAGCCTGGTGAAGTCGGCGGATGATTCGAGCGCTCCGGTCAATCGCGCGAAGGTCCGAGCTGCGCTGCAGAAGGCCTCGAGCTCGATGGATATCCGCGCCGAGGACACCCTGCGCTATCTGCACACCCAATTGGTCAATCAGGCGGGGCTGCGCCCAACGCGTGGGCCGGCAAAGGAGGCACCGTATCCAACCACCGGCGGAGCGGGCTTTCTGCTGGAGACGTCCTTTAGGCTGGCGCAGGGCATCGACCTTCCGCCACACGCCGATCGGCGCTGGTTTGATCTGGCCTGCTACCTGTTCGGCGCGGTGGTTCGCTCACACGGATTCACCGACGGTAATGGTCGAGTCGGTCGCGGCGCGTACGCCGCGGCAATGCTGACCGGAGGTGTGTCTTTTAAGGCGCTCAAGCCCTCGACCGAGAAGCTGATTCATGGTCTGGACAGCGTTGCTTGATCCGGACCGTACGGAACCGGGGTGCCGCCGAAGATGACTGGGACCTCGCCCTGGCATCCGCAGCAGGCCGCTCAGCGGTGACGGTCCTTCGGCAGGTGCGACGATCTGCGGCGCATGCCGGGCAGAGCCAAGCTGGGGGCTGCAACCTGCATGCGTGCGACGGAACGGGCAGGGGGCGCTGCGTGGGTCGAGGAGGATCGGTCGGTCGCGGCCGGGAACCGCTCGCCGCGGCACGGCAGTCTCTCCGAGACCGGATCCTCTGAGGGGCTTTACCCGTGTGCACGGCATTCTTGAGCGCGGACGGGAGGCGATCTGAGCCGCACGGCGCCGCGGAAACGAGGGGAACCTCGCACTAAGCTGCGGTAGTCCTTGAAAACTCATGTCTTTTCCTGCTATTTGTAGCGTAATTTCTCAGCCTCGTCTGGAGCATCGATGGCGCGCGCGAAGGTAGTCGAGTTCGACTATTACCAGTTCATCGGGCTCATGCGCCGAGCGACCGACGCGGGCAAACGGATCGACAAGGCGGACGGCAACCGCTGGACCGATTACGTAAAATCTCATGGAATCAATGAAGTAGGGGCCACCGCCATCGCCCGCCAGAAGTTCGAGCAGGCCATCCCGGTGATCATCGACGAGGGGCTCGATACAGACGGTCTATACTTCTACTCGAAGAACGACGAAGGTTGCCTGCGCCTGCAGACGATCGAGTGAGCGGCGGGTATGCCGTTCGCGGCGCGGCCGATGGGGCGGTCTGTCCGGAAAGATCGCGGCGGGGGCATCGAGAACAGCAATGACCACCAAGTACCAGGACAACCGGTCCGTGAAGGTGACGACGCCCTTCGGGCCGAACGTGCTCGTGTTCGCGAGCATGACCGGCACGGAGCAACTGAGCCGGCCCTTCCAGTGCGACATCTCGCTGCTCAGCGACAGCGGAGACCTCGATCCGGACAAGATCCTCGGCAAACCCCTCGTCGTGTCGCTCGCGACGACGGGGCCGGAACCCCTGCGCTACTTCCACGGCCTGGTCAGCGAATTCCAGCAGGTGGGCTACGACGAGCGCATGCACCAATACCGGGCCGTCACCCGGCCCTGGTTCTGGTTTCTGACACGCACGGCGGACTGTCGCGTCTTCCAGAACAAGAGCGCGCCGGAGATTTTCAAGGAGGTCTGCCAGAGCGCCGGCTTCAGCGATTTCGAGCTGCACCTCGGCAGCCATCCGCAGCGCGAGTACTGCGTGCAATACCGCGAGAGCGACTTCAACTTCCTCAGCCGGCTGCTCGAGCACGAAGGCATCTTCTACTACTTCGAGCATTCCGATAACAAGCACGTCATGGTGCTCAGCGATGACGTCGGGAACTGCAAGGCGGTCGCGGACTACGATTCGGTCCCGTTCTACCCGGCGAGCGCGAATGATGCGCTGCGGGAACGCGATCACCTGCAGACCTGGTCGTTCCAGAAATCCTTTCAGCCGGCCCGCTACGCGGCCCGGGACTATGATTTCGAGCGCCCGTCGCCGATTCCCGCAGGCACAGCCTCGATCTCGCGCTCATATGAGGCATCGACGTACGAAGTCTACGATTACCCGGCCGTTGCGGATCAGGTCGGCTCGGACGGGTCGGAAGTCACCTCCGACAGCGTCGAGCGGATCGCGAAACTGCGCGTTCAGGAGCTGCAGGCCGCGCAGATGGTCGCCCGCGGCGCTGGCGATGCCGCGGGGCTTGCGGCAGGTCACGTATTCAAGCTGACGGGCTACCCGCGCAGCAGCCTCGATATCCAATACCTCATCACCTCGACCTCGGTCGAGCTCAGCTCGCAGGCCTATCACGCCGGCTCCGGCTCAGAGACGCAGTTCTCGATCGCCGTCGAGGCGCTCGATGCGCGCGAGCCGTACCGGCCGGCGCGACTCACGCCCAAGCCGATGATCCACGGCACGCAGACCGCCGTGGTGGTGGGGCCGAAGAACGAGGAAATCTACACCGATCAGTTCGGGCGGGTGAAGGTGCAGTTTCCCTGGGACCGCTACGGCAAGCTCGACGAGCAGAGTTCCTGCTTCGTGCGGGTCGGACAGCTCTGGGCCGGCAAGAGCTGGGGGGGCATCCATATCCCGCGGATCGGCCAGGAGGTGATCGTCTCGTTCCTCGAGGGCGACCCGGATCGGCCCATCATCATCGGCAGTGTCTACAACGGCACGAACAAGCCACCGTACCCGTTGCCGGACAACAAGACCCAAAGCGGCATCCGCTCGCGTAGCGCGTTGGAGGGAACTGGAGATAATTTCAACGAGCTGCGTTTCGAGGACAAGAAAGGCGCAGAGCTGCTGCTGCTGCATGCCGAGAAGGACCAGGCGATCGAAGTCGAAAACGACGAGCAGCACACCGTCGGCCACGACCGGACCAAGAACGTCAAGAACAACGAGACGACTTCGATCGGCAAGGATCGCAGCGAGACTGTCGGTGGCAAGGAGAGCATCACGGTCGCCAAGGACCGCACGCGCAGCGTTCAAGGCAGTGAATCGATCGACATCGGCAAGGATTTCACGAAAAACATCTCCGGAAGCCGCACCCTCGCGGTGAGCAAGGATGAGAATATCTCGATCAATGGCGGCCGCACCGATCAAGTAGACAAGGATGAACAGGTCAGTATTGGCGAGAATCGCACGCACAAGATCGGCAATAACGACACGCAGTCGATCGGCAAGAAGCTCGCGATCAATGCCGGAGAAGCCGTGGAGATCGTCGTCGGCTCAGCGCGCCTCACGATGAATCAGGATGGCACGATCACTTTGAAGGGCAATAACATCACGTTATCCGGTGACGGCGACATCACCATCAAGGCGAGCGGTAACGTGGTCATCAAGGGCAGCAAAGTGACCCAGAACTGAGGTACGCCTCGAGCACGCGTCAATTCACGTCACTCCCGCCGCGGTCAAATCACCGAGGACAGCATGAGCGCAAACCGATCCGAGCCACCGCATCCCCTGGCCGTTGCCGAAGAGAAGGCCACGACGCGTAACGAGCTCGAGGCGCTGTTGCGGGCCGAATCGCCCCGCGCACCGGCTGCGGCCGCGGCGGTGGTGCTCGGCAGAGTCGTCTCTGTCGACGGGGCGGGGGCCGTGCAGGTGAGCTTCGCCGGTTCTGAGCGAATGCGACCGGCGCGCCTGGCGCTGCCGCTGCCGGTCGAGGAATTGGCCGCCGCCGCGCTGAACGGTCGCTCGGTGGTGCTCGCCTTCGAGAACGGCGATCCGACGCTGCCGCTCATACTCGGATTGATGCCCGAGAGCGGTTGCGCCGAAGGGCAGCTCGCGCAGCACGAGAAGGGCGATTCGTCGGCAGCGCCGGACGTGGTGCTGCAGGTGGATGGCCGCCGAGTGCACATCCGTGCGCAGGAGGAGATTGTGCTTGAGTGCGGCAACGCATCAATCACTCTGCGCCGCAACGGCCGGGTGGTGATTCGCGGCAACTACGTCGAGACGTACTCCGAGGGAACCAATCGGATCAAGGGTGGGCAGGTGCGAATCAACTGAGGCGCTCGTTGTCATGACGACCCCCTGCACCGATGCCGGACCGTACTGGGATCTGGTGGAGCAAAGCCTCGAGGAGGCTGAGTTTCTCTGGAAACGCTGGGAAGCGGATCTCAGCAGTCTCACGCGCAATCTCGCCGCCACCTCGACCTGGACCGAGGAGCGGCTGCACGGTGCGCTCGATGGGGTTCGCATTGCCGGGGAGCGCATTGTCGAGGTCGCCGCTGGGGCGCTCGGCAGCGGGAATCTCGCGGCACAGACGGTCGCTGCGCATCTGCTGGCGAGTGCCGATGCGCGTGAGGCGCGCGCCGCATTGGCGGTGGCCGTACAGAGCGCCCGTGGGGCGTCACTGCAGGCCATGGCGCGGGGTATCGAGACCGCCGCGCTGGATGGCACCTTTGCGCCGGTGGCCCGTGCGCTCGCTGCGAGCGGCCCGGAGCACAGCGCAGTGCTCTGCCGCATCAAGGCTTTTCGACGGGTCGCACCCGGTCCCGAGGCGCTCGAGGCGTTGCACTCCACGTTGGCGCAAGCGCAAGCGCAGACTCTGGAGGCGCTTGGACGCGCCGCAGAGACGGCCATGGCGGAGCGTTACGTGACGGAGGGACTGCGCAGCAGCGCGCCGGCGGTGCGGCAGGCCGCAATCACTGCGGGCATTCGCTGCAGCCACGCTCGGGCCTGGCGCCTGGCCGTGGAACTCATCGAGCAACGCCATCCGGATTGCGCGCCCTTGCTAAGCGGTGTGGCGGCATTGGGTTCGCCCGAGGAGCAGTCGCTGGTGATCGGAGCACTGCGCGCACCGACACTGCAGACCGCCGGTTTGTTTGCGCTCGCATACATCGGCACACCACAAGCGGTGCAGATCGCTCTGGCGGGTATGCGCGAGCCGCAGCTCGCGCGAGCCGCCGGGGAGGCCTACTGTGCGATCACGGGGGCAGAGCTCGTGCGTGATCAACTGGCCGCACCGGAGCCGCCCGAAGCCGCATCGCCACCGCCTTTGGCAAACGATCCGCTCGATGTGGACCTGGTGCCGAGAGGGGCGGATCTGTGGCCGTTACCGGATCCGGCCGCAGTGCAGCGGCACTGGCAGAGGATCAAAAGCCAGTTTGCTGAGGGCGTGCGACACTGGCGCGGACAACCCGTCACGGTCGAGACTTTGGTGAGTGCCCTTGAGAGCGGACCGATGCTCCGCCGGGATGATCTGGCATTGGAGTTGACGGTGCGCACCGGCCGTCGATATGACCTTGAACCGCGCGCATTTGCGCACGTGCAGCGGGCCATGATGCGGTCGGGACGGCAGAGCCTTGCCGAGCGGGCGGTGCGCTGAACGATGTTACAGATTGACAATCAGACCCCGTTTTACGCGCTCCTGTCGGTCCTGCCGAATGCCGATGCGATAGACACGCTGTACATCATCCTCAAGGCGACGCTCGTTCTCCGTCCGCGGCTCGCGCTCGCGAGCGAGCAACTGCCGGTGACGCTCGCGGACGAGTATTACGCAGACCCCAGCGACTCGAGTCTGAAGTCGGTCTCCGAAATTCATGTGGGCAAGCCCGGTACGGATGTGCTGCTCGTGGGGCGGGCATGGGGGACGCACGGCCAGGCGGTCCGCGACATGCTGGTGCGGGTGTCGGTGGCCGAGCGCCACAAGAGCATCCGCGTGCTCGGCGAGCGTCACTGGCAGCCCGATGGGACGCCGACGAAGCCCGCGCCTTTCGAAGCGATGCCGCTGGTCTGGGAGCGAGCATTCGGTGGCACACAGGCGTTCGGTGCGCAGCGGCTCGCCGAGGAGCGCAATCCGGTCGGGATTGGCTTTGCGGGTCACAATGCCGCGGCGCAGTTGATCGGTCTGCCGGTGCCCAATCTTGAACACCCCGACGAGCCGCTCGAGCGGCTCGGCCAGAATGCCTTGCCGGTGTGTTTCGCACCCTCGGCAGCGCATTGGCTGCCGAGGCGCCGCTTCGCCGGTACCTATGACGCCCTCTGGCAGCGCAGGCGCGCGCCCTTTCTGCCGGTGGACTTCGATCCGCGCTTCCTGCAGTGCGCGGCCCCGGAATTGAGCTTCGACCGTTATCTGCGCGGCGGCGAGCCGATAGAGATCGTGGGGGCCTCGCCGGACGGACCGATCGCCTTTGTCATCCCGGCGGCGAACCTGCGTCTTGATGTCAAAGTGGCCGGTAGCCTCGAGCATCCGATAGCCAACCTCGAGACGGTGCTGATTGAACCCGACGAGAATCGTGTGTGCTTCACGTGGCGGGCAGCCCTACCGTGTGATCGCAAGGTGCTGAAGGTGGAGAAGGTCACGGTGCGCCGCGAGCGCGCGGGAGCCCTCGGCTGATGGCCGGACAGATCACCGCACTCTCGGCTCTCTGCTCGGCCGGCAACGGTGTCGAGCAGATCTGGGCGTCGATTCGCGCGGGGCTCTCGCCGATCGGCAATTCCGGCATTCTTGATCGGCGCGGCGAGCCCATTCGAATGGGACTGGTGCCGCAGGCGGCGCTACAGGCCGACCTGCCACCGCAGATCGCGGCGCTGCCATGGCCCGCCCGAGCGAGGCGCATGCTCCGTCTGGGTACACCGGCGCTGCGCGCCGTGCTCGCGCAGGCCGGGGAGGCGCCCTTGCGGCTGTTTCTCGGGCTGCCACAGCTCACGCTCGAGCAGGCCCCGTGGCTGCGCGGCTTCGCGCTGCATCTGGCGACGATGGCCGGCACAACGCTCGATGTCGCGAATAGTCGCATCGTACCCTCGGGCCGCGCAGCGGCGCTGCTCGCCCTCGAACTCGCACTCGAGGCCCTGGCGCAGGATCCGGAGCGACCGGTCATCGTCGGGGGCGTGGACACGTACCTCGATCTCAATGTGCTCGCAGCGCTCGATGCCGAAGGACGGCTGCTCGGATCGGCGGTGAGCGATGGCTTGCTCCCAGGGGAGGGCGCCGCCTTTCTGGTGGTGTCGCATCCGGCTGCTTCCGGTGAAGGTGCAACGGTGACCATCGAGGCGGCCGCCTCCGCGCGCGACCCGGGGCACCGCACCGGCACGGCCCCTGCTCGCGGTGAGGGACTCGCCATGGCAATCGAGCAGTTGCGGGCGCGGCTGCCCGCCCAGGGAGCGCCGATCGGCGCAACCTTCGCCGGGCTGACCGGGGAGAGTTTCGATGCCAAGCAGTGGGGGGTCGCACGGATCCGGCATGCGGATTTCTTCGCCGCCGATGCGCCGATGAGTCACCCGGCGGACTGTTTTGGAGATGCCGGAGCCGCGCTCGGCGCTCTATTGCTTGCAATCGGTGCGCGCGCCATCTCCCGCGGGGATCGGCCGGCCCCCGCGCTCGTCTGGGCGGCCTCCGATGGCGAAACGCGTGCCTGTGCTTTATTGTCGAGCGTTCACACCCGAGGGGTGAGGGGGTAAGCCGTGCCAGGAACCGTCTTCGCCAATATGCTCGGCATCGCACACAAGGGCAGTGGGGGGATGAGTACCGTCTTTCCCGATGTCTGCAAGACCCCTACACCCGGCGGTCCCGTGCCGATCCCGTATCCGAACATTGGTCAATCCTCGAACACGAGCTCCGGACCGACGAGTGTCACGACCGATGGCCAGATGCCCATGACCCAGAGCGCAAAGTACACGATGTCCTCGGGCGACAGTGCCGGCTCGGCCGGTGGCGGAGTGATCAGCGGCAAGGTCATGGGAGAGTGCGAGTTCATGATGTATTCGTTCGACGTCAAATTCGAGGGCAAGAACGTCTGCCGGCTTGCCGATCCGCTGTTTCAAAACAGCAAGAACGCAATGGGTTGAGCCACGCATGGAGATCGGCGAGTCTGTTGCCCCACCGGAGGTGGGCGAGGGGCAATCAACGAGCAACCAGCAGTCCAAATGCGACTGGCAGGACTGCCTGAGCAATCACGCCCAGCCGGTCTCCTATCCGGCCGGCGGCAAACTCGAGCGCTCGAGCGGCTACGCCTCGGCCTGGGTGGATGCGGGTCTTGAGCCGTGGGTCAAGTATGGCGACGGCATCGACAGCATGGCGAGTGCCAAGGAGTATCAGCAGGAGACGCCGCAGGCATCCTATGCGAGCTCGGCAGCGGCGCTGAAGCATCCGCAGTACCACACCCAGAAACATCACCTCATATCGATCAAGCTGTTCAAGAACGTCCCGAAGTTGAAGCACGATGCCACGCTGATCGGATATGACGTCAATTCACCGACCAACGGCATATGTCTGCCGTCGTTCACCTTTGACATCGTGCAGCACGATCTGCAGGCACACCGGGGCAGTCATCCGAATGCGCTGTATAACTCGAGAATCCAGCCGCTGCTCGAGCGCCTCGAGCAGCGTTGTGCGAAATACTGCGAGCCGGAGTTCAGCGGCGCGTGCGAATTTCAACTGCAACTGCTCGGAGACCTTGAGCGGCTTGCACGCGAGATCGAGGCCCGCGTGCGCCAATGGGAGTGGTTGTTGCGCTCCGATGCGCTGAGTGAGCGTAGCGCGGCTTATGCGCGGCTCGAGCGGATGAGGGCGACGGATGAGTGAACGCCACTGGGTCTGGGTGAATGAGCCGACCGCTGACGACGAGGCGATGATTTACGGGGTCCCGCCGGTCATCGCCGCGCAGGGATTGCTGTTCAATCAGGGGCACCTCGTGACACAACCGGTGCCGCTGATCGAAATCGAGCGGGACGCGGACTCGCAGGGCCGGCTGACAGACAATCTGATCGCGGCCGGCGTCAAGGGATTGTTGTTCTCAACGCGCCTGTGCACATTGCTGCATGCGCTGGGAATTGACAACCTGCAGCACTTTCCGGTGCTTGTGCGGAATCCGCTCGACGGTACCGAGACGCATGATTATGCGCTGATCAACGTAGTGGGGCGGATCACGTGCTTGGACCGGGCCAAATCGGTCCTGAAGCATCCGCCGACAGATCCGCAGCACATCGAGTTCATCGAGACATTGGCGCTCGATGCCGGGCGCATCCATGGCCAGGATTTTTTCCGACTCGGTGAGGTGCCCGAAATACTGATCGCCAGCTCCCGGGTGAAAGAGGCATGTGAGACGGCGCGAATCACGGGGGTGAGATTTTACGCCCCGGAAGACTACATGTTTTGAGCCGGAGCGAGGCGCCTTCGCAGAGCAAGCGTTGCGTGCTCGGTCAAGCGACCCGAGTGGCCAAATCGCGCAAGAGTCGCGCAGCAGGCCCGGGGCGCAACGCAAGCGATACCGCTGCGGTGTATGCGCGCCGCGGTAGCATGGAGATCGGGGTGCCGTTCGCTTGCGATGGCAGGTCGGCAAGCCTTAAGCTCCCATGAGTTAGTTCTGTACGCCATGAATCTCACGCTCGACATAATCAGTGGCAACGGTGAACGTCTCGGAGCGGACCGTCGCAAAGTCTTCGGACCCGAGGGCGGGCGCATCGGGCGGGCGCCGGACTGCGACTGGGTCTTGGCGAATCCCTATATCTCTCGCCACCACGCGACCATCCGCTGGATCAGTGGGACGTACTACATCGAAAGTACCGGTGAAAATGGCCTCGCCATAGGGTCACCGCAGAGTCTGATTCCGAAGCTCGAACGGCGCCCGTTACGCCATGGCGATCGGCTGTTCATTGATGAGTACGAAATCAGCGTCGGGCTCGAAGGCATGGCGGTGGAATCGCTCGGCACGCCGCCTGGGCAATGGGCCGCCCGGCCGCTCATTCCGGCGGATGACCCGTTCGACCTGCGACCAAGGGAGGTCGTGCCCTCGGCGGGCGGGCCGCTCGGGGCCTCGCCGGAGGAACTCGATCCGCTGCGCCATCTGGGCGGTTCGAACGACGTCCGGGCAAGCGCACCGGCGGCCCAGGAAGCCCACTGGAATCATACCCCGGGGGTGAGTGATCACTTCTCTGCCCCGCGTGCGAGTCCCTCGACGGCGAATCTCGCCCAACCGGCCATACCCGATGACTGGAACGTGACGACATTCGGGCGCGCCAAATCAGCCCCGCCCGCGGCGCTGCAGGGCGGGGCGGCGCCAATTCAGCCTGCGCCCGCGAACCCTGCGGCGAGTGCTGCGATTCCCGATGACTGGGACAAGACCAGCTTCTCGCGCAAGGCGGCCGCCAGCGTCGAGCCGCCGCCGGTCCGTCCCGTCCCAGCGGCTGAAGCACGCCCGCTCGTACCGCCATCGACGGTCCCGGGCGCAGCGGCGAGGGCCGCAACCGGGGAAGTGAAACCGGCGCCGGCTGCGCCCGCATCAGCACCGATCGCCGGGCCGCCATCGGGCGGTGCGCCACTCGGCTTCGATGTGATCGCGCTGCTGCGGGCCGCGGGCGTCGACCCCGGAGCGTTGCCCGCCGATTCACCGGCTGCTCTGGGCCAGATCCTGCGCTGCGTGGTGCGCGGGGTGATCGAGGTGCTGCGCGCCCGCTCGGAAATCAAGGAACAGTTTCGTCTGACGCAGACGGTCGTGAAGACCGCCGAGAACAATCCGCTGAAATTTGCGGCCGATGCGGACGATGCGCTGGCCTCACTGTTCGGGCGGCGTAATCCAGCCTATCTGCCACCAGTCGAGGCATTCGAGGATGCGTTCGATGACATCCGCTATCACCAGCTCGCCATGCTGGCTGGCATGCGGGCGGGCTTCGAGCAGGTGCTCGGCCGGTTCGATCCGCAGCAGTTGCAGGAGACGTTCGACAAGCGGGCGCGACGCGGCTCACTGCTTGCCGTGAACGCCAAGGCGCGCTACTGGGAGCAGTTCACGCAAGAGTTCCAGGAGCTGGCGCAGGATCGCGAGCGGGCGTTTCGACAGTTGTTCGCCGAGGAGTTCGCCAGCGCGTATGAACGGCAGCTCGAGGAACTGAAGCGGAATCACAGCAAGCCTCGGCGCTAGCGCTTAAGATGACAGCGACCGGGCGCGGCGCCCGCCGAGGCAGCGGCGATCCGAACGACGCCGAGGAGAGGGGGAATACACAGTGCATCGATGGTCCGTCGCGCTGACGATCATGGCCTGGGGCATCGTGGGACTTGCCGGCTGCGCGGCCAGCCCGCCGAAGCCGACCCGCACGCTGGCGACGCTCGTGGCCAGCCCATCGATCAATCCCGACGCGCTCGGTCAGCCCTCGCCCGTCGTGGTACGTCTGTACCAGTTGCGGGGGAAGTCCCGCTTCATGAATGCCGGCTTTTTCGCGCTCTACGATCACCAGCGCCGCACGCTCGGCTCAAGTCTCATCACTCGAGATGAACGTACGGTCTTCCCAGGTCAGGATCTGCCGCTGCACATCGATCTGTCCGCCGGGGCTCGTTACCTCGGGGTCCTCGCCGCGTACCGTAACGTGCGCACGACGCGCTGGCGTGCAGTCGTGGGCGTACCGAAGAAATCGCTGCTGAAGCTGCTGGCATCCCGTCGCGTCACGGTGCATGTCGGCAAGAGTGCCGTCAACATTGCCGTGTCGCAATGATGCCGAGACCCATCTCAATCGAAGGTCGCAAGCGAGATGTCCGATAAGAATCGAGTCGTCTGGTCTGAGGGGCTGTTTCTGCGGCCTCAGCATTTTCAGCAGCAGGAGCGTTATCTCGAAGCTTATCTACAGGGCCGGACCGCCGCGCTACGGGCCGATCCCTGGGGGTTCGTGGAGCTTGAGATCGAGCGGGACTTGCTGGCGATCGGCAAGTTGGCGTTGCGGCGCGCCCGTGGGGTGTTCCCCGACGGCACGCCGTTTGTCATGCCGGATTGCGATCCGCTGCCAGCACCGCTCGAGGTCGGTACGCAACTGCGCGACCAAGTGGTGCATCTGGCCATTCCTCTGCAGAGGGCCGGAGCGACGCTCACCACGCGTGCCTCCGCCGTGATGCAGGCGAGCCGATATCGCACCATCGATCATCAGACGCGCGATGTGATGTCGGACGTCGCCTCGGTCGTCGAGCTCGAAGTGGCGACCTTGAGCGCACGTCTCATGCCGCAAAGCGAGCCGGCCGAGGATTTCGCGCAGATCCCCGTCGCGCGTGTCATCGAATGTCGCGCAGACAAGCAGGTGGTTCTCGATGAATCGTTTATCCCCACGGTGCTGACCTGCAGCGCCGCGCCGCGGCTGGCGACATTTCTGTCCGAGCTGCAGGGGCTGCTGCACCAGCGCGGGGAGGCGCTGGCTGCGCGTGCCGTGGCGAGCGGTCGGGGCGGCGCGGCCGAGATCGCCGATTTTCTGATGCTGCAGACTGTCAATCGATACGAGCCGCTCGTGGCGCACCTGGCGGCCGGTGCGCGTTGCCACCCGGAGGAGCTCTATCGGCTCGGTCTGCAGATCGCCGGTGATCTTGCCACCCTCACGGCGAGCGCCCGTCGTCCGGCGCAATTTCCGGGCTATCACCACGATGCGCTGCGGGAGAGCTTCGAACCGCTGATCCAGGCGCTCAGGGCCGCGCTCAGCGTGGTGCTCGAGCAAAACGCGGTGCCGATTCCACTCGCCCAGAAAAAATTCGGCATCAGCGTCGGCAACGTGCCCGATCGGACCCTGTTCGAGTCAGCGGTGTTCGTGCTCGCAGCCCGGGCAGAGATGCCCACCGAGGAGTTCCGGCGCCAATTTCCTCAGCAACTGAAGATCGGCCCGGTCGAGAAGATCCGCGATTTGGTCAACCTGCAGCTGCCGGGCATCGCGATTCACTCCATGCCGGTTGCGCCGCGCCAGATTCCGTACCACGCCGGATACGCCTACTTCGAACTCGATCGCCAGAGTGAGCTGTGGAGCGGCCTGAAGGCCTCAGGCGGTATTGCCATCCACCAGTCGGGAAGTTTTCCCGGCCTCACGCTGGAGTTCTGGGCGATACGGAGCTGATCGATGAGCACGCCCCCCGATGATCCGTTTGCGCCGAGCGATGCAACCATCCTCAGGCCGCGTCCCGGGCGCCGCCCGAGTGTTTCGCCGGGACCGGGCGGAGCGGCGCCGGCCGCACCGAGCGGCGAGCGCAGTGGGCCGCCGAATGCCGGGTGGCCGGGGCCGTCTTCCCCGTCGGGTCCGGCAGCGGCCCACGCCGCTAGCATCGCTGAGTTCGTTGGCGCTGGGCGCAATCCGGTGCTGCAGGCGGCAGTTGCACTGCTGGTGCTCGCGGGACGGCTACGCGGACAGATCGCCAATGCCGATGTACAGGGACTGCGCGCGCAGTGCATTCAGGAGATTCGGGCGTTCGAGGAGCGGGTGCGGCGAGCCGGAATACCCGATGCGGATGTGCTGGCCGCGCGCTACGCGCTGTGCACCGTCATCGACGAGGCGGTCCTCAACACGCCCTGGGGGGCGCAGAGCGGCTGGGCGGTCGAGTCGCTGTTGGTCACCTTCCATCGCGAAGCCCAGGGCGGCGACAAGTTCTTTCAGATCCTGGATCGATTGCTCGGTGAACCGCAGCGCTACCTCTCGCTGCTCGAGCTTTGGTATGTGTGTCTGTCGCTCGGGTTCGAGGGCCGGTACCGTCTCGATGAGCGCGGCACGATCCGCCTGGAGGATATTCGCCGGGATCTGCTGCAGAGAATCGAGCAGCTGCGAGGGCCTGCGGACCCGGCACTCTCGCTGCACTGGTCCGGTGTCGAGAATCGACGTCACGCGATGTTGAATCTGGTGCCGCTGTGGGTCGTGGCCGTCGCGACGGTGGCCGTCGTCTTTGGAACCTGGTGGTTGCTCAATTCAAGACTGAATGCGCGCTCGGCGCCGATCAGTGCAGCGCTCGCGAACGTCGGCCTGCGGCCGCTGCAACCGGCCGGAGGCGCGAATCTGCCGCCGACGGGTCTGTCGACCCGCCTCGCGCCCCAGATCGCCGCCGGCCTGGTCACCGTCGAGAGCCTCGGCGATCGCACGCGCATCACGCTCACGGTGCCGGACTTGTTCGCCTCGGGCAGCGCACAGGTGAGCTCACGCTATCTGCCGCTCGTCTCGGCGGTCGGTGCGGCACTGCAAGGCGTTCCGGGCCGCGTGGTCGTCGTCGGGCACACCGACGATGTCCCTGTGCATTCGTTCGAATTCCCCAATAACTTCGTGCTCTCCCGCGCGCGCGCGCAGACCGTGGCCGCATTGCTCGCGCGGCAACTTCCCGATGCGGGCCGCATTGCAACGATCGGCAAGGGAGCCTCCGATCCGCTCTACCGGCCAGCGAATCTGCCGCAGAACAGGGCACGCAACCGGCGCGTTGAAATCTTGCTCTTGCGAGGCCTTTAAGTGATCAAGCTGCTCAAGAGCCGGGTGTTCCTGGTGACCCTCGGTCTGATTCTGCTTGGCGTGCTGATCTGGTTCGCAGGGCCTTATTTTGCCTTTGCGGGCCACGCGCCGCTCGCGACGGTCATCGCGCGGCTGCTCGCGATGCTTGTCCTTGCGGTCGGCTATGCGGCATATGTGCAACTGCGTCAACTCAAGAGCGCGCAGGCGAGTCGGCAGCTCGGTGAGCAGGTGGCCAGTCAGGCGAGCGCACCGAGCGCATCGCCGGCGAGTGGCGATGCGGCGCAATTGCGCAAACGCTTCGAAGAGGCGATCGAGGCGCTGAAGCGATCCCGGAAGAAGGGCGCGGCCAGCCTCTATGAGCTGCCGTGGTACGTGATCATCGGTCCGCCCGGCGCCGGCAAGACGACACTGCTGGTCAATTCGGGTCTACATTTTCCGCTGGCCCAGAAGTTCGGCAAAGAAGCCGTGCGAGGGGTCGGTGGCACGCGCAATTGTGACTGGTGGTTCACCGACGAGGCGATTCTCCTCGATACGGCCGGGCGGTTCACCACCCAGGACTCGAGCGCCAGCGCCGATGCCGCCGGCTGGAGCGCTTTCCTGCAGATGCTGCGCAAATTCCGCGGACGTCAGCCGATCAACGGCGTCATCCTCGCGGTGAGCGCGACGGATCTGATCGTGCTGAGCGAAAGCGAGCGCGAACAACAGATCAACTCGATGCGTGCGCGCCTCGAGGAGCTCGCACGGGAACTCGCCATCAATGTGCCGGTATATGTCCTGGTCACCAAGTGCGACCTGATCGCAGGATTCAGCGAGTTTTTCGAGGATCTCGATGCCGGTGGGCGGGCCCAGGTCTGGGGTTCGACCTTTCCCATCCAGCTGTCGGAGTCCGCACAGGCTGCAACTCACTTTGGCACGGAATTCGACGAGCTGATTGCGCGTCTGCAGCAGCGGGTGCTGGTACGCATGAGCGCCGAGCGCGACCCACGCAGACGCACGAGCGTTCTGGCATTTCCGCAGCAGATGAGCGCGCTCGGTCCGGCGCTGAATGAGCTGTTGCAGCGCGTGTTCACCGCCTCCGGTTTCGAGCGGCACGTGCTGCTGCGCGGCGTGTACTTCACGAGCGGCACGCAGGAAGGTGCCCCGATCGATCGGATGCTCGGCGCCATCGCGCGCACCTTCGGTGTGAGTGGCGCGGTTGCGCCTCCGGCGCCCGGTCGCGGGCGCGCCTACTTCATCGATACTTTGCTGAGAGGCGTGATTTTCCCCGAATCGGGCCTGGCCGGCGTGAATCGGGTGGCGCAGGCACGGATGATCCTCGCCCGTTCCGGCGCCTATATCGCCTGCCTCGCCGCGCTCGTGCTGCTGCTGTCGTGGCTCATCGGCAGCTATGATGCCAATGCGGCTTACCTCGGGCGCGTGCTCACGGCAACTCATGCGTATCAGCAGGTCGGCAAGCCCGCTGACCCGAGCGTTGCCGCGGCGCTGCCACGGCTCGATGCGCTGCAACACCTGGCGGAACAGGCCGAGGAGTATCGCGGCAAGGTTCCTTGGTACATGCGCGCAGGGCTGTATCAGGGCGCAGAGATCGGCACCGAAGCGCGCGAGGCCTACGTCCGCGAGCTCAACGCAACTCTGGTGCCGGCACTCGCCGAGCAGTGGCAACAGACGCTGCAGGGGAGTGTGGCCTCGCCGCAGAAGCTATACGCATTGCTCAAGGGCTACTTGATGTTGGGCAGCGCGCAACATCGTGACCCCGATTACCTGCGCTATGTCGCCCAGGTTCTCTGGCAGTCGATGTATCCGCAGAATCCGGGAACCGCTCGGGAACTCGATGCGCAGTTCAACCAGCTGCTCACACATGATCGGCTGAGCTCGATTCCACTCGACACGCAGACTGTGACCCAGGCGCGCATTGCGCTGCGCAGCGCCTCACTGCCCGTGCTGATCTACGATCAGTTGAAACTGCGCTATCTGAATGACCCGGCGCAGTCGATCAGGCTCGATCTTAAGATCGGCACGGGATCTTCAGTGCTCGTCCGTCGCAGCGGCACCTCCCTGTCGCAGCCCATACCGGCGCTGTATACACGGGCGGTATTCGAGCGCGTCAACAGCAAAAGCCGCTATGAGCTGGTTGCGGATTTTCTGAAGAATTCATGGGTCTTCGGTGGCCAGGTACCCGACTTGCACGGCAGCGGAGGCTTGGCGTATCAGGTGATGAGCCTCTACGAGAGCGACTACCTCCAGTATTGGAAGACGCTGGTTCAGGATGTCGGCATCCGCTCCGCCGGCTCCCCGCAGCAGTTCATCGATACGCTCGGGATCATCTCGAGCCCGGCCTCGCCGCTCAAGGGCTTCTTGCGGGTGGTGGCGAAGAACACGGACCTGCTGAAACCCCCGAAGAGCGCGGCGGCTGCCCTCGGCGGTACGCTCGCGGCCACAAAGCTGAATGCGCTGAAGAAAATCATCGGCTCCGGGCCTCAGGGCGCGCCACCGCCGGGCACACGCGTGACGAGCTACTTCGCGCCCATCCGCCAGCTGGTGTCCGGACCGCCCGGGCAGGCCCCGATCGACCAGATGCTGGCGACGCTGAATCAGCAATACCAGCGGTTGCTCACGACAGGCTCCGGCGTCGGGCAGCAAAGTGCGCTCGATCCGAGCGTCCAGGCGGCAATGCGCGGCGCACGACAGTCGCTCGCGCTCCTGGCCCAGGAGCTACCGGCACCGATCGGCCGCCTGGCAGCACAGGTGGCAGTCCGCAGCGCTTCGATCGTCAACTCAGAGGCATCCGGGGAGCTGGCGAAGCTTTATCAGGCCAAAGTCGTCAGACAATGTCGCGAGTTGGTCGGCGGACGCTACCCGCTCGATCCGAGCAGTTCGAGTGATGCGGCGCTTGGGGATTTCGCCCACGTCTTCGGACCGAACGGGGTGTTTGCGAGCTTTTTCCGCAATCACCTGGCGCAACTCGTGGACACTACGAGCGTGCCGTGGCGATGGCGAGCCGGAGCGGCAGGCGGATCAGCGGCGATGCTGCAGCAATTCGAGCGCGCGCGTCGCATCCGAGAGCTGTTCTTTGCTTCCGGTTCGGCGCAACCGCAAGTCCGCTTCAGCCTGATGGCCGACGTACTCGATCCGACGGTCTCCAGTTTCCGTCTCAATGTGGATGGCCAACGCTTCAAGTACGCGCATGGGCCGGTGCAGAGTATCGAGATGACCTGGCCAGGAAGCCTCGGCGAGGCCACTTTCGAGTTCACCGCCCCCGCTGGGAACATACCCGGTCCGCTGCTGCAGGGACCCTGGGCATGGTTCCGACTCCTCGGTGAGGCTCGCATCGTGGCGCTCTCCGGTACACGCTATCGCGTCGCATTCCACGCCGGCGGGAAGTCGATGAGCGTTCTGCTCAATGCCGATTCCATCCGCAATCCCTTTACAGAGGATGCGGCCATCGGGTTTCACTGCAATCCCTAGCGGTAGCATGCTGGTGCCATCTGAGAGCGGCTTCTACGGCAAGCTTCCCTGCAGGGGCGATTTCGTGCAGCGGCGAGCGCCACAGACGTTCGTCGATGTTTGGGATGCTTGGCTGCAGGAGAGTCTGCACGCGAGCCGCGAACGACTCGGCGCGCGCTGGCTTGAGACGTATCTGACCAGTCCGGTCTGGCGGTTCGTGCTCGCGGAAGGGATCTGCGGTGAGGGAGCGTACGCCGGTGTCATGATGCCAAGCGTCGATCGCGTGGGACGGTATTTCCCGCTTACCGTGCTGCTGCCCCTGCCCGCGGACAGTTGTCTGTTCGAAATGGCCTGTGGGTCGGGGGGGGCGTGGTTTGATGCCGCCGAAGAGGTGGCGCGCGGGGCACTCGATGCGGGTGAGTTCGATTTTGAGGCGTTCGACGCCCAAGTTAAGGCGCTCGCAACGGGCTTCGAGCGCGGCGAACTCGAGCTGTCCGGTCAGATCATGACTTACATGCGCGGGGCGGATTTCACAACTGCTGCCGCACAGTGGCACTTTTCCATGCTGGATGATTCGCCGCAGCGCGTTGCCAATGCGCTCGCAACCCTGACTCTGGCGCGCACCTTCCGTCCGTGTGCAATGTGGTGGACTCAGGGCTCGGAGTCCCTTGAGCCCGCCTGGCTCGTCACCAACGGGCTGCCTGCGCCACAGAGCTTCGTGGCGCTCTTGGAGGGCCAATGGGCGCAGGCCGGATGGCGCAGCGTTGCGCTCGCCGGCCCCACGGCACCGATCCCCGAAATCTCGGCTGCAGCGAGCGAGGTTCTGCTCAGCGCACCGCAATTTGACGTGCGGGCCGCTCATCCACGGCCGCAGCGCTCCGGCCTGCAGGCAATGGCGGAGCCGAGGTTCGTGCGACGTGCAGAAATCGGGCTCTGGGGTGTGATTGTCTCACTCGGCGGGTCCGATTCGGCGCCTCACCTCGAGATGCTTGCCGATGTGGTGCATGATCTGGCGCCGCAAGCCTCTTTGCAGGGGCAAGTCGAGGCGCTGCGGCGCGCGCTGCAGCGCGTGCTGGGACAGCGCGCCGGGGCGTTCCCGCCCGCGCAGGCAGTGCCCGCCGCAGTGTTCTTTCTCGCTCAGGGGGCCGATTGTGCGCTGGTGCGAATCGGCTCGATGCAGGTGCTCAGGGCTCGCAACGGACACCTGAGTGAAGTGCTCAGCCCACCCCGCATGCAAGGGTCAGACCGTGCCACCGCTCCGCTTGCCGGGCCGGCCGCGCAGACCGGGGCGAGTGGCGGCGACGCGGATCTGCTGCGGTTGCTGACCGCACCGGCTCCTGCACGCTTCGAAGCGGATGTCGAACTGCAGTACGAGCGCCTCGAGGCACATGATTTGTGGGTGCTCGGCACCGAAGCGCTGATGAAACCGTCACGAATCGAGCCGCTCCTGAGGCCACTCGACAGTGCTCTGCGCAGAATCGAGGATGGGCTTGCCGGTGTCCCGCCGCTGAGCAGCGAGACCGGATCGGCGGCGGCCGAGCCGCTGATGGTGCTGGAAATTCAGCCAGCCGCATCCACTCTGCACGAGGCGCCCAACGGCGGGGCACCTTGAGCGTCGCTCGGCGCCTCACCCGGATGCACGCGAGAGTCTACCTGGCACGCAGCCGCCACGGAACGCGCCAGAACGGGCTCTGCGACGGGCATCGGGGTCGCCGTCGTGACTTTTGGGCAGCGGACTCGGCGGGTGTCCGGTACGCATGCTGAAGGAGCGGAACATCAGCGGGTTTACTTGGCGATCGGCGGCGATCACGGCGCAGGGAAATGTCCGCAATCACAACGAGGATGCTGTTTTGGATCTGCCCGGGGTCGGGCTGTGGGCGGTCGCAGATGGCATGGGCGGCCACAATGCCGGGGACCTCGCAAGCCGGATGATCATCGAGGCACTCTGTAGTGTCATCCGGCGCGATCGACTGAGTGAGCTGTTGGATGACGTGGAAGACCGTATGCAGTTCGTGAACGAGCGCCTGTATCGCAAATCGCTTGAGGATGGTCGAGTCTGCGGCAGCACCGTTGCGATCCTGCTTGCATTTGCGGACCGCTGCCTGAGCGTGTGGGCCGGTGACAGCCGTATCTACCGCTGGCGCACCGGGTCGCTCAGCTGTATCAGCCGCGACCACAGCGAAGTGCAGGAACTGCTCGACGAGGGTGCCCTTGATGCAGCGGACGCGGGCCGGCACGCCGGGCAGAACGTCATCACGCGCGCGGTCGGCGGCACGGAGAAACTTTATCTCGATCTGGAGCTGCGCGAGCTTCAAGACCGTGACCGCTTTTTGATATGCACCGACGGGCTGTACCGAGAGGTTGCCGAGGAGCGACTCGCGACCCTGCTGGGTGCGCGCGATCCACAGGATGTGTGCCACGCGCTGCTGAAGGAGGCGCTGGGCGGGGCGTGCCAGGACAATGTATCGGCCATCGTGGTGGAGTTCTCGCGCGCATGAGCGGATTTCGGGAATCGCTGGCGGCCTACGCTGCGGGTCAAGCCGACTTCGAGACGGTGCAGCGCGCGCTCACAGACAGCCTTGCGCGCGAGCCGCAGCAGGCGTCGAGGTACCGCGCCGCGGTGGACGCGCTGTTGCGCGCCGGACGCATCTCTCAGGAAACGCACCGCGTACTGGCGCAGGCCATCCAGGCCGCGGCGCCCGCCGATCAGACGATCCTCAGAGCACCGAAGACTCACGCCGAGCCGTCCCAGCCGAGCGCCGTTGAGCCCACCCGCTTCCGTGCGAGTGCAGCCGAGCCCGGCCTGCCGCCGCCGATGCCCGCCGATGCGCAGCTCACCCGCCTGCGCGTGCGGGCGCCCGGCACCGAGGCCGCTCGCGATCCCGACAGCCGAGCGGAGAGCGCGGATCGCTCCGATACCGGTGGCGGCAGCTCGAATTGGACCGATCCGAGTCAGTGGGCGCGATCGACCGCGCCGCTCACCGTGGGCAGCGTACTGAAGGAGCGATTCATACTCGAGAAGGAAATCGGCCGCGGCGGCATGGGCATCGTGTTCAAGTCGCGCGATTTGCGCATGGAGGAGGCACAGGACCGCAATCCGTACGTGGCGCTCAAGATCCTGAATGATGAGTTCAAGCGTCACCCCGAGTCCCTTAAGGCACTTCAGCGGGAGTTTCGCAAGTCGCAGAGCTTGGCCCATCCGAACGTGGTCACCGTCGGTGATTTTGATCGCGATGGCTCGAACGTGTTCATGACCATGGAGTTACTCGACGGCGAGCCGCTGGACCGTGTCATCAAACAAGCCGGCAGCGCCGGTCTTGGCAAGGAACGGGCGTTAAGCATCACTCGCGACATTTGCCGTGCCATGGCCTATGCGCACGAGCGCGGCATCGTGCATTCCGACTTCAAGCCGGCCAATGCGTTCCTGACACGCAATGGCGTGGTGAAGGTCTTTGACTTTGGGATCGCTCGCGCGGCGAAACAGAACGACCAGGCAACCGGCTCCGTCACGGTTTTCGACGCCGGTACACTCGGCGGGCTGACTCCCGCGTATGCCAGCTGCGAGATGATCGAGGGCCTAGAACCCGATACGCGCGACGATGTCTACGCAATCGCCTGCGTCACCTACGAGCTGCTGACCGGCCGACATCCCTTCGGACGCAAGTCCGCAGTGCAGGCCCGCGATGCACGACTGACTCCGCAGCGCCCAGACGGCCTGTCGCGGGCGCAATGGCGGGCCTTGAAGCGCGGGCTGGCCTTCAAGCGCGAGCAACGCAGCGCCTCGGCGATCGAATTGCTCAATGGGTTGCTGCCACCGAAGCGATCCGCGGCGCTCTACGGCGGTATCGGAGTTGCCCTGGTCGCGGCGGTCGTGGTGGCCATCGTGGTCGTGCCCGGAGAATTGCAGCGCTATCAGCGTCAGCGCTGGCTGACTGCGCTGCGCAGCGGCAACGGGGCGCGAATTGCGGCGCTTCTACCGGCGCTCGACCGGCTGTCGCGCACCGGACGCGACGCAATTTTCGCGGACCGCGGTGCGCGCGACGGATTGATTCACTTCTACCAGCGGCGGATTCGCAAGGCAGAGGTTCGGGGGAATTATTTCACCGCCGGAGGGTTCGCACGGCAGCTGCTGAAGTATCTGCCGGATTATGCCGATGCGCAGCGCATCGCACAGCAGGTCGCCAGTGATGCGAGCAACGCGCTCGAAAAGGAGAGCAACCTGTTCGATGCGGATCTCTCCGCCGGCCGGCTCATCCCGGCGCAGGGTCCGGATAACGTTGCGGCGGTCCTTGCGGCGGTACGCCGCATCGATCCGCACAGCGCATTGCTGCATGACCCGCGTCTGCCGGGCGCGTTCGCCACCCAGGCGCGCCTCGCCCTTGCGCACGCCGATACCGCGCTCGCCGCGCAGCTGCTCACGAGCGGGTTGTCGAGCGCGCCGTCCAATCCGATGCTGCGCAATTTGCAGGCGCGTGTGCGCGCCACGATCCAAGCGCAGCAGACAAGCACCCAGATCGCCGGCAGCGAGCAGTCGCTGAGCGCGTTGCTGAAGACACAGCCGCCGCTGAAGGGCTTGCTCGCTCTGCAGCAGGACGTGACGGCGCTGCGTGTCAACGCGCCGCACGATCCGGTGCTGGGTGCGGTCCAGCGCTACAGCGAACTGCAGCTGGCGCACCGGTTGGATCAACTTAAGAAGCACCAATCTTACGCCGAGGCGCGGACCTTGCTCGAGCGGTATGCCACACTCGCCTCTGCAGCGTTCGTTGAGCGCGAACGTGACCAGCTTGCGACGGCAGGCCTGCGTGGCCCGCACCAGGCCGCGCAAGTCGCTCGGATGCGGGCGGCACGCAGTACGCAGCTGCAGAGTGACATTGCGGTCTTGCTCAAAGACGGTCCGGGAACGACTCCGGCGGTGTGGGACGCGAAGCTGCGTGCGCGACTGAGTGAACTGCGGGTGTATCTCGGGGCGAGCGATCCGGTCTTCACCCGAACTCGTGTGCAGGCCGCAGCCGATTACCTCGAGCAAGCCAACCACTTGCGCCGCATCGGTCAGCTGGAGGCGGCCGGACAGATGCTCGCGCGCGCCCAGACCTACGGGGTGCCACCATCGGCGTACGCACAGGCTCTGAAGTCGCTGACGGCAGCCCGCGCGCGCCTCGCCGCGCAAGAAGTGACGCAGCAGCAGCAGGCGCAGACCGAAGCGATCGAGCAGAAACTGCGACTGCAGGCCGCAGCGAACAACGTCGAAGAAGCACTGGCATCACTGCACGTGCTGCAGGGGCGTTTACCACCCCAGAGCTCGTTTCTCATTGTCGATGCACCGGCCGCCATCGGCGCCGCCTATCTGCGTCTCGCCGGCAGCGCGGCCCTGGATGGTCGCTTTGCGCAGGCCGCACGTCTCGTTGCCAAGGGGCGTGCGACTGTGCCGACATTCGCGCCCCTGGCCGCCGCAGCGCAGCGCTATGCCGGCTATGTGAGTCTCGAGCACGCCATGCGCAGTGTCGATGAGGGGGATCTCGCCCGCATCCGCGCCCAGATCACTGAGGCATCGCGACAATCTCCCGTGGAGGCGAGGGCGCTTGTGCGGGCGCTCGAGCGCCGCTTCACAGCACGAATCGCCGGGACGGCAAATCCGACCGCTGCGGCGCACCTGATGGCCATCGGCCACAGGCTCTTCCCGAACGACAAGACATTTGCGAAGCCGACGCCGCCCCCACCTAGCGCGCTGACACAGACGCGATCCGTCGCGACACCGGCGGTGGGCAGCGTACCGAGGACGCCGGGGCCGGCGAGTCCGCTCGCGCCCTCGCAAGCCGCACGCGCCGTGACCGTTGCGCGTTCGACACCGACAGTAGCCCACGTGACCCCAGCGGGCCCGCCCTCGCTGCACGACTGCGCAAATCCGGAACTCATCGGCGCAGGCGGCAACCCCCGGGCAAGCTGCTGGGATCGGATCGCCGGTGCGCGCGGCCCGATCCTGGTCGTGGTACCGGCGCCGCCCGGCGGTCATCCGTTCGCCATCGGCCGCTACACGGTCAGCAATGCTGACTTTGCTCGCTACTGCGCTGCGACCGGAAAATGCGCGCCGAGCACCGCCTCACCGAATCTGCCGGTCACATCGATTTCGATCGCGCAGGCAAGACAGTACCTGCACTGGCTGTCGCGCGAAACGGGCGCGCTCTACCGGTTGCCGACCGCCGCGCAGTATGTTTACGCGGCGGATGCCGGTGCCAAGGGCGCGCCGATCGAGAATGCCAACTGTCGCAAGCCCGGTGTTGCGGCATCGCTGCTGCCGGTGAACTCCGGTTCCCCGAATGCGTGGGGTCTTTACAATCCTTATGGCAATGTCCAGCAATGGGTTCGCCACGGCAGCCAGCTGCAGGCACGCGGGGGCGATTACCGTGACAGCTTCTCGGAGTGCACGCCGAGCGCGGCGCGAGCGCAAAGCGGTGCGCCCTCGGCGGTGACCGGCTTCCGAGTGGTGCGGCAGATCCAATAGCCGGGCGGCAGGGGAGGATGAGCATAGACATCACTCAGAGGCTGCGTGCCCTCGGCCGCGAGCACTTGGAGGGACGCATCAGTCGCGAGGCCTATCGGCGGCTGCGCGCGCCCCTGCTCGATGGAGCGGACTCGGGCGCGCTCGAGCACGCCGCGCAGGACGGCCGCGCCCGGGACGTTTCCGAATTCGAAATCACGACCCAGCCGCGCAGCATCAGGCCTTCAATCGCAGCGCAGCCACCGCATCGCGCTGCGCTCAGCACGCCGACGCCGCGCCTCACCAAGCGCATCGCGTTGCTGGGAACGCTCGCTGCGCTACTGGTGATTTTGCTCTCGCTCCTGGTGTGGACTGCGATGAAGAGTCCGGTGACCCGCGCCACCTCCAGCCGCGCGGCGGTGAACCGGCTGCGCACGCAGCCTGCCGACCCGGTACGCGTACTGCTGCGGCCGCTGCTGTCTGAGCGCCACTGGAGCGACGCTCACATCCGGGCTGTCAATGCCGCACTCATCCGGCTCGGACCGGCTCGCATCGCCGCCGACCGCGAGGCCGACTGGTTCGCTGCCGTCGTGGACAGCGTACGTGAACGGCTGCGACAGCAGCAGGCTCTCGCGAACACACCCATTACTCCCTCCACAAGCCCTCTGGCTGCTCTGGCGCAAACGCTTGGAATCACCGTGAATCCGCCCGCTGTGCCTTCGCACGCCGGGCGCTAGTACTGCGCTCGGGCGATACCATGGGTCGCTTGCAAAGCCGCAGTGGACGGGCTAACGTACCGGCGCTCGCAACGAGCCAAGAATCAAAGCGGCGCGCGCCAAAAACAGGCGCCAGCAGAGGGCCGGGCACACGCGCCTAAGACCCGGTTCCGGGGGAACGGACCTCGTGCGTTTCGACAAGTCTTCCATCAGTCACAATCGAGCATCGCTTCTGGTCATCGCCTGGTTGGCATCGGCAGCGGTGCACAATGCGATGGTGCAGGCGTCCCCGCTGGCTCCGTCCAATGGCGTGCTGCCGCCGACACCACAGAGCACCTCACCGGGCCTCATCCGGCACGTGCCGCGCCTGGTCATCCCCGGGGTCAACGAGCGGCCATTCGGTCTGACGCAAGGGCCGAAGCTCGTGGTCAAGGCGTTCCATCTCATCGGCGTGCATGACATGCCGCAGTACGGCATCCACGTTGCAGCGGCCGAGCGCATTCTCGCTCAAGCACTCGCCAGGCAGCCTCCACAAGGTTACGCGATCAACCAGTTGCAGGCGATCGCCGCGGAAGTGGCCAACTATTACCACAGCAAAGGCCTGGTGCTCGCCCAGGCCTTCGTGCCGGCGCAGACCGTCGTGAACGGCGTCGTGACGGTGGAGGTGCTTCCGGCGACGCTCGCGAGCGTACGCATCATCGGGAACCGGGGCTATTCGAAGCGCGTGCTGCGCCGTCCATTCAAAGATCTGCTGAATCAGCCGATCAACAAAGATGCGATCGAGTCGGCGCTGCTCACCATCAACGGCTACCCGGGCGTGAGCGCATTTGGCGTCCTGTCTGCCGGCCGTCAGCTCGGTACCAGTGACCTGACGCTACGGGTCCAGAAGGTGGCCCGTGCAGACGGCAGCTTTTCCGTCGACAACGAGGGCGTGGCCGTCTCCGGCAAGTATCGATCGCAGATCGGCGTCACCTTGAACGACCCGTTCGGTCTTGCAGACAAGCTGCAGTTCTCCGGAATGTATGAATTCGACCCGCAGCACCACAGCGAGCACGGGACATACGGCGGCGCCGCCTACACCGTTCCCGTGCTCACGCCAAATGATTTTCTCGACGTCTCGTATTACACGAATGCCTATGTGATCGGGGGCCTCGGCGGAAGTCTGCAATTGCTGCATGCGACCGGACATTCGTCCATTGCGCAGCTCGGCTATCAGCACAAATTTGCCCCAAGCCGACTTGGCCGTTCGAGCGTCGGCGTGGCATTCGACGTCAAGCGGGCCTCATTCACCGCCGAAGGTACAAAGCTTTTCCAGGACAACCTGAGCACGGTGCGCCTGGACTATAAATGGACGCGGATCGATGCACGCTTCCACGGCATCAATCAGCTGCTGGTCTCATACGTTCACGGCTTTAACAACCTGCTCGGCGCGCTCGGCCCGTACAAGCCGACAGCCAATCCAAACGCGAGTCGTTACGGCGCCACGGGACAGTTCAATAAAGTCGCGATTTCCATTCAGCGCCTGCAGCGCCTCTCGTCGAACATATCGCTGCTGCTGCACGTGCAGGGACAGGAGAGCACTGATCCGCTGGTCTCGCTTGAACAGCTCTCCCTTACCGGCCCCGATGCCGTGCGCGCCTACCCGGTCGCAGCGGATTTGGTCGACAAGGGGCTCATCGGAACTGCGGAACTGATCGTCGGTGCGCCGGGCTTCGCGAACCGGCCGGCGTTTCGCGGCCGTACATGGGGCCAGGAGCTGCAGTTTTCCCTGTTCATGGATTACGGCGCCGGCTGGCTCAACGATTTCTCAACGTCGGTTCCGGAACCCACCAATACCCGTTACGTGAATCTCGGTGGCTGGGGCGGTGCGGTTCAATTCAACGTGCCCGGCCGAATTTTCGCGCGCATCGATGTCGCGACACCGGTCACCGCCAGATTGCCAGGCATGGGCAGCGGACCGGAGTACTTCTTCAGGATGGGAATCAGTTTTTAGCGCCAGGCGAAACGCGTCCAGGCGGTTCGGCTGGCGGGGGTGAGTTACATGGGTAATCCGACCATTCGTCTGTTCATTCGCAGAGAGCTGCGTGCGGTCACGGTTGGCCTCGCCACGGCCATCGGCTTCGGGGCAGGCATGCCGGCGGCACTGGCGGCGGGTCCGACAGGCGGTGCCGTGACGAGCGGCGCGGGCAGCATTTCGCATCCGAGCTCCTCGACGACGCTGATCGAGCAGCTCTCGAACCAGCTAACCCTGACCTGGAAGAGCTTCAATGTCGGCGCCAGCGACACCGTGCAGTTCTCCCAACCTTCGGCCAGCTCTGTCGCAATCAACGAGATTCTGGATGCAAACCCCAGCCAGATCTTTGGCAAGATCAATGCCAACGGACGCATCGTATTGCTCAACCCGAACGGCATTCTGTTCGGTCGCAGCGCCGAGCTGAACGTCGGTTCGCTGATCGCCAGCTCGCTGGAGATGACCGGCTTCGATCCGACCACGGGACATTTCTCCTTCCGCGCCCTGAACGGCGCACCGGGTGCCATCATCAACGACGGCACGATCAGCGCCGCACACGGTGGCTCGGTGGCTCTGCTCGGCGGTACCGTCCTCAACCGTGGGCTCGTGGTGGCCGATTACGGCACGGTCGCCATGGCGGCAGGCAAGGTGGCGACGCTGGACTTTTACGGAGGAGGGCTGCTGCGTCTGCAGGTCAGCGGAGACCTCAGCAAGAACCCGACCGGGGCCAGCGCTGCGGTGCAAAATGCCGGGCGGATCGAAGCGAATGGCGGGCAAGTGCTGCTCACGGCACGAGCCACGCAGGCTGTGTTTGCATCTGCCGTCAACAACAGCGGGATCGTGCGCGCCAGCCACATAGATCGTATTGGCGGCACCATCGTGCTATCGGGGCCAGATGGCGCTGTGTCAAACAGCGGAACGCTCGATGCGAGCGGTAGCGGCCCGAGTTCCACCGGTGGCACAGTCGAAGTCTTGGGTAAAACGGTATCGCTCAACGGGCACTCCGTTGTCGATGCCAACGGAAATGCCGCCGGGGGCACCGTATATGTCGGCGGCGGTGCCCACGGCGCGAACCCGGGGTTGCAGGATTCAGCGGCGACCTACGTTGGAGCAGGAACAAGCATCAACGCCAATGCCCTGACGAGCGGCAATGGTGGCAATGTGACCGTCTGGTCGAACGGCAGCACCGAATTTCTCGGTCACATCGCTGCGCGTGGAGACGGGCAGGGAAACGGAGGCGCGGCCGAGGTTTCCGGCCTGCAGACCCTTCAGTTTCAGGGCGCAGTGGACCTGCGCGCGCCCGCAGGTCGAGTCGGAACGCTGCTGCTCGATCCGGCAACGATCTCGATCGTGCATGGCGCCAGCGGCTCGGGCTCGGCCTCCGTCGTCACCGACGGCACGCTCAGCAGTGAGCTCAGTACCGCGCAGGTTTCCCTCACGACCTCGAGTGGCGATCTCACGATCTCCAATGTGGACGGCACGGTTGCGATCCAGCCGGCAACACAGATTTCGTCGGCACTGCTGCTGAATTCCGCCGCAAACATCACCTGGAACAGTTCGTGGTCGTACGATAACAATGGTGCACTGGTGCTGAGCGCGCCGCATGGGGCCATCTCGGCGAGCGCCTCGGGAGAGGTTCTGACGCTCGGCGGTTCTCCGGCTCTCGTGATGCAGGCCCAGAGCGGCATCGGCTCGCTTGCCGTTCCAATTGAGACTGCGGGATTGAGCAGCCTCGCCGCGAGCGACTCGAGCTCGACCAGTGGAATTTACCTCGCGGACAGCGGGACCGGCGACACGGTGACGGTGACTTCCCTGACCCCTCCGGGCGGCACGGCAGTGGCGGGGATCACGACCACCGGAAGTGACGTGTCGCTGAGCAACAGCGGTGGTGCCATCGCACTTCAGAACCAAGTGGCCACCCAAGGGGGCGCGGTATCATTGACCTCCTCGGGCGCCATCAGTGAGAGTGGCAGCGCAGGAGAAGTCAATACCACGGGGACGCTCACGACGAGTTCCAGTGGCGGCACGGTGCTGGGGGGCACGAACGCGGTTGGCGGGCTCAGCGCCACGAACAGCACGAGCGGCAACATCTCGCTGGTGAACTCCGGAGCGCTGTCGGTCTCGGGCATCAATCAGAGCGGCGGCGGTTCGGTGGCGCTCGATAACACCGGGGCGATCACCGTGACCGGCACAGTCGCCGCTGGCAACGGCCCGGTGAATCTGACCTCGAGCGGCTCGATCGGCGAGTCGGGAGGCACGATCTCCACCACCGGGACGCTCACGACGAGCTCGAGTGGCGGCACGGTGCTGGGCGGGGCGAACGCGGTTGGCGGGTTCAACGCCACGAACAGCACGAGCGGGGATATCTCGCTGCTGAACTCCGGTGCACTGACGGTCTCGGGCATCAGTCAAACCGGTAAC
>JAJZUT010000012.1 GCA_021847105.1 Pseudomonadota bacterium | reverse complement strand
TCGTCGGCGTCGCTCCAGCTCCTTGCGTTTCTCTGAGTGCTTCATCAGTACCCCGAATGTAACCATTCCGGGTACTTGGACCGCAAGAAGCGCAAAAAGTGTCACTCACTTACGCATTTCTCAATAAGTCGCGCTCCTGAACCTCAGGATCGCCTCTCGAAAGTGTCCCCCGTAATGCAGGCGCGGCTCGGAATCCGCTTCGACGACACATTCGGTCGTCGGCATGCGGAACATTCGGAATCCCCCGCCTGGAGGACGCTCATGAATTCAATTGCTGTCTCTCAAACTCCTCATTCGATCGTCTTCTCCCGAAAGGGCACGTTCCTCACCTCGATTCCGCTCCGACGTCGAATCGAGAAGATTGGCCCTGATGGAAATCGCACTTGGACGGCACTGAATCTGAAGCCCGGGGAGAGGGCGGATCTCGTTCGGCGTCTCACGACCGCCGTGAATTCGGACGGACCGGGTTCGCTGTTTCAGAAGATACACACGGAAGTGAATCAGCCCTATGTCCCGAGTCTAGCTATAAGTAAGGGCTTTGAAACGCGGAGGAAAAACCAGAAAGCCCGAAGGCGACAGGGAAGAGGGAGGGTGTTGGTGGGCGAAAGAAAGGACGTTTCAAAGCGCGTAAGCGGCGGGCCACTTGCCGTGGGACCGGCAGCGAATTCGGAGAAGGCGGGTTTGTACCCATCGGGCGTCGCGGCACAGGTTTTGAAGCGAGAAAATCGGGAAGTTGTGAATTCGATGTCCTCTGCGGCAACCGAATCGACGGGTTGGTCACGGTGGCAGGCGGACGGGGGGGATACTGTCGGTATCCTGTCAGTTCCTCTCAGCCTCTTATCGTGATTGTAGTGTGTATCGAAGCCGCCACGCTGACCAAGAATCGCGTAACGCTGTCGGTCGGCTTCCCCCGGGCGCCATGCGAAGAGATGCGTGCCTGATCCGAAATGTTCTCCGAAATCGTGAAATTGGCGGGCGCGCGGCGCAGTTGTTGCCTTATAAAACGACCAACATGAGATATTTAAATGAATAAGACGGATTTCCTTGCGTCCCCGTCAGTCACCGACTTTATGGCGTGGCTAAACAGAAACGTCGGGACCCTCAAGGTCAACTTGCGCATTCCGCGTTCGCGGTATGTTCCGGCGGCCGTGAGAAGCAGGCTCATCGGCCTTCCGGCGGTCGCTCGCTCGTATATCTGGAGAGCGCAAGGCATGACGACCGGGAATTGGGCAGAAACGTGTGCCACGCTGGCACAGTTATCCGCCGACCTGTGCCTGGCGGTCAACACAGGAAACCAGGACGACGCCTTCGCGGCTTGTAAGGAGATTCTTAGGTGGGGTGGTAACCGGAACCCGACGGTCGGGGCACTGCCATTTCTGACGTCCAAGTGTGTGGCACAGTCGCTGTGCAACTATCTCCAAAGCTGCAAGGCCGCCTTCGTTTTGAACGAAGCCGATACGACGCTCTTGATGCCACCGGTCGAGAATATGAATGCGATGCTCACCAAGGTGCATGCGCTGAACGCAGACGATGGGCTCCCAATCTACGACTCTCGTGTCGCCGCAGCCATCGGCTCACTGGTGGAGGGCTGGCGGGTGAGTGCGTGTATAACAGATCCAGTGCCGGCCGAACTTGCGTTTCCGTCCACCGCGATCAATCGTACAGTCTGGCGGCTGTTTCCGGACGCACAGTCACCGGGTCATATCACCTACACGGGTCCGGATGACATCCTGAACTGGGCGGTTGCTAAGGTGCGGCTCGGCTGGTTGCTCGAGGCGCTTGCAAATCGGTCGGGTACTGCCTTGAAGGGACTCGGCGCGACCGTGCCGCAGCGGATGCGGGCCCTGGAGGCGGCGCTCTTCATGATCGGTTACGACGTCCGCTGTTTAGCTGAAAACTTCACGGGTGCCAGCGCTCACGGCGCCGCCCCAGCCGGACTGCCGCGATGGCCGCGCAGGAGGACGCAGGCGGCGATGGTACCGCCTGCGGGGGCTTCGCGAAGACGCTCGGTCATGCCCTTGAGTGGCCGTGGCACGCTCATTAGCTATCGGGGAGACTTGGACAGCGGTTTCGAGGTGCGGTGGGGGAATTTGTCGTTTCCACTCCAAGCCGGTGTCATCGAGGAGATCGAGACGTATTTCGCCGGGTGCCGGGATGTGAGGTTGGAGGCAAGGCGCGATGGGGCGCCGCGAGCGGGATCGTTCGGCCGTTGGCTCCTCGATGCCGGCTGGCCCTCACCGCAGTACGGATCCGCCGTGGCCGCAATTCTAAGGGAGGAGGGATTGCTCGAGGCTCGCCGCCATGGGGGGGCGCTGATGCTGAGTTTCAAAGATCCACAGGTAGAGCGGCCACGGTGAAGCGAGGTGCGCGGCAGATCCCCGCGGAGCCTCGGATTGTCCTCCGGGAAGTGCTGTATGATTTCGAATCGACTGCCGCGGAGCTCTGGGCGCGGATTGAGGAGCATGATCGCGATATCGACGCCTTCGTTTTGGGTCCTAAAGTGGTGGCTTTCTCCGAGATATACATCTCGGAGCAGTTTCTGGGCTACGCGACCGAGCGAAAGACCGGCTGGACGCTTGCGCTCGGCTGCCTGAACCTTTCTCGGACGCCTCCTCCGGGACGGAGTTGGCCGGGCGGCCCAAAAGTGCTCGCTGACGTGCAAGCACTGTTACGGGATCCGCAGTTACACCCTGCACGGCTGTCCGGTCCCTGGTACCACCAGCAGTACCGGGGCAGCGACTTCTATGTGGACGAAATTCTCGAGCGGCGCTTTAAAGCCGCAATCGCGATGCGGCGAATGCGCACCCTCATCGTTTACAGTCAGCCAGTGTGGATTCGGAGCAGCCACCTGGGCGGTCGCTCCGTCCGGGAATTGCAATCGCTGGCTACACGCGGCCCACAGCGAGTCACGATTCGCTCGCCCTTGTATAGCGCTGATCAAATCCAGTACCGATCGTGGCGCGATGCCGTGCAACTCGTGTTCGAGCCCCTCGCGAATGAGTTATCAGCAGATGCCTAGCGCGAGAAGAGCGCAATCGAGCTAGTTGGCCAGCCCGGCGAAGCCGGGCTGCCGTCAAATTAGCTGTTGACACGTTGGTTCGCGAATCGTCCTTGCGCACCTACCCGCGTCAATGTATGGCCACCCGCAAAAACTGGAACCAATCTCCACAGAATAAGGTGGAACCAAAGGTTTTGGGGAGGAAAACAATTCAGGAATGAGCCTTCGGGCACATAGGTTACGAAATATTCCGAGCACATAGGTGACACTTCGGGCATTTGCGGGGGTACGCAAATGCCGTGGCGGGAGTGTTCCAAAGTGGAAGAACGGCTGCGATTTGTTGCCCGGTTGCTCGATGGGGAGAAGATGGCGGTGCTGTGCCGCGAGTTCGATATCTCGCGCAAGACCGGCTACAAGCTCTTCTCCCGGTTCAAGGATTGCGGTCTTCAGGGGCTTACCGACCGCAGCCGCAGGCCCTACCGGCAAGCCAATCGGCTGCCCTTCCAGGTTGAGAAGCTGATTCTGCAGCTCAAGCAGGAGCACCCCAGCTGGGGTGCTCCGAAGATCCGGGAGCGGGTGCGTCGTAAGTACAGCGACGTACCCCTGCCGGCCATCAGCACCGTGCACGCCGTGCTGGATCGGCATGGGCTCGTCACCCGAGGACGCAAGGCGCGCCGCTATAAGGCGACGGGCACGACGCTCTCGCGGCTCACGACCCCGAATGACCTCTGGTGCGCGGATTACAAGGGCGAGTTCATGCTCAGCAATCGCCGCTACTGCTATCCGCTGACCGTCACGGACTTCGCCAGCCGATACCTCATCGGCTGCGAGGCTCTCTCGAGCACCAGGGCGGTGTACGCCTTCAGCGTCTTCGAGCGCATTTTCAAGGATTTCGGCCTCCCCAAGGCCATCCGCACCGACAACGGGACGCCCTTTGCCAGCTCTCACTCCCTCTTTGGCCTCACCAAGCTCTCGGTGTGGTGGTTACGCCTGGGGATCGCACTCGAGCGCACCATGCCCGCCCATCCGCAGCAGAACGGCCGTCACGAGCGGATGCATCGAACGCTGAAGCAGGAAGCCACCAAGCCTGCGGCCAAGAACTTCCTGCAGCAGCAGGGCCGCTTCGATACGTTCCTGGAGGGGTTCAATAACGAGCGGCCCCATGAGGCGCTCGACATGCGCTATCCGAGCGAGCTCTACCGCCCCTCACCGCGCTTCTACCAGGGCATCGGCGAGCTCGACTATCCCTTCCACGACTTCACAATCACCGTGACCGCCTGCGGGCGCATCTGCATCGGCACGCGCAAGATCAACCTCAGCACGGCCTTCGCAGGGCAGAACGTCGGCATCCGCCAGGTCGCAGACAAGATCTGGCTGGTGAGCTTTATGCAGTATGATTTGGGCTTCTTCGATCACGAGACATGCCGCATCACCAGCGCCGAGAACCCCTTCAGCGCAAAAGTGTTACCCATGTCTCCGGTATAAACCGTCACCCATGTGATCGGAACGTACCGGAAAATCAATGGTCGGGGTGACAGGATTTGAACCTGCGACACCTACGTCCCGAACGTAGTGCTCTACCAGGCTGAGCTACACCCCGAGCTGCAGATTTCCCGCCGGCCCGGGTGAGGCCGCAAGCGGCACACGGGGGCAGGGCGGCGCAGTGTACTGAAGCGCGCGCTGCGCTTCAATGCCGATCGCATGCGTTTTTGCCGGCCCGCCGCGGCCGGTCTGCCCATCAGGTGGTGTGCTCGACGGCGAAGTGGGCAAGAGCCGCCAGGCCCCGCTTGTAAGGTGTATCCGGGAGTGCCTTCAGCGACTCCAGGGCATGATCCGCCGCGTCCTGCGCGAGGCGGGCGGTGTAGTCGAGTCCGCCGGTCGATTCGATCGCCGAGATGATCGGCTCGAGCTCCGCGCCGCCCTGCTCGATGGCCTGGCGGATGACCGCGCGCTGCGATTCCGTCCCGCGGCGCAGCGCATGAATGAGCGGTAGCGTCGGCTTGCCCTCGGCGAGGTCGTCACCGAGATTCTTGCCGCGCTCGGCCGGGTTGGAGCGGTAGTCGAGCACGTCATCGACGAGTTGGTAGGCCGTGCCGAGGTGTCGGCCATAGGCGGCGAGCGCCTGGCGCAAGGGTTGCGGGCCTCCGGCGAGCACGGCGGCCACCTCTCCGCCCGCCTCGAACAGCTTGGCAGTCTTGCGGTAGATGACCTCGAGGTAGCGCTGCTCGCTGGTCTGCGGGTCGTGGGCGTTCATCAGCTGCATCACCTCGCCTTCGGCGATCACATTGGTCGCCTCGGCCATGATTTCCATCACGGGCTGGGAGGTGAGTGAGGCCATCATCTGAAAGGCGCGCGAATACACGAAGTCTCCGACCAGGACGCTCGCCTGGTTGCCGAAGACCTCATTGGCCGTGTACCGGCCGCGCCGCAGCGAGGAGCCATCGACCACGTCATCATGCAGCAGCGTGGCGGTGTGAATGAACTCAATGAACGCCGCCGCCTCGATGTGCATCGGACGATGTCCACAGGCGCGCCCGGCGAGCACCACCAGCAGTGGCCGCAGCCGCTTGCCGCCGCCGGCAATGATGTGCTCGGCGACCTGGTCGACCAGGGGCACTGCGCTCTTGAGGCGCTGGCGGATCACATCGTCGACGGCAGCCAGATCGGCTTCGACGAGCGCTCGTATTTCTTCCAGGGTCATTATTGGGGAACTTTCGATACAGCCGCGCATCGTAGCCGACCGAGAGGTGCGCCGCACGCACAAGCGCATTAAAAAGACATTTGTGCCAAAGACTCGCTCTGGTGCGCCGGGGAGATGGGTTTAATCCGGGCGATGCAACCTGGGTTTGACCGGCGCTCGCCCGCTCAGTAGAATGCCCGCCCTTTCGTCAAGACCCTCGTTCTGGTTCAATAGCTTATGTACGCAGTGATCGCCACCGGTGGAAAGCAGTATCGCGTGACCCAGGACGGGGTGCTGCGCATAGAGAAATTGGACGCCGAGCCGGGCGCCACGGTCGAGTTCGACCAGGTGCTGCTGGTCGGTGAGGGCGCCGAGGTCAAGCTCGGCAAGCCGCTCGTTGCGGGCGGCAAGGTGACCGCCACCGTGGTGCGCCACGGCAAGGGCCGCAAGGTCTCGGTGGTGAAATTCAAGCGGCGCGCCCATTATCTGCGCCAGAAGACGCACCGTCAGTGCTTCACCGAGGTGAAGGTGACGGGCATCAGCGCGGGTTGAAGCGCTCCCATTCGATCGGAAGACTGCACACATGGCACACAAAAAGGCAGGCGGCAGTACCAAGAACGGCCGCGAATCCCATTCCAAGCGACTGGGCGTGAAGCGCTTTGGCGGTGAGCACGTGCTCGCCGGCAACATCATCGTCCGCCAGCGCGGCACGCACATGCGCCCCGGCTCGAACGTCGGCATCGGCACCGATCACACGCTGTTTGCGAAGGTGGCCGGGACGGTGCAGTTCCAGCGCAAGGGTCTCGAGCAGCGCACCTACGTGAACGTGCTGCCCGCGGCCATCGCGCAAGCGTAACCCGAGCCGTCAGGGAGCCGCGTGAGCGGTTTCCGGACACAAGGACTCGCACCACCCCGGCCTTTGCGCCGGGGTTTTCGTCTGGGCCACAGCCATGAAATTCGTTGACGAGGCGCGGATCCGGGTACAGGCCGGCAACGGCGGACGCGGCAGCACCAGTTTCCGCCGCGAGAAGTTCATTCCCTTTGGCGGGCCGGACGGCGGTGACGGCGGTCGCGGTGGCAGCGTCTTCCTGCGAGCGGCGGCCGGCATCAATACGCTCGTCGATTTCCGCATTGAGCGCATCTGGCGCGCCGAGCACGGCCAGCCCGGCTCGAGCAATGACTGCACCGGCCGCGGCGGGGCGGATTTGTACATCGCAGTGCCGATCGGCACGGCAATTCGTGATGCCGAAACCGGCGAACTGCTCGGCGACCTCGCGCACGAGGGGGATGAGTTGCTGGTGGCGCGCGGCGGCAAGGGCGGCTGGGGCAACCAGCGCTTCAAATCGAGCACGAATCGGGCGCCGCGCCAGTATGGTCCGGGTTTGCCCGGTGAGAAGCGCGCACTCGAGCTCGAGCTCAAAGTGATCGCGGACGTCGGGCTGCTCGGTCAGCCCAATGCGGGGAAATCCACACTCATCCGAGCCGTGTCAGCGGCGCGGCCGAAGGTGGCCGATTATCCCTTCACCACGCTGCACCCGCACCTCGGCGTGGTCGCCGTGGGCGAGCATCGCAGCTTTGTCATGGCCGACATTCCAGGGTTGATTGAAGGAGCGGCCGAGGGCGCAGGATTGGGGATCCGCTTCCTGAAGCATCTGCAGCGCACCCGAGTGCTGCTGCACGTGCTCGACATCGCCCCGCTCGATCCCGAGGCGGATCCGGTCCTCGAGGCGCGCGCCATCATTGCGGAGCTGAAGAAGTTCAGCCCCGAGCTCGCGGCCAAGCCGCGCTGGCTGGTCCTGAACAAATGCGATCTGCTCCCCGAGGATGAGGGCGAGCGGCGGGCCCGCGAGATCATCCGCCGCCTGCGTCACCGCGGACCCCGATTCCTGATCTCGGGTGCGACGGGTCGCGGCACGCGCGAGCTGTGCGAAGCGGTTATGCGCTTTTTGGAGGAGCAGGCTGCTGCCGAGCGCGCAGCCGTATCTGCTCAAGCAGATAGCGACGCCGCGCCGCAGGCTTAAGCTTTACTGCAATCAACGCAGGGGGAGGAGCCGGGATGGTCGAGCGCGTTTGGCCGCTGACGTCCACGGCGTGCCCCGATTACGCCATCGTGCGGATGCGGGCCGCCAGATGGCTCTTGTGACGAGCGGCCTTGTTCCGATGGATGATGCGCTTGTTGACGAGCGAGTCGATGACGGGCACGGCCGTACGGTAGCTGGCCTCGGCGGCCGGCTTGTCACCGCCGGCGATGGCGGCATTCACATTACGCACCACCGTGCGCATGCGTGAGCGCAGCGCGACGTTACGCGCGCGATGTTTTTCCGCTTGGAGGGCCGCTTTTTCGGCGGACTTCGTGTTGGCCACAACTGCTCCGTATCCACTGAACCCCGGTTGCGGGGGGCCGATAGTCTGCGCACCTCGGGGTGGGTTGTCAACGCCCGCGACCGGCCGGGGTGGGCGCTCGCGCCGTTGCCGACCTGCCTCGAGCGATGCGATTGCGGTATTCTTGACCTCTTTTGTGTGGCAGTGACGGCTCGGGCGGCCGATGGAGCTGATTCGCGGACTCAATGGCTTGACGGAGCGCCGGCAGGGCTGTGTCGTCACCATCGGTACCTTTGACGGGATTCACCTCGGTCACCAGGCACTGCTCTCGTCGCTGGCGGCGCACAGCCGGCGGCTGTGCCGTCCCGCGATGGTGCTCACGTTCGAGCCGATGCCGCGGGAATACCTGGCCGCGGCGGATTGCCCGGCCCGCCTGACCACGTTTCGCGAGCGCTGGCAGGTGTTCGAGCGGCTCGGGGTGCAGGTGCTGTGGGTACTGCGGTTCGCCGAGCCGTTGCGCACACTCACCGGTGAGGCGTTTGCGCAGCTGCTGGCGCAGCAGTTGCGTGCCCCGGTGGTCGTGGTCGGTCACGATTTTCGTTTCGGCCGCAACGGGGAGGCGACCGCCGAGACGCTGCGCGAGGCGGGCGGACGGCTCGGGTTCGACACCGAGGTGGTGCCGCCGGTGCAGCTTGATGGACAGCGTGTGAGCAGCAGCGCGGTGCGCTCGGCGCTCGCCGGCGGCGGGTTCGACCGCGCGGCGCGCCTGCTCGGCCGGCCGTACACGATGAGCGGTCGGGTGGTCGGCGGGGAGCGGCTGGGGCGACGGCTGGGCTACCCTACCGCCAACCTGCGGCTCGAGCGGCGCCGTTCGCCGGTGATGGGTATTTTCGCGGTGCGGGTGCACGGCATTGCCGCGATGCCCTTGCCGGCGGTGGCGAGCCTCGGCCGGCGTCCGACCGTCGGTGGCGGACAGCTGCTGCTCGAGGTGCACGTGTTTGATTTTTCCGCCGACCTGTATGGCCGGCGGATCGAAGTGGAGTTCGTGGCAAAACTGCGTGACGAGGCTCACTTTGCGACCCTCGAGGCGCTCGTGGCGCAGATGCACCGGGATGCCGAGGCGGCCCGAACGATTCTGAAGGTTTGATCCGCCCCCGGCAGTTCGGGGGGGATGTCAACGGCGAGCTCATGTCCGACTACAAACACACCATCAATTTGCCCGCTACGCGCTTTCCAATGAAGGCGGATCTGGCTCAACGCGAGCCGGCCATGGTCGCCGCCTGGGAAGAGCGCGGCATCTACGCCAAGTTGCGCGAGCGCGCCCGCGGCCGGCCACGCTTCGTGCTACACGATGGTCCGCCCTATGCCAACGGCGCGATTCACATCGGTCATGCCGTCAACAAAATTCTCAAGGACATCATCGTCAAGGCCCGCTCGCTCGAGGGTTTCGATGCGCCCTACATCCCGGGCTGGGACTGCCACGGTCTGCCGATCGAGCTGCAGGTCGAGAAGCAACATGGCCGGGCAGGCGGCAAACTCGATGCTGCGGCCTTCCGTGCCGCCTGCCGCGCCTACGCGGCCGAGCAGGTAGAGCTGCAGCGGCGTGATTTCAAGCGGCTCGGGGTGCTCGGGGACTGGCAGCGACCCTATCTCACGATGTCGCCGCGCTACGAGGCGCAGCAGATCCGTGCCCTCGGGCGCATCATTCGCAACGGCCACCTCTACAAGGGCGTCAAGCCGGTGCATTGGTGCCTCGATTGCCGCTCGGCGCTTGCCGAGGCGGAGGTCGAGTACGCTGAGCGGACTTCCCCGGCGATTGATGTCGCGTTCCGCGTGGTCGATCTCGCCGACCTCGGCAAGCGTTTCGCACTCGCCGCCGATGCGCTCGGCGCAGCGCCGGTCGACCTCGTCATCTGGACCACCACACCGTGGACGCTGCCGGCCAACCAGGCGGTGGCGTTGCGCGACGATATTCGCTACGCGCTGCTCGAGGCCGAAATCGGCGGTCATCCGCGCCGGCTCATTCTGGCGGCGGAGCTGATCGAGGCCTGTCTCGGGCGCTACGGGGCGAGCGGCCATCGGCTGCTCGCCGAGGCCGAGGGCCGTGCGCTCGAGGGGCTGCGGCTTGCGCATCCTTTCCTGGCACGCGAGGTGCCGGTGATTCTCGGCGAGCACGTCACGCTCGAGGCCGGTACCGGTGCCGTGCACACCGCTCCGGGGCACGGACAGGAGGACTTCGCGGTGGGCCGGCGCTACGGGCTCGCGGTGGTCAATCCCGTCGGCAATGACGGCCGCTTCCTCCCCGACACGCCGCTCGTGGCGGGGCTGCGTGTCGAGGAGGCCAATCCGGTGCTGATCGAGGTGCTGCGCTCGCACGAGCGGCTGCTCGCGCACCAGCCGCTCACGCACAGCTACCCGCATTGCTGGCGGCACAAGACCCCGGTGATCTTCCGCGCCACACCGCAGTGGTTCATCGGCATGGATCTGAACGGACTGCGCGCGCACGCGCTGCGCGACATCAAGACCGTGAGCTGGACGCCCGAGTGGGGTGAGCAGCGCATCAGCAGCATGATCGAGGTGCGCCCCGACTGGTGCATTTCGCGTCAGCGGCTCTGGGGCGTACCGATCCCGCTGTTCGTGCGCGCCGGCAGCGGGGAGCTACACCCGCGCACCGAGGAGTTGATCGAGCAGGTCGCCGCGCGGGTCGAGCGCGCAGGGATCGAGGCGTGGTTTGCTCTTGATCCGGCTGAGCTGCTGGGCGCCGAGGCGAGCCAGTACGAGAAGGTCACCGATGTGATGGACGTATGGGCCGACTCGGGGCTGTCATTCGAGTGCGTCGGACACGAGCGGCCCGAGATCGTCTCGCCGGTGGATTTGTATCTGGAAGGCTCGGATCAGCACCGCGGCTGGTTTCACAGCTCCTTGCTGATGTCCGAGGCGCTCTATGCGCGCGCGCCCTACCGCGGCGTGCTCACTCACGGCTTCACAGTCGATGAGCAGGGTCGCAAGCAGTCGAAATCCCTCGGCAACGTGGTTGCGCCGCAGAAGGTCATGAACAGCCTCGGCGCGGACGTGCTGCGCCTGTGGGTGTCGGCGACCGATTACGCCAATGAGATGAGCGTGTCGGATGAGATCCTCAAGCGCATGTCCGATTCCTACCGGCGCATCCGCAACACCGTGCGCTATCTGCTCGGCAACCTCGATGGTTTCGATCCGGCGCGCGATGCGGTCGCGCCCGCGGACCTGCTCGAGCTGGATCGCTGGGCGCTCGCTCGCGCCGCGACGCTGCAGGAGGAAATTCGCGACGCCTATCGCCGCTACGCCTTTCACCTGATCTACCAGCGGGTGCACAACTTCTGCAGCGTCGAGCTCGGGGCGTTCTATCTCGATGTGCTGAAGGACCGCATCTACACGCTGCCGACCGCCTCGCGTGCGCGCCGCTCGGCGCAGACCGCGATGTACCACATCGCCGAGAGCATGGTGCGCTGGCTGGCCCCGATTCTCTCCTTCACCGCCGAGGAGATCTGGCAGTATCTGCCCGGTGCGCGCGAGGAGTCGGTGTTCCTGAGCACCTGGCATGCGCTGCCCGAGGCTCCCGCGAGCGCGATCGACTGGCCGGCCCTGCTTGCGCTGCGGGCCGATGTGACGCGCGAACTCGAGAAGCTGCGCGACGCCGGACAGATCGGCGCGCCGCTGCAAGCCGAACTCGACGTATACTGCGCCGCGCAAGAGCCGTACGCACGCTTTGCGGCGCTTGGGGCAGAACTGCGGTTTTTCTTCATCACCTCGCATGCGCGCGTGCACCGCGTGACTGCGCCGCCTGCGGGTGCCGTGCTAGCGGTCAATACGGCACGCGAGGACGTGTGGATCGCGGTCAAGCCGACGCACGATGCGAAATGCGTGCGCTGTTGGCAGCATCGACCCGAGGTGGGTGCCAGCGACGCACACCCTCAGTTGTGTGCCCGGTGCGTCAGTAACATCGAGGGCCCGGGCGAGGAACGGCAGTTCATATGAGCACCGCAAGCGATTCACGACCGGGGCGTACGCGCCCGCCCACCGGACGCATCTGGCTGCTCCTGTCGCTCGGGATCATCGCGCTCGATCAGCTGAGCAAGGCCTGGGTGGTGCGACACCTCAGCTTCCATGCGGCCCGGCCGGTGCTGCCCGTGCTCGATCTGACGCTGGCCTTCAACACGGGCGCCGCGTTCAGCTTTCTCGCCGACCAGTCGGGCTGGCAGCGCTGGCTGCTCACCGCGCTTGCGCTGGCGGTCGCGGTGCTGATCATTGGGTATCTCGGGCGGCTCGAGGCCCGGCGTCAGGGACTGCTGTGCGCAGCGCTCGCGCTGATCCTCGGCGGGGCGCTCGGCAATCTCATCGACCGGCTGCGGCTCGGCTATGTGGTCGATTTCATCAGCGCCCACTGGCATGGACACTATTTCCCGGCGTTCAATCTGGCCGATTCATCGATCACGATCGGGGCGGCGCTGCTGCTGATCGATCTGTGGCGCGAGAGCCGCACGGCCCGCGCGTCGCAATCCCGACAGGAGGAGAACTGATGCAAGTGCTGCTGGCCAATCCGCGCGGTTTCTGCGCGGGCGTCGACCGAGCCATCGACATCGTGGAGCGGGCCATCGACATGTTCGGTGCGCCGATTTACGTCCGTCACGAGGTGGTGCACAACCGCCACGTGGTCGATCGGCTGCGCGAGCGTGGCGCGGTGTTTGTCGAGGAGCTGCGCGAGGTGCCCGGTGGCGCCACCGTCATCTTTTCCGCGCACGGGGTGTCCCACGCGGTTGAGGACGAGGCGAAGGAGCGTGGCCTGAAGGTCTTCGATGCAACCTGCCCGCTCGTGACCAAGGTGCACATGGAGGTGCAGCGCTATGCCCGCGAGGGCCGCGAGGTCGTGCTGATCGGACATGCCGGCCATCCGGAGGTGGAAGGCACGATGGGACGGTTCGACACCTCCTTCGGCGGTCAGATGTATCTGGTCGGCAATGCCGAGGAGGCCGAGCGGCTCGAGGTCCGCGATCCGACGCGTCTCGCCTTCGTCACCCAGACCACGCTCTCGGTGGATGACACGACGGAGATCGTCGCCACGCTGAAGCGGCGCTTCACCGAACTGGCCACTCCGCGCAAGGAGGACATCTGCTACGCGACGCAGAATCGCCAGGATGCGGTGAAGAAGCTGCTCGTCGACTGCGACATCCTCATCGTGGTCGGCTCGCGCGCCAGCTCCAACTCCAACCGCCTGCGCGAGCTCGCCGAACGGGCGGGTGTACCCGGGTACCTGGTCGATGGGCCGCAGGACCTCAAGCGCGAGTGGTTCGAGGGTAAGCGTTGCGTGGGGCTCACCGCGGGCGCATCCGCCCCCGAGGTGCTGGTGCGTGGGGTGCTCGAGCAGCTGCAGCAGTGGGGTGCGCAGCTGCCGCGCGAGGTCGCCGGCCGCGAGGAGAAGGTGACCTTTGGCCTGCCGCGCGAGCTGCGGCGCGCCTAGCGACCGGCGTAGAGGGACTTCTTCAGCTTCCAGCGCTTGTGCGACCAGGGCCAGTCCGCCGGAGCGGTGCGGATCTGCTCCTCGACCGCACGCACGTAGCGCTCGGTGAGCTCCCCGGGCTCAAGCCGCTCCTGCGGCGCGGACAGCGGCAGAAACTGCATCTCGTAATAGCCGCGCCGCACGCGGCGCATGGCGATGAAGAACACCGGCAGGCGCGTGACGCGCGAGATTTCCTCCGGTCCCATGAAGAACGCGGTGTCGCGGTTGAGAAAGTGAGTCCAGTGCTTGCGCTCACTGGTGGTGGGCTCCTGATCGGCCACCATGGCGATCGCGCGCGTGACCGGGCCGCGTTGCAGGATGTCCGCGAGCAGATTTTTCGCCGGGATCAGCCGGCAACCGAAGCGGCCGCGGACCTTTTTCATCTCCCGCTCGGCCCACGCATCGACCAGCGGCTTGTAGGCGGCGTCGAGCGGATAGCCGAGCTCGAGTGACAGCCCGAGCAGCATCCACTCCCAGTTGCACTGATGCGCCGCGGCGAGCAGCACCGAGCGGCCCGCCGCCAGATGGGCCCGCGGCGCCTCGAGGTTCACGATGCGCACCCGGCGGCGCAGCTGAGCGGGCGAGAGGGTCGCGGACTTGATCACTTCGACCAACATGTCGGCAAATCCCTGGTAATAGCGGCGGCGCACCGCTCGCATGTGCGCCTCGTCCCAGTCCGGAAATGCGCGCGTGAGATTCTCCCGCACCACGGCATCGCGATACGGAAATACCCGAAACGCCAGCCAGCCGAGCAGATCCGCAAGCCGATAGAGCAACGCGAGCGGCACTCGAGACAGCAGCCGCACCCACCAGGCCGGTGGGACTGAGGCGTCGGCGGGCTGCGCGGTCGGGGCGGGCGGTGGTTTGGGCACGGCAGGTTGCGGGTTCACAGTGGGTTCGGTCGCGGCGGCCGGTTTGCCGCGTGGCCGGGGCATGGTAGCGGCCCAGGCCGCGCATGCAAGGGCAGGCACGAGGTCGCCTCTACTGGTGAGATGCCCGGTATCAGGCGGCGCGGGTCGAGCCTATACTGGGAGCCGTATCACGCGGGCGCGCTGCGCGACCTGCTAGGTTCGGTGCTCATGTCACGGCGGGTAACCCCTTCCGCCGATGAGTTGAAGCGTCTGCTGGGGGCGCTGCTGCGCCTTCGGGCCGGCAGCGCGAACCGCCTGCCGGGCTTTGCCGAGCCCATCCTGATTTTTCTCGGGACTCGGCCGGATGCCGCGGCGAGGATGGGTGAACTGCGCGAACGGCTCGGTTTGGGTCAATCGCGTGCCAGTCGGCTGTGTGCCGCGCTGTGCCGCGCCGGCCTGGTGGAAATCACCACCGCCGAAGAGGACCGCCGGGCATCCTCGGTGCGGCTCACGCTGGTGGGACGTCAGCTCGTCGATGAATCGGCCGGCGCATTGCGCGCCGAACCGCTCCCCGATTTATAAATCCGTATACGGCTGAATCCGAAATCGGATTCATGATGCGGCTGGACCGGTTCGCCCCGATCGGGAACAATGGCGAGACCGGCCTGGAGCCGGCCAGCACGCGGCCTCTGCGATGTCTCCCGCTCGATACTATTTGCGGTTGCTCGGCGGATTCGACGTACTGCGCGACGGTCGCCGCGCGGCGCAGGCCTGTTATGGGAAGCTGCAGGCCCTGCTGGCGTACCTCGCTACCGAGTCCGATCAGCTGCACACCCGCCAGGCGCTCGCCGGCTTGCTCTGGCCGGAGCGCGACGAGGAGCATGCGCGCCAGAGTCTGCGCCAGGCACTGAGCGCATTACGCGACGCGCTGGGCGATGAGTCCGGCGGACTGCTTGCGGTCAGCCGCGACACCGTGGCGCTCAATCCCGCCGCCTATCAGCTCGACATCACCGCATTCGACGCGCAGATCCCGCCCGCCTGTCCGCCGGGCCTGCAGACCCGGGCGGCCTGCCGGCGCTGTCATCAAAACGCCGCCGCGCAGTACCGCGGCGCGTTCCTCGCCGGACTGTCGCTCCCGGATGCGCCGGAGTTCGACAGTTGGCTCGCGCTGAAGCGTGAGCGCTTCGCACGGCGGGCCGCGCAGTTGTACGGACATTTGGCCGCCTGTCACGAGCAAAGCGGCGAGTTTGCCGGAGCGCTCGATTACGCTCGTGAGCAGTTGCGCATCGATCCCTGGGACGAAGCGGCGCACCGCCAAGTGATGCGGGTGCTCGCGCTCGGCGGATCGCGCAATGCCGCGCTCGATCACTACCGCAGAATGCGTGCGCAGTTGAGTGCCGAACTCGGTGTCGAACCGGATGCCGCCAGCCGCGACCTGTACGCATCGATCCGTGCCGGGCACACCGCCCGCATCATGCTGACGCCGGCGGAGCGCCTCGCGCAGCCTGCCTCTCCCTGGGATGCGCGTGAGTGCGCAGCGGCACCGCAGGGCCACGGCGGCGAGCGGCGTGTGCTGACGGTGCTTTCGCTCGAGCTGTGCTGTCCATCAGAGGCCGACCCGGAGGCGCTGTATGCGGGGGCCCGACAACTGCAACAGAGCGCCCGCGAACGCATCCCGGAACATGGCGGCACGGTTCGGGACAGTGGCAATCTCGAGCTCATCGCCTATTTCGGCTATCCGCTCGCTTGCGAGCGGCCGGCCGTGCAGGCCGTGCGCGCCGCGCTGGCGTTGTGTACGGATCTGCAGGCCTATGCGCCGCGCATCCGCGTGCACACCGGAACGGCATTCGTGCCGCCGCGGGCACGGGGGCCTTGCGATAGCGAACTGGCGCTGGTCAGCTCAGTGCCGCTGCAGACTCGACGGTTGCAGTTGCTCGCTCCGCAGGTGAGGGTGGCGATCAGCGATTGCACCTGGGCGGCCGCCGGCGATGTGCTCGAGACGCGCCGCGTGCATAGCGCCGGGGCGGGTCCAGGCCTGGAATGCCTTGTGCTGCACGAGGTACTGGGCGTGCGCTTGGTGGCGAGCGCCTCGGTCTCGCCCGCGGCCCGCCGCGCGTTGTGGCTCGAGAGGGCCGCACAACAACTCGAACAGTTGGGGGCTGCCAAGCCGCTGGCGCAGTTGGCGGCGTGCCTCGGGCGCAGCTTCAGCGAGACGCAGTTGCACTCGCTGCTGCGTTCGAGCGGGCAGCTGGGCTTTGCCGTGCCGCAGCTCGCGGGGCATCTGGAGACGCTGCTCAGCAGTGGCGTGTGGACGGCGAGCGTCGAGGGAGACGCTACGCAATATCGGTTCCGGCGACGCTCGCTGCATCGGGCGGCGCTCGAGGGGCAGTCGCTGGCCGTGCGGCGGCTGTACCGCAGGATGCTCGGCGCGGCGGACTCGGGCGCCGCGCGCTAGGGGTTTCGGTGCCGGCCATGGCGCGGCCGATGACCACAATCAGACCGAGCGCGCTCATCATGCCGGCCGGGATCCAGATGTTCAGCCCCCCAAGCTGCTGATCGGAGAGCGCCGAAATCGACCCCAGGCGCCCGCAGAGGCTGAATGCCGGATACAGCACGGTGCGATGAAACGCGATGAACCCGCCCAGCACGCTCTGCGGAACGGTGATCAGCACCAGGATGATCATGCGTGTCACGAGCGGGAGTCGTGCTTCGCGTCGCGGATCTTCCGGGCCGACCATCAGCCACCAGAAGAGCACTCCGTCGAGCAGCATCGAGGCGTTCATCAGCTGGTAATCGCTGCGGCTGAGCATGGTGTCGAGCTGCACCGAGGGGATCAGCCAGAAGTAGATCAGGCCCACGAACAACACGCTCGCCACCACCGGTTGCTGCAGTGCGCGGTAGGCGGCCCGTACCGCCCGGTGCGTGACGAGCGGTCGCCACACCCGCTGCAGCAGCCAGGGCGGCGCCCCGCATTCGAGCACCGCCCCCGGTGCCGACAGGGCGATGAGAAACGGTGCAAGGTGGTGCAGCACCAGATGCTCGATGCGCTGCAGCCAGAACAGGTGCAGCGCGACATACTCCAGGCGCGTGTCGAGGAACGCGTACGGGAGCAGCACCCCGCTGAGGAAGGCCATGGGGCGCAGAATTCCGGCGCGCCGGCCGAGCCGGCACCAGCCGCGCCCGTACAGCGCCAGGGCCCCGGCGGCGGCCGCGAAAGCGAGCGGCGACCATTCCCACGGCAGCAGCGCCGGCAGCAAATCGCGCGCGACGCTCATGGGGACAATGCGGTCCTTACCGTCACGCCCGCGTGGGTCGTGCTACAGCCAGTAGACAAACACGAACAGCAGCAGCCAGACCACGTCGACGAAATGCCAGTACCAGCTGGCCGCCTCGAACGCGAAATGATGCTCCGGGGTGAAGTCCCCTTTCCAGGCACGCACCAGGATCGCCGAGAGCATGATCGCGCCGACGGTCACGTGCAGGCCGTGAAAGCCCGTGAGGATGAAGAACGTCGCGCCGTAGACCCCCGAGTGCAACGTGAGCCCGAGGTCTCGGTAGGCCTCGGCGAACTCGTGCGCCTGAAAGCCGAGGAAGGTGAGCCCCAGCGCCACGGTTAGCAGCAGGCCGGCCTTGAGCTGCAGACGACGGCCGGCACGCAGCCCGGCATGCGCCCAGGTGACCGTGACGCCCGAGCTCAGCAGCAGCAGCGTGTTCAGCGCCGGGATGCCCCAGGGGTTGACCACCTCGAAGGGCGTGCCGGCCGGTCCGCTGTTCGGCCAGTGGGCGGTGAAATGCGGCCAGGGCGAGAACGGCGCCCATGAGGTGTGCGCGGCATTGAACGAGGCGAGCCACGGCACCGCGATGTTGCGCTCGTAGAAGAGCACTCCGAACAGGCTGGCGAAGAACACCACCTCGGAGGTGATGAACCAGAGCATGCCCCAACGAAACGCGCGATCCTCCTGCGCGCGGTACAGGCCCGCGCGGCTCTCGCCGATCACCTCGCCGAACCAGCGGAACAGCACGTAGGCAAAGAGCAGCGCGCCGAGGCCGAGCGCCCACCAGCCGGCCGCGAGCGCGTTCACGCGCAGTGCCGCGCCGAGGCCGAGCAGAAACAGCGCTGCGGAGAGGACGATGGGATAGGGGCTGGGCCGGGGAATGTAGTAGGGATGGTGCGGTTCGGTCACGGCGTTCACGGCAGCTCCTCACTCGATGACCGGTGGTGTCGAGAACGTGTGAAACGGTGGCGGGGAGGGCAGAGTGAACTCCAGACCGCTCGAGCCTTCCCACACGCGCGCACTCGCCGGTGCGCCCGCGGTGCCGAACACCGTGCGCGCCAGGTTGTACAAGAACAGCAGCTGCGTCGCGCCGAGGAGGAACGCGCCGATGCTCGAGACCATGTTGAGCGGCGCGAACTGCAGCGCGTAATCCGGAATGCGCCGCGGCATACCGGCGATGCCGAGCAGGAACTGCGGCATGAACACCACGTTGAAGGCGATGAGCGTCAGCCAGAAGTGCCAGCGCCCCAGCGTCTCGGAGTACATCCGTCCGGTCATCTTCGGCAGGTAGTAGTACAGCCCGGCAAAGATGCCCATGATCGGGCCGCCGAACAGCGCGTAGTGAAAGTGTGCCACCAGGAAATACGTGTTGTGATACTGCTGATCCGCCGCGGCGTCCGAGAGCACCAGCCCGGTCAGCCCGCCGATGCCGAACAGCACGATGTAGCCGAGCGCAAACAGCATCGGTGTCTCGAACGTCATCGAGCCGCGCCAGATGGTGCCGAACCAGCAGAAAAACAGCACCGCCACCGGGATCGAGATGGCCATGGTGGAGAGCATGAAATAGATCTCGACACCGGCCGGCAGCCCGGAGGTGAACATGTGATGGGCCCACACGATGATCGACATCACTCCGATGGCCACGAACGAGTAGACCTGCGCCTTGTAGCCGTACATCGGTTTGCGCGCGAAGGTGGCGAGAATGTGCGGCAGGATGCCGGTCGTTGGCAGCAGCAGGATGTACACCTCCGGGTGGCCGAAGAACCAGAAGATGTGCTCCCAGAGCACCGGATCGCCGCCGCCGGCGGCGCTGAAGAAATGCGTGCCGAAATGCCGGTCGGCGATCTGCATGACGCACCCGGCCATCAGCGCCGGAAACACCGCGATCAGCAGCAGTGCGGTGACGACCCAGCTCCACACGAACACCGGCAGCTTCAGCCAGCTCATGCCCGGGGCGCGCTGCTGCGCGATGGTGACGAGGATGTTGATCGAAGCCATGGTGGAGGACAGGCCGAGCAGCAGCACCGCGACGAATGCGAAGTCCGCCCCGGGTCCGGCCTGGATCGACAGCGGCGCGTACATGGTCCAACCCGTGTCGATCGTGCCGGTGCCAATGCCGAGCAGCTTCAGTCCCCAGGGCAGCACGAGCAGGATCGCGGCGGCCGGCAGCAGCCAGAACCCCCAGTTGTTCAGGCGCGGCAGCGCCATGTCCGGCGCGCCGATCATGAGCGGAATGAGGTAGTTGGCGAACCCGGTGGTGATCGGCATGACCGCGGCGAACACCATCACCAGGCCGTGGATGGTGATCACCTGGTTGTACGCCTCGGGCGAGAGTACACGCATGGTCGGGGTGAGCAGCTCCGAGCGGATCAGCTCCGCGAGCAGCCCGCCGACGAAGAACATCAACACGCCGAACACCAGGTACATCACGCCGATGTCCTTGTGATTGGTCGCGTACAGCCAGCGCGTGATGCCGCGCGGCGGTGCGTCATGGTGTGGCTCGTGAAGGTGCTCGATCGCCGGGTTCACTGCGCTCATGCGACTCTCCAGGGCAGGGGATCGGTGCGCCGCTTCAGTGCCCGTCCTCGAGGGCCGCAACCTGCGCCGGCTCGATCACATCGCCGGTGTGGTTGCCGAAGTCGTTGCGCTCGTAGGTGATGACCGCGGCGATATCGGCGGCCGAGAGCTGCGCGGCGAACGCAGGCATCGGGGTGCCCGGAATGCCGTGCAGCACGATGCGGATGTGGTTCACCACCGGGCCCTCTACGATCTCGCCCTGGCGGTAAAAGCCGCGCGCGCGCAGCGCGGCGATCATCGGCGCGCTGGCGGCGAAGGGATGGCCGGCGGCGATCGGCGGGAACGCACCCGGCAGGCCGAGGCCGTTCAACTGATGGCAGGCCGCGCAGAGGGTCTGAAACACGTGCCGGCCCTGCGCGAGCAGCTGCGTCTCGCTGTAGGTGGCGCTTGCGGTGGCCGCGACGGCCGCCTCACGCGCCCGTTCCTGCGTGACCCACTGTTGGAACTGGGCCGGGCTCACGGCGCGTACCACGATGGGCATGAAGGCATGACCGACGCCACAGAGCTCCGCGCACTGTCCGCGATACACCCCGGGCTTGTCGATCTGCACCCAGGTCTTGCGCAGGTAGCCGGGCACCACATCCTGCTTGATGCCGAAGGCGGGCACCCAGAAGGCGTGGATGACATCGCTCGAGGCAAGCATGAGCCGGATCTTCTCGTGCGTGGGCAGCACGAGCGGGTGATCGACCTGGAGCAGGAAATGCGGATTTTTCGGTGCCTGATTGTCAATCTGCTGCTGCGGCGTGGACAGATCGCTGCTGAAGCCGATGCCGTAGGCGGGATACTGGTACTGCCAGTGCCACTGGTGCGCGGTCACCTGCACGGTCATCTGCGCATCGGCGGTGTCGGCGAGCGCCCAGATCGAGTGCAGCGCCGGGATGCCGAGAATCAGATAATCAATGATGAGCAGCGCCACGAACGGGGTGCTCGCCCACAGCCACTGTTTGCGCCCGACCGGCTGGGTGAAGGTGGCCGCGTGGGCGCGCCGGCGGCGGCTGTGCGCGAACACCGAATAGAGCAGCGCGCCGGTGCCGATCAGGAACAGGATGGCGATGATGATCAGGAACAAATCGTGGATGAACAGGACGTCGCGCCCGATGGGCGTGACCGGCGTCTGAAAGTTGTAAAACGCCCGCGCGGCGGCCGGTCCTGCCAGACCCACCGTACCCGCCATACCGAGCAGCCCGAGCTGCAGGATTTTTTCCCCCGACATATCGTCGCCGCCCCTGAGGAAATATCCGATCGTGGACATAGTCCAACAGAGCACCGTCAACGCAGCGTCAATGCGCCCTCTGCGCCCGGGCGGGGGCCCCGGCTTGACTCCGGACGGCACTCCAGGGGCTAGGATGCATCCGGTCCGGCGCTGTGGCCGGAGGTTGTGCAGAAGGAGCCGGATGTGGCCGTTCCCGCCGCCCAGATGGGCGCTGATCAGCTGAGCCTGCCGATCGAGGGCATGACCTGCGCGAGCTGCGTCTCGCGCGTCGAGCGCGCGCTCAATGCGCTCCCTTCGGTGAGCGCGACGGTGAACTTGGCGACCGAGCGGGCCGATGTGCACTTCGATGCCGCTCGGATCAGTGCCGGGGAGCTCGCCGAAACGGTGCGCGCCGCCGGCTACGAGGTGCCTGAACAGACCCGCGAGTTCGCCATCTCGGGCATGACCTGTGCCACCTGCGCTCTGCGGGTGGAGAGCGCGCTGCGTGCGCTGCCCGGTGTGCTCGAGGCGACGGTCAACCTCGCCACCGAGCGTGCCACGGTGCGCAGCCTCGGGGCCGCTCCATCCGTTGCGTCGCTGCTCGCGGCTGTGCAGCGCGCCGGCTACGAGGCCGAGCTCACCGGCGATGCCGCCCGCGAGGCCCGTCTCGAGGCCGAGCAGGCCGCACGGTTCCGCCACGAGAGTGTCCGGCTCGCGCTGGCGGCGCTGCTCAGTGCGCCGCTGCTCCTGCCGATGCTGGGTGTCGCACTGGCGCCGTGGCTGCAGTTCGCGCTCGCCACGGTCGTGCAGGGCGTGATCGGGGCGCGGTTTTACCGGGGGGCCTGGCGAGCGTTGCGCGCCGGGGTGGGCAACATGGACGTGCTGGTCGCACTCGGCACCTCGGCTGCCTATTTCTACAGCTTCTGGCTGCTGCTGACGCGCCTGCATCCGCCGCTGTACTTTGATTCCGCGGCGGTGGTGATCACGCTGGTGAGCGCGGGCAGGTGGCTCGAGGCGCGCGCCAAGCGCGCCACGACCGCAGCGATCCGCGAACTGATGGCGCTGCGCCCGCAGCGGGCCCGGGTTCTGCGCGACGGCGGGGAAATTGAGCTGCCCATCGAAGCGGTCGCGGTGGGCGACCTGGTGGTGGTGCGGCCCGGGGAGCGAGTGCCGCTCGACGGCATTGTGCGCAGCGGCACGAGCGAGCTCGACGAGAGCCTGCTGACCGGGGAGAGTCTGCCAGTCACCCGTGCCGTGGGGGATGCGGTGAGTGGCGGGGCCATCAACGGCAGTGGGTTGCTGCGCATCGAGACGCGCGCTACGGCCGAGCACTCGATGCTGGCGCGCATCATTGCGCTCGTCGAGGGCGCCCAGGCGCGCAAACCGCCGGTTCAGCGCCTGGTCGATCGGGTCGCCGGCGTATTTGTGCCGGTTGTGCTCGGTGTGGCGCTGATCGCCTGGCTCGGCTGGTGGCTGGCGGCCGGGGATTTCGCCGGGGGGGTGATCGCGGCCGTCTCGGTGCTCGTGATTGCCTGTCCGTGCGCGCTCGGGCTCGCCACGCCCACGGCGCTCATGGTCGGTACGGGCGCTGCAGCCCGCGCCGGTATTCTGATCCGTGACGCCGAGGCGCTCGAGCAGGCCCACCGGCTCGACACGGTGGTGTTCGACAAGACCGGCACCCTCACCGCCGGCCGTCCGGCGGTCGTCGCGGTGCGGGCCGAGGGGATGCCCGAGAGCGAGCTGCTCGCGCTCACGGCAGCGGCACAGAGTGGCAGCGAGCACCCGCTCGCCCGCGCCGTGCTGGCGCGCGCGCAGGCCGACGGTCTGCCCCTGCCCGCGCTCGAGGAATTTCAGGCGCGCCCGGGAGAGGGCTTGATTGCACGCCTGGCCGGGCGGCGCCTCGCCGTCGGCAATCGGGCGTTGATGCAGGAGCTGCAGGTCCCGATCGGTGCGGGTGAGGCGGCAGCGGGCGAGTGGGAGGCCCAGGGGCGTACGGTGATGTGGATCGGGGAGCTCACCGGCGCGGCGCGCTGCCTGGGACTGATTGCCTGTGCCGATCCGATCAAGCCGGCCGCGCCCGCAGCGGTGCGCACGCTGAAGGCTCTGGGGGTCGAGATCGTGCTGCTCAGCGGGGATCACGCCGGCGCCGCGGCGCCGGTGGCCGCGGCGCTCGGCATCGGGCGCGTGCTGAGCGAGGTGCGTCCGGCCGAGAAGGCCGAGCAGATCCGCCAGCTACAGGCCGCGGGACATCGGGTGGGCATGGTCGGCGATGGCATCAACGATGCGCCGGCGCTCGCCGCGGCCGATGTGGGCATGGCGATGGGCACGGGTGCCGATGCAGCGCTCGAGACGGCCGCAATCACGCTGATGCGCGGCGATCCCCGTCTGGTCGGTGACGCCATCGCCGTTAGTCGCGCGACCTACCGCAAGATCCGCCAGGGGCTGTTCTGGGCGTTTGTCTACAACGTGATCGGACTGCCGGCGGCGGCGTTCGGGCTGCTCAACCCCATGCTCGCTGGCGCGGCCATGGCGCTCTCCTCGGTGAGCGTCGTGTCGAACGCGCTGCTGCTGCGCCGCTGGCGGCCGTCGGCCGGCCGCCCTTAACCGCCCGCCGGTTCAGCGCCGGGCGGCCGGCTGTGCGTACGCATCCAGCCAGCGTTGGGTGGGCAGCCCCACCTGGGTCTGCCAGGTTCCGTGCGGCGCGCGGTACAGGAGCGTCGGGGTGCCGTTGCCGCCGATATCGCTCATTGCATCCAAGTGGGTCTTCAACACCCGGAGGATCGCCGGGCCGATCTGCTGCGCCGGGGGGAAGCCGCCGTGTTCGCGCGCGACGTCGAAGCGGTCCTCGTCGATGCGCAGCGCCTGCGTGGGGTTTGCCGCGGCCAGGATCGCCGCCGCACGTGCCTGGCTGGTGCGCTCGAGGAAACCCACCAACACCCAACGCACCTGCAGGCGGCCGGCGCCGATGAGCGGCTCGGCCATGTGGTAGAGGCGGTAGCAGAAGCTGCAGTTCGGATCGATGATCGCGTAGAGCAGCGGCGCGCGCGCGGGTCCTTCGCTGATAAGGTGTCCGGCCCGTTCGAGCCGTCGGATCACCGCAGCGGTGTCGACCGGCGCATACCGCGCGCGGTAGAGGCTGTCGAGGTCGACTCCCTGCGGCGAGATCAGCTCGCCGGTGAACAAGTACCCGTGCGAGCCGTAGACCACGGCCGTGCTCGAGTGAAAGCGCACCACGTAACCGGTGAGCCCCGGCACGTCCGAGGGGAATCGGCTGAGCAGTTTGACCTTGCCGGCGCGGATGAGCGTAGCGAGTGCCGGCGGTGGCGGCGGCAGGGCAGAGGCGTCGGTGCCGGCACGGCTCGAGGCCATTGGGGCGAGTAGCACGGCGGCGAGGCCGACCGCGACGAGGCGCGCCAGGCGCGGCGCGCTACGGGAAAATATGGGCACGGATGCTCCGGCGGTGTGGATCGGGTGGCGCGCAGGGCGGGGATCGCGCACGGTGCGCCTAACGCCGAGTTTACGTGAAGCGACCGATCGCCGCTTGGCGCTTGACCCTGGAGTGCGCTCCAGGGCGTATCGTGTTGGACAGGCCCACAGGAGCGAACGGAACATGCAATCGGTGCGACTGAAGATCCAGGGGATGCATTGCGGCGGCTGCGCCCAGTCGATCAAGCGCCTGCTCGAGCGCGAGCCGGGCGTTGCATCCGCGCAGGTGAGCTTCGAGAGCGGCGAGGCGCAAGTCCAGTTCGATCCGGCGCGCGTTCAGCCGGAGCGGTTGGTGAGCGTGCTCGGACCCCCGGGCTATCAGGCGCAGATTCAGGCGCAGACCTGAGCCCGAGTACCCTGCTGCGGGCTTGTCCTGGCGCCCGTGCACCGGCGCTGCTCAGCGCGCTCTTAGCGCGCGGCCCTGCGCTCGCCGTGCCGCCCGCCCAGGGCTTGGACGGCAGGAAGTCGACATCGCCGTCAGCGTCGGGCCGGCGGGGGCAGGCGCAGCACGAAGCAGGCCCCGGCGGGGGTGTTGGGCCGGTGCTCGAGAGTGCCGCCGTGGGAGCGGGCGATGGTGCGGCTGCTGGCCAGACCGAGTCCGGTTCCGGCCGGCTTGGTGGTGCAAAAGGGATCAAACAGACGCTCGAGGATCTGCGCTGAGATACCCGGCCCGTTGTCGCGCACTTCGATCAGCACATCCCCGTCCGGGGCGCGCGCGGTACTGACCACGACCTCGCGCGCGCCGGGCGGCCGGTCATTGAGCGCCTCCAACGCGTTGCGCACGAGAGTGAAGATCACCTGCTGGATCTGCGCACGGTCGAGGGCGATCGGCGGGAGCCCCTTGCCGAGCTCGAACCGGCACGTGGCCTCGTGCAGGCGCGCATCGGACTCGATCAGATCGGCCAGCTCGAGGATCAGGACATTGACGTCGGTGAGCTCACCGAGCGACTCGCGGGCGCGCGTCAGGCCACGCAACCGACTGATGATGTCCCCGGCGCGTACCGCCTGGGCAGTGATCTGCCGCAGCGCATCGCGCACCTCCTCGAGGTCGGGGTTGGGCAGCCCGAGCAGGCGCTCGCAGGCCTGTGCGTAGTTGGCGACCGCCGCGAGCGGCTGATTCAGCTCGTGCGCGACCCCTGAGGCCATCTCGCCGACGGCAGCCAGGCGCGAGACGTGCATCAGCCGCTCTTGGAGGCGGCGGTTGGCCTCGTCGATGCGGGCGTTCGTTTGAGTCATGCGGAATACTGGCCCGGCTGTTGACCGAAAGTCTCTACGTAATTTCCCGAACATGCGGTGAGAATTACAGTGATTTGCGGGGCGCTCAGCCGGCGAGCTTCACAAGTCTGGCAATCAGCTGCGCATCGGGGCTGCCGTTGCGCGCCAGATCGTAGCAGGTGGCAATCAGCGTCGCATGCTTCAGCGCCGGCAGCCTCGTGCCGCTCTCGCGCAGTCGGGTCTCGATGGCGCCGATCACGGACTCGAGCAGCGCCAGATCGAGCGGTGCGGTTGCTTGCCGGTACGGCGCCGCCGGGTCGCGCAGCACGGGGTCCGTCTCGGGCACCCCCTCGCCGCTGACGAGCCAGTCGATCCGAGTCTGCGTGATCTCGCCAATCGCGCGCAGGTCGGTGACGCTCGGCTCGGATTCGCCCCGCAACCATTTGCGCACCGCGCTCTCGGAGCGCTGAATCGCGAGCGCCAGCGCGCTGACGCTGCCGAAGCGCTCGAGTCGTTGCCGCAGGCGGGCTGGGAAGCCGCTGGGCGGTACCGGGAGCGTCGAGTCGTTCGCCATGGGACACGAATGTAATCCATTCCGATCTAAAAGTCACGTAAACAGCACAAAAACGTTGTTTGACGTGATGATTCACGCTATGATTTACAAAAGTGCGGAATCGCAGGACGGCGGATCGTCCGTCGCCCCGGCGGTAGCGATGGTGGGATGGCAACCGAGCAGCGAACAGGCTTGTGCGAGAGGCGCCCGAGGGTGGGTCCCGCCGCGACCGCTCGGGCCTTGCAGGAGGCTCGCCTGCGGCTCGGGGAGATCCGTGCCCTGGTGGTGGTGGCCGCCGCGGCCCTGCGTCAGCAGAACTGCGAGCTCGACGCTGACATTGCGTGTCTGCTGCAGCGCACGGTCGCGAGTGCCATTGCGGATCAGATCGAGCGCCTGAGCCGGTTATAATGGAAAATTGACCCCGGCGGGGCGGGCACACCCCGGCAGGCGGGCGCGAAAGTGGCGGAACTGGTAGACGCGCTGGACTTAGGATCCAGTGGGGTAACCCGTGAGAGTTCGAGTCTCTCCTTTCGCACCATCCGCTCTGCATCGCGGGCGTGCCAAGGGCGCCGCCCTATGGCAAAATCGCGAGTCCTGCACGGCTGTCGCCCGGTCGTTACCGGGTTGGCTTGAGGCTCACCGTTTTGGTCCGCTCCGGGGCCGGGTTCTGAGACACGGTGTGATCGGGCCGATTGCCGCTGCATATCCCAATTCGCTTGAGGTTCACGAATGCAGGTTTCGTTGTCCACCCGCGGCGCTCTGGAGCGCCGTCTGGAAGTGGCCGTCCCGGCCGACGAGGTTAACCAGGAGTTCGAGCAGCGCCTGAAGAAGGTCGCGCGCTCGGCTCGCTTGAAGGGCTTTCGACCCGGCAAGGCGCCGCTGCCCGTCGTGCGCAAGCAATTTGGCGAGCAGGTGCACGCCGAAGTGGTCGATCACCTGATCCGCAGCTCCCTCGCTCAGGTGTTGCGCGAGCAGAACCTCACCCCGGCGGGCGGGCCGCGCATCGAGCCGATCGCGATGGCGCCCGGGGCCGAGCTGAAGTTCGCGGCGGTGTTCGAAGTCATGCCGCAGATCCAGGTCAAACCGCCCGAGGAGGCCGAGATCGCCCGGCCCAGCGCGCAAGTGACCGAGGCGGACATCGATGCCATGGTCGAGAGCATGCGCCGTCAGCGCCCCGAGTTCACCGCCGTCGAGCGGCCGGCGGAGGACACCGACCGGGTGACGATCGACTATACCGGGGTGATGGACGGTGAGCCGTTCGAGGGCGGCAATGGCACCGATGTCGTGGTGGTGCTGGGTCGTCCGGAGAACCGGCCGGAACTCGATGCGGCGCTGAAGGGCGCGAGCGTCGGGCAAACCCGTACGGTCACCGTGACCTTTCCGGCCGAGACCACCACCAATGCGACGCTGGCCGGCAAGAGCGCCGATCTGACGGTGACGGTGAAGCAGATTGAGGCCCAATCGCTGCCGGCGGTCGATGACGCGTTCTGCCGGGCCTTCGGTGTCGAGGAAGGCGGCGTGGAGTCCCTGCGCAGCGAGGTGCGCAAGAGCATGGAGCGCGAGCTCGCCGATCTGGTGCGTGGCCGCCTGCGCAGCCAGGTGCTCGATGCGCTGCACAGCCACAATCCAATCGAAGTGCCGCGCACGCTCATCGATGAGCAGGTGCAGCAGATGCAGCTCGAAGCGGCCCGCAACATGGGCGTGCGGGATGCCTCTCAGTTGCCCCCACGCGAGCAGTTCGAGGCCGCGGCGCGCAAGCGCGCCGCGCTCGGGCTGATCCTCGGGCACATCATCCAGAGCGAGGGCCTGCAGGCCGATCGCCAGCGGGTCGAGGCTCGCCTCGAGGATCTCATTGCGAGCTTCCCCGATCCGGAGCAGGCGCGCTCGGCGTATCGCAAGAGCCGCGAGGCCATGCGCCAGATCGAATCGGCGGTGCTCGAGGATCAGGTGATCGACTGGTTCCTTGCGCGCGCCAAAGTGAACGATGAGCCGAAGTCTTTCCAGGAACTGACCGGCTTCGGCCGCGAAAGCGAAACCCGCTAGCCGCGTCCGGATTGCCTGCCGCTTGCCGCACTGGGCAAACGTCTGAGCGAGTCCGGCTGGGCGGGGCTTGCGCCCGGCCCGGGTTGCGTAGCGTAATGGGACAAGCGTGGAGACCCGAGCATGAATGAACGCGGATTGAACCTGGTGCCGATCGTCGTCGAGCAGACCGCCCGCGGCGAGCGCTCCTACGATATTTATTCCCGCCTGCTGAAGGAGCGGGTGATTTTCGTCGTTGGCCCCATCGATGATTATGTCGCCAACATCGTGGTGGCGCAGCTGCTGTTTCTGGAGTCGGAGAATCCCGAGAAGGACATCGCGCTCTATATCAACTCTCCGGGCGGCGTGGTGAGCGCCGGACTGGCGATGTACGACACCATGCAGTTCATCAAGCCGGACGTGAGCACCATCTGCGTCGGACAGGCGGCGAGCATGGGCGCGGTGCTGCTGGCCGCCGGCGCCCCGGGCAAGCGGTTCTGTCTGCCGCACGCGCGCATCATGATTCACCAGCCGCTCGGCGGCTTCCAGGGTCAGGCGGCGGACATGGAAATCCATGCCAAAGAGATGCTCGAGACCCGCGACCGGCTGAACCACATCCTCGCCAAGCACACCGGGCAGAGCGTCGAGCAGATCAAGCTCGACACCGATCGCGACCGCTTCATGGACTGGAAGGAAGCCAAGCGTTACGGCCTGATCGACCAGGTCCTGGAGAAGCGTGGCGACATGGCGAACGAGACTGGAAAATCGGCCTAGGCGCCCCCACTGCCAGGGCAAGGGACCAGTGGGTGCGGACGGTCGAGAGGGTGCGGCCCGCTTTCTTTGTCAAGAAGTGAATTCCGTCAAACAATTCCCGCTGAGACAACGACTTGGCAGTGCCGTAGTGCTTTGCCTCGCGGCCGCGCCGCGTGCTATAAGAACGGCATCTGTAGCAGGAAACCGTGGGCATTTAGACGCTGTTCGCGACGTCTGCGAAAGACGATTGAAGACCATGCCTCTTGAGGGCTTTTAAATGAGTGACGATTCCCGCGGCCGCCACGACGACGGCAAACTTCTCTACTGCTCGTTCTGCGGGAAGAGCCAGCATGAGGTGCGCAAGCTCATTGCCGGCCCCTCGGTGTTCGTCTGCGACGAGTGTGTCGAGCTGTGCAACGACATCATTCGCGAGGAACTCGAGGACCGCGCCGAGCGCGCCCGCGACAAGCTGCCGAAGCCGCACGAGATCAAGAAGGTGCTCGATGAGTACGTGATCGGCCAGGAGCGCGCCAAGAAGGTGCTCTCGGTGGCCGTGTACAACCATTACAAGCGCCTGCAGACCCGCACCGCCGGTGCCCGTGCCAAGGACGAGGTCGAGATCGCCAAGAGCAACATCCTGCTCATCGGCCCCACCGGTTGCGGCAAGACGCTGCTCGCCGAGACCCTGGCACGGCTGCTCAATGTGCCCTTCACCATCGCCGATGCCACCACCCTCACCGAGGCTGGGTACGTCGGCGAGGACGTCGAGAACATCATCCAGAAGCTGCTGCAGAAGTGCGATTACGACGTCGAGAAGGCGCAGACCGGCATCGTCTACATCGATGAGATCGACAAGATCTCGCGTAAATCGGACAACCCCTCGATCACCCGGGATGTCTCGGGCGAGGGCGTGCAGCAGGCGCTGCTGAAGCTCATCGAAGGCACCGTCGCCTCGGTGCCGCCGCAGGGCGGGCGCAAGCATCCGCAGCAGGAGTTCCTGCAGGTCGACACCAGCAACATCCTGTTCATCTGCGGTGGGGCGTTTGCGGGCCTGGAGAAGATCATCCTCAACCGCACCCAGAAGAGCGGTATCGGTTTCACCTCCGAGGTGCGCACCGCCCAGGAACGTCCGCACGGCAGCGACCTGTTCCACGACGTGGAGCCGGAGGATCTGATCAAGTTCGGCCTGATTCCCGAGTTCGTCGGCCGTCTGCCGGTGGTCGCCACGCTCGATGAACTCGATGAGGCGGCCCTGGTGTCGATTCTCACCGAACCGAAGAATGCGCTCACCAAGCAGTACCGGCGCCTGTTCGAGATGGAGGGCTCGGATCTCGAGTTCCGCGACGACGCTCTGCGTGCGGTGGCGCGCCGCGCCATGCAGCGCAAGACCGGCGCGCGGGGGCTGCGCACCATCCTTGAAACGGTGCTGCTCGACACCATGTACGACCTACCGACGCTGCGGGATGTGGCCAAGGTCGTGGTCGATGAGACCGTGATCGACGGGTCGAGCGCGCCCTACGTCGTCTATCGCACCGAGGAAAGCCGGGCTGCCGGCGCCGAGGAACCCCGGCGGGCCGCAGGCCACTGAGCGCGCGCGCTGCGCGCCAGCCGCGCCTGACTCGCCGGCTCAATCAACCGAGGCTTTGAGCGTGTCTGAATCCAACCCCTCTACCCAGCCTGTAGTGGCTCCGCGGGGCGTTCCCGTGCTGCCGCTGCGGGATGTTGTTGTCTACCCGCACATGGTGATCCCGCTGTTCGTCGGCCGGGAGAAATCTATCGAGGCGCTCGAGGTCGCGATGCGTGCCGACCGGCGCATCATGCTGGTGGCCCAGAAGCAGGCCGATGTCGATGACCCGAAGGCCGATGATCTGTATCGCATCGGCACCGTGGCCAGCATCCTGCAGTTGCTGAAGCTTCCCGATGGCACCGTGAAGGTGCTGGTCGAGGGAGTGGACCGGGCGCGTATCGACCGGCTCACTCCGGGGGAGTACTACTCGGCGGAAATCGAGCTGTTGCCGGACGCCGAGGCGTATGACGAGCGGGAAATGGACGTCATGGCCCGCTCCGTGATCTCGCAGTTCGAGCAGTACGTCAAGCTCAACAAGAAGGTCCCGCCCGAGGTGCTCACGGCGCTCGCCGGCATCGAGCAGGCCGGGCGCCTCGCCGATACCGTCGCGGCGCACATGTCGGTCAAGCTGGCCGAGAAGCAGAAAGTACTCGAGATTCTCGACGTCAAGAAGCGTCTCGAGCACATTCTGGTCGCGATCGAGGGCGAGCTCGACGTGCTGCAGATCGAGAAGCGCATCCGCGGCCGCGTCAAGGCGCAGATGGAGAAGAGCCAGCGCGAGTACTACCTCAACGAGCAGATGAAGGCCATCCAGAAGGAACTGGGTGAGATGGACGAGGGCGGCAACGAACTGGCCGACCTCGAGGGCCGCATTGCGCGCGCCGGCATGCCCAAAGAGGCGCGCGAGAAGGCGACCAGCGAGCTGAATAAGCTGAAGATGATGTCGCCCATGTCGGCCGAAGCCACCGTGGTGCGCAATTACATCGACTGGCTGGTCAAGGTGCCGTGGAAGAAGCGCACCAAGATCATCAAGGACATCGCCCGTGCCGAGCAGGTGCTCGATGAGGATCATTACGGGCTCGAGAAGGTCAAGGAGCGCATCGTCGAGTACCTCGCCGTGCAACAGCGCGTCGAGAAGCTCAAGGGCCCGATCCTGTGCCTGGTGGGGCCCCCTGGGGTGGGCAAGACCTCCCTGGGGCAGAGCATTGCGCGGGCGACCAACCGCAAGTTCGTGCGCATGTCGCTCGGCGGCGTGCGCGATGAGGCGGAGATCCGCGGTCATCGGCGCACCTACATCGGCTCGTTGCCGGGCAAAATCGTGCAGAACATGTCCAAGGCGGGCGTGCACAACCCGCTGTTCCTGCTCGATGAAGTCGACAAGATGTCGATGGACTTCCGCGGCGATCCGTCCTCGGCACTGCTCGAGGTGCTCGACCCGGAGCAGAACACCACGTTCAACGACCATTACCTCGAGGTCGATCTCGATCTGTCCGAGGTCATGTTCGTCTGTACGGCGAACAGCCTGAACATCCCGGCCCCGCTGCTCGATCGCATGGAGGTGATCCGACTCCCGGGGTACACCGAGGATGAGAAGATGAACATCGCTCGGCGCTACCTGGTGCCGAAGCAGATGAAGAGCAACGGCCTGAAGGACGAGGAGCTCAAGGTCGCTGATGCCGCCCTGCTCGACATCGTGCGTTACTACACGCGCGAGGCGGGCGTGCGTAACCTCGAGCGGGAAATTGCGAAAATCTGCCGCAAGGCCGTCAAGCAGTTGCTGCTGCACAAGAAGGACGAGCGGCAGGTGAGCGTCAGCTCGCGCAACCTGGAGAAATTCCTCGGCGTGCGCCGCTTCCGCTACGGTAAGGCCGAGGATCAGAACCGCGTCGGCCAGGTCACCGGGCTCGCCTGGACCGAGGTGGGCGGGGAACTGCTCACGATCGAAGCGGCGGTGGTGCCCGGCAAGGGCAAATTGCAGCACACCGGCCAGCTCGGCGAGGTGATGCAGGAGTCCATCCAGGCCGCGATGACCGTGGTGCGCAGCCGCGCGCAGGTGCTCGGTCTGGAGGGCGACTTCTATCAGAAGCTCGACGTGCATCTGCACATTCCGGAGGGTGCGACGCCCAAGGACGGCCCGAGTGCCGGCATCGGTATGTGCACCGCACTGGTCTCGGCGCTGACACGCATCCCGGTGCGCTCGGACGTGGCGATGACCGGGGAGATCACGCTGCGCGGGGAGGTGTTACCGATTGGCGGACTGAAGGAGAAACTCCTCGCCGCGCATCGCGGAGGCATCAAGACCGTGCTGATTCCGGATGAGAATCGCAAGGATCTGGTGGAGATCCCGGACAACATCAAGGGCAACCTCGAGATCAAGCCGGTCAAGTGGATCGACGAGGTGCTTGCGCTGGCGCTGACCCAGCAGCCGGTGCCGCTGAGTCGTGACGAGCCCGCGGTGGCAGCACCGGCGGGCGAAGCGGTGGTGTCCACGGGTCGGCGCGGCCGGCGCAACGGCCGCAAACAGGTGACGCCGGCGCACTAGCCGGCGGCGAATGGGACGAGGGGGCGCGTGCCGCGTCCCTCCGGGTCGGTTGCGAGGCGTGGACGAGCTGTGCCGCAAGCCGAACGTCGGTGCGGCGGGGCGAGAGAGACGAGGGTGCTTAGCTCAGTTGGTAGAGCGTCGCCTTTACACGGCGAATGTCGGGGGTTCGAGCCCCTCAGCACCCACCAATACCCCATTCAGCGCTCTCCCGCTTTGTTCCGAATAACCAATAAATTAATAACTTAGCGGAGAATTGTAGAAGGCGGGACACCGTTAGACCTTGCGAGATCGTGCAAAGTGGGGGCATGGTTGGGGGCAGTTGGGGCATCCGCTCTAACCAACTGGGGGCATCTTCCCATGCGCGTGACCGCAAGCTGAGCGACCGGACGATCAAGGCCCTGAAACCCGCCGCAAGGCCCTTCAAGGCCGCCGATGGCGAGGGGCTTTATATCGAGTTGACCCCGGCTGGCGGCAAGTTGTGGCGACTCAAGTACAGATTCGGCGGCAAGGAAAAGCGGCTCTCGTTCGGCCCGTGGCCGGATATCACCGTGGAGGTCGCCCGCGCGAAGGCCACCGAAGCACGCGCGAGGCTGCGGGACGGGATCGACCCTGCGCGCGATCAACTCCAGGGGGCCGGCAAGAGCATGGCCGAGCTGGCCACCGCCTGGGCGGACAAGCAAGCCTGGGCACCGTCCACCGAGAAACGCGAGCGGCATCTGCTGGCGCTGTGGACGCCGAAGCTTGGGAACGTTCCGGCCCGAACGCTGGCACCGGCTGACATTCGGCCTGTGGTGCTGGGAATCGCGGCTGAAGGGCACGGAGAGAACGCCCGCCGCGCGCTGGCTCAGATTGGCCGTGTGCTGCGCCACGCGGTGGCCGAAGGCGAGGCCGAGCGCGACGTGGCGGCGGACATTGGCGATCTGCTGCCTGCGGTGCAGTCCGAGAAGTACGCCACCGTGACCAAGCCCGCAGAGATCGCGGAGCTGATGAAGGCAATCCACACCTACGGCGGCGATCCGAGCACCGTCTACTGCCTGCGCATCCTGCCGCACGTATTCACCCGACCCGGCGAGCTGCGCAACGCCCGCTGGCCGGAATTCGACTTGGACGGCCCCGACCCGCTGTGGCGCATACCCGGCGAGCGCATGAAGATGCGCCGGAAGAATCCCGGCGAGCATCTGGTGCCGCTGTCGACACAAGTGGCGGGACTGCTGCGCGAGCTGCGCACAATCACCGGGGACAACGCACACGGCCTGCTGTTTCCTGGCTTGGTGGCCGGTAAACCGATATCCGATGCCACCTTGGGGCAAGCGCTGCGTCGGCTGGGCCACGGCCCTGATCGGATCGTGCCGCATGGATTCCGCGCGATGGCGAGCACCGCGCTAAACGAGCAAGGCCATGCGCCGGACCTAATCGAGCTGCAATTGGCACACCGCGATTCATCGGTGAGAGCGATCTACAACCGAAGCGCCCGACTGGCCGAGCGGCGGGCGATGATGCAGAGCTGGTCTGACCATCTGGACGCGCTGCGCACCGGCGCAAACGTGGTGCCGTTCCGTCGATCTGCCGGCACTGCCTGAATCATCCGAGCGCGTACCATTGCATCGCGTAGCGTTACGCGATACGCTAGGCCATGATCAAGAGCTTTCGGCATGACGGCCTTGAGCGATTCTTCGAGACCGGCTCGAAAGCCGGCATCCGGCCCGAGCACGCCAAGCGGCTCGCTGTGCAACTTGGCCGCCTGGACGGCGCGACCTGCCCGGACGATATGAACATGCCCGGCTGGCGCTTCCACGGCCTGCACGGAGACCTTGCCGGGCACTACGCGGTTTCGGTGAGCGGCAATTGGCGGCTCACGTTCAAGTTCGAGGGCAAGGATGCCGTGCTGGTCGATTATCAGGACTATCACTGACGGAGACACCTATGACTCGCATGTACAACCCACCGCATCCCGGCGCGGTCCTGGCTGATACCGTGCTGCGCAAGGACGGCGGCATCACGGTGACCGAGTTTGCCAAGCGGCTGCGCGTGTCCCGCGTGGCGCTCTCCCGCGTGGTCAATGGACGCGCTGCAGTGAGCGCAGAGCTTGCCATCCGGCTTGCTGCCGCACTCGGCGGCTCGGCGGAATCGTGGCTCAACATGCAGACCGCCTACGATCTGTGGCACGCCGAAAAGAAACGCCGCCCGAAGATCGCGCGTATGCGCGAGGCTGCGGCCTGACCTGACACGCGAACCTGACGCGCCTAGGGTAGCTCCCGAAAAGGCCGCATCCTGACGGCCCTGGCGCGGTGGTTCTATCAGGAGCGTCTACAGGAGACGCGCATGGCAAACCGACTCCGAAGGGAGACCGCCCGCACTACGCTGCTGCTACGGCGCGCGCTGGCGCAGTTGAGAGGCGACCCGCCTGCCGGCTGGCCGAACGTCACGCGCACCGAAACGCCCGAGCCTGGCGCACCATACGGCTCTGAGCTGTACGGCTCGCACTACCCGTTCCCGGTGATGACGAGGATGATGCCGCACCTCGGCAACCGGGCAACGCAAGCCGAATTGCGCCGCATGATCGAGCGGCTAGAAAAGGCCCCATTGGCACCGCATGGAGCAGGCTCGCCGCGCGATGCGCCGCGATGAGCCGAGATGCCGGCGAGATCGTCCTGATGGCGCTGGCCGAGGCGCTGGTTCCTTTCAACGTCACAGACCAAGCAAACACAACCGAGGCGCTGATGCGCGTGCAGGACGCTGCCGGCAAGCTCGCTGACGCAATCGAGGCGCTGGCCGCCACCGGCGCGCCGCTCGACTGGCTGGTGCCTGCTGACCCGCTGACACTGCCGGCGATTGCCGAAGCCGCCGCGATGGCCTGCGCGATGGACGGCAACACCCGGCCCCGAGCTGCGCTGCGGTATGCACTGACCCGGCCCGAGGTAGTGGTGGCGCTCCTGCGCGACCTGACCGAGTGCAAGATCGGCACCGCCGCGAAGCGGAGAGGCACTAAGGCCGAGCGGCAAGCGCGGATCATCGGGCGACACTTCGTCAAGATCGTGGATGCCAGCACCGCGCGCGACATTGCCGAGGCCGCCACCGGCGCGAGCATCACCGACCGCTCACTGCGGCCCGGAAGATAACCGCCCGAAAATTGCCTCGATAACTTCCGCCCAGCCGGCGCGAGAGCGCATAACTTGTTTAGCCGTGTTCAACCCCAGAGGGACCACGGTTATGAAATCCGATTCTGTCTGCCGCGCAGTCCGGTGCGCACTTCCCAAGTCTGAGACTGGGCCCGCCCGCATCGCGCGGCTCGGCGCGGTCGATATCGACAAACTGGCCGATGACGCACTGCTCCGCAACGAGCAGGTGGCTAGCATCTTGAACGTGCCGTTGAGCACGTTTCACCTGCTCCGCAAGCGTCCTGACTTCGTGCATCCGGTGCACATCGGCTGCCGCACGAGATGGCGCTGGGTGACTCTGAAGGCGTGGATGCGCGGGCAAGAGCAGGGGGGCGAAGCATGAGCACCAACACCCTGTTGGATCGGTTGGAGGGCGTGCGGCAGACCGTGTCGAATGCGGACAGGTGCGCTATCCGTCCTGTTTGATTGAGGGCATGGTTCCGTGAGCGCGAAGCGCAAGCTGAACAAGCGGGCGATCAAGTGCCTGAAATCGCGCGAAACGCCCCATGAACTCGCCGATGACGAGGGATGGCCTGTTTCAGGAGATCCTGGCAGGAGGCCCGCGCTGGCGGCTCGGGTACCGACAGCAACGGCGCGTGCGCTTCTAGCTTGCGCACTCGAGGTTCCCGCGGACCCGTGTCGCACCGCATGGCGCGCCAGTCCGTTCTCCGGATCGCCTGCTCCGTGGTGGTTCAGAGCCTGAAGCTCCACTGCCTGCGCCGTGCTCAGTATTGCCCAGGTGCTGACACCGTCGCGGCGTGCCATCGGTCGGGCGTGGACTCGTGAGCCGGTCAACGGGGTAAGGCCCGAGGAATGCCTCGCGCGGGAGCTTCTTTGCGGGTCGTGCGAAATGTCTGATTTCGGCGGCGCATTCTGACAGACCATCCGGTGCACGATGCCGCTCGCGCCGCGCGTGCCCGAAAGAGCGTCATTGTTGCGACGGCACAAGCGGAATCTCAAGCCCTTCGCGGCGCGGTATCTTTCTGCTCTCCAAACTGCATGTCGCCGCCGCGATTGCCGCGGTACATCGCGGCCAGAGAAATCGCAGAGCGTCGTCGCGTGACCAGCAGCGGCGCTGACTGCGTCGGGGTCTCGGCGGAAACGCTTCTTTGTCGATGGGTGGCGGGGCGCCACATACGTAGAATTACCTATCGGGATTCGCGAAACCAAGGTCAGTTGGTTTGGAGTTTTCCCGCTTAGCTTTGACGTGGCCATTGGGTCGTGGCGTGCCGTGCGAGCGTGCTCACACTATTCATCAGACGGCATAGCTGATGGTTCAATTCGGTATATCTTCGGCCGATATCAGGTATGGAGCGCCGCGAAGCTGCGGCGAAACAACGCTGATATTTGTCAGCAGGCGTGACTCGCAAACAACCGCGAAGCAGGAAACCTCATGTTCAAAATAAAATTCTCCTCGAACCGCTCCGGCGAAGGCCCTTCGCAATCTGTCAGTGCGCTCGAGCTGGCGGATTTGCGGGGACAGGTGGCGGCGATCGGTAAATCGCAGGCGGTGATCGAGTTCGGGCTGGATGGCAGCATCCTTACGGCCAACGACAATTTCCTGCAGGCCGTCGGTTACACGCTCGATGAGATCAAGGGTAAGCATCATCGCATTCTGGTCGATGCTGCCTATGCCCAGAGCCCCGAGTACCAGCAGTTCTGGGCCAAGCTCGCACGCGGGGAATTCGATGCGGGACAGTACAGGCGTTTCGGCAAGGGCGGACGGGAGGTGTGGCTGCAGGCCACCTACAACCCGATCCTCGATGCCGCCGGCAAGCCCTTCAAGGTCGTCAAAATCTGCGCGGATGTCACCCGCCAGAAGCTCGAGGCGGCCGACTCCGAAGGCAAGCTGCGGGCGGTCGATAAGGTGCAGGCCATCATCGAGTTCGACCTCGATGGCACCATCCGCACGGCCAACGACAACTTTCTGCGCGTCATCGGCTATTCCATGGCGGAAATCCGCGGCAAGCATCACCGGATATTCGTCGATCCGCAGTATGCGGCGAGTCCGGAGTACGAGGCGTTCTGGGCGAAGCTGCGTCGGGGCGAATACGATGCCGCCGAATACCGGCGTATCGCCAAGGGCGGCCGTGAGGTCTGGCTGCAGGCCTCCTACAACCCGGTCTTCGATGCGAACGGCCGGCCGATCAAAGTCGTCAAATTCGCCACCGACATCACCGAGCAGAAGCGCACGACGCAGCAACTTTCGGCTCTGGTTGCACAGATCCGTGTTTCGGTGTCCGAGGTGACCACGAGCGCCAAGGACATTGCCGACGGCAATACGAGTCTCAGCCAGCGTGTGGAGGAGCAGGCCGCCAGTCTCGAGCAGACAGCGAGTTCGATGGAGGAGATGACCGCGACGGTCAAGCAGAACTCCGACAATGCGGCGGCGGCCAAGCAGTTGGCGAGTGCGGCGCGGGAAAGCGCGGAAAAGGGCGGCGCGGTCGTGACCCAGGCGGTCGATGCGATGCAGGCCATCGATGCGGCCAGCCGCAAGATCTCCGACATCATCGGCGTCATCGACGAGATCGCCTTCCAGACCAATCTGCTGGCGCTGAATGCGGCCGTCGAGGCGGCGCGTGCCGGGGAGCAAGGGCGTGGCTTTGCCGTGGTCGCCTCCGAGGTGCGCAATCTGGCGGGCCGCTCGGCTTCGGCGGCGAAGGAAATCAAGGCGCTCATTCAGGACAGCAGCGCGAAGGTCGCCGACGGCTCGCGCCTGGTCTCGCAGTCGGGCGAGGGGCTGCAGGAGATCATCGGGTCGGTGAAGAAAGTCACCGACATCGTCGCCGAGATCGCCGCCGCCTCCGTCGAGCAGAGTGGTGGAATCGATCAGATCGCCCGCGCGGTGGCGCAGATGAACGAGGTGACGCAACAGAATGCGGCGCTGGTGGAGGAGGCGTCCGCGGCGAGCGAATCGATCCTGCAGCAGGCCAAGGATCTGGCCGTGGCCGTGGGAGCAGACAGCAGCGAGCCCCAAGGCGAACCGGCGAGCCGCAAGGCACCCAAGCCATCGGCGCAGCCGGGCCGCAAGGCTGCGCTGCAGGTGGTGCGCAAGCCTGGGGCAAAATCCGCAGCCCCCGCCCCGAGTGGTGCGAAAGTCGCTGCCGGCGGCGGGGCTGATTCGGAGTGGTCGGAGTTCTAGGTGCGCCCGGGCGCACGGGGCTATGGAGCCGCTGCGTGCGCCTTGGCGCCGGTCGGGAGTGAGGCGGCGGGATCGGCTGCCTGGGGCATGGTCGCTTGGCCCCAGTGTGGTCGATCTTGCGCCGACCGCTCCGTCCTCGCACGGCGGCAAGGGAGGGGATAGTCCACAGCATCGGTCCGCCGAATTGTTAAATGGTTCGAATTTTCCTGCCGTTGCGGTATTCCTGTTCCAGGTAATATGGTCAACAGGCCCAGCATGGTCCGGTATTGCATTGACCTGGTGACGCGCTGAAGACCCTCATGTCCGACCTGGTACGACCGCTGATCTGGACGGATGCGATGGCGACGGACATCGCCATGGTAGATGAGCAGCACCAGGAGCTGCTCGATATTTTCAACCGACTCGCGCTCGCGCAGGCCCACGATGCCGCGCACGAGACGATCATTTCCCTCCTCGATGAACTGGTGGCGTACACCCGCTATCACTTCCGCGATGAGGAGAAGCTGATGCTGAAGTGGTCGGTGGACTCGACCCACCGCATGATGCATCTGCGGGCCCACGAGAGCTTCCGGGGATTTCTGCAGCAAGCGCACGGCGCTCTGCAGGAACGGGCTGCGGAACGCTGGGATGACGTCAGCGTTGAAATTCTGGCATTTCTTGCCCAGTGGCTGCTGCACCACATCATGGAGGTCGACCGGCAGATGGCGAGCCAGATCCGCGCGGGCCAGAGCGGGCAGGTGCCCGGGGAGTCAGCACCGCAGGCGCCCGTGGAGAAGATCCCGGACGCCCGGAACGAACTCATCGCCACTGTCAGCCAGCTGACGGACCGGCTCGGTCGGCGCACCTTCGATCTGTTGAGCCAGCGCCAGCAACTGCTCGATGTTCAGGCCTTGTACCGGGCATTGCTGCACTGCGGTGACGTGCTGATTCAGAGCCGGGACGAACAGGGCATGCTCGAGAGCCTGTGCGCCAAGCTGGTGCAGGAGACCCCGTTCAATACGGCGTGGATCGGCCGGCCCGAATCATCTGAGATCTTCTCCGTGCTGGCCTTCGCCGGCGAGGGGGCCGAGCAGGGCCCGCGGGCGCGCCCGCGACTCTCTGATCCGCAGGCCACCTCTTTGGTGATCAGGGCCTGGCGGAGCCGGCAACCGGAGGTTTCTAACGATACGCTTGCGGATCCGACCTTGCAGTCTTGCCATGCGGAATTCCGCGTTCATCGCTGGCACAGCGCGGTTGCGATTCCGGTCCTGCGCGGGGGCGAGATCTGGGCCATTCTCGCGCTCGCTTCGCCGCGCAGAGAATGCTTCGATGTGCCGACCGTAGAGGTCTGCTCGCGCGTCGCGGCATTGTTGGGCCATGGCCTCGACGAGTTCGATCTGAAGCACCGCATCCGCACCCGGCAGGTGCAGGATGCGCGGATTGCCCGCACCGATGTTCTCACTGATCTGCCCAATCGGCTCGCGCTCGAGGAATATCTGCCGCAGGCGATTGCGCGCGCACGCCGGCACGGCACGACCTTGGCCGTCGGCGTGATCGATCTCGATGACTTCAAGCCCGTGAACGATCAGCTCGGACACGAGGCCGGGGATCAGCTGCTGCGCGCCATTGCGCGCGGCTTGCTCCAGTGGCTGCGGGAGTCGGATTTCATCGCCCGACTCGGCGGCGATGAGTTCGTGGTCGTGTTGGAGGACCTCGAGACTCCGCAGGCGCTCTCGCAGCTCGGCGCGGCGCTCGATCGGCTGCACCGGGCCGTCGAGACCCCCTTTGAGTTGGGTGCCAGCGAGCGCGCCTCGATCGACATGACCATGGGGGTGGCACTGTTTCCGCGCGATGGCGAGGATGCGGACCTGCTGCTGCGCCAGGCCGATGCCGCGATGTATCAGGCCAAGCAGTCGAAGCGCAGCCGGACCCGCTGGTGGCGCATCGGCGTCACGACGAATCCGGAGAAGATTGCCGAGGTGTCCTTTGACGCGTTCGGCCCGGAGGCGCGAGCCTTCATGTTGGCGCTCGCGCCGCATCTGCCGGGCGTGGCCGAGCAGTTCTCGGAGTCCTTCTACCGCGAGTTGCATGCGCACCCCGAAACCTCCGCGATCCTCAAATGCCTCTCGCCGGAGGAACTGAAGGCGCTGGCACGCAAGCAGGCGGCCCACGTTCGCGAGCTTCTCGACGCCGAAGCCACCGGGCAGCAGGTGCACGCGACGGCGCGGCAACTCGGCGTGGTGCATGCGCTCATCGGGGTATCGGGCGCTTGGATGACGCGGGCGATGGGTTTGTACCGGGACCTGCTGCGGACGCACCTCGATGCGGCACTGCTCACCGCCCGCACGCGCTACCGGACGCTGCGCGCCGCGGAGGCGCGGCTGCAGCTGGATGTCGAGAGTCAGCTGCAGGCGATCCAGACTGTCCTCGATCAGTACCAGACTCTGTTGTCGCGCCCGATGGAGGGCCGGGCGCTGGCGGCGGATTGGATGCAGAGCGAGCTCAATGCGCTCGCCGAACTGCCCGGCGTGCGTGCGGCGGTGGTATTCCGGCCCGATGCCGACAACCGGCTCGTCATCGAGCGCGCGGCGGGACGCAACGCCCAGGCGCTGGTCGCTGCGCACACGGCGCGCGAGCTCTTTCCGGTGCTCGATCCCCGCGATGTCCGCGGCCGAGGCCTGGTCTCGGCGACCTGGATGACCGACAGTCAGCAGGAGACCGCCGCCTATTGGCCCGAGGAGCGCCTCGAGCCGTGGGTGTCGCTGTTGCAGGAGTTCGGCATTCGCAGCGGCGTTGCCCTGCCGGTGCATCGCCACGGCGCGATCCATGCGGTGCTGTTGATCTACGGGGCCTACCCGCATCAATTCTCCTCCGGCTGGATGCACACCTGGCGGCTGTCACTGCAGAACCGCTGGGATCAGATGACGCGCGCCTCGCAGAGCCGGGGTCTGGCGATCGACAACACGCAGGCGACCCAGATCCGCTCCCTGCTCTACGGCGGGGGAGTGGAAATGTGGGTGCAACCCGTCGTGGATCTGCGCGACGGGACGCTGGTGAAGGTGGAGGCGCTGGCACGGCTGCGCGGGGACGATGGGTCGCTGTTGAGTCCGGCGCAGTTCCTGCCGGCGCTCGGGGAGAGCGACCTGGATGCGCTGTTCCGCCAGGGACTGAAGCAATCGCTCGCACACCTGCGGGGCTGGCGCGATGCGCGGCTGCCGATTGCCCTGTCGATCAACCTGGCGCCGAGTTCTCTGGTACACCCCGACTGTGCGCGCTGGGTCGAGGAGGCGCTGCGCGAGGCGCAGGTGGCGCCCGAGCATCTGACGCTGGAGGTGCTGGAAAGCCAGGCGCTCGAGGCCGCCCTGGTCGACGAGGCCATCACGCGGCTCGCCGCGGTGGGGGTGAAGATCGCCATGGACGATCTCGGCTCGGGATTCAGCAACCTCAAGCGCCTGGCGGATCTGCCGTTCGACGTGATCAAGATCGACCAGAACATCATCAAGGACCTGGCGCGCGATCCGGTCAAGGCGCTGAGCCTGATCCGCACGGTGGTGCAGATCGGGGAGGACCTCGAGCGCGACGTGGTGGCCGAGGGGCTGGAGGATGCGGGCATCATCGAGGCGGCGATCGTGCTTGGCTGCCACTTCGGGCAGGGCTATGCGCTGGCGCGGCCGATGCCGCCAGAGGCGCTGGCGCAGTGGCTCGCGCAGCGCACCTTCCGCGGCGGCGATGGCCGCACGCTGCACAGCTGGCTTGGGGCTCTGGCCTATCAGTGGCGGGTGATGCACGACCCGCTGCACGTGCAGCGCCCGGGGGAGCTCGCCGCCTGCCCGATCAGCCATTTCCTGCAGGCCCAGCAGGTCAAGGACGAGCAGGTGCTGTGGCTGCATGCCTGCATCCACGAGCATCCGGCGGAAACCGAGCGGATGCAGGCGATGCGCCAGATGATGAAGTGGATCGCCGGCAAGGTGTGCGAGTCCTGAACGAGCCGGCAAGCGTGCTAAAGCGCCCGACGGCGTTGTGATTTGCGCGTATCGACGCGGACCGGCGAGAGGCGTATCGGTGATGCGATGAGTTATCCGCGGCAGTTCAAGGTCGAGCCGGGTACGCAGGTGAAGCTCGCCGAGCTCGATCCGGCGTTCAAGGGCCACCATGAGGCGCATGCCGCGGCGGCGGCGGAGATCGAGCACTACAGTGAGCGGCTGCGCGTCCTGCAGGAGCTGCTCTACGCCGAGGGTCGCCGCTCACTGCTGATCTGTCTGCAGGCGATGGATACCGGCGGCAAGGACGGCATCATCAATCACGTGCTCGCGGCAATGAACCCGCAGGGCTGTCGGGTCGCGCACTTCCGCAGACCCTCTCCCGAGGAGGCCGCGCACGACTTCCTCTGGCGCGCCCACCGGGTCGCGCCGGCACGCGGCGAGGTGGTGATCTTCAACCGCTCGCACTACGAGGATGTGCTCGTGGTGCGCGTGCATCAGCTGCTCGCCAAGTCGGTCTGGTCGGCGCGCTACGAGCGGATCAACGAGTTCGAGCGGGCGCTCACCGAGGACGGCACGGTGATCCTGAAGTTCTATCTGCACATCTCGAGCGAGGAGCAGCTCGCGCGCTTCAAGGAGCGGCTCGATGATCCGACCAAACACTGGAAGATCAGCGAGGCGGATTACCTCGAGCGGCGCTTCTGGCCGCAGTACCTGCGTGCCTATGAAGAGGCGCTCTTTCGCTGCAGCACCGAGCGGGCGCCCTGGTACGTGATTCCGGCCAATCACAAGTGGTTCCGCAACCTCGCCGTGGCGCGCATCGTGGTGGAGCGGCTCGAGGCAATGGGGCTGAAGTATCCGGAGCCGACGGTCGATCTGACGCGCATCCGCCGCGAGTATCACGCCGCGGCGGTGCAATAGCCGCACACGAAGGTCGGGAGCGCCCGGCGCTGGGGCCAGCCGGTGCTCGATCCGCCCGGCACTGCGGAGTAGGATGCGCCAGGCTCGGGCGAACCGCCCGGACGCACCGCTGGCGGCTGAACTCTGGAGGATCCCCGCGCATGCCCCGTACCCTGATCCCGCTGCTCCTCGGCGCCGCAGTGGCGCTTGCCCCAGCCGTCCACGCCGCGCACGCGCCGCGCGCACATCAGGTCACGCCGGTGGCGCCCAAGGCCCGAACGGTGCGCACCCAGGGCAGCGTCACGATCGATGGCCACCGCATCGAGTATACCGCCACCGCCGGCACTCTCATTCTGAAGAACAAGGCCGGTCAGCCCACTGCCAGCATGTTCTACGTTGCCTACACCGAGGACGGGGGACACGCGGCCAGCCAGCGTCCGATCACTTTCGCCTATAACGGCGGGCCGGGGTTTGCCTCGGCGCTGGTCGACGTGGGCGGCTTCGGACCGCGCCGCATCGAGTGGCCGGCTCCCGGGCAGGTCCCGGCCGAGCAGCCACCGTACCGCTTGGTCCCGAATGCCGACAGCATCCTCAAGTCCACCGATCTGGTGTTCATCGATGCAGTCGGCACCGGCTACAGCCGCATTCTCCCGGCGGGCAAGCCGGCGATGTTCTACGGCATCAACGGCGATGCGCGCGCCTTTACTCAATTCATCGAGCGTTATATCCAGCAGAACGACCGCTTCGAATCACCGAAATTCCTGCTGGGCGAAAGTTACGGCACCACCCGCTCGGCGGTGTTGGCGCTCGACCTGGTCAGCCACGGCGTCTACCTGAACGGTGTGATCCTGTGCTCGACGGTGCTCGATTTTGCAACGCTGAATAACACGCCGGGCAACGATCTGCCGTATGAGCTGTATCTGCCCTCGTATGCCGCCGTGGCCTGGTATCACCACCGGCTCGAGCCGCAACCGACGCACTTCAGGGCATTCATCCAGACGGTCGAGCGCTTCGCCGGCGGCCCCTATGCGCACGCGCTGTTCGAGGGTTCGGCGCTCTCGGCGGCGCACCGGCAGCGTATCGCCGCGCAGCTCGCCCGCTACACCGGACTGCCCGCCGCGCTGTGGCAGCGGGCGGACCTGCGCGTGCCGCTGTCGGTGTTTCAGCGCCGTCTGCTCGGTGACGGGGCGAGCACGGGGCGCTTTGATGCGCGCTTCACGACGCCCGAGCTGCAGCCGCTGCTTCCCGGGCAGGGCGATTCCGCCGCCGGAGCGGCCACGACGGCGATCTGGGGAGCGCTCAGCACGAGCTTCGATGCCTATCTTCGCAACGGCCTGCACTATCCCAGCGAGCACTTGTATGTGCAGAGCAGCGCGGCGGCGTTCAAGGCCTGGGACTGGGGTCGCTACCAGCCGCCGCTCAGCGCGCTCGATGAGGGCGTCGGCAGCAGCCAGAGTCTCGCCCGGGTGCGCAACGTCGCCCCGGCACTGGCGCGCGCCATGAGCAACGACCCCGGCATGCAGCTGATGTTGAACAACTGTAGGGCGACAGGCTAGGCTCGGGCTAAGACGACATCCAGATTTACGCATCTTCGGGTCGGGGCAGTAGCCTCGGCTGCCTCGGCATTGATTGCGGAGGCGGACGTGGCAAGCACCGATGAGGAGATCCGCATGACGATCAAGACACTGGCCAGCAAGGGGCTGGCCAAGCGTGCCATCGCCCGACAGCTGTCGCTGAGCGAAGGGACGGTGCGGTACCACTTGCGCCGGATCGCGGCCCAGGCCCACGATGGGCGGGCCCGGCAAGTTCGCCGCGCGGCGGCACACCGGGAGGCGATCGCGCATTGGATGAGCGCCCAGGGCGAGGGAGCGCTGAACGTGGCGGCGCTGCACGAGTGGCTTATCCGTGAGCATGGCTATGAGGGCTCACTGCGCAGCGTGCAGCGGTTCATCGCCGAGGAGTACCCGCCACCGCCGATCCGTGCCCGGCGACGGATTGAGACCCCGCCAGGAGCGCAAGCCCAGGTGGACTGGGCCCAGTTCCCGGGGCTGATCCTCGGCGGACGTCGCCAGACGCTACACGCCTTCCACATGGTGCTCTCGCACTCCCGCCATGATGCCGTGGTGTGGATGACGGCCGAGGATCAGCTGTGTTGGTTGGCCGGACACAACGGCGCCTTCGAGCGGCTCGGTGGGATCCCCGCGGTGATCCGGGTGGACAACACCAAGACCGCCGTCAGTCGTGGTGCCGGCCACTGGGGTGAGCTCAACGCGACCTACCGCCGCTACGCGCTCACGCTGCGCTTTCACATCGATCCGTGCGCGCCGTACAGCCCCGAGCACAAGGGCAAGGTCGAGCGTGCGGTGCGCACTCAGCGCTGGGCGCACGATCCGCAGCGACGCTGCTGGGACAGTCTCGAGGAGCTGCAGGCGTTCACCGATGCGGCCGTGGAGCACTCGGCCCGACAGCGCCGATGTCCGGCTACCGGGACTTCGGTCTGGGAGGCGTTCCAGGCCGAACGGCGCCTGCTGGCCCCGCTGCCGATCCTGCCAGTCCCGTTCGATCTGGTGGCCTCTCGGCGCGTCGGACTCGACGGTCTGGTGTCCTTCGAGGGCCGCCAGTACTCGGTACCGTTCATCCATGTGCGCAGACAAGTCGAGGTGCGCGGTGGTCCCGGAGTGGTACAGGTCCTCGCCGGCAACGCCATCGTTGCCGAGCATCCGCGCCATACGGCCGCGCGCCTGGTGATCGATCCGGCCCATTACGAGGGCAGCGGCAGCGAGCGAGTCCGCCGGCCAACGCCCCTCGGAAGGCTCGGGACGCGCCTGCAGGAGATTGCGCAGATGCCCGTCGAGCGTCGCCCGCTCGATCTCTATGCCGCACTGGCGGAGGTGGCCCGATGAGCACCAAGCACAAGCTCGACATCGATCAGTCGCGCGAGCGATTACACGCATTTGGTCTGGTGCACGCTGCCGAACGACTCGAACCGTTGCTGTCCGAGGCCGTTAAGGCGGACACCTCGCCACATGCCTTCCTCGACACACTCCTCGAAGCGGAGTATCAGGAGCGTGAGGCCCGGCGCGTCAAAACGGCTCTGCGACTGTCGAACCTGCCCACAGGGTTGACGTTGGCGGACTTCGACTTCGCCTTCCAGCCAGCGATCGAACGATCTCGGATTGACACGCTCGCCACATGTGCGTTCATCCGCGCCGCCGAGACGCTGTTGATCCAAGGACCACCGGGGGTCGGCAAAACCCATCTGGCGGTCGCGCTCGGGGTGAAGGCCGTTGAGCACGGGTTCTCTGCCCAGTTCTATCGCTTCGATGAACTCAAGATCGTCCTGAAGGCCGATGCGCATTTGCCACCGGCGCGGCTGCGGCGACGCAAATATCTCTCCACTGCGCTGCTGATCGTCGATGAACTCGGCTTCGAACCAATGACCCGTGAGGAAGCGAGCCTGTTCTTCCGTCTGGTCACCTATCGCTACGCCAGGGGCTCTCTGCTGATCACGACCAATAAAAGCGTACGCGACTGGACCGAGATCCTGGCTGGTGACGAGGCGCTCACCACCGCCATCCTCGACCGGTTGCTGCACAAAGCACACGTCATCAACATCAAGGGGAGGAGCTACAGACTCAGTGATCTCGAGAACGTACTGAACGGTCAGATCAATTAACCCATGCCCCAACCCGGAGGTGCGTAAATCTGGGTGTCGCCTTAATGCGTGAATCTAGATGTCGCTGGACAACAACGGCTGGTTCGACATGGCGACGCCGTTCTTCGCCACCGACTACACCATCGCGCACATGGGGCTGCCCGCAGTGCTCGCGGGCCACATTCACGAGTATTACTACCCGGTCGGGCACATGTTGTACCTCAATCCGGCGGTGTTGCCACAACTGGCCGCCAACATAGATCGGTTCATCGCCCGCGCGGCGCAGAGCCGCTGAGTGCAACGCGCCGGCGCCCCTGGTGCGCGACGGCGCGGGTGCGGTATGGTTCGCACCTTTTTGGGGTGCCTCATGGCTCGTACCGCCTCGGTTCATCGTTCCCTGCACGTGCCGTGCGCCGCGGCAATCCTGTTCGGATTGCTGAGCAGCGCGTCCTGCGGGCGAGTGCAGGCCGCGGTGCCGCCGAGCGCGGCATCCGTTCCGTTCACCGCCTCGAGCACGGCGGTGCCGCCGAGCGCCTACGCCGGCATGCGGTGGCGGCTCATCGGTCCGTTCCGCGGCGGCTGGGCCACCATGGCCGCCGGCGTGCCGAGCGAACCCAACACCTTCTACATCGGAACCGCCGGCGGTGGGGTGTGGAAGAGCATCGACGCGGGCCGCACCTGGCGGTCCGTGGGCGCGGATCTGCCGCCGGCGATCGGTGCGATCGCAGTCGCACCCTCGGCACCGCAGACGATCTATGTGGGTACGGGTCAGGTCGCGCCCCGCTACGATGCCGCCGCCGGCCGCGGCGTGTTCAAGTCGAGCGACGGCGGGCGGACCTGGCATACCCTGGGCCTGCAGGCCACGCGCGATATCGGGCGCATCTGGGTCGATCCGCACAATGCGAACGTGGTGCTGGTGGTTGCGATGGGGCATCTGTACGGCGCCAATCGCGCGCGCGGCATTTACCGCAGCACCGATGGCGGGCGCACTTGGCAACACGTGCTGTTCATCAACCGGCGCACCGGCGTGGTGGATCTGGCGGCCGATCCGAGCAACCCGAAGCGGCTGTACGCGGCGGCCTGGCAGATGCGCGGCTGGCCGTGGCTGGATTATTTCGAACCGCACGGCGGCCCGGGCAGCGCGATCTACCGCTCCAGCGACGGCGGCAGGACCTGGCAGCGGTTGCACGGCGGCGGCTGGCCGCGCGGCCCGCTCGGGCGCATCGGGCTCGCCGTGACGCACACTGCCCAGGGCACTCGCATCTATGCGACGGTCGAGTCGCGTACGCAGGGCGGCGTCTGGCGCTCGGATGACGGCGGCACGCATTGGCAGCGGGTCAATGCCCAGGGAGGCGTTTTCGGCAACTGGTACTTCTCGCGCCTGACGGTCGATCCGCGCAATCCCGATGTGGTGTACTCGGCCGGGCAGTCGATCCGTCGCTCGAGCGACGGCGGGCATACCTGGCACATCGTCAAGGGCGCCCCCGGGGGCGATGACTACCACTTCCTGTGGATCAACCCGCTGCACCCGAACCACTGGATCACGGCCTCCGATCAGGGGGCCGTGGTGACGGTCGACGGCGGGCGCACGTGGAGCAGTTGGTACAACCAGCCCACCGGTCAGTTCTACCACCTCGCCGCCGACGAGCGTTTTCCGTACTGGATCTACAGCGGTCAGCAGGACAGCGGCTCGGTCGGAGCGGCGAGCCGCAGTGATTACGGCTCGCTCACCTGGCGCGACTGGCACCCGGTCGGGGGCGATGAGCGCGATGACATGGTGCCCGATCCGGCCAATCCGCATCTGGTGTTCGGCAGCGGCCTCGGCGGCCGCGTGTCGCGCTGGGATGCCCGGACTGGTCAGGTCGCCAATGTCTCGCCGTATCCCATCGCCAGTTATGGCGCCTCGCCGCTCACCGTCAGGTACCGCTACGGCTGGGTGACGCCGCTGGTGTTCACGCCCACCCGGCCGTACGCCCTGCTGCTCGGCGCCCAGGTGCTGTTCCGCTCCACGGATCTCGGTGAGACCTGGCAGATCATCTCGCCGGATCTGACCGGCAAGGTGGCTGGGACGCGCGGCTGCACGGCGGCGGCGCACGGCGCGCTTGCCCGCGCCTGTGGCTTCGGGGTGATCAGCGCGATCGGCCCCTCGCCGCGCGTCTCTGGGGAGATCTGGGTCGGCACCGACAGCGGAGAGGTGCAGCTGACGCGCGATGACGGGAAGCACTGGTACAACGTGACCCCGCCGCAGCTGCGCCCCTGGCAGAAGGTCAGTTCGATTTCACCCTCGGCGCTGGATCCGGCCACGGCGTACGTCTCGGTCGATGATCAGCGCCAGGATGACTGGCGAGCTGACATCCTGCGCACCCACGACTACGGCGCGCACTGGCGCCAGATCGATGGCGGTCTGCCCGCCGAGCAGCCGGTCTCGGTGGTGCGTGCCGACCCCGAGCGCGCCGGGCTGCTCTATGCCGGCACCACCGACGGAGTGTTCGTCTCGTTCGACGATGGCGCGCACTGGCAGTCGCTGCAGCTCAATCTGCCGAACGCCTGGGTGAAAGACCTCCTGGTCCACGATGAGGATCTCATCGCCGCGACGCAGGGGCGGGCGATCTGGGTGCTCGATGATCTGGCGCCGCTGCGCGAGCTGTCGGCGGCGGTGCTGCACGCCCCGGCGCACCTGTTCGCGCCCGAGCCGGCCTGGCGGCTGCATGCGAACAACAACCGCGACACCCCTCTGCCGCCGGGTACGCCCCAGGGCGAGAACCCCCCGAGCGGTGCGATCATCGACTACTGGCTCGCCGCGCGCAGCCACACGCCGGTGCGCCTCTCGATCTACGACTTCCAGGGCCGGCTTGTGCGCACGTTCAGCTCGAGCGCTGCGCCGGTGCGCATTCGCGCCCCGCGCTACTTCGCCAAGGCCTGGCTGAAGCCCTCACCGCCGCTCTCGAGCGCCCCCGGCATGCACCGCATCGTGTGGAACCTGCGCTATGCGCGTCCGGCGGCGATCGACTACCAGTACAGCATGCAGGCGGTCTTCGGTCTGAATACCCCCACGGCGATCGAGGGTCCGCTCGTGCTGCCGGGGTTGTACAGCGTGGTGCTCAGCGTCGATGGCCAGCATTACCGGGAGCCTCTGGTGGTTCGCATGGATCCGCGCGTCGACGTGAGCACTGCCGACCTGCGCGCGCTGCTCTCGTACAGCCAGGCGGTCGACGGGGGACTGGCGCGCGTCAAGGCACTATACGATGTCGAGCATCCGGTGCACCAAGCACTGCTCGCGCTGCCCGCTCGTATCGCGGCGCACAGGGCGCCAAGGGCACTTGCCGCGGGTCTGAAACGCCTGCTGGTGCAGATGGCGGGCAACGGCCCGGGGGCGCTGCTGCGGCTCAATCGCCATCTGAGCGCGCTGGAGGCAGACGCGGAGTCCGCCGATCTCGCCCCGACGCTCGCCCAGGAACAGCTGCTGCAGGCCTCCCTCGGGCAGCTCGATGCGGCGCTGCAGAGCTGGCGCGGCACGGTGGCGCGGCTCGAGCGGTTCAACGGTGCGTTGCGCCGGGCCGGGATGGCCTCGATCCCGGTGCCGCCGGTGCGCCTGCATTGAGCCGCCGCACAGACGGACGGGAGCGCGCGGCGTCAGCTTGCCCGTCAGTACGCGAAATACGGTCCGGTGCCGGCGCTGGTGAGCGCGCCGTAAAAGGCGACGTACACGTTGCGTCCGAAGAAGAAGGGCAACCCGAAGTCGAACGAGCAGTTGGTGGCGCTGTTCGGGCAGAAAGAGGACTGATTGCCGGCGTTCGCGCCGATGTCGTCGAACGCCGTATTGGACGGGTACTGGTTGAACTCGGTGCCGGCGTTGGCGAGGGAGAACGTCACCGTCGACTGCACGCCGTTCTGGCCGAGGTTGCTCGCCGAGAGGGTCAGCGTACTGGTCGGGCAGAACCAGCTGCCCTGACTCACGCAGCTGTGCGGGATGGTGCTGTCGTTGAAATAAAAGGCATTCGAGCCGGTATCGAAGAACGAGTAGGGCAGTGACTGGCCGTTGTAGGTCGTGCTGATGTAGCCGTAGTTGTTGGCCGTGAGCACCGTCTGCGCGCTCATGCCGTTGTTGCCTTCCGTGCCAATGCCGAACACCAGCGAGCCGGTGACCGTGCTCGCGGTGCCGGTGGCGCCGAGCGGTGGCAGTTCGATGATGACCCCGTTGTTGTCGGTGGCGAAGTCCACGGCCGGATCGGTCACCTGTTCGCTCTCGGGCACCGTGCTGCCAAGACAGCCGCTCGCGGGGCAGATGTAGTAGACCGCCGGCTGGGGGACCTGCTGCGCACAGGTCTGGCCGCAGTCATCGGCGAACGTGCCGACGCCGAGGATGCCGTTGGCGCCGAAGGTGGACACGGTGTCCTCCGCCGAGCCGGTGCTCTGACAGCCGCTCGGAACGCTGCTGTAGTTCGGATCGCCGATCAGCTGCATGGGCACGTTCTGCGCCGACTCGCCTCCGATGTCGACATCGGCGGTCTTGATCGGCCCCCAGCTGTAGCCATCGACGAACTGGGTACATTCGACGAGCGGGCTGCCGTTCACCGTCTCCGTCGGCAGCACGAGCGAGAACGGGTTGCCGGCGGTATCCAACGCGCCCGCGACGATGCGCAGCCCGTAGGAGCCGGTGTCGACCTCGATGTGATCGAAGGTCTGGCATTGCGAGGTGCCCGGTTCGCACACCGTGACCGTGATGTAGGGAATGTCGACGGAGTTGCCGTTCGGTCCGGCATCGACGGTCATGGTGACGACGTTCCCTCCGGAGGAGGGGGGCGTCTGCCCGCCGCTACTGCCGCCGCTACTGCTGGAATTCGCGACGCTCGAGCTGCCGCCGCCGCCACATCCGGCGATGGCGAGCACGCTCAGCAGGAGACCGACGAGCAGGGTCTTGCGCACGGAAAACCTCGTTGCAGGATTCAGTGGAGGTCGGCAACCGACACGTTCGGGGGTAGAAGCGAGGGCACATAGGCCATGCCGAAGAAGTAGCGCATGTGCCCGCCGGCATGCACGACGAGCTGCGGGGTGCGCAGCTGCACGTGGTTGTGGCCGAGGCCGGCACGCTCGCCGCGCTCGGCAGTCTTGAGCATGCCGAAGTAAGTGCTGCCGAGGGTCTGGGCGAGATTCGGCAGGGTCGGGCCGCGCCAGCTGACTGCGAACACGATGCCCGCGGGCGAGATGAACTCCTTGACCAGCGTGCCGCCGGGCGCGGTGATTTGATCCACCCGGTAGCCGGTGCCGGTGGCGTGACGGATCTGGCCCTTCATGCGCAGCTGATCGGCGGCCACCGAAGTGGCCGGCTGGCCGAGGGCGGCCCGGGCGGGTACGACGGCCGCCAGGGAACAGAGCATACCGGTGCACGCGAGCACGGTGGCCGCGGCGGGTGCAAGCGAGTTCATGCCATGACTATAGCGAAAGGAAGCACCGGGACTTCAACGAATTGTGTCTCTTTCCGGTTGACGGCCGCAGCCCTGGGCGCACACGGCGCACCGGCACCGAATGGATGGACAAGGGACGCCGCGTTCGCTAGGATGCGCGCCCCTTCAGGTGGAGCGGTAGTTCAGCTGGTTAGAATACCGGCCTGTCACGCCGGGGGTCGCGGGTTCGAGTCCCGTCCGCTCCGCCATCTCTAAAATTCTCATCAAAAACAGTCTGTTGCGTCGTGGTGCAGGGTGGCCGGGCCGCTCGGTCGAAGGGCCGTGCACGCCGCGCCTGCGTCCGGCTGCGGGCCGGCGCCCCGGGGCTTGTCCTCGGCCCCCGGGCCAGGGGCGCCCGCTGTCACACAACTGACCTTTCTTCTGCAGACGGCTTCAGCGTAATCTCACCCTACGACTACAACGTGGGGGCGTCCATGCCGGACGAGCAAGTGATTTTGGCTGCCGCGCACGCATTGCGTCCGGCAGGGGGTGTCGATTTGCGCCGCACGGCGGCCAATCCGGATTATTGGTACCCGCTCGCCTGGTCTGATGAGCTCAAGGCGGGCCGGATCCTCGGCCGTCGCTTCGCCGGGGAACCGATCGCGCTGTACCGTGGCCAGAGCGGCCAGGTCTTTGCGCTCGAGGACCGTTGCGCTCACCGGCAGGTGCCGTTGCATCTCGGGGTGGTCGCAGGCGATCAGCTCAAGTGCCACTACCACGGTTGGGCGTACGACTGCGCCGGCAAGTGCGTGGACGTGCCCTACCTCGGCAAGGAGCGCCGGCCGAACGGCGTGCGCAGCTACCCGGTGCGCGAGATCGATGGCCTGATCTTCATCTTCCCGGGCGACCCGGCGCTGGCCGCCGAGCGCTTGCCGGCCTCGCTGGGTGCCTCGCAGCGGCGCGACTACAAGACCCGCCGGCTCAATCGCGAGGTGGCCTGCCACTACACGTTCATGCACGAGAATCTCTTCGACATGAACCACCAGTTCCTGCACCGCAAGCAGATGGGCTCGATCCGCGCGAGCTGCCTCGGGCGGCGCCACGGGGAGCAATGGGCCGAGGTGGAATACAGCTTCAGCCGCACCGAGGGCAAGTCCTCGATGGGCGAGCGCGTCATCGTCGATCTGATGCGCACGCGCGGCGGCGAGGAGAAGCAGGACTTCCGCGACCACATGCGCATCCGCACCGACTATCCGGCGCAGAGTCTGAAGGTCTGGGTGGGTCGCAATATCGAGCAGACCCAGGATCCGGTGCTCGACGTGTGGCTGTGTTACACGCCGCTCGATGCCGAGCAGCGCACCAACCGCACCTTCGGCTACCTGTCGGTGAAGAAGCCGCCCGTGCCGGGCCTGATACACATGGTCTGGCCGTTCGTGGTGTGGTTTACCGAGAACATCTTTCGCGAAGACAAGGAGATCGTCGAGTACGAGCAGCGCGCCCACGATGCACAGGGGAGCGACTGGAACAACGAGGTGTTCCCGCCGTTGCGCGATCTGCGCGAGGTGCTGGCCCGTTGCAGCGTTCCACTGTGAGCCACGGAGGATCCGCGGCTCGGGGAGCTCGCGGGCCGGGTGCGGCTGCCGATCGGTCCGGGGTTGCGTTACGATGCGCCCGGGCGCATCGGCGCCCGAGGAATCCCCGACGTGACGCTGTTTGCCGATGAGCGGCTGCATTTCTTTCGCCCCCTGACCGGCAAGTACCGCGAGCAGGCGGTGGCGTGCCTGCGCACGCTGTATGCACGGCTGTACAGCTCACTCGCCGATTACAGCCGCGTGGTGCACCGGGAGCTCGTGATCGAGGTATTCCAGGAGGCGATCACCCGCACGCCGGTGCTCGAGAGCGAGGAGGACGACACCGCCCCGCCCGTCCGCGCCGAGCGCGAGCAGGCGGCCTGGATGCTCAATCTGCTGCTCGAGCACGGCTGGCTTGAACGCAATGTCGATGAGGTCACCCTCAGCAGCACGTACGGCTTCACCCGGATCGGCCGGCTGTTCACCCAGCCCCTGGAGGAGCTCGCCGGCAGCCGCTTTCGCACCCGCCACCGCAACATGCGCAACACCTGCAGTGCGCTGCGTTCGTTTCTCGACAAGCACGAGGTCTACGACCTGCTCGATGCGTACGAATACTCCGAGCGGATCGTCTCGGATTTCTCCGACATCATCGCCGAGCTCGAGGAGCGCAAGCGCCAGCTGATCCGCGAGGTCGAGGCGCAGCAGCTGGTGCGCCGGGCGAGTGAGGAGTTCTTCGAGTTCATGGAGAAGCGTTTCATGCCCGATGTGGCGCTGCGCTTCTCCGAGGACAGCGTCGTCAAGTATCGCGACGAGCTCGATGAGCTGCTGCGCCGCGCCCGGGCCCAGCGCCGCGAGAGCAAGGCGGCGGTCGAGCGGGAGCTGCGCCGGCTCACCCCGGAGCTGATCGGCGAGGGGCGCCGCTCGGTGTACCTGACCGTGCTCGATCAGATCGAGAGCCGTCTGCACAGCGCCGCGGAGGTGATGCTGCCGGCGTTGCGCCAGTCGCTGCACGGGTTCACCCGCCGGGCCGACATTCTGCTGCGTCAGCTGAGCTTCACCGAGGCGAGCCAGCACGCGTTGCTCGCGGCATTCGAGCGGCTCGCGCCGCTCGCCGAAGCGCAGCAGGATCTGCAGCTCGCCGCCGCGGGCGAGCACCTCGCAGCGCTCGAGGTCGGCTTCGTCGACCCGGATCACCTGCGCCTCTACAGCGGCGAGCGGCGGCGCACGGTGGCCACACAGCTCGAGCCGCCGGCCGCTGACGACCGGGAGGCCCGCCGGCGACTGTTCATCGAGCAGGCGCTCGAGCGCGCCTTCGCATTCAACAACCGCGAACTGCACGGGTACCTGCTCAACGCGCTGGCGGGCGGGCACGAGATCCGCACCAGCGCGCTGCCGGTGCGCGATGCGCGCGAGCTGCTGCAGGCCGCGCACGTGATCGAGGTGGGTGCGGCCGGCTGGGAGCGCTTCGGTCTCGCCTTCGAGGTGCAGCCGACCGGCCGGCGCGTGGCGGGGGAGTACTTCACGGCGAGCGATGAGTTCCTGGTGCGCGTCGTCGAGTCCGCAGGAGGCGCCGGTGGAGCTGAGTAGGTATCTCGAGGCGCGGCTCGAGCCGAGCGGGGTGTCGCTCGAGCAGCTGCGCGAGCTGCTCATCCGGCTGCTCAACTATGGGGTGCTGTTGCGCGCGGAGTCACAGATCGAGCGGGAGCTGTACGATCGGTTCGTGCGCATCGAGCCGCTCGTGCTCGAGGCACTCGCGCTCTACGGCATCGAGCTGCATCACGATCGGCGCTTCGAGTACGTGCGTCTGTATCCGCCTGGCAGCCGTACGCCCGGCATGGAGCAGGCCGCCGAGCAGGCCTTCGGCGGCAGCCTGCGCGCGCGTCTCAACCAACAGGAGGTGGCGCTGATCCTCGTGCTGCGGGCGCAGTACGACAAGGCGCTGCGCGAGGGCAAGATCGACGGCGAGGGCTATGCCACCGAGCCGCTCGAGGCGGTGAGCCTGGCGCTGCGCAATTGGCTCAACCGCACGCTGCCGGAGAAGGCCACCGAGCGGCGGCGGCTGTTCCAGCGCCTGCGCCAGCTGCGCCTGATCGAGTACCGTTCCGAGGAGGAGCTCGAGCAGAGCGAGGCGTGGCTGCGCATTCATCCGATGATCGTCGATTTCGTCAGTACCGAGGCCATCGAGGCGCTGCAGGGTCCCTCCGAGCCCGGCACGGGGGCGGATGCCGTGCCGGTGCCGCACGGGCACGCCGGGCGCGAGCCGCAGGGAGAGGCGGATGTTCCTTAAGCGCTTCGTGTTCGTGCACTGGGGCAACATTCCGGACGGGGAGTTCGACCTCGGCCCGGTGAACCTGTTCTCCGGCGCCAATGGCTCGGGCAAGACCAGCGCCGGGGATGCGCTGCAGACCGTGATGACCGCCGCGCACGAGCACCTGTTTCACTACAACCCCGGCCAGGAGGAGACGACCCAGCGCGGCCGTGGCGGCAAGCGGGTGCGCACGCTCGCCTCCTACGTGCTCGGCTGCGACGACGGCAGTTATGCGCGCACCGAACCGACCGACGGATATCTCGCGGCGGTGTTTCATCCCACCCGGGGCGAGGACGCCGAGCGGTTCACCGCGGTCATTGGCGTGCGCGCCTGGCTCGATCAGTCGGGCAAGCAGCCCCTGGCCCGCGAGGAGGCGCTGGCGTTTTTCATCCTGCCGGAGGTCGAGCTCGAGATCGACGCGTTTCTCGAGACGCGCGCCACGGCGCGGCACACGGTGTTGCTCGATGAACTCCAGCAGAAGCTGATCGCGCGCTACGGTCAGCGTGCCGTGGAGCGTTACGACCAGAAGCGCGCGTATCTGCGCCGGCTCTACGCCGCGTTGCGCGGCAAGCGTGACTCGGTCTCCGAGCGCGAGGCGCTCGCCGCCGCGCGCGCGTTCTCGCGCTTCATGGCCTACAAGCCCGTGAGCAGCATCAATCAGTTCGTCGCGGACGAGGTGCTCGAGCGCAAGGATCTGGGCGAGGCGATCCGCTCGGTCTCGAGCCAGCTGAAGACCATCCATGGCTTGGAGCGTGAGGCGCAGGGGCTGAAGGACAGCGCACAGCGGCTCGAGTCGGCAGGGCATCACACACAGAGTTACCTGGAAGGCTGGATCGAGCTCAACACGCGCGAATATGCGCGCGCCCGTGCGGCCTATCTCGAGCAGCAATCGCAGTTCCTGCGCACGAGCGAAGCGCGTGAGCGCCTCGCGCGGGATCTGCAGGAAAATCTCGGCAGCATCGGGCTCGCCGACGCGCGCAGCCGGCAATTGCGCGAGACGCTGATCAGTCTCGAGGCGCAGCGCAAGGGCATTGCGGCGCTGCAGCAGAAGGATGCGCTCGACAGCGCGCGCGCGGCGCTCGAGGCGCGGCTCAAGCCCGCCGCCCTGCAGCTGCTGACGCAGGCTCAGCAAGTCACGCGCAATCGCGCCGCCGCGAAGGAGCTCGCGGATCTGCTGGCGCTGCCCTCGCTGCGCACGGAGCTGCCAGCGCTCACCGACCTCGAGGCTCGGCGGGTGGTGCGCGAGGCGCTCGAGGAGTCCGGTGGGGCGCTCGATGTGTCGCTGTTCCTGCAGCAGGATCTGACTCACAGCCTCGCGCGGCTCGAGGCCGAGCTCGATCAGGCGCGGCGCGCGCAGCGCGCACACGCGCAGCTCGCCGATTATTGGCAGCGGCGCGAGAGTCACCCCGAGAGCCGCCGGGACACGGTGGCGCATGCGCATCAGGGCCGCCGGCAGCACTACGCGCAGCTCACCGAACAGGCGACGCAGAAAGAGCGTGAGATCGCGCGGCTCGAGGCCAAGCAGGTCGTTTACCCCGCTTATGTCGAGCGCGCCCTCGATGCGATCCGCGTGCAGTGTCCGCAGGCCGACGTGCGCGTGCTCTGCGATCACATCGAGGTCACCGAGGCGCGCTGGCAAGCGGCCATCGAGGGCTACCTCGGCGGCGCGCGCTTCGCCCTCATCGTGGATCCTGACTACGAGGCGCAGGCCATCCGCATCGTGCGTGCCCTCAGCGGCAGAGACAATCGCGCGCGGGTCATCCAGGGCAGCAAGGCCCTGCGCGATGCGGCGCGCGTCAGTCTGCCGGCGGACTCCATCGTTCACGTGCTGACCTTTACGCACGCCGTTGCCCAGGCGTACCTCAGCGCCAGTTACGGCAGCGTGGTGCGGGTGCAGGGCCCCGAGGCGCTGCGCCAGACGGCCCGCGGGGTCACCGTCGAGGGCATGGCTTCGGGCAGCTACTCGATGTTTCGCTGCGATGTGGCGGACGCGGACCTCGTGTTCGGCGCCGCGGCGCGCGAGCGAGCGCTGCGGGCACGCAAGGTGGAGCTCGAGCGACTGACCGCGCAGCGCCAGGAGGCCAACCTCGCCCTGCAAGACAGCGCGCGGTTGCTGCAGGCCATCGATGCGCTCGGCGCGGTGAGGCACGCAGACTGCCTGGCGGAGCTGCTCGAGGTGCACCGGGAGCTGCGCCGCGTGGAGCTGCAGCTCGAGAGTCTGCAGGTGGATGAGCACGAGGGGCTCGAGGCACAACTGCTCAGCCTGCGGGCGGAGGAGGACGCCCTGCGCGCCGAGGAGGCTGCGCTTCACAAGCGCACCGGTGAGCTGCAGAAGGAGCTGAACGATCTGCAGCGGCGGCTCGCCGAACTCGGCCGGCACAAAGAGGAGGCCCAGGCACACATGGCGCAGGCCGAGCGCGATCTGACGGCCGTACACACGCAGTGGCCCGAGTTCGATCTGCAGGCCCGTCTACAGCACGCCGAGGCCGAGGCGAATGACTTCGAACCGGTTCGCGCCGGGCGCGAGCTCGAGGAGGTCAAGACCCGTCTGCACCGTGCCCAGAGCGCCATTGCCGCAGGCATTCTCGAGCACAACCAGAAGTGTCGCCCGTCCGATGCCCTCATCTACACGGCGTTCGCCGGTCAGTACGATGCGGCGCTGTTCGTCGGCCTGTGCGAGCTGCGCCGGGAGATCGATCGGATCTACAACATCCTGCGCAACAACGTGCTCATCGAGAAGCACGAGCAGCTGAAGAGTCTCAAGACGAGCTTCAATGAGGCGTTCGTCTCGCATCTGTGTCAGGAGATTCACCAATCGCTGCGCGACGGGGAGCGCCAGCTCGAGCTGCTGAACCGCGAACTCACCCAGCATCGCTTCGGCTCGGACCGTGAACGCTTCCGCTTCGCGCACGAGTGGGTACCGGAGTTTCGCGAATACGCGCAGTTTCTGAAGGAGGTCGTGCACAATCCGGCGCTCGGGGAGGGAGAGGGTCTGTTCGAGACGCGCCTGTCGCCGAAATCAACGCAGGTGCGCGAGAGGCTGATGGCGCTGCTACTCGGGGAGGATGAGCACAAGTCCCTGCAGGAGCTCGAGCGGATCGCCGATTACCGCAACTATCATCGCTACGAGATCTACAAGGAAGTCGAGGGCAAGCCGCCGATCGCGCTCTCGGAGTACGGCACCGGCAGCGGCGGGCAGCTCGAGACGCCCGCCTACATCATCCGCTCGGCGAGCATCACCTCGGCGCTGCGCTACGCGGAGGGGACGAGCCACCTGCGCATGGTGCTGGTGGACGAGGCGTTCTCGAAGATGGACGAGAGCCGCTCGCGCGAGGTGATCGATTACCTGACGCGCTCGCTCGGCCTGCAGCTGGTGTTCATCATGCCGACCAGCAAGTGCGGCCCGTTCATGGATCTGATCAGCAACGAGTTCGTGTTCGCCAAGGTGCCGAGCGCCCCGCGCGGCCAGCTGCGCACGCGGGTGCTGGTCGATCGCAAACAGTGCGCCCAGGAGCGTATCGGGGAGCTGTGGCAGCACCACCGGCGCACCGTGCGCGAACAGGCCGAGCTTGATTTCCTGAGCGACGTCGTCGCGGCTGAGACGGCGCAGAGGAAAAGCGGCGCGCGCGCATGAGCATTGGGCCGCGCCCGGATTGGCTCGCGGAGGAGGCGGAAATCAGTGCGCTGCTGCACGCGGTGCTCGACCGCTTCGACCAGCAACCGGGCGCGGCGCGCCACCGCCCGGTGCTGCTGAGCGCCGAGCGGTTTGTGCCTTCGCTCGCGCGCGGCGCGACCGCGGCCGATCCGTCCTGGGTGCTGGTGTGCGAACTGCAGCGGCTGGGCGTGCTGCGCGTGCGGGCCGCTCGGAGCCATCCGCTCGATCCACCGTGGCAGGGTGCTCGGCTCGCCTTCGAGCCGGATTGCGAGGCGGTGCTGCGCCAATGGCTCGGCCGCGAGCCCGTCGAGCCGCTGATGGCCGCCTGGCGGCGCGCTATCGAGCGTCACGCGGCGGCGTTTGCGCAGGGCGGCGCGGCGCTCACCGCGCGTCGGATCGAGATTCCGGGGCGGTCGGCCGAGCAGATCGTGCAGGCGTTCGCGGCGATCGGCGCATTGCGCGGACCGCTCACGCTGCGTCAGCTGAGCGCCACGGCCTTCTGGGGCAACTCCAAGGTGCTCGACGGGCGGGCCGAGCTGCTCGCGGCGCTGTTTCCGCAGCTCCAGATCCGCGCGCGCCCGATTGTGGCCGCCGTGCATCTGCCCGCGAGCGGGCGCGGCACGCTGTTCGTGGAGAACCAGGATACCTACACCGCCGCTGCGGCCGGTTTTCCGCCCGCGGCCGCGCCGCTCGCGCTCGTCTACGCCGCGGGGTTTCGTGCTGCGGCCGAGCGTATCCGCAAGCGCACCGGCGCGCTGCTGCACTTCGCCGGCCCCGGTGCGCCTGCGCGGCAGGCGGCTTTCGAGCGCTGGTGGTTCGAGGATGCCGAGCCGCTCGGTCCCTGTTGGTTCTGGGGGGATCTGGATTTTGCCGGCATGCAGATCCTGAAGTCCCTGCGCAACCGCTTCCCCGGGCTCACCGCGTGGCGTCCCGGTTACGAGCCGATGCTGCAGCGGCTGTCTCGCCAGGGTGGCTACCGGCCCTCATCGGCGGGCGAGCCCGCACAGAGCGATCCGCTCGACACCGGTTGCCCGTTCGCCGACAGCCAGCTGCTGCCCGCCATTCGCGAGCACGGCCAGCTCGATCAGGAGTCGGTGTGCGCACCCGCGCGCTGAGGGCGCTCCCGGCGTGCCAGGCCGCAGTCCCTCAGGCGCTGCTCGCAAGGCGGACCGGGCCGACCGGGTAGGGCAGCACCTCGAGGACCGCGCCGGCGCTCAGGCGCTGCTGCACCTGGCGCCAGAACTCGGCGGTGAAGATGTCCGCGTGGGTCCTTAAGAGCGTCTCGCGCTGCGTCTCATCGAACGCCATGAAGTTGATGAAGGTCTCCGGGAACACGTCTGCCTCGCCCACGTAGAACCACGGCTCGGCCGACATCTCGTCCTCGAAGCTGCGCGGCGCGGGCAGATCCCGGAAGTGGCAGTCGGTCACCCGGCACAACTCGTCGTAGTCGTAGAAGATCACCCGGCCGTGCCGCGTGACGCCGAAGTTCTTCGGCAGCAGATCGCCGGGGAAGATGTTCGTGTGGGCGAGGTCGCGGATGCACTGGCCGTAATCGCGCACGGCCTGCGTGGCGGTCTCGCCCGAAGTGGCGCGCAGATACAGGTTGAGCGGAATCAGACGCCGCTCGATGTACAGGTGATCAAAGACGAGATCCTCGCCGTCCTCGCGCACCGTACCGGCAGTCTCCTCGCGCAGCTCCTGCAGCAGCTGCGGGGCAAACAGCCGCCGCGGCAGACGCAGGCGACGGAACTCCTGCGCATCGACCAGACGCCCGGCCCGATCGTGGGTATAGACCAGGTGGTATTTCGCCAGCACTTCCTCGCGACGCACGTTTTTCGGATACGCGAAACGATCGCGGATGACCTTGAACACCACCTCCAGGGACGGCAGGGTGAAGCAGACCATCACCAGTCCCTTATCGCCGACGGCGTGTACGAACTGCTCCTCGGTGCCTTGCAGGTGACGCATGATCTCGCGGTAGCGCTCGGTCTTGCCCTGCTTGGCCCGCCCGAGCATCGTGAACAACTCGCTCACCGGCTTGTGCGGCAGCAGCGACCGCAGGAACGCCACCGCCTCATCCACCCGATCCAGGTCGGCGTGGAAATAGGAGCGCGAGACGCTGAACACGACGCTGACATCGGCCCCGGACATCATGACGGCATCGATTCCGAGGCCACCGCCTGCATTGCGCAGCGCCAGCACCAACGGAATGCACAGCCCGGGGCCCACCATCCGTCCGACCACGTAGGCGCGCGACATCCGGTAAAAGACGGTCCGGATCACCTCGATGCGCGTCACCGCGGAGAGTGCCCCGAGACGCTCGAGGTGGACCCTGACTTCGTTGGCGACCTGGCGGATGCTGCCGTCGAGGTCGCGCCAGGGCGTGCGGAAGTGCAGGTCGCCGAGGAGTTCTTCGATGAGCAGCCTCAGCGAGCCGTGGATGGGGTAGGTGTGGGTGACGAGGGGCGAGGTGGCGTTGGCGAGCGGGTCGAGATCGGTGGCGACGAATTCGATATCGGGTGCGACGCCGATGGTGCCGAACAGGCGGCGACTGACCGAGCTGAAGTAGGTTTTGGGGAACTCCGCATCCGCGAGCGTCGCGACGCGGTCGGCAAACTCGGTGCGGATCTCGCGCCACAGTCTCCGCTCGAGCGCCCGCTCGCCGAGCAGGCCGCGCAGCTCAGCGACGCTGCGCTCGACGAAGTGGTCGTACAGCTCGATGCGCTCGACCATGTCGTGCTGACTGCCCTTCCAGTCGCGTGCATCGAAGCGCTCGGGTGCGCGACGGGTGATCGCCCGGAAGGCCGCGTTGTATGCGGCGAAGGCGGCGGCAATGCGCCGCGCACAGTCCTGGGCGGCACTCGGCGTCACATTGCCGAGCAAGGGGCGGCTCACCGGGCCCCAGGGCGCAGCGCCCGCAGCCGCGCGGCGTTCGAGGCGAGGACGATCTGCACGGTCCGGCCATCGCCGCGGGTCAGCGCCACTATCGTTCCCGGCCGGCGTTGGTTGATGAGGTTCATCAGGTACAGGCTGGCCAGCCGGCGGGCGGCGAGCCCATTCACGGCGACGATCCGATCGCCCGTGCGCAGACCGGCCCGCGCGGCCGGGCCGCCCGGGCTCACCTGCAGCACCGTGAACACGCTTGGCGTGAACTTCACGGCAATGAGCCCGCCGCTCGCACGCGGCATCGGCGGGGGGCGGTAATGGGTCCGCGGCGTCAGGTACAGCCGCTCCCGGCGGTAATCGAGCGTGAACCGGAAGGCCCGCCAGACCGTCATGCCCAGGTTGCCGGCCTCACTGGGATTGCTGACGACGCCGGCATCGTGCGGCGTGAGCGCGCCGATGAGGGGGCCCGGCACGGCGAGACCGCCGATGCGCAGCGAGTGGATGTCGGCGAGGTGCACCGTGAACGCTCCGCCGTCTCCGCCCTCGGTCTGCGGCACGCCCGAGCGATAGTAGTGGCGCAGGTGCTCGCGGGCCGCCCAGGCGGGAAACAGCAGCAGTGGACCGCTGTTGCCGGTATCGAGACCGAACAGGCCTCGCCGGCCGTCGAGGCGGGCCGGAATCAGCGGCATGTCGCCGGTGAAACGCAGCGGTACGGCCGCCGCGCCCGTCGGCGGCCGGAAGGTGCCGAGCGGCTGCAGGGTGAGCCGCTTGTGGTCCGGATCGACGGTCACCACAAAACGCTCGAAGAGCTCGAGGCCGAGGATGCCGGCAACCGGCGTGCGTGCACCGCGGTCGGTCAGCAGCGGTGAGATTGGCATCACCAACACGGTCTGGCCAGTGATGCGGGCCGCGCCGATGCCAAGCGAGCGGACGCGCGCATAGCGCACGGCGGTGCTGCCCGCCCCGGCGCCATACGTGACGCCACGGCCGTGCACGGTCAGTCCCAGAGTCTGTGCGGCGGTGGGTGTGAGGATGGCGTGCCCGCCAGTGTCGAGTGCGAACGGGAGGGGGGCCTTGCCGTTGATGCTCACCCGGATCAGCACTTTGCCGTCGGCGGCAAAAGTGATGGGGATGTGCGTGCCCGCAACCGGAATGCGAATGTCGCGCGTGGGCCTGGCCGGTCGCACGAGCGCCGTCGCGCCCAGACTGTGCAGCAGCCGGTAGCGCTCAATGGTCTCGATTTGTGCGGCTGCGTGCGGCGCATCCCGAGAGGCGATTCGAAACGGTAGCAGCACCCCATCGACCCGCCGATAGTCGCGGAAGTCGATTCGCCGGACCTCGAATGAGCGACGCATCACCGTGCGGGCGAGCCGATGGCGGTGCGGCGTGATCCACAGCGTCACCGTGCGGGCCTGCGCCGGTGTGGCCGCGATCCGTTGAAAGCGGCGCCGCTGCGCAGTCACGGCCGGCGCCGGCCGCAACGCCACCGGCCAGCGGCGGGGGAAGTACGGTCCGTTGCGATTCAGCCAGCGGTCGGTGGCCGCAAGCCGGGCGGCCTCGCGCGAATCCAGGGCATGCACCCAGCCGGAGCGGTCCTCGCGCCAGGGGCCTTGCGCGTCGATGCCGCGCTCGGTGGTGAACAGCGGGCAGCGCACTGCGCGACGCCACTCGCCGCTGCGCACGTCGATGAGCGTCTGTACCGTGCAGTTCTGTCCGTCCTTGATTTCGCGGCCGGTGGCGGCGATGGCGACAATGGGACGCCAGCGTGCGCCGCCGGCGGCTTCGCCGACGGCCTGCAACGTCCGGACTGGCGGCGCCGCGGCGGAAGCGGCCAGCGATGCGGCCGCGGCGCCCAGTCCGAGCAGGAATGCACGGGCAGTCATGATGGGGTCATCCTCTGCGCAGCGGGGCGCGAGCCTGCAGGCGCTACACCGTGCACCCGACACAGTCTGCCTGGCTCTGGCAGCGCGGGCCAGCGTGGCGCCGGCGCGGCGGCTGTCCCGAGCTGCCCCGGGCAGCCCCTTACGCCGGCTCGCCGGCCATGCGCCGGTGATGGATCTGCTTGTGACGGTACATGTCCCGATCGGCGCTGCCGAGCAGGTGGCGACCGTCCGTGCCATCGGGATACAGCGCCACGCCGACGCTGCACGAGACGGTGAGCCGCATCCCATTGATGTGGAACGGCTGGTTGAGCCAGGCCGCGACCCGCGCCGAGATCCGCTCCGCCGACGGCTCGTCGGGCAGCGGTGTGAGCAGCAGGGCGAACTCATCGCCATAGAGGCGCGCGACCGTATCCTCGGCCCGTGTCCCATGCCGTAGACGCTCCGCGATGCGCCGCAGCAGTTGATCGGCCGCTTCGTGACCGAGGGTGTCATTGACCGCCTTGAAGCGATCGAGGTCGAGGAACACCAGCGCAAAGGGCAGGCACTGGGTGCGCGCCCGCTCGATCGCCTGCTGCAGACGGATCTGTAGCAGCCGCCGGTTGGGTAGTCCGGTGAGTCCGTCATACAGTGCCTGGCGGCGCAGCTGTGCGCGCTCGCGAGCCTCGGCGGTCACATCGCGCAGCTGACCGATGAAGCGCAGCGAGCCGTCTGCGGCCGGCAGCGGGCTGAGCTGCACCTGCGCCCAGCGCGCTGTCCGGCCGGACAGCTGGGCGCGCACCACGGCCTGCCCGCCGCGTCCGTTGCGCACGCAGGACTGCAGGTGCGCCAGACCCGCATCCTCTGGAGCGATGCAACACAGGGCTTGCCAGTCGGTCCCGGCGAGCGCCACGCCGGCGCATCCGGCCCAGCGCTCGAAGGCGCGATTGGCGTAGATCAGTCCTGTCCGCTCAGGCCCGCAGCCGAACAGAAACACCGGGATCTCGAGTTGCTCGAGCACTTCGGCGCACAGCGCCTCCTTGGGCCATGCGCGCAGGAGCCCGTGGGCCGCCACGATCGAGCTTGTCTGCGAACGGTGCAACATGCGCCTCACCCGCCAGTTCATGCGCATCACTGCGTGTTGCCCGACGGTAGCGACCCGTGCGGGCCGCAGCCATCGTGACAAACCACCGGTAACGCCTCCCGGCCGCCGCTCAGGGGGGGAGCGCGGCACTGGCGGCGCCGAGCCGCTCGAGCATCGTCAGCAGCTGCTCGGCCTGTACCGGCTTGCTCGCGACGCACAAGTCCGGATCCTGCGGCAGCCGACGGATCGAGCTCGAGGTGTCCCCGGTGATGAGTACGCACTTCAGCGGCTTGCCGAGCGTGCGCCGCAGCGCGGCGATGACCTCGGTCCCGGTCTGGCCGTCACGCAGGTGATAGTCCGTTACCAGCAGATCGATGCCTTCGGCGGCAGCGGCCAGCGCTTCCTCGAGCGAGGCGACCGCGGCAACCCGATAGCCCTCGACTTTCAACAACATGCGCGTGGCATCGCGTACGCCGCTGTCGTCCTCGACCAACAGAACGCGCTGCCGGTGCGCGAGCGTCTGCGCGGCGAGGTGCGGATCGAACACCTCGGCGGTCGGTGCGGCACTTAGCGCGGCGGTGGCTGCCGGCAGCAGCACACTGAAGCACGAGCCTTCCCCGGGGCACGAGCTGACTTGCAGGCGCAGGCCGAGCAGCTCGACGATGCGGCGCACGATGGTCAGCCCGAGCCCATAACCATCGGCGGAACCGATCTGATAGAACTCATCGTAGATGCGCGAGAGCTGCTCGGCGGCAATGCCGATGCCCGTGTCGCGTACCTCGATGCGCAGCAGTCCGCCCGGTTCGCGCAGACAGCGCAGCGTGATGCGGCCGCTGCGGGTGTATTTCACGGCGTTGGACATCAGGTTGCGCAGCAGCTGCTCGAGCAGCGCCGGGTCGGTGTTTGCGAGGTGCTCCCCGCCGGTGATCTCGAGCGCAAGGCCCTTATTCGCGGCGAGCCCGCTGAACTCGCGGCGCAGCTCCTCGAACAGCGCATCGATGGCGAAATCCGCCGGTGCCGGCTTGATCGCGCCGGACTCGAGTTTGCTGATGTCGAGCAGCGCGTTGAGCAGGCGTGACATCGCGGCGATCGCCTGCTCCTGTTGGGACAGTGCCAGCACCGCATCGCTGTCGTGCACGGTGCGGCGCAGCGCGCCGTTGAGCAGTGCGAGGGTCTGGAGCGGCTGGCGCAGATCGTGACTGGCGGTGGCGAGAAAACGGCTCTTCGCCTGACTGGCGCGCACGGCCGCTTCGCGGGCCTCCTCGGCCGATCGGCGCGCGGCGAGCAGCTCGGACTCGATGCGCTTGCGCGTGGTGGCGTCACGAATCGCCGCCAACATCACGGTGTTCTCGCCCCAATTCACCGGGGAGAGCCGGACCGACACCGGCAGCTCGCTGCCGTCGCTGCGCTGTGCGCGCAGCTCGAAGCCGATGCCCATCGCCTTGCGGCGGGCGCGGCGCATGTAGCGGGCACGCAGCAGCGAATGCGCGCGCCGCGAGCGTTCCGGCAGCAGCGTATCAACGCTGTGTCCGATCAGCTGTTCGCGCGAGTAGCCGAACAAGGCCTCCACGCGCGAGTTGGCGAATAGGATCAGCCCCAGCGCATCGATGACGAGCATGGCATCGGGGGCGGACTGCAGAGCGATGCGAGCGAGTTCGGGCGGTGCGGTGAACATGGCGGTCTCAGCTGTGACAGTGGACCCTGCAACCCCATGACGAGGCCCTCCGAGGGCGGTGAAGGGCGCCCCCATCGTCCGTAACAGCAAGGAAACGCGCAATCGGGCCCACCGCTAAGGTGTCGTGGTGGAATCCACCATCGGTGAGCCGCAGGCCGCCGTCGCGCAGGCGGGCAATGTATATCGTCACTGAATCAAGGTGTTAACATGCCCCGGGAGCAAGCGGGAGCGGCTCATGAGCGCAATGTCGGAACAGACGTCCGTCGCGCAACCGATACGGATCGCGATCGTCGACGATCACCCCTTGGTGCGCGAGGGCCTCGCGGCCCGTATCGCGACCCAGCCGGATCTGCGGGTCTGCTGCGAAGCGGCAGATCCTGACAGCGCGCTTGCGATGATCCGGGCGCGACGACCGGATCTGGCCATCGTCGATGTGGCGCTGAAGCAGGGCAGCGGTCTCGATCTGGTCAAGGCGCTCAGCGGTGATGGCAACGGCCCGAAGATGCTGGTCGTGAGCGCCTACGATGAGGAGTTGTTTGCCGAGCGGATGCTGCGCGCCGGCGCGCACGGCTATGTCAACAAACAGGAGCTGCACGGTTCGGTGCTCGAGGCGATCCGTGCCGTGCTCGCTGGCGAGATCTACCTCAGTCCCGGTCTGGCGCAGCGGCTGGCGAGTCAGGCGGTCTCGGGACGGCGCAGCGCGCAGGGCCTGGAGCTGCTGAGCGACCGGGAGCTGCAGATCTTCGAGCTCATCGGTCGTGGCGCCGGCACACGCGCGATCGCGGCTCAGCTGCACCTCAGCGTGCACACGATCGAGTCGCACCGCGAACACATCCGGGCCAAGTTGAATCTGCGCAACGGCACCGAGCTGTTGCGTCGCGCCGTGCTGTGGACGCTGGAGAGCCGAGCCTGAGCTGCCTGAGCGCGCCTAGGGCGCCGGCAGCGTGCAAGCCACGCGGGTACCGCCCGCAGGATCGCTCCGTGCGCTTAGTGTTGCGCCAATGAGCGAGCAGCGATGCTCCATCAGACGCAGTCCCACGCCGCGTCCGAGTCCCGCCGCCGGCGGCAGCCCGATCCCATCGTCACGGATCTCGAGCTGCACCGTCCCGTCCTGCGCGCTCAGCCGAATGTGGATCCGGCTCGCGCGTGCGTGCCGCGTGGCGTTGGTCACGGCTTCCTGTGCGATGCGGTACAGGTGCGTGGCGCAATCCGCGTTCGGCAGGCGCAGCGTCCCCTCAAGCGTGAATTCGCAGGCCACCTCGGCATACTCGCTCGTGGTGCGAGCGAGCCGGGCCAGCGCGGGGGCGAGGTCCGGCGCATCGATGGGCACCGGTACCAATCCGCGCGCCAGCGCCTGCACGTGGCGGTTGACCACGGCAATGCCTTCGGTGAGGTGGGCGGCTCACTGCCGCTCGCGCGCGCCGGCAGCGGCGCCGGCGGCGAGCGCATCGCGCAGGTTCTGCCCGAGCAGCGCCAGGGCGGTGAGCTCCTGTTGGATGCCATCGTGGAGTTCCTGACCGATGCGTTGCTGCTCGAGGGCGGCGATACGCGCGACCTCCTCCTGCAGTGACTTGATGGGCGTGATGTCGACCCAGGTAATGACCACCCCGTCGGCGGCCCCGGCGAGGTCGTGCGGCTGGATGCGCCGCAGGTACCAGCGCTGATTCACGCAGCGCACTTCTTTCTGGGCGAGGGTGCCGGTCGCGGCCGCGTGGCGCACGGCGGCGAGCAGCGCGGCATCGATCAGCGGGCTTTTCAGAGCGGCGAGTGAGCGGCCGAGATCGGCCTGGCCGAGGCCAAGCAGTGCCTCGGCGCCGCCGGCGTAGCGCCGGATGCGCAGATCCGGGTCGAGAAACACCGCCGTCGCCTGCAGCATGTCGATCAGGCCGGCCAGATCATCGTTGCCGGCCTCCAGGCGGCGCGTGTTGTGCTGCAGCTCCATGCCGAGCAGCGCGCGCTCCTCACGCAGCGAATTCAGTTGGATGTTCAGCTCGCTGAGTGCGCTGTGAGCCGCCTCGAGTTCCTCCGCGGGCGACTCGGTGCGGCGCGGGTTGTGCGGACTCTTGCGGTAGATCGGCAGGTCCTCGCCGAGGACGGCGAACTGCTCGCGTGCGGCACTGGCGTCGGCCTGTGTGCTCAGCAGCAGCCAGCCCTCGGTGCGCAGCGCGAATTGAGCGCTGGCGGCGAAGCGCCGGGCGACTTCCCGCGGCAGGTGCGCCGGCAGGTTGCGGGCGCTGATCAGATCCAGACGCGAGAAGATCGGCGGGTGGCGCAGCGCATCGTGCACGGCGGTGCTCAGCAGGTTGCGCAGCAGCGCGCGCGCCTGTCGGCAGCGGCCCTTTGGCGGCTCGAAGTAGCGCTCCAGGCACGGCCTGTCGAGTCCGGCCAGCGCACTTGGCGCATAGCAACCGGCACGCGTCAGCGCGAGGGCCTGATCGTCGGCGTCGGTCGCAAAGATCTGCAGCCGCGGCATCTTGCCCTGCGCCTGAAACTGCTCGAGCAGGCAGATCGCAAGCGTGTACACCTCCTCGCCCGCGCCGCAGGCCGGCACCCACACGCGCAGCGGTTCGGTGGCGCTCGCGGCGTGGATGCGCGAGGCGAGTGCACGGCCGGTCAGCGCCTCGAGCACGTTCGGCTCGCGGAAAAAGCGCGAAGGCTCGGGGCACTCGGGCGGTCGATGCGCACACGAACTCGGCACTAGCGTGTCCTCCGCGGCTGGGGCACAGGGCGTGAGTCCGCCGCCGTCACTGCGCAACGGCAGACCATCAGTAGACACTCAGCTGTTCGGCGAGCAGCGCCTCACGCAGGGTGCGCAGCTCGCGAAGGTGCGCATGCACCAGCTCGCTCGCCTGCCGCTCGAGCGCCTGCGCTTGCGCCGCACCGCCGAGGGTGACCTGCACGAGCTGCGGATCATCGAGCGCCTGGCCGATGCGGCTCACCATCAGGCAGCTGGCCGCATTGACGGCCGGCAACTGCGCGGCACTCGCCGCGGCAATGCGCGGCGCCAACAGGTTGTAGAGCTTGCCGGTGTGACTGACCGGGTTTTTGCCCGGCGCACCCTCGATGCTCATGATGCGGTAGGGGGTGATCAGACCGCAGGCACGGTTGCCGCGACCGGTCTGACCATCATCGCCCGCCTCGGCCGATGTGCCGGTGACGGTCATGAACAGATCGCCGCGCTCGAGGTCATCGGCGGCATTGACCACCGCCCGCACCGCCAGCGCGCTCGCCCGGCTCGCGGCGGCGACGGCGAGCGCCGCGGCACTGCGCTTGTTCTCGAGGTAATCGTCCATGCCGGCTAGAAAGCGGTCGACGAACGCGCAGCTGACGGTGAGCTCGATGTTCTCGCCGTGCCTGACGCCCATGACCTTGATGTCCTCGCCGAATGCCGGATGAGTCTGTTTGGTGTCCGCAGCGTTCAGCGCGCGCTCCGCGGCGAGCACGGCGTTCTCCAGATCGGTGAGGGGGGCGAAGCCGGTGCCGCAGGAGCTGTCGTTGGCGAGCGGGCTGCCGGCGGCGGACCGGGCGAACAGCCAGTTGAGGTCGCGCGAGCCCGGCCGCAGCCGCGGCACGATGCGCACGCCATGCTCCAGATCGAGGTGCGGCAGGTGTGTGCGCAGCCACTCGCGGCAGGCCGCGACGGCAATGTCCTGCACCGGGATGTGCACGCCGGCGTGCTCGGCCGCGGCGCGTCCGCCGAGATAGATTTCGATCGGCTCGCCGATCTCGCCCCCGCCGAATGCCGGGTGCGACGTGCCGGCGCAGAGCATCACCTTGTCGACGTTGTGATGCAGGATGATCCCGAAGCGCTCCAGATAGTACTGACAGAGCCGCGCACAGACGTGCTCGGCAATGCCGTCGCAGATCGAGTCGGGATGGCCGACGCCCTTGCGCTCGACGATCTCCACGGCCGCAGCAGCGGGACTGGCGTGCTCGAGACAGTGGATGATCAGGTCCATGGCGGCTTACCTCGGCAGGGCCGACGCCTCGAGCCCGAGCAGGCGGCACACTTCGGCGTCCTCAAGCTGCTCGAACCGCTCATACCATTCTCCGACGGCGAACAGCGCCGCAGGGGTCAGCAGGATCACGAGCGAATCGGCGGCCGCGCGTACCCGCTCGGCCGCCTGCGGGGAGCCCACCGGTGCCGCGGCGATGACGCGGGCGGCGCCGGCCTGCCGTGCCGCGCGGATCGCCGCGAGCATGGTCGCGCCGGTGGCGAGGCCGTCATCGACCAGAATCACCGTCTTGCCGCGCAGATCGAGTGGTGCGCGCCCCGGACGGTAGAGCCGCTCGCGACGCTCGATTTCGTGTACGGCCGCGGCGCGCGCCGCGTCGGCGACCTCCCCGGCGGGAGCGCCGCTCTGTGCGTCCCACAAGACGATGCCGCCGGAGGCGGCCGCACCGATGGCGAACTCCGGGTCGTGCGCCAGCGCGATCTTGCGCACCACGAGCACATCGAGCGGAGCGTGTAGCGCCGCGGCGACCTCCCGTGCCACAGCCACGCCGCCGCGCGGTAGGCCGAGCACGAGCAGCGGCCCGCCGAGGGCTCGTTCCCCGAGCGCCCGAGCGAGTGCGACACCGGCGGCCGTGCGATCGGCAAACGTCCGCCCAGGAGGGCCTGTGTGCATCAGGATCCGTCTCCGTGAGGTTGGCCTGACTCATCGGGCACGCTGCCGCGTGCCGTGCGCCCCCTTGCGCATACGAATATTGCGCCACGTTTGGGGGACGCGCGCCATCCGTATGATTGCGGAGTCGGCGCCCGCGCTGAGGCGCTCTGGAGCGGCGAGGGAAATCACCTAGGCGGCTGCGGTTCGTGCGGGTACCTCGTACGGGACAGCCGTGAAATGCTCGATCCTGGGAGCGGCTTGGGGGCGCGGCTGATGATTTGGCGTCGGTTAATGCTCGCAGTGACGGGCCTGGAGCTCGTGCCGATTGACGTGCTCGATCGGGTCGGGCGACTGGCGCGTGCCTTCGAGGCACAGGTGGATCTGTTTCATTGCCTCTATGAGCCCGAGGCCGCCCAGGCGCAGGCCGCGCGCGGCGGCGCGGTCAATCTCATCGCGGCTCGGGTTGAGGAGCGCCGCCGGCGCCTCGAGCGCCTGGCGGACATTCTGCGCGACCAGGGCGTGACGGTGAACGCCAGCGTGCGCTGGGACTTCCCGATCTACGAGGGCATCATCCGTCAGGCGCTGCGGCACAAGCCCGACCTGCTCATCCTTCCGGCACTGGCGCTCCAAGAGGCGCACCGCACGCTGGTGTATCGCGAGCAGCGACTGATCGCAGCGGCGCCCTGCGCCGTGCTGTTCATCAAGACCCGCGAGGTCTATTCCAAGGGGTGTGTCGTCGCGGCAGTCGATCCGGCGCACGCACGCGAGGCGGATGGGGATCTCGATGAGCTGGCGATCGGCGCGGCCAAGACGCTGGCCGGCGCGCTGGCCGATGTGCCGGTGCATCTCTGTCACGCCGAATCGCCTGCCGTGGACGGTGCCCCCCACGTCCCGGGCGAGCAGCTCGAGGCCCAGGTACGCCGCCTCGCCGAACGGCACGAGATTGCCCCGACGCAGGTGCACGTGGCATGCGGCACGCCCGAAGAGGTGTTGTCGCTCTGTGTGCGCCAGGCGCGGGCCCAATCGCTGGTGCTGGGCGTGCCGAGCGAGCCGGCGGCACTGCGCCGCGGCAGCGAGCGGCTGGTCGAGCGGATCGAGTGCGACGTGCTCGTGCTGAAGACCCATTACGCGCATCCCGGCGTCGGCACCGAGTCCTCCCCCGCGGTGCTGCCCCAGTCGCTGTGATCGGTGCCGCCGCTAGTGCGGCGGCGCCAGACTCGGCACGGCGGCGCGCGCGAAGGCCTGGCGGCAGTTGGCGAGCTCCCCGAGCCGGGCGCTCGCCAGGGCGTTGACGGAGCCTTCGGGGTAGTGCCCGGCCGTATCCGCGGCACCGGCCGGTCGCCCGGTGAGCAGCTCGATCGCCTCATCGAGCCGCTGCACGGCATAGATGTGGAATGTGCCGTGCTCGACCGCCTCGAGCACCGCCTCGCTCAACATCAGGTGCTCGATGTTCCCCGCGGGCAGGATGACGCCCTGCGTGCCGGTGAGCCCGTGCTCGCGGCAGGCGGCGAAGAACCCCTCGACCTTCTCGTTGGCCCCGCCGATCACCTGCACGAGGCCATGCTGATTGATCGAGCCGGTGACCGCCAGCGACTGGCTGAGTGGCACGGCGGCAATCGCCGAGAGCAGTGCACAGGCCTCCGCGAGCGAGGCGCTGTCGCCGTCGACGCCGCCGTAGGTCTGCTCAAACACCAGGCTGGCGTGCAGCGAGAGCGGATGCTGGGTGCCGAAGCGGGCACCGATCAGCGCCGCGAGGATCAGCACGCCCTTGGAATGGATCGCTCCGCCGAGCTTGATCTCCCGTTCGATGTCGACGACCTCGCCCTCGCCGAGCCGCACCGCGGCGGTGATGCGGGTCGGCTGCCCGAACAACACCTGCCCCAGCTCGATGACCGCAAGTCCGTTGACCTGGCCGACCGCCTCGCCGCGGGTCTCGATGAGCAGGTTGTTGCGGCGGATCGCCTCGAGAATCTGCTCGTGCACGCGCGCCAGGCGCGTGCGCTGCGCTGCGATGCTGCCCGCCAGGTCCGCAGCGCTGATCGACGCGCGGCCGGCGGCCGCGGCGAGTTGATTGGCCTCCCTGATCACATCCTGGAGGCTGCGCAGGTGCGTCGAGAGCTTGCGCGAGTCTGCCGCCAGGCGCGAGCCGTGCTCCACCAGGCGCGCGACGGCCCCGGCCTCGAGCGGCCGCAGCTGCTCGCGCCGGGCGCAGAGCGCAGCCACGTTCGCGTAATGCGCGATGCTCTGCGGCGAGCGCTCGATGACATCGTCGAAGTCGGCGACGATCTTGAACAGCTCGGCGAACTCCGGGTCGTAGCGGGCGAGCAGTTCGTACAGGCGGCGGGTGCCGATGAGCACGACCCGCACCGCGAGCGGAATGCGTTCGGGCTCGAGCGCAACGGTGCTGATCAGACTCAGCCGCGCCCCGAGCGGCTCGATGCGTACGCTGCGCTCGAACAGCGCCTGCTTCAGCGCTTCCCAGGCGAACGGCTGGCCGAGCAGCCGCTCGGCATCGATCATGAGGAACCCGCCGTTCGCCCGGTGCAGCGCCCCGGGGCGCACCAGCATGAAATCGCTCTTGAGCACGCCGAACTGCGCGATGTTCTCGATCTCACCGATGAGGTTCTGATAGGTGGGGTTGCCCTCGTAGACGAGAGGCGCCCCGTGGCTCGCGCGCCCATCGACGAGCACATTGACGTCGTAGCGTGAGAGCCGCGGCTGCGACTCGGGACTGTCCATTCCCGGCACGCCAAGGGTCGGTCCGTCTGGCCGCAGTGCACCGCCGGCGGTGTCGATCAGGTCATCGCGCACGCTCTCGAGGTGGTGCAGCACTTGCGGACAGTCCGCGTAGCGGCCGCTGAGCTCCTCGATGTGCACGCGCACCGTGGCAGCCGTGGCCGTGCGGTCGAGCTCGCGCAGCTTGCGGAAGCGGTCGCGGTGCCAGCGCGGGACGTTCTCCAGATGCTTGCGCAGCAGCTCCCCGAGGCGCTCCATGTCGGCGCGGATGCGGGTCTGCTCGGCCGCGGGGAGCCGTTCGAACGCCTCGCGCCCCAAAACCTCGCCGCGGTGCAGCGGCGCAAGACCCGCCCCATCGGGCGTCGGAATCATCGCGAGCTCGTGGCTCTCGGCTTCCTTCTGCAGCGCCTCGAGGGAGCGCTGCTGCAGCTGGTCGAACTCGCGCTCGACTTCGGCGCGCCGCTGGCGGTGTGCCTCGGATTCGAGCACGCCGGGCAGGCTCGCCTGCAGATCACGGACCAGCTCGCGCATGTCACTCTTCAGCTGCGAGGCACGACCGGTCGGCAACTGCAGCGCCTTGGGGCGCTGCGGATCATCGAACCGGTTGAGGTAGCACCAGTCGGGCGGTGCCGCGCGCGCCGCGGCGATCCCCTCGAGGAAGCGCTGAACGGTCGGATGGCGGCCGCTGCCCGGAGCGCCCATCACGAAGATGTTGTGGTGTGGCGCGCTGATCTGTACCCCCAGCTGCAGCGCCGCCAGGGCGCGCGGCTGACCGAATCCCGGCTGTGGGTCAGGCAGTTCCGCGGTGGTGCGAAAGGCGAACTCCTCGGGCCGGCAGCGCCGGTTCAGGCGCTCGGCTGGCACCTCCGCGGCGGCCAAGGCCGTCGTACTCATGAGCGATCATGTCCGGGGGAGGCGGAGCGTGTCGGGGCGGGTGCCGCCCGGGCGGGTTGCGCGGCGATGGGCTTGCCCGGGTGCGGCAGCCGGCGGTGGCAGCCGGCCGTCAGGGCGAGTGCGAGCGCGAGAGCGATCAGGCCGCCGAGGCGTTGCGCCGGACTCATAAGGACGCTCCAATCAGTCCACGCGGCCGCTGCCGCACGGCCCTATGTAGTAACCGATCGGCCGCGCAGCGCCCATCCGCACAAGCCACGCGAGGCGGCGCTCGGACGAGCCCAATCCCGTTGTGTGCGCTCGATTTGCTATCCTTGGCGGTTTAACCGCCTGGGCCGTCCCCAAAGGGCCGGTTCGAACGCCCCATGCTGCAAAAACTCACCGACAGCCTCGCGACCCATAAGTGGTTCTGGTACACGATTCTCGGCGCCCTCGCGCTGGTGTTCGCGGCCTGGGGTGCCTATGGCATCGTGAACCTGAACTTTGGCACCAGTAACTATGCGGCCACGGCGAACGGGGTGACGATCTCGCTGCAGCAGGCCCAAAATGCCTGGTTGCGCGCCCAGCAGCAGCTCGAGAAGGCCTATGGCGGCAATCTGCCGAGCGCGCTGCGCAAGCACCTGCAGGGCGAGGTGCTCGAGGAGCTGATCCGCGACACGCTGATTTCCGCCCGCACCGAGCAGCTCGGCTACCGCGTCTCCGAGGCCGACCTGATCCAGGCGATCCGTGCCGAGCCGGCTTTCCAGGTCGCCGGCCACTACTCGGCGCAGGCGGCCGCGGATGTGCTCGCCGAGTCCGGGCTGTCACTCGCGCAGTTCGAGCGCGAACTGAAGAGCCAACTGCGCCGCAATCAGCTCATCGAGGGCATCCGCGCATCGGATTTCCTCACCCCGATCGAGGTTCAGCGCTCCCAGTCACTGCACAACGAGCAGCGTGACGTGCAGTATCTGCAGTTCCCTGCGAGCCGCTACGCTGACAAAGCGCCGGTGAGCGCGCAGCAGATCCAGGCGTACTACCAGGCGCACCAGGCCGAGTATCTGATCCCCGAGTCGGTGACGCTGCACTACGCGCAGCTCACGCTCGCCCAGGTGCGCGCCAGCGAGCAGATCTCCGACGCGACGCTGCAGGCGCTCTACCAGAAGCAGATCAATCGCTTCGTCGTGCCGGAGCGGCGCGAGGCGAGCCACATCCTCATCCCCTTCGGCAAGGATCCGCAGGCGGCCCTCGCCCAGGCCGAGCACATCCTCAAGCTCGCCCGCTCGGGCGCGAATTTCGCGGCGCTCGCGAAGCAGTACTCTCAGGATCCGGGCTCGGCCCGCAATGGCGGCAACCTCGGGTGGATCGGCCGGCACGGCTTCGTCAAGCCCTTCACCCAGGCGCTGTTTGCCATCCCGAAAGTCGGCGACATCGTCGGGCCGGTCAAGAGCCCCTACGGCTATCACATCATCCGCCTCGATGCGATCCAGCCGGGCCACACCCGCACGTTCGCCGAGGTGAAGCCGGAACTCGTCGCGCAGCTCAGCCGCAGCCGCGCAACCAGCCGCTTCGGGCGCATCGAGGACCGCCTGCAGAACGCGATTGACCAGCCGGGCGTGAGCCTCGCCTCCCTCGCCAAACAGTATGGCCTCACGACCGGGCAGATCCCGCTGTTCCTGCGCGGCACGGGCGCTCAGCCGCTCGGGGCCGCGCCGGCGGTGCAGAGCCTGGTGTTCGGCAGCGCCGCGATCGCCCCCGGGTCGATCGGCGGACCGGTGATTCTGGATAACGATCGGCTGGTGCTCGTGAAGGTGGTGGCGCGCCACGGCCCGCAGGTCAAGCCGCTCGCCGAGGTGAGCCAGAGCATCTCGGCGGCCATCCGCGCGCAGCGCGCCGAGCAGGCGGCACTCGCGGCGGCCCAGGCGGCCAAGCAGCAACTGGCCGCCGGCAAGCGCTTCGCCGAAGTGGCGAGCGCGCTGAAGATGAAGGCGGCGCCGTTGAAGTTCATCGGCCGGGACGATCCGTCCGTGCCGACGGCCATCAGTCAGCTGGTGTTCGCGGCGCCGAAGCCGCAGAGTGGGCCGGTGATCGAGGCGAAGCCGCTGGCCGGCGATGGCGGCGCAGTGCTGCTTGTCGTGAGCGCCGTGCGCATCGCTCCGCAACTCAATCCGCTCATGGACCGCTCGCGGCTTGCGCAGGAGCTGCGCGCGGACGCCGACGGCGACGTGATGGCCTACATCACCCAGATGCGAGCGACGGCCAAGGTCCGCAAGAACCCGAACGCGTTCCAGTAAGGGCCCGCTATCCGCTCGGGCATCGGGGGCGCTGCCCCCGATGCCCGTTTGCATTGCGAGCGCTGCGGGCGCTCAGGCCGGTTCGGCGTCCGGGAAACTCATGCCGACGGTGCTGAAGCCGCCATCGACGTAGAGAATCTCACCGGTCACCCCGGCGGCGAGGTCCGAGCAGAGGAAGGCGGCCGCATTGCCCACATCCTCCTGCGTGACGTTGCGGCGCAGCGGCGCGACCTCGGCCACCCGATTGAGCATCTTGCGAAAGCCGGCAATGCCCGCGGCGGCGAGGGTCTTGATCGGTCCGGCGGAGATGCCGTTGACGCGGATGCCGTGCGGACCGAGGTCGGCGGCCAGGAAGCGGACGTTGGCCTCGAGACTGGCCTTGGCGAGCCCCATGACGTTATAGCTCGGAATCGAGCGCACGGCGCCGAGGTAAGACAGCGTCAGCACAGCGCCGGCGCGCCCGGCCATCAGCGGCGCGGCACCGCGTGCCAGTGCGGTCAGACTGTAGCTCGAGACGTCATGGGCGACGCGGAACACCTCTCGGCTGGTGTTCTCGACGAAGCTGCCCGAGACGCCCTCGCGGGGTGCGAACGCCACGGCGTGCACCAGGATGTCGAGATGACCCCATTCACGCTGCAGCAACGCAAAAGCCGCGTCGATCTCGCTATCGCTGGTGACGTCAATCGGCATCGTGAGCCGCGAGCCGATCGAGGCGGCTAGCGCCTCAACCCGCTCCTTCATCTTGTCGTTCACGTACGAGAAGGCGAGTTCGGCGCCCTCGCGGTGCATCGCCTGCGCGATACCCCAGGCGATGGAGCGGTCCGAAGCGACGCCGACGATCAGAGCACGCTTACCCGTGAGAAATCCCATGCGACAACCCTTGCACAGAAAAACGGCCCGGATGTCCCGCGGGACATCCGGGCCGGCAGTGTAGACCAATCAGCCGCCCGAGGCGGCCATGATCATCAGCTTCTGGCCGGCGAGGATCGGCTGGCGCAGCCGCATCTCGTTCCAGCTGAGGATCTGCGCGACGCGCACCTGGAAGCGCTGCGCGATCTGCCAGAGCGTATCGCCCGAGCGCACGGTGTAGATCACCCGGTGCACGCTGCGGGCGACTCCCGCGAGCAGCCGGCGGGCGGTGCTCGGTGCATAGCGTACGGCGGCCATCGCCGGCACGATCCGCAACCGCTCGCCGGGTCGCAGGACCTGGCCCGGACGCAAGTGGTTCACGCGCGCCAGCGCGTGCACGCTCACGTGGTTACGCACGGCGATCGACCACAGACTGTCGCCCGGCCGCACGCGCACCACGCGGAACGAGGGGCGCGCGAAGCGGCCCACACGCCCATCGGCGTACAGGCGCAGCCGCTCACCGGGCTGCAGAAGCGTGTGATGCAGCGACAGGCCATTCATCTGCGCCAGGCGGCGCACGGTGATGCCATGGCGCTGAGCAATGGCCCAGAGCGTATCGCCCGGCCGCACCCGTACCACGCGGAAGCGGAAGCGGCTGCGCCACCGGGAGTGATCGGCCTGCTCGGCCGCCAACATCACGTTTTGCGGCAAGTGGTAGGCGGTGGCGGGGACTTCGATCTGCTCGCCGACCACAAGCCGCCCGTTCGGCAGCGTGTTCAACCGGCGCAGCAGGTCGGTCGAGGTCTTGAACCGGCGCGCCACCGAATAGACGGTGTCGCCCCGGCGCACGACGTAGCGGTCGACGCCCATGCGCTCATCTGGGGAGAGCGCGGCGAGGTTCTGTGCGAACACGGGCGCGGCGTCGATGGGCAGCAGCAGGTAGAACGGTCCGGTGGGGTCGGTCGCCCAGCGGTGGAAGGCGGGGTTCAGCTGATAGATCTCATCGGAGGAGATGCCGGCGAGCCGTGCGGCAACCTCGAGGTTGACCTGGCCGTCGGTCGGCACCTGCGTGAAGTACGGCTGATCGGGGATGGGGCTGAAAGACAGGCCGTACTTGCCCGGATCCTGCACCAGGCGGGCCATGGCGAGCAGCTGCGGCACGTACAGCTCGGTCTGCCGCGGCAGGATCAAGTGCCAGAAGTCCGTCGGACGGCCCCGCGCCTGGTTGTAACGGATGGCGCGCTGCACGTTGAGGATGCCGCAGTTGTACGCGGCGATCGCGAGCAGCCAGTGCCCGCCGAGGTTATCGTGCAGCTGCTGCAGGTAATTGAGCGCCGCCTGGGTGGAGGCGATGACGTCACGCCGGCCGTCGTACCACCAGTCCTGCTTCAGTCCGAACAGTCGTCCGGTGCCGGAAGTGAACTGCCAGATGCCCGCGGCGCGGGCCCAGGAATAGGCAAACGGCTGAAACGCGCTCTCGATCACCGGCAGCAGGGCCAGTTCGAGCGGCATGTGCCGCGCCTGCAGTTGCGTGACGATGTAGTACAGATACATGTCCGCGCGGCCGAAGGCGCGCTGCAGGAACTGCGGATGGTTCGCGTACCAGCGGGCCTCCTCGGCGATCACCGGCTTGTTCGGGTCGGGCAGCTGGAAGCCGGCCCGGATGCGCGCGAAGAGGTTCGCGTAGTGCAGCGCCGGGGGTGCGGCGCTCGGGCTCGGCGTGACGGGCGGGGCGGCCGGGGGAGGGGGCGGGGGCGTCGGCGCGACCACCTTGGGGGCGACCGGCGCGGCGGCGGGCGTCACCCGTTGCGCCACCACGGTACGCAGAGGGGCTCGAGTGGCACAGGCCGACAGAGCCAGAACACCGAGGACACCCAGGGCACACCGTGCCCAGCTCGCTGAAATCGCCAATTTCCCGACCCTCTCTGCGGCGTGTTACGTTCTGCGCGAGCGGCTCTTCGGGGAGGAGCCGCTCGGACATTACAATAAGCTCGACCAAACGCGAAATGTACCTTCTCATATCACAGGATGGCTAGCCCCTGATGGGACAAACTCTCACTTCAGCGCATTCGGAGCTCGCGCACTCGCTCAGACGCTGGTGGGCGAGTCCGGCCGGCCGTGCGCTCATCGCCGCCGAGACGTTGGTGGTCGCCGAGGCGCTCGATGACGTGTTTGGCTGGGAATGCCTGCAAATTGGCGCCTGGGGCGAGGGCCGCCAGCTGTTAGGTGCGTGCCGCACGCGCCACCGAGCCATCCTCGCGCAGCCGGCGCTGTCGCCAGATGCCGACATTCTGGGTCGGCCCAGTCAGCTGCCGGTGAGCGGGGATTCGATCGACGCGGTGTTGATGCCGCATACGTTGGAATTTGCCAGCGACCCCTATGCCATCGTGCGCGAGACCGACCGGGTGCTGGTCGGCGAGGGGCACTTGGTGGTGCTCGGCTTTCAGCCGTGGAGTCTCTGGGGGCGTCGCGCGCGCCTCTCGCGCAGCGGCTTTCCGCCGGGTCTGCGCCGGGTGTTGTCCGAGCGGCGGGTGCGCGAGTGGCTGGCCTTGCTCGGCTACGAGGTGTTCGCCGCGCGGCGCTATCTGTACCGCAGTCCCTGGGCCGGCGGGCTCGCCGAGGGCGAGGGGGCCGAGCGGCTGTTGCGCCGCGGACTGACCTTCCCGCTGCCCGCGGGGGCCTACCTGCTCAAGGCGCGCAAGCAGGTCTACACGCTCACCCCGATGCGCCCGCGCGTGCGCCGCGCGGTGCTCGGGGCGCTGGTGAAGCCGGTCCCGCCGGTACGCCACGGCGTGCGCCGCTCGCCATGAGTGGCCTCGAGGCGCATCCGGCGTCGGGCGGGAGGGTCGAGATCTACACCGACGGGGCCTGCCGCGGCAATCCGGGACCGGGCGGCTGGGGGGCGTTGCTGATTTTCGGCGAGCGGGAGAAAACGCTCTCCGGCGCCGAGCCGCTCACCACCAACAACCGCATGGAGCTGATGGCCGTGATCGGGGCGCTGGAGGCGCTGAAGCGGCCCGTGCGCGCGCGTCTGTATACCGACTCGCAGTACGTGCGTCGGGGCATCACCGAGTGGCTCTCGAACTGGAAGGCCAAGGGCTGGCGCACCGCTGACCGCAAGCCGGTGAAGAATCAGGACCTCTGGCAGCGGCTCGATGCGCTCGCGCAGGGCCATCGCATCGAGTGGCACTGGGTGCCGGGCCATGCGGGCGTGCCCGGCAACGAGCGGGTCGACCGCCTGGCGAACGCGGCGATCGATGCGCTCGGCCGCGCCGACGCTGAGCGGGCACCCTAGCGGCCGGTCCGATCTGAGGATGCGGCGCAGACGGCGGACTCCGCACGTAAATTCACTTGGGCTGGCGGCAATCGATCGGATCGGGAGACGGCGCACTGAGGTGAACATCGGCTCGTCGGCTCTTGTGTGGGTCATGCGACGGCAGCGCGAGGCGTGTCGTGGAGCACTGGCATCACTCGCCGCAGCGGTCGAATGACGCCTGGGCGGCAAGAGGCCGATGCGTTGCGCAGCGTCTCCCGTGCCCTTGAGTTCGGCGCTGTGCGGTTCGATCCGCTTGCTGGGCTCGTCCGCAGTCTGACGCACCGATGACGGCCCCGGGCCGTTGCGCACCCAAGCTAACATCGCGCCCATCGGCTCGCTGATCGAGCTGCAGCGTGGAGCGGCGCTCTCGGCAATTCGTCCGCCGGCCGCTCCGTGAGGCGAGGATTGTCAGACTTCGCCCTTGAACTGGCGCGAGCGCTCGCGGACAATCGGTTCGGTCGGCGGCTGACAGGGGGGCCGCTGAGTGCGAGCTGAATTTTATTAGAAAGCACGGCTCGCAAAACCACCGCGCGGAACACGATGCGTGCACTCGGTCCACTCCGACCGAGGCCCACTGTGACTCGAGGTCGGAGCTCCTCATTTGCTGAACCGATCGGGTCCGGTCAGGTTGCAAAGACGAGAGCGATGGGGTGTGCGCCGCGTGCATGAGTCGGGCGGTGCGTCCCTGAAGCTTGTCATACGAGAGGTGGAAATGCAGTCGTCAAGCAGAGTTCGGGGCCTCGTGGCGATGGTGGCGCTCAGTGGTCTGTTTCTGGCTGCCTGCGCGAGCACCGGTCCGGTTCCACGGATTGCCGGGCGGCTGACCGGATTTCGACTCACGGGTAGGGACATCCTGAGCGTGAGGGTCGACGCTGCGCCGAGCGTTGAAATCCTCCCTGCGCAGAAGCGTCGGATGGCCCAGGACATCTCAGACGACATTCGCGGATTGCAGAGCGCCGATGCGGCCTCGGGGGCCTGGCGGCCCTACGAGATCGCCGTGCACATTACGCGATATTCCGTCGGCGGTGGATCGTTGGGGGCTGCCGCGCTGGGACGCAGCCGGGGGCTGATTGGCGCCAGAGTGCAAGTCTTCTCGCTGCCGCAGCACCGGCTCGAGGAAGCGTTCACGCTGAACCAAGGCGCGTCACGAGGCGGCTTTTTCGGGGCGTCCGACTCGCAGGGGGACACCGAGCGAGTGTTTGTCGAGGACGTCGCGCGGGCGCTGATGGGCCGCTGGCAGGGGAGTCGCCAGCAGCCGGTCGGGCTTGCCCATGCCGGCGAGGCGCCCAGCACACTGGGCATTGCGGGACGCAGCGCACGGTCAGCCGGCGCACATTCCACCCGATCCACCGCCCTGGCTTCCCGGGAGGCTCTCGGAGGACGGGGTGACTGAGGCCCGTCGGCGGTTCTGCGCTCGAGGCGTGAGCGGCCGGACCTTGTGCAACGGGAGAACGTCTGCCGCGACCCGGGCGCGAAGGGTCGAAAGCCGGCGAGGAGGGCGACGGTTCAGTGGCGGCCGACTCCAGAACGCCGGGCACGAGTGGTGTTCGGGGCGGCTGGCGGGCGGGAACCGCCTGTGCCCCCGTCGCGGCATCAGCGCCACCCCGGGCGCCCCTTTTAAGCGGCATTTCCCGTCCGATCGGCGTGAACGCACCGGCCCGAGTGCAGCCTCTCCCCTGCGCGCGGACCCCCGTTCGACAGGCGAGCGGTTACACTCTCGCCCATGCGACAGATCGTTCTCGATACCGAGACCACCGGGCTTGAGCCTTCGCTCGGGCACCGCGTCATTGAAATCGGCTGCGTCGAGCTCGTGAACCGGCGGGTCACGGGCCGCACCTTTCACCAGTATCTCAATCCCGAGCGCGACATCGACGCCGGCGCGCTCGCCGTACACGGTATCTCGCGCGAATCGCTTGCGCATCAGCCGCGTTTCGTCGAAATCGCCGATGCACTGCTCGAGTTTCTCGAGGGCGCGGAGCTCGTGGCGCACAATGCCCCGTTCGACGTCGGTTTCCTCGAGGCTGAGCTTGAGCGTTGCGGGCGGCCGATGAAGCTTGCCGAACGCTGGCACGTGCTCGATACGCTCGGACTGGCGCGCGAGCTGCACCCGGGACAGCGCAACAACCTCGACGCGCTCTGCAAGCGCTACAACGTCGACAACGCCGGCCGCGAATTGCACGGTGCGTTGCTCGATGCGCGCATCCTGGCCGATGTCTATCTGGCCATGACCGGCGGGCAGGCGGCGCTCGAACTCGCCGCGCTCGAGCGCGAGGCCGGGCCGAGCGCCGTGCAGCCCACCCGCTCGGCCGGCCCGCTGAAGGTGCTGGTGGCGAGCGGCGCGGAGTTGCAGGCCCACGAGCAGATGTTGGCGGTGATCGGCAAGGCGAGCGGCGGCAAGTGCCTCTGGCCGGCAGCGTCCGCGCCGTCTGAGCGCTCCTCTTAAGCCCCCGCCGGGCGTGCGGTGCGCCGCCGTGGCGTACCCGTGCCGGTTAAAATAGTCCTTTCTGCGAGGGAACCGTCCGTGACCGAAAAGCCCCAGGCCCCTGCGATGCGCGTGCCGCTGCTCGACCTGAAGCCCCAGTACGAGGCCATCGCGCCGCGGGTGCGAGCCGTGATCGATGCGGTCTGCGCCAGCCAGCAGTTCATTCTCGGGCCCGAGGTGCGCACGCTCGAGGCGCGCCTCGCCGCCTACAGCCAGTCCCGATTCGGCATCGGCGTGTCTTCGGGCACCGATGCGCTGCTGCTCGCGCTGATGGGCCTCGACATCGGCCCCGGGGACGCCGTGATCACGACGCCCTACACGTTTTTCGCCACGGCCGGCACGATCGCGCGCACCGGCGCACGACCCTTGTTCTGCGACATCGAGCCCGAGACGTTCAATATCTCCGCCGCCGCGGTGCGCACGTTCATCGAGCAGGAGTGCGAGCGGCGCGACGGGGCGCTGGTGCACCGCGCCAGCGGCACGCGCGTCAAGGCGCTGATGCCGGTACATCTGTACGGTCAGCTCTGCCCGATGGAGCCGCTGCTCGCGCTTGCGCGCGAGTCCGGGTTGCGGGTCATCGAGGATGCCGCCCAGGCGATCGGTGCCCGCGATGCCGGCGCGCGCCCGGCCGGCAGCTTCGGCGACGTCGGTTGCTTTTCGTTCTTTCCGACCAAGAACCTCGGCGCGTTCGGCGACGCCGGCCTGTGCGTGACCGCGGACGAGGCGCTCGCCGAGCACCTGCAGGTGCTGCGTGTGCATGGCGGTAAGCCGAAATACCATCATGCGTTCATCGGGGGCAATTTCCGCATCGATGAGCTGCAGGCGGCGGTGCTCAACGTGAAGCTCGATTATCTCGACGAGTGGTCGCAGCGGCGTGCCGAGAACGCCCGCGTCTACGATGTCGCCTTCGCCCGCGCCGGGCTCGAGGCGCAGGTGGTCCCGCCGCCGGCACTGCCGGGCTTTCACCACATCTACAACCAGTACGTGATCCGCGCCCGCGAGCGCGATGCGCTGCGCGAGCATCTCGCTGCGGCCGGCGTCGGCACCGAGATTTACTATCCGATCCCGCTGCACCTGCAGAAGTGTTTCGCGTATCTCGGCTACCGCAGCGGGGACTTCCCGCAGTCCGAGCGGGCCGCGCGCGAGACGCTGGCGCTGCCGATCTTCCCCGAGCTCAGCGTCGAGCAGCTGAACTACGTCGTCGAGTGCATCGGCGCGTTCTACTCCGCAGGCGCCCGCGCGGCGCGGGCCTGAGAGGCCGAGGCCGCGCTGCCGTCATGCACATCGCCCCCGGCCCGCGCAGCGCATCCTGGTCTGAGCTGCATTCCCACGCGCAGCGGCTCGCACGGGTGGCGACGCGCGAGCTGTTCGAACGCGATCCGGGCCGCTTCGAGCGTTTCTCGCGCCGTGGCGCCGGACTGCTGTTGGATTTTTCCCGCCAGCATCTCGATGAGGTGGTGCTCGGCCGGCTGCTGGCACTGCCCGATGCGGCGGGGCTCGCCGACTACCGCGATGCGATGTGGCGCGGGGAGAAGATCAACGTCACCGAGCAGCGCTCGGTGCTGCATGTGGCGTTGCGTCAGCGCCCGGGCGAGCGTCTCGGCGGCGAGACGGTCGAGCGCGAGGTGCTCGAGGAGCGTGAGCGCATGCTGGCGTTCGCCGCCGGGGTGCGCAGCGGGCGCATCGCCGGCAGCGACGGCTTACCCTTTTCGCTCGTGGTTCACATCGGCATCGGCGGCTCGGATCTGGGTCCGGCGATGGCGGTGCAGGCGCTGGCGCATCACGCGCACGGGGCGCCGCGCTGCGAATTTGTCTCCAACGTGCAGGGCTGCCGGCTCGCCGATCTGCTCGCCGAAGCCGATCCACGCACGACGCTGTTCATCGTCGCCTCCAAGACCTTCACGACGCTCGAGACGCTGAGCAACGCGCACACCGCCCGGCAGTGGCTGCACGATCGGCTCGGTGCGGCGGCGGTACCGGCGCACTTCGCGGCCGTCTCGCTCAACCACCGCGCCATGGACACCTTCGGCGTGCACCCTGATTACCGCTTCACGATGTGGGATTGGGTGGGTGGCCGCTATTCGGTGTGGTCCTCGATCGGCGTCGCGCTTGCCATTGCCATCGGCCCGCAGGCCTATCTCGCGTTTCTCGACGGCGGGCGCGAGATGGACGCCCATTTTCACAGCGCCCCCTGGGAGCAGAACCTGCCGGTGCTGCTCGCGCTCATCGGCCTGTGGAACATCAATTTCCGCGATCTGCCGACGCTCGCGATCGTGCCCTACGAGGAGCGGCTCGGGGGTCTGCCCGCCTATCTGCAGCAGCTCGAGATGGGCAGCAACGGCAAATCGGTCACGCTCGAGGGACGGGCGACGCAGTGGCAGACCGCGCCGGTGATCTGGGGCGGAGCGGGCAGCAATGCGCAGCACTCGTTTTACCAGTTACTGCACCAGGGCAGCCCGAGGGCGGCGCTCGAGCTGCTGCTACCGGCTGTCTCCTCCTGCGGCAACGAGGCGCAGCACGCGCTCGCGATCGCCAGTTGCCTCGCGCAGGCTGAGGCGTTCATGGCGGGCTACTCCAGCGAGGCGGTGCGTGCCGAGTTCGAGCGCGAAGGTCTGCCCCAGGAGTGGCGCGAGCGACTCGAGCCGCACAAGATCAGCCCCGGCTCGCGCCCGAGCACGCTCATCGCCTTCGCGCGACTCGATCCGCCGACTCTGGGCCGCCTGCTCGCGCTCTACGAGCATAAGGTGTTCACCCAGGGGGTGCTGTGGGGCATCAATTCCTTCGATCAGTGGGGCGTGGAATTCGGCAAGCGCCTCACCGAGCAGCTGGTGGCGAGCGTGCGCGATCCGTCCGGGCAGCCGGCCGGCGCCGAGGGCGTGCAGAAGGTGCTCGAGCAGCTGGCTGAGTGGCGCAGCGCACGGAGCTGAAGGGCGAAGATGACGACCAACGACATGACAACTCTCATCGAGACCAATCTGCGCGAGCACCAGAGGCTGTTCGAGCGCCTCGCGGGGCTCGCCGAGCCGATCCGTGAGGCGGGCGAGCGGTTGAGCGCGGCGCTCGCGCAGGGCGGCAAGGTGCTGCTGTGCGGCAATGGCGGCTCGGCGGCCGACAGCCAACACATCGCCGCGGAGCTCACCGGCCGGTTTGTCCGCGACCGCCGGCCGCTCGCCGCGCTCGCCCTGACCACCGACACCTCGGCGCTCACCTGCATCGCCAACGACTACAGCTTCGATGAGGTGTTCGCGAGGCAGGTGGCCGCGCTCGGCGCGCCGGGGGATTGTCTGCTCGGCATCTCGACCTCCGGCAATTCGCGCAACGTCATCAAGGCGGTCGAGGCGGCGCGCGAGCGCGGCCTGCAGGTCATCGGCCTGCTCGGGCGCGACGGCGGAGCGCTGCGCGCGCTGTGCGATCTTGCCGTTGTCGTACCGAGCGACAGCACTGCGCGCATCCAGGAGGCGCATGCCTTCATCGGACACACGCTGTGCGGGCTGATCGAGTCAACACTCGGACTGGCCGGGACACCATGAACGACTTGAAGGCGCGTCTCGCCGGCGCGCGGGTGCTGGTGGTCGGCGATGCGATGCTCGATCGGTACCTGTTCGGGGACGTCGAGCGCATCTCGCCCGAGGCACCCGTACCGGTCGTGCGGGTGACGCGCGAGGAGGACCGATTGGGCGGTGCGGCCAATGTCGCACTCAACGTGCGGGCGCTGGGACCGGTGGCGACGCTCATCACCGTCGTCGGCGATGACGAGCCGGCGCGCCGCCTCGAGGCGCTGCTCGCCGAGCGTGCGATCGAGAGCCGTCTCGGTCGAGATCCGCAGCTCTACACGAGCGTGAAGCTGCGCGTCATCGGCCGCGCGCAGCAGCTGGTACGGGTGGACTTCGAGAACAAGCCCGATCACGAAATTCTCTCCGGCATGCTCGCGGACTTCGAGCTCAGCGTGCCGGCCTGCGGCGCGGTGATCTTCTCCGATTACGGCAAGGGCGGGCTGACCCACATCTCGGAGATGATCGAGCGGGCGCGCGCGGCGGGCAAGCCGGTGCTGGTCGATCCGAAGGGCGATAACTACGCCCGCTACGCCGGCGCGACGGTCGTCACGCCGAACCGCGCCGAGCTCGCGCACGTGATCGGCCCATGGTCGAGCGAGCGCCAGCTCGAGGAGCGCGTGGCGAACCTGCGCCGCGCCCACCGGCTCGATGCGCTGCTGCTCACCCGCAGCGAGGAGGGCATGTCGCTGTTCGATGAGCACGGGCACCAGCGCATCGCGGCGCAGGCCCGCGAAGTGTTCGATGTCACCGGCGCCGGGGACACGGTGATTGCCACGCTCGCCTCGATGATTGCCGCTGGAGTGTCGTTGCGCGAGGCGATGCCGATCGCCAACCGCGCCGGGGCCATCGTGGTGGGCAAGTTCGGCACCGCCACGGCGAGCTACGAGGAGTTGTTTGGATGAAAGTGGTGGTGACGGGCGCAGCCGGCATGATCGGCAGCAATCTGGTGCACGGACTCAATGCCATCGGCATCGATGATCTCATCGCAGTGGATGATCTCACCGAGGGCATGAAGTACCGCAACCTGCTTGGCGCGCGGCTCAGCGATTACTTCGATCGGGACGAGTTCTACCGGCGTTTCGAGCGCGGCGAGTTCGGGCGGATCGAGGCGGTCTTTCACGAGGGCGCTTGCTCGGACACCATGGAGCACAACGGCCAGTACATGCTCGAGAACAACTATCGGTGCTCGAAGCGCCTGCTCGATGCCTGCCAGGCGCAGGGCACGCGGCTGCTGTACGCCTCCTCGGCGGCGACCTACGGTGACAGCACGGTGTTTCGTGAAAGTCCCGAGTGCGAGCGACCGCTGAACGTGTACGGCTACTCGAAACTCCTGTTTGATAACATCGTGCGGCGCATGCTGCCGACCGCGCGGCACCAGGTGACGGGATTCCGCTACTTCAACGTCTACGGCCCGCGTGAGCAGCACAAGGGCCGCATGGCTTCCGTGGCGTTTCACCATTTCGGGCAGCTGCGCGAACACGGCAAGGTCAAACTCTTCGGCGAGTACGGCGGTTACGGTCCGGGCGAGCAGACCCGGGATTTCGTGTACGTCGGGGACGTGGTGGCCGTGAACCTGTGGTTCCTGCGTCACCCCGAGCGCAGCGGCATCTTCAATGTGGGTTCGGGCCGCTCGCAGCCCTTCAATGATGTCGCCCATGCCACGATCAATGCGACGCGCGCCGAGCGTGGCGAGGCGGCACTGTCGCTTGCCGAGCAGATTCAGGCGGGCCTGATCGAGTACACGCCCTTTCCCGAGGCGCTCATCGGCAAGTACCAGTGCCGCACCGAAGCGGACCTCGCGGCCTTGCGCGCGACGGGCTGCGACGTCGAGTTCGCGGATGTCGAGTCCGGCGTGCACCGCTATGCCGAGTGGCTGGCGGGACAGGGGTGATGGCGGGTTCAAATACGCTCTCTGCACGGAGTCATTGATGTCAATACGTATGTATTGACGAAAACGTCGATCGGCTTTACGCTAGGCGTATGAATCAGCCGGTAAAGCTCTCGCAGTTGCAAGTGCGCGTGTCTGAGGCGGAAAAGTCGGCGATCCGCCGCGCAGCCCAGCAGGCAGGCATGGATATGTCGGCCTATGTATTGAGTCGCGTGCTCCCGGCACATGCGACAGCGTTTCAGGAGGCCGTCGCTGCGCTCAGCGAGGCAACGGAGCCGTCCTTCGCGCTCGCGGAACTCAACTCTCTGCTCGCCAGCCTGACCGCGGCGGAACTACGTCAAGCCGTTGCTGCCGCACCGCAGGCGGAGCTCTCGCCGTTTTCGGCCAATTATGTTGCGGCCATGTGCGAGACGGCCTGCAACCTGCGTGGTCTGGCGGCGCCTGCGTGGACCCGAAGGATCGAAGCGCTCGCGGAGCCGGTGTTCGGGTCGGCGCTTCCGTCGCTGCGCCTGTACCTGCTGACTCACTCACCGGCCCCGTTCCGCCGGCGCAACATCTTCATCGATTCGAGCGTCGGCGCACAGGTGTAGGCGTTAGATGGCGGCGCTGAGCAAGACGGATATTCGCCGACTGTTCGAGCTTTTGAACGAGGAGCTGCGTCAAGTCGATACCGTTGGCGAGCTCTTCCTCGTGGGTGGCGCTGTCATGTGCCTGGCGTACGGCGCTCGCCCTTCGACGCGGGATGTCGACGCCTTCTTTCGTCCGCCCGAAAAGGTTCGCGAGGCTGCGGCTCGCTCGGCCATTAAGGCGGGCATCGACGTTCACTGGCTCAATGACGCGGTGAAAGGCTTCATGAGCACGGCGGGCGAGTTTTCCCCTTTTCTCGAACTCGATCACCTGCGTGTGGTGACGGCGCAACCGGAGTATCTGCTCGCGATGAAGAGCTTGGCGATGCGCATCGGAGCGGAATTTCACGATGAAGAGGATGTCCGCTTCCTCCTTCGTCTTCTGGAGGTTCGCTCGTATGAGCACGCGCTGCAGATCATCACGAAATACTATCCACTGGAGCGCTTGCCGCAAAAGACACTGGATGCGCTGGCAGATCTGCTGCCGCACAGGCCGCAATAGTGGCCGCAGGGTTCTGCCGAGTGGCTAATAGGACGGGGCGGGTTGATTGGTTGGACGATTACGCGTGCCGCGGGATCTCACTGAGAAGAATTTGTCGCGGGTACAATGCCAATGCGTTCGCTCGCATTGTCGCTATGCGACAGCTTCTCGTGCAATCCCCGAGAGTCGCGGCTCACAGAGGGATCGCTCCAGCGAGCACCGCGGCTCGAAATTCATCGGGCAGCGCATTGGGTGTGAGCACATCGACCGGGAATCCGAGGCGCTGCAGCGAGCCGACATCGCCGTGCCGGCCCGTTCCTGAGTCCACCGGCCATGTCGGTCCCCGAATCCCCGGCTCACGCTCTGCGCCCGGCTGTGCTGCCGCAAGCGCGGCACTTGCGGGGCTGGACCGCAGGGGCCCATTCCACCCAGGGGCTTGCGGGCCCGTTCGTGCGCCGCCGGCTCGCAGCCTTGCCGTTTATGCCGCCGCACGCTGATAATGGCGAGGGCCGGACGGTGCTGTGTTGATATTCCGGCGGTGTTCGAGCGGACTGCTCCGCAGTCGTTGCGTCCCGTCGAAAAAAGTTGCAATCCGCACCGTTGCAGCGGACGTACGCAGCGCCGCTGATCGGGGGAGTCTTCGCGTGCTGACGGGCCATTGGCTCGGACACTTGCGTCATGAAGTCCCTCTTGAATGACCACTTTGGACCCACGATTTACGGCGAATCTGCCTCCCGCGAGCCCGATGGGCGTCGTGACCGGAAGCGCCGCCGCGTAAGGCGATCATGACCGAGCTCTCACCGACTCTGACTCGCAAGATTCTCCCGAGCGGCGAGGCGGCCTCTTATCCGTGGCCGCGCCCGCTCGTGTTCACGAATGGCGTGTTCGACGTGCTGCATCGCGGCCACGTCCTCTACCTGGCTGCGGCGCGAGAACTCGGGGCCGCACTCCTGGTCGCGGTCAACAGCGATGCATCGGCCCGTCTTCAGGGCAAGGGTCCGGACCGCCCGCTCAACGCCGAGTCCGACCGGCTCATCGTGCTGGCCGCGCTCGAGAGCGTCTCGTTCGTGACGCTGTTCGATGAGAAAACCCCCTGTGAGCTGCTTTCGCGCTGCCGGCCCGACCTCTACGTCAAGGGCGGTGATTACGACATGGAGACTTTGGAGGAGACTCGCCTGATGCGCTCCTGGGGCGGCCGTTCGCTCGCCATCCCGTTCGTCGAGGGGTATTCGACTTCGGCTCTCGTGCGGCGGATCCGGGGCACATGACAGAATCGTCTGGAGCAATCCGCGACGGCGGCAGCCGGCCCGCAGGGCAAGGCGTAGGCAGAGGGTCGCGCACTCAGCGGGCCGCCTTCATCGATCGCGACGGCGTACTCAATGAGGAGCGCGCCTTCGTGCACCGGATCGAGGACTTCGTGCTGTTGCCCGGCGTGGTCCAGGCGCTGCGTGCGCTCGAGGCGGCCGGTTACCGCCGGGTGGTGGTCACGAATCAGTCCGGCATCGCCCGGGGACTGTACACGGAGGCGGACTATCAGCGCCTGACCGACCAGTACCGCGAGCGCCTGCGACATGCCGGCGTGACGCTCGATGCCATCGAGTACTGTCCGCACCTGCCGGATGCGCCGGTGCCGCAGTACCGTCGGGCGTGCGAGTGCCGCAAGCCCGGACCGGGGATGCTGGTAAAAGTAATCCGCGCGCTCGAGATTGATGCGGCGAGCTCCTTCCTGGTCGGAGACCGGCTCACGGACGTGCAGGCCGGACGCGCTGCGGGCATTGGCCGCTGTTTTCTGGTACGCACCGGGTATGCTCTGTCCGCAGAGGCCGTTGCCGCCGCGGACGGGGTCTACGAGGACTTGCTCAGCTGCGTGCAGGACGTCCTTAGTACGCCGGGGCGCCCGGCATAGGCTGAGAATTGGCGCATGACGCTCGCTGGCCGGCCGTGGCAAGCTTCAGGCCCGACATTGGGGATGGGGAGCCCAGTCCTGTGAAAGGTATCGTTCTCGCCGGTGGCGCCGGTACACGGTTGCATCCGGTCACTTTGAGCATCAGCAAGCAGCTGCTGCCGGTCTACGACAAACCCATGGTGTATTACCCCATTTCGGCACTGATGCTGGCCGGGATTCGGGACATCCTGCTGATCTCGACCCCCCAGGATCTGCCGCTCTTCCGCCGCTTGCTGGGCGATGGGAGGCAATGGGGCGTGTCGTTCACCTATGCCGAGCAGCCCCGTCCCGAGGGCCTGGCGCAGGCCTTTCTGATCGGCAAGCGCTTCATCGGCCAGGATCCCGTGGCACTGGTGCTGGGCGACAACATTTTCTACGGCCACGGTCTGCCCGAACAGTTGAAGGCTGCCGTCGGACGCGGCAGCGGCGCGACCGTGTTTGCCTACCGGGTGCGCGACCCGCAGCGCTACGGCGTGGTGAGCTTCGATGCCGAGGGGCGGGCCGTGACGCTGGAGGAAAAGCCCGCCGCGCCTAAATCGAACTACGCGGTCACGGGGCTGTATTTCTACGATCACCAGGTCGTCGAGCTGGCCGAGCGCCTGCAGCCCTCGGCGCGCGGTGAGCTCGAGATCACGGACCTCAACCGCCTCTATCTTGAGCGCGGCGCACTCACCGTCGAGCTGCTCGGCCGCGGCGTGGCCTGGCTCGACACCGGCACGCATGAGTCCCTCATCCAGGCCTCGAGTTTCATTGAGGCCCTCGAGGCGCGCCAGGGTCTGAAGGTGGGCTGCCCGGAGGAAATCGCGTACCGGGCGGGCTTCATCGATGCGACCCAACTTGAGCGGCTGGCCCAGCCGCTCGCCAAGAGCGGCTACGGCACGTATCTGCTCGAGCTGCTGAAGGAGCCCCGCTAATGCAGTTCGAGCCGACGGCGATCCCCGAGGTGGTGCTCATCCGCCCGAAGGTATTCGGTGATGAGCGCGGGTTCTTCCTGGAGAGCTGGGAGCAGCGCAAGTTTGCCGCCGCGGGCCTGGATCTGAAATTCGTGCAGGACAACCACAGCCACTCGGCACGCCACATCCTGCGCGGCCTGCACTATCAGATCCGCCAGCCACAGGGCAAGCTGGTCCGCGTCACCCACGGCAGGGTGTTTGATGTCGCGGTCGATATACGCCGGGCATCTCCGACCTTCGGCCGGTGGGTAGGGGTGGAGCTGTCCGCCGAGAACTATCACATGCTGTGGGTCCCGCCCGGGTTTGCACACGGCTACCTCGTGCTCAGCGAGTCGGCGGATTTTCTCTACAAGGTCACCGACTTTTGGGCCCCCGAGCACGAGCGGGCCATCCGCTGGAACGATCCGACCCTGGACGTGCGCTGGCCGCTCCCGGCCGGGGAGCAGCCCGTGCTGTCGGGCAAGGATGCCGCAGCGCCCTATCTCGAGGCCGCGGAGGTCTATTCGTGAAGGTGCTGGTGACGGGCGCTGGCGGCCAGGTCGGCCGCATGCTGCGCGCGACCTGCCCAGGGAACGTTGATCTCATCGCCTGCACGCATGCGGAGCTCGACGTGGGCGATCCGGAGGCGGTTCGTCGGCAACTCGCCGTGGCACGTCCCGATGCGATCATCAATGCGGCGGCGTACACGGCAGTCGACAAGGCCCAATCCGAGCCCGAAATGGCTCGGCGCATCAACAGCGAAGCGCCGGGGTACCTGGCCGCGGCTGCGCGCGAGGGGGGGATGCGGCTCGTGCACCTCTCGACCGACTTCGTTTTCGATGGTCGGGCCGCCTCGCCCTATCCACCGGACGCGCCGACAAATCCCCTGAGCGTCTATGGCATGACTAAGTGCGAGGGCGAACGGGTCGTTCTCGAGGCGCTGCCGGAGCGTTCCGTCGTCGTGCGGACGGCCTGGGTCTATGCCGCCGAGGGGAAGAATTTCCTCAACACCATGCTGCGCCTGATGCGCGAGCGAGGTGCGGTGCGAGTCGTTGCCGATCAGATCGGCACGCCGACCGCGGCCCGGCCCCTGGCCGAGGTCCTTTGGCAGATTGCAGTGCGCCCGGAAGTCCTCGGGATCCATCACTGGACCGACGCGGGCGTGGCCAGCTGGTACGACTTCGCCGTCGCCATCGCCGAGGAGGGCAGCGCGCTCGGTCTGCTGCCATCCGGTGTCACGGTCACCCCCATCGCGACGGAAGAGTACCCCACGCCCGCGCGCCGTCCAGGATATAGCGTGCTCGACAAGCGCTCACTGAGTGCGCTCGGCCTCACCCCGGCGCATTGGCGGCAGCGGTTGCGCGAGACACTGAAAGCATCGACCCATGGCTAAGCTCCTCGTGACCGGCGGCGCCGGCTTCATCGGCGCAAACTTCGTACATCACTGGCTCAGGACCTATCCGGGCGAGCGGGTGGTCGTACTCGATGCGTTGACCTATGCCGGTAACCTCGCCAATCTCGAAGCGGCCAAGGGACGTTCCGAGCTGCGTTTCGAGCCGGGCGACATTCGCGATACCGCGCTCGTGGAGCGGTTGCTGCGCGAGGAGCTGATCGACACCATCGTGCATTTCGCCGCGGAATCGCACGTCGATCGATCCATTCACGGGCCCGACGCGTTTATCGAGACCAACGTGCAGGGCACGCACTCGATGCTCAAGGCCGCGCGCACCGTGTGGCTGAAGGAACGCACCGTGTCGTCCCACCGCTTCCATCACGTGTCCACCGACGAGGTGTACGGCTCGCTGGGCCCGGATGATCCGGCTTTCACGGAGCAGACGCGTTACGCACCCAACTCGCCGTACTCGGCGAGCAAGGCCGCCTCGGATCACTTGGTGCGCGCCTATCACCATACCTACGGCTTGAACACGACCATTAGCAATTGCTCGAACAACTACGGGCCATTCCATTTCCCGGAGAAGCTCATCCCGTTGATGATCGTGAACCTGCTGCACGGTCGGGCGCTGCCGATCTACGGCGACGGGCGCAACGTGCGCGACTGGCTGCACGTCTCGGATCACTGTCGGGGCATTGAACGTGTCCTTCAGCGCGGCAAGCCGGGCGAGGTGTACAACATCGGCGGGGGGGCCGAGAGCGAGAACCTCACCCTCGTGCGGACTCTGTGTGCGGTAGCCGATGCGGCGTTCCGGGAGCGGACCGATCTCGCCGCGCGTTTTCCGGCGGCACCGGCGGCGCGCGGTGAGCCGAGCGCAAGCCTCATCCACTTCGTCCAGGATCGGCCCGGGCACGATCGCCGCTATGCCATCGACTGCACCAAGGCGGAACGCGAGCTCGGCTACCAGGCCGAAGTGACCCTGGCGCAGGGCCTACGCGAGACATTCACCTGGTATCTCGATCATGAGTGGTGGTGGCGTGCCGTCATGGATGGCAGTTATCAGCGCTGGATCGACACACACTATCGATAGGCCGGCGCCGGGGCACGCCCTACCGTGTCCGCGCTGGACGTGCGATTCCTGCCGGCCTGTCCGGTGGTTTCGAGCACAATTCGCCTATGGCTGAACGAGTGGACTGTGTGGTGATCGGCGCCGGTGTCGTCGGTCTTGCGGTCGCCCGGGCCATGGCCCAATCGGGCCGCGAGGTGCTTGTGCTCGAGGCCGCAGAGGCGATGGGCACCGGCATCAGTGCGCGCAGCAGTGAAGTGATCCACGCCGGGATTTATTATCCGCCGGGTTCGGCCAAGGCACAGCTCTGCCTCGAGGGGCGGCGGCGGCTCTATGCGTATTGTGCCGAGCACGGCGTTCAGCATCGCCGCTGCGGGAAACTCGTGGTCGCGACGGACGCGGCACAGATTCCCCAGCTACGGGCGATCGAGGCCACCGCCCGCCGCAACGGTGTCGGAGAGCTGCGTTGGCTCGAACCCGGCGAAGCCGGCACGTTCGAGCCGGCGTTGCGCTGTGTGGCCGCACTCCTTTCTCCCTCCACGGGCATCATCGACAGCCACGGGCTGATGCTGTCGCTGATGGCGGACATCGAGCGGGCGGGCGGGGCGCTCGTGTGCCGCACGCCAGTGATTGCCGGCCGGCGGGATGAGCGATGTCTGGTGCTCGAGGCCGGCTCGGAGGCGCAGCCGATGACGCTCGCCGCTGACATCGTCGTCAATTGCGCCGGCTTGAATGCCCAGGACGTGGCCCGTCGCTTGGGGGTGCCGCAGGGCTGCATCCCGCCGCTGCATTACGCCAAGGGAAATTACTTCACTCTGCACGGCGGGTCCCCGTTTTCGCACCTCGTGTATCCGCTGCCCGAGCCGGGCGGGCTGGGCGTGCACCTGACGCTCGATCTGTCAGGTCGGGCGCGCTTCGGACCGGATGTCGAATGGATCGAGCGGATCGACTACACGGTCGATCCGCAGCGTGCCGAGCCGTTTTATGCCTCGATTCGGCGCTACTGGCCGGCCCTGCCAGACCGCTCCTTGTCGCCGGCCTACGCGGGGATTCGACCGAAGCTCGCCGGTCCGGGTGCCCCGAGTGCCGATTTCCTCATTCACGGACCGCAACACCATGGCGTGCCGGGCCTGATCAGTCTTTACGGCATCGAATCTCCAGGGCTCACCGCGGCACTGGCCATTGCACAGGCGGTTGCCGAGCGCTTGCAATCGATACGCTAGCGCACCGCGCAGTCCGGCACGACGAATGCCACTCGGTGTGCGCGGGCGATTCGGCTCCCCGCGCACGCGATCCCCGGCTACAATCGGCCCTTCAGCATGGCGGGACCGGGAAATTTTATGTACCGGGATTCCGGCGGACAACCGGGGGGCCGGCCGTGCGTTGTTCTGCACTGGCGAAAAAAGGGTATTTGATGCGCTTGCTGCGACGTCTGGGGCCACTCGTCGGCCCATTGCTGATTATCGTGGGAATGGGATTCTGCGCGGCTGCCTCAGCCCAGTCGGCCTTGAATTCCGCAACTGGTCTGGCTTTGCTGCACAGTCTGTCGTCACCACAGCAGCAGGCCATCATGAGTCGTCTCGGCGGCGGATCGGCACTCGGCGGCACTCTGTTGCAGACCCCGGGGATGATGACTCAGTCTGAGCTGCAACAGCTCGAGCAGCAGCAGGCGGTGCAGGCGCAGCGGGAGGCCTTGAAAGAAAAATCGGTCATGCCCGAGCTGCAGGGCGGAGATTGGGTCATCGTGCAGATTGGCGTTCAGCTGCCCCCGTCCTCGACCTCGATGACGCAGCCGACCGCGCTACAGGCTACGAGCGGCGGCGCAGCGCAAAATCTGCCGTACGGTGGGTTGCAAAGCGGTGCCGCGGGCATGACGCCAAGAATTCCGTTGATCGCGGACATTCCTCTCAGCACCAATGGATTGCCGACTGCCGAAGTACAGCAGATTCCGCCGGATCTGGCGGCGTTGAGTCCCCTCGAGAAGGATCGCATCAACGACATGATGCGCGCGATCCGAGAGCACAATCCCTATCAGCTGACCCCCAACGGGATGCTCGATCTGCCCGGATTTGCCCCGATCGCACTCCTTGGTCTGACGCCTGCCGACGCGACGTTGCGTCTGTCCGTGATGCCTGCGTTGCAAAACCTTCAAGTGCGCGTGACGCTGTTACCGCTGGAGAAGACCGGCGAGCAGGCATTGCGTCCCTTCGGTTACGATGTGTTTCAGCAGGAGGCATCTACCTTTCTGACCATGAACCCGCTGAGCAACGTGCCTGTGCCCTCGAATTACCAGGTCGGGCCCGGCGATGTCATTGATGTTCAGCTCTACGGGAATCAGAACGAGGGTTACCAGCTCACAGTGGGTCGCAACGGGGAAATCAACTTCCCACAGCTTGGACCCATCAGCGTGGCAGGCCAACTCTTCAGTGCGGTGCAGTCCGAGATCGCTTCCCGAGTTGCGCATCAGATGATCGGGGTGCACGCCAGCGTCAGCATGGCGCAGACACGCTCCATTCAGGTCTTCGTCATGGGGGACGCGTTCCGGCCTGGGGTGTATACCGTGAGCGGTCTGGCAACGATGACTTCTGCGCTCTATGCCGCAGGCGGCATCAGCAGAACTGGCTCGCTGCGCAAAGTACAGCTGATCCGCGACGGCCAGGTAATTGACACGCTCGACCTCTACAACCTGCTGATCCACGGCAGTACCCGACACGATGCGCCGCTATTGCAGGGCGACGTCGTGTTCGTTCCGCCGGTAGGCCAGACGGTGTCTATCGATGGCGAAGTGCAGCGACCCGCCATTTATGAAATCAAGAACGAGACGACTCCGGCGCAGATCGCGGCTTTGGCGGGTGGTCTGAAGCCAAATGCTGATGTCGCAGATGCGACCGTGATGCGAATATTGCCGAGCGGCGCCCGAGTTGTGCTGCCGTTGAAATTGGGCACAGGCGGCGTCGCCGAAGGGCTTCGCAACGGGGATTATATCCATGTCCCACGCTTGAAACCGGCGCTGGATGAGGCCGTGACCCTCCAGGGCAACGTGTACAACCCGGGTATATACGCGTACGAGCCCGGTATGCGCTTGACGGACGTTCTGCGATCCGTTTCTGAGTTGAAGCCGAACTCGGATCTGCACTACGTGCTGATCCGCCGCAAGCTGCTTCCCGATCTGCACGTCGAGGCGGTGTCGGCCAATCTAGCGCAGGCCCTGGCGCACCCGAATTCCGCGGCGAACATTCGCCTGATGCCGCGGGATGAAATCACGGTGTTCAATCTGACTTCGAGCCGTGAGCGGATCATCGAGCCCATTCTGCACGCTCTGCAGGCGGAATCCAGCGCCGAGCATCCCGAGCAGTCCGTCGCTATCGCCGGGCAGGTCAATGTTCCGGGGAAATACCCCCTGGAACCTGGTATGCGGGTGGCGGACCTGATACGAGCGGGCGGAGGGCTGTCCAATTCGGCCTACACGGGTGGGGCGGAGCTGACGCGTTACGTCGTTGCTGCAGACGGTGTTCGTCAGACGCGTATCTATCACATCAATCTGGCGCAGGCACTAGCAGGTAATCCCAAGTCCAATTTAGCGCTCAAGCCGTTCGATGTGATCAATGTCGAAGAGGTCTCGCAGTGGGCGCGAGCGGCGACAGTGACGCTGCATGGGCAGGTCCGATTCCCCGGCACATACACCATCCGACCGGGGGAAACGCTCAAATCAGTCATCGAGCGAGCGGGAGGTCTTACGCCGTGGGCTTTCCCAGAAGGAGCGGTATTCACGCGCACCGAGCTTCAGCGCCGCGAGCAGCACGAGATGAGCCTTCTGGCTCAGCGCATGCGCATCGAGCTCGGCGTGCTGGCGCTGCGTGCGAGCGTGACTGCCACGGGCGGCGCCCCGGGTGCCGCCGCGAATACCATGATCGTGGCCAAATCGCTTCTGCAGGAACTTCGGACAGAGCATGCAGTGGGGCGATTGGTCATCAACTTGCCGAAAATCCTGAAGAGACCTGAGAATTCGCACTACGACGTCGTTCTGCGCAACGGTGATGCTCTGTACGTTCCGAAGTTCGAACAGGAGGTGACAGTCATCGGCGAAGTACAGGATCCGACGTCACACCTGTACAACCCGCGGCTGTCGCGCAGCAGCTACATCCGCTTGAGCGGGGGCCTTACCTCCGAGGCAGATGCGGAACATATCTATGTGGTTCGAGCGGACGGAAGCGTCGTGGCCGCAGGCCACAGCAGCTTCTGGTTTAGTCACGGCGGTACACAGATCAGGCCGGGAGATACCATCGTCGTACCCATCAATGCAGAGAAGATGTTGCCATTGCCGTTTTGGCAGGCGGTCACCGGAATTCTGTACAACGTCGCTATCGCTGCTGCGGCGGTACATGCGCTGTAACACTTGTGACGGAAAAGGCGAACTTGCCGCGTCCGAATTGTAGGCAATCGTTATTGAATACCAGAAGAAGTGAGTGTATGTGACATGCAGCGAAGAGCGCTAATCACGGGAATTACCGGCCAGGATGGCTCGTATTTGGCGGAATTCCTACTGGCCAAGGGTTATGAAGTGCATGGCATCAAGCGCCGCGCATCATCCTTCAATACCGACAGGATAGATCATCTTTATCAGGATCCTCATGATAGAAATGTGCAACTGCATCTGCATTATGGAGATCTAACTGATGCCACGAACTTGATTCGGATTGTGCAGGAGGTAAAGCCAGATGAGATTTATAACCTCGCGGCACAGAGCCACGTTGCTGTCTCTTTCGAGACGCCCGAGTACACGGCGAATTCCGACGCACTCGGTACACTAAGACTTCTGGAGGCTATTCGCATCTTGGGGCTGGAGAAAAAGACGCGCTTCTATCAAGCGTCGACTTCGGAGATGTTCGGCAAGGTGATGGAAATCCCGCAGAAGGAGACGACTCCATTTTATCCGCGCTCACCGTATGGAGCGGCCAAGGTATACGGTCACTGGATCACCGTCAATTACCGAGAGGCCTACGGACTTTTCGCCTGCAGCGGCATCCTCTTTAACCATGAATCTCCAGTTAGAGGCGAAACCTTCGTTACGCGCAAGATCACTCGCGGTCTCGCGCGCATCCGCCACGGAATGGATGAGTGCCTCTACCTGGGAAACCTCGATTCGCTGCGTGACTGGGGTCATGCGCGCGACTATGTGCGTGCCCAGTGGCTCATGCTGCAGCAGGCTGAAGCTGATGACTACGTCATCGCTACAGGAGAGCAACACTCCGTGCGGGAGTTTGTGACTCGCGCTGCGGCGGTACTGGGGATCCGCCTCGAATGGCGAGGCAGCGGCGTCAGTGAGCAGGGCGTGGAGGCTGATAGCGGAAGAATTCTCGTCAAGGTCGATCCGCGATATTTCCGCCCAACCGAAGTTGACACGCTTCTCGGGGATCCGAGTAAAGCCCGCGTGAAACTCGGCTGGAAACCGGAGGTGACTTTTGACTCCCTCGTGACTGATATGGTTGCTGCCGATTTGGAGTTGGCTCGTAGGGATGCGTCTCTGGCGAAAGAGGGATTCAAGACATGCCGGTACCGGGAATGAAGCGAGAGTCGCTAATCTATGTTGCTGGACACCGGGGAATGGTTGGGTCGGCCATTGTTCGGCGGCTGCAGGCAGAGGGATTTGCGAATCTGCTGCTGCGTACTCATGCGGAGCTGGATCTGACGCGACAGGCGGATGTGGAAGATTTCTTTTCTGAGTACCGCCCGGACTATGTCTTCCTGGCTGCTGCCAAGGTGGGAGGCATTCTCGCTAACGACACTCAACCAGCAGAGTTCCTCCGGGACAATCTTGCTATTCAGACCAACGTGATTGATGCGGCATACCGCAATGGAACGCGCAAACTGCTGTTTTTGGGATCGAGTTGTATCTATCCGAAGCACGCTTCCCAGCCGATGCGGGAAGAGTGCTTGTTGACGGGCTCTCTTGAGCCGACCAACGAGTGGTATGCCGTTGCCAAGATTGCGGGGCTTAAGATGTGTCAGGCCTACCGTCGACAATATGGCTTTAATGCGATCTCGGCGATGCCGACTAACTTGTATGGACCTGGGGACAATTTCAACCTGCGGTCCTCGCATGTGCTGCCCGCTCTTATTCGTAAATTCCATGAAGCGAAGGAGCATGGTGACGCCGAGGTAGAGCTCTGGGGAACGGGGACGCCTCGGAGAGAGTTCTTGTACGTCGATGATCTGGCGGAGGCGAGCCTTTTCTTGATGGCGCGCTACGATGAAGAAATCTGGATCAACGTCGGCTCGGGATCGGATTTGACCATCCATGCGCTGGCGCAGGCGATCTCGGCGGTCGTCGGATTCTCTGGGGCCATACGTCTTGACCCGTCAAAGCCGGACGGTACGCCACGGAAATTGCTCGACACCTCAAGACTGGCCAATCTCGGCTGGTCTTCGCGCATTGAATTGTCGGATGGGATCAGGCAGACCTATGGGTGGTTCCTGAAACATCGAGCTGGCTTGCGGAATTAGTAAGTAGAGGAGATTGCGGTAACAGGGTTCCCCAGGTTGCGTCACGCGAGATCGAGTTGCGCCTCCTACTTCCCTCGGATCGGGGCTGAGTCGGGATGGCGCTGTTTCATCCCACATCACCCAGCCACGCCGAACTTGCGGAAATCGGCTGCAGGGGAAATCGGCACGCCCGCTTTAGTGTCAAAATATATTCGTCTTCTGAGGGAATCCCCTCCGTGTTCCCTGCTGGGCGCTCCCCCTTTGCCCACCGTTTGTTCGCGAAGTCATAGTATTTGATGATCCGCGCGGGATCGCCAACAACAATCGAGAATGGCGGGACGTCCTCTCTTACGATGGCCCTGGCGCCAATAATCGACCCACGGCCGATCCGAACGTTACCGAGCACCATTGCGCCAATGCCGAAGAAGCAGTTTGCGCCGATTTCTATGCGATTGCCTGTCGTGACTCCAGTCGTCGAGTAGGGTCGTAGCGGATCATCTACGATATGGCTGGCCGCGACAAATGAGCAGTGCGCTGCTGTTAGGCAGTAGGGACCGAACCGGACCGAATCGCCAGTAGTGATGAAATTGTCTTGGCCTATGAAAGTATTCTCGCCGATGACAACGCGTGCCTCCGCTCGGCGACGAATACTGACGTTGATCCAAGTTCGCGCACTGATGACTGCATTGCGGCCGAAGCTGCAATTGGACCAGCCGATGATTTTTGCTGAAATTGAAATGTGACACCACCCGATGTGAGCGATTCGGCGGACTAGGGCGGTGATGCCTAGCACTCGCGAATGACTAGCGGCGGCCCAGTAACTTAGGGCTAGTGATTTCTGCAGGCTATGCGACAATCGTGCCTTGGCAGAGGCCATACATCGGTGCTCTAGTTGTGAGTCAATTATTGAGAAATGCGTAAGTGAGTGACACTTTTTACGCTGCTTGCGGTCCAAGTACCCGGAATGGTTACATTCGGGGTACTGATGAAGCACTCAGAGAAACGCAAGGAGCTGGAGCGACGCCGACGACGCGGGGCGAGGCTGCTGGCTGCGGGGCAACCCCAGGCCGAGGTCGCACGGCAGGTGGGCGTCTCACGCCAGACGGTAATGCGCTGGGAGAGGCTGCGACAGCAAGGCGGACTGGAGGCGCTGCGTCGTGCCGAGCACTTCGGGCGCCCGGAGCGGCTGTCCGAATCGCAGCGCGAGGAGCTGGTGCGGTTGCTGAAGGCAGGGTCGCTGGCGGGCGGATTTGCGACGGAGATGTGGACGCTGCCGCGGATTGCGCGATTGATCGAGGAGAGATTCTCGGTCTCGATGGTGTCATCTTCAGTGTGGCGGCTGCTCGGGCGGCTCGGCTGGAGCGTGCAGCGGCCGAGCGGCCAGGCCCGCGAGCGCGACGAGCGGGCGATCCGCACCTGGAAGGCCAAGAGGTGGCCCGCCTTAAAAAAATCGCTGCGCGACAAGGCCGAGTAATCGTCTTCATAGACGAGTCGGGTCTGTCCGAGAGACCGTGTCGCGCGAGAACCTGGGCTCCGAAGGGTGAAACGCCGGTCCTGCAGTACCGCTTCAGCTGGAAGCAGCTGTCGGTGATTGCCGGGATCAGCTACTGGCGATTCTACTTTCGTCTGTTCAATGGCTCGATCAAGAGCCCCCAGATCGTCGAATTTCTCATAGCCCTGCAGAGGACGATCGGCAAGAAGCTGCTGATCATATGGGACGGTCTGCAGGCCCACCGCTCCAAGCTCGTGCGCGCCCATGTGGAGGCCCAGCGTGGCCGCATCGTGCTTGAGCGTTTGCCGGCTTACGCCCCGGAAATGAACCCCGTCGAATGCATCTGGGGTTACCTCAAGCATCACGCCCTGCCCAACTACTGCGCCACGAACTTCACCGATCTCGCCCAGCGCGCTCGCAGGAACCTGCGCTCGATGCAGCGACGTGCCACGCTCGTGACCGCATTCTGGAAACAGGCGGAGATGTTTTGATATGGTCACGTACTTACGCAAGACTCAATAGCAGGTCGCTTCACGATCCAGCCGGATGTCTCAGCATCGCGGAAATTATACGGCAAGTCGCATCATCGTTGCGAAGCTTTACTACGAAACTTCAGAAGCTCGCCGCCGATTATTGAGAAATGCTTAAGTGAGTGACACTTTTTGCGCTTCTTGCGGTCCAAGCACCCGGAATGGTTACATTCGGGGTACTGATGAAGCATTCAGAGAAGCGCAAGGAGCTGGAGCGACGCCGACGACGCGGGGCGAGGCTGCTGGCTGCGGGGCACCCGCAAGCGGAGGTCGCACGGCAGGTGGGAGTCTCACGCCAGACAGTGATGCGCTGGGAGAGGCTGCGCCAGCAAGGTGGACTGGAGGCGCTGCGTCGAGCGGAGCACTTCGGGCGCCCAGAGCGGCTGTCCGAATCGCAGCGCGAGGAGCTGGTGCGGTTGCTGAAGGCAGGGTCGCAGGCCGCCGGCTTTGCGACGGAGCTGTGGACACTGCCGAGGATTGCACGATTGATCGAGGACAGGTTCTCGGCCTCGATGGTGCCCTCCTCAGTATGGCGGCTGCTCGGGCGCCTCGGCTGGAGCGTGCAGCGGCCGAGCGGCCAGGCGCGAGAGCGCGACGAACCGGCGATCCGCGCCTGGAAAGCCAAGAGGTGGCCCGCCTTAAAAGTGCGTCAGGGTAAGACTGACGCTTCCAGCAGGTGAAATTCCTGCCCCGGAAAGAGGTGAAGCCGCCTCACCGGGAATCGAGTCTTGGGCTTACGGAGGTAACGACGTGAGTTAAGCGTAGACAGAGCGACGGATGGGCCGTAACGCAAGTGAAGTGATCGAGCCTCGTGAGAGGTACATCCGCAGGCCGACAGGGTTTTTATTCTGGAAGGCGATCGTAGGTTCCCGACATCGGCGAGGGAGCCGGAGACTGCGGCGGGGTCTGAGAGCACGGCACGTCCGGAGATGGAAGCGGCAGGAACCTGAGAGATCCATTCTTGCCTTGATCACGGGATCGAGTATGTCGAGCGAAAGGGCCTGAGCCCTGAGTAAGACAAAAGCACGGGTGGAAGTCGGGCTCGCTCATAGTACTCGGAGCGCGGGAAAGCCGCGTACAGGGGGAAGGGGCGAGGCAGATGGGAGCTGAGCTGGGGAAACATTCCTCGTACACGCGGAGACGAGATTCGATGTCCACACAACTGGCTCAGATCGCCAAGAAGGCACAGTGTGACCGAAAGGTGCGATTCACCTCGTTGGCCCACCTGCTCACGCCGGGGCTTCTTCAGGAGACCTGGAGACAGCTGAACCGGCGTGGGGCAAGTGGGATTGATGGGGAAAGTACTCAGCAGTTTGAACGAGAGCTGGAACAACGATGTCAGGCGATCGTCGCACGGCTCAAGGCGGGCGCATACCGCGCTCCGCCGGTCCGACGGGTTGATATTCCCAAAGGACCCGGCAAGGTCGGAACGAGGCCGCTGGGCATCCCCACGGTCGAAGACCGGCTGCTTCAGAGAGCGGTAGCGCGTCTGCTGGAGGCTGTGTTCGAAGCGGACTTCTGCGACGGCAGTTACGGGTATCGTCCCGGACGTAATCCACACCAAACGCTGCAAGCTGTGCGAACGCACGTGCTGGCGAAGAAGGTGGCCTACGTATACGAGGCGGATATCCGCGGATACTTCACTCGCGTCAATCATCAATGGCTTCGCCGGATGGTGGCTGAGCGCATTGCTGACCCAGTGATCCTGGGTCTCATCAGCAAATGGCTCAACGCTGGCGCCATGCAAGACGGAGTTGTCATGTACACGGGAGCAGGGACGCCGCAAGGTGGTCCGATATCTTGTGTGTTGGCCAACATCTACCTGCATTACTCCCTGGACCTGTGGTTCGAGAAGAAGATTCGACCGCGGTGTCGAGGGGAGGCGCATCTGGTACGGTTTGTCCATGATTTCGTGGTGAGTTTCCAGCACTGGCACGACGCAGATGCTTTTCGCTGGCAGCTGCAGGATAGGCTGCAACGATTTGACCTGGAGCTGGCCGAGGAGAAGACACGGCTACTGCAGTTCGGCCGCTTTGCTGCGGAGGCAGCTGGCAAGCGTGGGCGCCGCCCAGAGACGTTCGAGTTTCTGGGCTTCACGCACGTTTGCGGGAGAGACCGGAAGGGGCGCTTTGCCCTTGTTCGGATTCCCAGCGTCAAGAGCTGCACGAAGTTCCTGGCTCGCACGGGGGAATGGCTTCGCAGGAATATGCATTGGAGGACCGGGGACCAACGGCGGCGGCTGAGCATCATGCTGCGCGGCTTCAATCAGTACTTCGCCATTCCGCACTCGACGCCGAAACTGCGTTGGGTGCGCGACCAGGTACTGCTTCAGTGGCGGCGCACGCTCATCCATCGCAGCCAACGCTCCCGGATCACCTGGGCCTACCTGCGGCGCTGCACGTGGTTCGACCTGCCGTACGCGCGAGTCGCGCATCCGATGGTCTAGAATGCTTACTTGGCGAACATCTGTGGGAGCCCGGTGCGGGAAATCCGCACGCCGGGTTCTGCGCGGGGAGACGAGTTCAAGGGCCCAGGCCGGCTCGGAGGGGGCACTGCGGCGAAAGCCGCAGCCCCAGCCTGGCTCCGTAAAGGCTACCGGTTCAAGGCTCGTCTCTACCCACCAAATCGCTGCGCGACAAGGCCGAGTAATCGTCTTCATAGACGAGTCGGGTCTGTCCGAGAGACCTTGTCGCGCGAGAACCTGGGCTCTGAAGGGTGAAACGCCGGTCCTGCAGTACCGCTTCAGCTGGAAGCAGCTGTCGGTGATTGCCGGGATCAGCTACTGGCGCTTCTACTTTCGCCTGTTCAACGGCTCGATCAAAAGTCCACAGATCGTCGAATTCCTCAAGGCCCTGCAGACGACGATCGGCAAGAAGTTGCTGATCATCTGGGACGGCCTGCAGGTCCACCGCTCGAAGCTCGTGCGCGCCCATGTGGAGGCCCAACGTGGCCGCATCGTGCTCGAGCGTCTGCCGGCGTACGCACCGGAAATGAACCCCGTCGAATGCATCTGGGGTTACCTCAAGCATCACGCCATGCCCAACTACTGCGCCACGAACTTCACCGATCTCGCCCAGCGCACTCGCAGGAACCTGCGCTCGATGCAGCGACGCGCCACGCTCGTGACCGCATTCTGGAAACAGACGGAGATGTTTTGAGCGGGTCACGTACTTACGCAATACTCAATAATGGATTTTTTGGGTTCTATTGAAAAGCGAGTGGGCTACGCTGCGACGTAGGGGTTGATTCTGGAGAAGTCGAGCTTGCCTGCGATCATGAAGATGACGGTGCGGATTGTTTTGAAGCGGACGTATCCGCGCGCCCTGCGCTTGGCAGCCTGGAACAACCCGTTGATGGCTTCCAGGAAGCCGTTGGTCTGGCGAGAATGCACCCAGGCGAGGATGCCGTCGAAATGACTGCGGATCATCTCGGCCACCTTCTTCATCGGCTCGACTTTGGAGCGCAGCACGTTGGTGCACCAGGCGTTCAGGAGCCGGGCGACGACGGTGGGCTGCTTGCGGGTGAGGATGTCGCGCAGCTGTTCGCGATAGTGCCAGGCACGAGCGGTGCGGGTGGTGGTCATGCGCGAAAGCAAGCCGTCGAGTTCGGCGCGCTGGGCGTGGGTGAGCTTGCTGCGGTCTTTCAACAGCACCCAGCGCAGCCCCTTGAGGCTCGGATCGCGCTGCTGTTCCTCACGACGCATCGTGGTGATCGCCTCAGAGGCATGGGCGATCACATGAAACTTGTCGAAGGTGATCTGGGCCTTGGGAAAGTGTTCCTGGACACCCTTGATGAACGCCGGGGACATGTCGATGCTGATCGAGGCGATCTCGGTGGGCTTGCCGCCATGGGCGCACAGGTTGGGGGCAAAGGCGCCCACTGTATCGGCCTCTCGGCCCTCGGCGACGAACAGTACTCGACGGCGCTCGGGATCGGGGTCGGCATCGGCAAAGAGGCTGACGTAATCGTGGCCCTTGGCACGGGAGGTCTCATCGATCGCCAGCCGGTGTACCTCGCTGAAGTCCGCGGTGCTGACCGCCTCGTCCACGTAGCGCTCGCACAGGCTCATCACCCGGTGGATCGACAGCCCGCTGATGCGCGCCGCTCCGGTGAAGGTCGTCTCTCGGGCCAGCAGCAGCACGAAAGCCTCAAACAGTAGCGTGAACCCGGAGAGCTTGCCTCTCCAGGGCGGGGTGATCTGCATGACCTTGCCGTCGGGCAGCTTCACCCGCGGAAGGCGCACCTCGAGTTCGCACTCGTGCTGGAAGAAGTTCAGGTGCCGGTAAGTCTTGGTGACCGTGTCGTGCACCGGATGCATACCTGCCTGCCCCGGCACCGCAAAGCGGCTGCCGACCTCGAAATCGACATGGATATTGAGCTTCCTCTGGTTTGGATCGAAGTTCATCCCGGCGATGAAACAGGGACTGCTGATGCCGAGGGCCGTCTCGAAGATTTTCTCAGTGACCATTCCGACCTATCCGTTTGCTGTGAACCGAAATCCTACCGCAGCAAAGGACGCATCGTGCCACCTCGACGGGGTTGCCCTCATGGGTCCACAGGCGCTCGCTACGCTCGCCCGACCGCTTGGCCAGGCCGCCTGCAGCCGCCCGGCCGTCGGTCGGCTGCCGCACTGTGGATTACCCGGAAGACCGTGTCGCCTCAGAGGAACCTGAATTCAATCTAGCGCCTGCCGTGGTAACATTGATTATGCGAAGGACTCGCCGTCGGTGGTTCTTTGGAAAGAGCGTCGAGGGCTGAACAACGAAAGCACCGTCGCGATACTGGCGCCGCAGGAGGTTGTGTAGTCATGATTTCACGACATGCGAAATTGGCTATTTTGGCTTCACTAGTAGTTCTGCTTTCCACTGCCTGCGCAAGCGTAAGTCAGATACAGAAATCGCCTGCAACGGCGCACGCGCTGCAAATGATTAGTGCAGGGCACACGGGGTGCCATCCTGCAGATAATAGGATTTCGAATATACATCTGGAGTGGAATGGCAGTGGGACCTGGAATGCTGCCTGTAACGACAAGGTCTATCTTTGTTCGGCGTTTAAAGGTGTCAATCCGTCTGCCACGTACAGCTGCGCGCTCGCAGTCAGTAAGTCCACTCCCGGTCATCAGTAGAGGGGAGCGGGCATATTGACGTCGACGCGATTTGCCCGCGCCGATGCGGGCTCTGAAGGCCGCATCACCCACTCGAGATTCAATAGAGGCATTTTTTGGAAGGGCGACACTGTCTGCTTAGGAGGAGTGCGTGACCGGAGAGTATGAAATCGCGACAGGACGAGTTGACATCACGCCGATTGCTCCAGTTGCACTTGCTAGCTATCGGGCACAACGGAAGCCGGCCTTCGATTCCGTTGCTGATCGTCTTGAGGCGAATGTCGTCGTCATTCGAGAGCGAGGAGAGGTTTCAGTATTTGCCTCCTTGGATCTCCTCTATGTGGGGTCTCACATCAGTGAGCATGTGTTCCGGGCTTTTAAGGACCGTGTCCCGAGGGAGAGGATCTTTCTTGCGGCAACCCATACCCATTCAGCGCCTGCGACAGAAGAGTCGTTGCCGGCACTCGGTGAGGTATCGACCTCCTACCGGGATTTTGTAGCGCGCCGACTTGTCGAGCTCATCGACGTATTGTTGAATGAAGTGGGTTCACCAGCGACGTTCACGTTTTATGAAATCAAGGTGGAACAATCAGTCAACCGACGGGTTCGCCGCTTCGGTGTGGCTCGATGCTACCCCTGCGTCGGTTTTAGGACTGTGATTGCGCCCAATGAGTCGGGTCCGCGTGATGATGTGGTGCGCGCACTCGTGATGCGGGCGGGGAATGGAAGGATTCTGGCGATAGGATGGAGCTATGCTTGTCATCCGAATACCTTTCCGGAAATAGATTCGGTTTCGGCTGAATACCCTGGGCGGGTACGGGAGGCTCTTCGAGAACAAACGAGCGACATTCCAATCTTATTCTGGCAAGGTTTCTCGGGAAACATTAATCCCTATGGTTATGCCTCCGGCGAAGGGGGTGGCAATCGGTCGCCGAGCCAGTTTTTTGCGCCGTCCGCTGGGGAGTGGTCAGACTGGTGTGATCGTCTTGCACATGCCGTTGACCGCGTCATTACGGAGCCGGGCAGGGCGGTGCTCGGGCCAATCGAATGCGGTCTGCGATCGCTCGATATCAGTGAGCTGGGACTGAAATCGCGCAAACAGCTTGTGTGCCGCACTATTAGCTTCGGCGGCGACTTGGCGATCTGTGGTCTTTCGGCCGAAGTGGTGGTCGAGTACGTTGCGCTCGCCCGCGCGGCCCTTCCAGCGACCTCCGTGATCCCGGTCAGTTGCATCGAGGATGTGTTCGGTTACCTCCCCGTTGGTGATATGGTTTCGCAGGGCGGTTACGAAGCCGATGGGTTCATGAAGCGATTTGGCTTGCGTGGCAGATTCAGGCGCGATGTCCACGAGATTGTTAGCAAGCGGCTGCTCGGTGATGCGCGTTCGGACTGACTAAAGTCGTAGCCGGCGACGGCCTGTTAGTCCCGCAAAGGCATTGAATAGGCTGATCGCGATCTCGGCGGGGCGGCTAGCCTTGGTGAGATGGAAAACCGGGAGTGGCCGGGAGTTGAATCCGCGAAAGAACCTTGCGATGGATTCCTGCATGGAACCTTCGAAATCGAATATTGCGCATCGCGACGAGGCGAAGCGGATGGCGTCCCAGAGTATGAGGCTGGCAGCACCGCTGGTGCGGAATCGGGCATCCGAACCGCCCAGAAGGTAGTGGGCCGAGCGCATATCAAAAACCACGAGTGCGGCGGCGTGCATGTTCTGTTGGTCGTCACGGGCAAATACCAGACGCGCGTGTCCTGCACGTAATGCGCCTTCCGAAACCCGCCGCACGACTTCTCTCCGGCGCGGGGCAGATATGCCTCGTTGTGTGAAGGCGCGCTCGTGCAGGTGACATAGCAGGTCTACATCATCTGATTCGATCAACTCCACCCGCTTTTCGGCTTTGCGGATTTCCCTGCGGGTGGGCTCGAGAAAGCCGCGCCATAGGCCGTCTGTGTCCGGCAGATTCTCCAGCCAATGAGTGTATCCAATCTGCTCGGAGAATCCCTCCCAGAGAAATGGTAGGCAGTCCGTAATGCCGGGCCATTGGTTCTGCGAGAACAGTGGCGCCTTGGGCAGTTTCGCGAGAAGCTCTGCGGTCAGCTGACGCCGCTCGGAGAATTGACTGCCGGCTTTCGCCGTGGACGGTCGGTACCACGGACCAAGGTACGGCGTAAGCGGTGGTTGAGTGAGAACGCGCACTCCGTGCCGACGCAGAATGCGGTACGGGAGGCGTGCGATCACTTGCCCAGCATTTTCAATTCTCACCTCGTCCCATTCGCCGCGCGCGGTAAGGTCGAGCCACCAAGGCTCCTGGAACAGACAGTAGCTAGTTGATTGAGGCTGGACGCTCATGGGGAAGGCGCAGGCCTGGCGTCAACGCGGGTCGCGCGGAACTCGGCATGGAATCGGTACGGATAATGCATACAGCCAAAAAAACGCACCTCAAGTCCTTGGGCGCGAGCCAAACGCCGGAAATCCCGGAATGAATACCAATGGCCCAGCCGATCGACCCCAAGCCGGGACAGGCAGAGGCGGCACCATCCGCGTGCGTACCGCAGGAGATTGCCCGGTGTAGAGGGAACGTGATAGGCGGCCCGGGCGTTCTTCCAGGGGACAGAGCAGAGAAGGATGCGGCCTCCCGGTGCCAGCATGGCGCACGCGTTGGCCAGGTGTCGCTCGAGCATCGTGCGGTCGAAGTATTGTGCGACTTGGTTCGAAAACACCACATCATACTGGTCGGAATCTCGGTAGCTTGCAGCATCGGCGCACAGAACCTGAACGTCCGGTTCGTGCCCGCGGAATTCATCGAGCATGCTCTGCGAAAAGTCGACGCCGCGGTAGGCTTGAGTCCGTTGCAAACCCAGGGCTCGGTACAGAGTACCGGAACCACAGCCGAGTTCCAGTACACGGCGGTCCTCCAGATCGCCGAGCAGAATCGCAATTTCCTCGCCGTGATTGCGGATGAACTCGGGGTCGTCCGTGCCGTATCGTGGGTCGTGTTGTCGTGACCAAAAAACCTGCCAGTCGCGATGCATGTCAATGCGCCTCGTGGAACATGTCTCTGAAAAATAGCGCGGGACGATCGGAGCTTCAGCCCCGGACAGGCAGGTGCAATTGCGTCCATTGCTGCAGGTCGAGCCCGGTCAGCACTTCGAGCAGTTTAACGTCGCTGCGATAATGCTCAAGAAGCTTCGCTCGAACCTCGGCGGAGACTGCTGGCTCCTGATCGTGTACAAAATGCCGCAGCAATGCTGACGCGCGGCTGGTCATGATCGCGAGGCGCCGAGCGAATGACGGCAGGACACCGGGGCGAATCCGTTCGGTCCCGAGTCGAGGGTCAAACGTGAAGCCAATGCTGTTTAGACGCTGAATCGCGGACAAGATCGGTGTGAAATATACGCCTTGATTGCGTGGCAAGGCGATGGTCGCCGGCATGAAATCGTCGCTAACCCCAAGGAATCGGCAGGCTCGCCGGAAGACCTCCTGTCGGTCCGCGGACAACTCAATATCCGTCAAGACGAGGAGACGATCGGCGGAGAAATGCTGTCGGTAGACCTGCAGACCCGCACCGTAGTTACCGAAGTCGAGGATCAGTTTTTTCGCAAACGGGGGGTCAAACTCGCCGCGTAGATACGTTTGGAATGCTGCATCCGCGGGCGCCACCGGTAGACGACCGGAACGAATGAGGTGATAGTACTGGGAGATCGCTCGATCGATCGGGTTGCGGAGGATCGCGATCATCCGGATTTCGGGTAGGTGGTGCGCCAGCCGTGGTGCGCATTCCCTGGAGCACAGATAGTTCGGGCACTTAATACCGATTTGTGTGTTCGACGGTGCCTCGGCCACGATGGTTCGCAGCGGTGAAAGGTCCTTGGGATCGTAAAATGGGTCTTCGAAGAATGCGGATTCAGTCCCCGGCATGTAGATAGCAGGATGCTGCCGGAGCGCGAGATGCAGCCAGGTAGAAGCCGACTTTGCAGCGCCAATGATGGCGAATTCGATATTTCTCTCAGTCATCATGATCTTTCATCGAATGGGTATGGAGCGATGACCCGCAGGGCACTCAATCGCCGTTACCCGTGCGGATGCACTGGATAGGGTCTTGGCGCGCGACATTCCGCAGTAGCTCTGATTCTGCTGCGCCGAGAGCATCCGACGGATCGCGATCGTCAATAGGACTGGCGCAGGGCGACACCGATGTTCCTTGGGCACGACCGCGGCCGGCCGGTATACTCGCTGAGCGTGAAAAGCTCGATCGTCTTATACGGCGATCTACACAGAGCAGTCGAGACGCACGGCACTTTTCATGAGCGCGTAGTCGCTGGCTGAGGATCATATCGGCTTACCATGATGGTCCGGGGCGGTGAGTAAAGAGTATGGCTGAAGGCGATCAGTCTAACGCATTAGACACTTTAACCGTATTGGTTTCAATAACCTATGCGGCTCTTGTTATTGAGAAATGCGTAAGTGAGTGACACTTTTTACGCTGCTTGCGGTCCAAGTACCCGGAATGGTTACATTCGGGGTACTGATGAAGCACTCAGAGAAACGCAAGGAGCTGGAGCGACGCCGACGA
>JAJZUT010000030.1 GCA_021847105.1 Pseudomonadota bacterium | reverse complement strand
GGCAAAGCTGACGATTACCTGTGGGACGGCTGGGACGATGGCACCGAAACCCTCTTCGACCTCGCGCACTGAAGCGACTCCATGCGTTGCCGTCCAAATTCATGCCGCTCCCTCTGCAATCCACCGCGAGCGCGTCAACGCCAGACCTGGCCCATATGAGCACGTTACCTGTGACGGCAGGACAGATGGACCTCAAGAGGTGCAGTTCTGGTGACGGACCTTGCTCAGGCGCCTACGTGAAACCGAAGCGAGCCGCACCGCATCTCTTGCGCAGCCCGATTCATCGGCGTACGCTGCCTTCCGTCTCAGGTGGTCCAGGGAATCCGTTTCCCTGGACTGAAACGGGAAGCCGGTGCGCGTCCGCTCAGTGGATGCTAATCCGGCGCTGCCCACGCAACGGTAAGCGAGCTAGAGACCGCGTAGGACCACTGTGCCATAGGCACGGGAAGGTGCGGTCTTGGGAATTTCAGGTCCACTCGCGAGTCCGGAGACCGGCCGGAGACACGCACTCGGCGACTCGCGTTGGGCGACGTCAGACCGGTTACGATATCTGCGTATCGCAGCCCTCTGTCGTCTCCGCACGCTCTCTCCGAGCCCATCTCGGCGCACGTGGCGTGTGTAGGAGTAGACAGATGAAAACCTTGATTGCTGAGGCGCTTCCTCTCGAGACAGGCGCGGTCTCGCTTGCCTCCCTGCAGGAACACGACTTTATTCTCGCCATTCTCGCCCGGATCAACGGGGCCGCCGCACGACGCCCGAGGCCATTGACCGCAAATTCGGTCGGCACCCTACCCGATACGCCCAGGCTTGAACCCCGATAAGAGCCACATCAGTACCCGAGGGACATCGGTACCGATGAGCTCTCCCATCTTCCTTCCCGAGAATCAGCTTCTGGGCACGTTCGAGGAGACGAATGCGTCACCGCGCAATACTGTGAGCGTTGACCACCGGACGGCGTTCGATTGCAACGCACCTCGATAGCTGATGATTTTGAAATTCAAACACGCTACCGCACAACAGCCCTGATCCCTTGCAGGAGCCGCTCTATGCCTACCCAGGACTCAACCCGACGCCTCGGCTTTCTCGCGCTCGCTGCCACCATGGCGGCCACCCGCTTCGGTCACTGCGGCAGCGCGTGGGCACCACCGGATGCGTCGTGGGCAGTGTTTTTTGTCGCTGGATTTTACCTAGCCTCGGAGTGGCGCTGGGCGCTTCCCGCGCTGCTTATTGAGGCCGTTGCGATCGACTTCGCTGCAATCCATTACTACGGCGTCAGCGACTATTGTGTCACGGCAGCGTACTGGTTCATTGTACCCGCATACTCGCTCCTATGGCTTGGAGGCGCGTGGCTCAACCGTCGCTACCAGAGGGTGCCCGGCGATCTGCGGCGGCTCGCCGTCAGCCTTGCACTCTCGGTGAGCGCCTGTTTCCTGCTCACCGAGGGAAGTTTCTACTGGCTCGGCGACCGCATCGTACATGCGAGCATCGCCGGCTGGTGGTCCAATTTCCTCAGCTGGTACGGCTACTTCATGCTCGTCACCGGCGCCTACGTCGGACTCACGGCGCTAGGTCACATCGCGGTGACCCGCCGCATGCCGGCACGCGCCCACCTGCAATCGCCATGACGGTGGTCTGCAGCCAGGTTTGAGACCACAATCATGCCGACCAACGAAGGTACGCTTGGCCCCGGCGACGCCGAGGCCCAACGCCACCGCCAACGGATGCAGCGCAGGAAGACGCTGGTGGACGGGCGCATCGCCGCGGCATCGGAACGGCGGGGCGTATTGGTCGTGCTCACAGGCAACGGCAAGGGAAAGAGCTCGTCCGCCTTCGGCATGGTCGCCCGGGCGCTCGGGCACGACATGCAAGTCGGCATGGTGCAGTTCATCAAGGGCAAGTACCTGACGGGGGAAGCGAGCTTCTTCCGGCGTTTGCCGCAGGTGCGCTTTCACGTCATGGGTGAAGGCTTTACCTGGGAGACCCAGGACCGCGATCGCGATGTGCGGGCAGCGGAGGCGGCCTGGGAGGTCTCGGCCGCGATGCTGCGCGATTCGACCCTCGCCCTCGTGGTGCTCGATGAGCTCAACATTGCGCTGCGCTACCGCTATGTTGAGATCGACACCGTCCTCGATGCCTTGTGCGGCCGACCACAGATGCAGCACGTCGTCATCACCGGGCGCGGAGCGCCCGCTGAGCTGATCGAGCTGGCCGACACCGTGACGGACATGCGCATCGTGAAACACGCCTTTGACGCAGGCATCGGCGCACAGCGGGGAATCGAGCTCTAGGCAGCGCGGCGACCCATGACGAGCGCTCAAGCATCAACCATCCTGATCTCGGGACCAGCGTCGGGACAGGGGAAGACCACCGTGACTGCGGCGCTCGCCCGTCAGGCTGTGCGCCAGGGCAAACGCGTGCGTGTCTTCAAAACCGGTCCCGACTTCATCGACCCGATGATTCTCGCTCGAGCGGCCGGCCATCCCGTTTACCAGCTCGACCTGTGGATGGGCGGGCTCGCGCACTGCCGCAACCTCCTCTACCAGGCCGCAAGAGACTCCGACGTCGTCCTCGTCGAAGGAGTGATGGGACTCTATGACGGCACCCCCTCGAGTGCCGAGCTCGCCCGCCAATTCAACTTGCCTCTGCTCCTCGTCATCGACGGTAGCGCCATGGCGCAGACTTTCGGTGCGCTTGCGCTGGGACTGAAGGTCTATGGCGCGGACCTCACAATTCACGGCGTGGTGGCAAACCGCACGGCAGGCCCCGGGCACGCCGCCTTGCTCGCCGACAGCCTTACGGGCCCTGCCGCAGAGATTTCCTTTCTCGGCGCCCTGCACGCCGATCGCGCCATCGAGTTTCCCGATCGTCACCTGGGGCTGGTCCAGGCAGAGGAGATCCCCGATCTCGACGCGCGAATTGATCGCGCCGCGCAGGCACTCGCCTCGATGCGAATCGAAGACATTCCGCAGGTGACGTTCCACTCGGACGTCGACCTTCATCCACCTCCGCTTCTTGCCGGCGTCTCAATCGCAGTGGCCCACGATGCGGCGCTCTCGTTCGTCTATCCCGCCAATCTCGACCTGCTGCAGGCGATGGGCGCCACGACCCGCTTTTTCTCGCCATTACAGGACGTGCCGGCTCCGGCTGACGCCATCTACCTGCCGGGCGGCTATCCGGAACTCCATGCCGAACGGCTCGCGGCCAACCACCCTCTGCACGAGGCACTGCGCCGCCATGTCGAGGCCGGCAAGCCGTTGCTGGCCGAATGTGGCGGCATGATGCTGCTCTTCGAGCACTTGACCGATCTCCAGGGTCGGCGGCACGCGATGAGCGGACTTCTTCCCGGCGAGACGACCATGCAGCCGAAGCTCCAGGCGCTTGCGCTGCAGGGCGTGGAGCTGCCGCAGGGGGAGCTGCGCGGCCACAGCTTCCATCACTCACGCCTGCAGACCTCGCTCGAGCCGCTGCGGCAGGCGACCACGCAGAGGGGAGGCTGCGGCGAAACTGTATTCCGCCAGGGCGCGTTGACCGCCAGCTATATCCATTTCTACTTTCCCTCCAACCCGCGGGCCGCCGCGGCCCTGTTTAAGCCTTGAGCCACTCCATCCACCGCTACAACGAGGCGGACCGCGCGGCGATTTACCGTGTGATTCGCGAGCGCCGTGATGTACGCCGCTTCGTGCGTTCACCCATCGAGCCCGAGACGCTCCGGCGCATCCTGGAGAGCGCACATGCCGCCCCCAGCGTCGGCCTGTCCCAGCCATGGCGGTTCCTGCGCATCACCGATGCTGACATGCGCATCGCGATCCACGCACTCGTGCAACAGGAGCGAGCGCGCACGGCCGATGCACTCGGCGAGCGCCGTGACGAATTCCTGCGGCTGAAGGTCGAGGGGATTCTCGATTGCGGTGAGCTGCTGGTTGGCGCCTTGCTCGAGGGTGGGACAAAGGAGATCTTCGGACGAAGGACGCTCCCGGACATGGACTTAGCGTCCGTGGCCTGCGCCATTGAAAACCTCTGGCTCGCCGCCCGCGCGGAAGGACTGGGTCTGGGTTGGGTTTCGATGTTCGAGCCGCAGGCGCTCGCCGCCCTGCTGCGCTTTCCGCCCAATGCACGGCCGATTGCGGTGTTGTGCCTCGGCCACGTCCAGGCATTCGATCCGGCGCCGCGCCTCGCGATCGATCGCTGGCGGCAGCCCCGGCCACTGACCGACATGTTCTACGAGAATCGCTGGCCGGAGGACGCCGAATGAGCCCGGGGCCGCGCCGCATCGTCTGCCTCTCCGCGGAGACCACGGAAACACTTTACCTTCTGGGCGAGGAAGATCGCATCGTCGGCATCTCCGGATTCACCGTGCGGCCGGCGCGAGCGCGCCGTGAAAAGCCCAAGATCTCCGGATTCACGAGCGCAAAGATCGAGCGGATCGTCGAGCTTGAACCGGACCTCGTGCTCGGATTCTCCAACCTGCAAGCCGACATCGCCGCCGAACTCGCCCGCAAGGGGATCGAGGTGCACATTTTCAATCAGCGCAGCGTCGAGGAGATTCTCGATTTTATCGGCATGCTCGGTCGGATGGTCGGGGCGCCAGACCGCGCGCAGGCACTGATCGACAAGTTGCGCGGCGGACTCGAGGCGGCGCACCGCGCAGCGCTCGCGCTGCCGTGCCGGCCGCGCGTGTATTTCGAGGAATGGGATGACCCGCTGATCAGCGGTATACGCTGGACGGCGGAACTCATCGGGATCGTCGGCGGCGAGGACTGCTTCCCGGAGCTGTCTGTGCGACCAAGTGCCAAGGATCGCGTCATCGCCGACCCACTCGAGGTGGTCCGACGCGCACCTGACGTGCTGATCGCCTCATGGTGCGGCAAGAAGTTCAATCGCCACCAAGTGCTTGAGCGCTCCGGGTGGCAGGACATCGCAGCAGTACGCCACGGACGGTTGTTCGAGATCAAGTCCTGCGACATCCTGCAGCCGGGTCCCGCTGCCCTGAGCGACGGGCTACACCAGTTACGCGAAATCATCACGCAGTGCGCCGAGGAGATGGCGCACCCGGGCGCGGCGGCGACAGGGGCGAATTCCGCCGAGTCGACCGACTCCTCTGGGCGCCGCGAGTCGCCATGACAGTCTTCGAGATCATCGCCGCGACACTGCTCGATGCACTGCTTGGTGAGCCCCGTCGCTGGCATCCGCTGGTTGGTTTTGGCGTGCTCGCACAACGTCTGGAGAAATGGTTAAATCCCGGCGCCATCGGCGGCCCCAGCGCAAACGCGGCAGAGCGCAGTTATTTCGGCGGTGTGACTGCAGTGCTGACGGCCGTGGCGCCCCCCGTGCTCGCGCTTTGGACGCTTGATCAATACACTCGCATCGCGCCACTGCTCGCCATCGGGTTTCTCTATCTCGTCATCGGCCACCGCAGCTTGCATGAGCATGCTATTGCAGTAGAACGCGCGCTGCACCGCGGCGATCTAACCGACGCCCGTCGTCGCGTCGGGGCGATCGTAAGCCGGGATACTTCGGACATGGATGACCGCCGGATCGCCGGCGCGACCGTGGAGTCGTTGCTCGAAAACGGCAACGATGCGCTCTTCGGTGCGCTGTTCTGGTTCCTCCTGACCGGAGCCGCCGGAGCGCTGGCCTACCGGCTCATCAATACGCTGGATGCGATGTGGGGCTATCGTACCGAGCGCTATCGTCAGTTCGGGTGGGCGGCGGCCCGCCTCGACGACCTGATGAATTTCCTGCCCGCGCGCCTGACCGCGCTCAGCTATGCGGTGGTCGGTCACACGGGGGCCGCACTGCGCTGCTGGACGCTCCAGTCCTCGGCATGGGACAGTCCCAATGCCGGTCCGGTGATGGCCTCCGGTGCCGGCGCATTGCAGATTCGCCTGGGCGGAGGGGCCGTCTATCACGGACGCTGGCACGAACGGTCCACGCTGGGCGAGGGACGGCCAGCCGATATCGGGGATATTTCACGCGCCCGACGCCTCGTTCTGCGCGCGTTGCTGCTCTGGATCGGTGTAGCGGCACTCATCGGACTCTGGCGGTGGCTCAATGCTTGAACATGGAGGAAGGATACGCCGCGCGGCGCAGCGCTACGGCATCGCGCTCGAGCAGTGGCTCGACTTGTCGACTGGAATCAATCCGACGTCATGGTGCGGCATCGATGTGCCCCGCTCGGCCTGGGCCCGCCTGCCGGAGGACGATGACGGGCTTCTCGCGGCGGCACAGAGCTATTTCGGTGTGCCTCAGGTCCTGCCGGTCGCCGGCTCACAGGCCGCGATCATGCATCTGCCGCAGCTGCGCGCGCCCGGGACGGTGGGTGTGCTCGCCCCGAGCTACGCCGAGCATGCATTGCGCTGGCGCGAGGCGGGACACCAGGTCGCGCCGCTCGCGCTCGCCGAATGCCCCTCCGCCGCAGACTCGGTCGATGTGCTGGTGCTCGTCAATCCTAATAACCCGACCGGCGCGCGCGTGGCGCGCGCTCAGCTCCTTGAGTGGCATACGCGCCTGGCTGCCCGTGGGGGATGGTTGATCGTTGACGAAGCCTTCGCCGATGCGGACCCGGAAGACAGCATCGTCTCTTGCATCCAGCGCGAGGGACTCATCGTGCTGCGTTCTCTCGGCAAGTTCTTCGGGCTCGCGGGTGCGCGCGTCGGGTTCGTGCTGGCAGCTGAAGGGTTTCTCGACACGCTCGAGGAACGACTGGGACCCTGGAGCATCACCGGCCCATCCCGCGTCATCGCGCAGCACGCACTCGCCGACCGGCCCTGGCACAGCGCCATGCGCGCACGACTTCACACGCAGTGCGCGCGGCTCACCGCACTGCTACAGGGCTGTGGGCTACCCCCCGCAGGCGGCTGCAGCCTGTTTCAATGGGTACCTACACTGGCTGCCGCCGAAATTCATGAGGCTCTGGCGCGCGAGGGCATCCTCACTCGCCTGTTCGATGCACCGCGCGGCTTGCGTTTCGGTCTACCCGCTCACGATGCTGAGTGGGCGCGCCTCGAGCTCGCCCTCGGGGCCTATCAGGAGACTCGGTCATGACCGCGCGCGCACTGATGATCCAGGGCACAAGCTCCGATGCGGGCAAGAGCACGCTGGTCGCGGCTCTGTGCCGCGTGCTGCGACGCAGGGGCGTGCGCGTCGCGCCCTTCAAGCCGCAGAATATGTCGCTGAACAGCGCGGTGGCGAGCGATGGCGGCGAGATCGGTCGCGCCCAGGCGCTGCAGGCCCAGGCGGCGGGCATCGCCCCGACGACGGACATGAATCCGGTGCTGCTCAAGCCGGAAAGCGACCGTGGGGCACAGGTGATCATTCAGGGCCGGCCGATCGGCGCGCTCGATGCGGCCGGCTACCACGAATACAAGCGGATCGCGCGCCAGGCCGTGCTCGACTCCTACCACCGCCTGGCCTCTGCCTACGAGCTGATCCTGGTGGAAGGCGCGGGCTCCCCGGCCGAAATCAACCTGCGCGCCAACGATATCGCCAACATGGGATTCGCCGAAGCCATCGATTGTCCCGTGGCGCTGATCGCGGACATCGACCGCGGAGGGGTGTTCGCGCAGCTGGTCGGCACGCTGGCGCTGCTCAGCCAGTCCGAGCGTGTGCGCGTCACCGGCTTCGTGATCAATCGGTTCCGTGGCGATCGGGCACTGCTCGATCCCGGGCTCGAGTGGCTCGAGACGCGCACCGGCAAGCCGGTCTTCGGCGTGCTGCCGTACCTCGAGAACCTCCACCTCGACGCTGAGGACGGCATCCGCCGCGAGCCGGAATCACAGGCTGCGCAGGCGAAGCGGCTGCGCGTGGTCGTGCCGGTCACGCCGCGAATCTCCAACCACACCGATTTCGATCCGCTGGGCCAGCACCCGCAGATCGACTTCCGCTACACCGTGGACCCGCTCGATGTGCCGGGCGCCGATCTCATCATCCTGCCCGGCTCGAAGTCCGTCTGCGCCGATCTCGCCTGGCTGCGCGAGCGTGGCTGGGGCGAACACCTCACACGTCACCTGCGCTACGGCGGCCGGCTGATCGGCATCTGTGGCGGCTTGCAGATGCTCGGCGAGACGATCGCCGATCCGCATGGAGTCGAGGGATACGCGGGGACCGTTCAGGGCTTTGGCTGGCTCGATCTGCACACCACCCTGGAAAGAGACAAGCAGCTGCGCAATGTCAGCGGCCGTCTGACGCTGACGTCCGCCTCGGTCCGCGGCTACGAAATCCACATGGGCCGCAGCACCGGTGCGGGGCTCGCCCGCCCGCTGATCGAGCTCGAGGACGGACGAGTGGACGGGGCGATCTCGGCGGACGGACAGGTTCTAGGCACGTATGTGCACGGGTTGTTCGAAGAGCCGGCCGCGTGCAGCGCATTGCTCACCTGGGCCGGGCTCCCCGCGCCCATTGCGCTCGATCATCGTCTGCGACGCGAGCGTGCGCTCGAGGACCTGGCGGATGCCGTGGAGAGTTCCCTGCGCCTGAGGCTGCTGCTCGGCTGCATCGAGCCCGGCGAAACAGGGAGCCGGCGGCAAAGGACAACCCCCCGATGAAGCAGCTGATTCTCGGCGGAGTGCGCTCGGGCAAGAGCCGGCTGGCGGAGCAGCGCGCCCGCGCGAGCGGCCGCCCAGTGCTGTATGTCGCCACCGCGATTCCCGCGGATGATGCCGAGATGCACGCGCGGATCAGGCAACACCGCGCCCGCCGCCCACCAGAATGGGTCACGGTCGAGGAGCCCTTCGCACTCGGTCGCGTACTGCTCGCCAACGCCTCGCCCGATCGGTGCCTGCTGGTCGAGTGCCTGACGCTCTGGCTCACCAACCTGCTGTGCTTGAGACCCGAGCGATTTGACGACGAGCGCCGCAGTCTCTGCGATGCGGTGGCGGAACTCAGCGGTATGCTCATTCTCGTCAGTAACGAAACGAGCCTTGGGGTCGTGCCGCTCGGTGAGCTGTCGCGCCGCTTCCTCGACGCCAGCGGCGAACTGCATCAGACGCTGGCGACGCTCTGTGAGCGCGTCACACTCACGGTCGCGGGGTTGCCTTTGGAGCTCAAGGGATAGCCGCAATGAGCTCGATCACTGCACTCCGTCGACTTCAGACTGCGAGGACGCGCGCGGCGATCCCGATGAGCATCGACGATATGCCGCAGCCGGGCCCGCGCGATGCCCACCTGGCCGGAACCATGCTATTCATCAGAGAGGTCCGTTGGACATGAACGATATCATTCCCGCGTCGTTGCAGGAAACACTGGCGCACATCCGGCCCGTAACACAGCGCTTGCGGATCGAGGCCGATCAACGGCTGGATCAGCTGACCAAGCCGCCGGGCAGCCTCGGGCAGCTGGAAGCCATCGCCGCGCAGTGCTATGCCATCGCTGAAGGCAACTGGTCGCTGCCGCTGCGTAAGGCCGCTTACGTGTTCGCCGCCGACCATGGTGTGACTCAGGAGGGGGTGAGTGCCTACCCGAGCGCCGTGACTGCGCAGATGGTCGAGAATTTTCTTCATGGCGGCGCGGCCATCAATGTGCTCGCGCGGCTTCATGACGTGCACCTGACGATCATCGACGTTGGAGTGGATGCCGATTTCCCCGCTCACACGGCGTTGTGGCAACGTAAGGTACGCCGCGGTAGCCGCAACCTGCGCGTCGAGCCAGCGATGTCGCAACGCGAGCTGACCGATGCGCTGAACGTCGGTCTGGAGGCCGCCCATGACGCCCACAGCCGGGACGTGCGCCTGGTGGCCGCCGGCGAGATGGGCATCGGTAATACGACTGCGGCCAGCGCCCTCGCCGCCGCCTTCACCCGTCAGCCGGTCGAAGCGGTCACGGGGGCGGGCACCGGCATCAGTTCGGCTGCGCGTCAGAGCAAGCAACAGGTGATCGATGAGGCATTGAGCAAGCACGTACCCCTATGGCGCACCGAGACGGTCGCGCCGCTCGAGGCGCTGCGCTGCGTAGGCGGCCTCGAGATCGCGGCGATGACGGGTTTTTTTCTTGGCGCTGCGCGTCACCGCAAGATCATCGTCGTCGACGGCTTCATTGCCACGGCTGCCGCGGCGCTCGCCGTCGCGCTTGCCCCGCCCGTGCGCGATTATCTGCTTGCCGGCCACCGCTCCAAGGAGCCGGGGCACGCTCACCTGCTGCACCACATCGGCATCCAACCCATTCTCGATCTGCGCATGCGTCTTGGCGAAGGCACGGGTGCTGTGCTGGCGATGCCGATTATCACCTCGGCCATGCACATTTTGACGGAAATGGCGACGTTCGCATCGGCAGGGGTGAGCACAGCGAACGCATGAGGCGCCTGACTCGCGGATTCCTCGGCGCAGTTCAATTTCTCACGCGCATTCCGTTCCCGCAGCGGTGGCTCGGTGAGGTGGCGCTCGCGCAGGCGGCACCCTATTTCCCCTTGGTTGGGGCGCTGCTCGGACTGGCGGCCGCGGGTATCGACGCCGCTCTTCGTCCGCACCTCGCAGCCACCGCTGCGGCCACCGCTTCTGTGGTATTCCTGGTGCTCATCACCGGCGCCCTTCACGAAGACGGACTCGCCGACAGCGCCGACGGCTTCGGGGGCGGAGCGACGGCCGATCGGGTGCTCGCCATCATGCGAGACAGCCGAATCGGCAGTTACGGTGCGATCGCCGTCGCACTATCGCTTCTGCTGAGGATCGCACTCATTGCAGCGCTGCCGACACGGGATGCGCTCGCCTACTTCGTCTCGGCCGAAATGCTCTCGCGCTGGAGTGTGCTCCCGCTCGCCTCCTTTCTGCCATCCGCCCGTCAGGGCGGGCCGTCTGCGGGACAGGGCGCGCGCCTCGCCCACTCGATCTCACCGACGGCGGTCGCGATCGGGACGCTGATCGCCGCCGCGGCTACCGTGGCGAGTCTGCACGCGGCAAGCTGGCGCCCCTGGATGGCCTGTCTGCTGACCACCGCTGCGAGCGGTTTATATTTCTGGCGGCGGATACGCGGTGTCACCGGTGATTGCTTCGGCGCCGCCATCCAGCTTGTCGCCATTGCCGTTTATCTCTGCGGCGCATGGCAATGAGACAGCTGATTCTCATCCGTCACCCGGCCACCGATCTTGCCGGAACCTTTTGCGGGCACAGCGATCCGGACTTGAGTGCAGGCGGCTTGGCACAGCTGCATGCGTTGCAGCGAAGACTCGATCGGCTCCCGCTTGATCGACTCGTCAGCAGCGATCTGCTCCGCGCCCGCCGCTGCGCCGCGTTGCTCGCCGAGCAGCATGGGATTATGGCCGTGCTCAGCCCGGCGTTGCGCGAGATGCACTTCGGCGATTGGGAGGGGTTGCGGTGGGACGAAATCGCAACCCGATTCCCGGAGCAGGCACAGCGCTGGCTGCAGGGGTTTGCGACCTTTACACCACCCCACGCGGAGCCGTATGCGCATTTCACCGCGCGGATCAGCAGAGCAGCCGACGAATGGCTGCAGGATGCCTCGTGTGCGACCCTGGCAATCGTGACACATCGGGGCGTGCTCCAGTTTCTGCTGCAGACCTATTGCGGGGTTGACGCTACGGCGGCATGGCGACTGTCATCCCACTACGCAACCGCCCTGTTTTGCACGCGAACGACAGGTGCCGACAACCCATTGACGGTCCGCGAAACATGGCACCCGGGCTGACGGACTCACCGGCGTGTACACCGGCCTCGGGAACAGGGCTCGCCATCGGTCGCGCCGGTCGGCATCACGGCGAGATTCTCCAGGGCCTATGGTGGCCACAATCGGAGGCTTATAGCGATCCTGTTCCCTGTTTGGTCACTCTGCCGATGCCTGGCGCCGGCAGTGAAGCCCATTTCAAGCTGACACCCGGACGGCAGATCGAGGTCCACCCCGCAGGTAAGGTGAAAGCCGCGCGCGCAGCGAGATTGGCGCTCGATGCGCTCGGCGTCACCGCCACCGGCGGTGTGCTGCGGCTCCACAGCCAAATACCCACCGGTCTCGGGATGGGCTCCTCGACCAGCGACGTACTCGCGACGCTCCGGTCGGTATATGCCGCATGCAGCACGCGAGCCGATGCCGCCCTGCTCGCTCAGCTTGCGGTGAGGGCCGAGGTCGCCTCCGACCCACTCATGTTCGACAGCGTCGTGCTATTCGCGCAGCGCGAAGGCCGCATCCTCGAGCACTGGGGGCACTGGATCCCTGAATTCCTATTACTGAGCATCGACACCGACCCGCGGTCCGGCGGGCGCAATACGTTACGTGTGCCCTTACCACACGGCGAAGCGATGCGGGCCGATTACACTGCGCTCGTGCAACAAGCACGTGCCGCGTTCCAGGCACACGATGCCGGGGCAATCGCCGCGGTGGCCACCCGCAGCGCCGAACTACATCAGATCACTGCGCCCATGCGGGGATTCAGCTCGCTGTGCGCGCTAGCCGCCGCGGCCGATGCGCTGGGTGTCCAGATCTCACACTCCGGAACGATCGCGGGCATGCTGTTCCACCCAAAGACCGCCGCTGGGGGCCTCACGCCACTGCTCTCCCGGGTGCAGGCGCTCGGGATGGCGCCATTAGGGCTCTTCCGAACCGGACGTGGTACCTCCTGCGGTAGCGTGTGATGGTGTCGGCCGCGTGCCGCCGCGCCGACGCGCGCTCCGTGTGCCCACCTTGGTTGCCGTCCCGATTATCCGCGTCCTGCCGCTCGGATCGAGCGTCAAACCTCCTTTGCCGATCGCGAATTTGCCGCCGACCGACGCCGCCGCGATAGCGGCGGCGTCGGTCGGCATCGAGCGTCGGACAGTTCATAGCCCGAAAGGACTCCATGTCAGCCCCACGAACACACCGAATGGCACGGAGTTGTAGCTATAGGCCGTCTCGTATCGCTTATCGAGGAGATTCTCGAGACGCACACTCCAGCGCAGCGTGCGACCTATCGGTCCGTCCGCGGTGAGACTGACCGTGGTATAGCTGCCGAGAGTCACCGGAATCGCCGCGAAACTCGCTGAATAGGCGACGTCGGGCCGTGGGCCGGTGTAGTGAATGAGTACGCCAGTTTCAAACCGCCGGAAATCGTACTCGAGACTCAGGTTCGCCATGCTCCTCGCCAAGCGCTGCAGGGTCGGATCGCCGGGTTCGCTCACCGCCAGCGGCTGCTGCAAGGTCACATTCGCGTCATAGGTCCATCGCCCCCAACTGCCTCGAGCCGTGAGCTCGAGCCCACGGGTGCGTGTGCGCGCGATGTTCGCGAATTCCGTCAATCCGCTCGGGGTCGTGCCAAAACCCCACATGTCACCGCCTGTGGTCTGGAATAATGTGGCGCGAACAATGTTCGTTCCGCCCGACCACTGCAGAGCCGTCTGCACCGTATGCGCCGACTCGGGCTTCAGCAGGGGATTGGCCGCCCAGTACGGATTGCTGTAATACAGATAACCGAGCGGTGGCACGTTGAAGGCGCTCGAATAGCTGGCGATGGCCTCGAACCCGAGGCCCAACTGTCGACCATAACCGACGTAAAAAGTGTTCTTGGTGCTGGCGTAGCCGTCGAATTGGTCGTGCCTCATGTTCAGCTGGATTTCGTTCCCGGCAAATGAGCCATTCAGTCCGGCGAAAATCGCGGTCACATTGCGCGAGACACTGGGAATGTTGCCCTGCCCGGCGCTCGTGACCGACTGGTGCTGATGCGTTGCGCCGCCGGTCAACGTCCAGGCTTTAGAAATCCGGATGACGTTCCGCCACAGCACATCGAGGTGCGTCGAGCGATACATCGCCGGGTAGCTACCGAGATTGATGTTCTCGGTGCGCTGACGAGACAGACTCAAGTGCGAGGTCCAGATCGCACCGACCCGATTTTCGCTAAAGATCTGCAGCAGGCTCTGTTTGGTACGACCACCGGCGGTTTCATTGTCGTAGCTGTAGCGCCCGTCACTGAGAAACGCGCGCACGCCAAGCTGCTGATGATGACCCAGTTCCTGCGCAAGCGAGCCGTTCGCAGTCAGGTTGTGATACCCGTCGGTGCTGTTCGACGTCACGAAGGCGCTTTCAACGGGATTGATTGACGGAATGCCGGCCGTGGTGTAGCGGCTGACTCCGACCTGCAGGCGGGTGTGGTCAATCTCGCCGCTGGCGTTGGCCGAGGCCGTCACGGTGTTACGGCTGCCCGCCGTCAGGGACAGTGCGGCCCGCGACTTGCGCCCACCGTCGCGCGTGGTGATCAGGATGACGCCGCCGATCGCGCCCGAGCCGTAGATCGCCGAAACGTTACCGTGGATAACCTCAATGCGCTCGATCTGATCGGTGGTGAGGTTCTCAAGATAATCGCCCCCGCCCGAGGCATCTTCGGCGGTGAGCGGCACGCCGTCGAGCAGGATGAGAACTCCGGCATCCGTGCCGCCAAATCCCTCTAGATAAGGCGTCGCGGTGTGCCCTGGACCGCCATTGGAGGTGATCTGCACGCCCGCTATTCGTTGCAGCAGGGTCGAGAGATTCTTCACGTCGCTCTGTTCGATCTGCACGCGGGTGAGCACACTTACGCTCGGCAGTGCCTGAGCCAGGGGCTGGGGGAACGTCGCCGCAGAGATGACGACGGTTGATAAGCCGCTCGGTGGAGCGGCGGCGATTGCGGGCGTCACGATCGCCGCCAGAGACAAGAGAGCCACCGACACATGGAATGCACCAATCGCTCTTCGTGTGTCATCCGACAAGCGACACGACGGCAGCGCAACCCATCGCCAGCGCTCAGCCTTTACAGCGCGTTCGCAACGTACACCAAAAATGCAAGAAGTCAGCCTCCGGATCGATCGCATCGCAGTGCTCCGTACTTGCGCCCTGAGGGGCGTGGTAACGACAGCCGATGCGACGGGCACGGTCGAGCACAGACAACGCATGCGAAACCCACGTTCCGCGCGCGCCTGAATTCACTGATCGTGGAATGCTATCCCACGGCCTCCGCATCGGTCTCAATGTCACCGCTGCGAATGACCGCTCCGTGTGGTACGCCCCGCCCACCGGTTGGGTGACCGTACTGGCAGGTCTCCTGGCTCGCGGGTCTTGATCGTGCGTCCGGCCTTCCCAGTTTCCCAGTGGCCGTGATGGACGCGGACTCTCCGCTTACAGTTACGGGGGTAGCCGCGGCTTCGGCTCATAGAGCTTCACCGCGTTCCCTCTTGCCTCCCCAGCGTTCGCCGGGGAACCAGCACGTAGGCTCAGTCTCGCTTGTGGCCCTGGTCCTCGTCAAGCCCTCCTGCGCATTTCACACGAGTTCGCCGAACCCCGCGGTTGTCGGCAGCAGATGTCGCCGTGCAGGCGGAAGATTCGGAGCAGGTCCTTTCAGCAGTCTTGATATCCAAGAAGAGGAGACCGAACACTGACGTAGTAACGGGTTCGATAGAGTGTTGGAGGCTAGGAGCGGAATCAAACCGCTGTGGGCGGTTCTGCAGGCCGCTGCGCTCTTGGTAAATCAATCGCTTGTACATGATTTGCCGAATTTTGACACCTTCCGCGCGCTGATTCAGCGCGGGGCACAAGTCCGGTCGGTCGCGCCTCTGTCCAACAGCCACCTACCCTCGCTCGATTCCATACTGCGACGATCCAGCGAGCGATTCCTCATCCGAATGCGCTGGCGGTTTCTCGGAGAGCTCGCTCCATAGGAAGGGCACCCCCGCCCGCTACACCACGGCGGGGCACGGGAAGCCGTCGGTGCATTCAAGATGCGCTGGCGCCTTGCACCATGACGGTGCCCATAGCGAACTCCATCGAATACCCTTGACTATGGAGTGCTCTCCAAGGTTTATCTTTAGGATCCACGACAACTGCCGGGGGAAATGTCATGAGGTGCCACCATGAGTACCGCTCTGCCCTTTGAATCCGCTCCAAGACCCTGGAGTGACGAGCCCACCGGCCGCCCGGACCGGCGCCGCGTGCGCGCCCATATCGGCGGGCTGCACTGCTCGCTGTGTACCGGCACGATCGAAAAGGCGCTGTCCCGCAGACCCGGTGTGTATCGGGTCGCGGTCAGCCTGACGCACGAGCAAGCGCTGGTCGAATTCGACCCGGGACTGACCGAGGCCGGGGAACTGATGCGCACGCTGACCGACATCGGCTATACGCTGTCCGACCCGCGCAAGGCGGAACCGTTCGAGATCCAGGAACGCGCACTCGCACGGGAGCGAAACCGCTTCCTGGCGGCCCTTGGCCTGAGCTTGGCGGCCATTGGCCTGATCGCTCCGGTGATCGGCGGCTGGGCGCTCGGACTGTCCATTTTCGTGGTCGCGAGCCTGATGGCCTTCGGTTTCGCCGTGCTGCGTAACTTTGGTGCGTGGCGCGCCGGGGCCGGCAGCCTGGGGCTGGGCGCAGCCGGGATCGTGGTCTATCTGCTGCGCACGCAGGGCACGCTCGGCGGGGCCATTCCGTGGCTCGCCGCATCACTGGCCGCCGTGATGGTCTTCGGAGTCGGGGCGCACATCCTGCGCATGGCGGTGCAGGCGCTCAGGCGCGGCATCCTCAACCAGCACGTGCTCGTCGAGATCGGCGCGTGCGCCGGTATCGCGGGCGGTGTGATCGGCCTCGTGCTGCGACGGCCGGATTACCCCACCGCGCCGTTCTTTGCGGTCGCGGTCATGATCCTGACCTATCACGTTTTCTCCGAATGGCTGTCGTTGATCGTGAAGACGCGCAGCTCGCAGGCGGTGAAGAAGCTGCTCGATTTGCAACCGGACACCGCACACGTGATCCGGACCGGCCGCGAGCAGGATCTTCCGATCGAGGCGGTCCAGATCGGAGATCGCGTGCGCATCCGCCCCGGCGAACGCGTCCCGGTGGACGGCGAGGTGATCGATGGACACTCGGCGGTAAGCGAAGCGCTGATCACGGGCGAACCGCTGCCGGTGGACAAGCGCCCGGGGAATACCGTAGCCGGCGGAGCGATCAATGGCACCGGGTCACTGCTCGTGCGGGTCACGGCCATTGGCGAGAATAGCTTTCTGCAGCGAGTGGTGACGAGCGTCGAAGAGGCCCGAGCGCTCAAGCCGGGATTGCTGCATATCGTCGATCGCGTCCTGCGGGTCTACACCCCGGTGGTGCTCGGCATCTCGGCACTGGCCCTGTTCGGCTGGTCGATCGCGCCGTTCCTGGCAGGCCAGCCGATCGACCTGGAGCGCGCGGCATTCGCGGCGCTCTCGGTCCTGGTCATGGGCTATCCCTGCGCGGTCGGTATTTCGGCCCCGCTGTCGATCGTGCGCGGTGCCGGAGAGGCCGCCGAACGGGGCGTCTTGATGCGCACCGGCGAAGCCTTCCAGGCGCTGCGCAAGGTCACGACGGTCGTCTTCGACAAGACCGGCACGCTGACCGAGGGCAAGCCCGCCTTGCACGAGATCGTGCCGCACGGCGTCACGGAAGACACCCTCATCGCCCTGGCCGCAGCGGTTGAGTCTGCCTCCGAGCACCCGCTGGCGCAGGCGGTGGTGCAGGCTGCCTTTGAGCGGGGGCTCGATTTGCCGGACGTCGAGGGTTTCGAGGCGGTGGCCGGCAAAGGCGTGGTCGCGCGCTTGGCCGGCTCATCGGCCGCCGAAGCGGTGCTGGCCGGCAGCCCTGCCTTCCTGGAAGAGCGTGGCGTCGATACCGCGCCCCTGCGGGCACGCATTGAAGCGTTGCAAGCGGCCGGCCGCACGGTGATCGGCATCGCGCGCGAGGGGACGTTGCTCGGCGTCCTGGCGCTGAGCGATGCGCTGCGAGCAGACGCGCGGGAGACGGTCGCGCAACTCAAGGCCGCCGGCGTGCGGGTCGCCCTGCTCACCGGCGACAATGCGCGGGCCGCCCGGCGAGTGGCCAACGAGGCTGGCATCGAGGAGGTGCACGCTGAAGTGCTGCCGGCCGACAAGGCCGAAACCGTGCGCCGCATTCAGCAACAAGCGCGGGTGGCCATGGTAGGCGATGGCATCAACGATGCGCCGGCGCTCATGCAGGCCGATGTCGGCATCGCCATGGGCAACGGCACCGATATCGCGCTCGACGCCGCCGATGTGATCCTGCTGAACTCCCGCCTCACCGGAGCGCTGGTCGCCTACGACATCAGTCGCAGTGCTTACCGCAAGATGCTGCAGAACATCAGCCTGGCCTTCCTCTTCAACGGCATCGGCATCCCTCTGGCGGCCACCGGCCTGATCTACCCGGTGTGGGCGATGGTCGCCATGGCCACCAGCGTCACCGCCATCTTCATCAACTCGCTGACCGGCCACGCCGGGCTGTTCTTCGGGGCGGTCAGCGGTATCGGCCTGCCCCAGTCGGCGGGGCGAGGGTGATCCACTCAAAGGAGACAATCGCATCATGGTCAAGACCGTCTCATACCACGTGATCGGCGATCCGCAGTTGCATTGCGAGAGCTGTGAGCAGCGCGTGGTCCGTGTCCTGAAGACCCTGACGGGTATTCAGCAAGTCAGCGCCGATGCCGCCTCACAGCGCATCGAAGTGCTGTTCGACCCTGCGAAGCTCGAGGAATCGGCCATCGTGGACCGGCTGGGTCTGCTTGGGTATACGACCGAAATGATCGGGCCGGCGGCGCGTCCAAAAGAATAATTGGCACACCAGGAGAAGCTTAGACGATGCCGCAGACCTCAAGATCAAGCGCACCACGCAACGGCTGGATCGGCCCGGTAAGTGCCACTACCGCCCTCCTGCTGATGGGCGTTGCCGGCTACGAGCTCTATCTGCACGCGGGCTCACTTCTTCAGCAGGGTCGCACGCTGCCGCCCGCGCTCATCCTCGGTCTGGCGCTGGTCGGCGGAGCGGCGTCGTTCTTTTCGCCTTGCAGCATCGCCGTCACGCCGGCGTTCCTGGCCTACCTCACCGCCGGGACACCGCCCGGCAAGGATGCCCGCAGCTTCTCCCCATCCCTGGTTTTTGGGGCCGGGCTGGTTGCCCTCGGAATCGTGGTCTTCTATGCCATCGCCGGCACCATCATCGGACTGGTCGGGAACATTGCCTACAACTACTTGATCTTTTTCATTCCGGTCGTGGGCGTTACCTTCATCCTGCTGGGCGCCCTGATTTTGCTGGAACGTACCGGCCTGCTGGCATTCGTGGCGCGCTGGAACCCGATGAATCCGCGCTACGCCCGTCAGGAAACCGCGCCACCGGCAGGACGAACGCCTGGAAAGCGCACGCTCGTCTCATTCGGTTTCGCCTACGGGGCAGCGTCGCATACCTGCTCGCTGCCGATCTTCCTCGGCATCCTCTTGCTGCCGCTGGTTGCCGGCAATTATGCGCTCGCCATGCTTTCAGTCCTCGCCTACGGTCTCGCCATTGCGTCGTTGGTCGTGGTGATGATGCTGCTCGGACAGCGGGTGTTTGCCGCCCTGCGCCGGTCGGGCGCATGGCTGATGCGCGCCACCGCGCTGCTGTTCATCGGTACCGGCGCCTTTCTGTTCTATTACTTCGCCCAGAATTATGGTGCTTACGTCGACTGGGCACCGGCGATATCAGCGGCTGCGCCGGCACCCGGACACCGTTACACCTTGACCGAAGGCGCCGATGCAACCGGCTATCCGTACGAGCCGCGGACTCTCGTCATCCCGGCCGGACAGGCTGTTCCGGTCGCGGTCACCGACCACATCGGAGGCTGCCTGTTGAGCACGGTCTTCGAAGGACTTGGCCCGGATGGGCGTGCAGCCGAGGTCACTGTGCCGGTGGGAGACACGCGCGTCATCGAGCTTTACGCGCGCCATCCCGGGCGCTACCCATTCCACTGCGGTGGGAACATGTATTCAGGAACGGTGGTAGCGCGATGAAAAAGCGTGCCGGAATGACCATCGGAAAGCTCGCCAAGCGCCTCGGTATCAGTGCCGATGCCATCCGCTTCTATGAGGACGAGGGCATCCTGCGGCCGACGGAAAAGACCGAGGCCGGCTATCGTTTGTATGACGAAGACGCGGTGCGGCGAGTGAGCTTCATCAAGCACGCTCAGCAGTGCGGTATGACGCTCTCGGAAATCAGGCAATTGCTCGAGCTGAAGTCGGATGGCTGCTCCTGCTGCGGCGATGTCCGCAGCCTGGCGAAGCAGAAGAGAATGCAGATCGAGCAGAAGATAAAGGCAATGCAGGCGATGTCTCAAGCGCTGTCGGAGCTGATCGAGATCTGCACGGACGAAGACCGGCCCGTGGATGACTGTCCCATTCTCGCAGCGCTGGAGTCGCACCTGGAGAGCCGGGAGGGCGACCCCGAAAGAGCGAATGATTCGCGAGACGAAGATACCGATCATGACTCGCCGCTGCCAGCCATAGGGCTCGGCAAAGGTTGATATTCGGGATTACGCAATAGGGTTTCTTTGGCGATATGGGTCTCATCGATGCCCATCGGTCTCAGCGTCTTGCCTCGTGCTTCCCCCGCGAATCGCCTGTCGTAGGCGCCGGAGATGTTGCGATTTATCCTATGTTCGAGGTCAACCGCCCTTCAAACCATACAGCGCTAATTTCTGGGTGCCAGCATGATGATCGCCATGCCGGCCAGGGCGATGAGACTGCCGAGGACATCCCAACGACTGGGGCGTATCCCCTCCACCGCCCAGAGCCATCCGATGGCCACCGCAATGTAAACCCCGCCGTACGCGGCATAGGTGCGCCCGGCTGCCGTAGGATGCAGGGTCAACAGCCAGGCGAATGCGCCGAGCGAGACGGCCGCGGGCAAGAGCAGCCAGAGAGGTTTGCCGTGCTTGATCACGAGCCAGGGCAAGTAACAGCCGACGATCTCGGCGAGGGCGGTCACGGCAAATAACGATAAGAGGCCCAGCAGTCTCATCGCGGACACAGCTGCGGGCCCATCGGGAATTCAGCCGGCAGCACCGATCACGCCCTTTCCAGAGCATGGCCGCTCGTCACCCAGCCTCGCTTTCCCGCGAGGTAATGGTAAATATCTGTGTAACCGAGCGATTTGAGCCGTTCGGCGGACAAACCGGCGCGCTGACAGGCCGCACTGGCGCAGTAAACGACCACGGTGACATGCCAGTCGGGAATTTCCACAGGCGCACGCGTCAGGATCTCGTCCGAGACGATGTTGATAGCGCCCGGCAGGTGCCCTTCATCGAAAATCTGGCGAGGCAGCGTGTCGACAAGGACGAAGTTCAGACCCTTCTTCACCCAATGCTCGAGCGTCGCCGTGTCAATGGTCTTCATGCGCTCTCTTCTCCAGGGGCCAGACGTGCCGCAGTGCCTCCGGGCAGATAGCGATTGAAGCCCCAGAGCAGTAGGCCAAATAGCAGATGCGGCAGAAGTGAAGCAGGAATCAGCTTGGGACTGACCGCGAGACCGGCGAAACCCCAGCCGAACATCGGGAAGAACACGACCAGAATCCCGATCCACAGTGCTCCGGCCAGGGCGAGCGCCGTCGCCAGCGAGCGGTGACGGAAGTAGCGCACGAAAGCGATGGACCAGAAAGTCACATAGCTCAAATGAAAGAGCAGACCCACGGGCAGCGGCAGAGGTCGCCCGAGAACGATTTCGGCAAACTTCAGAGACGGTGGCTTGGGAAACGGCGATAGGCCGACCTTGAGCAAAGTGACCATGACGGCTGCGGTCAGGACGGCCACCACGATACCTATGCTGCTCGCACGGAGCCAGCCACGACCTTCGGCATATTGAACTTCGCTCATCACTTTCTCCTCGGTGCGGTCTGAGCCTCGTCATCCCTGACCCGTCTTGCCACTCGCGGACCGTCGTTGGAAGGACAGCGTTCTCCACACTTTCCCGCAGACTCCGCGCAACAGGTCCCGACCAGTGTCTGCGTCATGTCCAGAAGAGTGGTGAATTCAGCGCTGTATACGATGAATTGACCCTCACGGCGACTGCGAATCAGCCCAGCATGCGTCAACTTCTGCAGGTGGAACGTCACCGCATTGGGAGCCAATCCGCAGGCTTCGCCCAGCCTTCCGGCGGGAACGCCTTCGGGACCTGCCTGCACCAACTGCCGGATTATCTTCAGGCGGGCCGGATGACCAAGCGCTGCAAGCTTCTGGGAGACGATGACGTCGATATCCATGTTTCAATGATACAGCGTTCCTTGAAATACTCAAGAATCGGAAACTGCTCTTCCTGGGACGCCGTCGGGTAGGCCCACAAGCAGACGCCGGGGGACATCTCATTCCGTTTGTTCATGGGTCTTGCTCCTAATTTTCGGCGTCCTCGCGACTCACCCCGCGCAGCACGACAGCTGCGTCACATCCTGGGTAAAGGTCTGGGCGGCGAGCTTGAGCCCCTCAACCATGGTGAGGTAAGGGAAGAGCTGCTCTGCCAGATCCTGTACCGTCATGCGATTGCGGATCGCAAGCGCCGCGGCCTGGATCAGCTCGCCGGCCTCGGCGGCAACCGCCTGCACGCCGAGCAGCCGCCCCGTGCCGGCGTGTGCCACCAGTTTGATGAAGCCGCGTGTGTCGAAATTCGCGAGCGCCCGCGGAACGTTCTCGAGCGTCAGAGTGCGACTGGCGGTTTTCAGGCCCGCCTGCTCGGCCTGCTGCTCACTCAGACCCACAGTGGCCACTTGCGGGTCGGTGAACACCACGGCGGGCATAGTGGAGAGATCGAGCCTTGCGTCGCCGCCGGTCATGTTGATCGCCGCACGTGTGCCTCCGGCTGCCGCCACATACACGAATTGCGGCTGGTCGGTGCAATCGCCAGCGGCATAGATGTGAGTCACACTCGTGCGCAGACTGTCTTGCACAACGATGGCGCCGCGGTCATCGACTTCGACTCCCGCCGCTTCCAAATTCAGATCCGGCGTGTTCGGGTTCCGTCCGGTCGCCACAAGCAGTCGGTCCGCGCGCACCTCACGCTCGGGCAGTGTCAGCACGAACTCGCTGCCGGCATACGCCACTTGGCGCGCCTCAGTGTATTCGTATACCTCGATTCGTTCATCGCGGAAGGCCGCCGCGAGCGTTTTTCCAATGAGCGGATCTTCCCGGTACAGTAGAGTATGTCGTGCAAGGATGGCGACTTTGCTGCCCAGCCGGGCGAACGCCTGGGCCAGCTCGAGCGCCACCGCCGACGAGCCGATGACGGAGAGCGATTCGGGGATGCTGTCGCTTTCCAGCGCCTCGGTCGAAGTCCAGTATGGCACCCCGTTCAGACCAGGAATCGGCGGCGCGGCAGGGCTCGCGCCGGTAGCAATCAGGCAGCGATCGAAGGTCACCGTGCGCTCACCGCCTTCGTTCAGCCTCACCCTGAGACTGTCGCCGTCCTTGAAGCGTGCCTCGCCGCGCAGAACGGTGATCGCCGGGGTGCTCTCCAGAATGCGTTCATACTTGGCATGGCGCAGTTCCTCGATGCGACTCTGCTGCTGAACCAGTAGAGGGCCGCGCAGCACGGTTGAAGGGGTGGGTGGCAGACCGGCATCGAACGGGCTTTGCCGGCGCAGGTGCGCGACGTGCGCCGCGCGGATCATGATCTTGGACGGCACGCAACCGACATTGACGCAGGTCCCGCCCATGGTGCCGCGCTCGATCAGCGTCACCCGCGCGCCGCGCTCGACGGCCTTCAGCGCGCCGGCCATGGCCGCGCCCCCGCTGCCGACCACGGCGATGCGCAGCCCTTGCCCGCTGCCAGACGCTGCGACATCGTCGCCCCGAGCGTGCGCGCCATAGCCGCGTGCGGTCACCGCTTCGATCAACCGCTGCACCGGTACCCCGCGTTCGAGCTCGACCCGCGCCGAGGCATCCGGGTAGGACACTTGCGCCGCGCGTACGCCAGGTACGCTTTCGAGTGCCTTGCGCACATGTGCACCGCAGCTCTCGCAGGTCATGCCGCTGATCCTCAGCTCGGTGATCGCCTGGTCAGTCATGAGGTCCTCACGGTCGTCTATGCGGTCAGCCACGCCCAACGGCCGATTCGCGGTCGTCTGTGCTGCAACGGCGGTTCGCCGGATTCACCAGATCCCAGAGGGCCGCGAGGAACATGATCACCAGTCCGGTATAGAAAATGCCGCGCGCCTCCCCCTTGCCCAGAAAATGATGGGTCAGCCCGAACACCCCGATCAGCGCCATCACCGGACCGATGCTCCCGAGCAGGGTGCGGTGCCATCGATGGTGCGAGAACCAGCCCACCAGAGTTGCCAGGAGCGCCACGGTCGCGAAGATCGGGATCAACCAATGCACGAACAGTCCTTCCCAATGACTGAGGAAGCCCAGTCCGATCGCGGCACCGAGACCCGCGGCCGCCGGGAAGCACACGGCGCAACTGAAGCTGCCGACGATGGCACCGATGACGCCGGTTTTATCGATGATACGGGTGATGCCGGACATAGTCAGTTCCTCGTTCGCGACGCTCGATAGGGGGCCTGCTGCGCCTGAGCTGAGCTAAACTTACTGCCGTACCGAAGTACGGAGTCAAGGCCCTATGACTGAGCCCCAAGACGGTTTGTCGATTGGCCGTTTGGCCGCAGCGGTCGGCGTCAACGTCGAGACCATCCGCTTCTACCAACGGAAGGGCTTGCTGCGTGAACCGCCGAGGCCGCCGGGCGGCATCCGGCGTTATGCGGCAAACGACACCGCGCGGGTCAGGTTCATCAAGTCAGCACAACGGCTCGGTTTCAGCTTGGACGAAGTCCGCCACTTGTTGCGACTTGACGAGGGTATGCAATGCGCCGCGGCAGCCAAACTGGGTGCCCGACACTTGGATGAGGTGCGGAGGCGGCTGCGGGATCTACGGCGAATCGAGGCGACGCTGTCAAAACTGCTCGTGCGATGCGGCCGAGGCGACGAGAGCGTGGCCTGCCCGTTGATCGCGGCGCTGCATGCTGGTAACAAAATGGACAAAACGGTAGGTTGAGTGACCGCCAGAGCGCCTCACATACTCGACGAGCGAGACACCGACGGTGATGGTCTCAAGACCTTCTCTGGCAGGCCGCCACGCGATCCAATAGCGGCGCGCAGTCCTATCGCAGCGCGAAAACGGTGCACTGGCTTCACTCGCCGGGGACCTCGCACCCCAGCGCCGCTCCCGAGGCGGCCATCAACTTTGCCAGTCGCTCACCGCGACCGCAGGTCAGATGCGCTTCGACGCGCAACGGGCAATGTGACCTCCCGCTGACACTCGACGTCACTCCTCCCTCATCTGCAAAAAATCCTCGCGTGCTCGCTCCGGCGTACCGCGGCAAGTGATCTCCGACGCAGTCCAGCACTGGTTTGAGCTCGGCTTGCAGCGTGGACCTGCTCGATGACTGCGGCGTGCTGGTCGAGGAATTCATAGCCGGCCATCACACGGTCGCTGCGCGCCATGAGCTCTCCTATTTCAAATTCAGCAGAAACGGGCTCATCGTTCCGCTGGAAATTTGCGCTGCGAGCCCCGCGAGCGCAACAGAGCATGCTTGCGGGCAATCCCGATCAAATCGCGCCAGACCGCCTGATCAAATGCTTCGTCAGTACTCGTCCATAGGATGATAAATCGCACTCGTGCGTCCAGATGCCGACAGACACACGTGATGTAAGACTCGCCCTGACGTCGAGTCCGATCGGTTGCATCGATCGCATCGCGCGCGAAATCCTTCAGGCATTCCTTTGACGCAAGGATTTCGACGCCGCTCGCGGTCAGCTGTTCCTCAAGATAGCGCACGGCGGCTGTGAGTTTCGGGATGGCTGAACCCTCCGCAGCACTCGATCGGTTCACGCGATGATTCTCCGGCGATTATTTCTTGGATTTTTGCGCGCTAATTCCGATATTTGCGAGACAACCGTCTCATTTTGGAGACATCGAAGGTGCGCGGAACCCAGTTGCCATAATGCACCCGGGAATGAGGGCGCCGGACACCGCCCGCCTCCCCGGCAGCCTTGGAGCGCACCGAGCAGTCAATAGAGTGCGCCTCGGCGGCCAAGCAGAAGAGCGCACGGCACGCCGCATTCCGATGCATCCCGGGAATCAATGCGTGCGCGGACCCTCGATTTCAGCGAGACGGCAGCCCATGCAATGGCCTGGCCGCGGGATTCCTATGGGTCGACCAAGCCGATGAATCCGGAGCTTCTCAAGCGGCATCCCGGCGCAACGCCGGGTAACGCGATCGTGGCCGTCACGACTTACGGCCTTGCTTCTCTCGGGCCGCCTTGATCTCCTCGCTCAGCCGCCGCAAGTCATCCAGCGAACGTTTCCTGGGGCGGGGCTGAGCGTCCGCCGGTAATGCGGAACTGTTGTACGGATCGTGCGGCGACGCAGGGTCGTGCAGTTCGTCGCCATCGCAGCTCAAATCCGAGCCGATCGTCTTCAAACGCTGCGTATCGATGTCACGGTCGAATTGGCCGGTCTCGCCTTGCCATTCCCAGGTGGCATTTCCCCGTTCGTCGAATGCGATGCGCCCGGAGGGTTTGCGTGGTTTGCGGGTGCTCATATCTCAGCCCTTCTCAACGACAGAGTACTACGGTGAGTGATTCGAATCACGCCAAGTTGACAATATGACGGTATCCGAGGTTCCCCATGACCCATGACAGACTGACAACGCTGCATGGAAACCATCCCCATTCAGACTGCGTCCAACACGCCGGCCTGTCGCGCTCAATGGATCGGCGGACAGCGATGGACAACGCAGTCACCTCTCGGCATGATGAAACGGAACACGACGCAAGTCCGTAGCGCGTTGGCCGCGATGTCCGGGTGCGGCCACTGCGGGGTGGAAAGACCTACCGCCGACAGGGATCGGCCTGGCGGGAAGGCGTGGCGATCCAGCTGATCCGATAACCAGCAGACGCCGCAAGCCGATTCGCAGTCGTGGCAATGGCTCGCGCCAGCGAGACGAGCGCCTGCGTGTGTGGGGCCTTGGCCATCCGTGCACCACGATGCAGACGTTCATCTTGTGGTATATCGGAATCGACGCACTTCTATGGCTCGCTCTGCTCTACGGCGTCGTCCGATTGCCGCAGTGCGATGCGCAGACGCTCCTTTGCGCGGCGGACGCGCATCTCGATCGCTTTGGCCGTGGTGCCGAGCTGCTCTGCGGCCGCCTGATGCGTCAAGCCGCTGATGAGCGTCAACAGCAGCGGCTCCTTGTAACGCTGTGGCAATGAAGCAATTGCCCGGTCGAGCTGGCGAAGATGCGTTGCCGCAACCGGCTCGGAACACCCGGCCGGGTCGTCCTCTGCAGCGCATCTCGTGTCCTGCTCAGACGCGAACAACGCCAGGAAGCGGCTGCGCACCGCGCGCCGCCTGCCGTAGTCGCGACACTTATTGAGCGCAATGGCACGCAGCCAGAAGGTAAAGGACTTGCGCTCGTCATACCGGTGCAAAGCCAGCCAGGCGGCCACAAAGGAGTCCTGGACGATGTCGTATGCGTCTTGGGAATCGCCCGTGTAGCGCCGCGCGAATCGGTAGAGAGCCTGTTTGTGCAGCCGGACGAGCCTCTCGAATGCCACGCGATCGCCCGCTCGGGCCGCCACCGCAAGCAGCCGCTCGGATTCGTCCGCATTCGCCGTCACGGCCGGTCGGAGTCGAGCGCGCGGGACACGGTCCGATCAAATTTCTGGGCCTGCTGCGGCGTTAGCACGGCGCGCATGGCAAGCACGTGCTTCGCCGTCGCGACTTGCAACGCCTTCATGGCCGCGTAAAAGTCGTTGATCGCCTGCTCGTCCTTCGGGCCGTACTGGTGGTCGGCCAGCAATGCCGCCGCGAGCTCACGGTTGGCCGCCCGGGCCTGAGATTCGAGAAGATGGCGGCGCGTGTCGTAGCGGACCTCCAAGGCGGCGAGCCGGTTCCGTTGATCGGCGCTCAGATGGAGCTGCCGATGCAGCAGCCGGTTGAGGCTCGTGCTCGAACGCTGAGCCGCCACCCCGTAATGCACGCCAAACCAGCCGCCCACCGCCCCCGCGAGCGCCGTGAGCACCAGCACGGCAACCACCGTGCGCGCGTTCGCAATCACGGTCTGTCCTCGGCGAGCAACGTCGAGGCGTTCAGAGGCATCCGGGTCGAAAAGACACTCAATTCGGTTGAATGGCTCGGGCGCGCCCGGTAACCGGCGAACGTGCTCGCACCGAGCGCCACTCCGAGCAGCGCGACTTGCAGCGCCAAGAGCCGTACAGACCGCCGCCGCGCCTGCTCCTGCACGGCCAGTCGGGCCCAAATATCGGTCTCGAGCCCTTCGAGTCGGCGGCCGGGATCCCGCCCCTCGAGATCGCGGATGTCTTGCTCGATCATGGGACGCCTCACCTTCGTTGCCTCATAGATATTACGCACGCGGCTCCCGTCCCCCTCGGTGACCCGCGGGAGAGTCCGTCGGGAGCGAGGGGAAGGCGGTACTCGCGCGTATTAGCTTGATCATGCTGAGAGTGAACTTCAAGTCACGGGCCATGCGGTTCGCCGCGGCGCACGTGTGGGTCCTCGCCCTGGCGCTCTCCGGCTGCGCCCATTTCCAGCCCCGCCCGATCTCGCCCGCCCAGTCTCTCGCCGCGTACGAAGACCGTTCCCTCTTCGGTCGGGGTCTCGAGGCGTTTCTCGCGGCCAATCACATCGCCCCTCCGGCACCCGGGCATCCCTGGGACCTCCGGGCGCTCACTTTGACCGCGTTTTACTATCAGCCGTCCCTCGCCTACGCGCGGGCGCAGCTTCTGGCGGCCCGGGCCGCGCGCATCACTGCGGCCGAGCGACCGAACCCATCGCTATCCGTAAGTCCCGCGCACGATTCCGGGATCCCGGGAGCCCCGAGTCCATGGATCGTGCCGTTCAGCTTGGACTGGCCGATCGAGACCGCCGGCCGGCGCGGTGACCGCATGGCCATTGCGCGCCACTTGGCGGCCGCAGCCCGCTGGGATCTCATCGGCACGGTCTGGGCAGTGCGCAACCGCCTGCGCGCGGCGCTGCTTGCACTTTACGCGGCACAGCGGAGTGAGGTGTTGCTGGCCCGAGAGGAATCCACACAACGGACGGTTATGAGACTGCTCAAGGGGCAGTTCAGGGCCGGAGTGGTATCGAGCTATGAGCTGACCCAGGCGCGGATCACGCTTGACCGCACGACGCTCGCCCGACAAGCACAGCAAGGGAGCATACGGGAAGCGCGCAATGCGCTTGCGAGCGTGCTCGGGGTACCGCTTCGGGCGTTGCGTTCCGTGCGGCTCTCATTCGCCGATTTCAGGGAGTTACCTCAGGATCTCACCCGCCCCGAGGTGCGCCGCGCCGCCCTGCTAGGCCGGTCCGATGTGCGGGCCGCACTCGAGCGATACGCCGCGAGTCAATCGGCACTGAAGCTCGAGATCGCTCGCCAATGGCCGAACATCAACCTCGGCCCGGGTTACGCCTGGAATGCGCAGCTGGCCGGCGACAGCGAGTGGCAGCTCGGACTGAGCGTCACGCTACCGGTGCTCAACCACAACCAAGGGCCCATCGCCGAGGCGCGTGCCCGGCGGCGGGCAGCCGCCGCCCGGTTCATCGCCGTGCAGG
>JAJZUT010000029.1 GCA_021847105.1 Pseudomonadota bacterium | reverse complement strand
ATCGACCGCCCACTTCCCCGATTCCTCTGCCGGCGGCTTTACCCGCCCCGACGCAACTACCGTCCGAAGCGGCGCTCCTGCAGCGAGCACTGACCCACCCGCAGCTGCAGGCGCTCGAAGCCCAAGAACACGCTGCTCGGGCGAAAGCGTCGCTCGCAGGCAAGCAACGCTACCCGCAATTTCAAGTCAGCGCCGGTTACAACAGCATGTGGTCGGACCCCGCCATGCGGCCGATGGTGGGATTGTCCTTCACGGTACCGCTCGATCAGGGGAAGTACCGCGCGGAAATCGATGCCGCTCATGCGCAGGCTCGGCGGGCCGAATACGAACTCGAGAACCAGCGCGCCGCTCTGCTCGCCGATCTCGCGGCCGCCTATGCCTCAACGCGTGAGACGGCGAAGTCGCTCGCGCTCTATCGAGACGACCTCGTGCCGCTCTCGCGCGATGCGCTCGATGTGGCGTTGAGCGAATACAGCAGCGGCCGGGGCGGCTTTCTCGAAGTGCTGACCGCCGAGCAGCGCCAGCTCGACACCGCGCTCGGACTCGCCCGGGCGCGATCGGAGTACTTCGATCGGTGGGCTGAGTTAAAGCGACTGAGCGGCAGCAGGCTTGCGAGACGGAACGAGACGGGGACCTCGCCATGAAGACGAATTACCGTAGCGCATTTCTCACGGCGCTGGCCGTCAATCTGCTACTCCTCGGCGGCGGGGGGGCATTGTGGTGGCGCTCGCATTCGGCGGCGGTGTCGAAGGTCGCCCCGGCGGCGACCGCCGCTTCGAGGCCTCAGGCGAGCGCAGGGGCCGGGAGCCGTGGGCCTTCGCAAGAGTCGCCGCTCGCGCCAGTGCCCATCTCCTCCCAACAATTGCAGCGCATCGGGGTCAGGATCGGCGAGGTCCGGCGCAAGTCCGTCAGCGACGTGATCCGCACGACGGGCAGCGTGGCGGTCGACGAACGAGGGCTCGCGTACGTGCAGGTGCGCTTCGCGGGCTACATCCAGAAGGTGTTCGTCGACTCGACCTACCAGTACGTGCGCAGGGGACAGCCGTTATTCACCATCTACAGTCCCGAGCTCTTGTCCACTGAGCGGGAGTATCTGCTGGCAAGGGAAAGTCAACGGCGGCTCGCACGCAGCCCCGATCTGGCCGTGGCGCGCGATGCGACCTCCCTGGTAGACGCCGCGGCCGAGCGGCTTGCGCTTTGGGGTATCCCGCATCGGGAAATTGCGCGGCTGCGAGCGACGGGGCGAATCAGGCGGGATTTGGTCATCGACTCTCCGGTGAGCGGCTACGTCACCCAGCGCGAAGCGCTGCCCAACGCGTATGCCGAGCCCGGAACCCGACTTTATACGGTGGCGGATCTCTCGACGATCTGGGTGTTTGCCCACGTATTCCAGAACGATCTCGGGCGGCTCAAGGTCGGCGATCGGGCAAGCCTCACCGTCGACACGTACCCTGGACGGCGCTTCACCGGTCGGGTGGATTTCATCTACCCCGAGATTGATGCCTCGACCCGCACGGCGCGGGTGCGCCTGCGATTTGCGAACCCCACGTTGAAGCTCGTGCCGGACATGTTCGTCAACGTCTCGCTCGAGGCCCCGATGGGTGAGCAGGTGGTGATTCCGGCCTCCGGGGTGCTGCAGACGGGCACCCGGCAGATCGTGTTCGTGGACCGGGGCGACGGGTATCTCGAGCCGCGTGATGTGCGTCTCGGTGCCGAGGTTGGCGATGAATACATCGTTCTCAACGGTCTGAAGCCCGGCGAGCGCATCGTCACGTCGGCCAACTTCCTCATCGATTCCCAAAGCCAGCTGCAGGCCGCATTGTCCGCCTTCGCGCCGCCGCCCGCGGCACCGCGGACCGCAGGTGCTCCACAGGCGCGTCTCGCCGTATCCCTGCAACCGAATCCCCCGCGCGTCGGGCGCAATCTGATCCGCGTGACGCTCACCGACCCCAAGGGCGGGCCGGTCAACGGTGCGCAGGTGAGTGCGACGTTCGTGCTGCCGGCGATGTCGGCCATGGGGATGGCGGGCAAGCACGTTTCGGTGCAATTGAGTCCAGCCGGAAACGGCGCGTACCAGGGTTCGGTGACCCTGACGGGAGGCGGCACCTGGCAAGTCGCTGTCGTGGCCCGAAAAGGGGATCACGTCTTGGCGACTCACCAACTTTCGGTCGATGCGGCGGGAGGGATGTAGATGATCGCCCGAATCCTGCGCTGGTGCGCGGCGAACCGCTTCCTCGTCTTCACCGGGACCCTCCTCGCGATTGCTGCGGGTCTCTGGTCGATGAGGCATATCCCGATCGATGCGTTGCCGGACATCTCCGACGTCGAGGTCGTCATCCACACCCGCTGGGCGGGCCAGCCACCGAACCTCATCGAAGATCAGGTGACCTATCCCATTGTCACGACGCTGCTCGCCGCGCCACGGGTGAAGGCGGTGCGCGCCCAGACGATGTTCGGCGACTCATACGTGTTCGTCGTGTTCAAGGACGGGACGAACCTCTACTGGGCCCGCTCGCGCGTGCTCGAGTACCTTCAGCAGATCGAGGGTCGCCTCCCGCCAGGGGTTCATCCCGAGATGGGACCGGATGCGACCGCCGCCGGGTGGGTCTACGAATATGCGCTCGTCGATCACACTCACCGCTATAGCCTCGCCGATTTGCGCACCCTTCAGGACTGGTACCTGCGCTATCAGCTCGAGACCGTGCCGGGCGTGGCGGAGGTCGCTTCGATCGGCGGGTTCGTGCGTCAGTACCAGGTGAATCTGGACCCGGACAAGCTGCGTGCCTACGACATCCCGCTCTCGACAGTGATCGAGCGCATCCGCGCGAGCACCAACGAGGTGGGCGGTGGGGTGCTCGAGCTCTCAGGCGCGGAGTACATGGTACGCGGTCTCGGGTACATTCGATCACTGCAGGATCTCGCCGACATTCCGGTGGTTGTCAAGAACGGCACGCCGGTGTTGGTCAAGGATCTCGGCACGGTGAATTTCGGTCCCGCGCCTCGCCGCGGCGTTGCCGATTGGCAGGGTGAGGGCGAGACCGTTGGCGGCATCGTCGTGATGCGCTATGGCGAGAACGCCCTCAAGGTCATCCAGGCGGTGAAGGCAAAACTTGCCGAGATTGCCCCGTCGCTTCCGCCCGGCGTCACCATCCGTAGTGCCTACGACCGCGCAGGTCTCATCGAGGCTTCGGTTCACACCCTCGAGCGCGATCTCATCGAAGAGGCGCTGGTGGTGAGCCTCGTGATTGTACTGTTCCTGTGGCATTTCCGCTCGGCGCTGATCCCGATTCTCTCCATCCCAATTGCGGTCATCGCCGCGTTCATCCCGATGTACTTCCTGCACGTCTCGAGCAACATCATGTCCCTTGGGGGACTTGCGCTCGCGATCGGGGTGCTGGTCGATGCCGCCATGGTCATGGTCGAGAACGGCTACCGGCGGCTCGCCGAAGCGGATGGAGGCGCCGAGGGGCTGCCGGCCAATGGCCGCCCGGGCGAGGCCGCAGGAGTGCCGGTGGGCGAGGGCGGTGCTGCGCCCACGGCCCCGGCGCCGCAGGAGCGCCGCGCGCTCCTGCTCGGTGCGGCCGAGCAGGTCGCGCCGGCGCTCTTCTTTTCCCTGATCATCATCATCGTTTCGTTCCTCCCAGTCTTCCTGCTCAAGGGGCCAGAGGGGCGGCTCTTCACGCCGCTCGCCTGGACCAAGACGCTGGCGATCGCCTGTTCGTCGATTCTCGCGATCACCCTGGTGCCGCTGCTGATGCCGCTCTTCATCCGCGGCCGACTGCGACCCGAGTCGCACAATCCCATCTCCCGCCTTACCCGCGCGCTGTATCTGCCGGTGCTCAAGCTCTGCCTGCGCTATCGCCGGACGGCTCTCGCTGTGGCAGTGATCGTCCTTGCACTCACGGTGCCCCTTGCCCAGCGCATTGGCAGTGAGTTCATGCCGGCGCTCTACGAAGGTTCGGTGCTCTACATGCCCACCGCGCTGCCCGGCATCTCGATCACGCAGGTCACTCAGCTCCTGCAGGAACAGGATCGCATCATTCGCTCGTTCCCGGAGGTCAAGTCGGTGTTTGGCACGGCCGGGCGCTCCGACAGCGCGACCGATAATGCCCCGCTGGACATGTTCGATACCACCATCATGCTCAAGCCCCGCCGGCAATGGCCCGTCGGGATGACCTACGAGAAGTTGATCCAGCAGATGGACGCGAAGCTGCAATTTCCGGGGCTCACCAACACCTGGACCATGCCGGTTGCGGGCCGGCTTGACATGGAACTCACCGGCATCAAGACGCCCGTGGGCCTGAAGATCCAGGGACCGACTCTCGCGGGGATCGCTCGGCTCGGCGGGCGCATCAGCGATCTGCTCACCCGCCTGCCCGGTGTCGAATCGGTCTTCGCCGAGCGTGTCGCGCAGGGCCTCTACATCAACATCGCGGTCCACCGGCTCGAGGCGGCCCGCTACGGCCTCACCGTCGGGGACGTTCAACGCGCCATCGAATCGGGGATCGGGGGCGAGGATATCGCCGAGACGGTGCAGGGTCGCGAGCGCTTCCCCATCAACGTGCGCTACGCCCACGACTTTCGCAACAACCTCCCACAGCTCGAGCAGGTCGTGATCGCCACCCCCACGGGCGCCCAGATCCCGCTCGGCGAGGTGGCGACGATCACCTTCTCCCGGGGGCCTTCCATGATCCGGGACGAAGGGGGGCAGCTCACCGGATATGTGTACCTCAACCTGAGTACCTCGAACTATGGCGGCTTCGTGGCGCACGCCAACCGGCTCCTTCACGAGCGGCTTACGCTGCCTCCGGGGTACACCTACAAGTGGTCCGGCCAGTACGAGTTCGAGATGCAGGCGAAGCAGCGCCTCGAGCTCATCCTGCCGGTCGTCTTTGTGGTGATCTTCCTCCTCCTGTACCTCCTGTTCCGCTCGGTCGCCGAGGCGGCGCTGCTGTTTTTCCCTGCCTTGTTCGCGCTCATGGGCGGGCTGCTGCTGCAATCGCTGCTCGGCTACAAGTTCAGCGTCGCGGTGGCCGTCGGCTACATCGCGCTCTTTGGTATTGCCGTGGAGACTGCGGTGGTCATGATGGTGTACCTGCGCGGCGCGCTCGAGGAGCGCCTGAAATCGCACCATGCCCTGACGCGTGAGGAGCTCGAAGCGGCCGCGATCGACGGGGCCGTGCTGCGGTTGCGCCCGGTGCTCATGACCGTCTGTGCCGTCATTGGGAGTCTCGCGCCCATTCTCTGGGAGACGGGGATCGGCTCGGACGTGATGAAGCCGATCGCCTCGCCGATCGTCGGCGGCATGGTGACAGCGACGATCGCCGTGATGATTTTGGTACCGATCCTGTTCGTCATGCTCAAGGAGCATGCGCTGCGTCGCGGACGGCTCACGAATGAGGGAGCTGGGGATGCCGTCGGGGACGCACAGCGATGATGCGCAGAGCGCCTCGCGCGCCCCAGTCCGCCCGCACCATGGGCCATCGTGCGGCGCCACCTTCGCCGTGCGCGCTGACCCGTGAAATGCGGCCGCGTCGAGACTGTCAATGCGGGTCCATGCCCGATTTTTTCGCGGCGCCAGCCGTCGGCTGCCGCCCATTCGATGGAGGTGACTACCATGAACAAGCGAGTCTTGATCCCCCTGAGCCTTGCAGGCGTCATGCTGGTATCGGCCACGGCGTTCGCCGTGACGGATGCGGAGCTTCAGGCATGCTTCAAGGCGCATAGCCAGCTGATGGAGAAGCCCGCGCTGCGTAACCTGTACACGTGCTGGCGGGTGCACGGGTATCTGATGAAGAGGCATCAGTAGAACAGTCCGTATCGGGAGCGCCGGCGCTCGACGGCGGCGCTCCCGCACATCCCTGTGCGCGATCGTGCGGTCAGGCGTGCGACTTGACACGATTACACAAGACCGTGTACTAATGGCTCATGCGGTGTGCCCTTCAGACCCTCAGCATCCCCGCGAGCGTTGGCAAGGCGGCGCCCCGTGACCGCCCGCTCATCGATCTGAAGCACGCGGCGGCTCTGAGCCGGCTGCTGAAGATCTTTGCGAATGACACCCGCGTGCGTCTCCTTCACGCCCTCGAGCGGGGACGTGAGGTGTGTGTCACCGACCTCGCCGTCGCCGTCGAAATGGCACCGCAGGCCGTTTCCAATCAGCTGCAACGCCTCGCTGACCGGGGCATCGTCTCCGCGCGACGGGATGGGACGCGGCTCTACTACAGCATTGCCGACCCATGCGTCGTGGGAATTCTCGATCTCGGCTTCTGCCTGCTCGAGGAGACGGGCGAGCCCTTGCGACGACGAAGTACGCCTGTGGCGGGGCGACGCGCGTGAGGCATTGCGGCGCAGATTGCCTTCGTCCCGCGGACAATGCCGTAAAGCGCGTCACGCAGCTCGGCGACGTGCGCCTCGCCTACCGGGATGAGGGCAGCGGTCCTGCGGTGCTTCTTCTTCACGGCTGTCCCTTTGCCTCGTTCGTGTGGCGGCGGTTGATCCCGCAGCTCACGCCGACGCACCGCTGTATCGCTCCGGACCTGCTCGGCCTCGGCGATACGGAGACTCCGCCCGGGGCGGACTGGTCGCTTGCCGCCCAGGCCGAAACGATGATCCGCCTCCTCGACTGTCTCGGCATCGAGCGTGCTCACGTGCTCGGCCACGACCACGGGGGCGCGGTAGCCCAGGTGCTCGCCGCGCGCCATCCGACCCGCGTGGATCGGCTCGTTCTCACCGATGCGGAGGCTTACGACAACTGGCCGTCGGCGGAGGAACGGCCGTTCGCACGCATCACGCAAATGCCATTCCTGGGCGATCTCGTGCTCTGGCTCTGGTCGCGGAGAATCGTGCTGCGGGCCACGCTCGTGCGCGGCAAGGCGGTGTACGACGCACGTGAGTTGTCCGGTGAGTTCATCGATTTTCTCGTTCGCGCGAACCTCGCCGATCGTCACCGAAGAGCCAAGACGAAGCGCTTCATTGCCGAGCAGTTCGCCCCCGACAACAACCGGGTCACTCTTGACATACTCGATGGACTGCGGCGCTTCGACCACCCGACGCTCCTCATCTGGGCGGAGAACGACGCCCACTTCGGGCCCGAATGGGGCGAGCGGCTGCGCCGCGAGATCCCGGGAGCGCAACGACTCGAGCTCCTGCCTTCCACAGGTCACCTGCTCATGGAAGAGCGGCCGGAGAAGTTCGGGGCGCTTGTTCGGGATTTCCTCGCGTGAGATCAGTATGAGCGAAAAGACACTGCTCCTGTGGTTCAGCGTGATCTCGGTAATTCTCATTCTGTGGGGTGTAGTGTTCGCGGTGTTCGGTCTCGACGTCTTGCCCATCATCAATCGCGCTGTTCTGCTCCAGTGGGAAAGTGCGCTTTATGGCGCGATCATGATCGGGTGGGGTAGTACACTGTTCTTCGTGGGGCGCGCTGCGCTCCGGCGAGGCGACCGGAAACTCGCCAAGTCGCTCCTGCTCGGCATCGTGGTGTGGCTCGTGATCGAAGCGGCGTTCTCGGCCCGGTACGGCGTTTGGTTCAACGTTGGGGTCGACACCGTGGTGCTCGCCCTCTTCGCCGTGCCGTTGATCGCGGTGCTCCGTTCGGCGCAGGATGGCTGACGCTCGGACGACTTTGCTATGACCGGTGCCTTGGCGGTGGTGGCATCCCGTCCAGCAATTCCACCTTTCCGGCGGTGGTCGGCATACACGTCTTCCTGCGGCTCATTTGTGCGATCACCGGCAGCGGTGCAATACTCAGCCCAAAACACATCGGGCGTCTCCCTCGGTTCGGCTCGCTCGACTACTGGTCTTCATGCGGAATGTTCGTGGCCCTCGCTGCTCTTGCCGTAGCGCATTGGCGTGAGGGCTACCCTCTGTTCATTCCCGGTATGGGGGCATTCCCTGCTGCCTCCGTTGCCCGCCGCGGGCGCGACCCAAACGCTGGTCCGGTTGGAGGCGCTTGCACATCATTGGCATGGGAACGTCGAATATCTTGCTGGAGACCGCATTGCGCATCCGGAGAATCTCGCGCATACCATTCGCCACATGCGGAGTGTGACGACAGCGAATCCCGCGGCGCGCGGCCGGAAACTTTCGCCTGCAGGGAACCCTCCGGACTTCCGTGAGCGTAGATCGCACCGCTCGCGTTCGCGCGGTGAAGTGCAACCTGCTCAGCGGCCATCTTGCTGTATCGGCGAAGGCCCCGGCCGGCCACGGTGTGCGCCTGCGCTGTGGCCGTGGCGAGGGGATCTGAGGCCCAGATGAGGGGAGGGCGCTGGGGGTGCGGACCGTGACCTGGCACACTGCCCGGAAGGCCAGGCACATTATGGCTTCTTGCGCCGGCGGACGACGGGCTCGGTCTCTAGCGCCGCGATCAGCGGGCAGCGCACGTTCCCTACATTGCAGTGACACTGGTCGAGGAGCGCCGCGAGCGCCCCCTCGATTCGCCGCAGCTGCGCCAGCCGCCCCCGTACCGCGGCCAATTTGATGGTGCCCAGCCGTTCGGCTTCGTGACAATGCTTGCCGTCTTCGAGCGTGAGCAGGTCTTTCACTTCATCCAGGCGGAAGCCGAGTGCCTGCGCTTGGCGGACGAACCGTAGCCGCCTGACATGATTCTGGTTGTAACGGCGGATCCCACCAAGCGGCCGCTGGGGTTCCCCGACGAGGCCACGGCGCTGGTAGTAGCGGACCGTCTCCACGTTGACGCCGGCCTGTCTCGCCAAAGCGCCGATGGTGTAGGACTCGGGCATCTTGACTCCGTAGTCGAGTACGGTCTTAAGATACCCCCAATCTCGGAGAGCGCAAGCCACCTGCGCAGAGTGGCGCAAGGCGGCTCGGAACACTACCTGACCACCCCGACCGTCGAGCCGTTATGGGCTCGTCACGGCAATGAGGAGGATCACCCATGGCACTCGCCACACGCATTGCCGATAAGGCCGGACTCTTGGGCAGCATCGTCGCCGCGATGGGCTGCGCGTCCTGCTTCCCGGCCCTCGCCAGTCTCGGTGCGGCCATCGGCCTCGGCTTTCTCACGCGATGGGAGGGTTTGTTCATCACCACGCTGATCCCGCTCTTTGCCCTGCTGGCGCTCGCAGCGAATGCGCTGGGGTGGTTCAGTCACCGGCAAGTCTACCGTCTGGTGCTCGGTCTTATCGGACCACTGCTGGTGCTGTCCGCGGCGCTCCTGATGCGGTTCGCGCACCTCGCAACCGCCCCGCTTCTCTACGTCGGTCTTACGTTCATGCTCGTAGTGTCGGTATGGGATCTGGTATCGCCATCGGTGCGGCCCTGTGCCGTTCCCGCGAGCGAATCGTCGGCGAAGGGTTGAGCATTCGAGGCACGAAAGGATCTGACGGAGAACTCTCCCCATGCTACGTCTGAAAATCACCGGCATGACCTGCGATTCCTGCGCGATGCACGTGCGTGAGGCGCTCGAAGGCGTGCCTGGCGTGCGGGAGGCTCGCGTCTCTTATCCGGATGCGACAGCGCAGATTGCCCTTGAACGGGACGTTCCGTTGGAGCGCCTCGCCCAAGCCGTGGTGGATCGCGGTTACGGTGCGAAGCCTCTCGAGGGCGATACGGCGGTGCTGACGGGCGACGAGAAGGGCGTGCATATCGCGGTCATCGGCAGCGGCGGGGCGGCCATGGCCTGTGCATTGAAGGCCGTTGAGCGTGACGCACGGGTCACTCTGATCGAGCGCGGCACCATCGGCGGCACCTGCGTCAATGTCGGATGCGTGCCCTCGAAGATCATGATCCGCGCGGCGCACGTTGCGCATCTGCGCGCGACGAGCCCTTTCGACAAGGGGATCACTGCGGCCAAGCCCACCATCCGGCGCGAGCAGCTCCTGGTCCAGCAGCAGGGACGCGTCGAGGCGCTTCGTCGAGCGAAGTATGAGGACATTCTGGCCGGCAATCCGGCGATCACCGTGCTGCGCGGCGAAGCGCGTTTCAAGGGCGCCCGGCGCCTGATCGTGAGCGCGACGGACGGTGACGAGCACACGGTGAGCTTCGACCGTTGCCTGATCGCCACCGGGGCGAGTCCGGCGATTCCGTCGATCCCCGGTTTGAAGGACACGCCCTACTGGACTTCCAGCGAAGCGCTGGCGAGCGATGCCATTGCGAGGAGCCTGGCGGTGATCGGCTCGTCGGCGGTGGCGCTGGAGCTGGCGCAGGCTTTCGCCCGGTTGGGCAGTCACGTGACCATTCTGGCGCGTCATACGCTGCTGTACCGCGAAGATCCGCTGGTGGGCGAGGCACTCACGCAGGTTTTCCGCGGCGAGGGTATCGAAGTTCGCGAGCACACCCTGGCGAGGCAGATTGCCTACGATGGTCTGGAGTTCGTCCTTCATACCGGCCGGGAGGAGCTGCGCGCCGAGCGGCTGCTGGTGGCCGCCGGACGGACGCCGAATACGCAGGGGCTGGGTCTGGAGGGGATGGGTGTGGCACTCAATGAGAGGGGGGCCATCCGCGTCGATCGGACGCTGCGCACCAGTGTACCCGGCATATTTGCCGCCGGCGATTGTACTGACCTTCCGCAGTTCGTATATGTGGCTGCGGCGGCAGGGGCAACGGCAGCCGTCAACATGACGGGAGGGGAGAGGGCGCTGGACCTGTCGATCCTGCCCGAGGTGGTCTTTACCGATCCGCAGGTGGGGGCGGTCGGTTACAGCGAGGCGGAGGCGCGTCACGAGGGGATCGATGCCGATACGCGCGTGCTCACGCTGGATAATGTGCCGCGTGCGCTTGCCAATTTCGACACGCGTGGCTTCATCAAGCTCGTCGCCGAAAGGAGCTCAGGACGGCTGCTCGGCGCGCAGGTGGTGTCGAGCGAGGCCGGGGAAATCATTCAGAGTGCCGCGCTGGCGCTACGCGCCGGCATGACGGTCAATGAGTTGGGCGCACAGCTGTTTCCTTACCTCACCTGGGTGGAGGGACTGAAGCTCGCGGCGCAGACTTTCACTACCGACGTACGGCGCCTGTCGTGTTGCGCCGCCTGACAATGCTCGGCACGGTAACGGCTGAAGTGGAGGGTCGAATGATGAGTTCGGATTCTGTCGCGCGTCGCTCCAAAGATTGGTCCCGCCAGTACACCGGCTTACTGCTCTGGTGGGGGCTGCCGCTTCTGATGGGTATCTCGGCGGGCTTTTTCAGATTGTCGCTGCATGGTACTGCCTTGGTATGGGCGGGGGCATTTGCGTGGATGGGCACCGGCTGTGTGCTCAACGCGCGGCGCTGCAGACGTCTGCATTGCTTTTTCTCGGGGCCCGCTCTTTGGCTTGGCGCGATCGGCGCACTGCTGGTCGGCTTGCGGGTCCTGTCCAGTGCACACGCTCTTCAGTACGTGATCTGGGGCACTGCCGGGCTGGTCGCCCTGTCTTATCTCCCCGAGACGATCTGGGGAAAATATGCCCACCGGAGCTGACGTTCTCTCAGGATCGCTCCGCATAGCGCTGAACCACCTCGCAGGAGGGACATCGGGCCGAGGCGAAACAACTGCGGGTATCATGCTGTTCAGTGCAGTGTCGAGGGGGCATGCTCTGGCTTGCGCGACTCGCCGCACTGAGCAGGTCCTGAGGTGCACCGCCCATGGGGTCCGGCGAGGTTCTCCGAAAGCGCGTAACAAGGGGAAGTCCCCGTCGTCATCGCAGAGGGTTTGGGGACGGTGTGTGGCGACTCGATCGCCGGTACTGAAAGCGCCGCACGCATCGTGACCGGCGGAGGTGAAGGGCATGACCGATGAGCGTACTGGCGACATGAGACCGATACCCGTCGGCAGACGAATGGCCTGGGCGGGCCTCGCCGCGACGCTGGCGGCACTGCTCGCGCTGTTCGCCGGGGGCTATTGGGTCTACACCCACGTGGTGGGGACGCTCCTCTTTCAGGCCCAAAGCGCCCCGATCCTTCCGAAGAGCCTGATTCTCGTGCTGGCTATCCTGGCCGGTGCGGCATCCTTCTTCTCGCCGTGCAGCCTCGCCATCACGCCGGCTTTCCTGGCTTATTTCGTTGAGAAGGATTCACGCCGGGACCTCCCTCCGAGCCCTCGGCGAATGCTGTCCGCGGCCCTCCTGATCGCGACCGGCATCGTCGGGGTCTCCGCCGTCGCCGGGCTGCTGGTCGGTCTGATCGGCGCCATCGTGTACAACGTGCTCGTCTATCTGATTCCGCTGGTCGGAGCGGTCTTCATCGTCCTTGGTGTCATGATGCTTCTCGGCCGTGGCGGCGGGTTGGCCCGGATATCCCGATACCTGCCGGGGCGGCGCTATTACGAGCGCTACGTGAGCGAGGGCACGGGCAACCGTCCCGGAGGCTTGATCGCATTTGGCGTCGCGTATGGGGCGGCGTCGCACAGCTGCACGTTGCCGGTGGTCATCGGGATTCTCATGCTGCCGATCGCAGCCGGAAACTACTGGCTCGCGGGGATTGCCGTTCTGATCTATGGTGTCGCGCTTGCCGGGTTGATGCTCCTGATGCTGACGCTCGGCCAGCCTACGGTGACCGCGGTGCGACGCTGGACCGGGCCGTACTTGTCCTACATCATCGGAGCCCTTTTCCTGGCCACCGGCGGGTATCTCTTCCACTACTTCATGTTAAATTATGGACTGACTTTCGCTTTGTGAACGACAAAGGCGGACAGCGATGTATTTTCCCGCAATGCCACGGTCACTCGGACTCCCCCGCAATCGCAGCGGCAAGCTTGCCGCCGCCGCTCTTCTGTTGGTTTTGCTGACGATCGGATCGCCACAAGGTGTCAGCGCTGCGCAGCCCACGTCCGCCTCGGCGGCTTCCACGGCGATCGCTGCGCGGGCCGCAGCGGCCACCGCGGGCGTGCCGGTCTTCAAGATCGTGGAAGGCGCCAAGGGATCGCCCGACCCCTATACGCCGCGAGTGCTCGAGATTCCGGCGGGCCGGGAGGTTGCTCTGGACATTACCGACAACATCGGGGGCTGTGCGTTGGTCACGGTTTTTCCCGGTCTCGGACTGAATGGGAGAACGGTCCGCGCCCGCGTTCCCGTTGGGGAGACACGGCGCGTTCTGATCCGTGCCGCCAAAGCCGGGCGATATCGCTATCACTGCGGGGGTGACATGTACTTCGGTGAGATCGTCGCCCGCTGACGGAATCGAGTCCTGGGCCTTGCCAATCGACGCGCCGCGCTATCCCTGATTGATCCGATCCAGGATCGGGCAACACGGTCCGGAGCCGGTGCACAGGTTCAGCAGGCCGGTGAGCTCGGCATGCATCTGCTCGATCTCCCGCAACTGCACTTCGAGCGCATCGCGCTTGTGCTGCGCCAGCTCACGCACGGCGCGACTCGAGCGGCCGGGAGACTCCCGTAGCCGCAGCAGTTGCCGGATATCCGCGAGGCTGAATCCGAGGGCTTGCGCACGCTTGAGGAAACGCAGGCGCTCGAGGTCCGGCTCGCGATAGATTCGGCGCCCAGCCGCATTGCGGGCTGGGGGCGGCAAAAGACGCAGCCTGTCGTAGTAGCGCAGCGTATCGGGCGTGATCCCGAGGGCTTTCGCCGTGCTTCCGATGCCTTGGTTCACGATTTCAATGCCTCGATCGGTCTCTCGAGCTGGCGGTGCAGCCGCCGGGATCCTGAGTCTACTCCCGATACGTGCCCGGCAGGGCTTGACCTGGAGTGCGCTCCAGGTCGTACCGTGGGTCCCCTTGAGCGGGGTGGGGCATGGTCTACGAATCGTCCGATGTTCTTCGAGCCTTCCTGCACGGCCTGCAGACGGGCGGCATTTTCTTCTATAAGGCGCTCTGGTCGATCCTGTTCGGGGTCGCGGTCACTGCGGCGATCGATGTCTTCATCGACAAGGATAGAATGGCTCGACTTCTCGGCGGGCGCGACGTGAAGACCATCGGCCTGGCGGCCGCGACGGGAGCGGCGAGCTCGGCCTGCACCTTCGGAGCGGTGACGATCTCCCAGGCGCTCTACAAGAAGGGGGCGTCCGTCGAGAGCACATTCGCCTTCGCGCTCGCCTCGACGAACATCGTCTTCGAGCTCTCCGTGCTCATCTATGTGCTGCTCGGGGGCGCGATTCTCGCGGCGGAATTCCTGAGTGGTGTGCTGCTCGTCGTCCTGATGACCATTCTCGTCCGACTGACGCTGCCCGTCCGTATGTTCGAGCGGGCGCGACAGGATCTCCAGGCGCGGGACACCGGCACCCCGGCCGCGATGCGGCGTCTCGTCGATGCGGGACTCTGGTACCGGATCGCCGACCGCTTTTTCCGGACGCTGAAGCGCATCTGGAAGAGTGTGGTCTTCGGTTTCCTGGCGGCTGGGTTCATCGCGGCTCTCGTACCCTCGCATGCGTGGCCCGTGCTGTTCTTGCGGCCGACGAATTTCCCCGCCGTGCTCGAGAATGCCGCCGTCGGCGTCGCGGTGGGGGCGCTGAGCTTCATCGGCTCGATCGGCATCGTGCCTTTCGCAGCGGCTCTCGCGATCGGGGGAGTCGCCTTTCCGGGGGTGGTCGGCTGTATCGTTGCCGATCTCATTACGATCCCCGTGCTCAATGTCTGGCGCCGCTACTTCGGGAACAAGGCGACGGCCTATATCCTCGTGATCTTCTACACGGCCATGGTGAGCTCGACGGTGCTCATCACGTATCTGTTCCGCCTCGGCGGATGGCTGCCCTCGAGAATCGAAGCCGGCCGGCTTGCCACCTTCCGCGTCCGTCTCGATTACACGCTGGTCCTGACCCTGTTATTTCTCGGCTTGACGCTGACTCTGTGGCTGGCCAAGAGGAAGGGTGAAGCGAGAAGCCTTGTGGGCCCTCCTGGGCTGCGGGGGCGCGCTCGAGGTGATTGAGTGGCGGCATCGAGGCTCCGGGACAGATCTGAATTCAGCTCGACGATCATTCTGAGCCGCTGGAGATCCTCACATGAGATCCGTTGTTCTGCAGATTCGAGGGATGCATTGCGACGGCTGTGCGAACTCGGTCAAGGCGTTGCTCGAGCGTGAGCCGGGCGTGAAGTCGGCCGCGGTCGCGTTTGAGAGCGGCGCGGCGCGGGTGCTCTTCGATCCGCTCAAGATTGAGGAAAAACGCCTGCTCGAGGTGGTCGAGCAACTGGGCTACACAGCGGTCGCGCGAAGGCCCGCGTAATGCTTGACTTGGAGCGCGCTCCAGGTCGTACCGTCGGCGCCATGAACACTTTGACGCAAGCGAATGATGCGATCCACCCCTGGGCGGAGGAGCCCTCAAGCCGGCCGAACCGCAGAAAGATCCGCGCGCACATCGGCGGACTGCACTGCTCGCTCTGCATCGGCACCATCGAGAAGGCGCTCGGGCGAATACAGGGGGTCGATAAGGTAGCCGTCAGCCTGACGCATGAGCAGGCGCTGGTCGAGTTCGACCCGCAGCTCGTGCAGCCGGAATCGCTGGTGCAGACCCTCCGGGATATTGGCTACACGCTCTATGATCCGAGGAAGCTGCGCTCGTTCGAGGACGAGGAACGCGAGCTCGTTCGCGAAGGACATCGTTTCGTCATTGCAGTGGGCGCGAGCCTCGCGGCGATCGCGCTCATTCTCAACCCCATCGGGATCTGGGGCGAGATGCTCCCCGCGCTGGTATTCGCGAGCCTGGTCGCGATGGTTTATCTCGTTTTGCGGCCGAGTGGAATCCTCGCCGCGCTCGCCGGCGCCGGGGGGCTTGCCGCGGTTGCGGTCTTCCTCTTTTATCTCAGGCAGACGGCGCGAATGGACGCAGCGACTGCCTGGATCACCGCTGGACTTGCAGTATTTCTGGTGTTCGGCGTCGGCCGGCACATCGTGTACATGGCCGTCCAGGCGCTGCGTCGCGGCATTCTGAATCAGCACGTCCTCCTCGAAGTTGGCGCCTTCGCAGGTCTCGTGGGCGGGTCGATTGGGCTCGCACTCAGGCCCGCGGGGTACCCCACAGCGCCTTTCTTCGCCGTGTCGGTGATGATCGCGACGTATCACATCTTCTCAGAGTGGCTGTCGCTCATCGTCAAGACGCGCAGCTCCCAGGCGGTCAAGCGTCTGCTCAATCTCCAGCCGGATCTCGCGCGCGTCGTTCGCGGCGACAGGGAGGTGGAAATCGACATCGGCGAAGTCAAGGTGGGCGATCTCGTACGCATCCGTCCCGGCGAGCGGGTGCCGGTGGATGGGACTGTGGAAAGCGGTCACTCGGGCGTCGACCAGTCCTTAGTGACCGGCGAGCCGGTGCCGGTCGAGAAGCGCGAGGGCGATGTGATCGTCGGCGGCTCCATGAACGGGACGGGCACGCTCCTCGTTCGCGTCTCAGCCGTGGGCGAAGAGAGCTTCCTGCAGCGCGTGGTGCGCCAGGTCGAGGACGCCCGGGCGTTGAAACCGGGGATCCTGCACCTGGTCGATCGGGTCCTGCGCGTGTACACCCCCGTGGTGCTCTTGATCTCGGCGCTGGCGTTCGCGGGCTGGATGCTGGGTCCGTATCTCGCAACGGGCCATGCGGAACTTGGACGCGCGGTCTTCGCCGCATTGAGTGTGCTTGTGATGGGCTACCCCTGCGCGGTGGGGATCTCGGCGCCGCTTTCGATCGTGCGCGGCGCCGGGGAGGCGGCCGACCTGGGGATTCTCATGCGCACGGGCGAGGCGTTCCAGACCTACCGGCTGGTGAACCAGATCGTGCTGGATAAGACCGGAACACTCACGGAGGGCAAGCCGACGGTACGGGAGATCGAAGCACTGACTTTGACTGAAAACGAGCTGCTCGCGCTCGCGTCCGCGGCGGAATCCTCCTCGGAACATCCGCTCGGTGATGCAATCGTCCAAGCGGCCTTTGCACGTCACGTCGTGCCGCCCGAAGTGCAATCCTTCGAGGCGATTCCGGGCAAAGGCGTGATCGCCCGCAGCGAGGGCCGCGAGATCCTCGTCGGCGGACCTCATTTCCTCAGGGAACGCGGCATCGGAATGGGGACGCTCGACGCTCGTGTCGCGGCGCTGGAGGAGGAGGGGCGTACGGTCATCGCGGTGGCACGCGAGGGAGAGGCACTCGGACTCATCGCACTCGGTGACGCGTTGAGGCCGGATGCCGCCGATGCGGTGGCGGCGCTGCGTAGGGCGGGCGTCGCTCCAATCCTGGTGACCGGCGACAACCTGCGCGCCGCCCGGCGAATCGCCGGCCGCATCGGCATCGAGGACGTGCATGCCCAAGTCCTGCCGGGCGCCAAAGCGGACATCGTGAGGAGCCTGCAGAAGGGGGGCAAGGTCGCCATGGTGGGCGATGGCATCAACGACGCCCCGGCGCTGATGCAGGCGGATGTCGGCATCGCGATGGGCAGCGGCACCGATATCGCGCTCGAGTCCGCGGACATCATCCTGCTGCGCTCGCAGCTCACACTCTTGCTTCGCGCCTGCGAGATCAGCAGCCGAAGCTACCGCAAGATGGTGCAGAACGTGGCGCTTGCTTTCTGCTTCAACGGGATCGGCATTCCGCTCGCCGCGACCGGGCTCATCTATCCGGTCTGGGCGATGGTGGCGATGGCGGTCAGCGTGACCGCGATCTTCATCAACTCACTCTGGGGCAATCCCTCACTTTTCATCAACGCGATCTCGAGCGTCGGGTGCGTCCCCGATGGGGCGGGTGCGGGCACGTCCGTCCGATGACCGCAGCTGGCGCGCACGATGTCGCGGCGCTGGATTTCCAGGGCATGGCTGGCTGTTGCCGGCGGCGGCTCGAGAGCAGAGCACTGCGATCATGAAGCGGGGACTGTATCGATCCTGATACCCATCCACCTCCCGCAACTGCTGCGGCGTTCAAACCGCGGTTTGATGGCGGTGTTGATGTTTCATGGTCGCATCGCGATACGTCAACATTCTTATTGCGCCGCTCCGTCTCGGCTTGGCGCCAGCGCCGTCCGCAGCAGTTCTTTGGCACGCCGAATCCGCATCTCGACCGCCTTGGCTGTTATGCCGAGCTGCGCGCCGGCTTGCTGGTGCGTCAGGCCAGCCATGAGGACGAGGAGGAGCGGTTCCTTGTAGCGGCGCGGTAGGCAGGCGATGGCCTGATCGAGGCGCCGTAACCGCCGCTCATCGTCGACGCCCGACAGCTCTGGCTCACTCAGCAGCTCCTCGTCCAGGGCCTCTGGGGCTAAGGATAACAACGTCAGGAAGCGGCGGCGCACCGCCTGCCGCCTGCCATGGTCACGGCACTTGTTGAGCGCGATCGCGCGCAACCAGAACGCGAACGGCTGCCGGCTGTCGTAGCGCTCGAGCGCCAGCCACGCGGACACGAATGTGTCCTGAACGATGTCGTAGGCATCTTCCGCGTTGCCTACGTATCGGCGCACGAATCGGTACAGCGGTCTCTTTTCCCGCCGAACCAGCTGATCGAAGGCTGCGCGCCCACCGGCCTGGGCGGCCGCTGCGAGTTGCCGCTCGTCCTCATCCGGACCGTCGGTCACCGGCGGCCCGAATCGAGCGCCGCGGCGACCGTCTTGTCGAACTTCGCTGCCTGGGTCGGGGTCAGTACCGCTCGCATGGCGAGCAGATGCTTGACCGTGGCAATCTGCAGGGCCTTCATGGCTACGTGAAGATGCTCGATCGCCTGCTCGTCCTGGGGCGTGTACTCGTGACTGGCGAGAAGGGCGGCGGCGAGCTCGCGGTTGGCCTGGCGCGCCTGAGCCTCCAGCATCTTGCGGCGCGCGTCATAGCGGGTCTCGAGCGCGGCGAGCTGCCGCTTCTGATCCGCGGTCAGATGAAGCTCATGGTGCAGGAGGCGATTGAGGCTCGTCGGCGAGCGACTGGCCGCCAATCCGTAATGTACCCCAAGCCAGCCGCCCGCTCCCGCAGCGAGGATTGTGAGCGCCAGCACCGCCAGCGCCGTGCGTGTGATGCCGGTCAAGGGTGATCATCCGCGAGCAGCGTCGAGGGGTTCATGGGAGTTTGCATGGAAAAGACGCTTAGCTCCGGGCTCTGCGCTGGCCGTGCCTGATAGCCGGCAAGCGCGCTCACGGTGAAGGCGATGCCAAGCAGCGTCACCTGAAGCACGAGAAGGCGAGCCGACCGTCGCCCGACCTCCTCGCGCGAGGCCACGCGTGCCCAGATGTCGGCCTCGAGCCGGTCCAGCGGGTGGTCGGGCCCGCGGGCATCGAGAGCTCGGATGTCTTGCTCGATCATGCTGAAGTCTCCTCAATGGCGCGCAAAGGATAATACGCACGCGGCCCGCCCGACCCTCGCGGCGGATCGAATTATCGGGTTCTCGAGAGGGGTGGCGGGCTCTCGTGCGTATTACTACCAATGATCCCGATAAATGCCAAATCCATGCCGACTGCCTTCAGAATGCGGCGCCTGTGGCTGCTCGCCGTGGGGCTTCTCTCCGGCTGCGCCACTTTCCAGCCGCGGCCGATCTCTCCCGCCGGATCGCTCGCGGCGTACGAGAGCCGCTCGCTCGCCAATCCGGGCCTCGGGAAGTTCCTGGCAGACAATCATGTCCCCTTGCCCGGCCCCGGCCGACCCTGGGACCTCAAGGCGTTGACCCTGGCCACCTTCTACTACCAGCCCTCGCTTGCCTATGCACGCGCGCAGCTGCTCGCGGCTCAGGCGGCACGGATCACGGCGCGCGAGCGTCCGAACCCGTCTCTTTCGCTGACCCCGGGATACGACTCTGGGGTTCCGGCTGTGCCGAGCCCCTGGATCGTGCCGGTCGCCATCGACTGGCCGATCGAGACTGCGGGCCGGCGCGGCGATCGCATGGCGGAGGCACGCCACTTCGCGGCCGCCGCACGGTGGGAACTGGTAGGAACAGTCTGGGGCGTACGTAGCCGCCTGCGCAGCGCCTTGCTCCGGCTGTATACGGCGCGCCAGACGGACTCGCTCCTGGCCCGGCAGGTATCTGCGCTGGCCAGAGTCTTCAACCTGCTCGAAGGCCAGTTCAGGGCCGGCGCGGTGTCCAGCTACGATGTAACGCGGGCGCGGATCGCACTCGATAATGCGATCCTCGCCCGGCAGGCGCAGGAGGGCCGGATTCGCGAAGCGCGCATCGCGCTCGCAGCTGCGATTGGCGTGCCGGTAAGCGCATTGCGGGGACTGCCTCTCTCATTCGCCAGCTTCAGGCAATTCCCGCGCGATCTCACCCGGCCCGCGGTGCGGCAGCAGGCTTTGCTCGGTCGCTCCGATGTGCGGGCCGCCCTCGCGCAGTACGCGGCCAGCCAATCGGCGCTGAAGCTCGAGGTCGCGCGCCAGTGGCCCAACATCGCTCTCGGGCCGGGATATGCTTGGAACTCGCAGCTCGCCGGCGATCGCGAGTGGCAGCTCGGCCTCAGTCTGACGTTGCCCGTCCTCAATCAGAATCAGGGCCCGATCGCGCAGGCGAGAGCCCGACGCCGCGTGGCCGCCGCGCAGTTCCTCGGCGTGCAGTCGGCGGCAGTGGCACAGATCGATGGCGCGCTCGCCGCGTACCGCTCGGCGCTCGCGCAGGTCAGGACGGCGCAGTCGTTACTCGGGAACTTGACGCGCCAGCTCAAATCCATCCGCGCGCGGGTCAGCGCCGGAGAGCTGCAGCCGCTCGATCTCGCCAACGCCGAGGTTGCCTTCTACGCCGGGGCACAAAATCAGCTCACAACGCGGCTGGCCGCGCAGCAGGCGCTCGGCGCGTTGCAGGATGCGGTGCAAAGTCCGCTCACCCTGCGTCCCTCTCTGTTGCAATCCGCACAAAACATTCCTCACTCGACACACCCATGAAATCCCGCACATTGATTACCGGCGGCATCGCCGCCTTGGGGGTCGCGCTCGGCTCGTACGCGCTCTTCAGATCGCACGGCGCGAGCTCCGCGGCCGCTGAGCAATCCGATGCGCTCCAGGGCCCCAGAATCACCGTTCAAGTCGGTGAATTGAGGCGCATGACCCTGCACCGTTACGTGAATGGCTACGGCGTGGTGGAGCCGGCACCGGCGACGCCGCAGCGCCCCGCAGCCGCTGCCTCCGTTGCCGCCCCCGTCAGCGGAGTCGTGACACAAGTGGCGGTCGCCGCCGGGGAGCGCGTCAAGCGAGGCCAGCTGCTCGTCGAGCTCAACTCCAGCACGATGACGGAGCGCTATGCGGCACAGGAGGTCGCACGGCTCAAGCGGCTGTACGCCGAGCACAACGCTTCGCTGAAAGCTTTGCAGAGTGCGGAGGCGCAACGTGCGCTGCTGCGCGTCACTGCCCCCCTCAGCGGGACCGTTGTCAGCGTCAACGTGAAGCCCGGCACCGCGGTAGACGCGAGCACCGTACTCACCGAGGTGATCGACGTCGACCGCCTCGTCGTACGGACGGACATTCCCGAAGCTGCCGCTTCGCAGCTCGCACCCGGAGAGCCCTTGCAGGTGCTGGGCGCGAGGCCAATCTCAACGACGCTCGCCTATGTCAGCCCGACCGTCAGCGCGAACGATGGAACCGTAATGGCTTGGGGGAGCCTGCCGCGGAACAGCGGTCTTCGGCCGGGCCAGTACGTTCACCTGCGCATCGTGACGGCGACCGAGCCCGATGCGCTGGCCGCACCGACCGAGAGCGTGATCAGCAACGTCGTAGGCAGCCGCAGCGTCCTCTCCATCGTGCGCGGCAGCGAGGCGATCCGCGTCCCTGTCGAGGCTGGCTTGCGGGAACACGGCTGGGTGGCGGTGACCGGTCAGGGGCTCGAGGCCGGCACTCGGGTTGTCACCGTGGGCGCCTATGGCTTACCGGACCGGACGGCAATTGAGATCGTCGATCCCTCGCGCGGCCGGGCCGCCCCATCACCCTCCATGGATGTTCAGAAGCAATGAGCAGCCCCGCACCCGCGAGCACGGGCTCGCCCGTAGGCCGGTTCGCGATCCGGCATACCATCGCCATCGCATTCATCGCGGTCGTGCTCTGTGCGGCAGGGGTGTTCGCCGCCCTGAAGACACCCTCGTCGGTGTTTCCGGCCACGGCCTTTCCGCGCATCGTCGTCAACATCGGCAATGGCATCATGCCGGCCGATCAGATGATGGCGACGATCACGCGCCCGGTCGAGCAGTCCCTGAAGAGCATTCCGGGTGTGACCTCGGTGCTCTCCACCACCACACGGGGATCGGCGATCGTCAACGTGAAGTTCGCATGGGGCACGGACATGCACCGCGCGGAGCTCTACGTGCTCGGGCGGCTTTCCGAGATGCGCAGCGAGCTGCCGCCCACATCGGTCACCAGCACCGAGCGCGTCGGGTTCTCACTCAGCTATCCGATCATCGGCATCAGCCTGACGGCAAGCCACCACAATCTCATGGATCTGTGGAATACCGCGACCTATGTCATCAAGCCGCTCTTTCTGCAGATCCCCGGGGTCTCCAGGGTGGAGATCGTCGGGGGTCGGGTGCCGGAGTACCACGTGGTGGTCGATCCGCTCAAGCTCCAGGCCGCGCACCTTGCGTTGCAGGATGTGACCGCTGCGCTCGGGCAAAACAACATGGTCGCTTCCGCGGGATTCCTGCCGCAGAACTATCGCCTGTACCTGACGACGGTTGACGGCCGGGTGTATTCGGCCCGAGAGATCGGTAACGTGGTGATCGCCGACCGCGGGGGTCATCCCATTCTTGTCCGCGACGTGGCGCGAGTCGTCCACGGACCAGCGCCTGTCTACACGAACGTCACCGCCCAAGGGCACCCCGCGGTGCTGTTCGACATCGAGAGCCATACCAACGCCAGCACGCCCGCCATTGCGAAGGCGCTCCAGGCACAACTGCAGTTACTGCGCCGCGAGTTGCCGCCCGATATGCACCTCGGGTTCTTCTACGACCAGTCCTCGTTCGTGCGCTCATCCATCAGTAACGTCTGGGATGCGGTCATCTTTGGGTTAGTCCTCTCCGCCGTCATCCTGTATCTGTTCCTGAAGAACTGGGGCAGCGTCTGGACGGCGATCGTCACCATTCCGATCTCGGTGCTCATCACCTTCGTTGCGATGAAGCTCGCCGGCATGAGCTTCAACATGATGACACTCGGCGGGATCGCGGCCTCCATCGGTCTCATCATCGACAACGCTATCATCGTGGTCGAGGCGATGTGCCATCGCCTCGCGCTCGGCGGCCCGCGCTTGGCCGGGATCCAGGAAGCCATGGGCGAGATCCTGACGGCGCTCATCGGCTCGACGCTGACGCCCGTCGTGGTCTTCCTGCCCCTGATGTTCCTGACGGGCCTCGCGGGGGTGTTCTTCCGCGCTCTCGGCATGACCATGGTGGTTTCGCTCCTGGTGTCGCTCCTGCTCGCCATCACCCTGACACCTTCGCTGGCCGCCTGGCTCATTCGCGGCGGCAAGCAGGTCGGAGAGGAAGGCGGCTTCATCTTGAGGCCCATCCTGCGCGCGTACGAGAGCGCCGTGCGCTGGTCCTTGCGGCATGCCGGTCTGACGCTGCTCGCCTGTGCCGCGATCGCTGTCGGCGCAGTCTTCATTTACGGGCGGTTGCAGACGGGCTTCCTGCCCCAATTCGATGAGGGCGGCTTCAACATCGACTACTCGGCGCTCCCGGGCACGAGCCTCGCCGAAGCCTCGCGGGAGCTCGATCAGGCCGAGCGGCTCATCCGCGCCGATCCAGACGTGCAGGCGTATTCGCGCCGGCTGGGCACTGCGCTCGGCCCATTCCTGGCCGAGCCCAATGTCGGCAGCTTCCTGATCAAGCTCAAGCCTGACCGCAAGCACACCACCGAGCAGGTCCTGGATCATCTACGCGCGGAGTTCGACCAGCGCTTCCCGATGATCCGTTGGGACTTCAAGGGATTCCTCACGGACCTCGTTGGTGATCTGCAGCTCGCACCCTACCCGGTAGAGATCCGGCTCTTCTCGCCGGATCTTGCTTGGCTAAAGAGGACCGCGCCGCGCGTCGAGGCGCAGATCAAGAAGATCCCGGGGCTCGTCGATACGTTCGATGGCCTGGTGGTCAGCGGTCCCACCATCGACCTGCGGGTGCGCCGTGCGCAGGCCGAGCGCTTCGGGCTGACGACGCAGAACATCGCCGATGCGGTCAAGAACGCCCTGCTTGGCAGCACCTCCTCGTACGTGCTGCACGGCGATCGGGTCGTCGACGTGCGCGTGCTAGCCGCTCCGAGCAGTGTTGACCGGTTCTCCGAATTGGATGAACTGCCGCTGCGCACACCGACGGGCGCGATCGTGCGGCTGAGTCAGGTGGCGACCGTGCAGGAGCGGCCCAACGAAGTGGAGTTGAACCGCGACAATCTGCGCCAGGACGACATCGTCTCGGCGCGCCTGGAAGGCGTGGATCTCGGCACCGCCATGCGCGAGGTGCGCGCGACGCTCGCCAAGGACAGTTGGCTGCCGCCCGGGAGCGTCCAGTACGCGGGACTCTATCGGCTACAGCAGCAGTCGTTCCAGAACCTCATGGTCGTGCTGCTCGCCGCCATCCTGCTCGTCTTCACGGTGCTGGTGATCGAATTCCGCTCCTTCCACGAACCGATCGCGATCGTCTTCGGCGCGGTGCTCGCGCTCTTCGGAGCGATGGTGGGGCTCTGGGTGAGCGGCATTACCTTGAACATCGTGTCCTACCTCGGCGCGATCATCGGCGTAGGCATCGTCGCCAAGAACGGCATTCTGGTGCTCGACTATTGTCGGCAGCTGCGCTCCGAGGGCGTGGAGCTCGTCGAAGCGCTGGTGCGTGCCGGTCATCGCAGGCTCCGACCCGTGCTCATGACCTCGCTCGCCGCGGCGCTCGGCATGGTGCCGCTCGCCTACGGCGCCGGCGCCGGCGCGCAGATGCTGCAACCCCTCGGCATCACCGTGATCGGCGCGCTGTGTTTCTCCGTACTGCTGTCACTCATCGCTACCCCGGTGGTCTATTATCTGCTCATCAGGCTGCACGAGAGATACATCGCCAGGCACCCTGACTCCGGGCCGCCCCCGGCGGAAGCGCTTGGCTGAAGGAGCGTCGCACAGTCTGGGTGGTGCGCTGGCATGGGCGCCTCAACTTTTTCCCGGAGGTGAGTTGTGAAGAGGCCGGAATCCACAAACGCCTCGCGTCGCGAGGTTCTGCGCGGCATCAGCCGGATGGCCGGCGGGCTTGGTTTGGCGCTGGCGGCACCGCCTCTGGTGCGAGCTGCCGCCGCTCAAGCCATGAACCCTATGCCGCGCATGGCGGGGATGGAGCGAGCGGGCGTTCGCCACGGGATGCCCTTCGCGCGCCCACTCCCCATTCCGCCGCAACTCAGCGGCGAACCGCAGCCCGACGGATCTCGGCTCTACAACTTGCGGATGGCGCCAGGCCGCACGTCACTGATTGCGCAAAGGCGGACCCCGACTTGGGGATACAACGGCTCGTATCTCGGCCCCACGCTGCGCGTGCCGCGCGCCACGCAGGTGAGGATCAACATCCTCAATGACATCGATCAAAGCACCACTACCCACTGGCATGGGGCCCACGTGCGGGGCAGCATGGATGGCGGGCCGCACAGCCTCTTCCAGCCGGGCGCCAGATTTCCTTACGCTTTCCGTCTCGAGCAGCCGGCCGCAACTCTTTGGTACCACCCTCACCCGGAGACGCGCACTGGAGCCCACGTGTTCGCCGGGCTCGCCGGGCTGCTGCTGGTGGACGATGAGTCCAACGCTCCGCCCGATCTGCCGAGCGCCTACGGAGTCGACGATTTGCCGTTGATCGTGCAGGACCGGGCGCTCGCGCCCGACGGCACGCTCGCCTATATGACCCGCGCGATGGATCGCATGGGCATGAAGGGCGACCGCATCCTCGTCAATGGCCGCGAGCAGCCGTTCGTCGAGGTGCCGGCGCAATGGGTCCGGTTGCGACTGCTGGATGCTTCGAACGCCCGCATCTACTACTTCGGCTTCGATGATGGCCGTGAGTTTCACGTGATCGCCTCGGATGCCGGTCTGCTTCCTCGCGCGGTGCCGGTGCGCCGGTTACTGCTCGCACCAGGCGAGCGGGCCGAAGTCATGGTGGATCTGTCGCGGGACCAGGGCCGAAGCCTCGCGCTGCGCAGCTACTCCGAGGAGATTGTTCCATCCCTCAGCATGATGCGCATGGATTCCGACGCCCTCGATCGCAGCACCTTCGACGTGCTGCAATTGCGGGTGGCCGAACCGTCAGGACGTCGCACGCGGCTGCCCCCACAGCTGGTGCCAATCGAGCCACTGCGGTCGGAGCTGCCAGTGCGGACCTTCACGCTGCAGGCGGCAGCTCAAGCGATCATGGCGGCGCCGGCGCGGGCCGCCGCGGGCCTGCACCGGCCGACGAGCCCGCCCGGCCCTGGAGGGATGAGCCTCGGCATCGGCGGGCAGAAGTGGTTCTCGATAGATCACGAGTACATGGACATGCGGCGCATCGACGCGGCGGTCAGGCTCGGCAGCACCGAGATCTGGCAGTTCGAGAATCGTTCGCACATGCCTCACCCGATGCACTACCACGGCGTATCGTTCCAGATAGTCAGCATCGATGGTAACCCGCCGGCACCGGAGGTCGCCGGGTGGAAGGATACGGTGCTCGTCAGGCGCGGCGCAACGGTGCGAACCATTGCGCGCTTCGAGCAGCCGGCCTCCCGGGAGCACCCGTTCATGCTGCACTGCCACATTCTCGAGCACGAGGACAACGGCATGATGCTACAATTTACTGTGGCTTAGCCTGGTGTGGATAATGCTCCCGGTGCTCATCAAGACCGATGGCGCGGGACTGGTGAAGATTGGATGGCTGGCGGGCGTCTATGCCATGATCTGGGGGCTTTGTCAGTTGTGGACGGGGCGTCTGGCCGATCGGATTGGCCGCAAGCGGCCGGTGGTCGCGCGGTTCTTCCTGCTGGCTGGAGGAATCGCCTTGATCGCGCTCGGGCAAGGGGAGGGACCGCGCTACCGGCTGCTGCGATCATGGGGATCGGGATGGCGCTCCTGTATCTGAACCTGATCGCGGCGATCTCCGACCGGGTGCCGAGCTGCTTCTGGGTCGATCGTGTCGCTCGCCCATGCGGCGCTGCCGGCGATCTGGATCACCACGGCACTAGTACGACGACACGTTAATTACGGAACATAATGGCGACGCAGCTTCCGATCCGCGTCCCGGCGGGTGAACGTCCACTCGATGCCGCATCGAGCGGCGTTGCGTCGTCTCTGCCAACCGGCAACCTCGCTGGTGAGGGTGGTCTGGTCGGCGGCACAGCGCGTGAGGCACTGGCGCTCGAGGATGCCGATCTCGATCTCGGCCATGTTCAGCCAGCTCGCGTGCACCGGGGTGTAGTGAAACTGGATCCGGCTCAGTATGCTGGCGGCGGCTTCCCTGCCCAGGACCTCCACGAAGCTGCTGCGCAGATGGGTGTTGAGGTTGTCGAGCACGAGGTGCACCTTTTGCACCTCGGAGTACCCGCGGCGCAGCATCCGGCAGACGAAGCTGACGAAATCCTCCTTGGTGCGCCGCTCGGTCACCTGCACATGACGTTTCCCGCCGCGCGGCTCGACAGCGACGAAGATGTTGCAGGTGCCCGCGCGCTCGTACTCGTAGTCCTGCCGCAGCGGCACGCCGGGCTTGGCCGGCAAGGGGCAACGGGTCTCGCGCAGCAATTGCTTGCTCTTCTCGTCCATGCAGATCACCGGCTCGGCCGGATCGTACGGCCGGGCATAGAGCGCGAGCAGCTCGTACATGCGCCGGCGGTACTCTTCGGTCAGCTCGCCAATGCACCACATCACCCTCCGCCAGGGCTTGAGGAGGTTTTTTTTAAGGTCCGCCGGATCGTCTCCCGGCTGATCGTCTTCATCTTGGAGTGGCGCCGCGCCGCCTCGGTCAGCAGCTCGATCGTCCAGCGCTGCGCCCCCGGTGGTGGCGCCGAGCAGGCCAGTGCCGTGATCTGCGCCTCGGCATCAGCCTCGTACTGCTTAGGCTTGCCGGGGCGCGCCTCATCGTGCAGGGCAAAATCCAGCCCACCCTGCAGATACGCCGCCCGGGTCCGCCAGATCGCCGTCCGCCCGACGCTCAAGACCTGCATGATCACCGGCTCGGGAATCTTCCGATCGAGCGCCGCCAAGATGTGCGCCCGATTGAACTCCCGCGCCCGATGCAGCCCCTTGGCACGAAACTCATCCACGGTCCGACGGTCCTGCTTGCTCAAGCTCAGTTCGGTCTGGTGCATACCTGGTCACCTCGAACAGTTCAGGTATGCACATTTTACATGTTTCGATATTTACGTGTCACGATACTAGTGGCCTCCGGCCTGTGGTTTGATTTCGCGGTGGAGGACAGTGGCGGTGTTAGCGGCTGATCAAACGGCAGCGCACGCGGGGACGGAGGGAGCGTCCATCGCCGGCTACCGAGTCCATTGCCGGTCACGAGCAATGATGCGGGCGCGTTCTTTTTGGATCGAATCGGGGCGGCCACATAGCAGCGTTCATCATCCAGAGCTCGCTCCGTGCTCTCGTTACCTCGAATCGCGACTCGAGCTCGCGCTGAGTGCGATGAACGCCGCACCAAAAGTCGAGAGACTTCCCAGCAAGCCCTCTACTGGCTCCGGAACTTTCGCGCAGAGGCCAATCGGCGGATAGAAGACGGCACCGCGGACGGTCCAAACAGAAAGCCCGGTCTGCCGGACGAGCGCTCTCAACTCTCCGGCGGTACGGAAGCGCGCAGCTTTCCAGGTGGCTGTGCCGAACCAGGCGCGCAGCCGCCGGCTCATGGCCCATACACTCCACCGCCCGAGCACACCGAGCACCAGGCGGTCTCCTGGGCGCAGCACACGGGCGATCTCGCGCACTGCGGAGGCGGCATCTGCGATGAAGCACAGAACGGTCATGGCGAGCACCACATCGAAGCTCGCATCTGGAAACGGTAGCCGCTCTATCTGCCCCTCGACCAGCGTCACTTTGACACCGGCTGTTTTTGCGCGGGCATGCGCCGCGAAGAGAATGGCAGGATCCGCATCGATGCCAGTCACCGCGGCCCCCCCGAGACGCCACGACGCAGGCAAGTGATCCATCGCCGCAGCTCGCGTCAAGGACAGACGGTAGCGCCACTGATGGCGCCCATGAGCTCGAGGATCAGGCGCTGCTCGAGCGACTCGGTGATGGCACCGAGTGAGGTTGCGCGTCAGAACTCATAGTCCGTGGGGCTGATTTGGGTTGTCGCAGGCGCCTGGCTCATCCGAGCACTTGACCCAGACGCGCGACGACAGCCTCGATTTCCTCCTGCGTGCTCTGGCACCCGAGACTGAAGCGGATCGTGCCCATCCCGACTTCGGCGGCGAGACCCATGGCCGCGAGGACGGGCGACAGGCGGATCTGCCCTGAATGGCAAGCCGAGCCCGTCGATGCGGCGACCTCCGGCATTGCCGCGAGAATGTCGGCGCCCACGCGCCCGACAAACGAGGCATTGAGCGTGTTTGGCAGCCGGCGATCTGGATGACCATTGAGCACGACGCGAGTGCCGAAGCGTTCCTGCAGAAGGTCCCAGAAGAGATCGCGCAGACGCTGCATCTCGGGCACGAAACTCAAGTCCCGTGCAATCGCGCAGGCTGTACCGAGTGCGGAGGACAGCAAGGCGCTCTCCGTACCGGCCCGCCGTCCCCGCTCGTGACCTGCGC
>JAJZUT010000046.1 GCA_021847105.1 Pseudomonadota bacterium | reverse complement strand
GCCGGTCCTGTCGTTCGAGTTGAATTGCATTTTGCGCAAACTGCATAGATGAGACTCGCTCGAGCCATTGCGGCCACGATGATGGCCATCACCCGGTCGACCCGGACGTAAACACGTCCAATTGGGCCGCGAAGGCACGCTAGCACTCGGGCTGGGCTTCGAAGCGGGCGACGTACGCGCGCCAGCTCGGGAACGCCGACGGCCTCGACCTGAGCAGCACCGCCACCATCATCAGGTCGCCGGCACTGCATCCGCGTTCGAGCCACTCGGCCTCGCCGAACCGGGCGCAAAGTGCGTGCAGCGTCTGCGGATGCGCTCCCCGACAAGAGGTAGGCGTTCGGCGCTCCACGGCTTCTCGCTCTACAGGAACTTGGCGCTCTGCAGTTCCAGGATCAGAGGCTCGACGGTATTGATTGCCGCCAACATCCAGGTGATTGCCCGCTGTTGTCCACAATTATTCGGTTATTCTCCCGTTTCCGGGGTAGCTGAACGCGGGAGCTGAGGCGAACAGCCACCACTGCGAACTTGGTGTTACCAGGCACTAAGAAGGCAGGAGGGCGGCCGTGGCCCCAGAAGAGTGTATTTCGGCCCTTGGCGGGTGGGAAGGGTATGAGCTGTGCGGTTGGCGCCAAAAGCGCCGTGACGAGAGCCGCTGGTGCGTGCTGAGGCCGCGGCGGGAGCGGAGCCGGCCAGCGCACTGCAGCAGCAGCTGGCGCGAGGCGCCGGCATTGCACGATACGCAGTGGCGCACCGTGCGGGACCTGCCGATGGTCGAGCACACCGTCGAGCTTGAGGTTCCACGGGTGCAGGTGGCCTGCCCGCACCGCGGAGCCAAGCTCGAGCTGCTCGGGTGGCTGGATCCTTGACGCGCGGGTGACGAAACGTCTGGCCGAGAGCGGCTCGCGGCTGCGCGCGGTGATGTCGATCCGGCATGTGGCCGACTACTTCGGGCTGAAGAGGAAGACGGTCAATACAGACGCGAACTTGAGGCCGTGGTTGTGTTTTCACGCAGACCGGCGCAGGCAGATCGAGCAGCCGACGATGGTGTGGTGAAATGACCTGGCGCGCAGCGATCGGCGCATTTCATCGCGTGTCGTCAGCGCTTGGGGGAACCTTCGGTGCATGACGCAGATAGGTGAGCATATCTCTCGGCTTTGACGAACCCGCACGCTCATGCAAGAACTCCCGGGCAGTGCGCAGGCTTCCCACCTTTTCCGCTACAGCCGCCGCGATGAACTGATTCAGCGAAACACCGTCGCTTGCCGCAAGCTCGGCAGCTGCCTTCTTGATAGAGGTCGGCAACTTCAAGGGATACGTGCTCTTGCTCATGGCTCGATACTCTTCAGTAGAACTCCGGGTGTCAGGATCGCGATGCGCAACGCTCGGAAGGCCAGCGCGAAATCCTTGGTGTTGTGCGTGACGATCGCTTCTGCACGACCATTCACGGCACACTCAAGAACCAGCTCGTCGTCGGGATCGGCAAGCAGCGGCCGCCAGAGAAAGTGAACATCGACGGGTTCAGCGGCACTCGCAAAGGCGGCCAGGAATCCCGTGACGTCCGCTTCGCTCATGCCCGTCGCGAGACGTTGCTCTGGCAGCTTCAGAACCTCCTCATATTCGAGGAACAGCGCGGTCGTCACTAAGGGAATGACACGTTGCTCTGCGACCAGTTCCAGCAACCGGTTGCTCGCCCCGAGCCGACTACGCAATCCCGCCACGACCACAGAGCTGTCAAGAACGACGCGGCGTGGATTCATATGTCACATCCTATATGATGTGACATCCTAAAGGAACCCTAAACGTAGCTAGTCCGCGTGTCGCTGACTGGATGAGCAGACAGCACAGAACCGTAACTTATTGATTAAGAAGGACTGGTGGCCAGGGGCGGAATCGAACCACCGACACGCGGATTTTCAGCCGCACAACGGCTATAAATTGGCTTATAAATCAATCGCTTGCAGCGCTTGCCGAGCCTCAACCCCGTCACATCACGGCACATTCCTGCCACACCCAATCTCAGCTCGACACATTCCTGACACACCGTTCCGTTCGCGTCCGGGAGAGGAGAACCAGGGCCGGCCGGCAGCCTTTTGCGCTCGCGCGCCAAGAGCATAGGCCGGGACGCTGTGGCATTCGACTCCCCGCCCAAGGCTCCCTTCACAGTTTCGAATAATGCGTGTATTTCGATTAGATGGGTTTTGATGTATAGTGCCCTAAACCAAGTCGCGGGGTAAGCGAACATGAGCGAGCCAGCAGCCAAACCGCCACCGACCATGCCTCCTCGGGCGGATCTGGTGGTTCCGAGCGCCAGCGACGCCGAGCAGGCCAAGAGCAGCAGCCGCCTGCTGGCGGCGATCGTCGGCAAGGGCGATGCGGCGCGTCTCGTTCTGCATGGCGACCATGAGGAACCGTTGTCGATCCCCGTGCCGGCGTTGCGGATGCTCGTAGAGATCCTGTCGCAGATGGCCCAGGGAAATGCGGTCAGCATTGTTCCCTATCACGCCGAGCTCACCACGCAGGAGGCCGCGGATTTTCTCAATGTGTCCCGGCCCTTCCTGGTAAAGCTCCTGGAAACGGGCCTGATCCCTTTCCGCAAGGTCGGGACCCACCGGCGTGTCGCCTTCAGTGACCTGCTGAAATACCGGGAACGCACCCTGACCGAAACCCGGCAATCGGCGGCCGAGCTGACCGCGCTGTCGCAAGAGCTCGGCTTGGGCTACTGATCGCCCATGGCGACGTTCGGAGCCGTATACGATGCCTGCGCGCTCTATCCGGCTCCGATCCGGGATCTCCTGATCCGCCTCGCGAGGACCGGCCTGTTTCGGGCGCACTGGACAAACCACATTCACGAAGAATGGATCAGGGCGCTGCAGCGACAGCGGCCGGACATCGACAACCAGAAATTGGACCGACTCCGCCGGCACATGGATTGCGCCGTCCCCGATTGCCTAGTCACCGGGTATGAGCCTGATCGAGACTCTGCGTCTCCCGGACGCCGACGACCGCCATGTGCTGGCGGCCGCGATCAAATCCGGCGCGGCAGTCATTGTGACGACCAACCTCAAGCACTTTCCGACAGAAGCGCTCGCCGAGTTCGATATCGAAGCCCAGCATCCTGACGAATTCGTCCGCCATCTCTGCGACCTCAGCATGGGCGCGGTGGTAAGAGTGGTGCAGGAGCAGCGCCAGGACTTGAAATCGCCTCCCAAGACGGCCGAAGACATGCTAGAGACGTTTCTGGCCAGCGGATTGCCCGAGACCGTGTCGGTCTTGCGCCAGTTTCTGGCGTCCCTCTGACAACAACCCTCCGGATCGTGCGCCGGTGCCAAGCCGGCCGCATCCGGCTGAGTGGTGCCGACTGAGGCAGTCGAGCCCCAGACGAACGGTTTACAAACCAGACTTCGGGGTTTTAGGGGCTTATGACTCAATCACTTGCAGCGCTTGCCAGCCCCGTTCCCAGGCCCACCACGGCACAATTACGGCACGCTCAAGCTGAGCTCGGCACATCCCTGGCACAAGGGTTCGCCCATTGGGCAGGGATTGATGCGCCTCCCGCACTCTCCTGCTAATATATTACCGGGAGTTCTCGTCAAAGTATGGAGAGGAGCATATGGCTGAGCATACCGCAACTCTGTCGTCGGATAGTCTGGACTATCTGCCGGGAGGCAGCGCCGCGGAGAAGCGTTCGCTGGCCAAGTGGTACACCGCTGCCAAGCTTGCGCTGGCACGCAATCGCCCCTTGACCACAGCGACTACTCCGCCTCCCGGTCGCCACCACGCCGCGGAGCTCGCGGCTGCCGAGCTTGATGCCCTGCGTAGCGTCGGCGCCTTCAAGGACGATGTGGTCGTCGGCGCCGATAACGATCCCCTCATAGGCAGCCAGGCGCAATACATGGCGCTGCTCGAGGACAGCCTGTCGGCCGTCGAGGCCGCCAAGCTCTTGCGCGTGGACGTGAGCCGAGTGCGCCAGAGGCTGCGGGAGCGGTCTCTCTTTGGGCTGGAGTACGAGGGAAGCTGGCGGCTGCCGCGCTTTCAGTTCGAGCGCCGTCTCGTCATCCCGGGTCTCACCCAAGTGCTGAAGGCGCTTCCGTCTGATCTATTCCCATTGGATGTAGTCGATTGGTTCCTGCTGCCCGATCCGGAACTGCAGTCCGACAGCGATGCGTCTCCTCTGAGTCCTCGCGAATGGCTGCTTTCGGGCCGGCCGATCGAGACGGTGACGAGGCTTGCCCGTGACCTGACGCGCGCCTGACGCCGGTGAGTAAATTCCCGGAGCCGCCTGGTGTCGAGGCGCTACGCCGAATTGCGGCCGAGACCCTCGAAATGCCCGCTGGCACGCCCTTGGCGCGCATCTACTTCTCCACCGGTCGGCATCCTTCGCAATGGAATCGATTCCGTCACGTCGGCCCCACCGGGGCGCGCTGGGACCATCATTTACCCAGTTCAAGCGATGAGCCGACCGAGCAGGACCGCGCCGTGCTCTACTGTGCGCCCGAAGTGGACACCTGCGCGGCGGAAGTCTTCCAGGCGACCCGTCGGATTGACCGGATCCGCAAAGCGCCTGCCCTCGCCGTCTTTGCCCTGCATGAGCCGGTAACCTTGCTTGACCTGCGTGGCGCCTTCGCCACAAGGATCGGCGCTTCCACCGCAATTCATTCCGGGCCGCGCGCCCGTGCGCGCGCTTGGGCACGGCAGCTGTACGAAGCCTATCCAACTGTTCAAGGCTTCCAATACGGCTCATCGATGAACGGACACGCCCCGGCGATAGTGCTCAACGAGCGCGCGAAGCGAGCGTTGCCCGAGCAACCGCAATTTCACCGTGCCCTCAATGACGACATGCTTGTCGATGTGCTCCAACAAATCGCTCTGCGGCTCTCATACGGGCTACGGTAGCCCCAAAGGGGCTGCCGAGACTGCGAGCCCCGCCCCGCCTGGCGACATATCGACGATCAGTCAAGCGAAGAAAGCGCTGGTAGCCACGTTCCGGGTCCCACTGGAAGACATCGAGCTCACAATCCATGGCTACTTAGTTTAGCGGGTCCGCTTACAGAGGGAGTTTCTTGAAGTGCTTCAGGCCATTCGTTGCCTCCTGGCCCGCTACAAGTGCTTCCGGCCGGAGCGAGAGTGGCCGGGTGGGTATCTCACCCACGGGACTCGTGCACCTTTCACAAGGCACACACAACGTGTTCGTCGAACGACTGTGGCGCTCGATCAAATACGAAGAGGTTTACTGGCACGCCTATAATACCGTCAGCGAGGCGCGCAGCGGCCTCGCTCGCTACATCGATCTCTTCAATACCCGCCGCCCGCATACCGCCCTTGACCGGCGTACGCCCGATGCCGTGTACTTAGATGCCATGCCGCTCGCGGCAGCTGCCTAAACCGCAGAGCTCCACTTATCCGGCCGCAAAGAACTGTCCAATTTTTCGGGTCCACCTCTATTGGCACGGTCCGCCGAGAGTGCTTCGATTGGCTGATTCCGCTATCCGCATCGCACCCGCGATCCATTCTGAAATCGCGGGTTGCGCATTACGACACTCGGTGTCCACACATGCGCCCGGACCCGGCTTCCCCGATTCACCTGCCGACATCGCCCACCCACCGCTGCTTCCGTGCCGCCGTTACGGGGAATTGCATACCGTCCGTGCGGATCCGATCTTTCGCGGGCTACATCATGAGTATTCATCCGCGCCCAGGTGCGCATGACCGAATATTTGCGGACCACGGGGTTGGCATGGTTCGTAAAGCCAATCAACTGACCAGACGCCTATTGACTACGCTGCTTG
>JAJZUT010000002.1 GCA_021847105.1 Pseudomonadota bacterium | reverse complement strand
CCTACGTTGCCACTCGTGAGGGCTGGCTGTATCTGGCCGTGATCATTGCGCTTAAGACTCGCCAAGTGCTCGGCTATAGCCTCTCGGATCGGATGCCCGACGAGCTCGTACTGAACGCCCTGCGCAACGCCTGTCACTGTGAAGCCCCCAGCGCAGGCACCGTGTTTCATTCGGATCGCGGCAGCCAATACGCGAGTAATGATTTCCGTGATGCACTCGGCGCGCTCGGAATGGTTGCCAGCATGAGTCGCAAGGGAAATTGCTGGGATAACGCAGTCTCAGAGAGCTTCTTTGCGACATTGAAGGCTGAAGAAGCTACACAGCCGTATGCGACGAAGCAGGATGCTCGCCGAGCAATCGCGCAGTACATCCACGGATTTTACAATCCAATCCGTCTGCACTCATCACTCGGATACTTGTCGCCCAACGAGTATGCGCGCAGAATGCAACTCACTGATCAAACAACATCTATGAGGTCCGCTGCGTAGGGCCCACTTCAGATTGCCGCTGCCAGAGCATCGAGCCGTCAGCTCAGCGTCGGAAGAACGGGGTTGCTGGAGGGCTTACGGCCTTTCCGAAGGCTTCGTTACTTGAGGGCATAAGATCGGCAGTTGAGGCGTTGGCCTGACGAAACACGCGGAGAGATACCCATTCGAGACCTTCGTCGTATCGACTGCCGAATTGGCGCCCTTGAAGAGGAGTTGATGATCAGCGTATTCGGGTACGCAAGGTCGGAGACAGACTTGCGGTACGCGCCGATGAAAGTGCAGACAGGTGCGGATTCCGTGTCTGCAGTTTCAACGCTGTCGTGAATCTGATCTCGGGCAGCGCCGGGTCAGAAACTCAGTTGCTTGATGCGCGCGGCGGATGGCGGAGAAGACATTGTCGCGGACGAAACTCGGACATTTCACTCCGTGCGGCGGACTGCCAGGGCCTTTCCCCGCATGATGCGCTCGAGAAATCGGTCGCGGACATGAGCAAAGAACTTCGGCGGCAGAGTCCCATGTACGATCGTCGAGTTGTCGCACCCAGGTACTGGACGAAGGTCTGGCCCGGGCCACACGAACTCGTTCGCTTCAGCGATCACGATCCACGACCGCTCGGAATCGAGTCCCAGGCGCTGCTTGGTAGCCGTGGGGATCTCGATCGCGTCTTGCGCGCGTTGTGGCGCGCTGTGTGTGATGGGGAGCACCATGACTTCGGGCTCCCCGTCGTCGTCAAGAACCGATAGAACGATGGCGCACGGGCGATCCTTACCGCCCTCCTCGCGACCCTCCTCGTGCTCGCGTTTCCACAGATAGGCATAACGGATGATAAGTCCCGGGTGCGGGTCTGGGAAGCTCACGGCTTCCAGTCTTTGAGTTCGGCATCGAGATCAGCAAACCGGTCTGGCACCTTGGTTTCTCGAAGTGCCGCGATTTGGCGCTCCGACACCTCGCCGGCGGCGATCACCCGGCGATCACGCCGTTTGAGCCGCTCGTATTCCTCGGCCGAGATCAGCACGGTCCGCGGGCGGCCGTTCTTGGTGATGGCAACCGGCTTCTTCAGCGCTTCGTCCTGATACAGCCCGATGTTTCGCTGGAAGTCGGCCGAGGTCACCGTGACGATCTGTTCCGAATACATCATACTGAACTCCTGCAGTATACGAACTATACAGAAAGTACGTACTTCATGCAATTCAAGATCGCGGATGCCGGAGCGAGTTAAGAGCCCTTGCTGGTCAATCAGCAATGGTCCCGCATTCTTCCGGCGCCCGCGGTATCCGAAATGGATTGGATTTGTCCCGAGGTTACTCGTCCTATCTGAGAAGCGAATGTGGCCGAGTGCCAGGAATGTGTCGCGCTGAGAGTGAGTGTGCCAGGCATGTGCCAGGGAAAGGCTGGTTTGGAGCTGGTTCTGGTGCATTAGCGGCAGGATCGTGCCATCCGGGAACCTTTGCCCGGAGCTTGCCGTGACGCAACCCATTGAGCGCGATGCCATCTACCGGCGTCGGCGATTCCGCCGAGAGGTCATTGAGGGCTGTGTTCGTTCGTACCTTACCTACCGCCTCAGCTATCGCGATCTCGTCACCCTGATGGCCGAGTGGGACGTGCACGTCAGTCACACGACGATCATGCGCTGGGTGTTCCGGTACGTCCCCGAATACGAAAAGCGGTGGAACCGACGGGCGAGGCCTGTGGGTTCATCGTGGCGCGTGGAGGAGACGTACATTCGGAGCCGGCCGAAGACAGGCTACCTCTACCGCGCCGTCGACAAGCAGGGGAAGACGGTGGGGTCGCTATTCCAGACCACTCGCGGGATCGCTGCCGCAATGGCCTTTTTCCGCAAGGCGGTGGCATCTTCCGCCCCACGTTGGCCGCGCAAGATCACGCTGGATGGGCACAAGCAGAGTCAATGGGCACTGCACCGCCTCCGTCGAGAGGATCGGCGGTGGATACATGTCCTAGTCCGCACCTGCCAGTACCTGAACAATGTCGTCGAGCAGGACCATCGGGCGATCAAAAGCCGCTGCCGACCCATGCTCGGCTTCAAGTCCTATGGACTGCGGCTGTGACCCTCTCGGGCATCGAGTTAGCGCACCGAATTCGCAAGCGTCATTTCAAGCTCGGACCGGGCCGGCGGTACTACTGGTCGTTGAAGAAGCAGTGGGATACAGCATTGTCATGACTCTCAGCGTTCCGATTCCTCGCTAATTGGGACGCAAACCAGTAATGCACCTAAACCTTCCCCATGTCGATTGCTGGCTGTCTCACGGCCGTCGAAGCGTTCCCTCATCGACGACTAATTGCGGGTAATCTCAAATACCGTTCCGCAACCAGGACCGAGATCCATTCTTGTCGGGCAATTCCTGCCACCTTGAGAGGTCGTTCCGTAAAGATTGGCTGCGCTGCCCATGACCAGGATGCCCTCGGGGGTCTGGCCATCGCGCCGGCCCTTGAAGCGATACAACGTTGTCTTTTTGAGACTCCCGGAGGCAATTTCGAAAACAGTGCCGCAGCCGTACTTATTGCTACATTTGCCACCGCTCGATGTCGTGCCAAAGAGGTTGCCGGCAGGATCCATGACCAAGCTGTCGGGCTCCATGCCATCTCGGCCGCCCTTGAACCGATACAAAATGCTTTCCTTGTCGGTTCCTGCGGCAAACTCGAACACGACGCCGCAACCCGCGGCATCGATGCCGGGGCTACTGTCGGCATTGCAGAATCCGCCCCCGAACTGTGTGGTCCCAAAAAGATTGCCTTTGCTGTCAACGATCAAGTTGCCATCCGGGGTGCCACCGTCGCGACCGCCTGAGAATCTATGCAGCGTCTTCTCCCTGTGAGAGCCCGCAGCGATCTCGAACACGGTGCCTGCGAAGTGGTGCCGAAAGTCACTGGCCCAAGTCATGCCGTACAGGTTCCCATGCTGATCCATCACCAATCGACGCTTCGGGAAACCATCTAGGTCTCCACCCCCCGCGAACGTGTGCAGAACAACGGCTCTGCGCGTGCCAGCGAGAATCTCAAAGACGGTGCCGCATCCATAGTGGCCATTCGAGCACCGACCCGTGGACGTCGTGCCGTAAAGATTACCGGCGGCGTCCTTGATCACGCCTCCCGCTGGCCACGAGGCACCGTGCGGGGGGGATGACCACAGGATGGTTTCGGCGTGAACCCGATCGGAAATTTGGAACCGGGTGCCACAGAGGGTCTCGCATCGAGTCACAGCCTGTGCGGCAATCTCGAACACAGTCCCGCAGCCGGAAGCCACCCAGCGAGTGCAGTTTGGGCCGCCGAATTGTGTGGTGCCATAGAGGTTACCGGTACTGTCGGACATCAGACCGGCACCCGGATTAGCGCCGTCTTCACCCCCAAAGAACCTGTGCAAGGTCTTTTCCGCGTGGGTCTCGCCTGTGATCTCGAAAACAGTGCCGCAGTCTTTGCATCCGTTGCTTTGACCGAACGGCGTTCCGGATGTGGTTCCGTAGAGATTGCCCGCGTTGCCCAGGATGACGCCGCGATCGGGATGAACTCCGTCCGCGCCGCCCTTGAATCGATAGAGGATCGTTTCAGTGACCTTTGGCCCGGAGTGCACAGTCGGCTCGTTGGTCGCCAGGGTCACTCCAGAGACAGCGAGTGCCACAAACACCCACCATAGCAACCTGATTGCGGTTTTCACGACCGCGCTTTCATAGTCTTGAAGTTTCGTAGTGCGCGTGTTGTGAGTCTGGGCGCGACGCCTTATCACTGATCAATCCTTCCCGGTTGGCGCGTGATGCCCATGTCAAGAAGATCACTGTCGGCCGCTACGGAATGGCAATGCTGCGGTATTGATTGGGTGGCGTCCACAGCGTCACCATTGCGGGTCTGCATGATATGCCCGCGAGCGGGACTTTTACGAGCTTGGTGTACGGCTTCCTTGCCGCATCATTCCCCTGCTCATCGAGAATGCCGAGATCGATCGCCCGAGGCGCTGGTCCGTGGAGTTGTCCATGAAGTTTTCGGCAGCGCCCCCACTGAATGGAGAAGTGATGATTGGGGTTGGTGCCCCGGTAGTGAATGATCACGAGGATCTGGTTCGTCTGCGGGTCGTAATGCACGGCGCCGAAGGTGTCCGCCTTCGCAACGGTGGTGGTTGCTATTGTGAAGCTCAAAATGATGGCCAGAAAAGAGAGCTGGTTCTGCTTCCGCCCGCTTGCACACATGTGCGCACCTATCGTCTGACGGGGCCTGATGTTCTGCGTTCAAGTCCTGCTCGGTGACATGACCAGAAGGACGGGTCCGGTGTTCCTTTGCAGCGCGGCGCAAATGACGCCCTGTGTTTCATTATCGTCGTCTGCGTGCAATTGGCAAGCTTGTCCATGAACGGGCTAGAGCTGGTATGGGGGCAGTCCGTTCTGTAGATGGCGAGGGCGTCGCGCGTTCGTATCCGACGTTCATGTCGACGTCATAATGATGCGGTGCAATGTCGATGACAAAATGGTGTTGGAGATGCGGCGGGGATGTACGTAAGACGGAGAGCGACGAGTGGGACGGGGTGCAGGGTTGGGGTGCGATTGCCATTCGGTGGGCACGACCGGGCGGTTTCTGTAGGGTGCTCGCCGAGGGATACGATCTGGACCGCCGCGGGGTTTCCCAGAGTCTCAAATTATTGAGACGATGAAGTCCGAAGGCGGGCCTCTGAGGAGGCAATTAGATAGAGCGCGGGGATAAGCTCAAGCGTTGTTGGCCCAACTCGCCCGTGCTCAGTATTTTCTGATCGCATAAGGACCCTGTGTGCCGCTCTCGGGTGGCTCGAGGGTCGAGCGCACTAGCCTTGCTATCGCGGTGCTGCGTCTATTTTGCTGAGAGCGACAGATGCGGTGTGGATAGGGATGTCCCGATAGGCTTTGAGGTCTAGGAGATGGGGGTCGCCCGAGACGATGAGCCGGGCTTCGGCGGAGACGGCGCAGGCGAGGACGTGATCGTCGTCGGAATCGCGCTCAATCACCGGAGTGGGAAGTGCCTCGGGTGTGACGGTCTCGGCCAAGCGCTCGTAGTCTTGCGGGCGCTCGGCGAACTTGTCGCGGCCCATGACTTCGCCGAGTTCGGCAAGCAGCACCAAGCTCGTGCAGAGGGTGATCTTGCGCTAGCGGGCCTAGTCGAGCAGGCGACGCGGCGCTCCCTGCCAGAGAAGACCGGAGAGGACCGTATTGGTGTCAGCGACGATCCGTATCGCGAGCACGGCGTGCGGCGCGGGCGGCTTCGATCTCGGCTTGTACGTCCTGCGCGGATACCGGCGGCGGGTTCAGCGCATCGAGCTTCGCGAACGCTTCCCCGAGCCGTCGAGCGGCATCGTCGCGGTCGCGTTCACGGCGGGCCTTGAGGAAATCCACGAAGTCCTCGACCTCGGCTCGTTGCTGAGGAGCGAGCGAGTTCCGTTTCTCCATGAGCACTTGATCAGTGCGTGCGTTCATGGTGCCGCTCTGCCTCAACTGGCCCTGGAAATAAACGCTCCGACCGTGCGCTGTGGGTGTGCCAGAAATGTGCCAGGGATAGGCGAGTTTGGGGCTGGGCAAGCACTGCGAGTCATTGATTAATAGACCCCTGGATTGCCGTTATGCGGCGGAAAATCCGCCGGTCGATGGTTCGATTCCGCCCCCTGGCGACCAGTTCTTCTAAATCAATAAGATATGCTCGAGCGCTGGTTATTTGCGCAATGCTCGACGCGCGGACTAACCGCCCTTGGACTTCTCTGAGAATGTCACATCGCACAGGATGTGACATATGAATTTGCCCCGTGTCGTTCTCGACAGCTCCGTGATCGTGGCGGGGCTGCTTAGTCAGCTCGGGGCGAGCAACCGGTTGCTGGAGCTCGTTGCAGAGCAACGCGTGATTCCTCTGGTGACGACCGCGAGGAGTGTGCCGATGGCGAGGAACCGACTTTCACCTTCCAGGCGCCGGAAAGACATCCGGGCCTGGTGGGGCTAACATCTGACGTCCCAACGTAAATCAGGCCAGACCCTGGCCGCCTACTGCCGAGCCCAGGGGCTGGACCCGAAGTACTTTACGCTCTGGAAGGGCAAGCTCCGTGATGCCGAGATGGGGAGCGTGCCTCGCATGGTGCCGGTGGTGGTTTTGGCTGCCACGGAGCCACCAATGCCCGCGATGCTGGAAAGGCCGATCTCCCCGTCGGCTGTGGCTCTGCGCCTGTCCCTGGCCAACGCCATGTCCTTGTCGCTTGAGATCGCACCGGCTGCCTTGCCGGCGCTGGTGCGCGAGCTGGCTGGGCTTTGATGCTGAAGTCGCCGTCCTGTACGCGGATCTTTATGGCGTTGGCGCCGGTGGACATGCGCCGCAGCTTCATGCTGCGGCCAATCAGGACGCATTGGGTACTCGCGCGCTCAGGGGATCTGAAGTGCTGTAAGCTGCGATGGGGTCCGCAAGGAGTACAAGAGGAAAGAGACGGATTGTTCAAAAGTATTGCGCAAAATGTCGTCATTGTGACGCTGGCGGGTCTATCGTTCTATTGCAGCGCAATGGTGTGGGCATCCGTCCGTCCGGCCGATCGCGAGGTGACTGGGAAGCCCCGAATCAATGCCATCAAAGCGTTGAATGGTGCGCTGCTCGTGACGATTTCCTCGCCGAGTGCCGGTGCAGAGATCTTCTATACCCTGGACGATGGCGTGCCGAGCGCTCGGTCGACACCATACGAGGCTCCCTTTCTCATCTCCTCAAGTCGAACGGTGCGAGCCATCGCCAAAGCACAGGGCGAACAAATCAGCGGGGAGGCGACGCGAGAATTCCGTCTCAACGTCCCTCACGGGGCGCTCGTCTGGTCGGAGGAATTCAATGAAGGGGTCGGTGCCCGCCGGCGTGTCAGACCTGATCCGGAACTCTGGCGGTATAACGTTGGCGCGGATACGAACCACAGTGTCGGCGTATTGTGTGCCTATAATTCCAGCGTTGCGCCATGCGAGAAAGAGGCTCCGAACTCTTATGTAGGCACGGACGGTGACCTGCACGTGGTTGCGCAGCAGCCGGTACCCGGTGTCTACACATCGGCAAACCTCGATACCCGTGGGAAATTCAGCTTCAGGTATGGGCGACTCGAGGCGCGGATCTGGGTACCCGAGGGGCAGGGAATTTGGCCGGCATTTTGGTTATTGGGCAATGATGTTGGAACCGTCGGCTGGCCGGCTTGTGGCGAGGTCGACATCATGGAGCGTATCGACCGCGCCGGTCGTCCGCCGGGGCAGGGAGGTGCGATGGTACCGGCGGGAGTTTCGGACTGGAACAAGGGTTCCATCCATGGGCGCGGCTTTACGGGCGACGCAATTGGTGGATTCTACTATTTCCATGGTGGCGCCACTGCGGCTGGTTGGCATACCTATGGGATCATCAAGACACGAGGAGCGATAGAATTCTACGTGGACGATGCAAGTCATCCCTATGCGAAATTTACCCCGCAGAGCATTGCAGAGTTTCCCGGTGGGGTCTGGCCGTTCGACAATGGTCAGTCGTTCTTCATCATATTGAACATCGCCGTGGGTGGCGACTGGCCGGGTGAGCCGAACGCCAGTACGCCGTTCCCGGCGGCCATGCGCGTAGACTACATTCGTCTCTACAAGAACTGATCCATTGCTTGACCTAGCACGATGCTGCGGTCGTGTGAACGACTGCAGCGTCACTGCGCCCGCCGTCTGCGCAGATTCGCAGAGCGCAGAGAGTTGCGCCGCGTCCCATGTGCCTATTCTTTCTTGCGGATGGTGCCCGGTATTCCGGCGGGTATTGCGATGGTATCTTCGGGGACAGACAGGAGTTCCAGCAAGGGCACGATTGCGATCGCCGCCAAGGCGCCAATGAGCGCCACGATTCCGAGCCGGTAGAACAAGTGAGTGTACAGTGGCAGGGTCTGCACCGGATCCGTCACTCGACGGGCTACGGCGGCATAAGTGGCGACGGGGCCGCCGAGGTACTGCGAAATTCCGGTGGCAAGAAACCACGATCCCATGATGAATCCGCGCAGCCGGGGACCCGCATATCGCGAGGGTTCTGGTGCATTAGGCAGGACCGTGATATCCGGGAGTCTTTGCCCGGAGCTTGCCGTGACGGAACCCATAGAACGCGATGCCATCTACCGGCGTCGGCGATTCCCCCGAGAAGTCATTGAGGGCTGTGTTTGTTGGTACCTTACCTAACCTACCGCATCAGCTATCGCGATCTCGTCACTTTGATGGCGGAGTGGGACGTGCACGTCAGTCACACGACGATCATGCGCTGGGTGTTCCGATACGTTCCGGAATATGAGCGGCGGTGGAACCGCCGCGCGAAGCTGGGGGCTCGTCCTGGAAGGTGGATGAGACTTACATTCGGACCCGGCCGGGAATGGGCTACCTCTATCGCGCGGTCGACAGGCAGGGGAAGACGGTGGAGTCGCTATTCCAGACCACCCGCAGGATCGCTGCCGCGATGGCCTTTTTCCGCAAAGCGGTGACATCTTCGACGCCACGTTGGCCGCGCAAGATCACGCTGGATGGCACAAGCAGAGTCATTGGGCGCTGCGCCGGCTCCATCGAGAAGATTGGCGGTGGATATACGTCCTAGTCCGCACCTGCCAGTACCTGAACAATATCTTCGAGCAGTACCACCGGGCGATTAAGCGCCGCTGCCGGCTGATGTCGGGTTTCAAGTCCTATCGGACCGCAGCAGTGACTCTGGCGGGCATCGAGTTCGCTCATCGGATCCGCAAGCGGCAGTTCAAGTTCGGACCGGGCCGGTGGCGCTACTGGTCGCTGAAGAAGCAATGGGATACAGCCTTGTCGTGACTCTCAGCGTTCCGACTCCTCGCCAATTGATCCGTGATCCGGTAATGCACCAGAACCCTCGAATTGGCCGATGGCGACTGTAGACCCGCTTGCTGGCTCATCTCGTCGGGGGGGCGATGCCATCGCGGCGGGTGGCGCGTGCTCGGCCCAGGCACTCTCGTGATCGGCCGTGGCGGCTTCTCGCGCCCGTGCCCGGCCGAGTCCAGGCCGAGGGTTGGCGTGTCCGCAATCCGGCGGCCCCCTTCCCGTTCGGCCCCGCAGGCGGCTTCTCGGAGGGACTCTCTTGAATGATGCATGACAACCGGTTCACGATACGCCCGTGGTTCATCCGTTCGAGACGCACGGGAGGTTTCTAATGAGCGTCGAGCTCACTGTGAACGGGCGGGTCGAGCATCTCGAGGTTACGCCCGATACGCCGCTGCTGTGGGCGCTGCGGGATCATCTGGCGCTCACGGGCACGAAATTCGGCTGCGGCATGTCGCTGTGCGGCGCCTGCACCGTGCATGTGGACGGTCAGCCGGTCCGCTCCTGCATCACGCCCGTGGCCGCGGTCGTCGGCAAGCAGATCACGACGATCGAGGGCTTGGCGACACCCGCCGGCCGGGCCGTCCAGCAGGCGTGGGTGGATCTGAACGTGCCGCAATGCGGTTACTGCCAGTCCGGGCAGATCATGTCCGCCGCGGCGCTGCTCGCGAGCAATCCTCGGCCCACGGACTCGGACATCGACGGCGCAATGGCGGGCAACATCTGCCGCTGCGCCACCTATGTGCGCATCCGCCAGGCAATTCACCAGGCGGCCGCTAGTCTCGCCCCGTCCGACGCCGGTTGATCCTCCCCTCTCCCGCGAACCCGAGGACATCATGGACTTTCGCGACATCGAGCCATTGACCGCATTTCGCCGCACGGCGCCGGCGTCGGATATGAGTCGGCGCCAGTTCGTGAAGCTGACGACCCTCGCCGGCGCCGGATTGACATTGGGCTTGGCACTGCCGGGCTGTAGTCCCAGGTCGGGCGGCACCGCCAACGAGGGACTCGTGATGCCGTTCGTGCAAATCGACCCCGACGATACGGTGACGGTGATCTGCAAGCAGCTGGAAGCGGGCCAGGGAGTGTGGACCGGACTGACGGCGATCGTGGCGGACGAGCTCGATGCGGCCTGGAACCAGATGCGGGTGATCGACGCGCCCGCGAAAGTTCCGACGTACGGCAACCTGGCCTTCAATCCCAAGGGACTCATCCAGGGCACCGGCGGCTCAACCTCGGTCGCCAATTCCTGGATGCAGCTGCGCCAGGCTGGCGCGACGGCCCGCGCCATGTTGGTGGCCGCGGCCGCGAAGCGCTGGAGCGCCGCGCCTGGGAGCATCACCGTCAGCAACGGCGTGGTGTCTCATCAGGCCTCCGGACGCAGCGCGTCCTTTGGCGCGCTGGCGGCCGACGCCGCACAGGTTCCCGTGCCCGAGCACGTCGAACTGAAGCATCCGAGCCAGTTCACGATCATCGGTCGCAAGCACCTGCCCCGGCTCGATGCGCGCGCGAAATCCGAGGGCAGGGAGCGGTATGCGATCGACGTGATGCTGCCTGGCATGATGACGGCGGTCGTTCTGCGGCCGCGGCGCTTCGGGGCCAAGGTGGCCTCATTCGACGCCACCCAGGCCAAAGCGCATCCCGGTGTGGTCGATGTCGTGGAGATCCCGAGCGGGGTGGCGGTCGTGGGCCGGGACACGTGGTCGGCGTGGAAGGGCCGCGACTTGCTCAAGGTGAACTGGGACGAGTCGGGCGCCGAGAAGCGTGGTACCGCGCAGCTACTGGAGTATTTCCGGCGTCTCGCGGACGGCAACGACGCGCTGACGGCGGTCGAGCACGGTGACGTGGACGCGGCGCTGGAACGGGCGCACCGACGGATCGAGGCGGACTTCGAATTTCCCTATCTGGCGCATGCGCCCATGGAGACGCTCACGGCCGTGTGCCGCCTGAGCGCAGATCATTGCGAGATCTGGGCCGGCTGCCAGTTTCAGACCATCGACCAGGCCAATGCAGCCAAGGTCACCGGACTGAAGCCTGATCAGGTCGACATCAACACGCTGGCCGCCGGCGGCACCTTCGGACGCCGTGCCAACTTCGAGTCAGACTACATCGTCGAAGTCGCCGCCATCGCCAAGGCAACTGGTGGCCGCTATCCGGTGCGCCTGATCTGGACGCGCGAGGACGACATTCAGCACGGCAGATACCGGCCGCTCAATCTGCACCGCATCGCGGCCGGCATCAGCCCGGAGGGCAAAGTCGCGTTCCGTCAGCGGGTGGTTGGCCAGTCGATCATGGCCGGTGCGCCGTGGGGTTCCCCGCACGGCGTCGACCCTTCGGCGGTCGAGGGCAACGCTGCCGAGGAATACGACCTGCAGGCGGCCCGCGTCACGTGGACCGATCCGAAGGTCGGCATCCCCGTGCTCTGGTGGCGTTCGGTTGGCCACTCGCACATGGCGTTCTCCAAAGAAGTCATCATCGATGAGCTCGCGGAAGCGGCAGGCAAGGACCCGGTGGCGTTCCGGCTGGAACTGCTCGGCACGCATCCGCGGCAGGCGGCGGCGCTGAAGCTTGCGGCGGAAAAAGCCGGCTGGGACCGGCCCTTCCCGCAGGGCCACGGACGGGGTCGCGGGGTCGCGGTTCACCAGTCGTTCAACTCCGTGGTTGCGCAAGTGGCCGAAGTCACCGTTTCCGGCAACGACATCACCGTCGATCGGGTCGTGTGCGCGGTGGACTGCGGGATTGCCGTGACGCCCAGCGTGATCGAGGCGCAGATGCAAAGCGGCATCGGTTACGGGCTGTCGGCCGCGCTCTGGGGTGCAATCACTTTGACTGATGGTCGCGTCGATCAAACAAACTTCGACGACTATCGGGTGGCGCGCATCAATCAGATGCCGAAGATAGAGGTCTACATCGTGCCTTCGCCCAATGCGCCGACCGGCGTCGGCGAGCCCGGTACTCCGCCGATCGCTCCGGCGGTCGCCAACGCAGTGCGGGCGGCAACCGGTCTGCGTCTGCGCAGGCTGCCGTTCGATCTGGCCTCCGCCCGGCGCGAGCGGAAAACTTGAAGGACGCCGCGCCGCATCGCCGGGTGAGCGCAGCCGGAGCCGTCGGTCTCGTCCCGACCGATGCAGACGGACCGTGCATTGAGCCCTCGCGACGGCTGAGATAGCGTTTGACGTCCGGCGCGGCGACACCCGCCCGCCGCACAGCGCAGTTCGTGTCTGGGGGATCGTAATGTCCGACCTCGTGACGCCCGGTTCCGACGCTCCGCCGGACCAACAGGCCGCCGAGCTCTCCGGCGACAGCCGTGTCGTCTTCGAACTCGCCGGTCGGGCCGACTCGCTCGGGATCGCGCTCTCGGGCGTCGCCGGAGAGGTCGAGCAGCTCTCGGCGCGGCTCTCGGGGCAGGCGACGCGCTTCGAGCAGCTGCGCGGCTCGACCAATGACATGGTCACCGGCAATCAGAGGATCAATCAGGCGGCGCAGGAAGCCCAGGATGCCGCCCGGGGGGCAGGGGCGGAAATCGCCCAATCGACGCAGCAGATGTCGAGCGCGCTGGCGCGGATCGCGACGCTCTCGAAGGCCGTCGGTGGGATCGAGGAGCAGCTCGGTGCATTCCGGTCCCTGCTGAACCAGATCACCACGGTTTCCGGCGCCATCGAGACGATCGCCAAGCAGACGCGGCTGCTGTCGCTGAACGCGAGCATCGAGGCGGCGCGTGCGGGGGAGTCAGGCCGCGGCTTCGCGGTGGTGGCCGGGGAGGTGAAGAATCTCTCCGATGAGACGCGCTCGGCGACCGAAGGAATTCGGAACACGACCCGCTCCCTGGTCGAGCGGATCGAGAAGCTGATCTCGGCCAGCGAGGCCGCGGCGGGGGATGCCCGGGCGGCCGAGCACTCCGCCGGCGACGTGCGCGTCGTGGTGGTCCGCGCGCACGAGGCCTTTCAGACCGTCAGTACGCGCATCGATTCGATCGCGAGCGTCGCCTCGGAGAATCTCGCAGTCTGTGCGAGCACGCTGACCGAACTCAGCAGCCTGGTCGCGGACGTACGCCTCTCGTCGGCAAACCTGGAGCAGGCGGACGAGCGGGTCGCGCAGCTGCTCGATTTGTGCGAGAGCCTGATCGAGCTCATTGCCGAGAGCGGGGTGCAGACGGTGGATACGCCGTTCATCGAACTGGCGATGGCGACGGCGAAGCGCATCGGCGCGCTGTTCGAGGCGGCGATCGATCGCGGTGACATCACGGCTGCGCAGTTGTTCGATGAGCGGTACCGGGAAATCCCGGACAGTGATCCAAGACAGTTCATGACCGATTACGTGCCGTTCACGGACCAGGTGCTCCCGTCGATACAGGAGCCGGTGCGTCGGGCGGATCCGCGCATCGCGTTTTGTGCTGCGGTGGCACGGTCGGGCTTTCTGCCGACTCACAATCTCGAGTATTCGCAGCCGCAAGGTGCGGATCCGGCCTGGAATGCGGCGCACTGCCGTAACCGGCGGATTTTCGATGACCGCACCGGGGGTAAGGCGGCTCGCAACACTAAGGCGTTCCTGCTGCAGACATACCGGCGCGACATGGGCGGAGGAGAATTCGTGCTCATGAAGGACGTGTCCGCGCCGATCAAAGTCCATGGGCGGCATTGGGGCGGATTTCGCATCGGCTATCGGGCGTGAGGCGCCCGGGCGCGCGCGGCGTTGCCGCGCGGCGCGGCATTACTGGGCGGTAAAATTGATCCAGATCAATGTCCTCCCGCCTGCATTTCCCGCAACATGCCCCGTTGCTCTCCGGAGAGGTTGATTCCGTGGTCTTGCACAGCAATCTGCCGCCACTGCGGCTCAAGGGGCGAGGCGTATTGCCCGTCATTCAGGGCGGCATGGGCGTCGGGGTATCCGCGCGGCGTCTCGCAGGAACGGTCGCGCTGCACGGTGCGGTCGGCACGTTGTCTAGTGTGGACCTGCGACGACACCACCCCGATCTCATGGCACAGACCGCGCGCTGCCTCGACAAGGAGCGGATCAATGCCGCCAATCTCACTGCCCTCGATCGGGAGATTACCGCAGCGAAGGCCATTTCTCAGGGTAACGGAATGATCGCCGTCAACGTCATGCGCGCCGTCTCGGAGTATGCATCCTATGTGCGCCAGGCGTGTGCGAGCGGTGCGGACGCCATTGTGGTCGGAGCCGGATTGCCATTGGATCTTCCGGAACTCACCGCGAACTACCCAGATATCGCCCTCGTGCCGATTCTTTCAGACGTCCGCGGTTTGAGTGTCGTACTCAAAAAGTGGATGCGAAAAGGCCGACTGCCGGACGCCATCGTGATCGAACATCCACGCTTTGCAGGCGGTCATCTGGGCGCCTCGTCCATTGCCGATCTCGGTGACCCGCGCTTTGACTTCGAACGGGTTTTGGCAGAAGCGGCTTCGTTATTCCAGGACCTCGGTATCGAGGGAGAGAAGGTTCCGCTTATTCTCGCCGGTGGCATCAGTTCTCACGACGCAGTGAGACATGTCGTCAGTCTGGGCGCAAGCGCCGTGCAGATCGGGACACCATTTGCCGTAACCCAGGAATGTGATGCCCATCCGAACTTCAAAAAAGTCCTTGCAGAGGCCCGGCCCGAGGACCTCGTCACATTCGTCAGCGTCGCGGGGTTGCCGGCGCGAGCAGTGAGGACGCCCTGGCTGAACACCTACCTGAATCGCGAGGCGCGCGCGCAGTCCCATGCCAGCGCGCGCGCTCGGTGCATCATGGCATTCGACTGCCTGACGACGTGCGGGTTGCGCGACGGGATCGCGAAAATCGGCCAATTCTGCATCGACAATCACTTGGCGGCCGCCTTGCGTGGTGACATGAAAAAGGGTCTGTTCTTCCGCGGTGCGGGGGTTCTGCCATTTGGCAAGGCGATTCGCTCTGTGCGGGAGCTTCTGGAATATTTGTTGAGCGGAACGAGACCGGCACTGCTCGGGTAGTGCCACGAGACGTTGCGCGTTTGCGATCGCATGAATGAGGCTTCGGCGACAGCATCGCTTCCCGCTCCACGCCCGGTACGAATGACTGAGGTACGCAGAAACTGCATCTGGCGGCGGCAGACGACATTCATGATCGACACCGCAGACGACAAACTCTGCTCGTGCTGTGGATGATTCTCCGCGGCACGGCCCGAGCTTGGATTCCCGACCGCGATGAAACTGTAGATGCGGTCGCGGAGGAAACTCGGTGACTGCACACCGTTCGCCGGCATGACTGAGGGGCTCTGGCCGCAGAGCCCGCGTACGATCGTCGAGTTATAGCGCCCTGGTGTTGGAAGCGGGTTTGGCCCGGGCCAGGCGGTCAGATACCTCGCCGACGGGAGATCGCCCGGCTATCGCGCCGATTGAGCCGCACATCGTTCCTCCGCCGAGAACGGGCCGGCCCGCGGATGGCCGTTCTTGGTGATGGCTACAGGCCGTTCAGCGCCTCGCTCTGGTACTGCCCAGTGTATCGCTGGCGGCCGACCGAGGTTACGGTGATCATCACTTCGGTACGCATGGTGCAGGACTCCTGCAACATACAGCGTGGCTCAATTTCGACGATGCACCCGATTCACCAGACCCTCTCTGGCAGAAAGAGAGGAGTTATGCGATGCGGGGTTAGCTCGGAGGGCATCGCAAAGCTCGCTGGAGGGTCCGGAACTCGCGCGGGCTAGAACCGGTTCCTCGTTTGAAGAAGCGGCAGAAATAGGCCGGATCGTCGAAGCCGAGCTCGAACGCGATCCGTGAGATCGACACGGCCACGTAGATCAGTCGCCGGCAAGCTTCGCGCACCAGCCTTTCGTGAACGAGATTGAGAGCGCCGGCACCCGTCTGGGTTCGAACCAGGCGATTGAGCCGGTCTGGGCTGACTCCCAGGTGTCGGGCATAGCGTGAGACCGGCCAGTGTTCGGTGTAATGCGCCTCGACCAGGAGCACGAAGCGGGTGAACAGGGCATGGTGTCGGCGCGCTCCCGGGTCATCGGCGCCGGTACCGCGGGCCCCGATGCGTGCCAGTCGCCATACCACTGCGCGAGCCAGCCAGGGGGTGACCGGTGCGCCCACGGTGTCAGGTGCCTGAAACTCCGCGACCAGCTGGTCAAGCAGCCCCTCCAGCCGGCATGTCTCCAGCGCATCGGGATCCAAGTGCAGGATGCGCGGCACCGAGAATAGTGCGCGCAACGAATCGCCAACCTCCGGTGTCTCGCCCTCGATGAAGGATCGTGCGCTAAGTGTCAGGACTTCGCCCTCGCTGTCGGCCGCGAACTGGAACGCATGCACGCTACCGGGCGGAATGATGATCGCCACCGGTCCTGTGCAGTCTTCTCGCAGGGCATCCAGCGACACTTGTACCGGCCCTTTTCTCAGCCAAACCACCTGATACAGGCCGTGGTGCAGGTGCGCATCGATCTGCCAGCGGTATCGTCGACTGCGCGCTTGGATGCCCTCGACGTGCAGCAGTTCACCGCCCGCGGCAGCAGTCTCGCCGTACAGCGCGAATGCTGGAATCTCCGGGGCCAGCCTTCGGAGGGTGCGCCGCGCGGGAACGGCAGAGTGGGCGGAGCGGCTCAGCATGCGGGCCGACGGTAGCCGAACTCACCGGAAAAGTGCAAATTTCCGAGCGGGTTCGTCCGGTACATCAAGTGCTTCGGACGCTTAGAGTCTTCCTCAGGTGCAAGTCCCGAAGCGGGCGATGCAAACCCTGAGGAGCTTCAGCCGTGTTCGAATTCGATCCCTATTCTCCCGCAGTCGATGCCGAGCCTTTTGCGCTGTACAGGATCTTGCGCGAGGAGCATCCATGCTTCTGGAGCGAGCCGGCGCAGATGTGGGTGCTGTCCCGCTATGACGACATCGTCACGGCGCTCAGTGACTGGAAAACCTATTCATCGGCCAGGGGCAACCTGATGACCGAGCTGCCCGGTCGCGCCGGTGCGACTTTGGGTACGACCGATCCGCCGCGCCATGACCGTCTGCGCGGCCTGATCCAGCACGCTTTCATGCGCCGCAACCTTGAAGGGCTCGCCATGCCGATGCGCGCCATTGCGCGCGAGTGCGCAGAGGCGCTAGACGGACGGCCGCAGTTCGATTTCATCGAGGATTTCGCGTCGAAATTCACGGTACGCGTCTTGTTTGCAGCGTTGGGCTTGCCCTTGGGTGATGAGGCCACCGTGCGCGACAAGGCGGTGCTGATGGTGCAGTCCGACCCGCAGACTCGCGCGAAAGGACCGCAACACATTGCTGCCTACGAATGGATGACCGAGTATGCGGCCAAGGTCATTGCCGAACGGCGCCGCGATCCGCAGGACGATCTCATTTCCCACTTCAGCGCAGCGGAGATCGACGGCGATCGGCTCGATGAGCGCGAAGTCCTGCTGACCACCACCACCTTAATCATGGCCGGGATCGAATCGCTGGGTGGATTCATGGCCATGCTTGGCCTTAACCTCGCCGATCACGATCAGGCCCGAGACACGGTGGTCGCCAACCCCGCGGTGCTGCCCGATGCCATCGAGGAGTCGCTGCGCTTCAATACCTCGGCGCAGCGCTTCCGCCGCTGTCTGCAACGGGACATCGAATTGCATGGCATGGCGGTACGCGCGGGCCAGTTCGTCTGCCTCGCCTATGGCTCCGGCAATCGGGACGACCGGCGATTCCCCCAGCCCGACGTGTACGACATCGAGCGCAAGCCTCGGGGTCACCTGGGGTTCGGCAGCGGCGTCCATGCCTGCCTGGGCGCTGCGATCGCGCGGATGGCCACCAAGATTGCCTTCGAGGAATTCCTCAAGGTCTTACCCCGTTTTGGCCGTGCGTCTCAGCCCCTGCAGTGGATGCCGTCCTCCACCTTCCGTAGTCCGTTGCAGCTCGTGCTCGAGCGAATCTGACGAGGCGGAGCGTGCCTTGCCACCGAGGATGGGGACGGCGGCCCGGCTGAACTAAGGTGGACCGCTCACCGGGAGGGGCTCGTCCGATTCTGGGCGACCGTTTGCCAGGGCGCGGGGCGGATTTGATGGCCCCGGCCTCCACCAAAGCGCGTGCGGCGCGCGCTGCGCGCTCAAACTGATCGCCACAGGCGGCGCGTGCTCCGTCTGCGCCCGTCCCAGGGGCCTATGGGGTGCATTCCACGCGCTCACAGGGCGATCTCTGCTGTGCACGCCGCGTTGAGGCATAAAGGCGGTGTCGAGAGAGGCCGGTGCGGTCCGCTGCGGGCGCAAGCATGGGCCGTCCGCGGGGACGCTCTGTAACTCGCCATGACTTTCCGGCCGGTGGTGCGCTATGGTCGGGCATCCTCGGGAGCGCTCACTCGACTGGCGCATCTCGCGGCGTGCAAGACCGGCCGGAGGAGCATGTGGTACCGGGAGGGCGTCTGCGGGCAAAATTCTGGACCGTCGAGGTATCGTTTCCCGTCAGAACCGCTCTAAAGACATGAACAAGGGCCATTGGGGGCGGCGGATTGAGCGCCGACGATAAGAACCGACTGGTTGTGCAGCTTGCGGCGAAGCAGACCGAGCGTCTGCGCCGATTCCTGCGCCGGCGGGTTCGCAATGCGGCGGACATTCCCGACATCATGCAGGAGGTCTTTCTGCGCCTGCTGCGCGTGCCGAGCCACGAGACCATTCGCAGCCCCGAAGCGTATTTGTTTACCATCGCGAAACACGTCGCTCAGCAGCACAAGCTGCAGATGAGTACGACCCAGGAGTGCTCGAATCTCGAGGAAGTCCTGGTAGAGTTGCGATCTTTCAGCAACGCCGATCCGGTCCTGGATGTGGCCGCCGATCAGTGTCTCGAGGAAATGGAGAAGGCGCTGGGGCATATGCCGCCGAAAATGCAAGCAACGTTTCTGCTGCATCGCCGCGACGGACTGACCATGGAGGAAGTCAGCGAGCGCCTCGGTATCTCACGCGCGATGGCAAAGAAGTATCTGGTCAAAGCGTTCGTTCAGTTTCGCAAGCGCCTGCAGGAAGACGAATAGGGGTCTCGTGCGTGAACGCTATTAGACAAAGGAGGCTCAACAGACAGATTTCTGCGGAAGCCGCGGCGTGGCTGGTCGAGTTTCGGACCGGTGACATCGCAGCGGGCGGACGCAGGGACTTCGATGCCTGGGTGCGGGCTTCGCCGGAACATATCCGGGCGTTCATCGAAATGGCCGTCCTGTGGAACGAGAGCAGCGCAATCGACCCCGCGCATCGGATCGACGTCGAGGCGATCATCGCCCGCGCCCGCGCCGAGCAGACGGTGGTGCCGCTGATCCGCGCCGGCACCGACCGCGCTGCCGCGCCTGCTGCCGAGGCGGACGTTCGAGCAGCTACAGAAAATGTAGGTACGGATGCCGCTGCACGCACCCACCGCAGTGCCACCGGACGATCTGCGCGTATCGCCAAATGGAGCGTCGCTGCCAGCCTGCTCGTCGGTGCATTGATGGCCGCACTGCTGCTGAAATCGGATCTGCTTGGCTTGCCGACGTATTCCACTGGAGTGCGGACGCGGCAGTCCATCGTGCTTCCCGATGGCTCCCGGGTGGTGCTCGACTCCCGGTCCCGGCTGCGGGTTGACTTCACCGCCGACGCCCGTCTGGTGGACCTGCTGCAGGGCCAGGCCCTGTTCTACGTGGTGAAGAATCCCCGGCGTCCTTTCTTCGTGCGCGCCGGTCACACCGTCGTGCGTGATGTGGGCACGGTGTTCGACGTAAACCGGCGCGGAAAGGGAACCATTGTTACCGTTGTGGAGGGGCGGGTGGCGGTCGCGACCCAGCGCGTGCTCGGCGAGAACGGCGGAGCGCTCGGCGCGCCGGACCTTCTGCCTGTCGAATTCTCTGCGCCAGCCGGGCTAATCGCACGGGGAGCAGCGCAGCCGATCGTTCTCACGGGCGGGGAGCAGGTCGACATGCGCACCGGGCATGCGCCGCCGCAGCCGACTCGTGTCGATGTGAGCTCGACGACATCGTGGATCCACGGTGAAGTGGTGCTTGAGTCGGCGACCCTGAAAGAAGTGGCGACGGTATTCAATCGCTACAGTGCCCGAACGATCGTCGCGCATGATCTGGGCAGTCGGCCTCTGCGCCTGAGCGGAGTATTCTCCACCAACCCCGATTTCCTGATTAAATACTTGCGCGAACGCCCCGACATCGCAATCACCGAAACTGGCTCCAGGATCGATATTGTCCGCCGACCCTAGAGACGACGCTCGGACGTCCTTCGTCATCGCAGAAAAATATTCGCCGGCGGGGTATCACGGCGCGACTTAGCCGCTCATACCACTATGAGGCCGCCAAGCAGCGAACGACGCGACGGCGCTGCGTTCATCGAAACACGGGTGGGGGGGGGATTTATGCGCTCGAGTCTTGCCGCAATCGCGGCAGTCCTATTGTTCGCAACGACTCCGTGGGCGATCGCTGGAAATGCCTCGGGCGATGCTCGGCAAACCACCAACATCCCGCCGGAACCGCTGGGCGTGGCGCTGCAGGCGCTGGCCAAGCAGCGCGGATTTCAGCTCGTCTACGTGTCCGAGGAAGTCGGTCACCAAACCACGCGCGGCGCAAAGGGCCGCTTGACCGTGGATGAGGCGCTGGCTCGGCTATTGAGCGGCACGGGTCTGACGTTCCGCAAGGTGACTCATGACGGCGTCAGCATCGTGCCGGTCTCTAGCAAAGCGGATCCGGTGCCGGGCGCTTCGTCGGGCGACCCGGCAGGACAGAAGGGGCGCGCGGGCGCAGAAGAGAAGGCCGAGAGGTCCTTCTCAGGAGCCTTTCCCCTAGCCGATTCGCCTCAGAGCGCATCGGCGGATGCTGTCGGGCCCGATTCGCCAGCCGCCGCCGGCGCACCTCCTACCATGCAGTTGCATGAGATCGTGGTCACCGCAGCGGGCACCAATATCGCCGGTATCGCACCCGTTGGGATGGAGGCGACCACCGTGGACCGCAAGGCAATTCTCGCCAGCGGCCTGACGAATGCCTACTCGGTGCTGCAGCAGCTGCCACAGGTGGTGAATACCGCGCCGGCCGGTGTTGCGAACTATCGTCTCGGTGGCACGTCGGGTTACGGTGGTGCATACGGCGGGGGCAACCCCAGTTCCGGTCAGGCGATCAATCTTCGCGGATTGGGCGCGGGGGCAACACTGGTGCTGGTGGACGGACATCGCGTGACCCCCTCGGGTACCGCCGGGGTGTTCACTCCCGCAAACCAGATTCCCGTGGCCGCGCTGCAGAGCATTCAGGTCATCGAGGACGGCAATTCGGCCATCTACGGCTCCGACGCCGTAGGTGGCGTCGTGAACTACGTCATCCGCAAGGACCTGAACGGCGTGGAGTTCACCCCACGCGCGACCTGGACCCACGGCTACAACGAATACGGCATGTCCATCGTGGGTGGCCACACGTGGGCCAAGTTGGGCGCACTCGGACACGGCAACTTCATGGTCGCGGTGGACTACGATCACCGTAGTCCCATGCTCTACAGCGCGAGTCCCTACCTTTCAGACAACCTGACGCCATTCGGTGGCGTCAACAACGAGATTCGCGGCAGTTCCATTACCACCGGCGTGGTGAACGGCGGCATCGGTCCGGGCCAGCCCGGCGAGGCACCGAATACCAGCGGTGGCACGGGTCCGATCGCCAGTCCCGGGGCCATGAGCAACGTCGCCTGGTGCGACAATTACAACCCGTTCGGGTCCTGTGCCACGTACCTGTATCGTGGATTGCCCACCGGGACCGGCGTGCCCACCTACGCTGCGACGCTGGCACAGCCGTATCTTGCCGATCGAGCGCCGCAGGAGGACTTTCTCGGGCGACTGTGGCGCTACCAGGTGACCGCGTTCTACAACCAGGACATCAATTCCAGGCTGCACGTGTTCTTTGAGGGATTCTGGACCAAGCAGGACATCTGGACGGCCGCGTCCCAATACAATAGCGACCAGCCTCCGGTGGTTACGGTCAACCCGGGTTCTCCGTACTACATTACGCCCCCGTCGCCGGCTGGAGGACCGATGACCATCGATCTGTCGCCATCGGCGCTCGGCCTGCCGCAGTGGTACACCGACAATCCCGACACGAACTGGACCGCCATTACCGGAGTGAAGGCGCTGCTCTGGGGTGACTGGATCGGAGATTTTTCCGCGTCCGTGGGCCGGGATGTCACCTGCGGTGAATGTCAGGTCGGTACGCAGGTGGACGTCGGCGCTCTGCAGTATGCGGTCAACACCGGCGAGATCAATCCACTGAGCAGCCAGCGTCTCACGCCGGCTCAGCTTGCCCTGTTCGTCGGCTCGAACGTTCAGTGGAGTCACATGGGCATGGATGATTTCGTGCTGAAGTTCAACGGCTCACTGTTTCATCTGCCGACCGGCCCGGTAAAGGCGGCATTTGGCGCGGAATTCCAGCACGACACCGAAAGCATTGCCAATGGCGCGAGCCGTACCGACATTCCCGCGCAGGGAATCCAGGAAAGCTCTGCGCTGCCTCCGGTCGGCTACGAGGGGGTCGGGTGCGCACCGCCGCTCACTTGCCCGCCGCGCACGCGGCCGAACGAGTTCGCCTGGGACAATCTCAACAGCAAGAACCGCAATATCGCATCATTCTTCACGGAGGTTTATGTCCCGATCGTATCGCCTCATGAGCATATTCCCCTAGTCAGGTCACTGACCCTGGATGCGGCCGGCCGATACGATCATTACTCGGACTTCGGCAGCACGGAAAACCCACAGATTTCTTTTACCTGGGTGACCAGTCACGATCTGAAGTTCAACGGAACCTGGGGCACGTCTTATCGGGCGCCTTCGCTCGTGGACATCAATCCGTTCGTATTCTCGGTCAAGGCGTACGCGTCAGGCTTTCCGAACTTCACCGGCAATCCGGCCATCGATGGATTCTCGCCGGTGCCCGGCCTGACGCTGAGCAACGTCGCCTTTGTGATCGGCGATCAGTCGCGCCTGAAGCCGGAGACGGCGAACACCTGGTCGCTGGGCTTCGATCTCACGCCGCGAGCGGTGCGTGGCCTGGAATTTTCCACCACCTATTACCATATTCATTACACGAATGAGATTTTCGCCCCACCGGTCTTCCCGGGAGTGATGCTCAATCCGGCGACTTATCAGCTCTACAAGGCATATGTTCACCCGGTGCACAATCCGTCGAATTGCTCGGCGAGCAATCCGAACTACGATCCGGCGCTGCAGCCCTTCATCAACGCCGTGGGCATATACGGCATCGTCACGCCGGCGCAATTGTGCGGCATCCAGGTTTGGATCGACGGCCGTAATACCAACATCGGCACGATGACGGAAGCCGGTGTGGACATGAACCTCAAGTACCACTTGAGGAGCGCGTTGGGCAACTGGATGTTCGGAATCGATGCCACCAAAGTGGTGACTCAGAGATTGAGGCCCGTGCCGACGGCACCCTCGACCAGCATTCTCGGACAGCTCGGCAGCGGCGGAATCGTGCCGTGGCGCGGTCGTGGCACGCTGGGCTGGAGTCGGGGGGCGCTGAGCGCAACGCTGTTTGCCAATTACACGGGTCAATACGTCAACAATGATCCGCTGGCGGGGCGGCCGATCGCGCAGGTCGCATCCTGGACCACGTTCGATCTGAATCTGGGCTTCAATTTCGGGGCGCTATACCAGTCGGGATTCCTGCACCGGACCCGCCTCGCCTTGAGTGCGCAGAATCTGTTTGCACGTAATCCGCCCCTGGTTCTGACGGCGGCGGGGGCTTCCTTCGATGCCAACAATGCGAATATCTTTGGACGAATCATCTCGCTGCAGATGTCGATGTGGCTCTGAAGCGTGTTCCCATCGTCAGTTCTGAGAGCGGAGGAGACTATGAACGTACGAAATGGACCGAAGACGGATTCCCACGGTCTTGGCAAAGTCTGGGTCACTCTGACGGTGATCATGGCCATCGTGACGGTCGGTCCGACCGCGGCGCGTGCCTCTGGCAATCCGCTGGTGGCGCGGGTCGAGGGGGGATTGGTGCGCGGGCAGTCGGAGCGCGGCGTGATCGCCTTCAAGGGCATTCCGTACGCCGCACCGCCGGTGGGGGCGCTCAGGTGGCAGCCGCCGCAGCCGGTCTCACCGTGGCAGGGGGTTCGCCCGGCACTCAAATACGGCCACGACTGCATGCAGGTGCTGTTTCCGGGTGATGCGGCACCGGAGCGGACGGTCCCGAAGGAGAATTGCCTGTACATCAATGTCTGGCGCCCCCAGGGCAGCTCGGAGCGCAATTTGCCGGTGATGGTGTGGATCTACGGCGGCGGCTTCGTCAACGGCGGAACCTCCCCGGCGGTGTACAACGGCACCCAGTTCGCCCGCGATGGCGTGGTGTTGGTGAGCTTCAATTACCGACTGGGTAACTTCGGCTTCTTTGCCTTTCCGGCGCTGACTCGTCAGGACCGCGGCCGGATGCTCGCCGACTATGCCTTCATGGATCAGCTTGCCGCCTTGAAGTGGGTTCAGCGGAACATCCGCGCCTTCGGGGGCAATCCAAATAATGTCACGGTGTTCGGCGAGTCGGCCGGGGGAATGTCGGTAAACAACCTGCTGATCAGCCCCCTCGCCAAGGGACTGTTCGAGCGGGCGATCGTCGAGTCCGGTGGCGGCGGACCGGGGTTCGCGGGACGTCCGCTCGAGGGGACGTCCGGATCTGCAGAGGCGATGGGCGTGAAGCTTGCCCGTCACTTCGGCATCGACGGGCAGGGTGCGAGCGCCCTGGCGCGCCTGCGGGCGCTGCCAGCGTCGAGGTTGGTCGATGGCTTGAACATGGCAACGATGTTCGGGAATCACACCTACGTCGGCGGTCCAATTCTCTACGACCATCTGTACATGGGTGCCCCGACCGACGTGTACGCGAAGTCTCCGCAAATCGGCAGCCACGTACCGGTGATGATCGGGGCAAACAGCGCCGATCTCGGCTTCCTGCGCGCAAAGTCCCTCCATGGCCTGTTCGCCATGTTTGGTCCCAAGGCGGCCGAGGCGCGTGCTGCGTTCGACCCGAGCGGAAGGCTGACACTGCAGCAGGCGGCGTGGTTGGTCGGCGGGGCATTCATGATGGTCGAACCGGCGCGCGCTATCGCAAGGACTCTCTCGGCACGAGGCCAGCCGGTGTACGAGTATCGGTTTTCATACGTCGCCACGTCGGTCCGTAAGACCCCCTTCGGGAGGCTCGGAGCAATGCACGCATCGGAGATCCCCTACGTGTTCGATACCGTACGCGCGCATTACGGCACGAAGACGAGCGCGCAAGATGCGCAAGTGGCTCGCCAGATGCACGCCTATTGGGTGGCCTTTGCCAAAACCGGAAAGCCGGATCCAAGGGGGCTGCCGGCCTGGCCCCGCTATCACACGCGGACCGATAGGCTCATGAATTTCACGGGTAGTGGACCGATTGCCGAGGCTGATCCGTGGCGCACACGGCTCAATCTCGCCGAATGGTACTTCGCGCACAAGGCGGCGCTGCGCCGGAAGCCGCACATGGCCGGTGCGCATTGAGGGGGCTTTTCGGTCGGACTGTTCGCAGGATTCCCGCTATGTCGCTACAGTTGATGCCAAAGAGCGCGCGCGCTATTCGCGCGCTGCAGGCTGCCGCGCTCGGCATGGCGGTGCTTACGCTGGCTGCCTGCGGTACCCGGGCCACCAAGCATCCGGCGCCCGCAAAGGCGCCGGGTTCCGTCGGTGTCGCTGCGGATTGTCCCTGGCTCAACCCGCATCTGCCGATCGCGACGCGGGTGGCGCTGATCATGCGCAAGATGACCATCGCTGATGAGATCGCGCTCGTCGAGGGTCACGGCGTACATCCGTATGTGGGCGACATTCCACAGAACGCCGCATTGTGTCTGCCATCGGTCGGGCTCGAGGACGGCCCGAATGGTGTCGGGGATGGTCTGACCGGCGTCACACAGTTGCCTTCGGGCGCCTCCCTCGCTGCCACGTTCTCGCGCAGACTTGCCTATCGTTACGGGCAGGTGATCGGCGCTGAGCAGGCGAGCAAAGGGACTTCTGTCGACCTGGGGCCAACCGTCAATATCGATCGTGACCCGCGCTGGGGAAGGGAATTCGAGAGTCTATCGGAAGATCCGCACCTGGCTGGCCGGCTCGCTGCCGCCGAGATCCGCGGTATCCAGAGTCAGGGGACCATCGCTCAGGTGAAGCATTTCGATGCATACAACCAGGAGACGAACCGTAATACCAACCAAGATCAGGTGATGGTCTCGCAGCGTGCGCTGCACGAGATTTACATGCCGGCGTTCCGCACCGCGATCCGTGACGGACGGGTCGGCTCGCTCATGTGTGCATACTCGATCGTAAACGGTCATTACAGCTGTCAAAGTCATCGGCTGCTGACCGACGTATTGCGCGGGGAGTGGAACTTCGACGGCTTCGTCACGACGGATTGGTTGGCGCTGCACAGCCTCTCCGGAGCTGCAGCCGGCACTGATCTGGAGGAGCCGTTCAGTCGCTATTTCGGCGCGCCGCTGCGCAAGGCGGTAAGCCGGGGCGCGATCTCGCGCGCCGTGCTCAACACGATGGTTGCGCGCATCCTGTACCCGCTGTTTCGCTTTGGCGTCTTCGATCATCCGCGACCGGCCTCGACCAGCGCGGTGGCGAGCACTCCGGCACACCGCGCACTCTCCACCCGGATCGCGGCGGCCGGCACCGTTCTCCTGAAGAACGAGGGGCATCTGCTGCCGTTGTCGAGTGGGGTGAAGATTGCGGTGATCGGGCCGGCCGCCTCGGCACAGGTCAGCTACGGTGGGGGCGGCAGCGCGCACGTCATCCCGTCCGCGACAATCAGTCCGCTCGCCGGCATTGAGGCGCTGGCGGGCCGGTCAACCGTTCGCTATGCACAAGGGCTGCCGGCGGATTCGCAACTCACGCCGATCCCCGCCGCAGACCTGACGCCACCCTATTCCGGTAAGAATCCGAGTGCGGTCTATTCGGCAATCCTGAGACCCCCACAGACCGGCACCTACATCATCGGTTTCACCAACGGTTGTCACTGTTTCGGCGTCGCGAGCGTGACGATCGACGGCAGGACACTCATCAATGATCCCGGCACGCCCCCGACGGCGACCTATTCGGCCGCGGTTCATCTCAATCGGGGCCACGCGTACCGGCTCACCGTGGCCGGTCCCGCCCCGATGATGATGGGACCCCTTCCGAAGAAGCTGAAGCAGAAATTGAAGAAGCTGATGGGCAAGGCTGAGGCGGCCACTCGGCTTGTCTGGGCCACGCCCGCGACCGTGCGTGCCGACCTTCAGGAGGCGGTGAACGCTGCACGGGCGGCGCAAGTGGCGGTGGTCGTGGTGGCGGATGACACGGAGACCGAGGGCGCCGATCGGCCCAATCTGCACCTGCCCTCCGCTCAGGACGCACTGGTGCGCGCGATCGCGCGTGCGAATCCGCATACCGTGCTCGTCATACAGGCCGGCGCGCCCATTACCATGCCCTGGCTCGATCGGGTGCCCGCCATTGTCGATACCTGGTATCCGGGCCAAACCGATGGGACGGCGCTCGCCCGTGTATTGTTTGGCAGGGTGGACCCCAGCGGCCACCTGCCGGTGAGCTTCCCCGGGCGACTCGCCGAGGTACCGGGGGCAGAGTCGGCGAGTTTCCCGGGCGTGGGCGGCAAGGTTCACTACTCGGAAGGACTCCTGGTCGGCTACCGCTGGTACGATGCCAAGCACATCAAACCGTTGTTCCCATTTGGCTTCGGTCTGTCCTACACCCGATTCCGCTACAGCGATCTGCATTTGAGCCGAAGCCGGATCGATGGCGTGACCCCGATCCGGGTGAGCGTGCGTCTCAGCAATGTCGGGTCCGTGGCGGGCACGGACGTCGCCCAGTTGTATCTCAGCATGCCGGCGACAACCGGCGAGCCGCCGCGCAAACTGGTCGGCTTCCGGCGCGTCACCCTGGCGCCACATCACTCGCAAGTCGTGCACTTCGTGATCACGCCACGGGAGGAATGGTGGTGGGGTCATGCGGGGTGGACCGAGACCGCTGGAACCTACCGAATCTATGTCGGCGATTCTTCCGCGCTAGCCAATCTACCGCTCATGGCACGCTACACGATGGTCAAGTCAATAGGCGACCGGCAGGTGACGGTCTCTGCGCCGAAGACTCTCCATCCGGGCGCCCGCACATTGGTGCACGTCCTGTTGAGTGCCGGTGGCAATGAGACGCTGCACGACGTGCATCTGTGTCTTAGAGCTCCCGGCGGCTGGCATGTCGAGCCAGTCGGCACCACGGTATACCGCGTGCTGACGCCGAACGAAACGGCAGCAGCGCAATTCGCGGTGACCCCCCCCTCTGACACGGTTACGCAGTACGTCACCCTCTCTGCCGCAGCCGAGCTGCGGCGCGGCAGGTGTTTACCCAAAGCGGGGTCGCAGGGCCCGAGCGAAGCTTCGCTGCCGACGCAGGCCGAAGGGCTGCGCTGCGCAACTGTCCGTCGCGGCGGCAAAGTCGTCCTGCTCGGCCCCTAGCGGAGCACTCGGCCGCGTTACGGGCGGCGAATCACGGCACTGCCCGGCGCCGCGCTTCCGCGGGAAGCGCGGCGCGCCGGTCCGGGCTTCCGAGCCGCCACGGGCAGTTGCCCAAATCGAGGGGGCCGAAAATGGGCAGGCGGAGGAGCGTTGCCGAGCTGCGCAACGGTCTGAACCCGAAGCACAGTGCGGCGATCGCTGCAGCGCCGTACAATTGCGCACATGCGTCGCAGCAGCAACGTCCTGCCTATTTCCAACCACGTTACTATCCCATTGACGCAAATTGAGCTGACCGCCGTTCGCGCCCAGAGCGCCGGTGGTCAATCGGTCAACAAGAACTCGAGCGCAATTCATCTGCGATTCGACATTCACGCATCGTCCCTGCCGGCTGCCTACAAGGAGCGGCTGATGCGCCTGTCTGACCAGCGCATCACCCGGGACGGGATGGTGATTCTCAAGGCGCAGGAGCACCGCACTCAGGAGCGCAATCGCACCGCGGCGCTGGAGCGGTTGCAGCAGCTCGTTCGCAGCGTCGCCGTCGTGCCAAAAAAGCGCGTCGCGACGAAGCCCACAGCGGGCGCCCGACAGCGACGCCTCGACACCAAAAGCCGGCGCGGCAGAATCAAGGCGCTCCGCCGCGGCGCAGAGGAATAAGCGCCATTGGCGCAAGGGGGAGCGGTGCTGCGCAATTCGGGCGCCGCCACGGCGGAGCGGGACACTGCCGGACATCCGAGGCGAGTTCGGCCGCAGACGCCCCGCCTGTCATCCGCGCCGTGCATGCTTGATTCTCGGATTCCATAACCCATTGTTTTTATTGACGCGTTTGGGCGCCAGCAGATGCTTGGGCGCTCGCACCCGCAGTGGCCGGGCTCGTGAGGGCCCATTCTGTTCCCCGCGCTTCACAAAGCCAGCAGACCGCGATTGAACTTCTGAGGCAATTTCTATAGGATGCCGCGCCCTTCCGCCCTCGAGTCCCGGATTGACCCGCACCAGGCATGGGATCGAGGAGGGCGCCGCTCGCTTGCGCGGCGCAGATCATTTTGATTACCTGAACCGGGCCCGCACTTCCGCCCGGCCGATCGACAGTGTGAACCGAAAACTGGAACCGGAAACTTGCCATGGCCCGTACAACCGCTCTTTCTGACATCCGCAATATCGGCATCATCGCCCACGTCGATGCCGGCAAAACGACGACGACGGAGCGCATCCTGTATTACACCGGGCGCAAGCACACCATCATCGACATCCATGACACCAAGGATCTGAAGACCTCGACCACGACGGATTACCTCGAGCAGGAGCAGAAGCGCGGCATTACGATTCAGAGCGCCGCGGTCTCGTGTTTCTGGCGCGGGAAAAAGATCAACTTGATCGACACCCCGGGACACGTCGACTTCACCATCGAGGTGAATCGCTCGCTGCGCGTGCTGGACGGCGCCGTGGTGGTGTTCGACGGCGTCGCGGGCGTCGAGCCGCAGTCCGAAACCAATTGGCGACTTGCGGACAACTATGGTGTGCCCCGCGTCTGCTACGTGAACAAGATGGACCGCAGCGGCGCCAGCTTCACGCGCTGCGTGGACATGATCAAGAAGCGCCTCGGCGCGCGCCCACTGCCGATACAGATCCCGATCGGCTCGGAAGACAACTTCAAGGGCATGATCGACCTCGTCGAGATGAAGGCCCTGGTTTGGGATTCGGACGACAAGGACGCGGAGTGGAAGACGCTCGACGTCACGCCCGATATCGCTGACAAACTCGACATTCATGTGCCGACGGATCGCAAGATTCTGGCGGATGTGGAGAAGTACCGCACGGAACTCGTCGATACCTGTCTTGAGATGGATGACGAGGCCATGCACAAGTACCTCGAGGACGGCCATGCCCCTTCGGCAGACGTTCTGCGCGCATGTCTGCGCAAGGGCACGGTGAGTGGTGCGTTCACCCCGGTGCTGTGCGGCTCTTCTTACAAGAACAAGGGTGTTCAGCAGGTGCTGGATGCCGTCGTCGAATACATGCCGGCGCCAACCGACGTCCCGGCCATCAAGACACTGGACGAAGACGGCAACGTCGTCGGCGAACGGAAGTGCTCGGACGACGAGCCGTTCAGCGGCCTGGCGTTCAAGGTCATCAACGATGCCTATGGTGCTCTGACATTCGTGCGCGTGTACTCGGGCGTCCTTACCCGGGGCGCCTCGGTGCAAAACACGACGCGCGGCAAGCGCGAAAAGATCGGCCGCATGGTGGAGATGTTCGCCAAGGAGGCGAATGCGATCGAAGAGGCTCGTGCTGGCGACATCATTGCACTCGTGTCTATGCAGGAGACGGAGACCGGCGACACACTCTGTGATTCCGCCAACCCGGTGATCCTCGAGCGCATGCGTTTCCCGGACCCCGTGATCAGCGTGTCGGTGCAGCCGAAAGTCAAAGGCGATCAGGAGAAATTCAGCGCCGCGCTCGCCAAGATGGTTCGTGCCGATCCATCGCTCCATCTGGAAACGGATCGCGAAACCGGCCAGACGATTTTGCGCGGCATGGGCGAGCTGCACCTTGAAGTGACGCTCGATCGCATGCGGACGGAATTCAATGTCGAAGGCACCATGGGACAGCCGCAGGTTGCTTACCGTGAGACCATCACGCGCAAAGTCGACGAGCAGTACGTACACAAGAAGCAGACTGGCGGCTCCGGTCAGTTCGCCGAAGTGTGGATCACGTTCGAGCCGCTCGAGCGCAGCAAGGGCTTCGAATTCATCGATGCGACCTCGGGCGGCTCCGTGCCGCGCGAGTACGTGCCGTCGGTCGAGAAGGGCCTCAGGCTGCAGAAGGAAGATGGTGTGCTGGCCCATTTCCCGACTGTGGACTTCCGTGCAACGTTGACGGACGGCAGCTACCACGATGTCGACTCGAATGCGCTGACGTTCGAAATCGCAGCCAAGGCCTGTTTCCGCGAAGCTATGCGCAAGGCCGCCCCCATCCTGCTTGAGCCGGTGATGAAGGTCGAGACCGTGACTCCGGGAGACTACCTGGGCGACGTCATCGGCGATCTGAATCGCCGCCGCGGCATGATCCAGGACCAGCTCGAGCGCGGCACCAACATTGCGGTGGTGGCGATCGTGCCGCTGTCGGAGATGTTTGGCTACATCGGCCAGCTGCGCTCGATGACCAGCGGTCGCGCCTCGTACACCATGGAATTCTCGCACTACGAGCCGGTGCCGAAGAACGTGGCGGATGAAGTGATTGCCGCCGTCAATGCGAGCAAGGCGGCCGCGAACGCCTGAGAGCGCTCGTGTCGCGCACTCTGACTGGAGTGCGGTGGTCGAATGCAGCAGCGATCGGAACGAGCGCTCCGATCGCTGCCTTCTCGCCGTCCCTAGGACGACGCAGGGGCGCTGGCGCAGCGGCTCGCCATTTCCCGTATGATGACCCTGCCCGCTCCCGGCGAGCGTTGTGACGTGGCGTGCGTTGGGCCTGAGGCCCCACCTGGGCATGCTCATCCCATCCGCGCGAGCGCCCGGCACTCCGATTGCGCACGCGGACGTCCCGCAATCAATCGACTGGGGATTTGCGCCTCACCGCCCGTGGGGTGACTCCAAAACGCCTGCGAAAAGCGCGGTTGAACGTCGACAGGTCATTGAAGCCAGACCCGAACGCAATATCTGCAACGGTGCGTTGATGGGATCCGCGGTCTGTAGCGAGTTCCGCCCAGCAGCGTTCCAGCCTGCGCTCCTGCAGCCAGGATTGGAAGGACCCTCCGGAGGCTGCAAACAGGCGATGGATCGTTCGTGCGGATAGCCCGACCTCCCGCGCCAAAGTGGTGGCGCTCAGATCTGCGCGTTCCAGTGAGTCGAGTGCCAGAGCCTTCAATGCGTCCAGCCTCTCTGCGTACGGCGTCGGGGAAGGGGATCGGAGTCCGGATTGACCGGCCTGGCTGAGGAAGCAGATGGCCTCCACCAGGGTCGTCTCCAGAATGGCGCCTTCCTCCGCTGTCAGGCGCTGGTGGCATTGAGACGCCTGTCGCAGCAGTGCGGTGAGGCAGGCGGCCAGGGCGGACGTGCCGGCAATCGGCCGGCCGATCATTGTCATCAGCCAGGGGGCGCGCCGGCGAATGATGGCATCTGGCAAGCCAATGGCGATGAGCTCGAAGGAGCCATGGGAGGCCTGCCACTCCTCGGCAGGTGACCAAAGAAGCATCTCTCCCGCCTGCAGGTGGGCCGTGCCATGTTTGTTCGCCAGCGAAATAGCGCCTTCGGAGACCCAAAACAACTCGATCGTGGTACTTCGGTTTGCGCCCACGTGAATGATGTGCTGGGCGGCGTTGCTGCGATGCCAGTTGGGGCGAAGGCTCCCGATCCTCATCTGCTCAATACTGGCCGCGAAGCATTCGGGGGGACCGACATCAACCTCAACGTTCACCGAGGTGTTCAGATAAGAGAACGTGCTCTTCAGCGCCTGCCGGTAGGCGCCACCACGCTCAGACAGTGACATCTCGCTGCTGGAAAATCTCACGGTCTCTCCCCGTACGTGACGCAGTGCGCTTCCCCGGGGTTGCCACTGTGTCGCTGACTGACTGGAAGCAATGGCGCTGGCCGCCAGGACCCGCTGCGCGGTCGATGGCATCGTCTCTGGGCGCCGCCATCGTATCCGCCTCTGGCTCGTCAAGTCCACAGACGGCCGGCAGATACCCGGGCGAGTCGCGCGCGCAGCGAGAGTCAACGCTTCGCGGGGCCCGCATGTGCCCACTCCGCCGTGCGAGGGGTCGGACAGGAGCGCGCACCGGCGATCCGCCCGCGGTGCAGGTGAACCGGAGTCATTGGGATCGCCGAAGCAAACGCTGTGCCGGGATGCCAAATCGAATTGAATAACGTGAACTGAGGGGGAAGCGATGTCGATTGCCAAAGACTGCATTCGTTCCATGCTCGGTATGGTCGCGACTCTGTCGCTGTTCGTGCTGGCTGCGGCAGGCGTGGGGTCGGCGTCCGCAGCCGAGAGCAGCCTCTCGATTGCACTTGCAACTCAGCGCGCCGATGCACTGCCCCTGAGCGCCTTCTATCACTTCCCGGGGCGAGTGCCAGCCGGACCGCCGGGCACTCTGCTCCGTGCTCATGCGACGAACGCTTACCACCTGCCGCCCGGTGTCCGAGCGATCCGCATCGCCTACCTCTCCCGTTCCGCCTCAGACCGGCCTGTCATTGCTTCCGCCGTGGTGCTGCTCCCGTTTGGCAAAGTGCCGCGGGGCGGCTGGCCCGTCATAGCGTGGGCGCACGGGACGTCGGGCGTCGCGCGCATTTGCGCTCCGTCGCTCATGAAGAACCTCTATTACGGCTGGATGGGTCTGTTTGAATACCCCATGCTGGGGTACGCGGTGGTTGCCACCGATTACGCGGGACTCGGTACCCGCAGTCCGCATCAATACATGTCGATTGCAGCGCAGGCGCATGATGTCATTTATTCCATCCCTGCCGCACGCGCAGCAGTTCCGGCGCTCGGGAAGAGATGGGTTGCGGTCGGACACTCGCAAGGCGGATCGGCGGTGCTGAAAGTCGCGGAACTGGAAAGCAGCCTTCGCGACCCGGGCTTTCTCGGAACCGTGTCACTCGCCCCGCCGTCGGATCTGAATGTGATGTGGCATCGGTACACCAATGCGAACCGGTCAGTTGCCGGGTATTTAGACATCATTGCGCTCGGGATTGAGGCGGCCGATCCGGCCTTTAATCCACGCGAGATGCTCGGCGAAGCGGCGCTCGCTAAGCTGCCGGAGATCAGGCGAGAAGCCTGTCTGCAGGCTGCCAGCAAGCTGTTCGGACGGGCAAAGCCCGGCGCGTTCCTGCGCCCACACTGGGCCGATCTGCCCGCCGTTGTCCGCTTCGCAAAGGTGAACCGTCCTTACCTCGTAGCCGCCAATCGGCCGATCCTCCTGCTGCAGGGAACCGCGGACCACACGATCCCGCCGGCGGTGACGCACCATGCGGCCATCAAGCTGTGTCGGCTCGGCGACCGGCTTGAGTACCAGACTTTCCCTGGCATGAATCACATCCAGTTGGTTGATGCCTCCCTACGAGCTCAGATGCGCTGGATTTCCGCCCGGTTTGCCGGCAGCTCGGCTCCGGTGAACTGCCCTGCAGTGCTCTCGCGAGCAAATCGCTGACGGGCGAGTCTCCTCCCGCATCACGCCATCAGATGCCCGATGCAGGCAATAGAGCATTGATTGCCCGGCGATGCGCGTGGAGAGCGGTGTGAATTTTGCCGGCCGCGACAGCCAAGGGGAATGAACGGGCTGCGATCCGAACTGGTGCGCCCGGGATCGGGCGAATGTCCGGGACATGAGACAGGACTCCTCCGCATCGGCCTCCCGGTGTGGTTGTGATGTTGGGGGGAGGGCATCGTCTGCGCGCGAGTCACTGCCAGGAGGGTCTGATTCCTCAGTGTAGGCCTTGGCATGATCAGATCGTTCCGAGGCACTTAGAGGTTCTCGGCAGTCCGCGTTTTCTGCCGAGCGGTCATTGCTCTGCCGTGGGGCGGTGACGGTATTCGAAACTGCGACATCGGGGTGGCCGTCAGCAGGATGCACGGTCTTGCTTTCGCCAAACGATTCGTTTCAACCTGCCTGCATTGCGCGCTGCGGGATGCGCTCGTAGACAGCCCTCGCTTGGCGGAAAGCTTCGGAAGGTTGCCGAAGTTGCGCGGGCCGTAACGTCAAGCGTAAGCTCACTTCGAGTTTCCGGATGAGTGGGCGCGATGTCCGCAGAGGTGCGTGGCAGACCAGGCGATTTATGCCCGCGGGCCATTATTGCTGCGACCGTCGGCAACGCCCTCGAATTCTACGATTTCTTCATATACGGGCTCTTTGCCGTGCAGATCGGCCGGGCCTTCTTTCCAGCGACTGACTCGTACGTCAGTCTGATGCTGTCGCTGGCCACCTTTGGCGTTGGATTCCTGACGCGACCACTGGGTGCGCTGGTGCTCGGCGCGTACGCCGATAGCAGAGGCCGGCGTCCCGCCATGGTCCTCAGCTTGTCCCTGATTGGCACGGCGATGATCGTGCTGGCGTGCATTCCGGCGTATTCCCAGATCGGCATTGCGGCGCCCATCGTCGCAGTGGCGGCACGTCTTCTGCAGGGCTTTTCGCTCGGTGGGGAAGTAGGCGCAAACAGTGCCTTTCTGGTGGAAGCCGCGCCGGCCGAGCGGCGTGCCGAGGTGGTCTCCTGGCAAGGCGTGAGTCAAGCGGTGGCGCTGGTGCTCGGGAGTCTGATCGGGACCGTTCTCGCCGCCGTCCTCTCACCCGATGCGCTCGCCGAGTACGGGTGGCGTGTCGCGTTTTTGATCGGGGCGGCAATCGTGCCGTGTGGCTTCTGGCTGCGACGTCATCTCACAGAGACCTTACCCGAGGAGGATGTCGACGCTGCGGAGACGGCGGGTTCTCTCAACCGGGTGCCGGAGGTACCGGGAACCGATCGCCTGACGTTGGTGCGGCGGCACTGGCGGCCAATGGCGTTCGGCTTGATGGCGATCGCGGCGGGCAGCGTCGGCACGTACATTTTTGTCTACATCGCCACGTATGCACAGACGACGCTGCATCTGTCGCCGCGAGCCGGATTTTTGGCGAGTCTCGCCGGTTACGTAGTGGAGGTGCCATTCATTCTGATCGGTGGTCGCCTGTCGGACCGCTACGGTCGAAAGCCGGTGAATGTCTGGGGAAATCTGGCGTTTCTTCTGGGTATCTATCCGGCATTCCTCTGGGTCGTCTCGGCGCGCTCGGTGACGGCGTTGATTTGGGCGATGATCGTGTTGAATGCTGCATACTCGTTGCGCATGGGGTCGTTCTACGCGGCCTTCATTGAATCGTTGCCACCGCGAATACGCAGTGGGGGATTCGGCACCGTCTATGCAGCGTCCGTTGCCCTGTTCGGGGGCACTACGCAGCTGGTGGTCACTTGGATGACACATGCGACGGGCAGCGCAATCGCGCCCGCCTGGTACTTGATCGGATTTACCCTGATCGGGCAAATCGCCTACATGCTGTATCCGGAAACGGCGCCGGTCCGTCTGCGCGCAGATGCGACGATCGGTGCACGTGCCGAACGAGCCGTGGAGTCCTGAGAACGCGATGCGGGCTCTTGCTGTCCGCTGAGGCAATCGAGGGGCTCGCTTGGGGTCATACCGTCAGACCGTGCAACGACGGGTGTCGGCCTCCCCAGGCGGTTTCGGACCGGCGTCCCATGCCGTCGCGGGGTGCCCGCCGATCCCACGGCGTAGTGGAGGGCTCTCGTGAAGATTTGCGGGAGCACAACCGTCCCGCATGAAGCGGTCGTCCGCACGCAAGCGGAGTCAAATTGCCTGGCGCGACCTCGCCTATCGATCGCGATGAGGTCCCGGGCTCCCGCGGGCGCCGGGGCTTCTGCAGCCGATTAGAGCGGCGAGGCGGGAAGAGATCGCTCAGGAGAATGCTGCGGTCCCGGAGGGGCCCATTCCCGACGGCCTGGCTCCGGAGGCGGTGCCCCGTGCACGGCGCCTCGCCCGACCGCCAAGACGTCCTGTCCGAGAGGCGCTCCGGGGATGGCCGATTGCCCGGAATCGGAATTGGCAATCCCTGCGGCCGCTTGTTGCATCTAATCTGCACATAGACAATTATATAGTGCGCTATTTAATTGAGACGAAACCATGAGCACTGCTGGCGACATCATGAGCGAACGGGGGACGCTGTTTCTGGGCAGCCGTCTGAAGCGGCTCGCGGATCGGCTGCAGGGCGACGTGGTGCGAATTGTCGAGCGCGCCGGTGTGCCGGTTCAACCGAGTCATTATGCGCCCCTGGCGACACTGGAGCGGTTCGGTCCGCTGACGGTTACGGAGCTGGCACAAGCCCTGCAGATCAGCCAACCCGCGGTCACGCGGACTCTGGCGAGGCTGCTCGAGTTGAAGCTGGTCGAGACACTGCGTCTGCACCGCGACCAGCGGCACAAGACGGTTTCTCTGACCGCAGAGGGACGAGAGGTACTCCTGCGCTCCAAGCTGCTGGTCTGGCCCCAGGTCGAAGCGGCGGTCGCCGAGGTCCTGCACACGCTGCCGGGGTCGTTGCTCGAGCACATCGATGCCCTCGAGTCGCAACTCGCCAACCGTCCGCTGAACGAGCGCGCACGGTGTGTCCCTGCGCCACCTCTATCCCTCTGCGAGTACACCGATGATCTGGCGGACGTCTTCCGCGCCATCAGCGTTGAATGGATCGAAACCCTGTACCGCATTGAACCGGCCGATCTGGAGGTGCTCGACCATCCGCGCGAGCGCATCATCGAACCGGGCGGAGCGATCCTGTTCGTGCAGGCTCAGGGCGTCGGCATCATCGGCACTTGCGCGCTCCGCAAGAGCGCGGAGCGCGAATTCGAGCTCACCAAAATGGGCGTGCTCCGGGGGGCGCGCGGCGTGAAGGCCGGCGAGTTTCTGCTCAGAGCGGCCATTACACGCGCGCATGCCCTGGGTGCGGAGCTTCTTTACCTGCTCAGCAACCGCAAATCCGCTGCGGCAATCCGCCTCTACGAAAAGCTGGGATTCGTGCACGATGCAGACATCCTGCGCAGGTTCGGCGCGCACTACCAGCGATGTGACGTTGCCATGCGATATCAACCGCAAGCGAGCTGAGCGCGACGAAGGCGCGAACCGCATTCTGGGGAATGCCGCGCCCCGCCTTGGGCCAAGGGTATCGGGCGAGTCGGCCCGCAGCTTGCGAGGTCCCGCTGCCCCTGTCTCGCACGGGGCGATGCCCCGGCTCACCGTGGGGGCGCGGGAGAGAAGCGATCGCCACGCGCCCCCTGGCTGACTTTCAAATCCTGCGTTCCGTGTGACGCCGGCGTCACTTCAGATTGTCAGTGCTCTCGATGAACTGCACGATGTTGTGATGCAGCGCTTTCAGAGCCGGTACGTGCACGTAGATCATGTGGCCCGTCCGGTAGTAGTGGTACTGGATGTTCGTCTGCAGGCTGGGCGGAATCTGCAGGTGATGCATCTCAAACCAGCCCTCATAGAATGGCGTCGAGATGTCGAAATACCCGCCGTTCACCATGATCTTCAGCAGCGGATCGCGTTTCATGGCGACGGCAAGATCGGGCAGAACGTTCGGCAGCTGAATCAGCGGGTGGCTGGCGCCGGGCGGCTGGTGACGATAGTCCCAGCTGCTGTAGACCGGAATTTCCGGCCGGTAGTTCAGGCTTTGATCGTAGTGCAGCGTCGCGCGTGCATAGGTGTTGAAGGCCGAAACATATGCCGAGCTGATTGCGGCGCTCTGTGGGTCGTATGAGGCCTCTTCGCTGAGCGGATTCAGTGTCGGACCGGTGAAGCGCGTGTCGAGCGTGCCGGTCGTCAGTTCCTCATTGGCGAGAAGCTCCTTCTGGAACGCGCCATACTCGATGCGAAGGTTGGACTTGAGCAGATACCGTACTGAAAGGCCAGTGTAATCGTGCAGCTTCTCAGCGATTGCCTGGCGGTGAGCATTTGACAAGCTGTTTCCGCGCATCAGCGCGAGTGTGTACTCATGCGTCGCGAAATGCTCCACCTGCTTCAGGAATGGCAACAGGTGCTGTGGCTGATTCGGGATCCGGTGGTGATACCAAGCGGTCGCGGCGTAACTCGGCAGAGCAACGATATACGGCAGATCCACGGTCGGGTTCAGTTTCGGATCGTCGGGCATCAGGTCCCAATTGAGGATGTCGGACAGCAGCACGACGCCATTGAGATCGATGCTCTGGTGCTCGAGGGCAAGCGGCAGGGCGGCCGCTCGCATCGTGCCATAGCTCTCGCCGATCAGATATTTCGGTGAATTCCAGCGGTCGTACTTCGACAAAAACTCGCGGATGAACGTCGCGAATGCGTGCACGTCCTGATCGACACCATAGAACTGCTGGTTGGCGTCGGGTCCTGCAATGCGGCCGAAGCCCGTGCCGGGCGCATCCACGAAGACCAGGTCACTGGCGTCGAGCAGGCTGAACTGGTTGCTGACCAACTGGTAGGGCGCCGCCGGGGTCTGCGTGTGGTCGGCGGTGACAACGCGCACGGGGCCAAAGGCGCCCATATGCAACCATACCGTGGAAGAGCCCGGTCCCCCGTTGAACAGAAACGTGATCGGACGCTCGGCGGCGGGGACTCCGCGCTTGAAGTAGGCGACATAGAACATGTCCGCTTCGGCCGTGGGATTCTTCGGATCAGTTGCCGGCGCATAACGCTTCCAGCCTTTGGCATGAACGACCAGGGTGCCGGCGACAGCGCGATAGCGAATGCGCGTCCCCTTCACGATCACCGAACCGGCGCTGTCCACCGCGGTCGCTTTGAAGTGAGGGCCAACCGACGCAGGCGAGTGGGTGGGGGTCGTGCCTTGAGCATGGCTGATACCGCTGCAGCAGCCGAGAGCCAAAACGGCAAGCAAGAGTTTCTTCATCACGTGTTGTTCCTGCTGGTGATCGCGCGGAAGGCGAGCGGCGCCAGGCGCCGCTCGCCCGCCCTGCTTTATACTCCAATCGTCCCGGGCGCATCAGCGGACTGCAGTCTGCCCGGTGGTGTTTCCTGTGGTCGTCTGGGGACGAAGCGGCTTGCTGTGCTACAGCGCCTGTGCGCCGTTTGGCGAGTGGGCGGTGCCTGGGCTACCGGCCCGTCAGGAAATACAGCGGCAGGATTCGCTCATTCGGCGAGGCTCCGTCCCGCCGTTTCGCTCGTATTGCGGCTCAAGCGCGGCGCGCCCAGGATGCGCTGCAATGCTGCGCGCATCTTCTCGCGCCGTCCCCGGTCCATCCGTCGCCATTGGCCGAGCGGGGCGACCAGCTTGGCAGCGACCTGAGGGTTGAGCGGATCGACAGCCAGGATGATATCGGCGAGGAACTCGTATCCCTCCCCGGAGGCGACGTGAAACCGCACCGGGTTGCCAATCGAGAAGCTGCCTGCCAGGGCGCGCACTCGATTGGGATTGCGCAGGTCGAAATCCGCATGCGCAGCGAGGGCGCGCACCGCAGTGGGCGTATCGGGAAGTGCCGATATCGCCTGGATCGCAAACCACTTGTCGAGCACCAGCGCATCGTCTCGCCACCGGCCGTGGAACGCCGACTGCGCTGCCACCCGCTCCGGGCAGTCGACGTTGGAGAGAATCGCCAGTGCGGCCAGCACATCAGTCATGTTTGCGCCGCGGTCGAACTGGGCTTTCGCACGACCGACGCCTTCTGCTTCCCCGGCTGCGACCAGATACGCAAGGCAGGCATTGCGTAGCGCGCGACGTCCGATCGCTGCGCCGTCGGTCCGGTACGATCCGGAATCGGTGAGACGGTCATACAGGGCGAGGAGTTCTGCGTGCAATGCCGTGCCAATGGCGCAGCGGGCCGCCTCGCGCGCAGCGTGGATCGCCTCCGGATCGGCGATCTCTTGCTGGTCGGCGAGATACGCCTCGCCTGGTAACGCCAGCGCCTCGGCCGCGAACGCCGGGTCGGCTTCGCCGGTTGCCAGGGTTGCCGCCGCAGCCGCAATGACGCTCGGATCCAGAGTCGGGATGTTCCCATCGCGCCAGGATCGCGCCATCGAGAGCAGCACATTGCTCGCGAACCGCTGTCCTGCGTCCCAGCGCACGAGCGGATCGGTGTCATGGGTCGCCAGGAATTTCAGCTGTTCGGCGCTGAGCCCGTTCAGCCTCACCGGCGCGGAAAATCCACGCAGCAACGAAGGCACCGGCCGCACCGGAACGTCCTCGAAGACGAAGCGGCTCTGCGCGTCCTGCGCGAGCAGGACCCGCGTGCCCTCGATCGCCGTGGCTTCGCCCGCGAGGCGCAGCGGCATCTCCCTGCCGTTCGGATCCAACATCCCGACAGACAGGGGAACGACCAGTGGTTGCTTCTGGGGTTGTCCCGGCGTTGGTGGCGTGCGCTGTGTAAGGGTCAGAACATAGCGCCGATGTTCTGAGTCGTAGTCTTCGCCAATCGTGAGCTCCGGGGTGCCTGCCTGGTGGTACCAGAGCTTGAATCGGCTGAGGTCGATGCCCGAGGCATCGGCCATTGCGGCGACGAGATCGTCTATCGTGACGGCTTGATTGTCGTGACGCGCGAAATAAAGATCCATGCCTCGGCGGAACGCTTGCTGTCCGATGATGGTGGCCATCATGCGGATCACTTCTGCCCCTTTGTTGTAGACCGTCGCAGTGTAGAAGTTGTCGATCGCCTGATAGTGGTCTGGTTGCACGGGATGTGCGAGCGGCCCGGCATCCTCGCGGAACTGCGCAGTGCGCAGCAGGCGCACATCGGCGATGCGCTTTACGGCGCGTGAGCCCTGGTCCATCGAGAACTCCTGGTCGCGGTAGACCGTGAGTCCTTCTTTCAGCGACAGCTGGAACCAGTCGCGGCACGTGACGCGATTGCCGGTCCAATTGTGGAAATATTCATGGGCGATGACGGATTCGATGCCTTGATAGTCCGCGTCGGTCGCAGTTTCAGGATCTGCGAGAACGCATCGCGTGTTGAAGATATTGAGGCCTTTGTTCTCCATCGCGCCCATGTTGAAGTCAGAAACGGCGGCGATGTTGAACACATCGAGATCGTACTCGAGGCCGAAGCGCTCCTCGTCCCATGCCATGGCCGCCTTGAGTGAATGCATTGCGTGCGCGCAGCGTCCTTCATCGCCCGCCCGGACCCAGATCGCCAGCGCCACGTCGCGACCCGATCGGGTCGTGAAACGGTCGCGCACCGCGACCAGCTGACCTGCGACCAGGGCAAAGAGGTAACAGGGCTTGGGGTGCGGGTCAGTCCAGGTGATGCGCTGTCGGCCATCGGGTAGCGTCTCAAGCGGACCGGGATTGCCGTTGGACAGCATCACCGGGCAGGCGAGCGGATCGGCGGTAATGGTGACGGTGTAGCGCGCCATCACGTCCGGTCGGTCAGGAAAGTAAGTGATACGCCGGAAGCCTTCGGCCTCGCATTGCGTGAAGAACGCGCCATTCGAGACATACAGACCCGAGAGCTCGGTATTGGCCGCCGGGTCGATGACCGTCTCGATTTCGACGCTGCAGCGCTCCGGTACGTCGTCCAGCACGAGCGTTGTGCCGTCCAATCGCCAGCGGTCGGCATCTACAGAGGCACCATCGAGAGTCATGGAAAGAACCGGCTGTCCAGCACCATCGAGCCGCAACGGTTCACCGTCTCGACTGGCCCCGTTGCGCCGAAGCGCCAGGTGGGAGCGCACCCGGGTGGCGTGTCTGTCCAGGACAAAATCGAGCCGCACCGTGTCGATGAAGAACGGGGGCGGACGGTAATCGATGAGCCGGGTTTCGCTTGGAACGGGAACGGCGGGAGCGCAAGGTTCGGGCATGGGGTTTGGTGTTTGAGGAGCAACGCTGGCGCGTCGCTAGCATACCGTGAATGGCTCATCCGGTAACCCACCGGATTGGCCGAACAGGTCCGCCAGGCCTGCCCGTGCGGCGAGCGCCCCGCCGGGCAGGGCGGAGACCGGGGTGCTTGCACCGCGCGCTGCGAACCGCTGGCGCTCTGGTGGTGGTTCTCGCCACCCACAGCTCGAGGTCAGCCCCGCTGCGGCCGCACAGTGCGGCGACTGAGCTCTGGAACCGGGCCGCGCCAACTCATAGGATGAGGCCTCAAATCCACCCTGCGGCACGTGAGCGGAGTACCCGAATGAAGACCCTCGCCGGACTGGCCCGTGAGCTCAGAGATGGCACGACCACGAGCCGCCAGCTGGTGGAGGGGTGTCTGGACAGGATCGCTGACCCGGCAGGAGAGGGCGGACGGACGTTCCTGAAGGTCCATGCCGTTGCGGCGCGGGCTGCCGCCGACCATTACGATGCTCTGCGAGCTCGAGGCCTTGCGCCCAGTCCCTGGGCGGGCATCCCGGTATCCATCAAAGATCTGTTTGACGTGGCCGGAGATGTGACCACTGCCGGCTCGAGGCTGCTGCGCGGACAGCCGGCCGCTGACCGGGACTCGGCGGCGGTGGCACGTCTGCGTGCGGCGGGCTTCATTTTCATCGGGCGCACGAACATGACCGAGTTTGCGTACTCGGGACTGGGACTTAACCCGCATTACGGCACGCCGCGCAATCCATTCGAGAGACCGCACGGCCGCATTCCCGGCGGCTCCTCTTCGGGGGCCGCGATTTCGATCACGGACGGGATGGCGTATGGCGCGCTGGGGACGGACACCGGTGGTTCTTGCAGGATTCCGGCGGCGTTCTGTGGCATCGTGGGATTCAAGCCCACGGCCGACCGAGTGCCTCGCCGCGGCGTGTTCCCGCTGTCACAGACCCTGGACTCGGTAGGCCCATTGGCCGCGACCGTGGCCTGCTGCGCTGTGTTGGATGCCATCCTCGCCGATGAGGTCCCTGGCGCGCTTGCGGCCACGGCGGTACAGGGATGCCGGTTCGCGATCCCGACGCGATATGTTCTCGATGCCCTCGATTCGCAGGTGGCGCTGAGCTTCGAGCGCGCGATTCGTGATCTGAGCCGTGCCGGAGCGGTGATCCACGAAGTCCCGCTGGCGGAACTGCAGGAGCTACCGGCCATCAATCGCAAGGGTGGATTTCCCGCCGCCGAAGCGTATGCCGTGCATCGAGAGCGTCTTGCCGCCGACGGGGCTGCGTTCGATCCGCGAGTATCCACTCGCGTGCTGGCAGGCCGGGAGCAGAGTGCGGCGGATTATCTCGATCTCATGCGGGCACGGGTCGATCTGCAAACCCGTGTCGAGGGGCTGCTCGCGGGGTTCGACGCGGCGCTGTTTCCGACAACCGCAATCGTCGCGCCCCTGCTGCAGGCGCTCGAATCCGATGAGGCCTACATTCGCTACAATCATCTGGCGCTGCGCAACACGGCCGTGGTCAATTTTCTCGACCGCTGCGCGGTTTCGCTGCCCTGCCACGAGCCGGGCACTGCGCCGGTCGGCCTGATGGTCATGGGGGGGCGCGGCACCGACCGTCGAACCCTGGGCATCGCCGCGGCTGTCGAAGCGACGGTCTCTGCCAGCCGGACGTCGCGGCACTAAGCGCTGCAGTCGAGTCGATACGTCATGAACCAGACGGCTCGGACTGACGATGACACAGGGCATGGAGCGGTCAGTCTGACCCATTGAGCGGTGCGCGGCGGTGACTCGCCGGGGCGGCCGGGCCCGTCGCGGATGATGCTGCGACCGGGCGAGGGCGTACATCGTTTGAAGATGACCCATTCCGTTCAGATTCCTAAAGTGACGCGCTAACCCGCGCTGCAGCGCTAGCCCGCGCCGCAGCGCTAGCCGGAAGCCGTTCAAAACGTATACCGGCAGTCAATGCCGACGGAGCGAGGCTTCTGATAGAACGAAACCCGCTGCCCCTCGCTGCCGGCAAATGCGTACGTCATCGGGCGGGTATCGGTCAGATTGGTCGCCCAGACACTAACATCCCAGTGCTGATCCGGATTGCGGATTCCGATCCGCGCTCCCATGTCATGCCCGTGCCCGAATGTCGTCGGATCTCCCAGATACGGATGAATGTCACTAACGTACCGGTCGTTCACCTGGAGGTAGCCAATGAGGTTCGTGGTGAGCGAATGCGCGTAGTCAATGAGGTAGCTGCCCGCGAAATTCGGTGCATCCGGCAGCATTTGACCGACCTTGACCGGCGTGAACAGCGCCAGTCCATTGTCGCTGGTCAGCGTCTCGGTGACGCGCGCATCGAGTCGGGTCGCCGCAAGATGAATTCGCAGACCCCGGACCGGCGTCCAGTCGAATTCCGCCTCGATGCCATCGATCCGCGCCTGGGGCACATTGCCCAGTCCGGCGATCAGGGGTTGCGTACCCACCGGGCCTGCCCACAGCGACAGACTGGACTGGCGGTTGCGGATCACGGAATCGAAGACGTCCAGATCCACCTGCAGGGAATTACGCAGGAACCGGCTCTTGATGCCGAGTTCGCTGGTGAGATTGGTCTCTGGCCGCACGTAGCCCCAATCAACTTGCACCTGCGCCGGCTGGCCGTAATAGATGCCGGACTTGTATCCCGTTGCTACGCTGCCGTAGAGCAGCGCCCGTGGTTGAAGGTGAAAATCAACTTCTACCCGGTAGGAGAGGTTCTGGTTCGTGCGGGATTCGTGCAGTGCTGCCAGGACGGTATCGGGCACGATCGGGCCGCTGAAGTTGTTCGCCGCGTAAGTCAACAGCCCAGTCGGGTCGACCGTGCTGCCATCGAAGGAAGCCGTGTCACGTGAGTAACGCAGACCGGTCACCAGCGTCCAGCGCCGCGACAGATGTGTATCGGCATTTGCGTAAATCCCGGCGGAATGTTGGCGTTGAACGAAATTTTCAGCGGTAATCGCCAAGCCTCCCTGGGTCAGATGGGTGGCGAGCCCGTAGACGAACGTCCAGTCGAGCGCGTCGCGATTGCGATACCAGTTCTGCGAATAGATGGCACCGACGATCCAGTTCACCACTCCAGTGCTGCTCGAGGTCAGGCGGATCTCCTGGCTCCATTGCCACTGCTGAAAATTCTTCGTCCAATTGTTGTCGGCGGCCGGATAGCCATCGTAATTGTCCAGGCTGTGATCGGAGAAGTAGTCGTAGGCGCTGATCGAGGTGAGCGTAAGGGAGGGCAAGTGAACATGAATCGTCGCGGCGGTGCCGCCCCCGATTTCGTCTTTGTAAAGGGGCAGGCCGCCGACTCGGACCCAGGTTCCCCCCGGAGGACTGTCCATCAGACCGGCAGTGGGGAATGGTTCTGGCGGAATGAGTGCTTCGACATTCGGTGTGGATGGTGATGAGGGCGTCGAGTGATCGTAGACCCAATGGAAGTTCAGATTGACGCTCGTGATCTCGTTCGGCTGCAGCTCGAATATCGCCCGGGCGCCGCCACGATCGGTCTTGCCGTATTTGCGCCCGGTGGTGAGGTCCGTCTGATAGCCTTCGCCCTGGGTCGTGACGGTGCCGGCGAGGCGCGCTTTGATCCAGGCGTTCAATGGTCCGCTTACGGCGCCTGTCGCCTCGAGCGTATTCCAGCGACTGTAGTTGACATCGATGTAGCCGCCAGGCCGACTGCTCGGTTGCGCGGAGAGGATGTTGATCGCGCCACCATCGGTGTTCTTGCCGTAGAGCGTCCCCTGCGGTCCCTTGAGGATTTCGACGCGGGCGACGTCGTACATGGCTCCAGTGAGAAATCCGGGAAAGCTGGCAAAGACGCCATCCAGATAAACGCCAACGCCACTGCTGTTGTTATTGTTGAAGTCATCGAGTCCGATGCCGCGCAGCAGAAACAGCGGCGTGCTGTCGGTCTGTGCATTCATCGTGGAGAGGCTCGGATCCAGCATCGACAGGTCGAGCGGTTGCTGGATGCGCAAGGCCTGTACCGTGCGTCCGCTCACTGCCGTGAGGGCCATGCCGATATTCTGCGCCGGCTCCGCCCGGCGCGTTGCCGTCACGACGATTTCACCGAGTTGGCGATGATCGCTCGACGCTCGACGCTCTGCGGTTCGGGGCAGGCTCTCCGCGGGGCGCGTCGCGACGGAGCGGACCGGGTGCTCATGAGCGCGTGCGCTCGCTGGGACAAGCGATGCGACGAGCACCATGACAGACCAGCCGAGCAATCGGCTGCATCGGTCGAGAAAGCGACTGAGCATGAACTCCCCTGTGGAACGCATCGGCCGCTCGCGAGGCGGAGCCGATCCCCAGTATCGTTTCATGCGCCATGCGCGTACTACCAGAGATAGTAGCGGGCGCTGTGTCGCTCGGCTCTGGATTCGGGTTGACTCGGGAAGGCGCGCAATGCCCACCTGTCTGCGCACTGGAGGCAGAGTCGGCCTACCGGAGCGTAATGGGTGGCTTGTGAGGATTGCGGCCGCGGGACGAAGCCGGAGGTTTGATTCGACGATCGCGTCCCGGCGATTCAACGGGGTTGGCATCTGGCCAGATCGGAACATCCTCCCGCGCCCAAGTGCGGCGTGCACCGTCTGCCGGGGTCAGCGCCAATGCCAGCACTTCTGCTGGGAGAGATTTATCAGTACCCTACCGGTGGCAATCTGGGGGGGGGCTTGTGGATACGAACGCAGCAGCCTTGAGCGACCCGCGCTCGAATCGGCGCGGATGGGCGGGATGGACACGGTCACAAAAGCACGCTGTTGTGGCGAGCTACCTCGGTTGGACGCTCGACGCGTTTGACTTTTTTCTCCTGGTTTTCGTCCTGAAGGATGTCGCTTCCGCATTCGCGGTCTCGCTGACCACGGTCGCCTTCTCCATTACTCTGACGCTTGCGCTGCGGCCAGTCGGGGCCTTTATCTTCGGCAGGCTGGCGGATCGCTACGGACGTCGGCGCATCCTGATGCTCGACGTGGGACTGTATGCGCTCTTCGGTGCGCTGACCGCCTTTGCGCCGAGTCTGCTCGCCTTTCTGCTCATCCGCTCGCTCTTCGGTGTCGCCATGGGAGGGGAGTGGGGTGTGGGCGCCTCGCTTGCGATGGAGAGTATTCCGGCGCAGAGCCGCGGTCTCGTGTCGGGAATATTGCAGTCCGGCTACCCGACAGGCTATCTGCTGGCGTCCGCGGTCTACGGGCTGCTCTATTCCCACATCGGCTGGCGGGGCATGTTCGTCGTCGGTCTGGCCCCCGCGCTGTTGATTTTCTACATTCGGCGGGGCGTCGCGGAATCCCCGGCATTCCTGCCCGCCCGTCGGACGCAAGCTCGGGTCGGCTCGGCGCTTGTAAAGCATTGGAAGCTCGCGATCTACGCCGTGCTGCTCATGACGGCATTCAATTTCATGGGACATGGCACGCTGGATCTTTATCCCACCTTCCTGCTGAAGCAGCGGCACCTGGCGCCTGGCACGGTGAGCGTCATTGCCATCACATACAACATCGGTGGAATTCTCGGCGGCTTGGTTCTCGGTGCGCTCAGTCAAAGAATCGGGCGCAGACTGGCAATGATGGCGCCGCTGCTGGCGCTCCCGGCGATGTGGTTGTGGGCCTTTGCGCCGTCAGCGGTATTGCTCGCCGTCGGTGCCTTCGTCGTGCAATTCTTCGTGGAAGGATCGTTTGGCGTCATACCTGCACATCTGAGCGAACTGTCTCCGCCCGCAGTGCGCGCCGCCTTTTCCGGCACGGTGTACCAGCTGGGGAACTTCATCGCCTCATCGAATGCCATCCTCGAAACGACACTGGCTGCGCGGCACGGCGGAAACTTCGCGTTTGCGCTGACGGGGGTCGGTGCCGTGGCAGTGCTCGTGCTTGCCGCCCTGGCGCTTGTCGGACCCGAAGCCCGCCATGCAGATCTTGCCGGGTCGATCGCATACAGCCAGGTGGACGGGTAGGGCGTGCGGACGCTGCTGCAGGTGTGTCTTTGGCGCCGCGGCGGGATGGACTGACGTTGCAATTCCGGCGCGCTGCGACGTGCACGGCATTCGTGTGGCGGGGCTGCTCTGGGAGGCCGAGCGAATTGCACGTGAGCGATTCATCGAGGAGGGGAAGGCAGAGCCATTTCCAAATGTCTCGGCCGGATTGCCCGGGCATCCTGGGTTAGCCACGGAGGCGCCCGCGGCAGCCTTCTTGATATCCGGACAGGATACGGCGGCGTCGCACCCAGACGACAGACGTTTCGGTGGTGCTGCGACGTGGGACTGAAGGATGCGGCAGAGCGAGACGCGACACTAGGCGCTGGCACCGCCGGGCATAGGCGCTCAGAGTGGTGTCCTCGCTCGGCGTGCCGGCAGCGCATCGAACCTCTTACGTCCTCGTTTCCGGACGTACAATGGCGTCATGCGTTTTACTCGTCTGCTGGCGCTCTGCGCCATTTTCGCCTCTTTCTTTAGTCTGGCCGCACGGGCCGGCGTCGCGCCCTTTGATCTGGTCGGACCTGATCTGCAGGTCACGGTGACGAGAGGGCACAAGACGTTGCCGATCGCGCAGGTACCGAACCTCGCACTGGGGGACCGCCTGTGGATCCGGGCGGATCTCCCCTCGACGCAGTCGGAGCACTATCTGCTGATTGTCGCGTTCCTGCGCGGCGCGACCAACCCCCCGCCGAAGAAGTGGTTCCACCGCTGTGAGACCTGGGAGAAGCGCTGCGCCCGCAACGGCATGAGGCTCCCGGTGCCCCCGGGAGCTGAGCAGGTGCTCGTGTTTCTGGCGCCCGAGACCGATGGTGACTTCAGAACGCTGATTGGCGCAGTGCGTGGGCGGCCCGGTGCTTTCGTGCGGACGTCTCAGGATTTGAACCAGGCGACGCTCGACATCTCGCGTCTGAACCGCTACCTCGACGTCATTCAATCCCTGGATGCGAGCGCACCGGAACGCCTTTCCAAGGCGGCTCCGAGGCTGGCGAGGAGCCTGGCGATCAAGGTAAACGTGAAATGTCTGCAGCGCATCCCGCAGCTGCAGGCCCCATGCCTCATGCGTGGCGGCCAATCGCTCATTCTTAACGATGGCCACAGTACCTCGATCGTCGAGGCGCTCACTTCCGGGCCGGCCGCCGCGCTGGCGATGGAAGCCAGCTACACCCCGCAGTTGAGTTACGGCTACTACAGTCCCTACATCGCCTCGGTGCTCGACATCGCGCGCATCTTCAGTTCCTTCACGACCGCCCATTATCAATACATTCCGGCACTCGCCACTCAGCATGGGGACATGCTGTCGTTGACGCTCAATACGCCGCCATCATTTCATGATCCGAAGTCGGTGCTGGTAACGGCCTTGCCTGCCATTGAGGCCTCACAGCTCCCGCCGCTGCATGCCGTCGATCCAAAGGAAAGCTTCTGCGTGCGCAAGACGCCACTCGTGCTACCGGTGGAAGGGGCGCCGCTGGTATTTTCGACGCAGTATGCGCACCACATGCGACTTCGGCTGATGGCCCGCAGTGGCCAGACGATCAATCTGCCCGCGAGGGCGGACGCCGAGCTCGGTGGCTTCGTGATTGACACGCAGTCATTGGACACGGCTAGCCTCGCCGCGACCGTCCACGGCACGCTGCGCGGGCAGTGGGGCTTCGCCCGCTACGAGGGCCCGCGCTTCACGCTCGAAAATCCGAGCGCCCAGGGCTGGTCGGTCGCGACGCCTGGCGAAGCGGCGGTGATTGTCGGCCGGGAGGACACGATTCATCTGACTGCGGACAATGTCAGCTGCATCGATGACATCACGGTTCACGATGCCGCCGGACAGGTGATCAAGACGCAATGGAAAGCCGTCCGTCCTGGCGAGGTGCAGGTCCAGCTGCCACTGCAGCACGCGCAGCCGGGACCCTTGTCGGTGATCGTGAAGCAGTTTGGTCCGCATGCCTCGGTCACGGTGCCGCTCGAGGCGTACTCGGAACCGGCGAGCCTCGATCGCTTCACGCTGCATGCCGGAGACACTCAGGGTTTCCTCAAGGGCAGTCGGCTCGATGAGGTGGCGGGCCTGACCCTGGATGGCGTCGCGTTCGTGCCCGGTACCCTCACGACGCACCAGGGAGTGGATCGGCTTACCTTGACGGCACAGAATCCGCAGGCGGCTGCCCAACTGAAGCCGGGCGAGTCGGGTCTGGCCAGCGTGAGGCTCAAGGATGGCCGCATCCTGACGCTGCCGGACGCCGTGGCGGCGCCTCGCCCCGGCGTCGTGCTCATCGCCAAGAGCGTCTATCTCCCGCGCACGAATGCCCTAAGCCACATCACGCTCGTCGACAGCAACGAATTGCCTCAGCACGCACAATTGACGTTCTCGGTGCGAGCCAAATGGCCGGCCGCTTTTGACCGCGATGAGATGATCGAGGTCGCAACGGCGGACGGATCGTATTCGGCCACCCTCAGTCTGACCAATGGCGGCATCACGCTGGAGAGTCAGTCGGTGGCCATCGCGACGCTGGATCCCGCTCGGGCGTTCGGATCATCGGCCTTCGGACCGCTGCGATTTCGGGTTATCGATGCAGGAGTCAAGGGCGACTGGCAGTCGCTGGTCACCCTGGTACGTCTTCCGCAGCTGCATAAACTCGTGTGCCCGGCGACTCCCAAGCTCGCCTGCAAGCTGACCGGCACCGATCTGTTTCTGCTCGACGCGATCGCGAACGATCCGGCATTTCAGCATCCGGTCGAGGTTCCCGACGGCTTCCCCGGTTATGCGCTTCCGGTGCCGCATCCCCAGGACGGTAAGCTCTACGTGAAGCTCAGGGACGATCCGCAGGTGATCAATCTCGCCTCGATCGCCGCACGGCATCTGCCTGCGAGCCCGAGCCCTCTGGCAGATCTGCCCGCGGGAACTGCGAGAACCAAGATCACTCCGCACAAAGCGTCCAATCGGTCCACTGCGGCTCAGATCCCTGTTCCGGCGAGGCAGCATGCCGCCCAGGCGGCCGACACCGCACCAGCAGTCGGCGACACGGTGGCATCGCCGAGGTCTGTTCCGCCAAGTCCCGCGGTGGCCAAACCGCAGGCAGGCCGCACGCCGGGCACTGCGCTCGTGCCCCACAAGGTCTCATCCGCCGGCGTCGGACCCCGCTCCCGGGCGCCGACTCCTTCGGCTCCCGCCTCCGTACCGGCAACGCCGCCTGCGCCATCTTCGGTGTCCACAGCGCCGTCCGGGTCGCCATCGGAGCGCCCCCCCCAAGGTGATCACGCTCCGTCCGGACCCATCGCCGGTACGGGTGCGCGGTGGCGTTGACTGGCGCCCGGCCGCTCCCGCCGGGCGGTAGCGGCCGCTAAGCCGAGGGGCGCTCGGTCATGCGCGACTGATTTCAGGCTTCAGCCAGCGTGCCGCCAATGGTGGTACCAGCAGCAGGCTGACGATGGTCGAAGAGAAGAGTCCGCCGAGAATCACCACTGCCATGGGCCCCTCGATCTCGTGGCCGGGCTGATGCAGCTGTACCGCCACCGGAAGCAGTGCGAGCGCGGTCAACAGCGCGGTGAGCAGAACGGGCGTCAGACGCTCCTCCGAGCCGCGCAGCGCAGTTTCCATCCCCCAAGTCTGCCCTTCGACCCGCACCAGGTGGTCATAGTGCGAAACGAGCAGAATGGTGTTGCGCGCCGCCATGCCAAACAGTGCGACGAAGCCAACCATCGCCCCAAGCGTCAAGGTTGCACCGGTGAGTGCTGCGGCCGCCACGCCGCCAATCAATGTGCTGGGCAGAACCAAAAGAACCAGTACCACGTGACGGGTCTGGCCAAACGCCAGCGCCATCAGCAGGACAATGAGCACCAGCGCAGCCGCGGCATGCAGGTAGAGTTGATGCGCCGCGGCGACCTGCGCCTCGGCCACGCCGCCGTAACGCAGGTAGACACCCGCCGGCAGCTTTACCTGCTCGGCGATTGCCCGTCGCGCAGTCGCCGCGAAGCCAGTCTGATCCGCAGTGGTCGGATTCGCCGTCACCACTTGGCGCCGCAACCCATCCTCGTGGTCAATTTCGCTGCGGCCAGACTCCATTTTGAGCCGCGCAACCGCTGACAGAGGTACGACGGCACCGTCGGCACTGCGCAGCGGCAATGCCTCAATGGCTTGTGGAGAAGTGCCGGCGCCCCCGATGCGTACGGTGACAGGAATGCTTCGGTCCGATTGCGCGAGTTGGCCGACTACCGTGCCCTGATAGGCTGCGTTGACCGCCCGCAGCACATCGCTGGGCTGCAATCCGTACAGCGCAAGCCGCCGCGGGCGCAGCTGCACGTGCAGCTCAGGCTGACGCGGTGGCACTTGCAGGCGTACCTCACCGGCATGTGGCAGCCCGTGCAGCACCGATGCAATCCGTCTTGCTACCGCATCATCTGTGTCCAGATCGTTGCCGAAGACGCTGACGACGAATGGCGCGGTCTCCCCGGAGAGTGTTTCACCGATGCGCTCGGCGAGCACCGAATAGACTTCCGTGAGCTGGTTCGGAAAATCAGCGAATACCTTGCGGATTGCAGCCTCGATCTGGGTTGGCCGGTAGCCCTTGGCCGGATCGATCTGAATATCGAACTCACTCTTGTTCGGCGCGTCTCGGTCCTGACCATTTACGGCGCGTCCGATTTGCTCTGCCACAGTCTTGACGCCCGGGATCGCCTGCAGCCGCTTGGCGATGCGCACGCCTACCCGAGTCGTTTCGCGCAACGAGATGCCGGGACGCAGGCTGGCATGGGCGATCAGGTAGTTCTCACGGAAGTTTGGCAGCAAACGCTGGCCAAACAGCGGCAGCAACGCCGCCCCGGCGAGTCCCGAGCCGAGCAGCAGTGCGAGCACCAAGCGCGGGTGCCGGTAAAGCCGTTCGATCACGCGTCGCTGGAAGTGCTTGCAGCCGATGAGAAAGCGCGCTTCAGCCGGCGGCTTCTGTCTGCGCATCAACAACGCACACAGTGCGGGCGTCGCGCTCATCGCCACCAGCAGCGAGATGCCGACCGCGAGCAGGAAGGCCATCGACAGCGGTCTGAAAAATGAACCCTGGATGCCGGTGAGCATGACGATCGGCAGGAACGCCACCGCCACGGCAGCCGTGGCGTAGAACACCGGCTGCCGCACCTCGAGCGAGGCGCCCACGAACAGCTGCCGCGCGTCGAGTTCCCCACCGGCATTGCGCCGTCTGCGAGTGATATTCTCGACGTCGATCACCGCATCGTCCACGACTACGCCGAGCGCGACCACCAGGCCGCCAATGGTCATGGTGTTCAGCGAAAGTCCGAAGATCTCGAGAATCCACACCGTGGCCAAGAGCGACAGCGGTATGGACGAAAATGAGATCAGCGCGCCGCGCCAGTCACGCAACGTCGCGAGCAGCAGAATCACCACCAGGACGGCACCGATCAGCAGCGAGGCGCGCAGCTTGCTCAGCGCGCTCTCAATGAAGCTTGCCGGCCGAAGAAGCGCCGGGTGGTAAATCACTCCCTCCTTCTTCAGCGCCGGTGCGATCTGGTCCAGCCGGTGCTCCAGCGCGCGGCTGACCGTCAGTGTGTTGGCGCCGTATTGCGTAGATGTCTCAACCAGGATGCCCGGCTGATCGCCGATGACTCCGTCGCCGAAGCGTGGCGCTGCACCATCGCGTACTGTGGCGACGTCACCGAGGCGGATAGGAAGTCCGTGGTGCGTCGCGACCACCGCATCTGAGAGAGCCAGCGGCGTCACGCCCGGTGCCTGCTCGCGCAACACGATGCGCTGTGACGGTGTCTGGATATAGCCGCCGCCGATCAGGGTCGTTGCCCTTCGGGTCGCACGAATCACCTCATTCAGGGTCACTCCGGCAGCTGCCAGCTTCTGCGGGTTGACGATCACCTGCCGCTCACGTTCCGCGCCACCGTACAACATGACTTGGGAGACGCCCGGCACCGATAGGATCTGCGGCTCGATGGTCCAGCGTGCGAGGCTGCGCAGCTGAACGGGCGTCAGCCGGTCGCTGGTGAAGCCGAAATGCAGCAGGTACTGCATGGACGATGACAGTGGCGAAAGGAGCGGCGAGCCGACGCCGGCCGGCAGGACCGCTGCGGCACCCGCCAGTCGCTCGGTGACTACCTGGCGCTGCCGGTAGGGATTGCCGCGGCGCTTGAACACGATCTTGATCACCGACAGGCCCTGCATGGATTTCGAGCGCAGCGTCTGGACGCCCTCGGTGCCGCCCAGCATTCCCTCCAGCGGACGCGTCACCAGCGCCTCGACCTGTTGGGCGTCGAGACCTGGTGCTTCGGTCTGAACCGTCACGTGCGGCGGAGCGAAGTTCGGAAAGACGTCGAAGCGTGCGTGCAGCAGAGCGCGGAAACTGAGGATCGCAATCAGGATCGAAAGCGCGGTGACGATGCGCGGATGTGCCAGAGAGGCGCGGACGATGGCGCTGAGCATTAGTCGTCGCCACCGGCAAGGCGGCCCAGCCCCTGCAGGGACCACAGCACGCCAGCGCCCCGAACGACAATGCGCTCACCTGCATGCAGTCCGCTCACGAGCCAGGCGCCGTCGACCATCTGTAGGGGCGTGACGCGCAACGGTGCGAACAGTGTGTCGCCGTCCTTCGTCTTCTGCGGCAACACCCGGTAGACGTAGGCACCGCGCTGCCCATAGAGCAGCGCGCCTCTGGGCACCACGCGCCCATTGATGCCGCTGCCCTCGAGATTCACCGGCAGGCGTGCGCCAGGACCGAGGCCGGCGGGCGGATGGGACATCTGCAATAGCAGCCCGACGCTCTGCAGGCCGGCCGATTGCGACAACGCACCGAGCACGTGCGCGGGAACCTCGAGTCCGTCAACATCGACCAACGCCTGCATGGGCAGCTTGCCTAGACTATGGCGGCCGAGCAGGTCGGCGCGCAGCAGCAGCACACGGCCGTCGATGATCGAAGCCACCAGGCGGGTGCGTTGCGCGGCCCCGAGCCGCGCCAGGGGGGCCCAGTGCAGCAGGAATGTGGCTCGTGCCTGTCGTGCGCGGGCCTGGGCTTCTGCCTGCGTCGCCTCGGCCAATTGCAGTGCCTTGAGGGAGGCGTTGGCGCCGCGATACAACCTCTTTAACCGGGCGGTCTCCGCGTCGGCCGCCCGGATTGCCGCCCGGGCAGATTCGAGCTGGCCCTCGTCGGCCACCAATTGCGACGGGTCGAGCACGCGACCGTAAGCAGCGGTGCGTCGTGGCAGTTCTATGGTTGGCGCTGCGGCGACGATGATGCCGACTGCGTGCTGCTGTGCTGCGCTGAGCGCCGGCAGTCTATTGCCGCCGTCGGTTGCAGCCTGTGCTTGACCGGCCGGGGCGCGCGCTGCGACCGACAGCACCAGTGCCACGCAGAGCGGCAATAGTAGGGACTTCAGCGGCGTCATCGGCGGACTCCAGTGCTCGAATTGTGGCAACTGGCTTCGGTCGCGTCATGGCTCCCTCGCGCCACGCCAAGGCGCTCCGATTAGTGTTTCTCAACTCCGGCCGCAACAAAGCGCTCTCCGGCTGTACGGCGATTCGCGGGTTGGAGTTGGCTACTTTCGGCGCCGCCAAAAGCTAACCGACATTACCAATTGATTTAGGTATAACATCCCCCAGTCGGGCTCCAGTATAGTGCCTAAATGGTCATCCAGGCAAAGACGAAAGACCGTTTCCAGCGGATCACCCGAGGAGCGTGCCCGGCCTGGCATGCAGTCCGCGGCGCGCTGGTTATGGCGTGCCTGAGTCAACTCGCCGCCTGCGCTCATTTTCAGCCGAAGCAATTGTCCGCCCAGACCAGCATTGCGCACTTCGAGGCGCGGTCCCTGGCGGCGCCGGGGCTGCGAGCGTTTCTGGCTGCCAATCACGTCAAAGAGCCTGCACCGAGCGCCGATTGGACATTGAAGGCGTTGACGTTGGCGGCGTTCTACTATCAGCCCACTCTTGCTGAGGCGCGCGAGCGGCTGCTCGCCGCACAGGCTGAGCGGATCACCGCTGCAGAGCGACCCAACCCGTCGATTGCTGTCACTCCCGGGTACGATGCAGGTGTTCCAGGAGCGGTACACCCTTGGGTGGTTCCGCTGACTTTTGACTGGACCATCGAGACGGCGGGGCGGCGTGCAGATCGTCTTGCGGTGGCTGAGCATCAGGCGGCTGCGGCGCGCTGGGACTTGGTGGGTACCGTTTGGCAGGTCCGCAGTCAATTGCGGAAGGCGCTTCTTGCGCTGTACGCGGCCCGTCAGTCAGAAGCGCTGCTGACGCAGGAAGCAGGGACACGGCGGGACCTGCTTCGCTTGCTCGAAGGCCAGTTGAGAGCGGGCAATGTCTCGAGCTACGAGGTGGCGCAGGCGCGCATCGCGCTCGATCGCGTGATCGTTGCGACGCAAGCCGCCGCCGGTCGCTTGCAGCAAGCCCGCATCGCGCTTGCCGGCGCGATAGGTGTGGCGCCTCGGGCCCTCACCGACGTGCGATTCTCGTTTGCCGATCTGCGGACGTTTCCCCTGGCACTCACCCGTCCTGTGGTGAGGCAACAGGCGCTTCTCGAACGCGCGGATGTCCGCGCCGCCCTTGAGCGCTTCGAGGCCAGCCAAAGCGCTCTGCAGCTGCAGATCGCGCGTCAATGGCCGGATATTCACCTCGGTCCGGGCTTCGCCTGGAACGCACAGCTCGCCGGCGACAGAGAGTGGGAGCTCGGGCTCTCGCTTCCGCTTCCGATCCTGAATCATAACCAGGGGCCGATCGCCGAAGCCAAGGCGCGACGCGCGTTGGCGGCCGCGCATTTTCAGGTGGTGCAGTCGAATGCGCTCACACAGATCGATGAGGCATTGGCTGCGTACGACTCGGCGCGGGCGCAGCTCCGGACAACGGAGTCGGTGCAGGGAGGGCTCCGAAACGCGCTTCATTCGGTCGCTGCGCAGGTGAACGCCGGTGAGTTGCAGCCGCTCGATTTGGCCAATGCCCGTCTTGCCTACCAAGCTGGCGTGCAGGAGTGTCTCGCGGCACTCGTTCAAGCGCAGCAGGCGCTCGGCAGACTTGAAGATGCCATGCAGAGTCCGCTCACGGTCGCACAGAAGTTCATGCGTACCGCGCAGAGCCAAGTTCGCATCGCACGCGCGAGCCCATGAGAGTTCGTCGTGTTGCGGCTCGCGCTACAGTGCGTATGTCTGGGGAGACAACTCGCTGTGCCGAAAGAGTGGTGTATATTTCTGCACCACCCGTCCACCCTGCGACGTGACTGCGAAGCGGGAACGTCGGCGCGCGGTATCGGAGTACGTCTGCCTGGTCTCGGACCAGCCTTCTCCGCCAGATTTTTAGGCCGGACGCATTCGCTGGCGCTTTGCGGTCCGCGCAAGACTCGTACCGAGGGAAGCCGATTTAGATGAGTCGAATACAGAGCGGACTGTCTGGTACGACGATGACAGGGTAAAGCGCCGAACGGACAACCGCGGATTAAATCTGATCACTCAGCTTCGCGTTGCGGCACCTTTGCGCACTCTCGCGATTCCGGAGCTCTACTGCGGCGCGACTGTGTCTGTGGTCGCAATCACGAATGAGTTCAGTACAGCTGCCCACGGCGTGCGCATCGGACGGAGAGCCCGGTATGTGCTGGGAGACGATGAAGATCGGACTGTTCAGGTTGACGTGAGGCCTTGGCGAGGGGTAGATTCTCAAGTGAACAAACTGGTCCGTTTACCATTGCGGCCGGCCTGAGTGATTCCCAGTTCGCATCCGCGCTGCAGTTGCGGCGGTTCTGCAGTGGCGTCCGAAGACACTTCATTTCCATATCCTCGCCGGCACCGAATTGCCGGGTAACAATGGCTTGGCGGCCGGTCCCGATGGCAGACGATTCTACGTCGTTGCCTTCGGTCTGCATGCGGTCTATGAATATCGGCGAGGCGACACGCGACACCCGTTGCGTTCGGCGATTGCGCCGGGATTCATGCCAGACAACATCCACTGGTTTGGAGATCGGCTCATCGCGGCAGGTATGACATACGATGAGCCTGCCTGTGGTGGGGTGAGGAAAGTAATCCACGGCAAGGCGGATCCGATGCGCTGTCATCGGGGTTACGTCGTGGCAACGCTGAGTCCGAAAACAATGCGCTTTCACGTCCTTGCGTACGGTGAGCCGAACCCGGCGTTCAATGGGGCCACCACGGGGCTTGTAATTGGCACTCGGCTCTGGATCAGCTCGTATCAGTCCGACCGGCTGGCGTATCGGCGTTTGCCGGGTACGGGTACGGGATCGTGGGCGGCTCTGCCTGACTCTCGTATCAAGTGAGGAGGTCTCTGCGGGCATGTAGTCTGCGACCCGAACGGTCAAGCAGTCATCGCCTGCACTGCCCCGAAGCGGCGCACAAATCGAAAGTTGCCCCGTTCTTGCGCTGACACACTCGATCAGGGAGATAACGATTCCCCTCCCGAGCTAGGACTGTCCGGTGTTCTCGCCGATCCCCCCGTTCCGTCCAGCAACTCGGTCATCTGCTCGAACGGCAGAGGGTGGCTGACGAGATACCCCTGAATCTGGTCACAGCGCAGCAGCCGCAGGAGCTTGGCCTGTTCTTGCGACTCCACGCCTTCGGCAATGACTCGCAGATTCAGCGAATGTGCCAGCGAGATGATCGTCTGCACCAGTGTCATCGTGTCGGGGTCGTCAGACATGGCGAGGATGAACGACCGGTCAATCTTCAACGCGTGCACGGGCAGGCGCGCGAGGTAGCTCAATGACGAGTAGCCGGTGCCGAAATCATCGATGGCGATCATGATTCCACGCTCGCGCAGCTCCTGCAGCTGACGGATGTTCCCCGCTACGTTCTCCATCAGCAGACTTTCGGTGATTTCCAGATCAATTCCCGCTTGCGGTGCTCCGTCTTGCAACGCGTTCACCACGGTTTCAACGAAATTGCCCTTGCGCAGCTGAACGGCCGACACGTTTACGGCAACCCGCGGTGGAGCGAGGCCGCGCTGCATCCAGAGGCGATGGTCAAGGGCGGCTCTCGATAACGCCCAGGCGCCGACTTCCAGAATCAGCCCCGTCTCCTCCAGCAGTGGAATGAATCTCATCGGGGCAACAAGCCCGAGCTCCGGGCTCTGCCAGCGCAGGAGCGCTTCGACGCCGACGATGCGCCGCGACTGCAGTTCGAGCTTGGGCTGATAGTGCAGCACGAACTCCTCGTTCTCGAGCGCGCGGCGCAATTGAGTCTCTAAAGTGCGCTTCTCCGCGCTGCGCGCCGCCATCTCCGGAGCATGAAAGACCCGGGCCTCCCCGGACTCCTTGGCCTTGCGCAGCGCGGTCTCCGCACACGCGATCAGCGCCTCGGCGTTTGTCCCGTCGGCAGGGAATATCGCGATGCCGGCTCGGGCCGAAACGCGGATTTCCGTGCCGTTCACCATCAGCGGGGCACCGAATATCTTGTTCCACAGGTCGACGACGGTCTGCTCGATAGCGGACCGGTCATCACCCGCCGGCAGCGTGATTGCCAGAACGTCGCCCGCGATCCGCGCCGAGCGCCCGCTGCCTGCCACCTGTGAGAGTCGATGGGCAAGCTGCGTCAGCAGTGCATCGCCGACTTGGCGGCCCAGGGAGTCATTCACCGTGCGGAACCGCTCGATGTCCGCCAGCACGAGCGCGGCCGTCTCGTGCGCGGCTTGTGCGGATAGCACCTGTTGGTTCAGTCGCTCAATGAGCAGGCTCCGGTTGGCAAGGCCGGTGAGCGGATCATAGTAGGCGAGATAGTCGACCCGGTTCGCCTTTTCGATATGATCGAGCGCGAAGGCGATGTCGCCAGCCAGCTCTTCCAGCAATCGCATCTCGGCCGCATCGAAGAAGCCTGCCTCGCGCGAATACAGCGCCAGCACGCCGACAACGGTGCCGCCGATCGACAGCGGAATATAGACGGTCGAGCGGATACCCCTTTGCGCCGATTCGCTTTTGAGCAGAAAGCGCTCGTCTCGTTCGACGTCATTGCTGATTACGGACTTGCCCTCGGCGATCGCGACTCCACTCAGTCCGCGCCCGGCTTCCCCTGGATTGCCAAGCTCGAGTGGGATACGGCTGATGTAATCCGGGTCGGCGCCATGCCATGCGAGAATGCGCAGCCGCCTGGCTGCTGGGTCGATGAGCCCGAGCCAGGCAAGTATGAAATTTCCCTCCTCCACGGCGATCCGACATGCCTCTCGAAACAAATCTTCGCGATCGCGCACGCGTACGATCAGAGCGTTGATGCCGCTCAGCACCGCATAGACACGGTTCAGATGACGGATTTTTAGCTCGGCCCGCTTGCGCTCGGTGATGTTGCGCGCAATCTTCGAGGCGCCGACGATGTGTCCGCGGGCATCGAGAATGGGTGAAATCGACAGTGACACATCCACCAATGTGCCGTCTTTGCGGCGGCGAACCGTCTCGAAGTGGCGAATCCGTTCGCCCCGCCGCAACCGCTCGAGGATTTCGACCTCCTCGGCCAGTCGGTCGGGCGGCAGGAGCATCACGATCGGGCGGCCGAGCGCCTCGTCGGCTGTATAGCCGAACAGCGCCCGGGCTGCGGCGTTCCAGCTTGTAATGATGCCGTCGAGAGTCTTGCCGATGATGGCATCGTCGCTCGATTCGACGATGGCCGCCAATCGTGCGCGCATCACCTCGGTCTGGCGGCGCTCGGTGACGTCCTCGCCGATTCCCGCGAGGCCGACCACCTCGCCGGTGGATGAGCGCAACACGATGTTGTTCCAACGGATCAGCCGTCGGTCGCCGCTGCGCGTGAGAATCTCGTTTTCGTTATGCCAGGCGGTCGGCGTGTCGGCCAGCACCTCGGTGAACACGCCGGCGATCTCCGAGGTCTGCCCTGGCGGAATGAACAATTCAAACCAGTTCCGACCTAATACCTCTTCGCGGCTCCACCCGCTCAGTTGCAGCATGAAGTCGTTGCAGTATGTGATCCGTGCGTCACGGTCCAGCATCACGGACGCTAGGTGAATGTTGCCGAGTATCTCCCTGAAGCGGCGCTCGCTTTCCCGCAGAGCATCGCTGGCCAGTCTGCGTTCGGTGATGTCCTCTGCGACGCCGGCAATGCGACTGATTTCCGGGTCGTCACCACGGACCGGAAAAGCGCGATCTCGGATCCAGCGGATCTCGCCGCTCGGACGTGTTATGCGATATTCCTCATCATAAGTGCCGGCGGCCTGCTTGGCATGTGTGGCGTCGATGACCCGCGGCCGGTCATCTGGGTGCACGGCGTCAAGCCACATTTGCGGAGCCCGATACAGTTCCTCGCAGTCGCGCCCCCAGATTTCCCGGAATGCCGGGCTGACGTAGAGGATTTCGCGCTTATTGATGTCGCTCAGCCAGAACACTTCGCGGATGTTCTCGGTCACGTCGCGAAAACGGCGCTCAGATTCGTGCGAGCGCTCCTCTGTTTGCTTCTGTGCGGAAATGTCCTGAATCAGCGATATGAAATGCGGCATTCCGCCGTCGATATGACGGACGATAGATGTGATGATATGAGTCCAGATTGATGCGCCACTCTTTGCGATCAGCCGCACGTCCAACTGATACTCGGGCAGCATCCCCTCGACCGCGCGGGCTCTCGCTTGCGCGGTGTGCGCAAAGTCGCTCGGATGCGTCAGGCTGCGAATGTCGAGCGCCAATGCTTCCGAGCGTGTGTAGCCGATGAGCTTGCAGAACCTGTCGTTGACGCTGAGGAATCGTCCAGCCGGATCGCTGTGCACGATGCCTACCGCCAGGTGCTCGAACATCGACCGGTACCATTGCTCGCGCTCCCCGATGGTCCGCAACGAAGCGATCACCACGGTGTCCGCAGCAAGACTGACTGGCGTCAGGCTGATCTCGACGGGCAGCTCCGTGCCGTCCTTGCGCGCGGCGCTCAGGCTGATCCCCACCCCCATCGGGCGGGCTCTGGGGTGCTGGAAGTAATCGCCGCGCTGGGCAACGTGGCTCCGTCGAAGAGAGGCGGGGACGAGCTGTTCGAGCGCCATGCCGTGCAGTTCGTGCGGGGCATAACCGAGCAACTGCTCGGCGCGTGCGTTGGCGGAAAGAATCGTGCCCGCGGCATTGACCACGAGGCCGGCATCCGTCATGGACTCCAGCAACTCCCGAGCTTCGGTGGTCGGCTCCGGGGCCTTTTTTTTCACGCTTGCGCACCTGCTCCGCGCAATGCCGCTCGCCTGCGCACCCGCTGTGCCGCCACCCGGGGCTAAATGGAAGCGCTCGGCAACCTCCAGGGCTTGATCATAGCCCCGCTCGCGGGCGCGTGCTTCACCGATGGTGCAGATGTGTGAGCGAGCATCCGCACGAGCGGTCCTGAGTGGCCAATCCCGCGAGCCATGGCAGTACAACGTAAGCGTATACGCAGCAATATGTCGGGTACCGGCTCGCGACCGGTGCGCAACCCTAACCGGCCGAGGCCGATTCCACGTGCTCGGCGGCGAGCCGATCATTCCCGCCGGCGCTCGAAATACCGACCGGGCGCGCCGTGCGATTCATCAGACGCATGGCCAGAGTGAAACCGGATGCACATCCGCTTCATGAATGGGAGGGCGAGTTCGCCATGAGCGATGCGCCGGCCTCCCGCATCCTGCAGCCCACCTGCTCCCGGTGGCGTGCACCGAAAAGCTCCCGCGCATGCGCACCGAGCGATTGGCGTTGCGGTCCCAGGGGCGGTCAGTGACTGAATCGGGAGTTCGTGGGGCGTGGATCATATCGGCGGTAATTTCCGCGCGCAGAGCTGGTCTCGCGTTGACGGGAGACGTGTCGGGCTGTGCCGGTCGGGATCGTTGGCAGGAGCCGGGTGGACAGCCGGCAGCCCACATGTTATCTCACGGCGTGCCGGCAGGTTGTGGGTCGGCCGGGATCCGCCGCAGCTCCACCAGCGTCAATGCTTGCAGGCCCCGTTGAACCGGGGTCAGACGGATGTCGACTCGAAGCTCCGAGCCGTCCTGACAGAGGGCGATCAACTTTAGCCCCGTGCCCATCGGCCGGGTGGCGCGGTGATCCGTGAAGCGCAGGCGCTGCCCGATATGGGTCATCCGGAAGCGTTCGGGCATCAACAACTCGACACTCTGCCCGTCAAGGTCTCCGCTGCGGTACTTGAGCAGCGCGCACGCCTGATCGGCCGCGAGCAGGACGGTTCCCGACTCATCGACGATCAAGGCGGCTTCGGCCGCTTCTGCGAGGACACTCTTCAAGTTCTCGAGGAAATGCATCAACAGAGTGCCGGCGGATCAGCTTTGGCGTGCGACTGTCGTCCGCGGCGGGCCGGCATGGGAATATGTAGTTGTGCGTATTGTGCAATCGTCGCAGTGATGCCCTGAGGGGGAGCGAGCTTGGTTCGATCGGAACGGCGGTGCAAGGACTGCAATCGGTTGCGATCTTCCGGCTCTCATGGCACGCTAAGTTAAAATCTAATGGGAGTCATGCGGCGTCCTCGTACCGGAAGGTTACGGCGGACGAGCGTGGCGCTTCGCCAAGAAGAATATTTGATGCGATATACCGAGAGTCAGCAGCAGAGCGGGGAATACCTGAGGCTCGCGCTGCCCCTAATGGTCCGCCAGGGCGCGGCCTATCATCCGGTGAGCTATGCCCTGTGGTACGAGCACGTCGGGGGGCTGAATCCCGAGCTGAGCGCCGTGCTTCAGGCGCGGCTGGAGGCGAACGAGCCGCTGACGGAAGACGATGCCTACCGGCTCTACAGCGAACACATCGCCCAGAAAGAGGCCGCCGTGTTCGAGAACATGCGGCAGTGCCTGCAGGTGCTGCTCGCACACACCGCGGACGATGTCGATTCGATCCGGGGGGATACCTCCCGCTTCCAGCGGACCCTGCGCGACGGCAGCGCGGAACTGACCAGCGAAGCTCCGCTGGCGGTGGCGCAGCAGGTCATCAGCCGCTTGCTGCACGAGGCCTTGTCTCTGGAGGCGACGACCCGCACGCTGTCTGAGAAGCTCGAGGCGCGGACCCGTGAGGTGAGCCGGCTGACCGAGCAGCTCAACCAGGCGCACAGTGAGTCACTGACCGATCCACTCTGCGGCATCGATAACCGGCGTGGCTTCATGCGGGCCGCGCAGGCGGTGGTCGACATCTCGGACGGGCTCGCCGGTACGGCGCTCATCATCCTCGACGTGGATCATTTCAAGCGCCTCAACGATGAGTTCGGTCACCTGCTCGGTGACCGGGTGCTGCGCAGCATTGCCGAGGTGCTGCGGGCCAATGTCAAGGGCGGCGATACCGCCGCGCGGATCGGTGGCGAGGAGTTCGCGTTGCTGCTGCCGCAGACTCCCCTCGACGGGGCGCGGATCCTGGCTGAGCGGATCCGGCTCGTGATCGAGCGTGGACGCATTCGGCGTGACCGATCTGAGCAGCCCATCGGGGCCGTCACGGTCTCGCTCGGCCTCGCCCTCGGTGAGCCCGGCGAATCGATCGAGGGGCTGCTCGCGCGCGCTGACGCGGCTCTGTATGCCGCCAAGCGCAACGGACGGAATCAGGTTTGTGTATCGCCGGTGTCTGCAGCCGCAGCGCGCCCCCGGGAGGCAAGCTGCGCATGAGTGCCTCTAGCGGTGCGTCAGTCGCTCGAGCTCCGAGATCTGGCGCTGCAGCTCACGTCTTCCCTCCAGTAGCTCGACGGCCAGCACCGCGCCGCTGACATTTACACCGAGGTCGCGCATCAGGCGCGCCGCTGTCGCAAGGCGGGGAACCGCCGCAGCCGGGAGCCGCCAGTCTTGCGGAGAGCCGCCGCGGGGCGAGACGAGTCCGAGGTCGGCGAACTCGATAACGGCCTCCAGGTTCAGTTGACACACGCGGCAGATCTCGATGGCGGTGAACCAGTCCGTCTCGCCAATGAGCTGCACCCCATATGCTTCAACCACATCGCTCACGGCTTTACCTCCCGAGTTCGGCCCGCGGATCGAATCCCGCCATCTTTTCGCGCATGCTCTCATACACGGTGCGCGCCTCGGCGGAAGTGGCCGGCGGCAGCACCACCTTCAGCTGCACGTATGCGTCGCCGGGCGGCTGGCCAGGCAGGCCCCGCCCGCGCAAGCGCAGCTTCTGGCCGGACTGCGCGCCGGCGGGAATCTGCATCTCGACCGCACCACCGAGCGTTGGGACCGTAACGGTCCCGCCGAGTGCCGCCTCCCAGGGGGCGATCGGCAGGGTCAGGGTGACGTTGCGCCCGTCGAGCTGATAGAGCCGGTGCGCGCGCACGTGCACCTCCAGGTACAGATCTCCTGCGCGTGTACCGCCAGGGCCCGGCTCGCCCTGACCGGCAAGGCGGATGAGCTGTCCGTCCGTGACGCCGGCGGGGATCGTAACGCGCACAGTGTGCGTGCGCAGCTCGAGCGTGCCATCGGCCTTGAGCTCCGGGCGCTTCAGCTCCAGGGTGCGGCTGCCTCCCCCAAAAGCCTCTTCGAGGTCGACGTCGATGCGGGCGTGATGATCGCGTCCGCCCGGCGGCGCGCGGCGTCCGGAGCCGCCAAAGGGACTCCCGCCGCCAAAGAGGGTGGAAAAGAAGTCGCTGAATCCTTCCTGTTCGAAGGCGTGCGCTCCCTTCCGCTCGCTGCCGGGTCGGCTGGCGCCGCTGAACTCGAAACCGCTCGCCCACTCCGGCGGAGGCCGAAATTGCTGACCGGACTGCCAGCTGCTGCCGAGCTGATCGTAGGCGGCACGCTTTTCCGGGTCCTTCAAGACCTCGTAAGCTTCCTGCAGCTCCTTGAATTTCTGCTCCGCGTCCTGCTCCTTGCTGACGTCCGGGTGGTATTTGCGGGCGAGCCGCCGGTAGGCCTTCTTGATTTCCTCGGCCGAGGCCGTCCGGGTCACACCCAGAAATTTGTAATAATCCCGGTATTCCATGAGCGATGCTGCCCTCGCGGCCAAGGTTGACGAAAGGCCGATGTCTGAGATGGGGGCGCCCTGGGGCGAAGCCAAGCCCCAGGGGGCGTGCTTGAATCGCCGGTACCGAGCCCCATAGAGCCAACATGAACGCCGAAACTTCCCTGGCCGCCGTGCTGGTGGCGTGCCCCAAGTGTCACTCCCTCGTGCGTGTCCCCGAGGCGCGTGCGGGTGAGCACCCCAAGTGCCCGCGCTGCAAGGCACCGCTGCTAGCCGGTGAGCCGGTTGCGCTGGATGCCAACGGGTTTGTCGCACACGTAGAGCGCGCGACACTGCCGGTGCTTGTGGACTTCTGGGCGCCGTGGTGCGGACCGTGCCGCATGATGGCACCCGTGCTGGATCGCACCGCAGCGCAGCGCGCCACCCAGCTTCGCGTCGCCAAGGTCAATACGGATGAACAGCAGCAGCTTGCCGGTCGCTTCGGCATCCGCAGCATTCCGACGCTGATTCTGTTCCGCGCCGGACAGGAGATTGCGCGCCAGTCCGGCGCGCTCGATGCGGCCACGCTCGGCCGCTGGCTCGATCGCGCGTTAGCCTGAGATCTTGCACGCGATCGGTGTTGCGGCCGGGGCGAGTCCTGGCCGCAGGCGCTCAGTTTGCGCTCGATGCGGCGCGTGTAGCAGCGGGCCGCTCAGGACACGCTCTCTGCGCTGTAGCGGGCCAGCAGTCCCGTGCGCAGCGCATAGCGAAAAACCCGGCTGAAAAAATATCCGGCGAGCGCGACGTACAGCACGGCGAGGGCCGCGCCGGACGCAAGGTGCGCGGCAGAAAGCGCGTGTCCCGTCAGAATGCTCCGCATGCCCTGGAAGACGTACGCCGGCGGCAGCAAATGACCGATCGCCTGCATCCACTGCGGCAGGGTGGACAACGGATAAAACACGCCCACGAACGGCGAGAGCAGCGCCGGCATCGGCCAGACGAGCCATTCGGAAGCTGGACCGAGTCGCAGCACCAGAGCGCTGGCGAGGATGCCGAGCGCGATGCCGAAGCAGAACAGCACGAGCAGGAACGGAATCAGCATCAGTCCCAGCGCGAAAAACGACAATCCGAACACCGCGGTGGCGAGCACAAGCATCACGACGAGGCCGACTGCGCTGGTCACGATGCTCGTAATCACGAGTCCGGTGATGTATTCATATGTCGTGAGCGGCGTGGCGAACAGATTGAGGAAATTCCGCGACCACACGTCCTCGAGAAACGCGGTGCTCACTCCCTGCATGATGCGTGTGAAGAAGTCCCACAACAACACCGCGCCCAGGAGTGTCGGTACGTAATTGAATCGTCCCGCGCTCATGGAGTTGAGATATCGCGTGATGAAGCCCCACATGACGATGTCGATCGCCACCCACGCGAACATCGGCAACGTGCGCACCGGACTGCCGCGAATGAGGTAGAACTGACGCAGCAGGATGCCTGCGACGGGTCGAGCTCTCAACCGGCGTGCTCCACAGGGTCGGCGAGCGGCTCGCGCGCCAGCCGGATGAACAACTCCTCCAGCGTGGCCGCGCCGTGTTGCGCCGGCAACTGCCGTGGATCGCCCTCTAACAGAATCCTGCCGCGCGACAGAAATAGCACCCGGTCGCAGACTGCTTCAACCTCGTACATATTGTGCGAAGTCCACAGGATGCCGCAATCACCCTCGCTGGCGAGCGCACGGATCCGCTCGCGAATGGTCTGCGCCGCAGCGGGGTCGAGTGAGGCGGTCGGCTCATCGAGCAGCAGCAGCTGAGGCCGGTTGAGAACGGCCTTCGCGAGCGCGACCCGGGTCTGCTCTCCCGAGGAAAGCACGCCGCATTTGGCATTGCGCAGGCTCATTAGGTCGAATTGCTCGAGCAGAGTCCTGACCCGCTCGCCCAGCCGTGGGATGCCGTACACGAGTCCGAAAAAGCGCAGGTTCTGCTCGACGGTGAGATTCCCGGGCAGGGTGGCATACACGGCCGAGAAGTTTGCCGCGGCCAGCGCTCGCGACCGTTCGCGTTGCAGGTCGATGCCGGCGATCTGGATGCGGCCTGCGGTGGGGCTGAGTACGCCCAACACCATATTGATGGTGGTGGTCTTGCCCGCTCCATTCGGGCCCAGCAGGCCGACGACTTCACGCCGCCGGACGGCGAAAGAAATGCGGTCGACGGCGACGAGCGCCGGATAGTGTTTGTAAAGCTCCGTGACGCTGAGCACGACGTCGCTCTCGTCCGCAAGCGGCACGCAACCGTCCGTTTGACGAAAATGTCGGGCACGAGTGTCTCGGAGCGCATTCATCGGTGCTCACGATAGCAGCATCCGACGCAGTTCGGGATAGCGCACGTTCCGACTGGGATCTCCCCTGCAGGGGGGACGGCAGCCGCGGCGGGCATGTCGCAGGCTTCATGCCGCGTGATCCGATTTCCGCTCCGGCCGCAACTTTCCCGGTGCGCGGGTGTTCTTGCGATACAACCGAGGAGACCCCGTCATGAAAGCGATCCGAAACTTCTTTGCCGCCACTCTTGCGCTGCTCGTCACGCTGGCCGGCACGGCTCTGGTGTTTGCGCCAGCGACCTTCGCGGGCACGCCTGCGGCGTTCTCGAGCGCTCCGGCGGGACATTCGACGCGTTCGGCAATTGCCGCTTCGACAAGGATCACCGTTTCGCCGGAACGAGCGGCCCGGCGGCACGCCTGATGACCGATACCTCGGTCGCGCTTGCGTACCCGGCTTGCACGCCGAGTGAGCGGCGAGCAAGCGCACCGAGGGCCACGAGGGTTCGGCGTGGGGGTGCGGGCTACTCGGGCAGCGTCACGCCCGAGCCACCCATCTCAGCAGGCATGTCCCGCATCTTGGGCTGGCCATCATGGATGTGCAGTACGGTTTCCTGATAGTGCACGTGCACCCCTGGTCGGAAGGCGAGTGTCGGCAGCAGCGCCGCATAGACGTCGATCAGACCGAAACCGGGGTGATCGGTGAACAGGTGTCCGCCGCACTCTTTGCACCACTTGCGATGGCTGTTTGCCGTCTTGTGGTAACTGCCGATCGCCTCGGCGCCATGCGTGACCCGGAAGGTCTCGGGCTTCCAGAGCGTGAACGCATTGACGGGTCCGGCAGACCAATGACGACAGGACTCGCAGTGACAGTAGCCCATGGCAACCGGCTCGCCGGCCACCTGGAACTGCACCCGACCACAGAAGCATCGACCTTCGTGCACTGTTGCGTTCACTCGCAATCTCCGCGGACTGCTATCGAAGTCAGGATAAGTCCACCCCGGACAGGCGTCAATCCGGCACGGGAGCTGGTCGCAGGGAGTGCTTCGGCCCGTCTTGGGGTCAATTTGGCGCCCGACCCGTGGTGGCGCGCATGCCCCACCACGGGCCCGGCAAATGCGCCGCCGTCGAGTGCTACAACTTCTGGTGCGTGCCGTCGCACAGCGCGCCGTGCGCCGAATGCTTGCAGCCGCAGAAGTACGCAGTGCCACTCTTCTGCGGTTTGTGCTCGATCGGAGTGAACGCGCTGCCCTTGTGCGAGCCGTCGCAGAATGGTTGCGTCTTGCTGCGCCCACAGGCGCACCACCAATAGCTCTTGCCGGCCTCGACTTCGACGGCGAACGGGCTTTTCTGCGCAATCGTCGGTTCACTCATGATTTCACTCCTGCTGTGGAAGATGGGTGAGGGCTGACGCGCCGGTCTGGAATCGGTCCACTGGCGCCGCTGCGAACATCGGAGAGGCTGGCGCAGACATCGGCCGGAAGGAGCAGCTTTGAGGGTGCAGGGACTGCCCGAGCCTGGCGATGCCGAAGTGACTGATTTTCCAGCGGTCCAGGACGCGACACGCTCTCGAGCCGGGACTGTAGCTTACTCATTGCGCCTGAAATAGGCGACAATGAGTAATTATTTGTTGCGAATTCGACAACAATGGACCAGCTCGAGGGTATGCGGCTGTTCGTGCGCGTGGCTGAACAGGGGAGCTTCTCCGCGGTCGCGCAGCAGCGCGGTCTCGCTCGTTCCGCGGTGACGCGTCGGATCAGTGCGCTCGAGAGCCGCCTGGGCGTCAAGCTGCTCGCGCGCAGCACGCGTCGTCTGAGCCTGACCTCCGCCGGTAGCCTGTATCTGGAGCAGTGTCGCGAGATCCTGAAGCTGGTCGAAGCGGCCGAGACGGGACTCGATGCGGAGCGCCAGCGGCCGCGGGGTCTGATCCGCATCAGCCTGCCGGTGAGCTTCGGCCAGCGGCACCTTGCACCGCTGCTGCTCGAATTCAGCAAGCGGTATCCGGAGATTTCGCTGAATATGGATTTCACCGATCGGCGCAGCCGACTCATCGAGGAAGGGGTCGATCTGGCCATCCGCATCACCGAGCGTCTCGGTGAGCAGGAGGTCGCCCGCCGACTGGGCTCGTCTCAACTGGTCGTCGTGGCGTCGCCGGCGTATTTGCGCCGCTGCGGCGAGCCGCGCCATCCAACGCAGCTCGGCGAGCACGAATGCCTGGCGTATACACTGGCGGCGAGCGCCTCATGGCCCTTTCTCGTCAACGGCGAGCCGCTCGACATTCCGGTTCACGGCCGCATCCAAGCCAACAGCGGCAGCGTGCTGTTGCAGGCCGCCGTTGAAGGTCTGGGCATCACGTGTCAGCCACGCTTTCTCGCCGAAGACGCCCTCGCCAATGGCTCGCTGCGCGCCATCCTGACCGACTACCCCCTGGCGCAGATCGGCATCTATGCCGTGCTGCCCGGAAACCGGCACATACCCTTCAAGGTCAGGACACTGGTCGAGTACCTCGGGGAGCGCCTGCGTCCCGGCGTGCAACGCCATCACCGGCGCTGAGTTCTGCCTTCAATGGCGCTCCCGCAGTGCCCAGTGGTCCCACCGGCAGGCGCCCGATCCGGCGTACCGCAGGTCTCGTGTTCGGACCCCGGGGCTAAGGGCACCTTCTGCCGTGACGGCAGGCGGCCGCGCAAATCGGACCCGATGGGCCAGGAATTCGAATCCATCCAGGGCTGAATGGATCGGCGGTGGGTGATGCCAGGTTCGGTATGGGTGTGCGAAGCCTGAGAACGGCGTCGCGTGTCAGCGGCGTGTCCTCGCGCAGCAGAATCGACCCAAGAGCGGGACGAGTCGTGAAAGAGGGTCGCCGCGCTCGCGCAAGCGGCGGCGACCCTGTGCCTCAGAGCAGGCGCTCGCCCGCGGCGGTTGCGGCCCGCAGCCGCGCCTCTCCTTGGCGCGCTTCGGCTTCCAGCTTGTTGAACGCGGCGAGCTGCACCGGCGTCGGCGCGCGGTAGTCCAGGCCGATCTCGGACTGCAGATAGGCGAGGAAGCTGCGCAACCTGACGTTGTACATGGTGTCGCCTTCGCTGGAGCGGATGTGCCGCTGCACGACCGCATGCAGAGCCGCATGGATTTCCGTAAGCACCGGAGCGGCGACCGACTGCTGCACCTTGTGCGCAGCCACGGCCTTCACAAGGCGTCGGCGCAGTACGATGGCCGCATTGATGTCCCGGTCGAGCACGTCCACGGTGTTGTGCAGCGCCAGCTGCAGCGCCAGATGCTGTTTGAGGATCGCCGCAGTGGTATGCAGTCGCGGGTCGAGCTTAACCTGGAAGGTCTGTTTGTACGAGTGAGTGCCATAGCGCAGCACCACGGTGTAGTGCCCCGGATTGACCAGCGGACCCTGTGCGCTTGCCACCAGTCCGTCGGTGTCCTCCGGCGGTTCCCATCCGATCACGCTCGTTGCGCTCGCATAGCGCAGATTCCACTGGAAATGGTTCATGCCCGGCGTCACTGCCGTCATCTTCTCCTCGCTGATCCGCTCGGTCTGCGAGGGCAGCAGATTGTCGCGGACCGTGGCCGGCAGTTTCTTCGCGTGCGCGTTCTTCAGATGCAGCGTGTACTGCTGGATCACGTTGCCCTGCATGTCGCGAAACGTAAGGCTGACTGGAGTCTTGCCGTCGTAGTTGGCCGGCAGATGGAAGAACACGGTCGCACCGAACGGCGGATTGGTGCCGACCGACTCTCGATACCCCGCACTGGGGTCCTGGCCGTAGGCCTCGGTCAGCCAAGCGCTCTCGGGCGCATACAAGGCCGCCGCGTCGGCTGCCGGTTGTGCCTCGTGCGACAACTGCTCGAGCAGCGCGAGATTGCCGAGAATCCAGAACGAGCGCCCGTGTGTGGCGGCGACGATTTCGCCCTCGCGGGTGTTGATGGCCAGATCGCGCACCTGCACGTGCGGCAGGTTGAGGCCAAGCGGCTGCCAGTCTGCCCCGCCGTCGAAGCTGGCGTACACCGTCTCGCCGGTACCGAGGAACAACAGCGCAGCATCCTTTGGATCCTGCTTCACCACGAATGCGTACTGATCGTCGGGCAGGCCATTGGTCAGCACTGACCAGTGCCGGCCATAGTCCGTGGTCTTGAAGACATACGGATGATAGTCGTCCCACATGTAGCGCGAGGCAGTCAGATAGGCGGTGCCGGCCGCGACGTGCGACGGCTCGATCGACGTGATGGTCGCCCATTTGCTTAGCTGCGGCGGGGTGACCAGGCGCCAATGCTTGCCGCCATCGCGGGTCACGTGAACCAGTCCATCCTGGGAGCCGGCCCAGATCACCTGCGCATTCAGCCGGGAAACCGCCAACGCCGAGATGTCCGGGAAGATTTCCGCTGCCGTCTGGTCGAGATTGATCGGGCCGCCGGTCGGGCCCTCGGTGGACTTCACATTGCGGGTCAGATCCGGGCTGATCACGTGCCAGGTGCGGCCGCCGTCGTGGCTGACCATGACGTACTGGGAGGCAAGGTACAGCTCCTTGCGGTGGTCTGCAGCGAAGAAGATCGGGTGCGTCCAGCCGAATCGATAGCGCATCCGCGCCGCATCCCCGCCGTCGCGGTAGATGGGCGAGGGACTGACCGACTGGCGCACGCCGGTGAGCCGGTTAAAGCGCTGCATCAGCGTGTAGTAGTCCGCCCCGTAGGTCACGTCGCGGCTCCCCGGTTTCGGCGCAACGAACGTGCTCTCGCCGAGGGCGACCCAATGCCACGCGGACACTGGAATCGCGCCGCCCGGCTTGGCGCTCGGGCCTTCGAACGAGCCCTCGTCCTGCTGGGCTCCGTACACGTTGAACGGGAATGCCTGATCGATCGCAACGTGGTAGAACTGTCCGGTCGGCTGGTTGTGCTCGGTGCTCCAGGTCTTGCCGCCGTCAGTCGAAACCGTCGCGCCGCCGTCGTTCCCGACCAGCAGAATTTTCGGATGCTGCGGGTTGATCCACACGATGTGGTTGTCGCCGTGGCGCATGTGCAGCAGGGCGAAGGCCTTGCCGCCGTCGCGCGATACCCAAACTCCGTCGACGTTCGGCACGTACATCGTGTTCGGATTGGTCGGGTCGACGTAGATGCTGGTGTAGTAGAAGCCGCGCTGACGCAGGCTCCAATTGCCATTGACCCGCTGCCAGGTCTTGCCGCCGTTGGCCGAGCGGAATACACCGCCGTGCTTGGCCTGGATGATCGCGTAGACGATATTCGGGTGGCTGGCGGCAACCGAAACACCAATGCGGCCGAGTAGGCCGTGCGGCAGCCCTGGGCTGCGCGAGATGTTCGTCCAGTGTGCTCCGCCGTCGGTGCTCTTGTACAGCGCGCTGCCCGGGCCACCGTCGATCAGCTTCCAGGGCAGACGCTGTGCTTGCCACATGGCGGCATAGAGCACCTGCGGGTTGCGCGGATCCATCACGAGGTCGATCGCGCCCGTCTTGGCGTTGACGTACAGCACTTTGTGCCAGGTCTTGCCGCCGTCGGTCGACTTGAACACGCCGCGATTGGCGTCGGGCTTGAATACGTGGCCCATTGAGGCAACATACACGATGTCAGGATTGTGCGGATCGACCACGATCGCGCTCGTGGTGCGGGTGGCTCGCAGTCCTGCGTATTTCCAGGTCTTGCCGCCATCGACGGACTTGAATATGCCATCGCCGGTGACCATGTCATTGCGAATGTCGGCTTCGCCAGTGCCAACATAGATCACCTTGGCATTGGAAGGGGCGACCGCGATCGCGCCGACGCTGCCGCTGCCGGATTTCCACTTGCCGTCGGTGATGTTGTGCCAACGCACGCCGTAATCGGTGCTTTTCCACACGCCGCCGTCGACTGCGCCCATGTAGAAGAGGTTCTGCTTGCCGGGTACGCCGGCCACGGCGACCACGCGTCCGCCGATGTCCGGCCCGATGCTGCGCCACGTGAGCTTGCCGTTGAGTAACTTCTGTACCGGCATCGCGTGCGCGCTCAGCGGCACGCACAGCAGTGCCGCGACCGCCATGATCAAAGATCTGCCGCGGACGGACCGTGCATCGGCATCGACGTTCAGCATTCAAGTTCCCCTTTGTGTTCGCCGCTGCGAGACCAAGCGCGGACGAGATGAATCGAACCAGCTTAGCGAACTCGGTTCAGTGCTGCAATGAACCGCAATGGCGTGCGATCCGCTGAAAATTCCCGGGCCCGGCGGCGCTCGCGCGGGCGATGATCGGAAGGAATTCTGCGACGAGACGTGAGGCGGTCACGGCGCCGCGTGCACTGCCCGCGCCGGTCTCGAGGAGCGCGGCGGGCAGAGCAATCTTGCGCACAAGCCGGTACAGCGGATGTCGTGGCGCGGGGGGGCTTGCGCGACGAAAAAATAAGAGTTCGCGGCGCATCCGTCAGCGGCGCTTGCCGTGAGGTGGTCTTGCGTCTTGCCTGCCCTAGCACGCCCGGATGGTTGATGACAGATGCGCGCGACGGGTGGGTCTCCACCCCGGTGACGGCGAAGGCGCTGTGTTGGATGGATTGCGTGTCGGAGCGCAGCGAGGCCGCTCCACCGTGCCGCGTGGGTCCAGCGCAACTCGTCTCGGGGCATGCCCACGGCGGCTGATGGACGCCCGCGGTGTCCTAAATGTGGCACATCGTGATGCCGGGCTGTCGCGGCCCGTGCGTGTCACGGCGGGCCGGTTGTGGCTCAAGCGGGGCTGCCGCACACTGTGGCCCGTAGTTCGTCCATCCCTGCCAGAGGAGATGCCCGTGATCAAAGTGAGCGTGATGTACCCGAACACGCCGGGAGCCCGATTCGATCATGCCTACTACCGCGACCGGCACATGCCGCTCGTCAAGAGCCGGATGGGCGACAAGTGTCTGTACTACACCGTCGACAAGGGCATCGCTGGCGGTGATCCCGGCGCACCGGCGACGTACGTCGCCATGTGCCAGATTTTCTGCGACTCGGTCGAGGCGTTCCAGTCGGGCTTCGGTCCGCACGCCGAGGAGATTCTCGGTGATATCGCCAATTACACCGACCTGGCCCCGGTGATTCAGATCAGTGAGGTCGTGGTCGGCCATTGAGCGGAAGCCGCGCGGCCGGTGCCGGGCACCGGCCGCGCTCACGACCCCTCGGTGCGCCGCTTGGCGCACCGAGGCGTTGCGAGGCGATGGCGGTAAGTCGTTGCGCTCAGTAGAATTTCGCCGGTCGAGCGGCGCAGGACGATGCGAGAATCGCACAGGCACGCTGCTCCGGATTCGGGAGGCGGATCGCAGCATCCGATAAGGCCATGGTTACCGCGATTATCCTGATCAATGCCGAGCCGGCGCGTACCGCCGCCGTGGCGCAGACGCTGAGTGAATTGCGAGGGATTTCCGAAGTGTATTCCGTAGCCGGCAATTTCGACTTGGTTGCCGTGGTGCGCGTTCGGGAGAATGAGGCCCTGGCCGACCTGGTGGCGCAGACCATTCGCGGCATCGAGGGCGTAACCCGCACCGAGACTCTAATTGCCTTCCGAGCGTACTCCCGTCACGACCTGGTGAGTCTCTTCAGCCTCGACTGAGCCAGTCGTCCTGCGCCGCTCAGGCCCTCTGCGGGTCGGCGGCCATGACGCAGTTGCGGCCCGCAGCCTTGGCGCGGTAGAGCGCCTGGTCGGCATCCTGAAGCAGCAATTGTGCAGTGCAGCGCGGGTGATCCGCGTGGCGGGTGACGGTGCCGATGCTGACGGTGAGGCCCCGGTGATCGTTGCTCAGCAGTTCAATTTCTTGTCGGATCCGCTCCGCGAGTGCCAGTGCGCCGGCGGCGGTGGTGGCCGGCAGGACCAAGACGAATTCTTCACCGCCGAAGCGGGCGGCGGAATCCGCCTCGCGCGCCGTGACGCGCAGAATTTCGGCAATCTGCCGCAGCGCCTCATCGCCCTGCAGGTGTCCAAAGCCATCGTTGAAAGACTTGAAGTGATCAACATCGATGAGCAGCAGTGACAATGGCTCGCCGCGCCGCTCGGCACGTGCAACGCCCTGGTTGAGCTGTTGCATCAGCGCAAGTCGATTGTACAGACCCGTGAGCGGGTCGCGGATGGCCTGTGCGTGCAGTTGCCGGTTCAACTTGCGCAGACTGTGGTGGTATTCCTCGAGCTGCGCCTGATAACGGTGGGCCGCCTCCAGGGCCTGCCAGAGCGTTTGCTGGATCGAGCGCATTTTCAGCTTCACCGCGGCTTGCCGGCCGAGCGCCTCCAGCGCGGCGCGCTGGCGCGGCTCGAGCCGTCGCGGCCGGTAATCGAGGATCCAGAGTGTGCCGAGCGTGAGGTCTGTGTCAGTCGTCAGGGGCAATGCAGCGCAGAAGCGGATGGCCGGCTCTGCGCGCACCAGCGGACTGTCGGCGAAGCGGGGGTCGGCGGCGGCATCCGGCACTTCGACCATCTGTCGCGCGCCGAGAATGCCCGGCATGCCGAAAGAGCCGTCCGCGCTGAACCGCTCCGCGGTAATACCGTGGCACGACTTGATCGAGTGCTGTGGTCCGTCAAGGAGACTGAGCAGTGCCACGGGCGCGTCGCACACCGCGGCGGCGAGCAGCGTCAGATCGTCGTATGACATCCTGGCGACCGAGTCCAATGCGAGCTGCATCTGCAGTGCATCGAGGCGCTCAGCTTCGTCGTCAGGTGACGATGTGCGTGTCATGGCGTGTCGCGCCGGGCAGGAATCGGTTGTGCCAGCGGTGCGGTGCGCCTCAGGCCCGGGTCCTGAGGGCCTGCGCGCAGGCCCATGCGGGGCGGGCAAGCCGGGCATGGGTCGCCTCGGGGTCGGTGCTCTCGCGACACGCTGCGTGCGCGCGCAACTGCGGTTCGATGACGCCCGCCGGTGCGGGCTGACCGAACAGGAAGCCCTGGTACTGATCGCAGCCGAGCGCGGCAAGGCTTTCGAGCTGGGCCGGTGTTTCGACGCCCTCGGCGACTACCTTCATGCGCAGGCTGTGCGCCAGGGAAATGATGGCCTGGATGATCAGGGTGCTCTGCGGGTCCTCGTTCATCTCACTGACGAAGCTGGAGTCGATTTTCAGCCGGTCGACGGGAAAGCGACGCAGGTAGCTCATGTTCGAATAACCGGTGCCAAAATCATCCACTGAGACGACCACGCCCATGCGACTGAGCTGTTCAAGGATGGCCACGGAGGTTTCGGCGTCCGTCATGACTGCACTTTCCGTGATTTCCAGCTCGAGCAGTTCCGGCGCAGCGTGATGCGCGCTCAAGGCCGCCGAGATTGTCCGCAGCAGATCGCGCTGGCGGAACTGCAGCGCGGAGAGATTCACGGCAATGCGCATCGGCAGCCCGGCCAGCTGCCAGCGCCGGGCCTGGCGGCAGGCTTCCCGAAGCACCCACTCGCCGATTGGCAGAATCAGTCCGGTTTCCTCCGCGATTGGAATGAACGTGCGCGGGGATATATTGCCGCGGGTCGGATGCCGCCAGCGCAGCAGCGCCTCGACGCTGCAGATTTGGCCGCTGAGGACGTCGACACGCGGCTGGTAGTGCAGCTCGAACTGTCCGCGTGTCAGAGCGTGGTGCAGTTCGCCCTCGAGCCAGAGCCGATCCTGCGCATAGCCGTTCATGCCGGCGACGAAGCGCTGAAATGTCCGCCCGCCGCGGCGCTTGGCACCGTACATGGCCTCGTCGGCGTGCGCGAGCAATTGCTCGGGCGTGTTGCCGTCGACCGGATACAGACTGATGCCGATACTCGAGGAGACCAGCACTTCGACCGAATCGAGCCGTAGCGGTCTGTTCAGGCCGTGGATGATCCGGGTGGCGATGGCACCGGCTTCTTCGGCATCGCGCACGTGCCGCGCCAGAACCAGAAATTCATCGCCGCTCATGCGCGCGACCAGATCGCCGGGTCGCACGGCCGTCACCAGCCGGCGTGCTACCTCGCAGAGCAGCGTGTCGCCGGCGCCGTGTCCGAGGGAGTCATTGATCAATTTGAATCGGTCCAGGTCAAGCGCCAGGACGGCAAAAGCATCACTGCCTGCCGGCGCCCGCTGCAGCGAGGCGGTGAGTTGGTCAATGAACGCGTTGCGATTGGCGAGGCCGGTCAGGCTGTCGTGCAGCATCTGATGGCGCAGCTGGGCATTGATCTGCCGGAGGCGGTTGGCGTGGGCGTGGGCGCGCGCGGCAAGTTCTGCGTTGTACACATCGGTCAGCAGCGCGAAGGCGAGAATGGCGGCGGCGATCGAAGCGATCGTGACTGAGCACCAGGCGCTGCTGAGAATCACGCCGCCCTGCGAGTGGGCCCCGGGCGCGATTCGCATGGCCGCCATGCCGATGTAATGCGTGCTGCTGATGGCCAGACCCATCAATACCGGTCCGCCCAAGCGCCGCAACCTGCGCGTCGCACCCTCGCGTACTGTCCCGAACACCAGCCATAGTGCGCCCCAGGATGCGCCGATCCCTGCGACGATCGAGGCAACGACCATCACCGGCCGGAACTGCATCCGCGGGGCGATGTCGATTGCGGCCATGCCGAGATAGTGCATGCTGGCGATACCGCAGCCCATGACCAGCCCGGCGAGTGCCAGCCGCGCGGTCCCACGTCGCGTGGTGGCGATCCGGATCGCCAGCCAGGAGATGCCGACCGCGACCAGCAGCGAGAGGAGCGTTAGGGTGAGGTCGTAGTGCAGTACGATCGGCATCGACATGGCGAGCATGCCGATGAAATGCATCGACCAGATGCCGATGCCCATTGCCGCAGCGGCGCCGCCGGTCCGGCAGTGGTGCAGCGCACGGCGCGCTTCGCGCACGTGATCCGCGAGCCGCAGCGCGGTGTAGGAAACCAGGACGGCGACCGCGACCGAGAGCGCGACCAGCCAACCGTTGTAGGCAGTGTGCATCATGAGGGAAGTCCGTGCGCGCATCGTAACGATGACATTTGTGCGCGATGTGATCGAGATCGCATCGTGGAGCGATATGTTGTGCGCGGCTCGGGTCTCGCTACAGACGAGTCAACTCCCTGTTTGAAATCAGATTTATCTCCTCGGAGCCGATCCGGCTCGGGCGGGATACGTACAAGTCCGTATGCTTTGAGCACTCGCGAGGGCGCTGCCGCGAATGCGCTGAAGCCCTGCGAGGGCTTCGGGCCGGACGCCACAGTGCCCCGCGGGGCGCCTAGGCTATTTGCTGCCGTCCGCGCAAGTCTTGTTGCGCGCGGCTCAATTGCGCATAGTGCCGCCCTTTCGGCTTACACCTCGCCCATCACCGATGCTCGCAATCGAATCCCGTATTGCCGCGGAACTCGCGGTTCGCCCGCCGCAGGTGCTCGCGGCTGTCGCTCTGCTCGATGGCGGCGCCACTGTGCCGTTCATCGCCCGCTATCGCAAGGAAGCGACCGGAGGGCTGGATGATGCGCAACTGCGCACGCTGCAGGAGCGGCTCGTCTATTTGCGCGAGCTCGACGAGCGGCGCGCCGCGGTGCTGAAGAGCATCGAGGAGCAGGGCAAGCTCACGTCCGAGTTGCGCGCGAACCTGGAAGCGGCCGACACCAAGCAGCGCTTGGAAGATCTGTACCTGCCGTACAAACCTAAGCGGCGCACCAAGGCGCAGATTGCACGCGAGGCGGGACTCGATGCGCTGGCGGCCGCGCTGCTCGCCGATCCGCACCGCGATCCGGAGACGGAAGCGGCGAACTATCTGAAACCCCCGTTCACGACCGAGCAGGGCGAGAACCCTGGGGTGGCGGACGTGAAAGCGGCGCTCGAGGGCGCCCGGCAGATATTGATGGAGCAGTTCGCCGAGGATGCGGCCCTGGTCGGGGCGCTGCGCGAGCATCTGCGCGAAAACGCCTGGGTCATCGCAAAGCTCGAGCCGGGCAAGGAGGAGGCGGGCGCGAAATTCCGCGATTATTTCGACTATCGGGAGCCGTTGAAAGCCATCCCCTCGCATCGGGCGCTCGCGCTATTCCGCGGTCGCAAGGAACAGATCCTGCAGCTCGCGCTGAAACTGCCCGAGACACTGGCGGCGGAGGAGGCGGCGCAGCCCGCGGCGGCAACGGTCAATTCCTGCGAGCGGAAAATCGCCGCTCGCTTCCAGCTGGCTCCCCAGGGGCGGGCGGCAGATGCGTGGCTGATGCAGGCGGTGCACTGGTGCTGGCAGGTGAAGCTCGCCTGGCAGCTCGAGGGCGAGCTGTTCACCGAGCTGCGCGAGCGCGCCGAAGTGGAAGCCATCGGCGTCTTTGCCCGCAACCTGCACGACCTTCTGCTGGCTGCGCCAGCGGGGCCCCGGGCGACGATGGGCCTCGACCCGGGTCTGCGCACGGGCGTGAAAGTGGCGGTCGTGGACCGGACCGGCAAGGTGCTCGAGACCGCGACGGTCTATCCGCACGTGCCGCGCAACGAGTGGGAGCCGACGCTGCAGACGCTCGCGGCGCTCGTTCGCCGGCACGGCGTCGATCTGATCAGCATCGGCAATGGCACGGCATCGCGCGAGACCGACCGGCTGGCCGCCGAGCTGATCAAGCGCCACCCCGAGCTGAAACTCACCCGCCTGGTGGTGTCCGAAGCGGGCGCCTCGGTCTACTCGGCCTCCGAACTCGCCTCGCATGAGCTGCCACAGCTCGACGTCAGCCTGCGCGGCGCGGTCTCCATCGCCCGGCGTCTGCAGGATCCGCTCGCCGAACTGGTGAAGATCGATCCGAAATCAATCGGCGTGGGGCAGTATCAGCACGACGTCAATCAGAGCAGGCTCGCCCGCTCACTCGATGCGGTGGTGGAGGATTGCGTCAATGCGGTCGGCGTCGATGTCAATACGGCCTCGCCGGCGCTCCTGGCGCACATCTCCGGCCTGTCCGCCTCGCTCGCCGAAGCGATCGTGCGACACCGTAACGAGAACGGAGCGTTTGCGAGCCGCGAGGATCTGCGCGCCGTGCCGCGGCTCGGCGCAAAGACCTTCGAGCAGGCCGCGGGCTTTTTGCGTGTCAACGGCGGCGCCAACCCGCTCGACCGCTCGGCGGTGCATCCGGAGGCCTATCCGCTCGTCGAGCGGATCCTGGCCGATCTCGGCAAGCCGATTGCGGCCGTGATGGGCGATGCGCGCGCGTTGCAGCAGATCGATCCGGCCCGGTACACGGATGAGCGGTTCGGCCTGCCGACGGTGCGCGATATCCTGCGCGAGCTGGAAAAGCCGGGCCGCGATCCGCGCCCGGAATTCAAAACGGCCGTGTTTCAGGAAGGGGTGCAGGATCTGAAGGATCTCGTGCAAGGTATGCTGCTCGAGGGAGTCGTGACCAACGTCACCAACTTCGGCGCCTTTGTCGACATCGGGGTGCATCAGGACGGGCTGGTGCACATTTCCATGATGTCGCATCGCTTCGTGAACGATCCGCGGGAACTGGTCAAGGCCGGTGACGTGGTCAAGGTCAAAGTGATCGAGGTCGATCTACAGCGCCGTCGCATCGCGCTCACGATGAAGCTCGACGAACTGCCGCGTGAGCGCCCGCCGGGCGGCTCGCAGCGTGGCACTGATCCGAAGCCACGCCGAGCCGATTCACATTCGCGGTCACGCGCGCCGTCCGCGCGCCCATCCGAGCCGAGCGGCAATGGCGTGTTAGCAGAGGCTCTGTCGCGCGCGTTGAAGCGCTAAGCAAACTCGGCAGCGAGCGGAGCACTCATGAGCGCTCGGTCTGGCAGAGGCTGTCCTTGAGCTCGCTGAAGTAGTACCCGCGGAAGCGCAGCGTGGCCTTGTCCGTGCGCACCGAGCGCTCAGCGCGGGCCGGCGGGATCTCCGCCGGGTCCGAGGACTCGACGATGGCGCGATCCTCGTTGGCGATACGGCGGTTGGCCCGGTTGAAAAATCCGTCAAGGAAGGCGGCGCGTGCGAAGTTCCGGGCGGTCATCAACAGCAGACGTGTGCGCCGTTCATCCACCGGCACGCAACTCACCGCGAGCGTCAAGGTGTGTCGCCGCATCGGGATATGCAGGTTCATCTGATTCGGCTTGCGGAAATCGAGCATGCCGGGCCGCGGCCTGCCATCCATCGCGGTGCGTACCCGCCAGCCCCACTCGTGCTCCTCGATCAGGGTGGCCATCGGCTGCTCGATCAACGGCACCAGATCCTTGCCGATGCTGCGGCGATGCACAAACGGCAGATGTGGCCAGTCGAGCATGTTTTCCATCGCGCGCGTCCAGTGCGTATTCCAGGTCATCTCAAAGCCGGTGAGGCGTGTGCCGGGGTCTGCCAGCGAGGCATCGACGGTGGGCGCTCCGGGGGCTTGCTCTGTGGGTGCGGTGTAAATCCAGATCTGACCGGCGAGCTCGTGAGCCGGAACGGGGAGTGCCGCCAACCGTGACCGCGGCGCGTCCGGGTTCCACGGCACCGCGATGCACCGTCCGGTGCGGTCGAAGCGCCAGCCGTGAAAGGGGCACTGCAGGCAACCGCCGGAGACGGTTCCGAGCGACAGCGCCACGCCGCGGTGGGGGCATCGGTCCAGCAGGGCAGCGGGCGCGCCCAGTGGATCGCGGAACAAAACGACGCCAGTGCCTGCGATCTGCACTCGCAATGGCCGGTTGATGCGCAGCTGGGTGCTGTAGGCCACCGGTGTCCAGATCCGGGCGAAGCCCCGGAACAGGGGTTCAGCCCGCTTGGGCTCGGGGGTCATGGGAGCGGTGCTCGCGATACTCGGCAATGACGGCGGGAAGCTGATCGAGGTGACTGATGAAGCGCACCGCGCCGATCTGGCGGCGTGTTCGCGCCCACAGCGCTCCACCGGCCCAGATCTCGATCGAGGCCGGCAATCGCGACCGCAGATCCCGCAGCATGTCGATTGCGATCTTCGGCCTGAGCGCTTCACTGAATGACAGTCCGACGACATCTGCGCCGTGCTGCCGGGCGGCCTCGGCGATGTCCCATGCCGGCGTCTGAACTCCGAGCGACACGCAGCGCACGCCCTCTACCGCCAGGCAGGCGTGTGCCATGAGCAGTCCGAGCTGATGCTCCTCGCCGGGCAGCGTGGTCAGCATGACGCTTGGGCTGCGCGAGCCGGGGTAGATCGCGCCCAACCCCTGACGCAGCTGATGCTGCATCTGCTCGGTGTACAGATGCTCCTGGCTGATGGCGATCTGACCGCGCGACCAGGCATCGCCCACCCAGCGATTCATCGGCGCGGCGAACTCGATCACGAAGCGCTGCAGTCCCAGTCGCTGCAGCGCCGCCGACAGATGCGCGCGCAGGCCCGCCTCGTCATAGGCGCGCAGCAGGCGCAGCGTGGTCTCAAACAGTGCCGAGTCGAGCCGGTGGGCGGCCTCACTGGGTGTGGCATCGGCTGACTCGGCGCGCGCGATGAGTTGCTCCAGCGTCTCGCCGACCAGCTGGCGCGGGCGCAGCCCGCGGTCGAGCAACCGGCTGATCAGGCGCAGCTTGTGCACCTGGTCCGATGGATAGAGCCGCTCGTCGTTCGCATCGCGCAGCGGTCTGGGGAAGCCGTAGCGGCGTTCCCACATTCTCAGCGTGTCTTTGGAGAGACCCGTCTCGCGCTCCACGGCGCTGATGGTGGCATCGGGAAATTCGGCCGGTTGCACAAATTGTCCTAGACAAAAAATTGACAATTGCCTGATTGGGGCCTATTGTCCCTCTGCGACTTTGATTTGTCTAGGACATACTACATCCCGAGGCGCCCATGAATGCCGTTCCCCGTACCGTTCTCGCCGATATCCAGGCCAGTGCTGACAGCCGGGACATCCGCATCAATCGCGTCGGCGTCAAGGGGGTGCGCGCACTGGTCCGGGTGCGACAGGCCGACGGTGGCGAACAGCCGACGGTCGCCCGGTTCGAGATGGCCGTTGGACTGCCCGGGCACGTCAAGGGAACGCACATGTCGCGCTTTCTCGAGACGCTCGAGGCGCAAGGCCCTGCACTCGATCTGGCGACGCTGCAGGATCTGCTCGCGCAGATGCTGAGGCGGCTTGGCGCCGATCGCGGCGAGATCGAAATGGCTTTCACGTACTTCATCCGCAAGGCCGCCCCGGTGTCGCGGGTCGAGAGCGCGCTCGATCACGAGGTCGTGATGCGCGTCGTGCATGATCCGGACAACGCCACACGCACGACGCTGCAAGTGTGCGTGCCGGTGACCAGTCTGTGTCCATGCTCCAAGGAGATCTCGGACTACGGCGCACATAACCAGCGCTCCCACATCACAATCACCGCGCAGCTGCGTGCACCGATGAGCATCGAGGAGCTGGTGCGGGTTGCCGAAGAGGAGGCCTCCTGCGAGGTTTATGGCCTGCTCAAGCGGCCCGACGAGAAATTCGTCACCGAGCGCGCCTACGAGAATCCGAAGTTTGCTGAGGACCTCGTGCGCGACATTGCCGTGCGTCTCAATGCCGAGCCGCGGATCGAGCGCTACCGGCTCGTCGCGGAGAATTTCGAATCCATTCACAACCACTCTGCATTCGCCGAGATCGAGCACGACGGGCGCGCAGAGCTGCGCCTGCAGAGTCGTGCGCCGTTGCGCAGCTGAGCGTGCCGCCGCGCAGCGACCGCATCGGACAGGAGCCGTTCCGGGTGTCTTGAACCCGAAGGCCCAACTCGGCGATCATCATCCCCCGGGTACACGGGGGGGCAGTCTGTCCGCGGGTCGGTGGTGAATGTGGGCCCGGCGAAGTGCGCCCCGGGAGTTGTGATGGGTGCGAGCCGCGAGTGTTGAGGCCTTGATCGTGTCGAGCCTGTCGGCCGCAGGCTTCTCTCCGCACGCCGCGGCAGGCGAAGCGGCCAGCGCGCTGCACGTGGCCGCGGGCACGCGTCCCGTGTCGATCAGCCTTCTATACACCCTGATCGCCACGGCGGTTCTGCTGGGCGTTTGGCGTCTCATGGCGTACGCGTTTTCCGCGTGGCTCTATCCGCGGTTGCGCTCCTGGCATGGGCGCTACATCCGTTCGATTCGCATTCAGAATTTCGAACTGATCCCAGCCGAGCGCATCACCGCATTTCTGCTTGCCGTCGCGCGCGCCCTGCGTGTTCTGCTGTCGCTCGCTGCGCTGTACGCATACGTCGCGGTTGTCATGATTTTCTTTCCCGCGACACGGCCGTATGCGAGCCTCATCTTCGATGACGTGCTCGCGCCGCTGCGCGCGATCGGTGCGGCGCTCGCCGCCTATCTGCCGAATCTCTTCTATCTCGCAGTTATCGCGGTCGTGGCCTATTACGTCAGCCGGTTTGTGCGGCTGGTGTTCGGAGAAGTCCGCCGCGGCTCGATTACGCTGCCGGGCTTTTATCCCGAATGGGCCTTGCCGACGTACAAGATCCTTCGCTTTTTGATCGTCATCTTTACGCTGATCGCGGCATTTCCCTATATCCCGGGCTCCAAGTCCCCGGCATTTCAGGGCATCTCCATCTTCTTCGGTCTGTTGCTCTCGCTCGGCTCGTCTTCTGCAATCGCCAACGTGGTTGCCGGCGTAGTGCTGACCTACACCCGTGCATTCCGCGTCGGCGATCGGGTGACGGTCGGCTCGACGACGGGTGATGTCATCGAAAGCACGCTGCTCGTGACACGCGTGCGCACCATCAAGAACGTTGAAATTGCCATTCCAAATGCCACGGTGCTCAGCAGCCACATTGTCAATTTCAGTGCAGCTGCCCAGCATCAGGGTCTTATCGTACATACGAGTGTCACCATCGGTTATGAGGTGCCCTGGCGTAAGGTGCATCAGCTCCTGATTGATGCGGCCAGCGCGACGCAGGATGTGCTGGCCGAGCCGCCACCATTTGTGCTGCAGACGACGCTCGGCGATTTCTACGTCAGTTACGAAATCAACGCATACACGCATCAGCCCCTGCGTATGGCGAACATCCTCTCCGAGCTGCACCAGAACATCCAGGATCGCTTCTATTCGGCCGGTGTCGAAATCATGTCCCCGCACATGTTCGGGCTGCGCGATGCCAATCGCCCGGCCATTCCGCCCGAGCAGGCGGCGCAGGCGCCGGAACCGGCAGGCTTTCGGATCGCGGGGCTCTCCTCCGGTGCGCCGCGAGGATCGGGTGCGTGAAGCGTTCCGAAGAACGGAGATGCGTCGCCGAATAAATGCGCGATGCCCTGGGGGGCGGCGCGCTGTACGGCCGCGCTTCGCCGCCGCGCGGCACTGGCAGCCGTCCCATCTGCCGATCAACCACAGCATGGCCCTGCCTGTCGCGCCGGCCGAGCTGCTTGAGCATTTTCAGTCCTTGGCGCCCGCGAGTCACCGACAAGACGGCGGATGTGCTGGTGCATCTGCAGCGACGCGCCGCGCGGGGCTGGATGTCAATTTGAACGGCGCGGCACGACGCGGGATTCACCAGCCAAGGCGAATGGCTTCCGCGGCCATGGTGCGCGGGAGTCGCTGCAAATACCCCGAACTGTGAAGCGCGAGTGGCGCCCCCTCAGTCAGGAGGGTAAGGTGCGGCCAGGTGAGGCAGGCCCGCGCAATGCGTGGGCACCTTGCTGCAGGGCGCTTGCCGTCCCTGACTCCGCTGGAATTCGATACGCATGCCGGACCGATGAGGGTCGCAAAACCCATGCTTTCCCGCCGCTGCCGAAGGCGCTCGTTCGCACGGCCTGCGGCTGTGCTTTGCGTCTGAGTGGAGCGTAGGCCGTGAGCTGGTCGACGGAACGCAAGACCCAGGTTGCCTTCGCCGGCGCGCTGGCCTGCGTCGCCCTGATCGGAGCGGTGTCGGTGCTCGGTCTCAGGGACCTGGACCGGGACGCTGCCTGGGTGAGGCACAGCGTGACGGTGCTGGCGGGATTGCGCCGCCTCGATGCCGGCATCACCGCCGCCGAATCGGACGAACGCGATTTCCTCGCCAGCGGGAGCGAGGCCGATCTGCGTGCCTTCACACGCGCCACCGAGGTCATCGGGCGTGCCTACGCGCAGTTGCAGACTCGCACTGCCGACAACGCGCTCGAACAGGACAGGCTGAGACGGCTTGAGCCGCTGCTGGCCGCGCGCATTGCCAGACTGGACAGACTGCTGAAATCACGTCCCGAACAGGGACGGCGCAGCGCGCAGGCGGCCGATGCCCGTGCACGCGCGCAACGTGGCCCAGCTGTGCACATCGAGCAACTCGTGAAGCGAATGCGCACCACGGAGCGAGCACTGCTTGCCCGGCGTGAAGCGGCGGCCGCCCGTCGCGCCCGACTCACTGAGCAGTCGGTCGCCGGCGGGGGGGCGCTCGCGTTTCTCGTGGCCGGGTTCACGCTGCTCGCACTGCGCCGGGACTTCGCGGGCCGGCAGCGCGCGGAAGCGGCACTGCGCCAGCTGAACGCACAGTTGGAGGATCGTGTTCGAGAGCGGACCGATGAACTGGCACGCGCCGCGGCATCGCTGCGCACCAGTGAGCGGCGCCTGCGCGCGTTCATCGCCACCACCTCTGATGTCGTCTGCCGGATCAGTCCCGATTGGCGCGAGGTGCAGCCGCAGCCGGAAAGTCGCACCGCAGCGTTACCGCCGGGCTTGACCGGGCACGATTGGCTCGTGCGATATGTGCATCCCGAGGATCAGCCGCGCGTGCGAGCTGCCGTCGATGAGGCGATCCGCACCGGCGGAGCGTTCGAAATTGAACACCGTGTTCAACGCGGCGATGGCAGCACCGGCTGGGTGATCTCCCGTGCCATGCCGTTGATCGATGATGACGGGCGGGTGGTCGAGTGGTTCGGCACGGTCAGCGATGAGAGCGAGCGCCAGGAGGCGCACCTGAAACTCGCAGCGCAGCTCGCGCGGCTCAATCTGCTCGGCGCGATAACCCGAGCGATGGGTGAGCGCCAGGACGTGCGCAGCATCTTTCAGGTCGTCATTGGTACCCTCGAGACGCACCTGGCGCTCGAATTCTGCGCAATCGGCTTGTATGAAGCTCCCGACAACCGCCTTGTGGTCACGCATGTCGGCACCCGTGGCGCGCCTCTGGCGCGTGATCTGTCGATCGACGCACAAACCGAGATCCCGATGGGGCACGACGGCCTCGCGCGCTGTCTCGCTGGCGAGCTGGTCTATGAGCCGGATATTGCACGCAGCGCATCCGGGCTCGCGGCCCGACTCGCCGCCGCCGGACTCGGAGCACTTGTGGCGACGCCGCTGTGTTTCGAAAGCCGGGTCTTCGGAGCGCTGCTCGCGGCCCGCCGCGTCCCCCGCAGCTTCAGTAGCGGCGAGTGCGAGTTTTTGCGTCAGCTGAGCGAGCATGTGGCGCTCGCCGCGCACCATGCTCAGCTGTATCAGGCGCTGCAGGGCGCTTACGACGATCTGCGTCAGACGCAGCAGGCCGCGGTGCAACAGGAGCGACTGCTGGCGCTCGGCACGATGGCAAGCGGCATCGCTCATGACATCAATAACGCCATCTCGCCGATTATGCTGTATACGGACATGCTGCTTGAGGACCGGGAACTCATGCCACGCGTGCGCAAGGCACTCGAGGTGGTCCAGCGTGCCGTCGAGCAGGTCGCGCACACGGTGGCGCGCATGCGCGAGTTTTACCGTCCGCGCGAGCCGCAGCAACCGCTGTTGCCAGTGGATTTGAATCAGTTGGTCAGTCAGGTGCTCGATCTGACCCGCGCGCGCTGGAGTGACATGTCGCAGCTGCGTGGGGCACAGATCGAACTCGATACTGTCCTGACTCCGGGACTGCCGCCGATCCCCGGCATTGCCACCGAATTGCGTGATGCGCTGGTCAATCTGGTTTTCAATGCGCTGGATGCGATGCCGCAGGGCGGGCGGCTCTCGCTGCGCACGCGCCTCGCCGATCCGACCGTCGCTGGTGAACCCGGGGTGCAGCTTGAGGTCGCCGATAGCGGCGTCGGCATGGACGCCGTGACGCGCAGCCGCTGTCTCGAACCGTTCTTCACGACCAAAGGGGAGCGAGGCACCGGCCTCGGACTGCCGATGGTCTACGGTACTGTGCAGCGGCATGGCGGAGAGATTGCGGTAGAGAGCGCGCCAGGCCAAGGCACTCGCGTGACGCTGAGTTTTCCCGTCGCGCTTGAGGACAGTGGTGATGGGACCGGAGTGCAGCCACAGCAAGTCATCGCTCCGCTGCGGATCTTGTTGATCGACGATGATCCAATCGTGATCCAATCGACCTATGAGACCCTTCTGGGTGACGGACATAAGGTCACCGCGGTCGACGGCGGACAGGCAGGAATCGATGTGTTCGGCGCTGCGCTGGCGGCGGGTGAGCCCTATGACGTCGTCGTCACCGATCTGGGCATGCCGCATGTCGACGGCCGGCAGGTCGCCTCGGCAGTGAAAGCCTCGCGTCCGCAGACTCTGGTGCTGCTGCTCACCGGCTGGGGACGACGTTTGGCGGAGGAGGAGGGGGAAATGCCGGCGCACGTCGACCGAGTGCTGGCGAAGCCGCCCCGACTGCGCGACTTGCGCGTTGCGCTGGCGCCGGCACGAGCGCAGATTTGAGTGATATACCCCTACAAGGTGAGCGAAGGGCGGCCGAACAGATAGCCCTGCAGCAGATCGACGCCGAGCCGGCGGGCCGCCTCCGCCTCCGCCTCGGTCTCGATGCCCTCGAGCACCACGCGGCTGTCGGTTGCCTGGGCAAAGCGTGTGAGCAGCTCGACCAGACGCTGCTTGCGCTCCTCGCGGTCGATGTTGCGCACGATGCTCATGTCGACTTTCATGAAGGCCGGTTGCAGCTCGGCCAGAACCGATAGCGAGTTGTATCCTGAACCGAGATCGTCGATTGCGATGCGAAAGCCGGCCTCGACGAGCCATACGATCGCATTGCGCCAGTCGGTCTGCTCGAGCACGCTGCTACGTTCAGTGATTTCGATGACCAGGCGGTTTGCCGACGGAAGCAGCGGTTCGAAGCGCCGCTGCACCGCGAGCGGGTCGGCGAGTTCATTCGGGTGTGCATTGAGAAAAAGCAGTCGCTGCGGCGGCATCTGGCGCAGCCAGTCCGCCGCGCCGGCGGCGACCCGGTCGGCCAGCGGACCGAGCATCTCGTGGGTCTCGGCCGCGGCGATCACCCGTGACGGTGAGTTGAGGCTCGGGTGACGGCTGCGCAGCAGCGCCTCGTAGCCCTGGATCGCACCGCTCGCCGCTTCGACCAGCGGCTGCAGCGCGAGCTGCAGGAGACAATCATTGAAGCAGGACTCGAGCTCGCGCCGCTCGCGCTGCAACACGTCCTGATGCGCGCGGCTATAGAACTGCTCGAGCCGGGTGCGCTCCGAGAGTGCCTCCTCGAGTGCACTGAACAGCGCCTCCAGATGAAACGGCTTGGCGACCAAGCGGGTGACTTCGCCGCGGTTGACCGCGTCCATGACGACCGGCAGGTCGAGTGCGCCTGACATGAGCACCCGCACGCAGCGCGGTTGGCGCACGAGGAGCTGACGCAGCACCTCCAGTCCGTCGGGCGGCGGGAGGTGGTAATCAACGACGGCAGCGTCGAACTCCTGCGTGCCGATTCGGCTCAGGGCCTCGGAGCCGTCGCGGGCTTCAGCGACTTCGCAGCCCTTGTGCTCCATCGCGGCCCGCAGGACCGAGCGCAGATTTTCATCGTCTTCGACGACTAGAACATGCATCGCGCCCCCAGTCCATTGCGAGGACCGCTTGACCTGCGGGGCCGCTTGTTGCGATGCGCTCCGCAGTGACGATCCGCTACCGAGATGCCGATTGTACTCGACTCATGCTGTCGTGGACATGAACAGGCCGGATTTGCGGTTATACAGGGCAGTCAGCAGCGTACCGCGCACAAGGAAGGCCTGCTCATGCCGCTGCACTTTGATCACGTGTGCGACGACGTCCATGCCCAGCGCCTCGATGCGAATGTTGCCTCCGGCGGGCACGGGCGTCGCCGCGTACAGACTCACGCCAGTCAGCGACAAATCGCGTAGCACCGCCGAAATCGGTGTCGAGTTGGGCGCAGCGTGTACCGTAACGCGGCATTCCTTCGCCACGCGGGGCGCCGAACGTCGACCGAAAGGCTCGCGAGCGGTGGCGAGCTCGTAAGCGATCGGCGCCAGCGGACTGGCGCAGCGCTGGCAGCGTGTGTCCGAGTCCACTCTGGCCGGTACCGGCAACGCACAGAACGGACAGACGCGCGTTGTGCCGACCGACGCGCCTGCCGTGCCGCTCGCCGTGGAGCGAATGCGGGCCGAGAGTGGGCGCCGCCGGCTCTCGTCGTAAGCCTTGCGCTTGGCCGGGTCGCGTAGAATCTGATAGGCCTGATTGATGCGCGCCGCGGTTTCGTGTTCGCCACCCAGGTCCGGATGGGTTCTCAGCCGGCTCATGAGGCAGCGGTACACCGCCGTGATCACCTCGGGCGGAGCCTCGGGCTGCACATACAGAATTCGATACAGATTGCGTCGCTCTTGGCTCATTTGACAGTAAATCGGCCGTTCATGTCCGAACTTTAGCGCGCCAGCCTCGGTCGGGAAACTCTGCTGGCCGGCGCCGCGAGCCTGGCTGGGCGTGTTCTCTGTGCGCCGATCGCATATGCTCTGGGCAAGACCGCATCGGCCACGGTGCTGCGCCAGAGGCGCGTGACCGGCGCGGAGGGAATACCACAACAGCGACGGGGGCATCATGGGCGCAAGCGCGACAGAACGCTTCCACGACAAGGTCGTGCTGATCACCGGGGCATCTTCCGGAATTGGCGAGGAGCTTGCCGTGCAGTTGGCGCAGGCCGGAGCGCGGCTGACGCTGGCCGCACGGCGTACCGACCGGCTCGATCAGGTGCGCCAGCGGATCATCGCGCTCGGCGCCGCCGAGCCGCTGATCGTGGCCTGCGACGTCACGCGTGATGAGGATCCGCCGCGCGCAGTGGCCGAGACGCTGGCGCACTGGGGGCGGCTCGACATCGTCATCGCCAACGCCGGATTCGGCGTCGTCGGTGCATTTGCAAAGCTTTCGGTCGAAGATTATCGGCGCCAATTCGAGACCAACGTGTTCGGGGTATTGCGCACCCTGCATGCCGCCTTGCCGGAGATCCTCAGGTCGCACGGCCAGCTGGTGATCGTCGGCAGCGTCGCCGGTTGGACGGCGTCGCCAGGCGCATCGGCCTATGCGATGAGCAAGTTTGCGGTGCGGGCGCTCGCCAACGCGATCACCCCGGAGTTGGCGCTGCTCGGTGTGCGCGTGACCTTGATCAGCCCCGGCTTCGTCGAGAGCAATATCCGTCGGGTCGACAATCAGGGACAACTGCACGCCGAAGCCGCCGAGCCGCTGCCGCGCTGGCTGGTGATGTCCCGCGGCAATGCGGTGCAGCACATGCTGCGCGCGATTTCGCGGGGCCAGCGCGAAGTGATCATTACCGGTCACGGCCGCCTGTTCGTCCTGCTCGAGCGCTTCTTTCCGTGGCTGCTGCGCGCTGCGGCGCGCCGGATGGCGGCGACCCGCGGCAGTTATCGTAGCGAGCCGAAATCCGGTTAGGGCTCGCAGCACTGCGGCGGGGGCAGGGCCATGCGTGTCGGATGCTGCGGTGCGCCGCGCACCCTCGCCTCAGCCGTGCCGCGTCTGCTCGTCGTACGGCGCGGCGCGGAATGCCGGTTGAGCCTCGGCCCAGTCCGACAGTGCCTGGAGCTGGCGGTGGGCTGCGGCGTCGAGCGTGCCCGGCAGTTTCTCGTGCGTGAATCGCCAGGCGACGGCGGCGGCTATGGTCGCGGCGCTCACGGCGAAGGGAGCAGGCTGCACGGCCCATTCCCTCTCAAGCAGCCCGTAGGTGGTGTGCAACTGCTCCGTCACGCGCGCCAGCCAGGGTTCGTATTGCTTCTCTGTCGGGCGCAGCTTGCACTCGTAGACGATCTGCACGGTTTTGTCACAGGCCGCCAGCGCCAAGCCCACGATCCGAAGTGCAATGGCTCGCTCGCTCGCGGCGCCCGGCAGCAGTGAGTGCGGTTGCGCGAGAGTCTCCGCATAGTCGAGGATCAGCGAGGAGTCCATCAGCACCGTGCCATCGTCGCAGACCAGCGTCGGGGCACGTACCACCGGGTTAATGGCCTTGAACTGCTCGTAGGTGCTGAACACCGAAATGCACCGCTGCGCAAACGGCAGGCCGAGTGCATGCAGCGATACGGCGACGCGCCGGACATAGGGTGAGTCGAGCATGCCGATGAGCTGCATCATGATCTTGCGCTTCCCCTGTAATGTGCCGCCGAGGGATCGTCGCTGCGCGCCTACTGCAGAGGCACGACTCGCAGGCCGGTGATCTGGTGCGCCTGATCGAAGAACACGGCCAGACCGACGGTCTGCTGCTTGAACATCGTGTGTACGATCACCATGGGCTTGCCGTGGTAGCGCATCGAGTCGCTTCCCTCAGTCTTGGCATAAGGGCCGAATTTCTTCTCGATGTACTGCCACAGGTTCTGCAGCTTCGCGGGGGTGGCGTGCTCGCGCATCTGCGCATCGAAATGGGCTTCGGCCTGCGCGAACTGGCCGGCAGCGAGCTCGTGGACGAAGTCGGTCGCCACGGTGCGGCTGTTGGCCGGCTCGGTAGCGTGCGCTGCGGGCAGCGTCAACGGCGCGAGAACGACCAACGCCCAGACCGCTCTGCGGCCGTTCAATCGTCGAAGAATACGCATCGTCAATTCTCCCCTGTCATGCAGGCCGGTCAGACGCGTCGCTGCCGGCGGAATCGCTGGTAGGCGTCGAGCACCGCGCGGTCGAGCTGCTCGGGACGGGCAGTCAGGGCGGCCGCTCCCAAGGCGCGCAGCGCCCGCACGTTGCCTGCCAGGGTGCGATGGTACTCGGAGGCGGCCAGTGCGCGGAAGGGATCGAGCGCATCGTGAACCGGTGCCGCCGGCAGTGCTGCAAGATGCGGGTTCTCCAAGCCGCAGACTAGGGTGAGATGCTTCGGCGTGAGCAGCCTGACCGCCTCGCTGAGCTCCTCGCCCGCGGCATCGAGCAGGTCGGTGAGCATCACCACGAGCATCCGCCGTGGATGGGTGGCACGGATGCGCGCGGCGGCGAGGGCGGGATTGCCTTGCCCGGGCTGGACCGTGCACTCGGCGAGCAGCGCGCGGATGCGCGTCACGGCGGCTGCCCCGCGCGCCGGCGCGAGCAGTCTCAGCGGCCGCTGCGCGAACAGCATCACTCCGACCGAATCGTCGAGCTCCACGGCCCGTTGAGCGAGACGCGCGGCCACGTTCACGTACAGCCCAAGACGGTCAATCTCCCCCGCAGCGAGAGCTCCGGCGCGCCCGACATCGACGGCGAGCAGCATCTCCAGGCGCCGCTCCGCGGCGAATTCGCGGCTGATCGGCCGGCCGCGTCGGGCGCTCGCCTTCCAGTCGATCACGCGCAACGGATCCTCGTGCCGATACTCGCGCAGTTGCGCGACTTCCGTGCTGCCGCCAGTGAAGCGCGTCGCGCTGCCCGCGTCGCGCAGTTCGCCCGCGGCACGACCGGCGCGCGTGAGCAGGTCCGGGATCACCATGACGGTGCACGGGGCTGCTGAGGACGTCGGCCACCACGCCAACTGCAGCGGTCCGGATACGCGCATTCGCGGTCCAGGCCAGACAAAGCGGCCCAGGCGGCGCGGCTTGGCGCGCATCTCGATGACCGTCTCGCGCCCGCGCGTAAGAGCCAGGGTGAGCGCGCGACCCTCTGCGGTGAACGGCTCCGGTGCCGAGAGGACTGTCTGGATCGGCAGTCGCGTCGTTTCGCATTGCGTGAACACGAAACTCATCGTCCGCTCGCGGCCGAGCGGCCAGCGCTCCGGAGCGCTGAGCGTCACGTCTACGCGCCGGCGTCGCACCGCTGTGATCTCATAGGCGAGGCCCGCGAGAAGCAGCGCCGCGGGCGCGGCCCACAGGCGAGCGAGCGCGGTGTCCCACTGCCCGAGGATACCGAGCAGCCCGGTCAGCAGGATCAGCAGCAGGCCGTTGCGCTGCAGACTCATCGTGGCGTGTCCGCCTCAGCGCGGAACCGGTACTCGCTCAAGCAGCGCGCGTACGAGTTCACGTCCATCCCGGTCTTCGAGCAGCGCTTCCGGCGCCAGGGCCAGCCGGTGTGCAATCACCCAGGGCGCCACGAGCTTGACATCGTCAGGTACGACGAACTCGGCGCCACGCAGTCCCGCGGCAACGCGCGCCGCGCGCAGCAGCGCGAGCGCTCCGCGGGTGGAGAGTCCAAGTGTGATCTGCGCGTGCTCGCGCGACGCCTGTGCCACAGCCAGTATGTAATCGCGAAGCTGGTTCGAGACATGCACGCCGTCCGCGCAGGCGCGGGCTGCTGCAAGCAGCTCCGCGCTGATCCGCGTGTCCGGCTCCGCGGTTGGTGATGTGGTCAACGCAGCGACGTTCCCGTAGCGCTCGAGCACGAGCCCTTCGTCGGCGAGCTGCGGGTAGGTCACGTCGATGCGCATCATGAACCGATCGAGCTGCGACTCAGGCAGCGGGAACGTGCCTTCGAACTCGTGCGGATTCTGAGTGGCGATCACCATGAACTCCGGCGGCAGACGGTAAGTCTGGCGGTCGATGCTGACCTGGCGCTCCTCCATGGCCTGCAGCAACGCAGACTGAGTCTTGGGTCCGGCCCGGTTGATCTCATCGATCAGCAAGACCTCGGTGAAGATCGGCCCGGGATGCAGGGTGAACTTACGGCTCTCGGCATCGAATACGTGTACGCCGGTGATGTCCGCGGGCATCAGATCGGCGGTGCCCTGAATCCGGTTGAAGCGCCCCGCCAGTCCCCCGGCGAGACTCTTGCCGAGCAGCGTCTTGCCAAGACCGGGCGGTCCCTCCACGAGCACGTGGCCGCGCGCCACGACGGCAATCACGACTGCGCGGATCAGCTCGCGCAGACCGATCACCGTCGAGCCGAGATGCTGCTCAATCCGAGTGGAGAGTTCCTCAAGCGGGTTCATGTCAATTGCCTTCGAAATCGGGCCAGGAGGGATTGCAGCTTCATCAGATTGACGCGCGACCCTGCGCTGAGGCGCGCGTGAAACTGTTCGAGTGCGTGACAGTCGCGTTCTGGCGCGCCGCTGTTCGCGCGCAGCCATTGCCAAGGATCCGAGCGCGGCGCGAGTTGCTGTACCTGCGCAATAAACTCCTCGATCAATTGCCGCCCTATCTGCTCAGGCCGTAACACGGCGGCCAGATAACGCGCGCTGCCTTCAATGTAGTCTTTCTCATCCAATGCTTGCTGGCTCGCTTGCACAACCCGCATCGGCTGCGATCCGAACACGAAGGCGAGCCATAGTAACACCAGCCAGCCTAGCGTGGCGTGCAGGCGTCGATCGGCGAAGAACGCCGCGGCATCGTAAAAGTTGGTCAGTCCCTGATGTGCGTCGTCGAAGATTACCGCGCCGTCGGGACTTCGCGACCAGGCGAGCACGTTGGCCAGGAAGCGGGCATTGCCGCCGAGCGCGATGCCGGCGTTTGAAAACGGGCTCGCCACTGCCGAGACAATGATCTGCCCGGTGCCGAGCGGTACCAGCCACAAGGCGGGTGCGCCGCCCGCTGCCAGTCTAGCCAACACGACGGGTGTCAGCGTGCCGCTTGCATGTGCCTGCCAAGTTCGCGCCGGCAGCGCGCGGACCGACTGTAGGGTTCCGACTCCACGCAGCAGAGGCAGCGGACCTCGCGCCAGGATCTCATGGATCGTGCGGCTCGGTGCGGTCGCTGCGTGGGTTTCTGGTATCGGTGTGAAGCGCAGTGCACACAAGCGACGCAGATCTTTCAGCTCCAACGGATCGTATCTGTCGAGTGTCCACAGTGGGGCGTCATCCAGAGCGGCGGCGATCAGCACGGTGTTGCCCTGCGCGACCCAATGGCGCAGGGCGAGAAGCTCGGCGGCGCGCATCGGCAGGCGCTGCGGCAAGGTCAGGAGCAACACGTTGCCGCTCGGTCGCGGCGCGAGGCTCGCCAAGCGGGTATAACGGTAGCGCAGCGTGATTCTCGGGATGTGCTCCTCGGCGAGCCATCGCCAGATGGCCAGGTAGCCCTCCGGGCGCGCATCGGTCGAGACTGGCAGTCCCGCGGAGGGTTGTGCGGTCTGCGGCTTGGGAAAGACCAGCAGATAGAACAGCGCCAGCGCACCAGCGGCCAATGCCAAGGTGGTCAGACGCTCTCTCACGAGCGGATTCGCCCGTCGGGCGCCGACGCCGCACCGCATTGCGCGTGCAGCGCTCGTGCGCTCTGGACCAGGGAGTCCGGAATCCGTGTTATGCCCGACGGTCCGTAGCGCTCGCGCTCGGCCAGCAACGCAATGTCATTGAACTGTTCACGCTGCGCCGCGGTGTCAAAGCGTGCCTGCCGGCTGAGTTCGCGATACGTCAGGTTGCGCTCGTGCTCGAGTCGCTCAGCCTGCACCAGGTCGGCGATCAGCACCTTGAGTACTCGAGAGGGCTGTTCGGCCAACGCGAACCAGTCGGGCTCGTCAACCCGATGGGTTCGCGCCCGGTGGGGGACGCTGTCCGTTCGCGGGGACGCGGCACGCCGCGATCGTCCGCTCAACCATCCAGCGCGCGAACCCAGGTACAGCGAAAGTAGTGCGATTGCGCTGAGCAGCGCGCCGAATGTCCAGAGCATCACGCGCAGCAGGCTCGCTCGGCGACGCCCACTCGCTAACGACTCGAGCCAGCGCTGCAGCGCGGCGGCGAGCGGGGCCGTCCAGCTATCGAGCCAGACGCGCAGTCGATCCCAGAGAGAGGCTGCGGGCGGGCGCGGCGAGAGGGCCTGCGAGGCGGCGCGCAGGGCGGCCGCGTCGGGCAGCGCCGAGGGCGGCGAGCTCGCATAGCGCTGCACCAGGGCAGACAGTCCAGCGAGGCTGCGTGGATCGAGTGTCCTGTTTCCCTGCGATGAGGTCACGGCGTGCAGTTGCAGCCGCTTGAGTGCTGCGTCGAGACCCGGGCAGCGGGCCTGCAGCACCGTCCAGTTGTGCGGCGCCGGACGGTGCGCGCCGCAGGGCGAGAGGACCGTTGAAGGCGGTTGCCCTGCAGCCGGCAGCGGTGGCGCAACGGCCGCGAGCGTCGCCAGAGCCTGAGCGGCGATCCATCGAACCGGCATCGCTCACCGAGCGCCGAGCGCCTCCGTGCGTGCGGCGAGATCGCCGCCCTCGCGCCGCAAGGTCAGATCGCGGAAGACCACCAGCATGATCGCCGACGTGAGTGGCAGCGTGAGCAGGTGAGTGGCCTGGGAGATGACCTGCGCAACACGCAGATGCGCGCTGAAGTCGGACAGCTGGGCAGCATGAATGGTGAACAGCCCAAGCGCGGCGCTCAGTGCCCAGGGCACGACAAAGCCGAGTACGGCGATGACCACGTCCGCGACGAACAGAATGACCGTCACCCGCCACCAATTTCCCCGCACCAGGCGCCAACTGCGACCGAGGGCAGCTGCGGCACCGTCGTCTTCCGCGAAGATTGCGGCTTGCCAGAGCATCAGGCGCACACCGACGTAGATGACCGCCGTGATCACCGCCAGTGACAGCACGACACCGAGCAGGATCAGCAGCCCGTCGTGGCGCAGCGCCGGCGAGTGGCTCTTGACCATCACTGCCGCGATGATGCCGAGGATAATCGCCGGAATCATGATGGCCAGCATGATCAGCGCTTGCAGAATAAAGCCCAATACGAGCCGCGGCAGTCGGCGCGCCCCTGTGCTGAGTGCCTCGTTGGTGCTGAGGGACTGGCTGCGCATGACGCCATTCTGAGTGGCGAACAACGCGCCGGTGATGGCCAGTTGAATCAGAGCCAGTACGAGGGTTGCCAGCGCATTCTGCGGTCCGTTCAGCAACGACCAGAGCTGCAGACGGTGTTGCCAGAGGGATGCGTTCAGCGGTGGCAGCGCCGGATGCACCGCAAACACCAACAGCGAGCCGGCCGCCACTGCGATCAACGCCAGTACCCAGCAGCGGTTGAAGGATGCGCTGAACAGACGCAGCCAGTCATCCAGAACACCACCGATCGACTGCGGCGCGGAGGATGCCTCGTATGTCATGCTCGCTCCGAAACGATGAAGGGAACGGGGCGGCCGCCGAGTCGGCTTCTTGCCGCCTGCGGGCAGAATAGCTAAGCTGAACCTTGACCGCCAACTTTTTTCATCGTATGGGACGGTGATGGCCGAAGCAATGCTCACCGTCACAAGCCTGACCGGCGTCGAGATGACGCTGCCCATTGCCGGGCCGGGCACGCGCAGCTACGCCTTTCTGGTGGACTGGCAGATCCGCCTGCTCGGCGCGCTGGCCTGGCTGCTGATCGCGGTGTTGTTGCGACTGTTGCCTGGCATTGCCGGGCGGCCCCTTGCGCACGAACTGCTGCTCAGCGGCGCGGGGCTTGCGTTGGCGACTTATTTTCTTTATCAGCCTGTCCTCGAGCTTGTTACGCGCGGGCAAACGCCCGGGCTGCGCACGGCGGGCGCGAGAATCGTCACCCTCGAGGGAACGACCCCCGGCGTTGGGGCGTTGCTGATCCGCAACATCTTTCGCTTGATCGATGCGCTGCCGATTTTTTACGTCGTGGGGCTCGTCAGTTGCATGCTGACCGAACGGCACGTGCGTCTCGGGGATTTGGCGGCCGGCACCGTGATGGTGCAGGTCGCCCCGCGGGCGAGCGAGGCGCTTGACCGTCTCGCCGCACAGGCCCGCCGGGACACGCTGCCGTTGGAAGCGGTGGAACTTGTGCATGATCTGCTGACTCGGTGGACGTCCCTTGCGCCCGAGCGGCGCGCGGCACTGGCGCGCAGCGTGCTGATCAAGCTCGAGCCGGGATTCAACGCCACGGTTGCCACCCTAGCGGAACCGGCTCTGCGCCGGCGTCTGGAGGCCCTGCTTGGCCGCAGCCGATGATCCTGAGGCGGCGCTTTGGGTGCGTGCGCACGCGGCCGAATGGCAGTCGCTCGCCGCGCAAGCGACCGCAGCCACGCACAGAGCGCATCCTACGGTAGAGGAGGCGCTGCACACGCTGCGTACCTACCGGGTGCTCGCGCGTCATCTGGCGACCGTCCGCTCGCTGCTGCCGGCCAGCGTGCTGACCACAGTTCTGGAGCGAACCTGCGCCGGCTTGCATACCGCCGTCAACCGCCCGCCGCCGCTCACCTGGGCGCGCTGGACGCGCCTGTTTCGCGATGACATTCCAGTTGCTGCTGCGGCCGTGCGGCCGATCGCGTTGTGGCTGGCAGTGTTGCTGGCGGCGGGCGCTGGCGCGGGCTGGTGGTTGATCAACACCTATCCGGAGCTGGTCAGCCTAATCGCCAGCCCGCAGATGATCGACGGCGTCGAGCATGGCCATCTGTGGACCTATCAAATCCTAAATCTGGGTCCGCCGGCGATGCTGTCGGCGCGGATCTTCTCCAACAATGTGGTGGTGACGTTCGGCGCGTTCTGTTTCGGCATTCTGTTTGGACTCGGCGCCTTCTACATGATCACGATGAATGGGCTGATGTTGGGCGGATTGCTTGCCTTTACCCATCAGCACGGCCTCGCCCTCGGGCTGTTGAAATTCATCTTGGCGCACGGGCCCGTTGAATTGTCGGTCATGTGTCTCGCAGCTGCGGCTGGTACGGCGCTCGGCGAGGCGCTTATCCGTCCCGCTGCTGAGACCCGTGGCGCTTCGTTGCGGCGCCGCACCGAGGAACTGGCTCCGCTGCTCCTGGCCTGCGCGTTGCTGCTGCTCGGCTCGGGACTGATCGAGGGGTTCATTTCGCCGAGTCCGCAGGTCTCGATTCCGGTGCGTCTCGCGATCGGGCTGGGCTATTGGACGCTCATGATGCTCTGGCTTTCGGGCCGGCTCGTGCCGAGACCGTCGGGCGCTGCGCACCGAGGCAGCGAAACGGCCGGTGTGATCGACCCCGCAGAGCAAGATTGAGCACGCACCAGGCTGAGGCTATGCTTGTGGCAACGACACCATGGCGCCACGCGCGCTCTCGGGGGGGACGATGAAGCAAGTGGGCGTACTGCTGAGCGCCGTCGCGCTGCTCGGCTGCCATGTGGCCTGTGCGAGCCCGTTCAGTGCATTGATGAAGTCCGAAGCCGCCTTGAAGAAGGCGAGTTCGTGGCACGCAATCATGCAGATCGCCGATGGCAGGATCCTCACGATGGATTACGCGGCGCCGCACCGCTGGCGGGTGGTGCCGGCGCCGAACCTCACCGAGGTGATTATCGGCAACGCGGTGTACATGGATCAGGCCGGGCATGTGACCCAGCTGGCGGCAGCCTATGCGGGTCCGATCGCCCGCGCAGTGCGGATCCACAAGTTCGATGCGCCTACGTTGGCGCAGGTGAGACGGACAGCGCGTGATCTCGGCACGCAAACCCTCGATGGCAAGCTGGTGCACGTGTATCGCTACGTGGCCAACGGCGCCACCGACACCTGGTATGTCGGCGCCCACGATCTGCCGGTGCGGGTTGTCATCCAGGGCGACAAAGGAACTCAGGTGGTGCGATATTCACGCTTCAACGTACCGGTGAGCATCCAGCCGCCCACCGGATGAGCTTCGCGGCGCCTCACACCAAAACGCGCTCGATGCCGCCATTGTTGGCGCGCGCGACGTAATCGGCCATCCAATTCTCGCCGAGCACATGGCGGGCGATCTCCACCACGATGTAGTCGGCGTCGAGATCCGCGTCCTCGTTATAACGCTTCAAGCCCTGCAGACACGACGGGCAGGAGGTGAGAATCTTCACATGCTCCGCGCCTGCGGCGCGCAGACGGTCGGCGCCGACGCGCATCTCCTGCTCCTTACGGAAACGCACTTGCGTGGACACGTCCGGACGAGTCAGGGCGAGTGTGCCCGACTCACCACAGCAGCGATCATTCTTCTCGATGCGGCCGTTGCGTGCGTCGTTCATCAGAGCATTGACCACCTGCAGCGGGTCATGACGCTTGATCGGCGAATGACAGGGATCGTGATACATGTAGCGCGTTCCGGTTACGCCCTCGATGTGCACGCCGCGCTCCATCAGGTATTCGTGGATGTCGATGATGCGTGAGCCGGGGAAAATCTCCTCGAACTTGTAGCTCTGCAGCTGGTCGTAGCAAGTGCCGCAGCTGACTACGACCGTGCGGATGTCGAGATAATTGAGGGTATTGGCGACGCGGTGAAATAGCACCCGGTTATCGGTGGTGATCTTCTCGGCGCGATCGAACTCGCCGGCGCCGCGTTGCGGGTATCCACAGCACAGATAACCCGGCGGCAGCACCGTCTGTACGCCAACGTGCCAGAGCATCGCTTGAGTCGCGAGCCCGACCTGCGAGAACAGCCGTTCTGAACCGCAGCCGGGAAAGTAAAATACCGCCTCGGTCTCGCCGGTGGTGGTGATGGGGTTGCGGATCACTGGCACATACGCGGCGTTTTCGATGTCGAGCAGCGCACGCGCGGTCTTCTTCGGCAGCCCGCCCGGCATCTTTTTGTTGACGAAATGCACCACCTGCTCGCGCACCGGGGACTTCCCCGTGCTCGCCGGCGGGTGCTGGGTCTGTGCACGCGCCAAGCCCTTCAACAGCCGGTGGCCGGCGCGCTGCGCTTTGTAGCCCCATTCGATCATCACCTTGCGCGTCAGGCGGATCGTTTCGGGCGAGGTCGCGTTGAGGAAGAACATCGACGCGGCCGTGCCTGGATTGAAGCGCCTCTTGCCCATGCGTCGCAGCAAGTCACGCATGGCCATGGAAACGTCCCCGAAGTCGATGTCGACGGGGCACGGCGCGAGGCACTTGTGGCACACGGTGCAATGCTCGCCGACATCGGCGAATTCGTCCCAATGGCGGATGCTGACTCCGCGGCGAGTCTGTTCCTCGTAGAGAAATGCTTCGATCAGAAGTGAAGTTGCCAGAATCTTGTTGCGCGGGCTGTAAAGCAGGTTGGCGCGCGGCACGTGCGTGGCGCACACCGGCTTGCATTTGCCGCAGCGCAGACAGTCCTTGATCGAATCGGAGATCGTGCCGATCGCCGATTGCTGCATGATCAGCGATTCGTGGCCAAGCAGGTTGAAGCTCGGGGTGTAGGCGTTCGAGAGGTCAGCGCCGGGCAGCAGCTTGCCGCGATTGAATCGACCGTGCGGATCGATACGCCGCTTGTAGGCGCGGAAGTCCCGCGTTTCCTCCTCGTGCAGGAATTCCAGTTTGGTGATGCCAATACCGTGTTCTCCGGAGATCACGCCATCCAGGCGGCGCGCGATGCCCATGATGCGAGCCACCGCCGCCGTGGCTGCTTGCAACATTTCGTAATCATCTGAGTTGACTGGAATGTTCGTGTGCACGTTGCCGTCGCCGGCATGCATGTGCAAGGCAACGAACACGCGGCCGCGCAGCACGCGCTTGTGTGCTTGCTCGCAGGCGCCAAGCAGCGGAGCGAACACGCTGCCGCCGAAGATCTGCCGGAGCGGCGCGCGCAGGTCTCGCTTCCAAGAGACGCGTATGGTCCGATCCTGCAGCAGGTCGAATATTCGCACCTGCGGTGACTGCGTAGCGCGGGCGCGCAGCTGCTCGGGAGACAGGTCGGTGCCGAGATGTGCCAGCGCGGCAAATCCCTCCGCGAGTGGCACGTCCATGTTTGTGGCTAGCCAACGCCATCGCTCACGGGTCTTATCGAGCAATTGGCGCGCCTGGGCGGCTCGCTCGCCAACCACCTCCTCGTACGGAAGATTACCTACCTCGAGGTCTTCGGCGCGCGCGAGCGGCAATGGTGCCGCAAACAGACCTTGCAGTTCCTCGAGGAGCTTCAGCTTGTTGGCGATCGAGAATTCGATATTGATCCGCTCGATTTCATCGGTGTATTCGCCCATGCGCTCGAGCGGCAGTACTACATCCTCATTGATCTTAAATGCGTTAGTGTGCCGGGCGATGGCCGCGGTGCGTGAGCGGTCGAGCCAAAATTTTCGCCGGGCATCCTCGCTGACGGCAATGAAGCCCTCGCCGCTGCGCGCATTGGCGATGCGCACGACAGCCGATGCCGCCGACGCAACCTCGCCTTCCTCGTCGCCGACGATATCGCCAAACAACGCCATCTTCGGCAATGAGCCGCGCTTGGATTTGGTGGTGTAGCCCACGGCGCGCAGATAGCGCTCATCGAGATGCTCGAGTCCGGCGAGGCGCACGCCGCGAGGGCCGAGACCGTCGAGGTAACTCTTGATTTCCACGATCGCCGGCACAGCCTCACGCGCTTGACCGAAGAACTCAAGGCAGACGGTGCGCGTGAATGTGGGGCTGCGGTGCAGGACCCATCGGGCGCAGGTGATGATTCCGTCGCAGCCCTCTTTCTGGACGCCGGGTAGGCCGCCGAGAAATTTATCCGTGACGTCCTTGCCCAAGCCGCGCTTGCGGAATTGGCGTCCGGGAATGGACAACCGTTCCCGGCGCAGCTCGGTGGCCTGCTCCGGGCGCTGGCGGCCATCTTTCCACAACAGCTCGAATTCGGCAGTCTCTACGTCGTGAATCTTGCCCTGATTGTGTGCGACGCGTGTCACTTCGAGCCAATTGCCCTCGCAGTCCACCATGCGCCACCAGGCGAGGTTGTCGACGGCAGTGCCCCACAGCACTGCCTTCTTGCCGCCGGCATTCATGGCGATATTGCCGCCGATGCAGGAGGCGTCGGCAGAGGTCGGATCGACCGCAAAGACGAGGCGTTCTTGCGCGGCGGCGTTTGCGACGCGGCGAGTCACTACGCCAGCTTCGGTGAGAATTGTCGGGATCGGCGCGTCGAGTCCCGGCAGCGTCAGTTGCTCAATTGCACCGAGCCGCTCGAGCTTCTCAGTGTTAATGACCGCCGACAATGGGGTCAGGGGTACCGCGCCGCCGGTGTAGCCGGTGCCGCCACCGCGTGGGATGATCGTGAGTCCCAGTTCGATGCACGTTCGGACCAGAGCAGGGATCTCCGCCTCCGAATCCGGCATGAGCACGACGAAAGGGTACTCGACTCGCCAGTCGGTCGCGTCGGTAACGTGAGAGACGCGTGCGTACGCGTCGAACCGTATGTTGTCGATACGCGTGTGCCGGCGTAGCGCGCGCAGCGTTCGGCGTCTCAATGCATGCCATTCATCGAAATCGCTCTCGAAGCTGCTCACCGCGCCGCGCGCGGCGGCGAGCAATTCCCCGACGAGCTCGTAGCGCTCGCCATCCCCGGCATTGCGCCGCCGGTCGATCGCAGTCAGCCGGTGGTGCAGTGCGTGGATCAGCAAGCGCCGGCGGCGAGTGTTCTCGATCAGGTCATCCTGCAGGTACGGATTACGCCGAACCACCCAGATGTCGCCGAGGACCTCGTAGAGCATGCGCGCGGAGCGTCCGGTGCGCCGCTCGACGCGCAATTCCCGGATGACACTCCAGTACCGCTCCCCGAGCAATCGCATCACGATTTCGCGGTCGGAGAACGACGTGTAATTGTAGGGGATCTCGCGCAGCCGGGTTGGCCCGGTGCCGTCCGTCGCGGCAGATGGCGCAAGTGCCGGGCGGGCTGCTGCGTTGCTGGCCATGCGCAGGTGTGCGGTCTGGCGTCTCAGGGCAGGTCGGTGCTGCCCATGAGATACCGGTCGCATTCGCGGGCCGCGCCGCGGCCCTCGTTGATGGCCCAGACCACCAGACTCTGTCCCCGCCGGCAGTCTCCGGCGGCGAACACACCGGGAACATTGGTCGCGAAGCTGCCGTGGGCCGCGTCGATGTTGGTGCGCGGGTCCGTGGCGATGCCGAGTTCGGCGAGCAGCGGCTGTTCCGGACCGGTGAAGCCGAGCGCGAGCAGCACGAGATCGGCCGGCACTTCGGTCTCGCTGCCGGGCATTTCGACCGGCTTCACGCGCCCTTCAGCGTCACGCTCCCAGGCGATGCGCACGGTTGTCAGGGAGTGCACGCCCTGTTCGGCGTCGCCATTCAGTCGCTTGACCGTAGTCACATAGGTGCGCGGATCGCCGCCGAACAGCGCGGCGGCTTCTTCCTGGCCGTAATCGAGTCGATAGACCTTGGGCCACTCTGGCCACGGGTTATCGGTGGCGCGCTCCATCGGCGGCTGCGGCATGATCTCGAGCTGCGTGACGCTCTTGCAGCCCTGACGGACTGCTGTTCCGACGCAATCGGTTCCCGTGTCCCCGCCGCCGATGACGACTACGTGCTTGCCGCCGGCATGCACCGGGCTGCGCTCGGGATTGCCGTCAAGCAGTGCCTTGGTGCTCGCGGTGAGGTAGTCCATCGCGAAGTGCACGCCCTTTAGCTTGCGGTTCGGAACGGCGAGATCGCGCGGTTGCGTGGCACCCGTGCAAAGCACGATGGCGTCGAAGTCCTTGCGCAGAAGCTGAGCCTCGACGTTCTCACCGACGTGTGCATTACAGACGAACTTGACACCTTCCTTCTCCATCAGCTCGATGCGGCGCAGCACCACGTCCTGCTTGTCGAGCTTCATGTTTGGAATGCCGTACATCAGCAGCCCGCCCGGCCGACTGTCCCGCTCAAGCACCGTGACGCTGTGTCCAGCGGCGTTCAGCTGCGCGGCGGCCGCGAGGCCCGCGGGTCCCGAGCCAATCACCACCACCCGCTTGCCGGTGCGGCTCGCCGGAGCAATCGGCGCGATCCAGCCCTGCTCCCAACCCTCATCGGCGAGGGCTGCCTCGATGGTCTTGATCGCGACCGGGGGGTTGTTGATGCCGAGCACGCACGAACCTTCGCACGGCGCCGGGCACACCCGGCCGGTGAATTCCGGGAAATTGTTGGTTTTCAGCAGCCGCTCGAGCGCCTCGCGCCAGAGGCCGCGATAAACGAGATCGTTCCACTCCGGGATCAGATTGTGAATCGGGCAGCCGGAGGCCATGCCCGAGACCAGCTTGCCGGTGTGGCAGAACGGTACACCGCAGTCCATGCAGCGCGCGGCCTGATTGCGCAGGCGCTTCTCGTCCATGTGGTGATGAAACTCCCGCCAGTCGCGCACTCGTTCGCGCGGCGCGCGGTCCACCGGAAGCTCACGCAGGTATTCGATGAATCCAGTCGGCTTGCCCATCGGGTACTCGTTAAATGTGTCAATTTCCGCCAACGCGAGCCTGATCCCGCGCGTTTTCTTCGAACGCCACCATGACGGCTTCCTCGCCGCTCAGCCCCTGGCTGTGGGCGCGTTGTAGCGAGGCGATCGCGCGCTTGTAATCTCTTGGCACCACGACGACGAACCGCGACACCAGGCGGGCCCAGTTCTCGAGCACGTGTCGCGCGCGATTACTGCCCGTGTAGTCGCGATGGCGTTCAATCAAGGTGCGTACCCGCGCAATCTGCTGCGCATCCTCCAGGCGCTCGAGATCGACCATCTGCGTGTTGACGCGGGCGGGAAATTCGCCCGTCTCATCGAGCACGTAGGCAATACCTCCGGACATGCCGGCGCCGAAATTCCGTCCGGTCTGGCCGAGCACCACCACGTTACCGCCGGTCATGTACTCACAGCCGTGATCGCCGACCGCCTCAACAACGGCGTCAGCGCCGCTGTTGCGCACGGCGAAGCGTTCTCCCGCCATGCCGCACACGTAGACCTCCCCGGCCGTGGCTCCGTACAGGCCAACGTTGCCGATGATGATGTTCGACTCCGGAGCGAATGGCGAACCCGCCGGCGGGAATACGATGATCCGTCCGCCAGAGAGGCCCTTGCCCACGTGATCGTTCGCATCCCCTTCGAGCACGAACGTCATGCCCGGTGGCATGAACGCGCCGAAACTCTGGCCGGCGGTGCCCTTGAAGCGGATATGAATGGTGTCATCGGCAAGCCCCTTCGGACCATGCCGGCGGGTAATCTCACTGCCGGTGATCGTGCCAACCACGCGATTGACGTTGCGGATCGGCAGTTCGGCGCGCACCGTCTCTCCCCGCTCGATCGCGGGCTGGCACAGTGGCAGGAGCGTCGTAACGTCGAGCGACTTATCGAGGCCGTGATCCTGCGCGATCTGCCGGAAGCGGCCGACCTCCTCACCGACGTCCGGCTGATAGAGGATATTGCTGAAATCGAACCCTTTGGCCTTCCAGTGCTCAATGGCCCGCTTCGGGCGCAGCCGATCGACCCGGCCGATCATCTCATTGAGCGTGCGGAAGCCGAGTTCGGCCATGATCTCGCGCACGTCCTGGGCGATGAAGCGCATGAAGTTCACAACATGCTCGGGCTTGCCCGCGAACTTCTCGCGTAGCCGTGGGTCCTGTGTGGCGATTCCTGCCGGGCAGGTGTTCAGGTGGCACACGCGCATCATGATGCAGCCCATGGTCACAAGCGGGGCAGTGGCGAAGCCAAATTCCTCGGCGCCGAGCAGAGCGGCGATCACTACGTCGCGGCCGGTCTTGAGCTGCCCGTCGGCCTCGATGGTGATGCGGCTGCGCAGGTTGTTCAGCACTAACGTCTGATGTGCTTCGGCAACACCGAGCTCCCAGGGCAGGCCTGCGTGAGTGATCGAGGTTTGCGGAGAGGCGCCAGTCCCGCCGTCATAACCGCTGATCAGCACGACATCCGCATGGGCCTTGGCTACCCCGGCAGCGATGGTGCCGACGCCGACCTCGGAGACCAGCTTGACGCTGATGCGCGCATTGCGATTGGCGTTTTTCAGGTCGTGGATTAGCTCGGCCAGATCTTCGATCGAGTAAATGTCATGATGCGGCGGCGGCGAGATCAGTCCCACCCCGGCAGTGGTGTGGCGAGTCTTGGCCACCCACGGGTAAACCTTGCTGCCGGGCAGCTGTCCCCCTTCGCCGGGCTTGGCACCCTGGGCCATCTTGATCTGCAATTCCTGGGCATTGACCAGGTACTCGCTGGTTACCCCGAAACGTCCCGAGGCTACCTGTTTGATGGCACTCGCCTTGGAGTCCCCGCCAGGTAGCGGCTTGTAGCGCGCCGGATCCTCTCCGCCCTCGCCGGTGTTGCTCTTGCCGCCGATGCGGTTCATGGCGATGGCCAACGTCTCGTGTGCCTCCTGGCTGATCGAGCCATAGGACATCGCGCCGGTCTTGAAGCGCTTGAGAATGCTCTCCACCGGCTCGACTTCCTCGATCGGCACCGGCTCGAACGGCACGAACTCCAACAGCCCGCGCAGCGTTGCGAGCTGCTTCGACTGGTCGTCGATCAGGCCGGCATACGATTTGTAAGTCGCGTAACTGCCGGTGCGCACCGCCTTCTGCAGGCGGTGGATGGATTCGGGGTTGAACAGGTGGAACTCGCCGCCGGCGCGCCACTGATACTGACCACCCGTGTCGAGCTCGTGGTCGCGCTTGTTGGTCGGGAATGCGGCGCGGTGACGCTTGAGCACCTCCTGCGCGATGGTCTCCATGCCAATGCCGCCAATGCGTGAGGCGGTCCCGGTGAAGTACTGATCGATGACGTCCTGGCGAACGCCGACGGCCTCGAACACCTGGGCGCCGTGATAGCTCTGGATCGCCGAGATGCCCATTTTGGACATGACTTTGACGACACCCTTGGTGGCTGCCTTGACGAAGTTCTTGCAGGCGAGCGTGGTGTCGACGTTGGTAATGAGCCCCTCGCGGATCATGTTCTCAAGGGTCTCGAACGCCAGATAGGGATTGATTGCCGAGCAGCCAAAGCCGATGAGCAGGGCGAAGTGATGCACCTCGCGTGCCTCGCCGGTCTCGAGCGCAATGCTGACCCGCGTTCGCAGCCCTTCACGGATGAGATAATGATGCAGGCCGCTCACTGCGAGCAGGGCCGGTACCGCGGCGAATTCCCGCGATACGCCGCGGTCGCTCAGCACCAGGATGTTGACCTCTTCGTCCTCGATCATGCGCCGTGCCGCCAAGCACAGCTCCTCCATCGATTTGATCAGGCCCTTCTCTCCGCGCGTGGCGCGGAACAGAATCGACAGCGCTCCCACCTTCAGCCCGGGCAGCGACATGCGCCGCACTTTGGCAAACTCCTCGTTGGTGAGGATGGGCCCGGTGAGCTCAAGGCGCCGGCAGTCGGCCGGTTGGGGCCTCAGCAGGTTACCCTCCGAGCCGAGCCAGACCTCCGAGGCGGTAATCAGCTCTTCGCGGATGCAGTCGATCGGCGGGTTTGTGACCTGCGCGAAAAGCTGCTTGAAGTAGTCATAGAGCAGGCGTGGCCGTTGTGAGAGTGCCGCGAGCGGCGTGTCGTTGCCCATTGAGCCGACCGCCTCGACGCCGTTTCGAGCCATCGGCACGAGCAGCAGGCGCTGGTCCTCGTAGGTGTAACCGAAGGCAATCTGGCGGTGCAGCAGCGTTTCTGGATCGGCCGAGGGCACTTCGGAAACCGGCGGCAGGTCTTTCAGATACACCAAGTGCTGTTCGATCCACTGCCGGTAAGGGTGGCGTGCGGCGACGGTGCGCTTGATCTCATCGTCATCGATGATTCGACCCTGTTCGGTGTCGACCAGGAACATCCGGCCCGGTTGCAAGCGCCCCTTCTGCATCACGTTCTCGGGCGGCACGTCGAGCACGCCGGCCTCCGAGGCCATGATGACTAGGTCATCACGCGTGACGTAGTAGCGCGAGGGGCGCAGGCCGTTGCGATCGAGCACGGCGCCGATCTGCTTGCCGTCCGTGAAGGCAATCGAGGCCGGTCCGTCCCACGGCTCCATCAGGCTGGAGTGATACTGATAGAACGCCCTGCGGTCGGGCTCCATGCTTTCATGGTTCGACCAGGGTTCCGGGATCAGCATCATGATGGCGTGCGCCAGCGGACGGCCCGAGAGCACCAGCAGCTCCAGGGTATTGTCGAGCATCGCTGAGTCGCTGCCATTGGGGTTGACCACCGGCAGAATTTTCGGGGTGTCCTCACCGAACAGGTCGGAATCGAACAGCGCCTCGCGCGCTTGCATCCAATTGAAGTTGCCGCGCAGCGTGTTGATCTCGCCGTTGTGCGCCAGATAGCGGTACGGATGAGCGCGGTCCCAGCTGGGGAAGGTGTTGGTGCTGAAGCGCGAATGCACTAGCGCGAGCGCCGTCTCGACAGCCGGATCGGTCAGGTCGGGGTAGTATTGCGCCAGCTGCTCGGTGAGCAGCATGCCTTTGTAGACGATGGTCTTGTGCGAGAGGCTGCACAGGTACCAGTGTTCGGCGCCGTCGATGGTCGAGGCGCGGATTTCGCTGTACGCGCGCTTACGGATGATGAACAGCTTGCGCTCGAACTCGGCCTCGTCGCGGACCTGCGGACCCCGTCCGATGAAGACCTGCCGGATGAATGGCTCGAACGATTTGGCGGTCTCGCCGAGCATGGAATTATTCGTCGGCACCGTGCGCCAGCCGAGCAGGATCTGGCCTTCCGACTGCACGATGTGCTCGAAGAACTCGACGATGCGCCGGCGCAGTGTCGCGTTGCGCGGCAGGAAGATCAGGCCACTGCCGTACTCCCCGGGGGCGGGCAGACTCAGATGATTGCGCCGGGCGATCTCACGCAGGAACGTGTGCGGCATCTGAATGAGCACCCCGGCACCATCGCCAGTGTTGGTCTCGGCGCCGCATGCGCCACGGTGCTCGAGATTGCGCAGCAGCTGGATGCCCTGCTCCAGGATGCGATGGGATTTGCGGCCCTTGATGTCGACCACGAAGCCCACGCCGCACGCGTCGTGCTCGTACCACGGATCGTACAGCCCCCGCTTTCCGGGGGCACCCTGGGGGCGGCGCGTCGGCCCGGGGGCGACCCGGGGCGGCCGCGCCACAGCGCTGCGGCGCTGATGTCGCATGATCGGCCTCATTAGTTGGTGGTTCCGGCCAAAGCCGCCCGAGGCGGCCTCTCACCGAAGTGCCCGCTCGCCCGCCGTGACCGAAGGACGGGTACCGTGCGGCCTGAGGCGCGGCGGCGACCGTCCGCCGGCATGGCGGACTGCTGGGCAACATTCGCGGGTGCGCGCTCCCTCACGCCGACGGAGGTCCCTGTCTATCCCAGGAACTTGCCTCGCCGGTGGCTCCCGCACGAATCAAGATGAATGAGGCGGATCGCGCCGCGCCCCGTCACCCACAACTCAAGTGGGCCGGGCAGCGTGAGCGGTCTGGGCCGCCAATATGCATCCGATCATATCCGTCTGAGCCGACGGGTCAATGCCGCCGAGGCCCTTTTCGGGGGTTTCAGGAAAATTTATTTGCCTGCGCCGACCGCCGGGGCGCCCTCTGGGGCGGTAGGCGGTCGTCCGCTGCCCGCCTGCTCCATGATCAGCCGCTGTGTCGGATAGGCAAACTCGATTCCGCGGCGGGCGAATTCCCGGTGCAGCTTCAGGTGGATCTCCTGCTGGATGTCCATGTGGCGCTTGTAGTCGGCGGTGAGCACGTAGTACACGGTCTCGAAATCCAGCGAGGCGGCGCCATGCGCGCAGAAATGGCTGCGATCGAAACGGGTGTCCGCGATCGCCTCGATAATGCCGCGCACCACGCCCGGGATCTGCTCGATCTGCTCGACTGGGGTCTCGTAGGTCACCCCGATCGTAAAAAGCACGCGGCGCTCGGTCATGCGACCGTAATTGCGCAGCCGACTCTTGAGCAGATCGGCATTGGAGATGACGATTTCCTCCCCGCTGATGCTGTGCAAGCGAGTGCTTTTGATGCCGATGTGCTCGACGCTGCCGGAGAAGGCGTCCACCGAGACGAAATCGCCGACGAAAAAGGGCTTATCGAACGTGATCGAAAGAGAGGCGAACAGGTCACCCAGGATGTTCTGCACCGCCAGCGCCACGGCAACGCCGCCAACACCCAGGCCGGCTACCAGGGTGGTGATGTTCACTCCCAGGTTCTCCAGTGCCATCAGCACGGCCATGACCCACACCACCGCCTTGGCGATGAAGGCGATCACGGCGAGTGAGCTCGCCGCCGCGCGATCATCGCCCTGACTGCTTTGACGGCTGCGCTCGAGCCACCACATCACTGCGACGCTCGCCCACGTGCCGAGCTGCCAGAACGACACCACGGTGAGCACGGAATCGACCAGCTCGCGACCGCGCGGCGGCAGGTGCACGAACTGCAGTCCCGCAAATGTCGCCAAGATCACGAGGAAAGTCTTCTTCGTGCGGCTGACAAGCTCGAAGGCGAGTTCCATCAGGTCGGTGCGGCCGGCAGCGTGCGCGCGCTGGAACCAACCTCCGGCGACGCGACGCGCGAGCAGCGTTACGGCGAGCAGCGCCAGAGCGGCGCCGGCTGCGTGCAGCAGGTCGCTCGGTGCGCTACGCAGGATGGGCAGCAGAATGAGTAGATGCAGGTGCTTCACCGCTTAAGATTAACGCAATTGCCGGATCTCGCAATGTGCGCATCACGTGCTACCCTTACTTCTCGGGGCGTGCGCTGCGTGCCGCGTCAGTTGAGTCATTCGCTTGCCAGTTCATTCTTCTCGGGATGCTGCTCAGCGCGCCACCAGGGGGTCGGCGCGCCGCGCGATCGTGGAACTGCGTACGCTGCAAGCTCTGCGCACCGTGGTCGGATCGGCCCGGCAGCACGATGTGCGCGTCAGGCGCGCCACCGGCGTATCCGGCTCGCAACTCTGGGCCCTCGATGTCATTCGACAGGCTGCTGGAATCACCGTCACCGAGCTCGCAGCGCGCCTGGCGCTGCACCAGACGACGGCAAGCAATCTGATCAACGCGCTCGCTGCACGGAGTTTGATTCGGCGTTCACGTGACCGGCGCGATCAGCGTGTGGTGCACCTGCATGTCACCACCGAAGGTGCGCGCCTGCTCGTGCGCGCGCCGCGTCCGCTTAGCGGGCTGCTCGTCGACGCTCTTGGGCGGATGCCGGCACGGGATCTGCAGAACTTTGCACTCAGTCTTGCGGCATTGCTCGGCGCGATGCACAAGTCCGCCCCGTCGGCCGCGGGCGAATTCCTGCTCGGCGAATAATTCAGCGCCGCAGCGCTCAGGGTTGCGCCCGCGGGCGGCGCTTTATATCCTTACACATTCGGGCAAATATATTCGCCCCGACTCTGGTGGCCAATTGGACTGGCTGCCGCCTGACCTGACAGACGATCTGCGCCGGCACCGCACGATCGATCGCAAGGAGATTTTCATGCAGCCATACTCAACGCTGAACGCGTCGAAGGCCAACTTCGACAACATCTACGATCAACCCGATCCGCGCGGCTATTTCTCGGTGCTTGGTGCGCTCGATTACATGATTCCGGACGTTGCGGAACCGATCATCCGGCAGATCCTGCGCGCGCGCGAGCGGCGCAGCGGAACGCCGCCTACTGTGCTCGATCTCGGTTGCTCCTACGGGATTAATGCCGCGCTGCACCGCTTCCCGCTCAGCTTCCGGCGTCTGCGTCTGCGCTACGGGAATCCGGACATGGCCGCGGTCGAACCGGAACAGCTCGCGCAACTCGACCGTAGCTATTACGGCAGCTGGCCGCAGATCGGTGGGGCTCGCTTCATCGGCCTGGACATCTCGGCGCCGGCGGTGCGTTACGCCGTCTCGGTCGGCCTGCTCGAGGCCGGCGTGATTGCCAATCTCGAGAGCGAAGCGCTGCGTCGCGAGGATCGGCAAGTGCTGCGCGAAGTCGATGTGGTGCTTTCGACCGGCTGCGTCGGGTACGTGAGCGAACGTACATTCGCGGCCGTTCTCGACGCGGTCGAGCGACCGCCCTGGGTGGTGTCTTTCGTGCTGCGGATGTTTCCCTACGATGCGATCGCGGCGTTGCTCGCCGAGCGGGGTTTGGTGACCGAAAAGCTTGCCGGTGCCACCTTCGTGCAGCGTCGGTTCCGCGATCTGACGGAGTTCGGCAGTTGCCTCGCTACGCTCGAGAAGCTCGGTATCGATACCGGGGGGCTCGAAGCCGAGGGTCGCTTTCAGGCGGAACTGTTCGTGTCGCGGCCAAGGGCCGATGCAGCGGCCCTGCCGCTCGGGAGAATGGTGACGGTGGTGAGCGGGCGCAACCGCACGGTGGGGACTCGCTATGTGCGGGTCGGGCGCGGTGCCGATGCCCAGGTGTTGCGCGTGCCCTCGTGATCTCCCTGCGCGCTGTCACGAAGACCTTCGGCGGCGGCGCGAGCTACGCGCTTCAGGATGTGAGCTTCGATGTGGCGGCGCAGACCTTTGTTGCCGTCGTCGGGGACTCCGGCTCCGGCAAGACGACGTTGCTGAAGACCATCAACCGCCTGATCGAGCCCGATACTGGAGAGGTCTTCGTCGCCGGCGAGCCGGCGCGCACCTCGCCGGCGCACAGCCTGCGCCGGCATATCGGCTACGTATTTCAGGGCATCGGTCTGTTCCCGCACATGAGCATCGCGGAGAACATCGGCATCACGCCGCGGCTGATCGGTTGGCCGGAGCCGGTCATCCGCGCGCGCGTCGAGGAATTGATCGATCTGGTGTCACTGCCCCGCGCCTTTCTGACGCGTTTGCCCGCGGAACTTTCCGGCGGCCAGCGCCAGAGGGTCGGCATCGCGCGCGCGCTCGCCGCACGACCCGGTATTCTGCTGATGGACGAGCCCTTTGGTGCGCTCGATCCTGTCACGCGCGATGCGCTCGGTGCCGAGTGCCGTCGGCTGCACGAAACGATGCGGTTGACGACAGTCATGGTCACCCACGACATTCTTGAGGCGGTATTGCTCGCCGACCGGATTGTTGTGATGCGTCAGGGACGCATCGTCGCCGATGGTGAGCCGCACTCGTTGCTCACGGGACATCCGGATCCGGCGGTATCGATGCTGATGGACATGCCGCGGCGCCAGGCGGCGCGGGTGCGTGCGCTGCTCGAAGAGCGTGCGCCGTGAATTCGCGGCTGCACTCGGCACTGCGGATGCTGCCGCAGTACCTGAGCCAGCACGTACTGCTCAGCGCAGCGGCGCTCGCGCTCGGGATCGCAGTCAGCTTGCCGCTGCTGATCGCGGCGCGTCACAGCGCGCGCGTGCGCTGGCCGGTGCTCGCCGCTGCGAGCCTCATTCAGACGGTGCCGAGCATCGCGCTGCTCGCGCTGTTTTATCCGCTGTTGCTCGGTCTGTCCGCGCTCACCCAGCGGCTGTTTGGCTGGCGCTTTGCGGCGCTCGGATTCCTACCGTCGCTCCTGGCGTTGACGCTCTATTCGATCCTGCCGATTCTGCGCAACGGCATCACGGCCATCCTCAACCTGGATCCGGCGATCATGCAGGCGGCACGGGGCGTGGGCATGACCAGCCGCCAGCGACTGCTGCGCGTGGAGCTGCCGCTTGCTGCGCCGATGTTGATGGCGGGCGTGCGCACCTCGGCCGTATGGGTGATCGGCACGGCAACCCTGGCGACGCCGGTGGGGCAGACCAGCCTCGGTAACTACATTTTCACTGGTCTGCAGATGGAGGATTGGATCTGGGTGGTGTTCGGTTGCGGCGTGGCGGTGGCGCTGGCGCTGGTGACCGATCAGCTGCTCGCGCTGATCGAACTTGGATTGGCGCGACGGAGACCGGTGCTCGCGTGGCTCGGGGTGTGCGTACTGCTCGCGGGAGTCGCGACGGCGGCGGCCGTGCCGCTGCGCGCCGTTCAGCGCGGCGGGTACGTCGTTGGGGCGAAGAACTTCTCCGAGCAATACATCCTTGCCTCGCTCATTGCGCAACGCATTCGGGCTGCGGGTCACCCGGTGACCGAGCGCACCGGCCTCGGCTCGAGTCTCGCCTTTCAGGCGCTCGCCGCCAACGAGCTTGATGTGTACGTCGATTACAGCGGTACCTTGTGGAACGACGTACTGCACCGCAACAGTACCCCGTCGCGCGCCGTAATGCTGCGTGAGCTGACCAGAACGCTGCGCGAGCGTTACGGCGTAACGCTGTTAGGGGCGCTTGGCTACGAAAATGCATATGTGCTGGCGATGCGTCCCGGCGAAGCCAAGGCGCTCGGCGTTCGCACTATCGCGGATCTGGCCCGTGTTGCGCCGCGCCTGCGGCTCGGCGCCGATCTGGAGTTCTTCGCGCGGCCGACCTGGCGAGATCTCAGGCACCGCTATGGGCTGCACTTTCGCACGTTGCGCCAGTTCGAGCCGACGTTCATGTACAGCGCGCTGATGAGCCGCGAAGTCGATGTCATCGCGGCATTCTCCAGTGACGGGCGCATTGCGGCCGATCACTTGGTGGTACTCAAGGACCCGCTGCATGTGATTCCGCCGTACGACGCAGTCATTCTCCTTGCTCCGCGTCGCGCACAGGACCCGGTGTTGCGTGCGGCGCTCGCGCCGCTGATCGGTGCCATTCCGGTCGGCTTGATGCGACGGGCGAATTACCTGGTGGACCGGCCGCACGCGAAGCGTTCCGCGCGCCAGGCCGCGCAGTGGCTCGCGCGGGCGATCCACCTCCCGTAACGGCGGTGGGATTATTCCTCGGTGCCCGCGCCCACGGCGATCCAGGCGAGGTCCCGGTGTGAAACCGATTCGAGCTTGAAGGCGCGTGCTGCGGCGGCCATGCGGGTTAACGCCTGGCCCATGGGCATCATCGGTGCGGAGTCCGCTTTGCCCGGCTTCAGCCACCGCACCGGGTTGATGCGTGCGACGACGTAGTTGCGCAGGTACGCAGACCGGAAGCCGCGGGCTTGCAGACCGGTCACGATGCGTTTGACCTCGGTGTCGATGCTGAGCAGTCGGGCGGCATAATCCTGCCGCGTGCGCAGGCTCTGCGCGAGCGGACGGTCGCTGAAGCGATCGACCTTGCGCAGGAAGGCGCTGTAGGCGCCGCCGGCGAATCGGCCGGAAGACTCATACAGTAGGCCGAGCGTGAGCAACTCAGGCGACTCGAACTGCTCGGCCCAGCTCTGCTCGCTGCCGCGTGTCTGCTCGCTCGCCAGGCTGCGCGCCATGCGGATCACCTCCAGGCTGCGATCGCGCAGGTTGTGCGCCTTCTCCGTATTCAGCGCGAGGATGCGGTAGGCGAGGGCGGGGTCGGGACAGATCAGCACCGTGACCTGACGCAGGCCGAGCAGCTTGGCCGCCGCCAGCCGGTGCCGGCCGTTCGGCGTCCACAGCCTGCCGGGTGCCCCGCGCACGACAATCAGCGGATCGAGGAAGGCGCCAGCCTCGGCGATTCGGCGCGCCAGACGCTGGGTGTGCGTCGGGGAAAGGTCGCGCTGAAAGGGAGTGGGTTGCAGCGCACTGAGCGGTACGGTGGCGAGCAGCAGGGGATGGCCGTTCAGGGGCTCGCGGTAAGCGCCGAGGGGTACGCCGCCGGTGGTGCGTACCTCGGCGACCAGCGCTGCCGCCTCAGGACTCTCCAAGGTCAGGGCGGTTTCAGCCGCCGCGAGACCGCGCTTGCCGACCCCGGGGGCGAGTGTGCCGCGCGTGCGCGCGGTGCCGGAACGCTTGGCGCGTCGCGCGGGAGTCCTCCGCGACGCGGCCTTCTTTTGACGAGCAGCCATGGGTCGCTACGGTGCACCGAGTCCGCCGCTACGTAAAGATTGGGTGTGCCAAAATGCGCGGCCGCCTTCCCAGAGCGCTCGCATGGACATCGTCCCCGCCCTTGCCCGAGACCCACGACGCCTGCCGGCGCAGCGCTGCGATGCCGCCGGGCATGTGCATATCGACCTGCGCGCGGTGTGGGCTCTTGCGCTGCCGCTGATGGCCAACAGCGCGGTGCAAGTGGTGCTCAATCTCACCGATATGTGGTTCATCGGGCACATCTCCACCGCGGCGCTTGCGGCGGTCGGGGCGGTACAGTGGCTGATCCTCGGCGTGCTGTTCCTGCTAGGCGGTAGCAGCATGGCGGTGCAGACGCTCGCGTCGCATGCTCACGGGGCGCGCAGGTTCCGACGCGCGGCGCAGGCTGCATGGACCGCGTTGTGGCTGACGCTCTGGATCGCTCCAGCGTGCATCCTGGTCGGCCTGGCGGGACACTGGATTCTGGTGCCATTCGGGTTCACCCCACAGATTGCGCATCTGGCCGAGCAGTTCTGGCTGCCGCGCATCGGGGGCGCCTCGTTCGCGGTGGCGGCCTGGGCGATGATGGGGTTCTTCAATGGCATCGGCCGCACGCGCGTCAGCTTCATGGTGGCTGCGGCAGCTGCGATTGCCAATGGGCTGTTCAACGAGCTGTTCATCTTTCATTTCGGCTGGGGCGTTGCCGGTTCAGCGTGGGCCAGCAACGTTGCGCAGGCCGTGGGCTTCCTGCTCGGATTTGCGCTGTTTCTGCGGGCGCCGATCCGCGTTGCCTTCAACTCTCATCTGACCTGGCGGCCGCTGTGGCGCAACGTGCGTCGGCAGCTGCGGCTCGGATTTCCCATGGGTCTGATGCCCGCGGCCGATGTGCTCGGATTCTCGGTGTTTCAGATGATGCAGGTGCGCTACGGCACAGTAGCCGGTGCGGCCACTCAAATGGTTACGGTGCTCACTTCGATTGCCTACATGCCAGGCATCGGCATCGCCACGGCGGCGGCGACGTTGGTCGGACAGTCAATCGGCGCGGGCGACCGGGACTGGGCGTTGCGGCTGGGTACACGGGTAATCCTGCTCGCCGCACTGGTGATGGGGGGAATTGGATTGGTTCTTGCCGTGTCCGGACCCTGGCTGCTGCCGCTGTTTGCCGCGGTGCACGATCGGCATGCGATGGCGGCGGTGCGTCTGGGGGCGCGGCTGCTGTGGCTCGCCGCGGCGTACCAGTTTTTCGATGGTCTGAATCTCGGCAGCAGCCTGTGCTTGCGCGGGGCGGGGGACGTGCGAGTGCCGGTGGTGCTGGTCCTCCCGGTGTGCTGGCTGGTCTTCCTGCCGCTGGCACACGCTTTCACGTTCGCCCCAGGTCAGGGATGGGTTCACTTTCTGCCCCAGTTCGGCTGGGGTGCCCGCGGCGGTTGGAGCGCGGTCATCCTCTATGTGATGCTGCTGGGCAGCTCGCTCTTTCTCCGCTGGCGCTCGCGCGCCTGGCAGCATATCCGCTTATAGAGGCGTCCCGGCGGAGGGCCTTGGATTGCGCCGGAATTGACAGCGCTGTCATGCCGTGTAAGCTGGCCCTCCAAAAACCGCAGGCGGTCGCAAGTCGGGGCTAGCATGAGACGAGGCAGAACAGTGGTGGGCGGCGTGGCGAGTGCGAAGCGCGCCGCGCTGCTGGTGGGGAGTCTGATGGGACTCCTTGCCGTTTGCGCCCCCACGGGTGCCGCTCAGGCACACGTACACCCGAAGCGTTGGCCGACGCTGTGGCCCGCAGAGAGAGCCAGCGCCGCGCTCGAGCGGCACGTGAACCGGCTTCTGGGACAGATGACGCTGCGACAAAAAGTGGGGCAGCTGATCCAGGCGGATATCAGCAGCATTCGTCCCCGTGATCTGCGCCGCTGGCCGCTCGGCAGCATCCTCAATGGCGGCAATTCCAAGCCCGGCGGTCGGATCACTGCGCCGCCGCAGGCGTGGCTGGCGCTGGCGAACCGGTTCTATCGGAATTCGCTCCTGACACGTGGCGTACGCAGGCCCATCCCGGTGATGTGGGGCATGGATGCCGTGCACGGCGCGAACGACATCTATGGGGCGACGATATTTCCGCAGAACATCGGGCTCGGTGCGGCAGACGATCCAGGGCTGGTGCGCCGCATCGGTCGCGCGACGGCTGAAGAAGTGCGCGCCGTGGGACTCGATTGGACCTTCGGGCCTACTGTTGCGGTGGTGAGTGACGAGCGTTGGGGACGCACTTACGAGAGCTACTCCCAGGATCCGCGGCGGGTCGCCGTGCTGACACGGGCGATGGTCCTGGGGTTGCAGGGCGCGCCAAACAGTCTGCAGTTTCTCGATGGCCGGCACGTGCTGGCGACACCTAAACACTTCATCGGTGACGGCGGCACCGAAGGGGTGGATCAGGGCGATAACCGGGAAAGCGAGCGGCTCCTGCGCGAGCGTGACGCGGCGGGCTACGAAGCGGCGATCCGCGCCGGCGCGCAGGTCATCATGGCGAGCTTCTCGAGTTGGCAGGGCGAGAAGATGCTGGCCAACCACGGGTTGCTCACCGGCGTGCTGAAGGGACGGTGGCACTTCGACGGCTTTGTGATTGGCGACTGGAACGCGCAGGGCCAGGTGCCGGGCTGCACCGACGTCAGCTGCGCGCGGGCGATCAATGCCGGGCTTGATGTGTTCATGGCTCCCGATGGCTGGAAGGTGCTGTTCCGCAATACGCTCGCCCAGGTGCGGGCGGGGCAGATTCCACTGTCCCGCCTCGATGATGCGGTGCGCCGTGTGTTACGGGTGAAGCTGCGCGCCGGACTGTTCCACGAAGGACCGCCTGTACGCCGGCCATTGGCCGGGGATTTCGCGCTGCTCGGGGATGGCGCACATCGGGCGCTCGCGCGCCGGGCGGTGCGCGAGTCGCTCGTGTTGTTGAAGAACGCGCGCCAACTCTTGCCGCTCGCGCCCCACGAGCGCGTGCTGGTGGCCGGTGATGGCGCCAACAACATTCCGATGCAGTGCGGCGGCTGGACGCTCACCTGGCAGGGCTCGGGCACGACCAATGCGGACTTCCCGCACGGCGAGTCGATCTGGCAGGGCATCCAGGCTACCGTGCGCGCCGCGGGCGGTACCGCCACGCTGAGTGTCGATGGTCGCTATGTGCATCGGCCGGACGTGGCGATCGTGGTCTACGGCGAGCATCCTTACGCGGAATTCGAGGGTGACGTGCACAACCTCGCCTTCACCGGGCACGCCGCGGAGTCCGACTTGCGTCTGTTGCGACGCTTGCGCGCCGCGCGCATACCGGTGGTCTCGATATTTCTCTCCGGCCGCCCGCTGTGGGTGAACCCCGAGCTCAATGCGTCTTCGGCATTTGTTGCGGCCTGGCTGCCGGGCTCTGCCGGAGGCGGCATCGCACAGGTACTGTTTCGCAGACCCGACGGCCGCATTCGCTTCGACTTCCACGGCACCTTGCCGTTCGCCTGGCCGCGTACGCCGCAGCAGTACGGTCTGGATACTCCGGGTCCTGCGCTGTTCCCGGTTGGCTACGGGCTGCGTGATGCCTCCGACGGCACACTGCCTCAACTTGCAACCGATAGTGATCTGCCGCGTGGGTCGGCGGTGAGTGCGCGCGAGTTCTTTGCCGAGGGCCACAGTGGCGCGGGTTGGCATTGGGCTGTGAGCGAGCCGGCGAACGTCGGCCATGAACCGGCGCGACGCAGCGCCATGAGACCCGTGCCGCACGGCCTCGGGCGCTCTTTTGGCGGACGGTTAACGCTGCGTGCGCTCGATTGGCGCCGGCAGGAAGATGCTCGCGAGATCATCTGGTCGGGTGGGGGTGCGGCGCGCGTCGCGCTCACCGGCGGCACGGCCATCAACCTCGTGCGCCAGACCAACGGCCAAATGGTGCTCGGGTTGCACTATCGTCTCGAGCAGGGACCGTCGGCACGAGTCACTCTGCGAATGGGGTGCGGACCGGGGTGCGCCGGTGCGTTGTCGATCACCCGTGTGTTGCGTCGTGGTGGCCGCGGCCGCTGGCTACAACTGCGCATTCCACTTGCGTGTTTTGCCCAGGCGGGAGCCAACATGTCGCACATTCTCACGCCGTTCCAGGTCGACACCGCCGGCCGGCTGACACTCGCCGTCGCCGACATCCGCATCGATTCCGATACCACCGGCGCGATTGCCTGCCCGCCCTGAGCGGCGGATTTCCGGCCCGATCGACCGTTCGCGGCCCTGGTATCGTGGCGGTGCGCTCGGCGTATCCCCGACGGACCCTCAGGCGTTGTGGGCGCGCACCGATGCGATCGAGCCGCGCAGAATCAGCTCCAATTCGAGGTGCGGCCGCGGCATCGGCTGCGGCCAGCCGCGTCGATGCGGCTCGTGCTGGATGATCAGGTCGGCCGCAAGGCGCCCCATGGCGCGCACCGGCTGGCGGACGGTACTCAGCTGCGGCCAGATCATGGTCGCGACGGGCGCATCGTCAAATCCCACGATCGACAGCGCATCGGGCAGCGCAAGCTGCATCTGCCGCGCGACGCAGACGGCGGCCGCCGCCATGTCGTCGTTGCTGGCGAAAATGGCGCTCGGTCGTTGTGGGCTGAGCAGCATCCGCCGCGCGCACTCCAGGCCGTCGGTGAACTCGAAGTTGCCGGTCTGTACGAGCTGCGCATCGATGCTGAGGCCCGATGCTTGCATCGCGTCGGCGAAACCGAGGTAGCGCTGTTCGGTGGCACGATGTCCGGCGCGCCCAAGCATGAACGCTATGCGTCGATGACCGCATCGGATCAGCTCAGCGGTGAGCTGCCGGGCGGCTGTACGGTCGTCGGTGTCGACCGAAGGCGCATCCGCTGGCTGATGCATCGGTGCGATGTGCACCGCAGGGATGCCCGCCGTGGCGAGTGTCGTGTGTACGACGGGCAGGTCGCTGAGCGGCGGCAGCAGGATGACCCCTTCCAGGCGCAGCTGGCCGATGAGGGTGCTCACGGCCCGGCCGAGATCGGGGCTGCCGGCCTCGAGCGGTTCGACCATCAGGTGCAGGTTCGACTCGCGGCAGCGTTGCACCGCGCCAGTCTGGAACTCACTCACATAATCGCCCGGCTTGTCGTAAAACAGGCCGATCAGGAACGAGCGGGCACCGGCAAGGCCACGGGCGGCGAGGTTCGGGTGGTAGTCGAGCTGCTCGATCGCCGCCATGACGCGCGCGTGAGTTTCCGCACGGACCCCGCGTTCGTTGTTGATGACGCGCGAGACGGTCTTCGGTGAGACGCCGGCTCGGTCGGCCACCATCTCGATCGTCGCTGACTCGCGAACCGGAGCGGATGGTCTATGCATCATCGTACGATAGTGGAATTGCCAGCGCTGTCAATCAGCTCCTCGAGGGGATGTCGGCGCGGCATCTCGGCGCGGCGGCGCCGTATCACACAACCTTGGAATAGCGCGGTGCGGTGGCTGAGGCACGCGCGGCGCGCAGGTATCGATCGAAGCACATGGCGATCAGCCGCAGCAGCAGCTGGCCACGCGGGGTTGCCTCAATCCTCGTCGGCTCGATCTTGACCAGATCGTCGGCGGCGAGCGAGCGCAGCTCCTCGAGCGGTTCGGCGAAATAGCGGTTGAACTGAATTCCGTGCTGCGATTCGATCGTCGGGATGTCCAACTCGCCCTGACACATGAGCCGCTGGATGACATCGGCGCGCACCAGGTCGTCGGCATCGAGCGCGAGCCCGCGCCAAACCGGCAGCGCACCGGCATCTACGGCCGCCTCCCAGCCGGGCAAGTCGCGGTGATTCTGGCTGAAGCTCGCGCCGATGTGACTGATGGCGCTCACGCCAAGTCCGAGCAGATCGCAATTGGCATGCGTCGTGTAGCCCATGAAATTGCGTTGCAGTCCGCCGGCGGCACGCGCGCGTGCGAGGTCATCCTCGGGTAGCGCGAAGTGATCCATGCCGATGTATTGATAACCGGCCGCGGTCAGCTGCTCGATAGCGAGGCGCAGCAGCGTGATGCGCGTCTCCGGGTGGGGCAGGAAGGTCGTATCGAGTTGACGCTGCGGCTTGAACAGCTCGGGCAGATGCGCATAACCGTATACGGCGAGCCGGTCCGGTCGGGCGCCGATCACGGTGCGCAGGGTGTGTGTAAAACCCTCGGGAGTCTGCAGAGGCAGGCCGTAGATCAGATCCACGTTGACCGAGCGGAAGCCGCTTGCGCGGCACGCCTCGATGACCGCGAGTGTTTCCTCTACGGTCTGAATGCGGTTGACCGCACGCTGCACCTGCGCATCGAAGTCCTGCACCCCGAGGCTGGCGCGATTGAAGCCGATGGCACCGAGTTCGGCGATGTCCGCGGGGCTCACGGTACGCGGGTCGAGCTCGATCGAAAAATCCCGCTCGGGCCGCGTGCTGAGTTGAAACTGCCGCGCCAGCGCTTCGAACAGTCCGCCGATCTGCGCCGGGCGGAAGAAATTGGGTGTGCCGCCCCCCAGATGCACCTGCAGCACCTCGCGCCGCCGGTCAAACATCGGTGCGAGCGCGGCGATTTCCGTCAGCAGCCGCTGAAGATAGTGCTCGCCACGCGCCGCATCGCGCGTGATGACCCGATTGCAACCGCAATAGAAGCAGGGGCTTACGCAGAACGGCATGTGCGCGTAAATCGACAGCGCCTGTCCGCCCGCATTGCTGCGGCTGATGTGTTCGCGCAGCTGCGCCGCGCCAAACGTGGAGGTGAACTGCGGTGCGGTCGGGTAGGACGTGTAGCGAGGGCCGGGCCGATCGTAGCGGCGCAGCAGCTCGGAATCGAAAGTCAGTGGGCTCGTCATGCCATCGGTCCAAAGGCCGCCGGACGCGGCCTACGACATGATGGAGCAAGAACCCACGGTCGGCCATAGGTACAAGTGCGCCGCAGCCCGGCCTGCGGTCGAGGCATGCTCGTCGCTGCCGGCGACGCCATCGCCCGTCTGCCGAGGCCGATGTGCGATCATGGGCCCATGGGAGAGCGTGACGCGGGGGCTTCCGTGGCGCTGGATGGCGCTGCTGAGCTGGACATCGAGGTCTATCGCTCCCGCCGTCGCCGCGCGTGCGACGAGCGGGCGTTTATGCTGGCCGCGGTGGGCATACCGAGCCAGGTGATCGCCTTCCAGGGTGTCTTCGTCCTGCAGGTTGCGGCGAGCGACGTCGGTCCGGCGGGCGTGCACCTGGAACAGTACGAGCGCGAGAACCGTGCGCAGCCACACGCGCTGCCCCCGCCGCCGCATCTTTTCCGCCACGCCTGGGCCGGCTGTGTCGCGTACGCGGCGTGGCTGCTGGGTGTCGCCTATGCACTCTCCAATGGTCTGGTGCGACTCGATGCGTTCAATCGGGGTGATCTGTACGGCGTCGCGGTGCGCAGCGGCCAGTGGTGGCGCGCGTGGACGTGCCTGACGCTGCACCTGAGTGGGCCCCATCTCGCGGGCAATCTGCTCGTCGGGGTGTGGTTCGGCTACCTCGCCGGTCGCCAGCTCGGAGTCGGTATCGCCTGGCTGCTCATCGTCCTCGGCGCCGGGCTCGCCAACCTGCTCGAGGGGTGGATCGGTCCTCCATGGTATCGCTCAGCGGGAGCCTCGACCGCGGTATTCGCGGCCCTCGGGATGATGGCCGCACACACCTGGTGGACCGGTCGCGGCGCGGAGCCCAGGTGGCTGCGCCGCTGGATCCCCCTCGGGGCCGGCGTCGTGCTGCTTGCCTGGCTGGGCACTGCGGGCAAGCATACTGACGTCATGGCGCACCTGCTCGGATTCGCCTTTGGCGGACTGTTCGGCTGGGCGCTTGCCTGGCCGGTGCTCGACCGCCGCCTCGAGCGTATCCCGCAGTGGCTGCCGGGGCTGGCAGCCACGCTGATCATGACCGTTGCGTGGGCACGTGCACTGGCCTAGACGGGAACCCTAATCGCTGGTCGGCAGCAGCACCGGCGGTGTCGCGTTCGGCGTGCGCCGATAGCGGCGGATGAGTCGCACGTCGATTCCGTGGCCACTCAAGTGCAGCGTCATCGTGAGCTCAGAATCCGGTCCGAGCGCAAAACGCTCACTCAGGCGCGGCCCGATCAGGGGCTGCAGCTCGATCAGGAAATCCCGTCCTCGCCAACCGCAGGTCTGGTCCGCGCCGCCGTGACCGAACGCCACGGCGGCGCGCACGCCGAGCGTGCACTGCTGCACGCCTCCGGCGCTGCGCAGCGTGAACAGACCGGGGGTCAGGCCGATGCCGAGATAGGTGCCGACCGGGACGTGCGCGACGAATTCGCGCACCCAGGTGGCGCCGAGCAGGGGCGCGCTCACCTCGACCGCCGGTTCCTGCACCTGCGCGGTGCCAGCCGGAGCGCCTGCCGGACGGCCACCTTCATCGTGATCTGCGTCTCGCCGCCTCCGATCGCTCTCGCTGGGGCGTGCCGGTGTCGATTGGGCGGCACGGGCCGCGTGGTGTGCCTTGAGCATGAGCTTGTGCAGCTGCTGCTGCAGACTCAACACCGCCGCGTCGATGTGTTCACTGTGCGCCGAGTCGAGCGTCCAACTGCCGGCGAGCGGCGGCGCCTTTGCCGGCGCAACGGCGTTCAGCCGTTGCGAGGCGCACGCGCTCAGCGTGCCGGCCAGGAGCACCGCGCACAGGTACCGTACGCGCGAGGGCGGGGTGAGCATAAATGGAAGGATCGTGACGCTGGCAATTGGACCGCGCGCGGGGCCCTCAAGTTCTCGCCGCCGCTGCCGTCGCGGCCAGCGACTCGATCCGCTGCCAGTCGCGTGCGGCAAGGGCATCGGCTGGCGCAAGCCACGACCCCCCCGCGCACAGCACGTTCGGGAGCTTCAGGTACGTGCCAACGGTCTCCGGGGTGATGCCGCCGGTCGGGCAGAAACGCGCCTGGGGGAACGGTCCGGCGAACGCCTTGAGCATGGCGGGCCCGCCGGCGGGGCCCGCGGGAAAGAACTTGAAGCAGTGATAGCCGTGAGCAAGCCCCTGCATCAACTCCGAGGCGCTTGCCACGGCAGGCAGATAGGGAATCGGCGCATGCACGCCGGCTTCGAGCAGCTCCGGGGTTGCCCCCGGGGAAATCGCGAATGTGGCACCGGCATTGGCCGCCGCGCGCAGCTCTTCCACCTTGAGCACCGTTCCGGCCCCCACCGCGATGTCCGGCACTGCCCGCGCGATTGCTTCGATGGCATCGAGTGCCGCCGGGGTCCGCAGGGTCACTTCGATGACGCGTAATCCGCCCCGCAGCAGCGCACGCGCTAGATCCGGGGCGAGGGCAGGCTCTTCGATGACCACGACCGGCATGACCGGCGAGAGTCGCAGGATCCGTTCGATATCAGCAAGCGAGGGCATAGGCTTTCGGCTCGTGCAGCAGGGACGAGTTCGTATCCTGCAGCAATCGGGACCGTTGCGGTAGGGCGCAGCCGGATTATCGCGCTGCGCTCTGCAGGAATGTCAGAGTCTGTGCGCCCGCATCGAGTCGGACCCGAACACCGAGGGGAACCGCCTCATTGCGCTCGCCGTGGCCTATCGGAAAGCCTGCCGCGCATGGCACGCCGGTTGCGCCAGCCAGCTCGCGCAGCACATCGGCGCAGCCGTAGTCGGCATCCCGCTCCTCGCAACCCGTGAATGAGCCGAGCACGATGCCCCGTACCCCACGCAGCACTCCGGCCAGCATCAGATGCGTCCACATCCGATCGACCCGGTAGGGGCGCTCCCCGACATCCTCGAGCAGCAGTATCGAGCCCTCGAGCGACGGCAGAAACGGAGTTCCAACCAGCCGTGACAGCACGGCCAGCGTGCCGCCGAGCAGCGGTCCTTCGGCGCTCCCGCCAACGTAGGTGTCGCTGCCCTGCAGTGGTGCGGCCGGCGCGGTTCCCTCGAGCAGAGCGAACAGCCGCTCGTGGGTGTGCGCGTCGAGTCTGCCGAGTTGGGTCAGCACCGGACCGTGGATGCTGATCTGTCCGGCGCGTTGCATCCACGCGTGCAGGGCCGTGATATCCGAAAAGCCAATGAGCGGCTTCGCTGCTGGCACGATGCGATCCAGCCCGGGGAGCAGCCGCATGGTGCCGTAGCCACCGCGGGCACAGAACACCGCCTCGATCTGCGGGTCGCGCAGCGCCGCGGTGAGTTCGGCCAGCCGGCGCGCATCGTCGCCGGCCAGATAGCGCTGCCGAGAGAAGATTTCGGGCTCAAACTGCACCGCATAGCGCGCGCCAAGTACCGCTAGGCCCGCCTCGAGGGCGCCCCGATCGAACGGTCCGGCCGGCGCCACGGCTGCGACCCGTGCGCCGGGGCGCAGCGCGGCAAAGCCCTGATATGCAGCGTGGGACATGGTGGCGCGCATTGTCCGTCAGCGGCACAGCCGACACCAGCGCCTTTCTTAACCCGTCGCTCACATCCGGCACGCTAGGGTACATGGCAGCTGCAGTTCCAGTCCTGCACCGGCGGAGACATTGCCATGGCAGACCTTGAGTTCATCCTGATGATTGCCGTGCTTTACGGACTCACCCACGCCATCGTCTGGGCGATCGCTCGCGGCGGGGGCTCACCATGAGCGGCGCACAGATCATCAGCGGGCTGCTGGCTCTCGCCTTGACCGGTTACTTGCTCTTCGCGCTCTTCAAGCCGGAGAAGTTTTGATGACCGCACAGTCCTGGGGGCTTCTCGCTCTGTTTCTGGCGGTCGCGCTGCTCGCGGTGAGACCGCTCGGGCTGTACATGGCCCACATCGTCGAAGGCGAGCCGATCGCGGGGCTCGGGGCGGGCAGGCGCCTCGAGGCGCTGATTTATCGCCTTTGCGGCGTCGATCCGGCCGGTCAGATGGACTGGAAGACCTACGCGACCGCCCTGCTCGTCTTCAACGCGCTTGGAGTGTTGCTCCTCTACGCCCTGCAGCGCCTGCAGTACTGGCTGCCGCTCAATCCCCAGCACTTCACCGCTCCGCCGGCCGATTCGGCATTTAACACCGCCGTGAGCTTCGTCACGAACACCAACTGGCAGAGCTATACGCCTGAGACCACGATGAGCTATCTGACTCAGATGGCCGGTCTTGCCGTACAGAACTTCCTCTCGGCCGCAACCGGCATCGTCGTGGCCGTGGCGCTGATCCGCGGACTCGCGCGCCACAGTGCACGCACCATCGGCAACTTCTGGGTGGACCTCACGCGCGTTACGCTCTATGTGCTGATGCCGATTGCCACCGTGGTCGCGATCGCACTCGTCAGTCAGGGCGCCATCCAGAATTTCAGCCGCTACCAGAGCGTCACGTTGCTGCAGCCGGTCACCTACCGGCAGCAGCACATGGATGCCGCCGGCGAGCCGGTCATCCAAACCGTCACGACCGACACCCAGACGCTGCCGATGGGGCCGGTTGCTTCCCAGGAGGCGATCAAGGAGCTCGGTACCAACGGCGGCGGCTTCTTCAACGCCAATTCGGCACATCCGTTCGAGAACCCCAACGCGTTCACGAACCTGCTCGAGATGCTGGCCATCGTGCTCATCCCCGCGGCGCTCACCTATACCTTCGGCTTCATGGTCGGCGATACCCGTCAGGGCTGGGCGGTCTTGACCGCCATGGTGATCCTGTTCGTCGGTCTGTACGCGGTGTGCAATCACATCGAGCAGCGGGGTAACCCGCAATTCGCCGCGCTCGGCGTGGATCAGTTGCCGAATGCGCAGCAAAGTGGTGGCAACATGGAAGGCAAGGAAGTGCGCTTCGGCATTGCCGGCTCGACGCTGTTCGCCACGCTGACGACCGTCACCTCCACCGGTGCGGTGAATTCGATGCACGACTCCTACCTGCCGCTCGGCGGCATGGTGCCGTTGCTCGACATGATGCTCGGCGAGGTCGTGTTCGGCGGGGTGGGGGCGGGTCTGTACTCGATGCTGATCTTCGCCATCATCGGGGTGTTCATCGCCGGGCTGATGATTGGCCGTACTCCGGAGTATCTCGGCAAGAAAATCGAGGCGTTCGAGATGAAGATGAGCGCCATCGCCATTCTCGTCATGCCCTTCATTGTCCTGCTCGGTACGGCCGTGGCGGTGAGCGTGGCGGCCGGCCGTGCCGGCGTGTCAAATCCGGGGCCGCACGGCTTCTCCGAGATCCTCTACGCGTTTACCTCTGCCGGCAACAACAACGGCAGCGCGTTCGCGGGCATCAATGCTGACACGCCATTTTTCAACATCGCACTCGCCATAGTGATGTGGCTTGGGCGCTTCTGGCCGATCGTCGCGGTGCTCGCCGTCGCCGGTTCGCTCGCCGCCAAGAAGCGCATTCCCGTCTCGGCCGGCACGATGCCGACCCATGGTGCGACCTTCATTGCGCTGCTCATCGGCACGGTGCTGCTGGTCGGTGCGCTCACCTTCGTGCCGGCGCTTGCGCTCGGGCCGATCGTCGAGCACCTGATGCTCTGGAGCCACTGATATGCGTCGCAGGCTTTCCATGTTCGACCGTTCGCTGCTTGCGCCGGCGATTCTCGATGCGCTGCGCAAGCTCGATCCGCGCGTGCAGTGGCGCAATCCGGTCATGTTCGTGGTGTACCTGGGCAGCATACTCACCACCGGTCTTTGGGTGCAGGCGCTGGACGGGCACGGCGAAGCGCCCGCCTGGTTCATCTTCAGCATCGCGGTGTGGTTGTGGTTCACCGTGTTGTTCGCGAATTTCGCCGAGGCGCTCGCCGAAGGGCGCAGCAAGGCGCAGGCGGCCAGCCTGAAGGGACTGAAGCAGGCCGTGGAAGCCAAACGCCTCTCGGATCCGACCGATCGCGCGCGCTTCACGGCGGTTCGTGCCGACGCGCTGCGCCGGGGCGACGTCGTGTTGGTCGCGGCGGGAGATTTCATTCCTGGCGATGGCGAGGTGATCGAAGGGGCGGCATCGGTGGACGAGAGCGCCATCACCGGTGAGTCCGCGCCGGTCATTCGCGAATCGGGCGGTGACTTCTCGTCCGTGACCGGTGGCACGCGCGTACTGTCCGACTGGATCGTCGTGCGCATCTCGGTCAATCCCGGCGAGACGTTCATCGACCGCATGATCGCAATGGTCGAAGGCGCAAAGCGCCAGAAAACCCCCAATGAGATTGCCCTCACCATTCTGCTGGTGGCCCTCACTTTGGTGTTTCTGCTCGCAACCGCCACATTACTGCCATTTTCCCAGTACGGCGTAGAGGTCACGAAACTCGGCACTCCAGTCACGATCACGGCGCTCATCGCGCTGCTCGTGTGCCTCATTCCGACCACGATTGGCGGACTGCTCTCTGCAATCGGTGTCGCCGGCATGAGCCGAATGATGCAGGCCAACGTGATTGCGACCTCGGGCCGGGCGGTCGAGGCGGCGGGGGACGTCGATGTGCTGCTGCTCGATAAGACCGGCACCATCACGCTCGGCAACCGTCAGGCCGCTGCATTCATTGCGGCCGCCGGGGTGAGCGAGGAGACGCTCGCCGGTGCTGCGCAGCTGGCTTCGTTCGCCGATGAAACCCCCGAGGGGCGCAGCATCGTCGTGCTCGCCAAGCAGCGCTTCAAGCTGCGCGAGCGGGATCTGACTGCGCTGCAGGGAACGTTCGTTCCGTTTTCTGCCCATACGCGCATGAGCGGCGTCGACATCGGCGATCGGCAGATCCGCAAGGGTGCGGTGGATGCCATCCGCAAGCACATCGAGTCCCTTGGACAAGGCTTTCCAAAGGCGCTGCTCGCTACCGTGCAGGAGGTGGCGCGCCGGGGCAGTACGCCGCTGCTGGTGAGCGATGGCCCCGAGGTGCTGGGCGTGATCGAGCTGAAGGACATCGTCAAGGGCGGCATCAAGGAGCGCTTCGGTGAGCTACGGCGGATGGGCATCAAGACGATCATGATCACCGGTGACAATCCACTCACCGCCGCCGCAATTGCCGCCGAGGCGGGCGTCGATGATTTTCTCGCCGAAGCAACCCCCGAAGCGAAGTTGAATCTCATTCGCGCGCACCAGGCAGAGGGGCGACTGGTGGCCATGACGGGAGATGGCACCAACGATGCTCCGGCGCTCGCCCAGGCCGACGTCGCTGTCGCGATGAACTCAGGGACACAGGCGGCCAAGGAAGCGGGCAACATGGTCGATCTCGATTCCAACCCCACCAAGCTCATCGAGGTGGTGGAAACCGGCAAACAGATGTTGATGACGCGCGGCTCGCTCACGACGTTCAGTATCGCGAACGACATCGCCAAGTACTTTGCCATCATTCCGGCGGCCTTCGCGACCACCTATCCGCAGCTGAACGCGCTCAACATCATGCGCCTCACGAGTCCCTTCTCGGCGATTCTCTCGGCGGTGATTTTCAATGCGCTCATCATCATCGGACTCATACCTCTCGCGTTGAAGGGTGTGCGGTACCGCCCTCTTGGCGCCGAGACTCTGTTGCGACGCAATCTGCTGCTCTACGGTCTGGGTGGCATCGTCGTGCCGTTCATCGGCATCAAGCTGATCGATATGGGTCTCGCGCTGTTGCATCTGACCTGAGGTGGCGCTATGAAAGGCATATTCCGACCTGCGTTGACTCTGCTGGTGGTGCTGACCCTGATGACCGGGGTGTTCTATCCGCTGGTGGTCACGGCTGTGGCCCAGGTGGTGTTCCCCTGGCAGGCGAACGGCAGTCTGCTCAAGCGCCACGGTGTGTTCATCGGCTCACGCCTGATCGGCCAGCCATTCAGTGCGCCACAGTATTTCTGGAGCCGGCCGTCGGCCACCACCCCTCAGCCGTACAACGCGTTGGATTCGGGCGGCTCGAATCTCGGACCCCTGAGCCCGACGCTGATCGCCGCGGTGAAGGCGCGCATCGCGGTACTGCGGGCTGCCGATCCGGGCACCCCAGACGCCATCCCGGTCGATCTGGTCACCGCCTCGGCGAGTGGTCTTGATCCGGATATCAGTCTTGCGGCGGCTTACTACCAGGCCCCCCGGGTCGCCCGCGCCCGGGGCTTGAGCGTGGCGCAGGTCCGGGCCCTGATCGGCGCACACGCGCGCGGCGGGGAGCTGGGGGTGCTGGGCGACCCTCGAGTCAATGTGCTTGAGCTCAATCTGGCGCTCGACGCCATGAAATAATGTCCCGATGAGTGCACCGACGCCGACGGCAGAGCGGCGGCCCGATCCGCAGGCGCTCCTCGCGCGTGTGCAAGCCGAGGAAGCTCGTGCTCGGCGTGGCAAGCTGCGCATCTTCTTCGGTGCCTCGGCGGGGGTGGGCAAAACGTACTCGATGCTGCAGGCCGCGCAGTCCGAGCAGGCATCGGGGACTGATGTGGTCATTGGCTACCTCGAGCCCCATGGCCGGACCGAGACCGAGCAGCTGGCCGAGGGGCTCGACCGGCTGCCCACCCTTGCGGTCAGCTATCGCGGCATCGTGCGCCAGGAGTTCGATCTCGATGCCGCGCTCGGGCGGCACCCGCAGATCCTGCTGGTCGATGAGCTGGCGCACTCCAACCTGATCGGCGGCGTGCCGCAGCCTCGGCATCCGAAGCGCTGGCAGGACGTCGAGGAACTGCTGGCCGCAGGCATCAATGTCTGGACCACGGTCAACGTCCAGCACCTGGAGAGTCTCAATGATCTGATCTACCAAACCACCGGCGTGCGCCAGAGCGAGACTCTGCCCGATCATGTGTTTGATGATGCCGATGCCATCGAGTTGATCGACCTGCCGGCGGACGATCTCCTGGCACGCTTACACGCCGGCAAGGTGTATGTCTCGGACGCGGTCGCGACGGCTGCCGAACGGTTTTTCCGCCGTACCAACCTGATGGCGCTGCGCGAGATCGCGTTGCGCCGGGTGGCCGAACGTGTCGAGGCCGCATCGCGTGAGCTGCAACCGGAGCGCGCGCGCCGGCGCATCGCCGGAGAGCGGATACTGGTGGCAGTGGGACCGGATGAGCAGGCCGAACAGCTGGTGCGCACCGGAAAGCGTATGGCCGATGCGCTCGCGGCAGGCTGGAGCGTCGTGTACGTGGAGACCCCGGCGCTGCTGCGCCTCTCGGAGCAGGAGCGGAACCGACGCATCGCGGTACTGCGTCTTGCGGAATCGCTCGGGGCAGAAACCGTGACCCTGGATGGACCGTCGGCCGCCGTTGCGCTGCTGGAGTACGCGCAGACACGACGGGCCACCCGCGTGCTGGTCGGCTCGCCGAAGCGACGTGGCTGGCGCTCCTGGGTGCGCGCCTCGACGTCGACTCTCCTCGTCAGGCAAGCGCGCGGTTTCGATGTCATCGTGGTCGCCCCCGCAGGCGCAGGCGCCGCCCGACCGGCCCCCTCGGCGCAGATGACCGTCGGCGGGACGCAGAGCACGTTTTCGTGGGAGCGCTACGGCGGGGCTGCCGGGGTGAGCGCACTCAGCACCGCGCTCGCCTTTCTCATGTACCCGAAATTCGAGCTCTCCAACCTCGCGATGGTCTACCTGCTCGGGGTGACCGTGGCAGGACTGCGGCTCGGCCGCGGCCCCTCGGCGCTGACGGCCGTGCTCAATGTGCTCGCGTTTGATTTCTTCTTCGTACCGCCGCGCTTCACGATTGCGGTTTCAGACGCGCAGTATTTCATCACGTTTGCCGCCATGCTGACGATCGGACTGGTCATTGCTCGCCTGACCGCCAATGTGCGTCAGCAGACGCGGGTCGCCGGTGCGCGGGAGCGGCGCACCGCAGCATTGTACGCAATGAGTCGCGAGCTCGCCGTCACGCGTGGCATCGAGAACATGGCGACAGTGGCCGTGCGCCACGTGGCCGAAGTGTTCTCCTGCCGCGCGGTCGTGCTGTTGCCGGACACGGAGGGCAAGTTGCGGCTGCCGCGCGGGGAGCCGCAGGACAGCTCGCTGCGCGGCGCGGATCTCGCGGTGGCGCAGTGGGTCAACGATCACGGCCGACGCGCCGGATTGGGTTCGGACACACTGCCGGCAACGCCGGCGCTGTACGTTCCGCTGGGCGATGAGGAGCGCGCGACCGGTGTGCTCGCGGTGCTGCCGACCAACGCGCGCCGGGTGCTGCTGCCGGAGCAGAGTCAACTGCTCGACACTTTTGCCGGACAAATAGGACTCGCGCTCGAGCGCGCACGCTTCGCCGATGCGGCCCAGGCATCGAGCCTGGCGGCCGAGCGCGAGAGTTTGCGCAACACACTGCTCGCTTCCATCTCGCACGACCTGCGCACCCCGCTCGCAGTGATGGTGGGCGCGGCGAGCACGCTCACCGAGCGCGGCGAGGTGCTCAATCCAAGCCGCCGCCGCGCACTTGCCGCATCGATCGAACAGAAGGCGCGCGAAATGTCCGAACTCGTCTCCAATGTGCTCGACCTGATGCGGTTCCAGTCCGGGCAGGTGCCGCTGCGCCGGGATTGGCAGAGCGTCGAGGATCTGGCTGGCGCCGCACTGCGCCACATCGAGGTCCGTCTGCCGGACCACCCGATTGAGCTGCGTCTGCCCCAGGATTTGCCCCCGGTGCACGTGGATGCCGGGCTGATCGTGCAGGTGTTCGTGAACCTGTTCGACAACATCGCCAAATACACCCCGCCCGGCACACATGCCTGGGTATCGGCAGGGAACGAGGGCGCCGTGCTGCGCGTCGTGGTCGAAGACGAGGGATCAGGGCTGCCTGAGGGCGATCCGGAGCGGCTGTTCGAGAAGTTCCAGCGTGGCAGCGGCGAGGGAGCGGTCGCGGGCGCCGGGTTGGGGCTCGCCATCTGCCGAGCGATCGTCCGGGCGCACGGCGGGGAGATCGTGGCACGCCGGCGCGACTCCGGTGGTGCTCGGTTCGAATTCACTCTGCCGACGCGAGAGCCGCAGGCGTGACCGCCTCGATGCACCAGGTCCTGGTGATCGAGGATGAGCCCGCCATCCGCAACGTCCTGAAGGTACTGCTTGAAGCCGAGCACTACCGGGTGATCGAGGCCGACAGCGCGCTGCGCGCGGAGATCGAGAGCCGCAGCCACAAGCCGGATCTGCTGCTGGTCGACCTCGGACTGCCCGACGGAAGTGGACTGACTATCATCCGCCGCGTGCGCGCCTGGTCGCCGGTACCCATCATCGTTTTGTCGGCGCGCGCGCAGGAGGAGCAGAAAATCGCGGCGCTTGATGCGGGCGCGGACGATTACATCACCAAGCCGTTCAGTGCGCCTGAGCTGCTCGCACGCGTGCGAGCCGCACTACGGCGTAACGTACGTGGCGCCGAGCAGACGGGTGCGCTCGCGCTTGGCCGGATACGCGTCGATCTGTCGAAGCGCGCCGCGAGCGGCCCCGACGGCGAGGTGCACCTGACTCCGCTCGAATATCGGGTGCTCGAATGCCTGGCGCGGCACCTCGGTGCGATCGTCACGCAGCAGCAAGTGATTCGCGAGGTCTGGGGTCCTGAGCGGCTTGGTGACTCGCGCGGGCTGCGCGTGTGTATCATGAACCTGCGCACCAAAATCGAAGCCGATCCACGCAAGCCCGCCTACCTGCTGACCGAAGCAGGGCTCGGCTACCGCTTGCGCGTCGATGAAACTGAGCGGTAATTATCTTTGCCCCTCAAGTGAGCGACACCACCAGTTTGGCCGAGTGGCTGCGCCAGTGGATGGGAATGACGAATGCGCGCGCGCCCGGAGGATTCGGGATCTGCGGCTTCTCGCCGGAAAACACGCTCGGCACGGAAATCACGAAATCATGGCCGAAATCACGACGGGCATTGCCGGAGATGGTGTTCGCGACTTCGCCGACCAGATCGCGCATGCTCTCGTGGCTGAAATCGCTTTCCTGCATCTTCATCAACAGTACCGTCAGCATGGCCCGGGGCGCGGTGAAGTACACCACGCCTTCGCGCTTGCCCGAGATGCTGATCAATCCGGTGTAATCCTGAATCGCCGGCTCTCCCTCGAGCAGATAGGGTGAGCCGATCGTCGCCGGCTGCTGTGCCGCCACCTCGAAGTACCGGGTGGTGCCGTCAACGAATGTCTTGAGTTCCTCTTCCCGCAGCATCTGCGCGCTCGATATGCCGGTGTTGCTTCAGTACATCAGCTCGGCGATGGCTTCGTTCAGCTGCCGATCGGTGAACGGCTTGCTCAAGAATCCGTTCGCGCCGCGCTCCATTGCCTCGACCGCGGTGGCCTTGTCGGCAAGCGCAGAGATCACGAGGATTCTTACCTCGGGCTTCATGCGCACCAACTGGGTGATGCACTCAATGCCGTCCATCTGTGGCATGGTCAGATCCATCGTGACCAGATCCGGATCGGTCCGCCTCGCCAGCTCGAGCGCCTCGATGCCGTTGGCGGCGGTACCGACCACCTCCAGGTCGTCGAAGTGCTGCGACCGCTCGATTCGCCGCCGTACGATGTTGGAGTCATCGACGATCAGCAATCTGACCATCCGCCCTGCATGAGTGTCCGGTGCACTGCTCATGAATCACTGCGTCCGCTGTTTAGGCCACAGCACTTTCGCTGACCGCAGGCAGCGCTATCTTGAATCGGGTGAAGCGACCGGGATTGGTGCTGACGCCGATCTTGCCGCCAAGGCCATACACGGCTTTGGCGACCACGTCCATTCCAGTGCCGCGACCAGCATCCATCGTGACCTCAGTGCGTGTGGAAAATCCAGGCTTGAAGATCAGCGCGAGCGCCGAGCGGTTGTCTAGGGCTGCGGCCTGCTGAGCCGTGAGGATGCTCTTGCGCACCGCTGCTTCCTTGAGCGATTCCGGCGAGAGGCCGGCGCCGTCGTCTTCGAATAGCAGCTCAAATCCGGATTCGACTCGGCGGAACTCTGCGCGCACCTGGCCGGCCTCGGTCTTTGCGCCGGCGCGCCGCACCTCGTCTGTCTCAATGCCGTGAACCGCCGCGTTGCGCAGCATCTGTATGAGGCAATCCTTGACGGTCGACAAATACTGCGGCGGACAGTCCTCGAGGCCGTGAAGCGTTAAGGCAAACGCCTTGTGATGTTCTGCGGAGAGCTTGTGCGCGAGCGTCTGCAGCGTTGTGGCCAATTCGGCCGGCCCGCTTGCCCGCGGTGCAAGAGCGCTGCTCTGCGCAGTGGGAGAATTTTCCTTCAGGGCCGTCAGCCGCAGCGTCATCTCACGCACGCCGTTCAGGTGGGCGAGCAGTTCATCGAGCTTCAGCACCAGCGGTAGAAAATCCTTGCCGCTGAGATCGGTGTTACCCGTCAGTTCACCGACCATGTCCTCGAGTTGATGGGCGCGTTGCGCAATGCTCATCAGGTTCAGTGCCGAGGACTCACCCTTCATCGCGTGCAATTCACGCGCCAGCCCCGCTAGCTTCTTGCTGAATTCGCCATGGTTGCGCGCCGGCTCCTTCAGGATTGCGTTGATGTGCTTCAGCCCCGCTGCGGCGGTCTCGAGAAAGGCACTGATCTGCAGCGGATCGGAGTGCAGCATGCTCACCATCATGTCGAGCTGTGAATGTGCGCTCTCCTGGGCCTCTTGCAACTCCCGCGAGAGCAGCACGCTCGAGGTGATGTCGCCGACCGAGCACAGCACGTGCTTGACGCCTTTCGGTCCCATCACCCGGTGGAAATCAAACTGTAGAAATCGAGTCTCCTTGCCGTTGCGGCCGTTGTCCACGCTCACCTCGAGCTGCCCCAGGGGGTTGATGCTCTTCATGAGATTCTCGTGCGCCCGTTCGCCCCAGAGCAGCTTGATGAATTTCGTGGCGGTGGCGAGAGTCTCGGAGGAGACTTTGTCGCGAAGGAGTTCCTCGAAAGCGAGTCCGGCAAAATCGTTGCGCCCAAATATCTGGCTCAGTGCCTGCGACCATACCGCACCGATCCGATAGTCTGCGTCGAGCAGGAAGAAGCCCTCGCGAACCGTGGCGAGGATGTCACGCGTCTGCTCCTGAGCTTCGCGCGCGGCCCGCTCGCCTCGGGCGCGGGCGAGCTGCAGATAGGCCGCTGCCGCACCGAGCAGCAGCACCGTCAGTACGCCCGCCGAGAGCAACAGGCGAAGTCGAGCGGCGGCCGAGGCGGTCTGTGCCTGCAGCGAAGTGCTGATTGCGGCAAGCTGATCGTGCAGAGCGGTGGAGTTTGCCGCGGCGAACAGCTCTGCCCGGCGCACATGCGCGTAGAATGCCCGTCCGCTGCGCGACAACGTGCTGTTGGTTGCGGAATCCGAGTACGGCTCGCCCGCATAAGCGAGCACCGGTGCGAGCACCGGCGTGTAATTGCGCCACAGAACGGTCGCGCCGGCCAGCGCCGAGGAATCGAGATCCGTCTGGCGCTGCAGGGAGGCGAGGTCGCTGTTGAATCCGGAAACGCTTGCGGACAGCTCGCTGTGCACGTGACCGGTGTACTCGAGCGTATCAAGCCGTTGACGCAGGGCGGTCAGCTGCTGCGAAATCAGCTCGGGGTACGTCTGCAGCTCGCTTGCGCGTTGCAGATTGCCGACGCTCGCGCGGATTTGCGTCGCAAGTCTGAATCCGATAATCAGCACTAGTCCCATCACCACCGCGAGCACGGTGCCGGCGGCGGCCGTGAGCACGCGTCGGTTTCGATCAGTATCAGACAGTAACATGCGGCGTACCTGCTTAGTTCGGCAGCACGAAACGGATCATGGTGCGCACCGGAACTTCAACCGGTGTTCCTTGGAAACGCGGCGGCGCATAGCGCCAGCGACGGATGGCATCGAGAGCGGCCCTGTTGAATACGTCAGGTGGGGTGGCACTGATCACCTGGAGTGCGCGGGTCCGACCGCTCTTGTCAACAATGTATTGCACCGTCACTTCGCCGGCGATGTGTTGCGAGAGTGCCCGCTGCGGATAGGAGGGCGAGACATAATGAGTGCGGCGCAGCTGCCGGGCCACCGCTGCGAGTTGGGTGTCGGTCGGTTTCGGTGGGGTGGCGAGAACTTTCCTGGCGGCCTGTAGGGCGGTCACGCTGGCTCCCCAGCGAAGTGCCGCGGTGAGCTCGGCCTCGGCGGCGGCACGCTGGCCGTTACGTGCCGCTGCTTCGGCGCGCGCCACGAGTGCAGCGGCGAGTTCCTCGCGCAGCCGTTCTGCGGCGGCTGCCGTGCGTGCGTCGGGGTGCGCTGCGCTGATCAGCTTCAGATAATGGGCGGCGTTGTCGTGAGCGGGCGGTATGAGCGCGCCGGCGGCGAGGCGGGCTCGGGCCGATGCAAGGAACTGTTTGAGCTGTTCGCGCTGTGCCTGGGCGTGCTGGTCGGTGATCTGCTGGCGCACGGCGGCCAGCGCCTGAGCTGTGGCGCCATTGGCGCGGGCGGCCGCGAGCCATTGACTCTCAACGTCGGCGCGACCGGCAAGGCCTGCCTGGCGCGCTTGCGTCAGCAATACGCTGACCAGGGAGTGGGCAGCGCTCTGCGTCACTGCGGCGCTTGGTGCGAGCACGCGCAATCGGGCGAGCGCCGAAGCGGCGCTCGCAGCGCCGATCAGTCGGTTGGCGCTAATGCGCCGGGCGATTTGCTGGGCAATGGTATTCAGCTGCTGGGTGTTCTGCAGGCTTGCGAGCTGAGTCTGCCAAGCTTCGATCTGCGCGGCCGGCACGCCGCTGTGCGCTGCCTCGGCGATCAGCGGTGGCACGGCATCCAGGTGCTGACCGACGAGCGCCTGGTTGACCAGCGCGCTCGACAATTCGATGCCAAACGACCCGAGGTGCGGGTCGGTGGGCTCAGCGAGTCGCAGTGTGGCGAGTGCCAACGCGGCGGCATTGTAATGACTGTGCGCAATGGCGTCCTGGAATCGGGAGATCAATACGTGACTCACGCGCCGAAGGCCGTCGAGTGCTTCGCCATTTTTCGGATCGACGGCAAGCACCGAGCGGTAATACACCAGCGCGTTGGCACCCTTCGGCGCGGTGAAGTCGCGTGCGAACATCGCGCGGCTCGCTTTGACGAGCAGGTCCTCGACCCGACCTTGGACAATGGACGTGTCGACCGCCGGACCGGGTCGTGCCGCAGCGACCGCGTGGGCTGCCGGCAGTAAGTGTGCGCGGCTGTGAGCAGACACTTTAGGCGATGAAGCGGCGCCGTTCCCCCTGAGCAGGAATATGCCTGCCGCAACCCCGGCAGCTGCAAGCGCTGCGGCGCCACCGGCGAGCAACAGATGCTGACGTGTGCGGCGATTGGGCGCATCGTCACTCGGCGCAGCTGCGGTGGAGGAGGCCGGGGAGGGGTTCTGCAGTAGAGTCATGCGCTCTGGTTGAGTGGCGGCGGTGCGCAATGGCGCAGTCTGCTGCAGTGCATCGGTGATGGCGGTGCTGAGAACCGCGGCCGTTTTGTCCGGCTCGATGGGTAGCGGCAGGATCGCGAAGACCGGCGTGCCCTTGACCGCGGCGACAACGGACTTCTCCGCGCCAACATCCGTGAACACCAGGATGACCGCGTGAGGCGCCTGCTGGTGAGCGCGTTCGACATCAGCGCGCAGTTGCGGCCGGTCGCGCGCATCGATGGCGAGAATCTGCCCGCCCCGTTCGGTGCGGAGGTGATCGAGGGCGGTATCGATCGATTCCGCCGGATGCACACTGGCTCGTCCGTCGAGCACTTCGCCGAGTTCGAGCAGGAAATCATCATGGCCGGTGAGGGCGGCGAGGCCTACCGGTGCGCGCGCGGTGGCACCGACGGACTCACCGACGGGTTCGCGAGACTCATTCGGCGCTGGATGGGCCACAACCGGTCTCCCTCATTATTATGTGCACAAGCCGCGACAAGCCGCGGACCGTCGCCACGTTCGCTGCACGCGGTGCAGCGGGTCGAGTCGATGCCAGATGCCCGACTGTTCGACGTGCAAGCCGGATGAAACCTGTAGCGTGGCGGCCCCGCAGTGTCGCTGTTCACACTATTGATGTGAGCCTCCCCTCGGGCGGCAATCGGTACCGGAAGCGGATGGGGATCTCGCGCATCCTCGGGGCGTCCGCGATGCTGCGGCTGGCCTCGACAGCGGACCACGGGCGGCCGATGATGGGCCGGTGCACGGACGCGCCGGCACGCGGTGCCGCTGGAACGAATTGCCACCGCCGCCGTCATACAGTGTAGAAGGCAGCGGGATCGCGAGTTCGGCAGCAGTCGCGCACAGTGGGGCGCTCCATCCGGTCTGCGCAGCGGGCGCGTCAGAAGCCTCTCCCGGCCGCCACTGCCGTTGTGAAACGGGAGGTCATGGCGATGCGATCACCTGCCATCCATCCGGATCAGGCTCCGTGCGGCGCCTGCATCGATCACGCCGCGTTCATCGAGTCACTGGCGTCGTTCAGCCGCACTCACCGTGCCCGGCGCTGGGAGGGGACCTTCGGGGAGTTTCTGGCAGACATCGTGCCGTTCAGCCCCGCCGCCCTGGTGCGAACCAGTCACGAGTACATCTGGGACATGCTGCGCTGGCACGGGAGAGCCGCGCAGACGGCGGCGCCCGCTGAGCGGGTGGGCACGGTGACGGACGAGCCGGGCCGTGAGCCTGAGCGGGCCGCGGAGCGTGCCGGCCAGCGCGAAATCGCAAACCGCGACGGGACAACCGGACCCGCGCTTCGCGACGGCGCCGACGTTGTGCAGGAGGATCGTCCCGCGGAATTGTTCAGGCGCGAGCTCTTCGGGGTCGACGGACCGCTCTCGCGGGTGGCAGAGTACTTCAAGGCGGCCGCCGGCGGGTCCGATGTCGGGCGTCGGCTGCTGCTGCTGCTCGGTCCGCCGTCGGGCGGCAAGTCGACGTTGGCGATACTGCTGAAGCGCGGGCTTGAGGAATACAGCCACACCGACGAGGGGGCGCTGTACGCGATCAAGGGCTCACCGCTGCACGAAAATCCCCTGAACCTCATTCCCGCCAGTCTGCGCGGGGAGTTTCGCGAACGGTACGGAGTCAGTGCTCCGGGCGAGCTTTCGCCGTGGGCGCGTGAGTATCTCGAGCGGGAGTTCGACGGGGATTTTCTCAACGTGCCGGTCGAGCGCATCTTTCTCTCGGAAGCGGCGCGTCTCGGCATCGGCACTTATGCGCCGCACGACCCGACTACGGCCGACATCGCCGATCTCGTCGGTTCAGTCGATCTGGCCAAGGTCGCGCAGATCGGCGATGAGGGCGATCCGCGCGCCTGGTCGTGGTCCGGCGCAGTCTACTCCGCAAGCCGTGGTCTGCTCGAGATGATCGAGATCCTGAAGGTCAAGCGCGAATTTCTCTATCTGCTGCTCACGCTTACGCAGGAGAAGAACGTAAAGGTCTCGCGCTTTCCGCTCATTCATCTTGACGAGACAGTCCTTGCGCATACCAACCTCGCCGAGTTCCACCGTTTCCTGCAGGAAAAGGAAAACGAGGCGCTGCTCGATCGCATGGTGATCATCAAGGTGCCGTACGCACTTTCCTACAAGGACGAGGCGCGCATCTACCACAAACTCGTGTGCGCCGCGGCAGCCTTTCGCAACGTGCACCTCGACCCGCACGTGCTCAATCTCGCCGCGGTGTTCGCGATTCTCACCCGGCTGGTGCGCCCGGAGCGCGAGGGCCTCGATCTGCCGAAGAAGCTGCGACTGTACGCCGGCGAGGCAATCGAAGGGGTGCCCGAGAGCGAGGCGACCCGCCTGCGTGCCGAGGCCCCCGATGAGGGGCTGACCGGCGTCAGCCCGCGCTTTGTCATCAACGGAATCTCGACCGCAATCACCCGCGGGACCAGCCGCAGTCTGACCAGCATGGATCTGCTGCTCGCGTTGAAGGACGCTATCGAAACCGATGCGCGCCTGGAAACGAAGCAGAAGAAGGCGTGGATCGATCACCTGGTGACCGCGCGCAAGGAATTCTACAACCGCTGGGTTAAGGAGGACGTGCATCGCGCCATGTTCGCCTCGTTCGAGGAGGAGGCCCAGCAGTTGCTCGAGAAATACCTCGATGAGGTGGAGGCCTCGCTCGATCACCGCGAGGTGACCGATCCGATCACCGCCGAGAGCCGTCCGGCCGATGAACGCTTCCTGCGCTCGGTGGAAGAGAAGATCAAGGTGTCCGATTCCGGCAAGCTCTCCTTCCGCCAAGAAGTGGTGCGCAAGGCGATGGTCGCATTCAAGGCCGGTGAGAAATTCAAGCTCGCAAGCCACGCCCGTATGCGCGAGGCGATCGAGCAGTATCTGTTTGACGAGCGGCGCGATGTGTTGCGTCTGGTCACTTCGGCGGCGCGCCCGGACGAGGAAGCCCGGCAGAAGATCTCGGTGGTGCAGCAGCGCTTGATCCGCGAATACGGCTACGATGAGCACAGTGCGCGAGAGGCGCTTAGCTATGTCACAACTCTGTTGGCGCAGGAGTAACGGCGCTCATGAGCGGTGACAATCCCCAGCGGCCGCCGACGAACGCCGCCAAGTGGTACGACTTGTTCTCACGCGGCGCACGCGACTGGTTGCGCCACGATGTGAAGGTGCGCGACGCGGTGCGGCGTCACCTGCCCGAGCTCGTGTCCGACGGGGAGCTGATTGGAGGCGGCGCCCGCACGGTGCGAGTGCCGGTGAAGATGCTCGAGCATTACCACTTCCGCCTGCGGCACAGCGAAGAGCGCGACGGAGTCGGTCAGGGACGGGTCAAGCCCGGTGACGAATTTCTCGATCCCGCGCAGGGCGCGAAGAACGGCGGAAGGGGCGGCGGTGGCGAGGAGGAGGGCGGAGTCGAGCTTTTGCTTGAACTTAAGATCGAAGACATCGTCGAATGGCTGTGGGAAGAGCTTCGCCTGCCGAATCTCGCCCCGCGCAGTGGGGCGACCGAGGACTCGGAGTGGGTCCGCGAGGGATGGGACCGCCGGGGTGCGCGCTCACGGCTCGATCGACGCCGTTCATTCAAGGAGCTGGTCAAGCGGCGGGGCGCTCCCGGAGCGCTACCGAATTTCACCGATGAAGATTTGCGTTTCCGCCAGTTGGCCCGCCGGCGCAGGCCCGCCGTGCGCGCCGTGGTGTTTTTTCTGCTCGATGTCTCGGGCAGCATGTCCGAGCGCGACCGCCAGCTCGCCAAGACCTTTTTTTTCTGGACCGTACAGGGACTGCGCCGTGAGTACCGCCTGCTCGAGACGGTCTTCGTCGCTCACACGATCGACGCGTGGGAGTTTTCTGAAGCGGAATTCTTCCAGGTAAGCGGCTCTGGTGGCACGGTCGCCTCGAGCGGCCTTGCCAAGGTGAACGAGATCGTTCGGGAACGTTACGACCCAGAGCAATACAACATCTATCTATTCTACGCGTCCGATGGCGACAACGCGGCGAGCGATGCCGGTGCGGCGCACGAGGCGCTGACGGCACTCGCCGGCGAAGCCTGCTTTTGCGGCTACGTCGAGGTCGCGGCGGGTGTCTCGAGACATCTCGAGACCGGCACCGGCAGACTGTTCGCCGAACTCGAAGCTGCCGGCCACTCCGTTGGCAGCTGTGCGCTCGCCACTCCCGATGACGTTTGGGATGCGATCCGCAGCTTCTTCACCGCCGAGCAGCGTGCGACGGAGGGCGCGTGAACGCAGAGGGCTGGCAGCATTACCTCGCCCGCATCGAGCAGCTCGCTCGTGATGCGGGACTGCAGTTCCATCCGGTCGAGTTTGAAGCCGTGCCGGATTCCTTCATGATGGAAATCGCCGTTTACGGTCTTCCCGTGCGCATGCCCCATTGGTCGTTCGGGGTGCGCTATATCTACCAGCTGATCCAGCGGCACATGGGCCACTCGCGTCTGTTTGAAGTGGTCTTTCCCGGAAATCCCGGCCACGCCTATCTGGCGACCGGCAATGGACTGGCCGAAAACATCCTGGTGACTGCGCATGTGCTCGGACACGCCGATTTTTCGCACAACAACCTGCTTTTTCAGCGCTGCCAGAGTCAGGTGAGCGAGCGGATCGTCGAGCATGCGGCACAGCATGCGCGGCAGATCCAGCAAGCCATCGAAGCCCACGGACTCGAGCGGGTGGAAACCGTGCTCGATGCGGCGCTCGCGCTCGAGCAGCACATCGACGTCGATCAGCCGCTGCGCCGTCCCCGTTATGCCGAGTACGCCGAATCCCCCAAGTCCCCTGTGGACGACGCATTTCGCCGCCGATTTGCCGCGCTGGAAACGGAGCACTCCGGGACTGTGCTTGCGCCACGACTGCGTGCGCCGGTGCCACCGTATCCGGAGCGCGATCTGTTGTGGTTCGTGGCGCAGTATGCCCCGGAGATGGAGAGCTGGGAGCGAGACATCTTCCTTGCTGTGCGCGAGGAGTCGTTTTACTTCTATCCGGTGTTCGCCACCCAGATCATGAATGAGGGATGGGCGTCTTATTGGCACGCTCGACTGCTGCGCGAGGCGGACTTCATCGCGCAGCAGACCTATCTCGATGCCATTAAATGTCACTCGGACGTCGTGCGACCGGTAGCTGCCGACGAACAGGTGGCCCTTGGGCTGAACCCGTATCACCTCGGCTTTGCATTGTGGGAACACGTCGTCGCAGAGAAGGGGCTCACGGCGGCATTCGCGATCCGGACCGAGGATGACGATTTTTCCTTTATCCGCAATCACCTGACTGCGGATATCGCAGCCGAGCTCGGACTGTTCCGGTATCGTGCCCGCGACGGCCGGATCCGGGTGCTCGAGATGGATGTCGCTGCGCTGCACGAAGCGATTCTCACTCCGAAATACAACTTCGGGACGCCGACAGTGTTGGCGCGGCATGTGCATGCCGACGGCACGCTCGACCTCGGCCACGAGCACGGGGTCGATCGTCGCGGACTTGATCTGCAACGCAGCCGTAAAGTGCTTGAGTATTTGCAGCGCGTGTGGCGGCGTCCGGTTCGACTGACGACAGTGGATCAGGACGGTGTGGAGCTCGAGCTGTCCGCGCCGTGACAGAACATTATGCCCTCACGTGGGCGATGGGCCCTGTCAGTCCTGCGTCATGCGCAGCGCAGGCTGGACGGGTAATAAAACATGACATCTTGGACTGGGCGGGGTATTCGTTCGGGCCGATTCCCCGCTGATGGAGTCGTTCGCCATTGTGTTAGTTCTCAGGCCGGCGTACACTTTATAAGAAAGTCTGGCTTGCGTTATCAAGAAGGCGGAGCCAAAAAAGTGCGGAGCATGACGGTGACTCTGTCGGTGTGCTGGCTCTAAGATCGCCGTATAGCGCCTCACGACTATCGGAAGGCGGAGCAAGCCGAGCGCACGTTCCGCCGCGCGGATCTGGCTCTGCTGATGTAGTCAGAATGCCGACGTGATGCCTGAAGAGGGTCGGATTCTGGTTCTCACGGTGCGCGGGGGAGCGAGGCATGGATCACACGGGCATCCGTAACATCGCGCTGGTCGGCGCCGCGGGCGCGGGCAAGACGCTGCTCGCGGAGGCCTTGTTGCTCGAGGCCGGGGCGACCCGACTCAAAGGCAGCATCGAGCGTGGCACTACCGCGTCGGATTTCGATCCGCAGGAGCGATCCCTCGGTCATTCCCTCGAGCCGGCCATCCTCACGTTCGACTATGAGGGCCGGCGCATTCACCTGATCGACACCCCGGGGTACCCGGACTTGTTGGCGCGCACGCTGGCGGTGCTCGAGGCAGTCGAGGCGGTAGCTGTCGTGGTGAATGCGGTGAGTGGTCCGGATGCGGTGACACAGCGGCTGATGAGTTTCGCTCGCGAGCGCGGTCTGGACCGCCTGCTCATCGTCAACAAGATCGATAGCCGCGACGCCGATTGCGCCGCAGTATTAGATCGGCTGCGTGAATTGTTCGGGCCGCAATGCCTGCCGATCAACCTGCCTGCCGAGCGCGGGACCGTGGTGCGCGACTGCTTCTTCGAGCCGCAGCGCGCTCCGGTGGATTTCTCGGCTGTCGAGACGGCGCATACGGCGATTGTCGATCAGGTGGTCGAGCTCGATGAGCGCTTGATGGCCTTGTACCTTGAGCAGGGTGAGGCGCTCTCCAGTGAGCAACTGCATGGACCGTTCGAGCAGGCGCTGCGCGAGGGGCATCTGGTGCCGGTCTGCTTCACGTCCGCGGAGAGTGGTGTGGGGGTTGGCGCACTGCTGCAGATCTTCACCCGTCTGATGCCCGACCCGTCCGAAGGCAATCCGCCGCCATTTCTGCTTGGCACGGGCGAGTCGGTGCGGCGCGTCGCGGTGAGTCCGGATCCGGACAAGCATGTCGTTGCCCATGTGTTCCGCATTACCATCGATCCGTACGTCGGCAAGCTTGCCGCTCTGCGGGTGCATCAGGGGACCGTGCGACCCGGCTGCCAGCTGTTCGTGGGGGATGCGCGCAAACCTTTCAAGGTCGGGCATCTGTACCGCATCACCGGCAAGGAAACGGTGGAGATTGCGGAGGCGATTCCCGGGGACATCTGCGCGCTCGCCAAAGTTGACGAGCTGCATCGAGACGCAGTGTTGCATGACTCGCACGAGGAAGACAACTATCGTCTTGCGCCCGTCGCGCTGCCGCCCTCGATGTTGGGTGTTGCCATTGAGCCGCAGCGTCGTGGCGATGAGCAGCGGCTGGCCGATGCATTGCACAAGCTCATGGCGGAAGATCCGGGCGTGCGCATCGAGCAGCACGCGGCACTCAACGAAACGGTGCTCTATGGGACTGGCGAGCTGCATCTGCGCGTGCTGCTCGAGCGCATGAGTCAACGCTACGGCGTTGAAGTTCACACGCATCCGCCGAGCATCCCATATCGCGAGACGATTACGCGCTCAGCCGAGGGACATGCCCGCCACAAGAAGCAGACCGGTGGCGCCGGACAGTTCGGCGAGGTATTTCTGCGTGTAGAGCCGCTAGAGCGTGGCGCGGGACTCGAATTTAGCGACGCGGTGTCCGGGGGCGCCATTCCCGGGCAGTTCATTCCGGCAGTGGAAAAGGGCGTGCGTCAAGTGATCGCTGAAGGGGCGCTCGCGGGCTTTCCGCTGCAGGACATCCGGGTCACCGTATACGATGGCAAGCACCATTCGGTTGACTCCAAAGAGGTGGCGTTCGTGGCCGCGGGCCGAAAGGCCTTTCTCGATGCGCTCGGCAAGGCTCAGCCGATCGTGCTCGAGCCGATCGTGCATCTGGAGATCACCGCGCCGGCGAGCGCTATCGGAGACATCACCGGGGACCTTGCCACCCGGCGCGCGCGGATCAATGGCAATCAGGCGCTGCCGGGAGGACTCGCGGCGGTCACGGCACTCGTGCCCCTCGCTGAGGTCATTGACTATCAGTCGCGCCTGAAGGCGATCACCGGCGGACAGGGCAGCTACGTGCTGGCGCTCAGTCACTATGATCAGGTGCCCGCACGGCGTCAGCAGGAGCTGGTGCAGGCGTCACGACCCAGGGCAGCGGAAGAATGACGCCTGTGCTCGCCGCAGCAGATTACTTGAGCGTCACCTCGCCGTTTTCGTCGAAGGGCAGATCGCGCAGCAGGCCGTGGGCGAGTTCGACCTTGCCGCGCAGGCGGTAATGCAGGGGCTGGTGCCGTCCCTTACCGAATACCGCGAGCAACGCGCCGGCCATATTTGCGGTCACGTCGGTGTTGAAGTCGGCACTGCTGTGTGCCGGTACGGTGAAGCTCTGCGCACAGCGTCCGGCGGCCACCGGCTGGCCGTTGACTGCGAGCGTATAGGTCAGCGCCTTCACCGGCAGGCTGATGGAGTTTGGATTTCGCACCCGCAGGCGTACTACCAGGCGCTGTTCCCAGAAGTCCGCGCGCTGTACGTGTACGCCGAGTACCGTCAGTTGCGGCGTTGCGAGCTTCGGCATGAACAGCGCGCAACCACCCAGGGCGGCGAGCAGCAGCGCCGGCCCCAGCCAGCGCACGCGCACCAGAACATGCTGATCAACTCGCATATGAACGACGCATCACGCCGCCGTGCTCCGGGCTGCCGCCTCCTGTGGCGAGCGGCTGGGAAAGACTCTCGGGCACAGTGCGGCCGAGTTGCTCGTACAATCGGCTGAGCTGGCGACGGTACAGGCTGTCGAATTGGCTGACGGCATCGGCAGGATTGTAGTCGCCGAACCACCAAAACCAGTCCGAACTCTCGCACAGCGCGAGTTGGCGCTCGGCTGCGCGTTGTCTGGCGGCGTCGAGCGAGCCGCTCGCGACCGTCTCATCAAACGCAAGTTTTGCATCGCAGAGCAAGTCCCAGGCGCGATTCTTGGCCGGATCCCCCATCCACGTGGTGAGCGTACCGTGTACCCAGCTGCCGGCCATCAGCTGCGGCAGCGTGATCGGGGTCAGTCCTCGTGCCACGCATGTCCCGAGTGTGGTGAGTTCGAGCTGGGGATGGGCTGCGAGCAGCGTGTACAGTGCGCGCAGGAAATAGTAGCCATTGAAGGGATAGTGTTCCCAGGCGTTCTCGCCGTCGAGCGCGATGAGCACGACGTGTCCTGGGTTCGTCGCGTACTGGCGCCCTAGCTGCGCGAGCGCATCGACCAGATTGTGTGCTGCATCGTCACCGTGCCAGGTGGCGTACGTGAAGCCGATCAGGTCTGAAAGGGTATCTTCGCGGAAAAATTGCGCCAACGCGCTGCCGGCAAGCCGATACGGACGGTTGAATACCTGCGCATCGATGCTCGGCGGCTGCGGTGCCTGCGCCGCGGTGCGCTGTAGCGAGCCGTGCAGCACATTGGCGCTACTTGCGACCCATTTGAAGCCGGCGCGCTCGAGCAGTTCGAGCGTGGGACGGCTGACTGCGCCCTCGGACGGCCAGCAGCCAACCGGCCGCGAGCCGAATGTCTGGGTGAACAGGCGCAAGCCCTCGCGCACGTGCCACTCGGCCCGTTCACTGCCACCCGGATAGGCAGCCAGTTTGGGCAGCGGCAGATTGGGCATCGCTTCGCGCGCCGCCTGGAAGTCGAACAGCAGCGGCACGATCGGGTGTCCATAGGGCGTGACCGACAGCTCACATTGACCCGACTCACTCAGCCGCCGATAGCGCGGCACGATATTGGCGAGCAGAGAACCGATCAACGTCAGCAGCTCACGACGCTGTTCGGCCGTGAAGCCGCGACCTTGCTCGGTGAGGCGGCTGACCAACGGATCGGAGCGGCGCACCGTCTCGCCCATCCATGCCAGGTGGTACCATACCGCCAGATCCTGGATGAACTGATCCGAGGCGTAATTGATGCGCTCCGGCGTCGTCAGTGTTTCGGCGATCGAGGCGAGCTCGAGGTAGGGTCCGAATCGCTCGATCATTTGCTTGCGCTGCGCGCGCAGGCACGCGCGGACGCTCTCGAGGCGGGCCGCAGGCTCGCTCGGCACCGGGTCCGGTCCAAGCAGCGCAAGCACCGGGTCGGGCAGAGCCTGGCCGTCCTGCAGATGCGCCGCAATCGAGCGCGAGAGTGCCTCGATCTGCTCGAGCAGCACCGGAGTGAAGTTCACGACCGCGCGCGCTTGCGGGATGGCCTCCAGGTGAGCGGCCATGTCCGTATAGTCCTTGATGGAGTGCAGGTACGTCCATGGCAGCACGTAGCGGCCCGTTAGCGCATCACGGTACTGCGGCTGGTGCATGTGCCAGAGCAGTACGACCGGCAGGCGTGCGCTCATGACGTCCTCAAGCCGAGATCCGGCGTAGCATTTCAGCAGTCACCAACACGACACCCTTGTCGGTGACCAGGAAGCGTTGCGCATCGGCCTCGCGGTCGACGCCAATGAGCATGCCGTCCGGCACTTCGCTGCCCTCGTCGATGATGGCGCCGCGGATGACGCAGCCTGCGCCGATGCGCGTGTTTGGCAGGATCACCGCGCGCTCGATAGCGCTGCGCTCCTCGACCCGCACGTTGGAGAAAAGCAGCGACTCGCGCACCGATGCGCCCGATATGACGCACCCGGCCGATACCATGGAATTGATCGCCAGGCCTCGCCGGCCCTCCTCGTCGAGGATGAATTTCGCCGGTGGCTGGTGCACCTGGTAGGTCCAGATCGGCCAGTCTTCGTCGTAGATGTTCAGCTCCGGCTCGACGTGCACCAGCTCGAGGTTGGCCTCGTAGTATGCATCGAGGGTGCCGACGTCCCGCCAGTAGCTTTGCGCGCGCGTCTTCACATCCTGGAACGGATAAGCAAAGACCTGCAGCGCCCCTGCGATCGCCTTCGGGAGAATATCCTTGCCGAAATCGTGCGATGAGGACTCGTTCGCCGCGTCCTCGCGCAGCAACATCTCGAGCAACCTCGTATTGAATACGTAGATGCCCATCGAGGCGAGAATGGCATTCGGCCGGCCGGGGAGCGTGTCCGGTATTTGCGGCTTCTCACTGAATTTCGTGACCCGATTCCACTCCGTTGCGGTCAGTACGCCAAAATGCCGCGACTCGCTGGCGGGTACCTCGACCACTCCCATGGTGATGTCCGCCCCCTTCTCCACGTGGTAGGCGATCATGGGGCCGTAATCCATCTTGTAGATGTGATCGCCAGCGAGCACCAGCACGTGTTTGGGGCGGTGCGACAGGATGAGCTCGATATTCTGGTAGACCGCATCTGCCGTGCCCTGGTACCAGTTCGGTCCCATCTGCTGCTGCGCCGGCACGACCTCCACGAACTCGCTGAATTCGCCGCGCAGATAACTCCATCCGTGCTGCACATGCGCCATCAGCGACTGCGCCTTGTACTGCGTCAAAATGGAAATCTGCCGAATGCCGGAGTTCACGCAGTTCGACAAGACGAAGTCGATGATGCGGAACTTACCCCCGAAGGGGGTCGCCGGCTTGCAGCGGTTGGCAGTGAGGTCCTTCAGTCGCTCGCCCCGTCCGCCAGCCATGATCACGGCGAGCGTTCCGCCGGTGAGTCGGCTGACGTAGCGTCCGGAGGAGGCGCGCGCTGGTTGTCGCATCATGGACCCGGGCTCCCCTGTGATGGTGGCACGTGATTATCCTAGCAGTCTGCCCGTGACATCAAAGCCATTTCATCAGACCCATCCCATACGCATGGGCGAGTAGCTCATGGTTGGGGTAGATGCGGATCTCGGTGGCGAACTGTCCGCAGCCAGGCGGCTCGGCCTCGAGGGCAAACACCGCCGCCCCATCGTTCCACTCACCGGTGGGCTGCAGGACGGCACGCCAAAGGCCCGGTTGCTCGGCGGCGCCGAATGAGCACAGCGGCGGGGGTTCGGTGCTCGCCTGCGGCAGGAGGCGCCTGGCATGGAATTCGATGCGCACGTCTTCGGGCCGCAGTCCGCGCAGATGGGCTGCGACCCGCAGGCGCACCTTGTGCTCGCGAGTGATTTCAGCGGCCGTATCCTCGAGCAGGCGCAGATCCACCCGGCTCCAGGATTCGCGGATGCGCAGCTGCCACTCGGTCAGCTGCCGAGCACCGGCAAAGCCCTGCTCTGCGAGCCGGCGGTAATGCGCGGCGGCCGGACGATAGAGCTTGTCGGTGTAATCGCGCCACACCCGATCCATGTTGAAGCGCGGGATGACCGACACCATCGCCTCTTTGGCACGACGCACCCATTGCGGGGCGCAGCCGCTGGCATTGCGCTCGTAATACAGCGGGATGATCTCCTCTTGCAGCGTGTGCAGGATGAGCTCCGATTCGATCGAATCGCGCCGCTCCCAGTCCTGCACGTCCGAGGGGGGGATGCCCCAGCCGTTGTTCGCGGTGCAGCCCTCGGCCCACCAGCCATCGAGGATGCTGAGGTTCAGCCGGCCGTTGATCGCCGCTTTGATGCCGGAGGTGCCGCTCGCCTCGAGCGGTGCGATCGGAGTATTGAGCCAGACGTCGACGCCTGAGACCAACGAGCGGGCGAGCTGCAGATCGTAATCTTCGAGAAAGATGATCCGTCCGATGAACTCCGGCGAGGTCATGAGCTGACGGATCTCGCGCAGAAGCTGCTTGCCCGGCTCGTCGGCCGGATGGGCCTTGCCGGCGAACAGCAGCACCACGGGACGATCGGGGTCGTTCAGCAGGCGGGCCAGACGCGCCCGGTCGCGCAGCAGCAGTGTGGCGCGTTTGTAGGTGGCAAAGCGGCGCGCGAAGCCGATGGTGAGCACCTCGGGTCGCGTCGGGTCGAGCAGGCGGGTCACGCGTGCCAGCTGCGCAAGGCTGAGGCCCTTACGGGTGTATTCGCGCTCGAGGCGCTGGCGCACCGCATCGAGCATCTTGGCTTTCACGGCCTGCGCGGTCTGCCAGAAGCGCTCGTCCGGCACCGTGCGCAGCCGCTCCCAGAACGCCGCGTCGCTCAGACGCTCGCGCCACTCCGGTCCGAGCTCGGCGTCGAAGAATGTGCCCCAGAGCTTGTGCAGGAAGGTGGGCACGTGCACGCCGTTGGTGACAAATCCGATGGGATTGTCCTCCGGGCGGATCTCGGGCCAGTGATCGGCGCACAGCTGTGCCGAAACGGCCCCGTGAATGCGGCTTACCCCGTTGATGTGCCGTGAGCCGTTCAGCGCCAGGCGCGTCATGTTGAACAGGCCCGGCACGGTCGGAGCGCTGCCCAGGTCGAGGAACCGCTCGACCGGCAACCCCAGGTCATTGATGAAGTCCTGGAAGTGCTCGAGGATGAGCCCATGCCCGAAGGCGTCGTGGCCAGCGGCCACGGGCGTATGGGTGGTGAATACGCACGCCGCCGCCGTCGCCTCGATCGCCGCCTCGAACGGCAATCCGAGGTTCATGTGCTCGCGCATCAATTCGAGGATGAGGAATGCCGCGTGTCCCTCGTTCAGATGCCAGGCCGCCGGCGCCAGGCCCAGCGTGCGCAGCGCGCGTACGCCGCCAATGCCGAGGATCATTTCCTGACGGACGCGGGTCGACTCGTCCCCGCCATACAGGCGACGGGTGATGTCCCGGTCGGACGGGGCGTTGACCGGGGTATTGGTGTCGAGCAGGTAGACTGGCACACGCCCGGCCTGGGCTTTCCAGATCCGTGCCACCACGTCACGCCCGCCGATGCGTACCGTGATCGTGAGCCAGTGGCCCGCTGCGTCGCGGGCCGGCTCGACGGGCAGATCGCGCGGATCGTGCGCCTTGTATTCGGCGTGCTGGATCCCATCGTCGTCGACAGTCTGGGTGAAGTACCCCTGCTCATAGAGCAAGCCGATCGCGACGAAATTCGCGCCGGCATCGCTCGCGGCCTTGCAGTAATCGCCCGCCAGCACGCCGAGGCCGCCCGAGTAGATCGGGAAGCTCTCATGAAAGCCGTATTCCGCGCAGAAGTACGCGACCAGCGGTTCGCCTTCTCGCGGACGGGCAGCCAGATAGGTATCGAGCAGCCGCAGCGCGTCGGCGTACCGTTCGAGGTAGAGGGCATCGCCGGCGGCCCGGTCGAGCGCGGACTGGCGCACGCACCGCAGCATCAGGCGCAGGTTGCCGCCGCACTGGCTCCACAGCTCCGGGTCGAGATCCTCGAACAGGGCGCGGATCGGCCGGTGCCAGCTGAAGAAGAGATTGCCTGCCAGCTCCGGCAGGCGCGCGAGCGCCTCGGGGATGACGGGCGTGATTTCGAGCAGGTTATTTCGCATGGGACTGGATTGGAGACCTTGGTTGCCGGTGGAAGTCTAGCCGCTTCGAAACCGTCGTGCCCGCACGGAGGCCGTGCAAGATTCGTGCACAACGCGGCCGATTTGCGCCAGTCCGACGCCCCGGGGCTTGTGCGACAATTGTCACGAATGGCTCAGGGGGGGGCGTGTATGACGACAATGCCGAGCACTCTGGCCCGGTGGGCTGCGCTGTTCGCGCTGGGTTCTCTGGTCTCGCTCACGCCGAAGGCTGGTTTGGCGCAGACCATGCCGTTGGAGAATCTCGATCACTTTCCGCGTACCACGCTCACGGTTGAGGCGAACGGTAAGCCGCGCCGCTTCAGAGTCTGGGTCGCTAATACGCCGGCGCGCCAGATCCAGGGGTTGATGTTCGTGCAGGACCTGCCGGCGAACCAGGGCATGCTGTTTCCAATGCAGCCGCCGCACGTGGCGCAGTTCTGGATGGCCAATACCTATATTCCTCTCGACATGCTGTTCGTTGCGCCCGATGGCCGCATTGAAAAGATCGCCGCCAATGCCAAGCCGTTTTCGCTGCAAACCATCAGTTCAGGCGCTCCCGTCAAAGCGGTCATCGAGATCCAGGGTGGCGAAGCGCAAAAACTGGGCATCACGGTGGGCTCCCGTGTGAGCTGGGCGCCCAGTTCCGCGCAGGCCTCGCCGAAAAAGCGTTGATCGCCTGGCAGCGCCGCGATTCAGACCAATCAACTCTGTCAGCTGGCCGGTCCGTCTCGGCGGTCGCGTGCGCTCGGCTGATGTGCCCGGGTCGGCGGCGAGCCGGGAGGCGAACCTGCGAATCCAGACCGCCGCTGAAGCGGCGCAGAGGGCAAAAACGGGTTGCGATCTCGGCATCGACAGGGGCGCGGAGCGACCATCTGGGCCACCTCGGGGTCCGTTCACGGCCTCGGAGCGCTCGAGCGGGGCGCTGACTTGCGCAGTGTGTGGCTACGCGCCAGCGGACCGGGCCTCACCGATTGGCGGGAGTGCTGTGCGCGCACAAACAAGACGCTGAGGCACGCGGATCGGTCCCGAGACCGTGGGGGCTTCGGCTGACTTCGGCGCCGCCAGCGCGGGCCGTGGTCTGAATCAATTGCCCGGCGGCTGCCCGATCATGGGTGCGCTCTCCTCGAGCTGCTGGCGCTCGTGCTCGGCTTGCAGGACCTCGAATCGCAGTTCGGTGGCATTGACGCAGCGCGTGCGCGGGAGATTGGAGCCCGTCGGAACTTCCCTGCGGCAGTAAATCGTCTTGCCATCGTGGGTTCGGGGCCGATAGCCCTGGTCGAATGCCAGCTGGAGAATTTGCTTGGACGTGTAGCTGGTCGGTGGCGAGGTCGTGGCGGCGGTACCCGCGGTCGCGTTCCCTGTGGCTTGCGTCGAGGATTGCGTCGCGCATCCGGCGCATAGGGCCAGCGTTAGGGCAGTGGTCATGAGCAATGCAAAGTTCGGCACGAAACGACCTCCTGGCTCTTCTTGGTAGTGATGTCGCCCCGGAGAAACGATCATAGTGACTCGTCATTGCTCGCGCAATGAAATAGGGACGCGTCACGGCGGTCGCGCGGCTTCTCTTGGCGCCATGAAGGCGAGAGGGCGCTATAATTCGTCGATGAAAGTGACAAGTTTTATGGGTGTGGCAGGTGCTCGTTGGTCCACACTTCTGATGCTCGCTGCCGCCTTTGCGCCCGGATCGGCGTGGGCCGCGACCAGAGTCTCGGCTGCGGCGGTGGATCGAGTGGTCGCCTGTCGCGCCATCAGATCTGCTCAGGCGCGGTTGCACTGCTTCGATCTGGCGACCGCGGCCCTGGCGCGCCACGTGGATCACACCCCCGTGAGCTCGCAACAGGCCCGCACCGCGCTCAGTCCGCGTGCAACGTTCGGGCTCACGCCTGCGGCCATTCTCGCGCGGGAGGTCGCCGCTGGCGCTCGTCCCAAGCCGATAGCGAACATAAGCGAGCGGGTTACGGGTCTGCACGTCGAGGCCGATGGCCGGATGGTCTATGATCTTGCCAATGGTCAGGTGTGGCGGGAACTCCAGGCCGACGGGGATGCGCCGCCGCTCAGTGTGGGAGATCAGGTGCAGATCTCACGAGGTTGGTTGGGATCGTATTGGCTGCAGGCCCCATCGGGGCGCGGCTGCAAGGTCGAGCGAATTCATTGACCGGCAAGGCAGATGTTTCTCCAAATTGAAGAATTTTTGAGCGCCGCGGAGGTCGCTGCGATTGGCGAGTGTGCGCGCCAAGCGGCTTTCATCGATGGCCGCCGCTCCAATCCGCACAACGTGACGAAGAACAATGTCATCGTCGATGCCGCGGATCCGCATGGGCAGCAGGCTGCGCAAATTGCGTTGGCGGCGTACCAGCGTAGTGAAGTCGCGATCAATTTCGCGCAGCCTCGCCGGATCGCGCCACCGCAGATTCTGCGCTATGGGCAGGGCCAGAATTATGGTGCGCACGTCGATGCTGCGATGATGATGGTCGGGCGTCAGCCCCTGCGCTCCGACGTATCCAGCACGATCTTTCTCAATGATCCGGCGAGCTACGATGGCGGCGAACTCGTCATCTATCTGGGTTCCGAGACGATCCGCATCAAAGGTGCGGCTGGGCAGGCCGTGCTGTATCCGTCGACCACGCTGCACGAGGTGAAGCCCGTGACGCGCGGTGAGCGCATGGTCATGATTACCTTCATCGAGAGCCGAATTGTCGATCCGTTGCGCCGAGAACTCCTGTTCTCGCTCAATGAGGTCCGTGCTCTCGAAGGGCTGAAGATGGACTGGAACAACCGCATGCGGCTGGAGTATGTCGCCACCAACCTGCAGCGGCTGTGGAGTCAGTGAGACGAGTCGATGGCGCTTGGGTCTGCGTTTTTCCGCAGTGATCGCGCTGCGGGTCGGGAGGCGCGCGGCGAATTGACCGCCTTGCTTTGGTGCTGATGCCGCTCGCTCAGTGAGCGGCCTTGCTGTTCGCCTGAATGGCACGGGTCCGGAAGCGGAAATTGCCTTGTCCTCGGGCACTCGCAACGAACAGGTCATGCTGTCGGAAATCAAATCCCAGTGCGCTGACCGTGCCGAGCACGTCCATCCCGAGTATTACGGCGGGGCGTTTGTCGAGATGCCAAACCTTGAAGATGTGGAAGTCTCCGAAAATCATCTCCGCGCCGAGAACCCGCAGTGGTCCAACCGAAATCGCCGGGCTGGTTGCCATGCGGCCCATTTCGACCTGCCGGGTCGCGCCGTAAACGATGGTGACGGGTTCCGGCCTGCCGGAATCTCCTCCAACATGGAGCGCCTCGCGCAGCGCCTTGTTGGCTAAGGTGCGCTCCGATCCGGTGTCGATGATCGCCAGTGTCCGGATGTCGCCCACGTATGACGGTATGGCCATCAGGCCGCCTGCGACGGTTAAGGTGTGAACCCGTGAATAATCGAAGCGCACGTCGGGCCCCAGGTAACGGGCGATCTGCACTTTGTTGTCTTCGAAGTTTACAAGTAACGTCAGCTTGGGCAGTCCCGCAACACCCAGTATTCCGTCCGCGCCAGCCATCATCGGGGTGCGCAGAACCGGCGCGTAAGTGTTGCGGATGACGAGTGAACCGGCGCTCAGGGTCCGAATCCTCACCGCCGGAATCGCTGCCGAGCCTGTGATGCCCTGCACCTCGATCCGCGGTACGTGCTTCACGTCCAGCTTCAGTGCACGCACCAGCCGCGGAGAGACCGTGGAATGACCCGCCCCCGTGTCGACAACGAATCGGAACGGGCCGCGGCCATCGACCATGACGGGAATGACGACTCGCCCAATTTGATCCAGAGTCGTCGGGCACGCGAGCAGTGCCTGGTAGCGAACCTGCCTCGCACTCAACACGGTGCCGTGTCCGGGCCCTGGTCCGGGCGGGGCATTCGCCCCGGCAGGCGAGGCCAATCCCACGGCGGCGACGCTGAGCCAGCTGAGGACGGCCCCGCGCCGGAGGCATTTCCCGGCCGCGAGTGTCTGCATGGTCAGGAGAGTACCACGAGCGGCGGGTGCCGCAATCAAACCCGGTGTAAGGGCTGCTGCGATCAGGTCTCAGATAGACTCGGGACGTACGTCGAAGGCAATACAGGTGCGCGCGTCCGGGCCATGAATGGGATTGGTGCCGTGCCACATGTAGGAGGGAAAGAGCACCAGGCGCCCGGGCTGCGGCTGAACCGTGAGTTCGGGGGTGAGGCCGGGCACGGGGTAGCGCGGCTCGCCGAATTTGATCCAGCCGGACTGCAGGGTCTGGTCCTGCACCTCCTCCGGGACCTCCACGTAATACGCAGAACTGACGAGTCCCTGTGGGTGGAAGTGGTTAACGTGAAAGCCCTCGCGGCGCAGGCGGACTGACCAGGCGCCAGTAAAGCGCATGCTGTGTTGCATCACCGGCGCGAGTGGGTGCTGCGGCGGCAGTTGCAGCGTTCGGCGGTACTCGTCAATCGGCTTGCGAAACAGCTCAAGTGCGCTCTGGACGAGCGGGTCCGGATCTGTCAGCAGGCTGCGCGAGGTCTGTGTTCCGTTGCGCAGCGTCTGATCGAGCGGCTGGCGGCTGAAATGATGCCGAGCGGCAAGCACCCCGCTCAATGCGCGATTGAAATCGCTCATGGAGGAGAATCCGGGCGGCGGCTCCAGGTCGAAGACGCGGACCAACTGGCCGTAATCGTACAACTCGCGGTAGCGGCTCTTGCCGAGCATGCGCGCGACGGTGGCCTCGTAGGCCAGCCAGTCCTGCGCAAGCGGATTTTGCTCAAGCTGCGCGGCTATGAAGGGTTCGGCATCATCGGCTCGTCCGCGTGCAATCAATATGGTCACGAGGTTGAACGCAACCGCCGCGCCGTCCGGCTTGGCTGCAGCAGCCTCGAGCGCATGTGCCTCGGCCTCATCGGCTCGGCCCTGATCGAGTAGGACCAGCGCGAGCGTTGAGCGTACGGCGGGGGTGCCGGAGTCGCGCGTCACCAGATCCTGCAGCAACGTTTCGGCTGCGGCGAGATCGCCCGCCTGCCAAAGCAACTCCGCGAGCAGCCGTTGCAGAGGCACATTGTTCCTGTTCGCGCGCACGGTGCTGCCCAGGGTGCGCGCAAAAGCCGGGTCGCCCCGCATGAAACGCAACCGAGCCAGCGTCTGCTGTGCCTCGGCATCGAGAGGCCGCCGCTCGACCGCCTTCTCGAATTCCCGTTCCGCACCCTCGAGGTCGCCCTCGTTGATCGCGGCTCGACCCCGGTTGTATGCCGCCTCGTAGCCGTCCGCACCGAGCGTGCGGGCAGTCTCGAGCGCCGTTGTGGCCTCGGGACGTTCGAGTTCGACGAGCAGTGCGCCCAGATTGTGATGTGCCACTGCGTTGTTCGGGTCGAGCGCGATGGCACGCCTGTGGGCCGCTTCGGCAGCGGCAGGTCTACCGAGTGCGGTCAGCGCCATGGCCCGGATCTCCCACGCTTCCGCATCACCGGCATCGCTCTGCAGCAGCCGTTCGCAGTGCTGCTCCGCTTCCGCCGGTCGCTGCAGATCATGCAGCGTGAGGGCCAATGCGCGCCGCGCGGCGCGGTGATGGGGAAGCCGCTTCAGCGCCTCGACATAGGCCTGCTCGGCCCCCTCGTAATTCTGCTTCTTGCGCAGGAGGTTGCCGAGGTTCGCATGAAACTCTCCCTGGTTGGGCTCGAGCTGGATGCTGAAGCGCAGCCACTGTTCGCCTTGTTCCCAATCCCCGGTGTCTTTCAACGCCAGGCCCATCAGATGAGCGGCGATCGGGTGGCGGGGCTCGCGCGCCAGGAGGGCGCCCAGCACGGCGGCGGCCGCCGCCGGCTTGCCCTCCCTCAGGAGTGCGGTTGCGTTTTCAAGAGCGGTCGGCGATGCCATGCGGCATTATCGCTGCGTCCGTTTTGGGTGTACATGTGGCCACTTCGCAACAATCTTGGTGTCCCGGTGTTGCGTCAGAGCAACCATATGCGAGACGGCGAATGTGTCAATTTATATAATGAATTCAATCAGTTGTATGGTTCTCGCACATTCCGCCCCAGATTCGTTGGCTATCCTGGCCTTTACAGCACAACACTTTTGGGAATAGTCTCCGCGCCACACGCCACGTCCGTAGCACGTTTGCGACGGACGGGGGCGAGGGCTTGCACCCTGTAAGAGCAGGCGACGACGCCCAGAACAGAACACTTGGGAGAACATACTGATGACGAACAACACGCTTGTTCGGCGGGCCATACAACTTGCGCTCGCCAACGCAGCTGCGGTTTCCGTTGCGCTGCCTGCGTTTGCCGCACCCGCCCCGCAACCGCAAGTGCTGCCGACACCGACCACCAAGAGCGATTCCGCTGCCGACCAGAACGCGCAGGGAATCAACATGCTGAAGGAGGTGGTGGTCACCGGCTCGCGCATCTACATCCCGGGCCTGAAGGCGACCAGTCCGGTCACGTCGATCAGTGCCAAGGCCATTGTGCAGACGGGCGCCACCTCGGTCGAGCAGGTCCTGAACCAGCTGCCGCAGGTCACCGCCAGCAACGGCAACATGGATTCGAACGGCTCGTCGGGCATTTCCACCGTCGACCTGCGTGACCTCGGTGCGACCCGGACCCTGGTCCTGATCAATGGCCGGCGCCTGATGCCGGGCGATCTGTCTCCCTCCGGCGGCATCACCAACGCGGCGGATATCAACAACATTCCGACCGCGCTGGTTGAGCGCGTGGATGTGTTGACCGGCGGCGCCTCTTCGACGTACGGCGCCGACGCGGTCGCGGGTGTGGTCAACTTCGTCATGAACGACCACTTCCAGGGCTTCGAGATCGATGCCAATGCATCGGCCTACCAGCACAGTCAGCATGAAGGCTTCTTCGGCAGCTTCGCCCCGGCGGCCGGCTTTGGCTCGGCACAGAGCTCGACGATGGACGGCGCGGACAAGGACATCACCTTCATCCTGGGCAGCGACTTCGCCGGCGGGAAGGGCAACGCGACGGCCTACATGAGCTGGCGCAAGGTGCAGCCGGTGCTGCAGTCGACCCGCGACTTCAGCCGTTGCACGCTTGATTCGAACGCCAAGGGCACGGTGTCCTGCAGCGGTTCGAGCACGACGCCCGCGGGCGGGTTCCTGTTCACCGATCCGCCGGGCATGAACGGGTATGACTTCTCGTTCAATGGCCTTGGCGAATCCAGTGTGAATGCGCAGACCGGGCAGTTCGTTCCCTTCACCGGTCATTTCAACTACGGGCCGTACAACTACTACCAGCGCTCGGATACGCGTTGGAACGGCGGCTATTTCGCGCACTACAACATCGATGACAATCATCAGGTCTTCAGCGAATTCATGATGATGTCGGATCACACCGTGGCGCAGATCGCACCGAGCGGTGCGTTCCTGGTGTCCGGTCTGGGTGTGAACCCGGTCACGGGCCTGCCCGATGGTGGCTGGTCGGTCAACTGCAACAACCCGCTGCTGTCCGCGCAGGAACAGCAGACGATGTGCCAGGGCGCGACCACGGGCAATGCCTCGGTGCTGTTCGGGCGCCGCAATGTCGAGGGTGGCAACCGGCAGGACGATCTGCGCCACACCTCCTTCCGCCTCGTGATCGGCACCAAGGGCAACATCAATGACAATCTGACCTATGATGCCTACTTCCAGGAAGGCATCACGCTGCTCGCGGATCACTACAACAACGACGTCTCGAAGCTGAAGCTGAGCAACGCGCTGAACGCCGTGCTCGATCCGGCAACCGGGCAGGTGGTCTGCGCGGCGAACGCCAACGGTGCCAATGGCGCGCCGGGCTGCGTGCCGTACGACATCTGGGGCCTCGGCACGCCGCTCTCCAGTCAGTACACCAACGCCGCCGGTGGTCCGAGCGCGGCTTCCGTCGCCTACATTTCGGCGCCGGGATCCGAGCAGGGTCAGACCGAGGAGCGCATCTATCACGCGGACTTCACCTATGACGGCACATCGGCCGGCCTGAAGACCCCGTGGGCGAATGAAGGCCTCGTGACCAACTTCGGCGCCGAATACCGCGAAGAGTTTGCGGTGTTGCACCCGGACGAGGAGTACTTGACGGGTGATCTCGCGGGTCAGGGACAGAAGATCCTGCCGATCAACGCTGGACTCAGCGTGAAGGAAGGCTTCGTCGAGATGCGCTTGCCCGTGGTTGAAGACAAGCCGTGGGCCAAGGAAATTTCGATCAACCCCGGCTACCGCTATTCCAAGTACGACATTGGCTTCTCGACCAATACGTACAAGATCATGGCCGACTGGTCGCCGGACTCGAGCTTCCGGTTCCGTGGTGGCTACAACCGCGCGGTGCGTGCGCCTAACCTCGGCGAGCTGTTCGGCGCGGTGCGCGTTGCGCTCGACGGCAGCGAGGATCCGTGCGCCACTTCCGGTTTCGGCAGCAGCCCGGCGGCCGCGACGGCGGCGCAGTGCGCGGCGCATGGCGTCACGGCGGCCCAGTACGGCACCATCGGCGAGGCGGGCAATCCGGCCGGCCAGTACAACGGTCTGGTCGGCGGCAACCCGCACCTGAAGCCCGAGACCGCGGACACGTACACGTTCGGCGTGGTGTATACCCCGACCTATCTGCCGAACCTGAGTGCAACGGTCGACTACTACGACATCAAGATCAATCAGGTCATCAGCACCTACGGTGCGAACCTGATCGTCAACCAGTGCGTGCTGCAGAACAATCCGTTCTTCTGCAACCTGGTGCATCGTGATGCGTCGGGCTCGATCTGGTTCTCCAACAGCGGATACGTGATTGATCCGACCGAAAACCTGGGTTACCTGTGGGAGCGTGGCGTCGACGTGGCGCTGCACTACCGCGAGAACCTCGGCCGCTTCGGTGCGATCGACTACAACTTCAATGGAACGTACGTCGGCTCGTTCATCACCGAGCCGTACCCGGGTTCCGGTTCGTACGATTGCGCCGGCTACTTCGGCGGGACTTGCGGCAATCCGATGCCGAAGTGGCGTCATACTCTGACGGCCACCTGGGAAACCCCGATCCGCAGCCTGGACGTGGGCGCCCGCTGGCGGCATTTCGGCAACACCGAGATCGACGCGGCGAGCCCCGCCCCGCTGCTGGCTGGGTCGTTCACCAAGGCCTACCAGTACACCGGGACGCGTGACTACCTGGACCTGAATGCGAGCTACATGGTGTACAAGGGCATCCAGGTGCTGGTCGGCGTGAACAACGTGTTCGACAAGGATCCGCCGATTCTGCCGACCACGTCCATCTCGTCGGTGTTCTTCAACGGCAACACCTACCCGCAGGTGTACGACACGTTGGGCCGGTACATGTTCCTGAACGTGAAGGCGGACTTCTAAGCACCGCTCGAACGCTCAGCGAAGTCTGACGACCGATTGCCCCCCGCGACGCAAGTCGCGGGGGGCATTTTTATGGGCAGGATTTGCGCGGGGGATGGTCTCGAGGCCGGCAGAGGTCGGACCATTGTGATCCGTGCTTCCGCCAGCGGCCTGCCGCGCCAGGAACCTGGCGGGCGCTTGCAGCGCCACTTTAGCGGTGGGGGGGGATGCCGTCGCCCGCGGGCGATGCGGGATTGGGATGCTATCCTCGCGTGCGTCGGGACACACGTTTAGGTCTCTCCATGCCTCAAATTCCTGCGCCAACCCTGGATTTCGATCGCCTGCAGCAGGGGCTCGCGCGGGTGCGGGAGTTGCGGCTCGCGGGGCAGAGTGAGCGGGCATTGCAGCAGTTGCGAGCGCTCGAGAGCGATTACCCGAAATCGGGTGTGCTGTGGCAGGAGCGTGCGCTTGCCTTACGTGCGCTCGGGCAGGAGTCGGCCGCAGTGGAGGCTTTCAGGCGCGCTGTCGAGCTCAACGATACGTTGTCCGAGAGCTGGCAGGCCGTTCTCGGATCGGCGCGGCGGGCCGGACGGAAGATGGAAGCGGAGCGTGCTGCCGCGGCGCTCGCCAAACTGCAGCGCTTGCCCGTGGAGCTTCGCGAGGGTTCCTCACGGCTCAGCGAAGGAGACCTCGACGGGGCGGAAAATGCCATCCGGGCCTATCTCACGCGGCACGGCCCACATCTCGACGGCATGCGGCTGCTGGCACAGATCTGCATCGATCGCGCGGTGTATGACGATGCCGAGCTGTTGCTCGAGGCGGTGCTCGAGCGTGATCCGGATTACCACGATGCGCGGCACGACCTGACCGTCGTGTTGATTCAGCGGCACCGCTACTGGCCGGCGCTGCTGCATGCCAGACATCTGCTTGAGATTCATCCCGGTGGGCGGGACACGAAACTGCTCTATGCCAAGGCGTGCGATGGTCTCGGCCGGTTCGATGAGGCCCTGCGTATCTACCGGGAATTGCTCGCCGCGAGTCCCGGAGATGTCGAGCTCGAATTTGCGATCGCCAATGTGCTGCGCAACCAGGGACAGTCAGCGGAGGCGATCGCCGGCTTCCAGAGCATTCTGCGCGTTGCCGATGCGGCAGCCGGAGGGTATGCGGCGCTCGCCAACATGAAGACATACCGCTTCAGCGATGCCGAAATCCATGCCATGCGCGCACTCGAGTCAAGCGCGACGACCCCGGCCCATCGGTACCCCGTCTGTTTTGCGCTTGGCAAGGCGCTGGAAGACCGCGAGCAGTTCGAGGAATCATTTCAGTACTACGCGCGCGGTAATGCGCTGAAGCGGGCTGAATTGAGCTACAGCGCGGAGGCCACCGAGCGCAATTTGCTGCTGCGCGAGGAGGTGATGTCGGCCCAATTCCTTGCGCGACGCCGCGGCGAGGGATGCCCGAGTGCGGACCCGATATTCATCGTGGGACTGCCGCGGTCCGGCTCGACGCTCATCGAGCAGATTCTCGCCTCGCACTCGCAGGTGGACGGAACGCTCGAGCTGCCGGAGATCCCACGGCTCGTCAAGCAGTTCAGGACCCGCCGACCCGAGGAACCTCCCCGCTATCCGGCGATACTCGGCGAACTCAGTGCGCAGGAGTTGCGCCGTCTGGGGGAAATCTACCTCGAGGAGACGCGTGTCTACCGTCAGCGCGCCCCCTTCTTCATCGACAAGCTGCCGGCGAATTTTCAGGAGGTCGGATTCATCCATCTGATCCTGCCGAATGCCAAAATCATCGATGCGCGGCGCGATGCGCTGGCCTGCTGCTTCAGTAACTACCAGCAGCTCTACGCCAGTGGGCAGGATTTCAGCTACGACCTGAGCGAGATGGGCCGCTATTACCGCGGCTACGTGCGCCTGATGGATCACTGGGATCGCGCACTTCCGGGCAAGGTGCTGCATGTGCGCCACGCCGATATGGTCACTGATTTCGAGGCGACCGTGCGGCGCGTACTCGCGCACTGCGGTCTGCCGTTCGAGCCGGCCTGTCTCGAGTTCTACAAGACCGAGCGCAGCGTGCGCACGGTCAGCTCCGAGCAGGTCCGCCAGCCGATCAATCGCGCGGGCATCGACCGCTGGCAGCATTACGAGCCTTGGTTGGGAGCACTGAAGGCGGCGCTGGGACCGCAGTTGGCGTCTCCCTGAGGCGCAGGGCGGGGCCACGCCTTGCCGCTGCCCGGGTCCCTGCCTCCGCTGGGTGTCGCGACCTACAGCGCGAGGGTACGCTCGATCAGCGGGTGCCGTCCGGCGAGCTCGCCGAGCCACGCCAAGCCGCGCTGAATCTCCCGGGCGTTCTCCTGCTCAGCATGGGCCAGCACCTCGCGGCGCAGCTCGCGGTCATAGCCATATTCGGGCGCCTTGGCATACTGACGCATCAGCGGTCCCGCCAGCGCTGTCGACAGGGTTGGCGCATGTGGCACTGCCCCCAACGCGGCACATCCGGCGGACAGGACGGGCAGGGGGTCGAGCAGAAAACGCTCGAAATCGAGCCATCCGACACGCGTCGGGTATCTCTCAGCGGCCTGACACAGAGCACTCGCCTCGCACAGCCAGCTCATCGCAATGCTCTCGCCTTCGCAGGCCGGCGCCCGCAGCTCGATTGCACCGACCCGGCGTCGCAAGCGCTCGAATCGTGCCGGAGCCAGCGTCTGCGATTCAACCCGGGAATTGGGTCCTCCAAAAATCGCGCACAGGTACGTCCGCGCCGAGGTGAAGACGAGCAGGGCGCGTGAATCCGGGCTGTCAGCGAGCAGCGCTTCAGCAAGCTCGCTCACAAAACTCGTTGTCTTGATCAGCGCGCGTTGCTCGGCTCGCCACGTGCGCGAGAGCACCCCGAGCAGCGCCGGGAGCGGCAACTGCGGGGGCAGCTGCCCGGCGGCGGCCTGCCTCAGCAGGGCCGGCTCACGGAGGCAAAACCATTCTGGGGCCTCACCGAGCAGACGTGAGATGAGCGTCGAGCCGACGTGACCGATGTGGAAGATGTAGGACGCATGCGGTGGGCAGTGCTGGGCGGCGTTCGATAGCTCGGTTGCGGCACAGCGTCCGCGGGGTCTGTTCAGCTGAAAGAGTCGCTGGTCGAGAAAGCTCGCGGAGCGGTAATCCGCTTCGTCGAGCCGCACGAGCCGGACCGTGTCGCCCTTTGGGCAGTTCACTGGGAACCACGCCGGTGAACTCGAGATCTGCTCGACGTCGATGAGCGGCGGTACCTGGACTGCGCCCGGCGCTCCGGACCCCGGAGGCTTAAGACTCGGTGGCATGCGTGGTTGGGATGTGCATTTAGAGGAACGTCCAGATGACGCCGACGGAGACGACATCCGGGTGCCGGCCGAGGGCGGTGAACCGTTCGTATTCGGCCCGCACGCCCCAGTTGCCGAGCTGCCATTGTGCGCCGGCGCCGAGTGCAAGTCCGGTGGTGGTCGTGTGCAGCGCCAGGGTTTCGGTGGCGCAAGGGTTGGTGCTGCCAGGAAGCGGGAGGTTGCACGTGCCCTGTGGGCTGAAGCTCGCGCCCAGGTCCGAGGTGACTCGGGCGAGGCCCGCCTTGAGATAGATGTCGATGACCGGCACAGGCAGATACAGCATCGCGAATGCCGCCTCGCCCTTCTGTGCCAGATGCGCGCCGGTCACCGTGCCGGGATTGCCGGCGGCGGAGTACGCGTTCGCGACGCCGCCGCTGCCAAGGTCGAAGTAATCGATTTCCGCGCCGAGAAACTCAAGACCGCGCGCGCCCAGCGTGAACTGATAGCCTGAGTCGGATCGATCGAAAGCGTTGAGTGGCCCGCTGCCGCTGAAGGGGATGGGGTTGCTGTCCTTGCCGCGTAGATTCGAGCGCAAGAACGCGGCCCCGGCGTAGACATTGAGCAGATTGCTCGCGCGGGCCCGCGGTGCGCCGGTCACGATCGACCCGATGAGCACCACCGCGAGGGTTGCGAGCGACGCCCGACTTGGAAATGCACGACTTGTCATGATGACCCTCCTGCGGTCAATGTGCGCGAGCAACGGATATCTGGCCTCTGGGGGCGCGTCTTGCCCGCGCTACTCCTGGCAACCCCAAGCGAGCACAACGCTCGGGCGGCTGCCAGGTTGACATTGAACCCGCCGAGCGCCCCCCCGCCGTCGTGCGCGGGACCGACGAATCACTCCCCGCTGAGCCGTCGGTAGATCTGCAGATACTGCTCGGTCTGACGGGTCCACGAGAAGTCCTTGGCCATGCCGTTGCGCACCATCTGCTGCCACAGCGGCCGCTGCGCGTGCCAGTCGAGCGCCGTGCTCAGTGCCCAGTGCAGAGCGGGGGGATCGAAGTCGTTGAACACGATCCCGGTGCCAGTTCCCGCGCCGGGGTCGAAGTGCTCGACCGAATCGGCGAGCCCGCCGGTGCGACGCACCACCGGGACCGTGCCGTAGCGCAGGCTGTACATCTGGTTCAGGCCGCAGGGCTCGTAGCGTGAGGGCATCAGGAACAGATCCGACACGGCTTCGATCCAGTGTGCGAGCGCGTCGTCGTAACCGTGGCGGAAGATGACGCGGCCCGGGAAGCGTGCCGCCAGAGTGTCGAAGAACCTCTCGTAGCGGTCCTCACCCGTGCCGAGCACCATCAAGGAGAGCTCGCGCGTCTCGAGCACGCGCGGCAGCACATCGAACATGAGGTCGAAGCCCTTCTGCACCGCGAGGCGGCTGACGATGCCGGCCAGCGGCACGGACGCGAGGGTCGTAAATCCCATGCGCGCCAGGAACTGGCGCTTGAGGTCGGTCTTGACGTCCAGATGCTGCTCGTCGAAATGACGGGGCAGATGCTCATCGCAACGCGGGTCCCACACGGTGTAGTCGACCCCGTTCAGAATGCCCGTCAGGTCCCGCTCCCGCATGCGCAGCGAGTCCTGCAGGCCCATGCCGTACTCCTCAGTGCAGATCTCGCGCGCATGCGTGGGGCTGACGGTGGTGAGCGCGTTGGCGTAGAGGATTCCATGGCGAAGCGGGTTGATGTATCCGGCGCGCAGGTCATCCTGATGCAGCAGATGGCTCTGCTCGCCAAGGCCCAGGTCCGCGAGGGACGCGGCCCCGAACACGCCCTGGTAACCGATGTTGTGAATGGTGAGCACGGTTCGGGTGCGCCTGAACGCCTCCTCGTGCGCGAATTGAGTTTGCAACAGGAGCGGACCGAACGCGGTATGCCAGTCATTGCAGTGCACGATCTGCGGCGCCCAGCCGAGTCGGGCGCAACTGAGGAGCGCGGCGCGGGTGAAGGCGAGAAAGCGCAGATGCTCGTCGGGGTCGGTGGTATAGAGCGTCCCGCGTCCGTACAGCGCCGGGCACTCGATCAGGTAGGCCGGTGCGCCGCCGCCCGGCAGTCGGACCTCACTGACCGAGAAGACGTACTGATGTGGCCCGACCGCGAGTGGGACGTTCTGCAGCGCCGGGAGGGGACGGGCGGGGAATCGAGTTCGGTCGATCGAGGCATACCCGGGAGTGAACAGACGCGCATCGTGTCCGGCAGCGTGCAGGCATTCGGTGAGCGCGCCGGCGACGTCTGCGAGTCCGCCAGTTTTAGACAGCGGGGTCGCTTCGGAGGCGAGCAGTGCGATGGCGAGGCTCATCCACCTGCACTCCGGTTTATCATCGGACGAATGCGCCGCTTCCTCATTGGTCTGGTCCTCGCTGTGCTGCTCGCGGTCTCGATCGGGATCGGAATCGCCGTGGCCCGCTGGCCCTGGCTGTAAGGCCGAGTGTACCGAAAGAGTGCGCCGCCTCGTTCGGTGCGGCTCGGACATGGCACGCTGTCAAGCCAGCCGTTTATGGGCATCTTATTGAAAAATAAGCTTTTTTTGCGATGAGTCAGGGGGATTCGGGCGCCCACTGGTAGACTACCGCAGTCCATCGGCGCTTTTGGGGCGCGCTCCTGCGGGACCGGCGTGCGGTTCGCGGCCGGCGGCCCGGGACGTATCCAATGTCGGCTTCCCCGTACAAACAGCTCGAGCAGGAATTCAAGCGACTGCATGCCTTGCGCGGTGCGCTGTCGCTGCTGCGCTGGGATGCGGCAGTCATGATGCCGCGCGGTAGCGCCGATATCCGCGGCGAGCAGCTCGCGGCGCTCGAGACTGAACACCATGCGCTGCTCACCGCCCCGCGCATCAGCCGGCTGCTCGATCGGGCCCAGGCCAACGAACAGGGCCTGGAGGACTGGCAGATCGCCAATCTGCGTGAGATGCGCCGCGAGCGCGACCATGCGATCGCGACGCCGGTGTCGCTCATCTCGCGCCTCACCAAGGCGGTCTCGCGGGCCGAGGTGTGCTGGCTCGACGCGCGCGCGCAGGGGCGATTCGATCTGTTTGCGCCGCACCTGGAGGAGGTCGTGCATCTGGTGCGCGACAAGGCGGCCTTGCTCGGTCAGGCGCTCAATCTCGGCCCCTACGATGCGCTGGTCGATGAGTTCAGTCCGGGCATCACCACCGCCGACATCGAGCTGATGTTCAAGGCCCTCTCGCGCCGTCTGCCGGCGCTGATCCGCGAGGCGATTGCGACACAGGAGAACCGGCCGCCGCTGCCGCTCACGGGCAAGTTTGCCCCCGTCAAGCAGCGTGCGCTGATCGTCGAGGTGATGAAGCAGATCGGCTTTCCATTCGATCGCGGCCGGCTCGATGAAAGCGAGCATCCGTTCACGGAGGGCGTGCCGGGCGATATCCGCGTGACGACCCGTCTCGATGCGGGAGATCCGTTCACCGGCTTGCTCGGGGCGCTGCATGAGACCGGGCACGCGATGTATGACCTCGGACTGCCGCAGGACTGGCGCGACCAGCCGGTCGGCCGCGACCGTGGCATGGCCCTTGAGGAGAGCCAGTCGCTGCTGATGGAGATGATCGTCTGCCGCAGCCGCCCGTTCGTGCGCTACGTGCAGCCGCTGCTGACGAAGCACTTCGGCGTGAGTGGACCGGAGTGGGACGCGGAGAACATCTACGCGCACCTGACTCGTGTCAAGCGCGGCCTGATTCGGGTCGATGCCGATGAGCTGACCTATCCGCTGCACATCCTGTTGCGCTATGAGCTCGAGAGACAGCTGCTCTTCGGCGAACTCTCGGTGCGCGAATTGCCCGAGGCGTGGAATGCCGGCATGCAGCAGCGTCTGGGCATCCGTCCGACCAACGACACCGAGGGCTGTTTGCAGGATGTGCACTGGGCGGTTGGATCCTTCGGGTACTTCCCCTCGTACGCGCTCGGCGCCGTGATCGCCGCGCAGCTCTACGAAAGTCTGCGCAACGATGTGCCAGCGCTCGATGAGCAGCTTGCGCGCGGGGAGTTCACCGGGCTGCTCGGCTGGCTGCGCGCCAACGTGCACGGACTCGCCGCGAAGGTGCCGGTGCAGGATCTGCTGCGCGCTGCGACGCGCAAGCCGCTCTCGGCGGCGGCGTACATCCGTTATGCGGAGGCCAAATACCTCGAGCCGGTGGCGAGCGAGGCGGCATAGATGAATGCGGCGGTGACGATGTCGCGGACGCTGGCGCGGCTGCAGGCGAAATTGCGCGGGCAGGTGGGCAAGGCGGTCGAGGATTTCGCCATGATCGGCGAAGGCGACCGGGTGATGGTGTGCCTCTCTGGGGGCAAGGATTCGTACACGCTGCTCGACATCCTGCTGTCGCTCAAGCGCAGCGCGCCGGTGCGCTTCGAGCTGCTGGCGGTCAATCTCGATCAGAAACAGCCCGGCTTTCCCGCGCACGTACTGCCGGAGTATCTGACCGGTCTCGGCGTGCCGTTTCACATCATCGAGCAGGACACCTACCGCGTCGTCAAACGCGTGGTGCCCGAGGGGCGCACGCTGTGCGGCCTGTGCTCGCGTCTGCGGCGGGGTGCGCTGTATCGCTTCGCCGCCGAGCATGGGATCACCAAGATCGCCCTCGGCCATCACCGCGACGACATTGTCGAGACGCTGTTCCTCAACCTGTTCTTCGGCGGGCGATTGAAGGCCATGGCCCCGAAGCTGCTCTCCGAGGATGGCCGGCAGGTGGTGATCCGACCGCTGGCCTACGTCGCGGAGCGGGACATCGAACGCTACGCGCGGGGCCGTCGCTTCCCGATCATTCCCTGCAAGCTGTGCGGCTCGCAGGACAACCTGCAGCGCGTAGCCGTCAAGCGCATGCTCGCCGAGTGGGAGCGGTCCTATCCCGGGCGCACCGAGAGCATCTTCTCGGCGCTGCGGCATGTGGAGCCCGGCACGCTGGCCGATACGCGGCTGTTCGATTTCGCGGGCCTCGAGGGACGGCGCATCGATGCGATGAGTCTCGCCGAGGAGCTGCGCCTCGAAGAGCGCTACGAGGTCGCCTGAGGGGCCGCTGACGCCGGATGGATGCTGCACCCGCGCCGCCGCTCGCCAATGCCTACTGGGTGTATCCGGGCGGGGTGCTCGCCGGCGAGCACCCCGCCGCGGCCGGTCCGCAGGCCACGGAGGGGCGCCTCGCTCGATTGCGCGCTGCCGGCATTCAGACGATCATCGATCTGACCGAGCCTGGGGAGATTGCCGGCTACGATGACGCGCTGCCGCTCGCCATCGAATACCATCGCAAGCCGATTCCCGATCATGGGCTGCCCGCGCGGCGTGAGCACATGTGCGAGATCCTCGACTGCCTGCATGAGGCGCTCGCGGCAGGCCGGCCCTGTTACGTGCACTGCCGTGCCGGCATCGGCCGTACCGCTACAGTCATCGGCTGTCTGCTGGTCGAGCGCGGACTGAGCGGTGAGGCGGCGCTCGAGGAGCTTGCGCGCCTGTGGCAGCAGTCAGAGCGGTCACGGGACTGGGCGCGGATTCCGGAGACCGAGGCGCAAAGCGAGTACGTGCGCGCCTGGATAGCTCGGCCGCTCCCGGTGTCCGTGGGGTCGGCCGCACCGCCGGCGGTCTCAGCATCCGACCCACTGTTCGATCCTGCGGCGCTGGCAGCGGCACGGGCATTGCGCGAGCGCTTCCTCGGCGCATTGCTCGGACTGGCAGTCGGCGATGCGGTGGCGGCGGCGACCCAGTACCGTCGTCCGGGCACCTTCCCACCGGTGGCCGATCTGCTCGGCGGCGGACCTTTCGCGCTGCCGCGCGGGGGCTGGAGCGACGATACGGCCATGGCGCTGTGCCTGGCCGACAGCCTGCTCGAGTGTGACGGGCTCGATCCGGCCGACCAGGTGGAACGGTACCGGCGTTGGCAGCGCGAGGGGTATCTGTCGGCGACAGGCCAGTGCCTCGGAATTACCGCGAGCACTGCCCGGGCGCTCGCCATGGCCGGGTGGCGACAGCAGCCGTATTCTGGATCGCATGATCCGGCCCAGCTCGATCCGGAGCCGCTCGCGCGGGTGGCGCCGGCCGTGCTGTTCGGCTTCCCGGATCCGCAGGAGGCGGTCCGGCTGGCGCGCGAGGCGGCGCGCACGACCTGTCAGGTCAATGCAGTCCTCGCTGCGTGCGGTGAGCTCGCGCGCGCCCTGCTCGCTGCTGTGAACGGCGAGCCGAAGGCTCGCATCCTCGCCGAGCACACCGGCGTGTCCGGGCCGCGCGCCGGCAAGGGCGTCACCCAGGTGCTTGCGGGCGCATTCGAAGCCTTTGCCGTGGCCGGCAGCTTTCGCGAAGCCGTGCTGCATGCGGCCAATCTGGGGGGTCATTCGGATGTCACGGCGGCGGCCTGTGGCCAGCTGGCCGGGGCCTTCTACGGTGCGAGCGGCATTCCGGCCGCCTGGCGCGAGGCGTTGCGGCGTGCGCCGCTCATCGAGTCCTTCGCCGACCGGTTGCTCGCCCGTGCGCTGGTCCAATTGGGCTGAACGGGCGCGCGCGCGCTGCTAAGCTCGGGGGTGCCGCCCCGTGCGCACCACCCGCAGGGGCCGGTATGCCTATGAGCACACCCCGTACCCGGCGGCGGCCCCCGGCTTGGGCACGCCTCAGCGATGAGCAATTGCTGCAACTGCGCTTTTGCGACCTAGGCCTGAGCGTGCGCGATTCGCACATCGAGCGCGGCGCGCGACGGCTGTATGAGGAGCTGCGCGCGCGTGGCATTCGCTTCCGGCCGCATATCTGGCTCGCCGAGGAGTGGTTCTCTCCGGACGGGGTGCCGGGGATCGCCGTGCCGTTCTACCTCGCACATCCGCGTCTGGCGCGGCTCGAGCGCAGCATCATGGGCCAGGTCGAAGGCGGCAATTCGCGCTGGTTCATGCGCATTCTGCGCCACGAAGCCGGGCACGCGCTCGACAATGCCTACCGCCTGCGCCGCCGCAAGCGCTGGCGCGAGGCCTTCGGGCCAGCATCGCGCCGCTATCCGGACCGCTACAAGGCACGTCCAGGAAGTCGTCGCTACGTCCATCACCTCGGCGACTGGTATGCGCAGGCGCATCCCACCGAGGATTTCGCCGAGACGTTCGCGGTGTGGCTCACGCCGCACTCGGCTTGGCGCAAGCGCTACGCCGAATGGCCGGCAGTGCGCAAACTGCAGGTCGTCGATGACTTGATGACCGAGGTGCGCGAGCGGCCCGCGCCGGTGCGGATCCGCACGCGCATCGAGCCCATCGATACCAACACGCGCACGCTCGCGCAGCATTATCGGCGTAAGACGGCCCGCTATCATCAATATCGGCGCAGCATGGTCGATGCGATGTTGCAATGGTTGTTTAGCCTGGAGCGGCCGCGCAAGGACGCCGTGCGCGCCGCGACACTGCTGCGCGCACACCAGCGGGCGCTGTGCGTTGCGGTCTCGCGTGAGCTTGGCCTGCCGCGCTATAGTGTGCAGGAAATCATGCGCACGATGATTGATCGAAGCGAGGCATTGCAACTGTACATACGCGGCAGCCGTCGCGACGCGGTGCACGTTTCCCGCTGGCTGCTGGAGCGGCTGGTGTCGTTGTACTCTCAGGGAGAGACGCCGCATATTCCATTATGAAAAAACAGCGCACGCTCGTCGTGATGCACTCCAGCCTGGTGCCTCCCTCGACTCTCGAGGGGCATTCCGAGAAGGAAATCGACGAGTGGCGTACCGAGTATGACGTCACCACGACGCTGCGCCGAAGCGGCCACGACGTGCGGTGTCTCGGCGTGCTCGACAGCCTGACCGAGATGCGAGTGGCGATCGCCGAATGGAAGCCCGACATCGTCTTTAATTTGCTCGAGGAATTCAACGGCATCGTCACGTACGATCAGAACGTCGTGGCCTACCTGGAGCTGCTGCGTCAGCCGTACACCGGCTGCAATCCCCGTGGTCTGCTGCTCTCGCGCGACAAGCCGATCAGCAAGCAGCTGCTCGCCTATCACCGCATTTCGACGCCACGCTTCGCGGTCTTCCGGCGCGGCACGCGCGTGCGCGCGCCGCGCAAGCTCGTCTATCCTCTGTTCGTGAAGTCGGCGACCGAGGATGCCTCGCTCGGCATTGCGCAGGCGTCGGTGGTCGAGGACGCGGCGCGATTGAAGGAGCGCGTGGAGTTCATCTACGAGCAGGTCGGCTCCGATGCGCTGGTCGAGGAGTACATTGCCGGACGCGAGCTGTACGTCGGGGTGCTCGGCAACGACCGCCTGACGCGCCTGCCGGTGTGGGAGATGGTATTCGGCAGCATGCCGGAGTCGCTGCCGGGGATCGCCACCCGCAAGGTGAAGTGGGACCGGGCCTATCGCGACCGTTACGGGATTACCACGCGCAAGGCAACGGACCTGCCGGCCGGTGTCGAGGCGCAGCTCGACAAGCTCTCTCGCCGCATCTACCGAGTGCTCGGGCTGTCCGGCTACGCGCGCATGGATTTTCGCCTCACCGCCGACGGGCGGGTCTACGCGCTTGAGGCCAACGCCAATCCCAACCTGGAGGAAGGCGAGGACTTCGCCGAGTCGGCGCTTGCGGCCGGCGTTGAATACCCTGAGCTGCTCGAGCGGCTGATGTCACTCGGACTCGCCTATCGCGCGCTGTGGCGCTGAGATCGTACCGGTCGGGGCGCTTGTTAGCACTCTCTGTCGGCCGCTGCCAACTGCGGCCGTGGCAAAGCTGCAGGAACGCTCGCTAAAATGAGCACGGGCTCGCGGTTTTTCCTGCCGTGTGTGGTCAACTTTGAGTGCCGGCTGCCGTTGCCATTGATGACATGCCGGAGATGAGGTGATGCCATCCATGTTGAGCCGAATTCAGCCGGTCGCCAACCTGAAGGAATACTTCAAGGACGCGCTGCATGGCGTGCTCGCCAATCAGCATCTCGCAATCGAGGATCAGACCGAGCACTACGTGGTCAATCTGCTCACCCTGTTTGCCCGTTCCGAGGCGCTGTTCGAGCAAACTGCCGAGGGATTGCGTCTGAAGCCCCTGGTGGTGATGCTCTCCGAGGCACTCGAGGCACACAGCCGCGTCGAGCGCGAGCGCGGCTTGCAGCGTCTCGGCGATGTCTCGCTGTTCATCGCCGGGTTCTTCGCACGAGGCTTCGCGCGCAAGCTGATCGATATCGACTATCACATCGCGATGGGCGGCTGCGCCTATGGCTCGCTCGCGCGCGGGCTGAGCGCGCCCGGGGTGCCGGTGCCTGAGGGCGTGCGCCGCGGGCGTGTGCTCGGTCAGGTGTTTGCCGAGCTCGCAGCTAAATTTCAGCCCATGGTCGATGCGCTGAACGAGCTGAGCGAGGCCGGCTACGCGCACTCCGACCGCGACATTCTGCGCCTCTACGAGCTGTGGGTGAAAACCGGCAGCCGGCGCAGCTATGCGCTCCTGAAGCGCCTCGGGGTCGAGCCAACTGCCCATCCGGGCAGCGCGCTTGGCGCGCTGCACTGAAGCGCATGATCCTGAGCAGCCTGCAGCAGCTGATCGGCGGCATCTACGATCTGGCCGTGGCTTACGATGTGTACGATTTCCTGGTGACTGATCGGGCGTGTCTGCCGCCGGAGGTGCGCAGGCGCAGCGGCGCGGAGGATCTCATCGTGGCGCAGCCGGGCGAGGCGGACGAGGAAGTGGCGATGTCGCTGTATCTCGATCCGGGGCTGCTCGAGCGGCTGGGACGGGAGGATCCCATGGTCCGTCTGCATGACGGCAACGTCGCGGACTGGTGGACCGCGCTCGAGGGGGTGAGTCACTTCCTGTATCTCGCCTGGAATGCGAGTCACGACCGCCCGGTGTCGCTGCTCGAGCTCGAGATGCAGGCGGAGGTGGACAAGTATGTGGCGAGCTATTGGCTGATGCGCCGGCAGACTCCGCAGCACTTTCCGGCCGAACTGCGACGGCTGCTGTTTGAGCGGACACGCATCGAGCCGCGGTTCGCGGATGGTCGTGACGAACTGTATAGGCACGCGAGCCGCTATGCCGAGCGCTTCTGCCGGCGGATCGAACAGCAGCTACATGGGGCGAGCCGCGGGGCCGAGGATGAGGTGCTCGCCGAGCTACGCCGCTTTTATCGCTACACCAACGCGCGCAAGCGGGCGCATATCGAGCGGCTTGCCTGAGCCGTGTCGGGCGCTAGCGTGGCGCCTCGCCCGGGGCTCCCGGCGACAGGACGTAGCGGGCGCGGAGCAACCCGATGGCGGTCTTGCCGTCGCGGATCTCGCCGCGTTCGGCCCACTGGCAGGCCTCCTCGAACTCGATCCAGTGCACTTCGATGACCTCGGCCTGCTCCGGTGCCGCAGCGGCCGTGTCGAGTTCGGTGGCGAGAAACAGATGCAAAACCTCGCTGAATACGCCCGGAGAGCTCAGGTACGTGCCGAGACTGCGCCACTGCGCAGCGCGAACGCCGGCCTCCTCCGTCAGTTCCCGTTGTGCGGTGAGCAGCGGGGGCTCGCCGGGCTCGAGTTTGCCGGCCGGCAGCTCCCACAGCCATCCGCCGGCCACGTACCGGTACTGGCGCAGCAGGCACACGCGTCGTGCGGTGTCGATTGCGACGGCGACGGCACCCCCGGGATGGTGAACGACCTCAAGCGTCGCCTCATGTCCGTTCGGCAGGCGTACCTCATCGGTGGTGACCGAGATGATGCGTCCGCGGTAGTGCAGGGTCTGTTTCGACGGTTCCATCGCGGCAGCGTAGCACCGCGCCTGCGAGTGCGCGACCGAGTGCGGCGATGCCCTTGAGCGCCGGGTGAGCGCGCGATTACACTGCGACCGATCATCGAGCGCAAAGCGGCGATTCGGCCGAGCATTTTTGTCCAGCCCCGCGAATCCATGTTCGAGCATTTTTCTGCACGCAGGCTGGCGGTGCGGCAGCACCTACGTGTGGAGCCGCTTTCGCACGCTTGCGGGCACGACGTGCTTCTATGAGCCGTTCGGCGAGCGGCTGGCGCACGTCTCGGCGAAACGCCTGGGGCGCGATACCGCACAGGGTTGGGATTCTCGTCATCCACCGCTGGAGTTGCCGTACCGCGAGGAATACCGGCCCATGCTGCGGCGCTTTCTGCGTGGGGTGCCGGGCTATCGTGAATCCTTTGCCGTGCAGCGTTACTTCCCGGCGGACGAGGCACGCCCTGAGATCGCCTATCTGCGCCGTCTGATCGAGCACGCCCAGCGACGCGGCACGGTGCCGGTGCTGGGGTTTTCGCGCTCTCTCGCCCGCGCCCCGGCACTCAAGGCCGGTCTCGGCGGCTATCACATCGTGCTGCGGCGCAACGCGCCACAGCAATGGCTCTCATGCCGCAGCTACCGTGTGCCCGGTGCGGTACCGTATTTCGAGTTGTCGCACGCACTGATCCTGGCGCAGGCGCCGCAGAACTCCCCCGCCGGTCGGCTCGCCGCCAGCTTGCACCTGCCGCAGCTGCGACGCTGGCCCCGGCAGATCAAGCACCAGCTGCAGGCTCTGCAGGCGGCGCTCGGCCCGTGGGACGATACGCGCTCCTATCAGGTCTTCATCGGCGTGTATCTGCTGTCGCAGGCGCTCGCCGCGCCGGCGGCCGATCTGCTGCTCGATGTCGACCGGCTGGCTGAATCCGCAGCGTATCGCGCCGAGGCGTGCGCACGGATTCGCGCCGACAGCGGTCTTGCCGTGGACTTCGACGATGCGCGCGCTTCGCGCCACGAGGACACGGCGGGTGTCGTGGATTTTGCGGCCATCGAGACGCAAGTCCGCCAGCAGCTGCTCGACTGGGGAGGGCGGCTCGAGCCGTCGGCCTCAGCCATCCAGTAGTCGATTGCGCCCGTGGCTGGATGCGCGCGGTGAGCCGGCGGATTCATGGCGGCAGCCCGGCCGATTTCGTATAGTCCCGGACTGTCATGTCGAGCGTGTCTCATCTTGCCCGGCTCAACGAGCCGCAGCGCCGGGCGGCGTCCTTCGGCGAGCCGCAGCCCGGTGGCGGCGTGCGCTGCGGACCGCTGCTGATCGTGGCCGGAGCGGGGACGGGTAAAACCAACACGCTGGCGCACCGGGTGGCACACCTGATCCTCCAGGGGGTCGATCCGTCGCGCATCTTGATGCTCACCTTCACCCGGCGCGCCGCCGCCGAGATGCGTCGCAGGGCTGCAGACATCGTGCGTACCGCATCGGGCGGCGGGATTCTCGAGCGCCTCGGCTGGAGCGGAACCTTTCATTCGATCGGCAACCGGCTGCTGCGCCAGTATGCCGCCGCACTGCGGCTCGATCCGCAGTTCACGGTGCTCGACCGCGGCGATGCGGCCGACCTGCTCGACGCGCTGCGCCAGGAGCAAGGGCTTGCGCAGAGGGAACAGCGCTTTCCGCGCAAGGACACCTGTCTGCAGATTTACTCGCACCGCGTCAACACCCAGCGACCGCTGCGCGCGACGCTCGAGGAGCAATTCCCCTGGTGCGCACAATGGGAAGAGGAGTTGACGCGGCTGTACCGTGCCTACCTCGAGCGCAAGCAGCGCGACCGTCTGCTTGACTACGACGACCTGCTGCTCTACTGGCACGTCATGATGGGCGATGCGCGGCTCGCGGCGCTCGTTGGCGGGCAGTTCGACCACGTGCTGGTCGATGAGTACCAGGATACCAACACGCTGCAGGCCGAGATCCTGCACGCGCTGAAGCCCGAGGGCGACGGCGTGGCGGTGGTCGGCGATGATGCACAGTCCATCTACTCCTTTCGCGCTGCCTCGGTGGAGAACATTTTGGCGTTCCCCGAGCGGTTCCGGCCCCGCGCCGAGGTGATCACACTCGAGCAGAATTACCGCTCGACACAGCCGATACTCGATCTCGCCAACGCGCTCATGGCCGAGGCGCCACGGCAGTTTCGCAAGGAGCTGCGTGCCGCCCGCGGTGCGGGCGCGCGGCCACAGCTGATCACCGTGGCCGATCAGCGTCAGCAGGCGGAGTGCATCTGCGAAGAAGTGCTCAGACGGCGCGAGGCCAACGTGCCGCTGCGGCGTCAGGGGGTGTTGTTCCGTTCCTCGAGCCACAGCGATGTGCTGGAGATCGAGCTCGGCCGGCGCGGCATTCCGTTCGTCAAGTACGGCGGACTGCGCTTTCTTGAGGCCGGGCACGTCAAAGATCTGCTTGGCGTGCTGCGCTGGGCTGACAATCCGCGCAATGCGCTCGCCGCCTTCCGCACCCTACAACTCCTACCGGGCATGGGACCGGTCAATGCCCGCCGGGCGATCGAACATCTCGAGCGAGCGGGCGCGACGTTCGGTGCGCTTGCGCACTTCAGCGCACCAGCGGCCGCAGCCGTGCATTGGTCCGGGTTGGTGGAGCTGCTGCTCGCTCTCGCCGATCCGCACTGTCCATGGAACGGTCAGGTCGAGCGGGCGCGCCGCTGGTATCAGCCGCATCTGGAGCGCCTGTACGAGCAGGTGCACACCCGCGGCGCAGATCTCGAGCAGCTCGAGGTCCTCTCTGCGCAATACGTTTCCCGCGAGCGATTTCTCTCCGAGCTGGCACTCGATCCGCCGTCGGTCAGCTCGGATCTGGCGGGGCCGCCGGCGCTCGATGAGGATTACCTGGTGCTCTCGACCGTGCACTCCGCCAAGGGAATGGAGTGGGACACGGTGTACCTGCTCAATGTCGTCGATGGCAGCTTCCCATCGGAATTCGCCGCCGGCAGTGCCGCGTTGCTCGAAGAGGAGCGCCGCCTGTTCTACGTCGCGCTGACGCGTGCTCGCAATGATCTGCTCCTGTACGCACCGCTGAAATTCTACCTGACGGGCCAGCACCGCCATGGGGATGCGCATCTTTACGGGGGGCGCAGCCGGTTTCTCTCCGGCGCGGTGCTCGCGCACCTCGAGAGCGCTGCCCCGGCCATTGCAGCGCCGCAGGGCGGTTCGGCAGGCCCCGGTGAGCCGCTGCTCGACGTGGGCGCGCGGCTGCGCGAGATGTGGTAGCCCGGCGCGCGCCTCAGGGCCGGCGGGGCTTGACGAATTTCAGCGTGAACCGATCTGGCTCGCCGATCGCCGCGTAGTGCTTGCGATGCAGCCGGCCGAGCCGGTACGCGGGGGGCAGCGTCCACGCGCCGGCCGGATACGCCTTGGAATCGCGGGGATTGGCATTCACTTCGGAGGTGGCGACCAAGGTGAATCCCGCCGATTCGATGAGCTTGATGGCGTAGGACTGGTGCACGTAGCCGTCCTGGGCGCGCGGGTCGAGCGGTGCGGTCGCGGCGGCCCGATTGTCGACGATTCCGAGCACTCCGCCCGGGGCGAGCGCCTGATACACGGTTCGCAACGCCTCGCGAGTTTCCCCGCGGGCCATCCACTGGTGCAGATCGCCGAAGGCGAGCACCAGATTGACCGACCCCGGGGGCACGGCATGACCGCCGTCAAGCGGGAACGTTGCGACGTGAACTCGATGGAACAAGCGTGGCTGCGCAGTGAGCATCTGCCGGTAGCGCTGGTTGCGTAGCGTCAGAAAGCGGCTTCCAGCCGGTGCAATCAAGGCGGCGACGAAGCAGCCGCGCCGTCGGACGAGCGGCGCGATGATGCGTGTGTAATAGCCGGATCGGGGCCAAACTTGCATCACCCGGCTCGCCGGGCGCAAGCCGAAGAACAGCAGCGTCTGTACCGGATGACGGTCGGGATCGCGGCGCCGGTCGGCGGCCGGCCTGGGCCCTGCAACGATGGCATCGAGCGAGAGGGTCGTGGCGTGTCGACCGCTGGTGGTGGCGCAACCGGCCAGCAGGACGAGGGCCGCCAGGGCGGCCGTTGCGGCTAAAGCCGCTGTCGGGGGCACTCGCATGAGGGGTGCCATTGTGGACGGGTGCGCGGCCAAAAAAAACCCCGCTTGAGCGCAAGCAGGGCCATGGGCTCTCCGCGCGGCCTCTCACTCCCCTTTCGCAGAGAGTAAAAGAACCCCTCGCGCACCCGCAGGTGCGTTCTCAATCCGGGCGGCATTGCGCCGCGTGGCAGACGGGCGGTGCTCGGCACACGGCCGGGCACCGCATCGCCCGAACGGCGCTCAGCGGCGGAAAGGCCCGCCGCCGGAGCGCGGCCGCGGGGCGCGCTCTTGCGCTTCGTTGACCCGCAGCGCCCGGCCGTTCATCTGAAAGCCGTTCAGTGCCTGGATCGCCCCCTGAGCCTCGCCCGGTGCCATCTCCACGAAGCCGAAACCGCGCGGCTTGCCGGTTTCACGGTCGTTGATCAACTTGACCGAGTCCACCTTGCCATGACGTTCGAAGAGCGCCTTCACATCTTGCTCGGTGGCGTTGAAAGGTAGGTTGCCTACGTAAATCGTCGTCATCCGGAAGTCTCTCTTGGCAGCGCGATTCGCCAGCCGCACGGGTCGGCCGGTGTTGTCGCGGTATCAGTCGGGAAGGACAGGGAGTGGATGCACACGGTTGGATTCAACAGGAACACGCCCCCAACTGTCCCACCGACTGCCTCAGGATCAGGCACGGACGATGAGCGGGGAGGAGCGGATCGAAAGAGCCGAACACGCAAACGTGATCAATCCACTGCGGAGTGTGAACAACCCGATGCTACTCCCGGCGTTGGCGGGACGCAAACACTAGCCTGTCTGGCTGGCACCCGATCAGGGCTGTTTGTGGCAGGGACGCAACAAACAGCCTAGCTGCCCGCCGGCTCGAGGTAGGCATAGCCGTCGAGCTCGCTTTCGTAGAAGCGTTTCAGCACCTGACTCTCGGCAACGCTCATTCGCCCATCGCGAATCGCCCGCTCGCAATCGCGCATCAACGCCGGGGACAGCTCCGCGACATCGTACTCCATGTACTCGAGCACTTTGTTGGCGGTGTCGCCCTTGACCACCTCCTCGATCCACCAGCCTCCCTCATCGTGTCGCCGCACGTGTACGACGTGGGTGTCGCCGAAGAGGTTGTGCAGGTCGCCGAGGGTTTCTTGATAGGCGCCCACCAGGAACACAGCGAGGTAGTACTTCTCGGGGCTCTTCAGGTCGTGCAGTTCCAGCGTGTGTTTGACGTCGCGCAGTGAGACGAAGTGATCGATCTTGCCGTCGGAGTCGCAGGTGATGTCGGCGAGCACCCCGGTTCGCGTCGGCCGCTCATTGAGCCGGTGGATGGGCATGATGGGAAACAACTGATCGATCGCCCAGCTGTCCGGCAGCGACTGAAATACCGATACGTTGCAGAAGTACGTGTCGGAGAGAATCGATTCGAGCCCCTCGAGCTCCTCCGGCTGGCGTTCGAGCCGTCGGCAGCAGTCTCGGATCTTAGCGCAGGTCGCCCAAAAGAGCCGCTCGGCGAGGCCGCGGAACTCGAGCGACAGCAGTCCGAGATTGAACATCTGCAACACCTGATCGCGTGCGGTGAGCGCATCGTGATAGCACTCCACCAAGCGTCGCTTGCTGACCGAGCGGAACGCCTCGAACAGGTCGTGTACCGGCTGGGGCAGCTCGTCGCTGCCGCCGTAATCTTCCTCCTCTCGACCCGTGACGCGGAACTTGTCGAGTGCCGAGGAGCCGAGCACGTCGAAAATCAGCACGCTGTGATAGGCGGCGACCGCACGCCCCGATTCACTGATGATCATCGGGTGGGGAACCTCGCGCGCGTTGCAAACGCTTGCGATGCGGTAAACGACGTCGCTCGCGTACTCGTTGAGCGTGTAGTTCATCGACGAGGTGTAGTTGGTGCCGCTGCCGTCGTAATCGACTCCGAGGCCGCCGCCGATATCGATGTAGCGCAGCCCGGCGCCCATCAGCTTCAGCTCCGCATACACGTGCGCCAGCTCGTTGATCGCATCCTTGACGCGGCGGATGTCCTGCAGTTGGCTGCCCGGGTGGCAGTGAACGAGCTGCAGACAGTCGAGCATGCCGCGGGCCTTCAGCTCGCGAACCAGCTCCAGAATCTCCGTGATGAACAGGCCGAATTTTGACTTCTCGCCGGTCGAGTCGCGCCACTTGCCCGAGCCCTCGGTCACCAGTTTCACGCGTACGCCGATCCTCGGCCGGACCCCGTACTTTTCCGCGTGCTTCAGGATGAGCGGCAGCTCCTCGAAATTCTCCACCACCGGAATGATGGTGCGGCCGAGCTTGGTCGCGAGCGTCACCGCTTCGATGTAACTGTCGTCCTTGAACCCGTTGCACACGATCAGTCGCTCGGGCGCGTTCTCGGTCATGGCCATGACGGCGAGCAGCTCGGGCTTGGAGCCCACCTCCAGCCCGAAGCCGAACTCCGCTCCGTAGCGGTAGACTTCCTCGACCACCAGGCGCTGCTGATTCACCTTGATGGGAAACACTGCCGCATAGCGGTTGCGGTAATCGTTCTCGGCAATGGCCTGCGCAAATGCATCGTGCAGGTGCTTCAGGCGGTGCGCCAGGATGTCCGAGAAGCGCACCACCACCGGCGTGGTCAGCTCGCGAGCCTGCAGCCCCTCGATGACCTCGTACAGGTCGATATCGCTGCCGGGTCGGGTGTCGGGCCGCACGACGACGTGCCCGGCCGGGTTGATGCCGAAATAGCCCTTGCCCCACGCATTGACGTGGTAGAGCTCAAGGGAATCCTCGATGCGCCAGGGGGCGGCGGGGTTGTACTGGTGAGAGCCGATGCTCTTGGGATCTACGGCCACGTCGGTAAATTCCGTGCGACGCGCGGGAGTGCGTTCGCCGCGCACGATATCAAAACGGCGGCGCAGTAAAAGTCCCGCGGAAAAATTTTCCGCCCACGCCTGCGCTTCAGGGCGAGCGGGTCACAGGCCGCGCCGGATCGCGGATCCACTCGCTCCAGGAGCCTGCGTACAACCGCGCGCCGGGCAGGCCGGCAATCTCGAGGGCGAGCAGGTTGTGGCAGGCGGTCACGCCCGAGCCGCACATACACACGACGCTCTGCGGCGGACGGCCGCCGAGCAGCTCGAGGTAGCGGGCGCGCAGCGCCGTAGCCTCGCGGAAGCGTCCGTCGGTGAGATTGTCGGTGAACGGTTGATTGCGCGCGCCGGGGATGTGCCCGGCGACCGGATCGAGCGTTTCATTGCGGCCCGCGAAGCGATCCGCGCCGCGCGCATCGATCAACAGCGGCGCGCCGCGCGCCAGCGTGCCGGCGCGCACCGCCTGCTCGAGTTCGGTGGAGTCGGCGAGCAGGCTTGCATCGGGTTGGGCGCTGAAGCGGCGCGCGCTCACTGTAGCGCTCGCGCCGTGCTCGAGTGGCAGGCCTTCGGCCTGCCAGGCCGCAAATCCGCCGTCGAGCACCGCGACGCGCCGGTGTCCCAGCCAGCGCAGCAGCCACCACAGACGCGCGGCAAACGCGCCGGGGCCTTGATCGTAGGCCACGACCTGCGTGTCCGCCCCGATGCCCCAGCGGCCGAGACGCTCGGCGAGCAGCGCAGGCGGGGGCAGGGGGTGTCGTCCACTCGAGCTCGATACCGTGCCCGAGAGGTCACGGTCCAGATGCGCGTAGCGGGCGCGAGCGATGCGGCCCGCCGCATAGGCCGCGGCGCCCCACTCGGGCTGCGCCAGATCAAATCGACAATCGATTACGGCGAGTGTGGGCGATTCGAGCTGGTGCGCCAGCTCACGGGTGCTGATGAGAGTGTCGAACATAGGCCACCGGCCAGAGCGAGGGCGCCCGGCGGCGCCGTTCCGCCTATTCTATGCGGGGGCACCGCTGCGAGCGATGCTGCGCTACCCGGGTGAGAGTGAACGCACTGGCATCGAACCCGGTACAATTTGCGCACAAACCGAATGGGGGACGGATGGCGATCGAGGTTTACTGGGGCAGCGGCAGTCCCTTCGCATGGCGGGTGCTGCTCGCGCTCGAGCACAAGCGTCTGCCGTATACCGCGCATCTGCTGCAGTTCTCCAAGCAGGAGCACAAATCGCCGCAGATGCTGCAGATGAATCCGCGTGGCCGCGTGCCGGTGCTGAAGGACGGCGAATACGTGTGTTTCGAGTCCCTGGCCATCCTCTATTACCTTGACCTGAAGTACCCCGATCCGCCCCTCTTTGGCGCAAGCCCCGAGGAGGCCGGCACCATCATGCGGGTGATCTGCGAGTACCAGGCCTATATCGAACCGCATTTGCGCACCATCACCCGCGCGGTATTTCACGGCGGCGTCGACTTGCGCAGCGAGGAGCTGACGCAGGCGATGCACGCAGTGGCGAGCGAGGCGCGCACCATTGAGGGGCGGCTGTCGAAATCGGACTGGGTGGTCGGAGAGCGCTTCTCGGCAGTCGACATGGTGATTTTTCCGGGAATTCAGCTGCTCAAGCGCGCACTCGAGCGGCCGGTGGCACGTGAGCTTGCCGCCCGCTTCATGCCCGTTGAGGTCAACTACCCCGCGCTCGGTCGCTGGCTCACGCGCATCGAAGCGCTGCCCGGCTACGAGCGCACCTATCCGCCGCATTGGCGCACCGGGTGAGACGCGGCGTTTCGTTGTACGCCACGCTTTGATACGCTCCGCGCTGGCGCCGGAGCTGGACCCCGTGTTCGCGGGCCCGGCTATGGTCCGTGTTTTCCCCGGTGATCGTGAGTGAGATGAGTCAGCACACAATCCACGTCGAATTTCCTGGTCGTATTGTCCTGGTCGGCTTCGGCAGCATCGGTCAGGGCGTTCTGCCGCTGCTGTTGCGCCACATTGGGGTTGCGGCCGAGCGCATCACCATCGTGACCGCCGAGGAGAAGGGCAGAGAGGAGGCGGCGCAGTACGGGGTGCGCTTCATCCGCGAACCGCTCACACGCGAGAACTTCCGGCGCGTGCTCACGCCGCTGCTTGGACGAGGGGACTTTCTCCTCAACCTCTCGGTGAACGTGTCCAGTCTCGCGCTGATCAAGCTGTGCTGGGAGAAGGGCGCGATGTACCTGGACACGTGCATCGAGCCCTGGCCCGGTGGTTACACCGATCCGACCGTATCGGCCGGCCGGCGGACCAATTATGCGCTGCGCGAGGAGGCTCTTGCGCTGCGCCAGGACAACGAGCGGGCGCCGACCGCGGTGCTCACCCATGGCGCCAATCCCGGTCTGGTATCCCATCTGGTCAAGCAGGCCTTGCTCAACATCGCGGCCGACTCGGGCATCGAGACGCGCACGCCGGCCACGCGCGCCGAATGGGGCGCGCTCGCCCGCCAGCTCGGGGTGAAGACGATCCAGATCGCCGAGCGCGACACGCAGCGCGCGAACCAGCCGAAGATGCCTGGCGAGTTCGTCAATACCTGGTCCATCGATGGCTTCGTGAGCGAGGGCTCGCAGCCGGCTGAGATGGGCTGGGGAACCCATGAGCGCAATTTTCCCCGCGACGGCAAGCGCCACGAGAGCGGCTGTCAGGCCGCGATTTATCTGATGCAGCCCGGCGCGGGCACGCGCGTGCGGACTTGGACGCCGCTCGCGGGCCATTTCCATGGCTTTTGCATCACGCACGGCGAGGCGATTTCGCTCGCCGATTACCTCACCGTGCGCGAAGGCTCGCAGGTTCTGTATCGGCCGACCGTGCATTACGCGTATCACCCCTGTGATGCGGCGGTGATGTCGGTGCATGAGCTGGCCGGGCGCAATTATGTTCAACAGGAGCGTCAGCGGCTGTTGATGGACGAGATCGTCGGCGGCATCGACGAGCTGGGCGTGCTGCTGGCGGGACACAAGAAAAACGCCTACTGGTACGGCTCCCAGCTGTCGATCGAGGCAGCGCGCAGACTCGCTCCGTGCAACAACGCCACCAGTCTGCAGGTGACCGTTGCGGTGCTCGCGGGGGTCGTTTGGGCGATGGAAAACCCCAATCGCGGCATCGTCGAGCCCGAGGAAATGGACTTTCAACGCAACCTCGAGATCTGCCGCCCATATCTGGGGCCGGTGGTCGGTCAGTACACCGACTGGACGCCGCTGCACGAGCGCGGCCGGCTGTTTCCGGAAGACATTGATGCCTCGGACCCCTGGCAGTTCAAGAACGTGCGGGTAATCTGGTAGAGCGCTCAGCGCGGCGGGTAGGCGACTTCGACGATGATGAAGCGGCGTGTGCCGCCGGGCAGCTCGACGCGTACCTCGTCATCGAGTCGCCGCCCGAGCAAGACGCGGGCAAGCGGTGAGTCCATGCTGATGAAGCCGGGCTCACGATCGATTTCGTCGGGCCCGACGATGCGGTAGCGAACCGCTTCGCCGGCCTCGGTCTCGAGCGTGACCCAGGCACCGAAGTACACGCGCCGGGGATCCGAGGGCGGTTGGTCGACGATGACCATGCCGTCAAGTCGCTTGCGCAGGTAGCGCACCCGGCGGTCGATTTCGCGCAAGCGGCGCTTGCCATAGGTGTACTCGGCGTTTTCGGAGCGATCCCCTTGCGCGGCGGCTTCTGTCACGGCCCGCGTCACCTCCGGCCGCTCGACCCGCCACAGCTGCTCAAGCTCCTGGCGCAGCAGCTCGGCACCCTGCGGTGTGATGTATTGCGAGGAGGCAGGGGATGGCGGACGGTAGCGGCTCATGTGGGATTCACCGGGTGTCGCCTGCGTCGGCCGACTGAGGCCGTGGTCGCGGAAGTGCGACATTCTGCGCACCGCTTCACGGACCCGGGCGCAGTGGCGGCGCTAGGCTTTCATCGTGGCTGCGAAGTATTACACGCACTTCCTGACCGGTGGCGCTGCCGCGCAGGAAAGCCCGTCCACCCACGAATGGAGTGGTGTGGTGGAGCTGCGCGAGCCGCTGCGCGACCGGCGTGAGATTCGCCAACTTCGCTCGTTGCTCGCCACCAATTTCAATCTCGACTCTGAGGACATCCGCATCCTGCACTGGGCGCGCCTTCACTGAGTCCCCCTGGGCGGACGACCCCCCTCGCACACTGTCCGCCCCATCGCCCCGATCCCGACGGATCGGGGCATTTTTCTCGCTCTGCGGAAACATCTCGTCCGCCAAGGTGTCATAATCCGCCGACATGAGACGCACTTATTCCCGTATCCCGTTCGCGCTGTGCCTGTTCGGGGTCGCCGCCGGCGGTGCCGCACCGCACTCTCGCGCCACGGTATCCGCTGCAACGGGCCCCACGGCGTCTGTCACGGCGCAGGCCGAGCTGCCGGCGCCGGTGCAAACCGAGCGCTTCGTGCTGAAGCCCGGTCAGGATGTGATCGGGCGGGTGCAGGTTGTGCGGATCAAGCCGCACCAAGTGCTGTCGGATATTGCCCGCCTGTTCGACGTCGGGTACGACGCGATCCGGCACGCCAACCCCAAGGTGGACCCGTGGCTCGCGCCCGTCGGCACACGGGTCATCGTGCCGACGCAATTCATTCTGCCGGACGCGCCCCACGTGGGCATTGTGGTCAATCTCGCAGCGATGCGGCTGTTCTACTTCCCGCCGCACCGGCCAGGCCAGCCACAGCTCGTCATCACCCATCCGGTGGGTATAGGCCGGCTCGGCTGGCCCACTCCCACCGGACTCACGCAGGTCGTGGCGCACATCGCGCATCCGGCTTGGGTGGTGCCACGCTCGATTCTGGCCGAACACGCCCACGAGGGGGTGCCGCTGCCGAGGGTGGTCCCGGCGGGCCCCACCAATCCGCTCGGTAACTGGGCGATGCCGCTCGGTTGGTCCGGCTACCTCATCCACGGCACCGACAAGCCCGCCGGCGTGGGCCGGCGCGTCAGCCACGGGTGCATCCACTTGTACCCCGAGGATATCCGCCAGCTCTTCCGGCAAGTGCCCAACGGCACACCGGTGCGCGTGGTGAATCAGCCGTTCCTCTTCGGATGGAAGAACGGACGGTTGTACATGCAGGCCTACACGCCGCTGCAAGATGACAAACGGCCATGGAAGCGTAATGCGACGCTGCTCGATCGCATGCTCACCCGCACTCTCATCCACCATCTCGCGCATGCCGATGAGCGGATCGACTGGGGGCGCGTGCGCGCACTGGTGGCCGAACCGAAGGTAGTCCCGCTGCCGGTCTCCGGCACCGAGCGGGTGGGCGAGGGACTCGAGGCGACGCTGGTGCAGAATCGCCTGCCGAAGGGTTCGGCCTGGAACGGCAAGACCCATCTGCCGCTCACCACGGCGGAGTTCCGCAAGATCATGGCGCGCTACGACGCGTCACTGCAGCACAAACACGCTGCCGACACGAAGCACAAGGCCGCCGAGAATCACGGCGTGCACGGCGGTCGGGTACGCACCTCCACGGCACCCGGCTCGACCGAGTCAACCGCGCATTCCCGTTGATGCGGCCTGCCGGGGTGCAAATGGCGTGCTGAGCGGCGGCAGGGTTCGCTCCTATGGTAGAATTGGGGCAGAAACCAACCAAGAATAATGCCCTGGGGAAGAACTGGTGGTTGAAGGCGGTCCTGGCCTTTCCCTCGACGAGGATGACATCGAGCCGGCGATCGCGTGGGCGGAGCCGGTCACCGCATTTGTCGGCCGAACGCTGAAGGGGCCGCTGCACCGTCCGGTGCCAATCAACAGTTTTGCACAGTTCCAGCAGGTCTTCGGCGGGCTGTGGCAGCCCTCCACGCTTTCCTATGCCGTGGAACAGTTCTTCGCCAGCGGCGGTGGCCGTGCGTTGGTGGTGCGCGTCGCCAACGGAGCGCGGGCTCCCACAGTGACGTTGCCGGCCGGCGATGCAGTGCTGCGGCTCATCGGGGTGCATCCAGGCTCGCGGGAGTACCTGCGTGCCTCAGTGGACTACGATGGCCTGGCCGACTCCGACGCGTTCAACCTGGTCGTGCAGCGTGTACGTGCGGCCGGTTCTGAGCACATCGAAGATCAGGAGATCTTCCGCCGAGTGTCACTGGCCAGTGATTCGGGCCGCTGTCTCGCCGATCTGCTGGCGCATTCGCAGCTTGTGCGGGTGGTTGCGCCACTGCCTAGCCGGCGTCCGGATCGATCGGCACCTGCTGCAGGCGGTTTCGGCGTCGGCTATGTCGGGTCGAACTGCGATGGCGATGATGGTGGACCGATCACTGATTACGATCTGATCGGCTCGGCTGCCGAGCGTACCGGCCTGTTTGCGCTGGGTGAGGAGACGTTCGATTTTCTCTGCATCCCACCGCTGACTCGTGAGCAGGACGTCGGACTCGGCACGCTGCTTGTGGCGGCACGACTGTGCCGGCAGCGTCATGCGCTGCTCATCGTCGATCCGCCGAGCGCCTGGGACAGTCCGCAGGAGGCCATAGACGCTGTACGAAAGTGGCCATTTCGCAGCGATCACGCCGTGATGTTCTTTCCGCGCCTGCGTGCGCACGATCAACTGCGCGGTCGGCATGAGACGTTTGCCTGCAGCGGCGCAGTTGCAGGGCTGATCTCGCGCGCCGAGGAGAGCGGGGCGCTCGGCGCAGGGGAGGAGGAGCCGCTGCTGCGTGCGGGGCTGCAGCCCGCTGTCGAGGTGTCACTCTCGCAGCGGGCACGGCTGTCTCTGGCCGGCATCAATACGCTGCTGGCCACTCGCCCGGGTGCGATGCCGCCGGTGAGCGCGCGCACGCTGGCTGCCGGGGGCAATGGCTCGCCCGATTGGAAATTCCTCGCTGCACGGCGTTTGGCATTGCGAATTGCCGCCTGCGTCGAGCGCGGCACGCGCTGGATGCTGTTCGAGCAGAACGTGCCTGCCACTTGGGCCCGCGGACGCTCGCGGGTCGAGGCATATCTGGCGCGGCTCTCCGCTTCCGGAGCTTTTGCGGGCCTGTCGCGTGAGGAGCGCTATTTCGTCGTCTGCGACGAGCGCATCAATCAACCGCAATCGGTCGCGGCCGGCGGGGTCAACCTGCTGTTCGGTATCGCAGCGCGCCGTGCCGGCGAGTTTGACACCTGGCTCGTCAGCCACCAGCCCGCTGCCAGTCGCGCGCGCCCGGTCTCGGTCAATCGCCTCGCGACCCAGCGGCCGGGAGAATGGCCGCTCGAGATGAGCATCCACCGCTGAGCCGCCTGCCCGCGCTATAGCGTCCCTCGGCGTTTGTCGGCATCATTGCCCGATGAGTGACGAGGCAATTTCAGCGGGGGAGCACACCGGCGCGACTGCCAATGCCGCGCCGCAGCGCCATGTAGTGTTCTCACATGGTCTGGCGAGCGGCCCCTGGGGTCGCAAAATCACCGCGCTCGCAGAAGTGGTGCGCGGTGAGGGCTACGAGGCGCACTCGGTCGACTATCGCGGTGTCGACGCGCCCCGCGAGCGCATTGCCCGGCTGGCCGATTACTGCAAGGAACTCCCCGGTGATCTGGTGCTCGTCGGATCGAGCCTCGGCGGTTACGTGACCGTGGCCAGTGCGTCGGTGCTGCATGCGCGAGGTATCTTTCTGATGGCCCCGGCGCTCTATTTCCCCGAATTGCCCGCGCTGCGTGCGGGAATTATCGATTGCCCTACGGTGGTGGTGCACGGCTGGCGCGATGAAGTCGTGCCCTTCGAACATAGCGTGCGCTTCGCCGAGCACTATCGCGCAGCGCTGCATCTGCTCGATAGTGATCACAATCTGCACAATCAGATCCGCGTGATCCAAAATCTGTTCGAATACTTCCTGATCGCGCTCGATTTGCCTGCGCCGGCCGGCGAGTGAGTGCTGCGCCGTGCCGATGCCGGCACGGCGGTGGGTGGGCGGACGCTTGAATGAACTGGCTATTGCACCGAGTGCTGGCGCTGTGGGTGCGCTGCAAAATCCTTCCGGAGGATGCGGCGGGGCGCTTGCGCGAGCGCACCCGCCCAGTCTGCTACGTGCTCGAGCGGCGCAGTGTCGTGGACCTGGCGGTGCTGCAGAACGTCTGCGAGCGCATGCGGCTGCCCCGACCGCGCCGGCGGCTGCGGCTGCAGCGCCGGCGTGGCGAGCTGCGCGCGAATTTCCATCTCAGTCGCCAGCGCGGCTTCTGGAATGAACGGCTCGACCGGCGCCCACCCCCGCAGATTGAGCAGATGCTGCGTGCGCTCGAGGCCGATCCCCAGGCGGACATCGATCTGGTGCCCGTTGCGGTGTATTGGGGGCGGGCGCCGCAGCGCGAACAGTCCTGGTTCCGGCTGCTGCTGGTGGAGAACTGGGTCCTGACCAGTCGCGTGCGCAAGTTCCTGCAGGTGCTGTTCAACGGCCGCATTGTGCTGCTGGAGTTCGAGGAGCCCATCTCGTTGCGCAGTCTGATGGGCGAGGAGAGTGGTCTCGCGCTGCGCGGCCGGCGCGTGACCCGTTCTCTGCGCGCCTTGTACGTCCAGCGGCGCGCTGCCCGTATCGGACCCGATCTTTCCCACCGGCGCGTGGTGGTGACACGCGTGCTGCGCACGAGCGCAGTGCGCGCTGCCGTCGCGCAGTTGATGCGCGAGAAGAAGATGACCCGTCGCGCTGCGCTGCGCGAAGCTGCGGGCTACGCCAATGAGATCGCCGCCAATTACTCCCACGCCTTCGTTCGCTTTCTCGAACGGGTGCTGACCTGGTTGTGGAATCGCCTGTACGACGGGGTCACGGTCGGACACCTGGAGACGCTGGAGCGGGCGGCCCAGGGCAACGAAATTGTCTATGTGCCGTGCCACCGCAGCCACATGGACTATCTGCTGCTCTCGTACGTGATTTATGTAAACGGCTATGCGACACCGCACATCGCCGCCGGCATCAATCTGAATCTGCCGATCGTCGGGCGCTTTCTGCGCATGGGCGGGGCGTTTTTCATCCGACGGCGCTTCGGCGGCAATGTGCTCTACACGGTCGTGTTCATGAAGTATCTGGCCGCGATCATGGCGCGCGGTCATTCGATCGAATACTTCATCGAGGGGGGCCGCAGCCGCACAGGTCGCTTGCTGCAGCCCAAGACCGGCATGCTCTCGATGACGGTACGCAGCTTCCTGCGCGATCCGCTGCGGCCAGTCGTCTTCGTGCCGGTGTACTTTGGCTATGAGCGCATCATCGAGGGCGCGACCTACGTCGGGGAACTGTCCGGCAAGCCGAAGGAGAAGGAAAGCGTGCTCGGGCTGCTGCGCTCTCTCGGTCGCCTGCGGGAGCGTTTCGGCCGCGTCCATGTCAACCTCGGCGAGCCGGTTGCGCTCGATGAGGTCCTCGACCGGCACGGGGGCCCCTGGCGGACACAGCCGTTTGATGACGACACGCGAGCGGCATGGGTGAGCGCAGCGGTCGACGAGCTCGCCCTGCGCATCATGCGCAACATCAACTCGGCGGCCGCCGTGACGCCGGTCAACCTGCTGGCGACGGCGCTGCTCGCCATGCCCCGCCAGGCCCTGCCCGAGATCGATCTGGTGCGCCAGATCGATCTGTACCGTGAACTGCTCGCCGGCGTGCCCTACAGTGCCCGTGTGACGGTCACCGAGTTGAGCGGTGCCCAGATCGTCGCCTACGGCGAGACCATGAAGGTATTGCAGCGCCACAGTCACCCCGCCGGGGACATCCTGCGCATGAGCGATGAGAGCGCGGTGCTGGCGGCATATTTCCGCAACAACGTGCTGCATCTGTTTGCCATGCCCTCGCTCCTGGCATGCGTGTTTCTGAGCAACGCCGAGGTGGCACACGAGGACATCCTGCGCCTCGCCGGACGGATCTATCCGTATATCGCCGAGGAGCTGTTCTTGCACTGGAGTGAGGAGGAACTCTGCGCGGTGGTCGAGCGGGTGCTCGCCGAGCTTGCCCGGCACGGCCTGATCGAGAGCGACACCGCGTGCGGTCGGTGGCGCCGTCCACCGCCCTCGAGCGCCGCGGCGATGCAGCTGTCGATCCTGGCGCAATCAACGCTGCAGACGATCGAACGGTACTATCTGGCCATTGCGTTGCTGCTGCAGGCGGGCTCCGGTGCGCTCACCCAGGCGAGCCTGGAGGAGCGCTGCCAGCTCGCGGCGCAGCGCATCGCGGTCCTCTACGGACTGAATTCGCCGGAATTCTTCGACCGCTCGCTGTTTGCGAATTTCATCGATCTGCTGCGCAGCCGCAGTGTGATCCGAGTCAACCGCGCCGGGTTGCTCGAGTTCGACGAGGTCCTGATGCGGGTCGCCGCGGACGCGCAGTTCGTCCTGAGCGAGCAGATCCGTCACAGCATCCTGCAGGTGACCCACGCCTGAGGCGCCGCACCTGGCGATCAGTTCTGGGAGCGCGGCGAGACGGTCGGAATCGAGATCGGCAGATCCTCGCCAGCGAGCGTTGCATCTTCCTCGCCTAGCGTTGGAATTTCAGGCAGGGTGTCGTTCGGATTGCCGCGGGCATGCGCGAGGCGTTCATCGACGTACAGCAACTCGTGCTTGCCAATCAGTACCACGTCCCCGTCGCGCAGATAATGCCGGTGCACGCGCACCGAGCGAACATACAGTCCGTTCGTGCTGTTCAGATCCTCGATGATGCTGGCGTGATTGGTGGTGGTGATCTGGCAGTGATGCCGGCTGATGAAGCGGCTGTCGATCTGTAGGTCGTTGTCGGGGGTGCGTCCGAGGATGATCCGTCCCGGTAGCAATGCGACCTCCTGCTGCATGTGGCCGCCCTCGAGCACTTGCAAGCGCGCCAGAGGCGGCAAGAACGGTTCGCGCCGGGCGCGCACGCGCGCCGCGGCCGTCGCGCCGACTCCCTGAGGCCGCGCGGCGAATTCCACCCATTGCAGCTCGCTCACCGCACTGGCGACGTCCGTGGCCGTGACCCGGTCACGATCGTTCGTGAACGCCGCCATCATCGCGGTGTCGCACAGGGTGTTGATCAGGCGAGGCACTCCGCCGGCATAACGGTGGATCTCGGCGAAGGTGTCTGGCTCGAAGATCTCCCGCTCGGCGGCTCCGGCCACCGCGAGTCGGTGGCGGATGTACTCGGCGGTCTCCTCCTGTGAGAGCGCCGAGAGGTGAAAGCGCAGCCGCACGCGCTGGTTCAGCTGCACCAGCTCCGGAGCGTCGAGCTTGGCGTTCAGTTCCGGCTGTCCGGCGAGGATGATCCGCAGCACCTTGTCTTTGGTGGTCTCCACGCCCGAGAGCAGGCGGATTTCCTCCAGCACGCGCAGCGAGAGATTCTGCGCCTCATCGACGATGAGCAGTACGCGCCGTCCGGCCGCGTACTGCTCGATGAGGAAATTGTTCAGCGTGACGAGCAACTCGCCCTTCTTCATCTTGAATGGCGAGAAGCCGAACTGGGCAAGCAGCGACTGCAGGAAATCCACTGCCGAGACCTGCGTCTGGTTAATCTGCGCCACCACGACATCCTGCGGAATTTCCCGCAGGAATGACTCGATGAGGGTGGTTTTGCCCGCGCCGATCTCCCCGGTAATGACGACGAAGCCGTCGGCGAACCAGATCGTCGACTCCATGTACGCCTTGGCGCGGGCGTGCTGCTTGGAGAGGAATAGGAATTGCGGGTCGGGGCTGAGCCGAAACGGCAGTTCTTTCAGATGGAACGGCTCGATGTACATGGCGTGGCTATGCTACGACACGCGTACCGCCGGGGCTACCTGGGCGAGCACGCGCCGCGCCAGCCGATCGCGCCGGCTGGCGGAATCCTCGACCAACGTGCAGTGCCCGAGCTTGCGACCTGGTCGCGGTTCCTTGCTGTAATCGTGCAGATGCAGGCCCTCGAACTCGAGCAGTTGCTCGCGCGCGGGCATCTCGCCGATCAGATTGATCATCGCGCTGTGGCCGTTCGGGCGCGTCGAGCCGAGCGGCAGACCCAGAATGGCGCGCAGATGATTCTCGAACTGGCTGGTAGCGCAGCCCTCGATCGTCCAATGGCCCGAGTTGTGCACTCGAGGGGCCATTTCGTTGGCGATCAGACGCCCCTGGCGCACGAAGAACTCAATGGTCAGTACACCAACGTAGCGAAAGTGCTCCAGGCAGCGCGTTAGATACTCGACGGCCGTTCGGTGCCAGCGGCCCGGTCCAAACGGCGCTCGTGTCAGGCGCAGGATGCCATCCGCGTGCACGTTGCCGTTCAACGGGTAGAACACGGTCTGCCCGTGCGTGCTGCGCGCGCCGATGATGGATACCTCGCAATCGAACGGAATCCACTCCTCGTAGAGGAGCGGTACGCTGCCGAGGCTCTGCCAGGCCTGCTGTGCCTCTTCGGCCGTGCTGATGCGCATCTGACCCTTGCCGTCGTAGCCCATGCGGCGGGTCTTGATGACCGCCGGCAGGCCCACCTCGCGCACCGCCCGCTCCAGTTGCGAGCGCGAGGAAATCGCCCGCCAGCGCGTGGTGGGAATGCCGAGGCGCTCGAACAGGCGCTTCTCGGCCACCCGGTCCTGCGCTGTCGCGAGCGCCGGTACCGGCGGACAGATGCGCGCGCGGCGCGCGCCGGAAGCGTGCTTGCGCAACGCCTCGACCGAGATGTTCTCCCAGTCGAAGGTCAGCACCTCGCACTCGCGGGACAGCCACTTCAGCGGCTGTGGGTCGGTGAACGCCCCATGCACCACCGGGGCGACTCGGCCGGCCGGCGCCTCGCGCGACGGGTCGAGGAAGAGGAAATCGAGGCCGAGCGGATAGCCGGCCAGGGCGAGCATGCGGCCGAGCTGTCCGCCGCCGATGACTCCAACCGTCATGCGCGTACCGTGCGCGGATCCGGATGGGCGAGCACGGCGGCGGTCTGATCGCGCCGGAATGCCTCGAGCGCCTCGGCCACGGCCGGGTGCTTATTGGCGAGGATCGCCGCTGCGCACAGTGCGGCATTGGCGGCGCCCGCCGTGCCGATGGCGAACGTGGCGACCGGCACGCCAGTGGGCATCTGCACGATCGACAGAAGCGAATCCAGCCCGCCCAGGGTCTTCGACTGCACCGGCACGCCGAGGACCGGCAAGGTGGTCTTGGCGGCGGTCATGCCCGGCAGGTGCGCCGCGCCGCCTGCACCGGCAATGATCACTTCGAGGCCGCGCCCGCGGGCGCTGGCTGCGTATTCGAAAAGCAGATCCGGCGTGCGGTGCGCCGAGACGACCCGGACTTCGTGTGCAATTGCGAACTTGTCCAACATGTCGGCGGCCGCCCGCAGCGTTTCCCAGTCCGACGTCGAACCCATGATGATGCCGACCAGCGCGTTCATCCGCGGGATTCTACCCAAGGAGGCCGCGCAGCGCGCGGAACAGCGCACGACCGGCCGCGCCCTGCGTGGCGGTGCCGGCGGGCCGCTCGGCACGCGCCGCGCTCACCAGCCGTGCCCACTGCTCGCGCTCGAAATCCGGGCGCGCCGCGGCCAGCTCATCGAGCGCCGTCTCGCCCTCGGCGAGCAGCCGGGCCCGCCAGTGCTCGGCGCGCTTGAATCGCTGGGTTTCCTCGGCGTCGCGTTCGCTGCGGGACGTGAGGGCGCGACGGATCGGCTCGGTGTCGATCTGGCGCATCAGCTTGCCGATGTACTGGCGCTGGCGCGCCGCGGCCGCGCGGCTGCGTATGCCACGGGCGGCGCGCACCGCCTCGAGCAGCGCCTCCGGCAGCTCGAGCGCCTGCAGATCACGCTCGCGCAGAGCGATCAGCGCCTCGCCGAGGTCCTGGGCGGCGTGCGCGGCGCGCTTGCGCTCACTCTTGCTCGGGAGGGCCTGCTCGGCTGCGTTCGCGTCGGACTCAAGCGGGCGCATGGTCGGGTTGCGGTGGGCGGCGGTGCATGGCTGCTACACTAGCGCATTCCGGCCGCTCGCGTGAGTGCGGCGGCGGGCGTCCGCCGACCGGCGGCAGTGTGCTCAACGAGGATTTTCCATGCAGCAGGCGCTCAAGCCACACGCTTCCACCGCAACGCTTGCGGACGCTGTCCGCTTTGCGCTCGAGGAGGCATCCCGCCAGGGCGCCAGCCAAGCCGAGGCGGACGCGAGCGTCGGTCAGGGCCTCGGCGTGACGGTGCGTCTCGGTGAGGTGGAGACGATCGAGTATCAGCGTGACCGGGGAATGGCGGTGACGGTGTACTTCGGGCAGCGCAAGGGGTCGGCGAGTACCGCGGACCTCAGCCGCGAGGCGGTGCGTGCGAGCGTGGAGAAGGCCTGCGCGATCGCGCGCTTCACTGCGGCGGATCCCTACGCAGGACTGGTGGAGCCCGAGGCGCTGGCGCGCGACATTCCGGACCTGGATCTCGATCACCCCTGGGAGCTGCCCGCCGAAGCGGCGATCGACATCGCCCAGCGGTGCGAGCGCGCCGGCATGGGAGTCGATGCGCGGATCACCAACTCCGAGGGGGCCTCGGTGAGCACGCAACGTCATACCGGCCTATATGGCAATTCCCTCGGCTTTCTCGCCGGCTTTTCCGGCACCAGTCATTCCGTGAGTTGTTCGCTCATCGCGCAGCAGGGCAGCCAGATGCAGCGCGATTACTGGTTCACCGCCGCGCGCGATCCGCTCGAACTAGACGCCCCCGAAGCGGTCGGAATCGCCGCCGGACGGCGCGCCTGCGCGCGCCTGGGGGCCCGCAAGCTGACCACGCGGCGTGCGCCGGTGCTATTCGCTCCCGAGATGGCCCGCGGTCTGGTGCAGCATTTCATCGGGGCGATCCGCGGTTCGAGTCAGTACCGCAAGGCCTCGTTTCTGCTCGATGCGGCCGGCGAGCAGGTATTCCCCGCGTTTGTGCGGATGAGTGAGCGGCCCCACATCCCCAAAGCCCTCGGTAGCGCTCCGTTCGATGCCGAGGGGGCGGCCACCCGCGACCGCGAACTCATCGAGCAGGGCGTTCTGCAAGGCTACGTGCTCGGCAGCTACTCGGCGCGCCGGCTCGGTCTGAAGACCACGGGCAACGCCGGGGGTATCCACAACCTGCTCGTGGGCTCTGCCGCCGCCCGTTCGCGCGAGGCATTGCTGCGGGAGCTGGGTGCTGGCCTGTGGGTTACGGAGCTGATGGGGCAGGGGGTCAACGGGGTGACCGGGGACTACTCGCGCGGCGCCAGCGGCTTCTGGGTCGAGGACGGCGCGATCGCCTATCCTGTGCACGAGGTGACCATCGCGGGCAACCTGCGCCAGATGTATCAGAACATCGTGGCGCTCGGCGATGACGTGGATGTTCGCGGCACCATACGCTGCGGTTCGTTGCTCATCGGGGAGATGACGATCGCCGGGGATTGACGCGCTCTGGCGCACCGTCCAGATGTGCCGTGCACCTTGGGCATGAGGCGGCAGTCATGAGTGCACCAGAGGCGTTGGCGCAAGCACATCCCTGGCTACGCCGCCACGACGGACGCCAGGCACAACTGACCCGCGAAGAGCTGATCTTCGATCTGGTCTACGCGTTCGCTCTCACCCAGTTGAGCCACCAGCTCTGGCACCATCTCACTGGGCTCGGGCTCGTGCAGGCGTTGGTGCTGTGGTTCGCGCTCTGGCTCGGCTGGCAGCACACGTGTTGGGTCACCAATTGGTTTAACCGCGAAACTCCCGAGATCCGCTCCCTGCTGCTGAGCAGCATGGCGCTCGCACTGGTCATGGCCGTGAGCACTCCAGGGGATCTTGCCACACGCGGCGGGCTGTTCGCGCTCGCCTACATGCTAATGCAGGTCGGTCGGACCGCGTGTCGTGCCCTGTGTACCTGCCGATCACGCGCTCGCGGCCAACTACCGGCGGATTCTGGGGTGGCTACTCATCGCGGCGTGTTTCTGGCTGGCTGGTGCCGGGTGGCCCGCGCAGTGGCGGTTGGGCCTATGGCTGGCGGCTGTGGGGTGTGAGTACGTCTCGCCAATGTTTGGGTTTGCTCTGCCCGGCCTCGGTCGCTCGCACACACGGGAGTGGACCATCGAAGGCGGGCATCTCGCCGAACGCTGCCAGCAGTTCGTGATCGTCGCGCTCGGTGAATCGCTGCTCGTAACGGGGGCAGCGTTGAGCGGCGCGTGAGCGGCCGCTCCGGCAGAGACCCTAGGGGCTTCGCTCGCGCTCCTGGGTACGTTGGCGATAGGGTGGCTGGCTTTCGGCACCTCCAGCCATGCGGTCACCGAGGCAATCGTGTAAGCGCAGGATCCGGGGCGCATGGGAGACTCCCTGCACTACGCGCACGCCATTCTGATCGCAGGGATTGTGGCCGCAGCCGTCGGCAACGACGTGGTGCGGGCGCGGCCGCTCGCCATCAGCGCGGTCAGGGGGGGCGCAGCGATCACGGCCGGGCCATGCCTGTATCTGCTCGGCAGCGCGCTCGACCAGCGGGTGGTGTACGGGGTCGTTTCGTTCTCGCATGTGCTCGCTGCGTCCGTGCTGGTGGTAGCAGCCCTCTGGGCGCAGCGCGGCGGTGCTGTTCGCCGTCGCGCTCTGGGGGATGCCTCTCGGACGTTGCCGATCGGCTGCGGCGCCCCTCCCGCCTGTACTGATCGGTCTGTGGTCGCGGGCGGCACCCTAGCCGGCCTACACTGTGCCGATGCGCGTCCTGGACAGTCCCTCGACTCCTCAGCCGTTCGCCTCGCTGCGGCTCCTGGCTGGCCAGGCGCTCAGCCGTGCCGCGGGCGCGCCGCTGGTGAGCGGCAACCGCGTGCAATTGCTGATCGACGGTGCGGCGCATTTCCGTGCCTGGGCGGAGTTGATCGAATCGGCGCGCCGATATGTGCTGCTCGAGAACTACATCATCGCCGACGATGCAGTGGGCCGCCGGTTTCGTGATCTGTTGTGCGAGCGGGCCCGCGCCGGGGTGCAAGTCGCGCTGATCCATGACTGGTTTGGGACGTTCGGCAACGCAAGCCGCGCGTTCTTCGCGCCGCTGCGCGCCGCAGGTATTGAGGTTCGCGCATTCAACCGGCCGCGCGTGGAGAGTCCCCTCGGCTGGGTCGGCCGCGACCACCGCAAGCTGCTCGTTGTAGATGGGGAGCTCGGCTCGATCTCCGGTGTCTGCATTGCCGCGAAGTGGCTCGGTGATGCGGCGCGCGGGGTTGCGCCCTGGCGCGACAGCGGCGTGCTCATTGCCGGACCAGCCGTGGCGGACATTGAGGCAGCCTTCCGTGACAGCTGGAGTGGGTCAGGTGCACCGCTGCCGTTTGCCGCTGCGCCGACGCCGGCGGTCTGCGGTGAGGTGGCGCTGCGGGTGATCGCGACGCTGCCGGCACACGGAGCGATGTACCGGCTCGACTCGCTGATCGCTGCTATGGCGAACCATAGTCTGTGGATCAGCGATGCGTATTTTGTCGGTATCCCGACTTACGTTCGCGGCCTCGCCGCTGCGGCCGCCGATGGCGTCGATGTGCGCTTGCTCGTGCCCGGTAGCAACAATCTGCCGGCAGTGGGCGCGCTTTCGCGGGCCGGTTACCGGCCGCTGCTGGAAGCGGGTATCCGTGTGTTCGAATGGAACGGCAGCATGATGCATGCCAAGACCGCGGTCGCTGACGGTCGGTGGGCGCGCGTGGGCTCATCAAACCTCAACCTCTCGAGTTGGCTCGCCAACTGCGAGATCGATGCCGCGATTGAGGACACCGGCTTCGCCGGGCAGATGCAGGAGCAGTTTCTGCGCGATCTGGATAACGCGACCGAACTGCTGCTGCAGGGGCGGCGGCCGCGGCCGCAGGCGCTGGTTGCCCGCAATTCGCGTAGCGGCAGCTCCTCGCGGGCGGCTGCGAGCGCACTGCGCCTGGCCAACACAGTGGGCGCGGCGATTGCCAATCGCAGGGTGCTCGGGGATTCCGAGCGAGGGGTCCTGACGGTAGCCGGCGGCAGCCTGGTTGCACTCGGCGGGCTTGGGTTCTGGGCGCCGCAATTGCTTGCCTGGCCGTTCGCGGCGTTTTCCACCTGGCTGGGCCTGAGCCTCTTGTGGCGGCGGCTGCGTCGCTCGCGGACTTAGCGGTACTGCAACGGGATTCGCGGGCACGCAAAGTGCTCGCGAGGCCAGAGCGCTGAGGGTCGGTGCGTGGATCATCTTGCAGTCGGCGCTGACGCCATGAGTGTGCGTGCCGATCGATGGCAGGTTCAGGGCTGCGCGAACGGGGCAACTCCCCTGCCGGTGGTCCGTCAGACGCCCCCGCGATCGGTATGGCGCCGGGGGCTGCCTCCTCGCTGATGGAGCAGGGATCTCCCTGACCCGGCCAGGATCCGCCGACCTTGAGGCATGTGATCGTACCGCTCGCCGGCGGCGCTGCTGCCCCGAACATCCTGTCTCGCGATAAGATGGTTCAACCTAGTCCTCGCAAGAGCGCGCCCAGCCGCCGAGGTGCCGATTATGGAATCGCAATTCATCCTGGTGTTGCTTGCTTCCACGCGCGGTGCGACGCAGTGCCTGCAAGCCGCTGCGGTGGTCAGCGAGCGTCTCGGTCAGAAGTTGCGTCTCGCCCATGTCGAAATCGGCTCGCGTTCGATCCTCCTGCCCTCGCAGGAGCAGTTGTCGGAATACGAAGTCGAGCATCTGGCCGAGCGCGAACGCCGAGAAACTGAGCAATTGCGCGAAATCGTGACCGAATGGACACGGACGAGCGGCATCCACGCCGAGTTCGATCTGTATCAAGGCGATGAATGGCGGGTCATGCGTCACTATCGCAAGAGCGCGAGCATGGTCGTGCTCGCTGCGCCGCACGCGCAGCCGATCGGCCATCGCGAAGCGCTACGGGCCGCGCTGTGGCGCACCCGCCATCCCGTGGTCATGGTGCCACCCACGTGGGATGGGGGCTTCGGGCGACGGCTGATGGTGGGTTGGCGGGATATGCCCCCGCTGCGCCGCGCGCTTGCTGCGTTTGCTCCGTTCCTCGGCGCGGCGGAACAGGTGGAAGTGGTGGCGGTCGATCAGGACGCCAGTGCCCTCGAGAGCGCGCGTGCCGCGATTGCGCCGATGGCGCGCGGCGCAAGTTATCGGGTGGTGGACTCCGGCGGGCGGCGGACGGCGGCCGCGCTGCTGGAGGCGGCATCGGCCGGGCAGGCCGACGGACTCGTCATGGGTGCTTTCCGCCGTGGCGAGATCTTGAACTGGCTGGTGCCGGGCACTTCGAGCCGGCTGATCCAGGCCAGCACCTTGCCGCTGCTGATGCACCCCTGAAGCCCCGGCAGCAGGCCGGGCGCGCCCCTACAGCCAGCCGAGGCCGCGGGCCAGCATGCTGAGCGCCACCAGTACGATCATCGGGACGAACACCTTCTTCAAGTGGACGTTCGACATCCTGTTCAGGGTTTTTGCACCCAGCATGGAGCCGCCGAGCACCCCAATCGCCACTGGAGCGGCAATCATCGGATCGATGTCGCCGCGCTGAAAGAAAATCCCCGCCGAGGCTGCCGCCGTCACTCCGATCATGAAATTGCTGGTGGTGGTCGAGACTTTCATGGGCAGGCGCATCGCCGTGTCCATCGCCAGGACCTTGAAGGTCCCGCTGCCGATGCCGAGCAGCCCGGAAATGAGTCCCGCCACATACATCATGCCGAAGCCGATGCGGACATGCGCGACATGGTAGGGGATTTCCTGGCGCGTGCGCCGATCGGAGTAGGTGCCGGGCAGCTTCAGCCACGGAGCCCATTTGTGATTCTGCACGCCGCGTGGCAGTTCCTCGCCGAGCCGCAGGATCAGCGGTATCGCCGAGATCAACAAAATCACGCCGAACACGATGAACAGCAGAGTGTCGTCGAGCATCGAGGAGACCAAGGCGCCACAGACCGCTCCGGCAGTCGTGGCGATTTCCAGGAACATGCCAACCCGCAAATTGGTCATTCGGTCGCGCACATAGGCGGCCGCCGCACCCGAAGAGGTGGCGATCACAGACACGATGGACGCGCCGATCGCGGTGGCGAAGGATACGTGGAAGATGAGCGTCAGAATCGGCACGATGAATACGCCACCGCCGAGCCCGGCAAGCGCTCCGATGAAGCCCGCAAACATGCTGCTGAGTGCGATGAAGAGTAAAACCCCGAACGAGCTGTTCGGCATGGCCGTCACACCCGGGCGGCCCATGTAGGTGCCGATGCCGAAGATGCTGAACAGCAGGATCGCCAGAACGATCGCAGTGATGATGACGTAGGTGCGATCCTTTTCGATCGCAAAGGCGGCGATCGATACGGCAACCCGCAGCACCGGCGTAGCGAGCAGCACGAGCAGGCCTGCTGTGACGATGGCAACCGGATTGGCGGCCTTCAGGCCTGCGCTGACCTGAGCCAGAGTATCCGGGAACGCCGCGGGAGGCGCTCGGCCGAGAAGACGCAGTACATAGTAGTAACAGACGCCGGTGAGTATCACCGCAATGCTGAGCAGTACTCCGCCGCGCAATACGCTGCTGATGACAAGTTCGGTTTTGCGGATCAGTCCATCGTCGGGCCCACCTCGGGCCGTCTTGTCATGGATGGTGACGTTCGGCATCACGGTTCTGCGGTGTGGCTGACTTTTGTGTTTGAGATCGGCAGATCAACGAGAGTGCACTGTCGAAATCGCCAGTCAAGATGAATGCAACGGCCGTGGCAATAGTCTACTGCTTCGCTGAGTATGGGGCCGTAAAAAAATAAAAATTGTCCTGCTCAGAATACTCACTCGCAACGAACACGACTGTTGGGGTGCGCGCAACGCCTGCCGCAGAAAGCGCGACATCAAAAACTCGATCGGTGGCGTCTGCATTTTGCCCGAGTGATGTCGGTATTGGCGGCGTCCGAATTCAGCGCAGCTGGGGCGGGCGGGCTTCCCGGAGCGGACAAGCTCGAACCCTAACGCCAGGGCGATCGAGTCATGAGCACCGCCAGCGCCGTCAGCGACAACCAGGTCGCGTGGGCACTACTCGCAGATGCCTGTGCCCCGCCTGCTCTGCGGCAGGCGCTGGCGTTCGAGGCAAGGGATGGAGCTGAGTCCCTGGTCTGCAGGGGGATGGTTGCTCGGTCCGGCGCGCTCGCGCCGCGGCGGCATGACCGATCCAAAGCAAGAGGCCCACCTTGTGGTGGGCCTCCGGCGTTTGGCTGGGGGACTAGGATTCGAACCTAGGTAAACGGAGTCAGAGTCCGTTGTCCTACCACTAGACGATCCCCCAAGAATCGCATGGCAAGCGCTGTGGGTCGAGCACGCCGAGGCCGCTATTGAAGCGCCCCCGGGCGAGCTCTTCAAGACCCGGTTAACGCTTGGAGTACTGCGTTCCGCGGCGGGCCTTGCGGCGGCCGACCTTCTTGCGCTCCACCTCGCGCGCATCGCGGGTGACGAACCCGGCAGCGCGCAACGTCTTGCGGTAGGTCTCGTCGTACTCGATCAGTGCGCGGGTGATGCCGTGGCGGATGGCGCCGGCCTGACCGGTGATACCGCCGCCGTCGACCGTCACGCTGACGTCGAAGCGGCTGGTCAATTCCAGCGCCTCGAGCGGCTGACGAACGATCATCCGTCCCGTTTCGCGTCCAAAGAATTCATCGAGCGGCCGGTCGTTGACCGTGATCTTGCCGCTGCCCGGACGCAGATACACCCGAGCCGTCGCCGTCTTGCGCCGGCCGGTACCGTAGTTCGCTTGCTGCAGTGCCATCGCTAGGTTCCTTTAAATCTCGAGCGGTCGCGGCTGCTGCGCCTGGTGCGGATGCTCGCCACCGGCAAACACATGCAGCTTCTTGAACATGCGCCGTCCGAGCGGGTTCTTCGGGAGCATGCCCTTGACCGCAAACTCGATCGCCCGTTCAGGGTGCTCGGCGAGGAGCTTGTCGAGCGCGATGGACTTGATGCCACCGATATGACCGGTGTGGTGATAATAAATCTTGTCGCTCAGCTTGCGGCCGGTGACGTGCACTTTGCCGGCATTGAGGACCACGATGTGGTCGCCCATGTCGACGTGAGGGCTGTAATCAGCCTTGTGCTTGCCCTTCAGGCGATGGGCAATTTGCGTGGCGAGACGCCCAAGCGTCTTGCCGCTCGCATCGACCACGAACCAGTCGCCGCGGACGCTGCCGGATTTGGCGAAAACCGTCTTCATAAGAGCCTCTGCAGGGGGGCTTCGATCCAATAAGGACCCTATCCAAAGGGCCGGCAAGTCTACTGAAGGTGCGGCCCATTTGCAAAAGCCAGTGCGCAGAACGCGCTCGCGGGGGCACTAGGGCTGCCGAGCACCTATAATAGACGTATGCAAGCGTGTCACTCCTTCGATTCCTGGATAGCCGCGGCGGATCGGGCGCTGCGCGCGCTCGGCGCGCCTGCCCGGGCGGCTCGACCCGTGCCCGGCGAGCCTGATAGGGCAAAGGATAAGCTTTCGGCTGACGAGCGTCGTCGCTCCGTCGGCTTCATGCGCGTCAATCATGCCGGGGAGATCGCAGCCCAAGCGCTGTACCATGGTCAGGCGCTCGCGGCACGCGATCCCGCCACCCGCGAGATGCTGTTGCGCGCCGCACGGGACGAGGCGGACCATCTCGCTTGGTGTGCGACCCGGCTGAGCGAGCTCGACTCCCAGCCCAGCCGGCTCGATCCGCTGTGGTATGCCGGCTCTTTGGCGATCGGCGCGCTGGCGGGCCTGATGGGCGATCGGATCAGCCTGGGCTTCGTGGTCGAAACCGAGCGGCAGGTCGAGGGACACCTGGAGGGGCACCTGGGCAGTCTGCCGGAGGCGGACGCGCGCAGCCGCGCGATCGTCGCAGCGATGCGCACAGATGAGATGACACACGGCGCGAAGGCGAAGGCGGCCGGGGGCGTCGAGCTGCCGATGCCGGTTCGAGCATTGATGCGGGCAACGGCGCGGGTGATGACGGGTACGGCCTATTGGCTTTGAGCGCCCGACCCCGGTGGGATCGCAGATGCAAACCGTGCTGTTTTCCAGCCGGCGCGTGCGGTACGCTTCCACCCAGGGGAGTAAATTAAGTAATCTTCGCCTCAAGACCGTATGAGACGGGGGAGCCGGTGATGGAAGAAAACGTCGTCAAGCCGCTGAGTGACATTCCGGCGATCAATCGCTTTCTCAGCTATTGCCGCATCCGCACCGTGCCCTCTAAGACGGTGGTGATTCATGCTGGCGACCTGCCGGATGTTCTCTACTACATCATCAGCGGGTCGGTCGAAGTGATGATCGAGGACGAGGAAGGCAACGAGATGGTGCTCGCGTATCTGAACCGCGGGCAGTTCTTCGGTGAGATGGGCCTGTTTTTCCAGGACCAGGCGACCCGCAGCGCCTGGGTACGCACGCGTAACGCCTGTGAACTGGCGGAGATGACCTATCCGCGTTTCCGGCAGATCGCTGCCGAAAGTCCGGGGCTCGTGTTCGAGCTGGCGACGCAGCTTGCAACCCGGCTCGATCGGACCAATCGCAAGCTCGGCGATCTCGCTTTCGTGGACGTCACCGGCCGAGTCGCGCATGCGATTAACAATCTGTGTGACGAACCCGATGCCATGACCCATCCCGAGGGCATGCAGATCAAGGTCAGCCGGCAGGAATTGTCGCGCCTGGTCGGCTGTTCCCGCGAAATGGCCGGCCGCGTGTTGAAGGTGCTCGAGGACCAGGGCTTGTTGCGCGCCACGGGCAAGACCATCGTGGTGTTCAACGCGCGGCCGAAGATGCGCACACGGCCGGTGGTGGTGCCGGTCAAGCAGCCGGGTGCCGCCAAGGGCGCACGCCCCGCCGGTCCCGGCCACGACGAGTGAGTCAGTGCCGCGCCCGGATCGGGCGCGGCGGAGCACTCACAGAGCGCTGATTTGTGCGCGCATGGCGCGCAGGGTCGCCGCGTAATCCGCGCTGCCGAAAATTGCCGAACCGGCCACGAAGGTGTCCGCGCCGGCTCGCGCGCACGCCTGGATGTTCTCTACCTTCACCCCGCCGTCGACTTCCAGCCGCACCGGGCGGCCGATCGTCTCGATCCGTCGTCGTACCGCCTCGAGTTTTCTCAGCGCCGAAGGGATGAATCGCTGGCCGCCAAAGCCGGGATTTACCGACATGACCAGCACCAAATCGAGTTTCTCGAGCGTGTAGTCGAGGTACTCGAGGGGGGTGGCCGGATTGAGCGCCAGGCCCGGCCGGCAGCCGTGCTCGCGGATCAGTTCGATGGTCCTATCGATGTGCTCACTGGCTTCGGGATGGAAGCTGATGAATCCGGCTCCTGCGCGCGCGAAGTCCGGCACGATCCGATCGACCGGACGGACCATCAGATGTACATCGATCGGGACCGCCACGCCGTGTTTGCGCAAGGCCTCGCACACCGGCGGTCCGATGGTGAGATTCGGAACGTAATGATTGTCCATCACGTCGAAGTGGATCAGGTCGGCCCCGGCGGCGATGACGGCGTCAACTTCCTCGCCGAGGCGCGCAAAATCGGCGGAGAGGATGGACGGGGCGATCCAGTGCGCGCTCACGCAGCGGGCCCTGTCAATCGGCGCAGTGCCTCGTGATACTTCTCGCTGGTGCGCGCGATGATCTCGGCCGGCAGCTTCGGTCCCGGCGCTCGCTTGTCCCAGTCGAGCGTCTCGAGATAATCGCGCACGAACTGCTTGTCGAAGCTCGGCGGACTGATGCCGGCCCGATACGTGTCCGTCGCCCAGAAGCGCGAGGAGTCCGGGGTCAGCGCCTCATCGATGAGCGTGAGCGTGCCGTGCTCGTCGAGCCCGAATTCAAATTTCGTGTCGGCAATGATGATGCCGCGCGCCCGCGCGTGGGCGGCGGCGAACTCGTAGAGCGCAATCGCGCATGCACGCATTTGGGCGGCGAGCTGTGCGCCAATCAGGCGCTCGGTCTCGGCGAAGGAGATGTTCTCATCGTGCTCGCCGGCCGCCGCCTTGGTGGCCGGGGTGAACACGGGCGCGGGCAGGCGAGCCGCGAGTGTCAGCCCTGCCGGCAGTTCGATGCCGCACACGCTGCCGGTCTTTTGATATTCCTTCCATCCCGAGCCGATCAGATAACCGCGGACAACCGCCTCGATGGGCAGTGCCTTCAGTCGCTTGACTACCATGGCGCGCCCGGCGAGCAGGGTGCGCTCGGCCGGGTCGCTGACCACGGAGTCGACTGCCCGCCCGGTGAGCTGATTCGGCACGATGTGTCCGGTGCGCTCGAACCAGAACTGCGAGATCTGGTTCAGCACCCTACCCTTGCCGGGAATCGGGTCCGGCAGGATCACGTCGAACGCAGACAGCCGATCGGTGGTCACGATGAGCAGCGCATCGGTCCCCGCGGCATAAATGTCGCGAACCTTGCCTTCGTGGATCTTTTCAAGCCCGTGCAATGACGTGCGATAGACGGTCGGTGCATCCATGCTTGCTACTATAGCAGTGCATGCACAGCGCGCACGTCCCCCTACGCCCATGAGATACACCGGGAAGCTTGCCGGCGGCCTGCTCGGCTTCGTGCTCGGTTTCGGACCGGTCGGAGCGGTGCTCGGGGCGCTGATCGGGCACCAGTTCGACGCCTATGCCGAGCAGCGCGGCGGGGCTGGGGGGGGCGGGCATGCTGCGGCGGTCGGTGAGCAGTTCTTCCGTTCGACCTTCCGCGTCATGGGTTTTCTCGCCAAGGCCGATGGGCGGGTTTCTGAACAGGAAATCGTGGCGGCACGCGCCGTGATGGCGCAATTGCGCCTCACCCCGGCACAGGTGCATGCCGCCATCGAGCACTTCACGGCGGGCAAGCGGCCGGGATTCGATTTGGAGGGCGAACTCGGCGAGTTGAACCGCGTCTGTCACGGCCGCAGGCATCTGCGGCGCTTGTTCCTCGAGTTGCAGGTTCGCGCAGCGCTCGCCGGTAACGATCTCGACGGGCCGGTTCGGCCACTGCTGGTGCGAATCGCCGCGCGGCTCGGGATCGCCTCGCTCGAGTTCGCACAGATCGAGGCGGCGCTGCGCATTCATGCGCGCGGTTTCGGCCCGAGTGCCGCTCCTGATCCAACCGAGGATCTGGAGCGCGCCTACCGGGTACTTGGCGTGAGCGCCGCGGACAACGACCGAGAGATCGTCAAGGCTTACCGACGGCAGCTGAGCCGTCACCATCCCGACAAGCTCAAGGCAAACGGCCTGTCCGATTCCATGGTCGAGCATGCCAAGCAGCGCACCCAGCAAATCATCGGAGCCTACGAGCTGATCCGTGAGCGGCGGGGTATGCGCACCTGAGGCGTGAGCGGCGTGGATGACAGATTGGCGCGTCGCGCTTAATCTTCGGCTGCCATGTGGGCGCGAATCTGGGCATTTCTCGATGACTGGTTCTTCGGTGGCGCCGAGCGCAGCGGCCCGACGCGCGGCCGGCTCTTCAATGCGCTGAGCTACGCGTACGCGGTGCTGCGCGATCTGGCCGGTGGACAGATCAACCTGCGGGCGATGGGACTCGTCTATACCACGCTGTTGACCCTGATCCCGCTGGCGGCCTTCAGCTTTGCGATCCTGAAGCTATTTGGCGCGCGCGGTGACCTCGAGCCGGTGGTTTATCAGTTCTTCAGTGCACTCGGGCCACGGGATGCGGTCAAGGTCACCTCGCGCGTGGTGCAGTTCGCGGATCACGTCAGCGGCGGAGTGCTTGGCTCGGTCGGCTTCGCGCTGCTCGCATGGACGCTGATCGGCACCATCAAAAAGGTCGAGGACAGCTTCAATTTCCTCTGGCGCGTGCAGCAGCCGCGCAGCTTCGCGCGCCGCATGACTGAGTACCTCACGCTGCTGGTGGGCGGCCCGGTGATCCTGGTGATGTTCGTCGGCATGTCGCATCGGGCGATCGACAGCGCGCCGTTCCGCGACCTCAGCCGCCTGCCCTGGATCGATGTGTTCGCTACCGCGGGCATCAAGCTCGCCCCGTATGCGATGGTGATCGTGGCGTTTACCGGGCTGTATCTGCTGGTGCCGAACACGCGTGTCCGATGGCGCCCGGCGCTGATCGGTGCGCTGGTGGCCGGAGTGCTCTGGGCCGCGGTCGGCCGGGTGTTCACCGCGTTCGTCGTGCACTCGACACGTCTTGCCATCGTCTACGCCGGTTTCGCGTTCATCGTTGTCGGACTGCTGTGGACGTATCTCGGTTGGCTGATCCTGCTCGCCGGCGCACAACTCGCGTTCTACATTCAGAATCCCGCCTATCTGCGCCTAGGGCTCCAGGAGCTGAAGCTCTCGGGCGCGGAGGTCGAGCAGCTGGCGCTGCGCGTCATGTATCTGGTGGGCCGTGCGTACCTCACGGGTGAGAGACGCTGGAGCCTGACTGCGCTCGCCAGCGAGCTCGGACTGCCTGGTATTGCGCTTGCGCAGATGGTCGCAGGTCTCGAACGCGGCGGGATGCTCGTGGTGACCGAAGACGACGAACTGCTGCCGGCGCGAGATCTGGGGCGCATCAAGCTCACGGATGTTCTGGATGTTGCGCGCAGTCACCGCCCCGGCGATTTCACGCCGCGGCTGTTGCCGATTCCTCCGGTCGATCGGCTGCTCGGGGCGATCGATGAGGCGCGCCGCCACCGGTGTGGGGATCTGACGCTGCGCGAGCTGGTGCAGGAGCCGCCGCGGCCGACGCTCGTGATTGCCTCCGGCAACGGCGTGTGAGCGCCTAGATCGCCTCGGTGCCTGTTGCGGTACCGACCAGCAGCACATCTGCCGGACGCGCGGCGAACAACCCCACGGTTACCACCCCGGTGATCTCACCGAGCTCGCGCTCGAGCGCTAGCGGGTCGCGGATCGACAGACCATGCACGTCCAGGATGTGATTGCCGTTGTCCGTCACGAACCCCCGACGCCATACCGCTCGTGCGCCCCGCGTCTCGATCATGCGGGCCACTAGCGCGCGTGCCATGGGGATGACCTCGATGGGCAGTGGAAAGGCGCCCAGTGTCTCGACGAGCTTGCCGTCATCGATGATGCAGATGAAGCGATCCGCCGCCGCCGCCACGATCTTCTCGCGCGTCAGCGCGCCACCGCCGCCCTTGATCAGCTGCCGGGTGCGGGTCGCCTCATCGGCACCATCGATGTACACCGGCAGTGCGGTGACGTCATTGAGGTCGAGGATCTCGATGCCGGCAGCACGCAGCTGGCGGCTGGTTGCCTCGGAGCTCGATACTGCTGCGCGGATCAGGCCGGGCCGCGCCGCGAGTGCTTCAATGAAGCAGCCGACGGTGGAGCCGGTACCCACGCCGAGCACGCTGTCCGCTGCCACGAAGCGCAGTGCTGCCTCGGCGCTGCGGCGCTTCTTCGCGTGGCTGTCGGTGTCGTTCGAATTTGCGCTGCGGGTGTCTATCACGGCTTTTTCCCGGGGCTAGAAACGAATGTGCCCGCTGACGCGGGCACGAGGGCATCGAACTTTGTTTCACTCGGCGGCCGCCGAAGCGGCCGCCGAGCGAAAGGCCTTACTTCTTCTTCGCAGCTTTTTTCTTCGCGGCCTTCTTCTTTGCCTTCGCCATGTTGGCTCTCCAGTTGACGGGTTAGTCCGAGGGCCGAGTATATACATGCGAAACAAAAATACAAGCAAGTCATGAGTGGATGTGCTAACGGCGCACACGCGACGCCGCGCCACTCGATCGGCGCGGCGTGTGTTCGTTACTAGGGTGCTGTGCGAGTTCCTGCACAACGGATCACGCTGCGCTCGGTGATCACCATATCAAGCGGCACGTCGTGCGCAGCGCGCTCGATGCGCTCGAGCTGCTGCAATGCGTAGCCGAGTCCAACGAGCAGTGGTCGCCCCATGGCTCGTGCGCGCGTGCATGCGAGCGCGCGATCGTAATAACCACCGCCCATGCCGAGACGAGTACCGCGGCGGTCGAATCCGACCAGCGGAACGAAGATGACGTCGAGCGCGTGGATGCTCGGTAGCACCGGTCCAATCGGTTCAGGTATGCCGAAGCGATTGAGCGGCAGACGTGTGCTGTAGCGCACGAACTGCATCGTGCGTGCCATCGGTTGCGAGTCGATGCGTGGTAGGTAGATTCCGCAGCCTCGGCGGCGGGCGACCTCGATCAGTGCGCCGGTGTCGAGCTCCTCGGGCAGGGCGAGGTAAAGACCGATGCGCCAGCGCGGTTGCAGCAAACCCATTTGATCGGCGAGCAGAGCGACGCGCCGCGCGCGGCGCGCTCGCTCGGCAGCTGGAACGCTCCGGCGGGCCTGCCGGAGCGCGGCCCGCAATTGCGCGCGGGCCTGCTGCTGTGTGGAATCAGGGAGCGTCACCCGCCTGTGCCGGTGCGAACCGTTGCTCTCGAACCAGAGCAACAAGTGGGACGGGCTGCGGCAGGTAAGGCTTTCCGCTCAGGGCGGACTTGCACAATTCTGCCGGCAAGCCCTGAAGTCCCATGGGTGTTTCAATTAGGGTCCGAGGTAACCCGGCCCGCGTGTCGAACACCGCAGGCGACGCTCTGAGCACTGTACACCAAAGCCCGCTCGGGCGCAGGTCGCACGCCCGCCCCTCGTGTGGCATCACAGATCGAGCGACTGGCTGTGTCCGAGCGCCGTTTCCACGCGCTCGCGCAGGGCGCGCACCTTGTCACCGGTCTCGAGCGCTCCGCGGGTGCCACGCTCGCGCTGCTGCAGCAGCTCGTTGGCCATATTGAGCGCGACCATGACGGCTATGCGGTCGAGTCCGACGACCTTGCCGCTGTCGCGCACCTCGCGCATGCGGGCATTCAGGTACTCCGCGGCGTCGAGCAGCGCCGGGCGCTCCTCGTGCGGGCAGGCGACCATGTAGTCCCGATCAAGTATGCGCACGCTGACGCGTGCTGGGTCCTCGCTCACGCGCCGTGCTCCAGAGTTTTCAGCCGACCGATCATGGCCTCGACTCGCGCGCGCACCTGTTCATTCTTCTGCAGCAGCGTCGCGCGCTCGCCAGCGAGCGATTCGTGCCGCTGCTTTAGCGCGCGATTCTCATCACGCAGTTGCTCCAAGGCTGCGAGCAATTCATCGACCCGCCGGGTCAGGCGGTCGAGTTCCGTATCCAGAGGTGTAGATGCGCTGCCGCTCATGCTGGCGCGACTATAGTGCCGGGCTCTCCATGCGGTCAATGCGAGCGCCGCCGAGCGCCCGCCAGCTGTGCTCGGGGATCCGTCGGCGCCGACATGCGGCATAATGCCGTACGATGATCCAAGCCGACTATGCCGAGATCCAGAACGTTCTTGCCGGCGAGCACTCCCTCGCCGAGGCGGCCGAAGCGCACGGCACGCTGACCGGCTCGCTGTGCTCGGCGCCCGCGTACGGTTTCGCCGACTGGCTGCTCGATATCCTGCCCGAGGGGCAAGCCGAGGCGGCCAGCGCCCAGGTGCTGCGGGCGCTGTATCGGCATACCGCCGGGGCGCTCGGCGGGCCGGAGATGGAATTCGATCTGCTGCTGCCCAATGATGACTGTCCGATCATCGAACGCGCCGCGGCGCTGGCGCTGTGGTGTCAGGGCTTTCTCTATGGTCTTGGGCTCGGTGTGCTGCGCGACGCGGCCAACATGCCCGGCGAGGTCAGCGAGATCGTCAGCGACATCAGGGAAATCGGAAGCGCCGCAGTCGACACGACGCAGAGCGAGGAGTCGAACGAGGAGGCCTACGCCGAACTCGTCGAGTTCATCCGCGTCAGCGTGCAAGTGGTATTCGAGGAGCTCGCGCCGCTGCGCGAACCCCCACCCAACCCGCCTGGAGCACCCTTTCATTGAAGCCCGTAAGTCCCACTGAAGAATTCGCCCGCCGTCGCAGCGCGCTGATGCGCCTGATGGGGCGTGACGCCATTGCCATCGTGCCGGCCGCTCCGGTGCGTACGCGCAACAGTGACGTAACGTACGCTTACCGGCAGGACAGTGACTTTCACTATCTCACCGGTTTCGGTGAGCCCGAATCGGTCGCCGTGCTGATCCCGGGCCGCGAGCAGGCCGAATACATCCTGTTCGTCCGCGATCGAGACCCGGCGCGTGAGACCTGGGATGGGCGGCGGGCCGGGCCCGTGGGCGCGCGCCGCCAGTATGGCGCCGATGATGCCTTTCCCATCACGGACATCGACGAGATCCTGCCGGGGCTGATGGAGAACCGCGCGAAGGTGTTCTACGCGATGGGGATCTATCCCGAGTTCGACCAGCGCGTGGTCGGCTGGGTAAACGGCCTGCGCACCCAGGCGCGCAACGGCCGGCATCCACCGCAGGAGTTCGTGGCCCTCGATCAGGTTCTGCACGAGCTGCGCCTGTTCAAATCCCGCACCGAACTCGAACTGATGCGCGAGGCGGCGCGCATTGGCGCGCTCGCGCATGTGCGAGCAATGCGCCATTGCCGTCCTGGTCGGATGGAATACGAACTCATGGCCGAGATCGTGCATGAGTTCGGCCGCCACGGTGCCGACACCTCCTATCACCCCATCGTCGGCTCGGGGGCGAACAGCTGCATCCTGCACTACAACGAAAATGATCAGCCATTGCGCGACGGCGAGGTGGTGCTGATCGACGCCGGGTGCGAATACCAGTGTTATGCCTCGGATATCACCCGCACGTTCCCGGTCAATGGGCGCTTCAGCCCCGAACAGCGGGCCGTCTACGAGGTGGTGCACGAGGCGAATCTCGCAGCGATCGCCCGGGTACGCCCGGGCGCACATTGGAACGAGCCCCATGAGGCGGCGGTGCGCATCATCACCCAGGGGCTGGTGCGCCTCGGACTGCTCAAAGGCAAGCCGGCCAAACTCGAGCGCGATGGCGCCTATCGGCGCTTCTTTATGCACCGCACCGGCCATTGGCTGGGGATGGACGTGCACGATGTCGGGGACTACAAGGTCGGTGATGCCTGGCGCGTTCTCGAACCCGGCATGGTGCTCACGATCGAGCCGGGCATCTATATACCCCGTGGCGCGCGCGGCGTACCGAAGCGCCTGCAAGGCATCGGGGTGCGCATCGAAGATGATGTTGCCGTCACCAAGAGTGGGCATGAAGTGCTGACCGACGGAGTACCGAAGGATCCGGATCTGATCGAGGCGCTGATGGCTGAGCCGCAGCCGAGTGCTGCTCCACCGCCGGCGGCGCATGCACGGGCGCGACGGGGCCAGCGTGCCCGAGCCTGAGGGACGCGACGGCGCGCCGCGGCAGTTTGATGTCGCGATCGTCGGCGGCGGACTGGTCGGCGCGAGTCTTGCGCTGGCGCTCGAGGGCAGCGCACTGCGCGTGCTGCTCATCGAGGGTGTCGAACCCGGCTCGCGCGAGCAGCCGAGCTTCGATGAGCGCACGACCGCGCTCGGCAACGCCAGCCGGCGTATCTTCGAGGCACTCGGAGTCTGGGAGGATCTGGCGCGCGAGGCCGCGCCGGTTCGCACCATCCACGTGTCCGAAGCGGGCCGCTTCGGCAGCGCTCGCCTGCGCGCCACGGAGCAAGGTGTCGAGGCGTTCGGCTACGTCATTCCGAATCGGCTCATCGGCGCGGCGCTGTGGGGCGCTCTGCGGCGCGCCAGCGGCGTCACGTTGCGCATGCCGGCAAGGGTGGGTGCGGTGCAGATCGCCGCGGACGGCGCGGCACTCACGGTGCTCAATGCGCACGGCGGCGAGGAGACCGTGAGCGCGCGGCTGTTGGTGGCCGCCGACGGGGCCAATTCGATCGTGCGGGCCGCGGCAGGTATCGAGGCGCAGGTCGAGGATTATGCGCAGGTGGCGATCACCGCCGCCGTGATGACCGACCGACCCCAGGATGGCACGGCGTACGAACGATTCACGCCGAGCGGGCCGGTCGCCGTCCTGCCGCTGCACGGCGGCGGCTATGGTGCGGTCTGGGCGTGCGAGCCGGCACGAGCGGCGGAGCTGCTCGATCTGAGCGACGCGGCCTATCTGAGCGCGCTGCAGGAGCGCTTCGGCTGGCGAGCCGGGCACTTCCTGCGCATCGGCCGACGCGCCTCGTATCCGCTGCGGCTGTCACGGGCCATCGAGACGGTGGGGCTGCGAACCGTGCTGGTGGGCAACGCGGCGCAGGGGCTGCATCCGATTGCCGGTCAAGGGTTCAACCTGGGTTTGCGCGATGCGGCCCTGCTTGCCGAGCGGATTGCCGCACACAGCGGCGATCCGGGTGCACCGGAGTTGCTCGATGCCTACCGCAAGGCACGTGCGGCCGACCGCGGTGGCGTGGTGCGCTTCACCGACTCGCTGGTCAAACTGTTTGCCAGCCAGCTGCCCGGAGCGAGCCTGCTGCGCAACCTGGGCCTGCTGGTGTTTGATCTGTCGCCGCCCGCGAAGCGGGCCCTTGCGCGGGTAAGCCTCGGCTTCGGTGGCCCGACGCCCCGTCTGGCGCGCGGGCTGCCCGTCGCATGAGCCTCGGCGATTCCCATTGGGACGTGTTGATCGTCGGTGGGGGACCGGTGGGCGCCTGCGCCGGGGCGCTGCTGCAGCGCGCTGGCGGCGCCGGCCGCCGGCCGCTGCGCATCGGACTGCTCGAGCCGGCCCGACCCGCACCGCCGGCGGCGCAGGATGCGCTCGACGTACGCGTGTCCGCCTGGTCGCGCGCAAGCGAGCGGATTCTCACGACGGCCGGTGCGTGGCAGCGGCTGCCCGCGGAGCGGATCCAGCCCTATGAGCGGATGTGCGTCTGGCCGGCCCATCAGCCGGCGCGCAGCCCCGATGCTCTGGTGTTCGATGCAGCCTATGCGGGCGAACGGAATCTCGGCGCCATTGCCGAGAATCGCCTCGTGCAGTGCGCCGCGCTCGAGGCATTCGAGGCGGCCGGCGGAACCATTCTCCCGGCAGGTTTCGCGGGCCTTGAGATAGGCGAGCAGGACGTGCAGGTGCGCACCGATTCGCACCTGCTGCACTGCCGGCTCCTCGTCGGAGCCGACGGCGCGCGCTCCAAGGTGCGCGAGGCGATCGGGCTCGTGGCACATGAGTCAAGTTACCAACAGCTCGCGATCATCGCCAACGTTCGTACAGCGCGTGCGCACGAGCGGACCGCTTGGCAGCGCTTCCTCGGCGCCGGCACACTGGCATTCCTGCCGCTCGCGGACGGCAGCAGTTCAATTGTGTGGTCCGTCGAGGAGGCCCTCGGTCGCGAGCGGCTTGCCCAGAGCGAAGCGCAATTCGAGGCGGAGTTGCTTGCCGCGTCGGACGGGGTGCTCGGGGCCGTGCAGTTGTGCTCAGAGCGACGCGCCGTTCCGTTGCGTCGATTGCGTGCAGAACGCTTCACGGCAGCGCGCTGCGCGCTCATCGGGGACGCAGCGCATGTGGTGCATCCACTCGCCGGGCAGGGGGTCAACCAGGGTCTGCTCGATGCGGCGGCGCTCAGCGAGTGCATCCTGCAGGCGCAGCGTGGCGGCGAGGATCCTGGCGCGGCGCTCCCGCTGCGCCGTTACGAGCGCTGGCGCAAGAGCGAGTTGGCGCCCATGGCGCTCGCCATCGATGCGTTCAACCGCTTTCTCGCCCATGAAGCCGGGCCGCTCGGGCATTTGGCGCAGCATGGGCTCGCCTGGGTGAACCGCAGCGAGACACTGAAACGCCTGTTCATCGGCCAGGCGCTCGGCTTGAGCGGGGAGCTGCCCGCCGCGGCGCGTCCGGCAGCGCTCAGCTGAGCGGGATCTGGTCGATCTTCGCCGCGCAGATGAAATCGTTCTCGGAGAGCCCCCGGATGGCGTGCGTGGTGTACCGCACGCGGCAGTAGTTGTAGCCGACCTCGAGATCCGGGTGATGATCCTCGATGTTGGCGATGTGCGCCACGGCGTTGACGAAGCTCATCGTCCGGTAGAAGTCCTTGAAGCGGAACTCGCGCCGCAGATAGGGACCCTCCGACGACAAACTCCATCCTGCGTTGAGCTGCTGCGCCAGCGCGCGCGCCTGCTCGACGGAGAGGGCCGGGACGCCGCCCTCGCAGGGCTTGCAGGTCTTTCCGCTTAACGCATTGCTCATGAGGCCTCCCCGCGGCGTTTTCAGGCGGCGGTGTCGCGCGCCGGCTTGCGGCTGAACTTGCGTGCCACGTACTGTTCGAGCAGTTCCTGAAATTCCTCCGCGATCCGCTCACCCTTGAGCGTCACGGTCTTTTCACCGTCTTCGTACACCGGCGCGACCGGTCGCTCGCCCGTGCCCGGCAGGCTGATGCCGATGTTGGCGTGTTTGCTCTCCCCGGGGCCATTGACGACGCAGCCCATGACCGCGACCGACATGTCCTCGACGCCCTCGTACTCGCGCCGCCATTCGGGCATGCGATGGCGGATGTGCGTCTGGATGCGCTGCGCAAGTTCCTGGAACACGGTGCTCGTGGTGCGTCCGCAACCGGGGCAGGCGGTCACCAGCGGCAGGAATGAGCGCAGTCCCATCGTCTGCAGGATTTCCTGCGCGACGATGACCTCCTGCGTGCGATCGCCGCCCGGTTCCGGGGTGAGCGAGACGCGGATCGTGTCACCGATGCCGCGCTGCAGCAGCACGGCCATGCCTGCGGTCGAGGCAACAATGCCCTTGGAGCCCATCCCCGCCTCGGTGAGTCCGAGGTGCAGCGGATAGTCGCAGCGCGCGGCGAGGTCGCTGTAGATGGCGATGAGGTCCTGCACGCCGCTCACCTTGGCCGAGAGGATGATGCGATCGTGCGCCATGCCGAGCGCCTCGGCGCGCTCGGCGCTCTCCAATGCCGAGAGCACCACGGCGTTGCGCATGATCTGCTGGGCGCTCAGGGGCTCGGCGCGCGTCGCGTTCTCATCCATCAGCCGCATGAGCAGATCCTGATCGAGGCTGCCCCAGTTGACCCCGATGCGGACCGGCTTGCCGTACCGACAGGCGGTCTCGATCATCTCGGCGAACTGCGGGTCACGCTTGCTGCCGCGGCCGACGTTGCCCGGATTGATGCGGTACTTGGCGAGCGCTTCGGCACAGGCGGGATGTTCGCGCAACAGCTTGTGGCCGTTGAAGTGAAAGTCACCGATCAGGGGCACGGCGACGCCCATCTGATCGAGCCGCTCGCGGATGTGCGGTACTGCCGCGGCGGCCTCTGCCGAATTGACCGTGATCCGCACCAGCTCGGAACCGGCACGGGCGAGGGACTTCACTTGCTGCGCCGTGCCCTCGATGTCGGCCGTGTCGGTATTGGTCATCGATTGCACGACGATGGGCGCGGTAGCGCCGACTCGCACGGGGCCAATGCTGACTGGGACGGAGGAACGGCGCGCAATTGAGGACATGGATACCTGCCGAGTAACGGGGAGAGCTGCCAAGAGGTGCGGGGATTTTACCGGGATGGCTCGCCCACGGCGACCACTGGCGCAAGCGCGAGCGCAGCCTGGAGCCGACGCCACCGGGCGGCAAAGCTGGTATGATGCGCCTACCCTGAAAAACGATCTGCACGGAGAGAGTCCGGCTGACTGGCCGGAACGCCGAAGGCGCAATTCCCGCCCGGAAACGCTCAGGCACACGAACGGCAGATTGCGCGGGCCACCGATGGTCTGCGCGGGGTCTCTGGAGAGTGGCGGGCGCCGAGCGGCGCCGGCCCACCGAAGGGGAGAGGCGCGCAGCGCCTGATCTCTCAGGTCACCGGACAGAGGGGCGGCAGGCTGAAATCTGCCGCTCTGTTGCCTTCCGGAGGATCTGTGGCCCGACGAACTCCTCTCTTCGCTCTGCATCAGGCCGCCGGCGCACGCATCGTGGACTTCGGGGGCTGGGAGATGCCCCTGCAGTACGGCTCGCTGCTCGCCGAGCACCATGCGGTGCGACGCCTCGCCGGCGTGTTTGATGTCTCCCATATGTGCATCGTCGACCTGCAGGGTGCGGCTGCACGGCCGTTTCTGCTGCAGCTTCTCGCCAACGATGTGAGCCGGCTCACCGAGCGCGGCAAGGCGCTCTACAGCTGTCTGCTCAATGAGCGCGGCGGCATCATCGATGATCTGATCGTCTATTACCTCGGCGCGCAGTGGTTTCGTGCCGTGCTCAATGCCGGCACGCGCGAGAAGGATCTCGCCTGGATCCGCCGGCATGCCGAGCCGTTCGGCGTCACGGTACGCGAGCGGTCTGATCTGGCAATGCTCGCGGTACAAGGACCCGAGGCGCGTGCGCGTGTGGCAGCGTTGCTTGCGGATGCCGCGGCCGAGCGCGCTCTGACGCTCGGGGCGTTTTACGGCACCGAGATCGAGCGCTGGTTCATCTCCCGCACCGGCTACACCGGCGAGGATGGCTTCGAAATCATGTTGCCTGCGCAGGACGCCGAGCCGCTGTGGCAGGCGCTCATCAAAGCGGGCGTGGTGCCCTGCGGCCTCGGTGCGCGTGACACGCTGCGCCTGGAGGCCGGCATGAACCTCTATGGCAGCGACATGGATGAGAACACCCACCCGTTCGAGTCCGCTCTGGCCTGGACGGTCGCACTCACCCCGGGGCGCGCGTTCATCGGTCGGGCCTCGCTCGAGACGCTGCGTGCGGGCGACAATTTGCGTCAGCTCACCGGACTGGTGCTCGCTGAACGCGGCGTGCTGCGCGCCCATCAGCGGGTGTTCGTCGCGGACGGCGGCGAGGGTGAGATTACGAGTGGTACGTTCTCCCCGACGCTCGAGCGCTCTATCGCGCTGGCACGCATCCCCGCCGCGGCGCGCGACCGGCTCCAAGTCGAGGTGCGAGGCAAACTGCTGGCGGCACGGGTTGTCAAACCGCCATTCGTGCGGCATGGCAAGTCCGTGCTTGATCGAGCTGATCCGCCCGCCCGTCTCTGAATTCATACGCCATCGATCCACCGAGACCCACGATTCGACTCCACGGAGCGTCCCATGAGCAAGGTTCCTCCCGATCTGCAGTACACGCGCACCCACGAATGGCTGCGTACACTGCCTGATGGCACCGTCGAGGTTGGCATCACCGATCACGCACAGCATGCGCTCGGGGATCTGGTCTTCATCGAAGTGCCCGAGCAGGGCCGCAGGGTCACGCCAGGCCAGCCGTTCGCGGTGATCGAGTCGGTCAAGGCCGCCTCCGACGTCTACGCGCCGGTGGCCGGTGAGGTCCTGCAGGGTAACCCGGCGCTTGCGGATGCGCCGGAGATCGTCAACACCGATCCCTACGGCGGCGGCTGGCTTGCGCGGCTGCGCCCCGAAGGCGCGCCGGCTTCGCTGCTGAGCGCCGCCGAATACCAGAAGCTGACCACGGAGGAGGGCGACTGATGGCGTTCGTCCCGCACACGCGCGAGGAGGTCGGGGCAATGCTCGAGACGATTGGTGTCGAGAGCATTGAGCGGTTGTTCGAGGAGATTCCCGCGGAGCTGCGCGTCGGCTCGCTCGCCGGAGTGCCCGAGTCACTGAACGAGATGCAGCTGGCGCGGCTGATGAGCGAGCGTGCGCGTCGCGATGGACGGCCGCTGTGCTTCATCGGCGCAGGCGCCTACGAGCATCACATCCCGGCGGCGGTCTGGGCGGTGGCGACCCGAGGGGAATTCTACAGCGCCTACACGCCCTATCAGGCTGAGGCCAGCCAGGGCACGCTGCAGATGCTGTACGAATACCAGACCATGATGGCGAACCTGACCGGCATGGACGTGTCCAACGCCTCCCTGTACGACGGCGCCAGCGCGCTGGCTGAGGCCAGTCTGATGGCAGTGCGCGCCAATCGACGCTCGAATTCGCAGCATATCCTCGTGCCGCGCAGCGTGCATCCGCATTACCGGCGGGCGGCTGTCAGTATCGCCGGCAATCAAGGGCTGCAGTTCGAGGAGTTGCCGCTGTCGCTTGAGAGCGGCTGTGTCGCGGCTGCGGCGCTCGAGCGCGTCGAGGGCGAGGACATCACCGCGCTTGTCATCCAGCAGCCCAATGTGTTTGGGCGATTGGAGGACGTCGATGTGCTGACCGACTGGGCGCATGCGCGCAACGCTCTGGTGGTGGCGATCGTCAATCCCATCGCCCTCGCGCTGCTGAAGCCCCCGGGGCAGTGGGGAGCAAGGGGGGCGGACATTGTGATCGGTGACGGCCAGCCGCTCGGCATCCCGCTGTCCTCGGGCGGACCGTATTTCGGGTTCATGACGACCCGGATGGCGCATGTGCGCCAGATGCCCGGGCGCATCGTCGGGCGCACCGTCGATGCGCACGGGCGGCAGGGTTTTACCCTGACGCTGCAAGCGCGCGAGCAGCACATTCGGCGCGCCAAAGCCACCTCCAACATCTGCACCAATCAGGGGCTGATGGTCACGGCCGCCACCATCCATCTGTCGCTGCTCGGGGCCGAAGGCCTGCGGCGCACGGCGCTGGCCGCGCATGTGCGCACCCGGGAGCTGACGGACGCGCTGTGCCGGATCGCGGGCGTACGCGAGCGGTTCCCGCAACCGGTGTTTCACGAGGCCGTGATCGGTTTCGACCGGCCGGTTGCTGCGTTGCTCGAGCGGCTGGCCGCGCGGGGCATACTCGGCGGCTGGGACCTTCAGGAGCACTATCCGGAGCTCGGTCCGGCACTGCTGGTCTGTGCCACAGAGACCAAGACTCGTGAAGACATCGAGCGCTACCGTCTCGCCCTGGAGGCGAGTCTGCGCGAAGTGCGCGCCGCGTGAGGCGTGAGCCGCCGATGGGCATGGCAGGAGCACAAGGCATGGAAAAACTGATCTTCGAGTATTCGGTGCCCGGGCGCGGCGCCGCCGACCAATGGCCTTCGCCGCCCGAACCGTCGAGCTGCGCAGATCTGCCCACCGCGCAGCTGCGCGCGGCCGCGCCGGTGCTGCCGGAGGTGAGCGAACTTGAGGCGGTGCGCCACTTCACGCGCCTCTCGCAGCTGAACTTCTCGATCGACACGAACTTCTATCCTCTGGGCTCGTGCACGATGAAGTACAACCCCAAGGCCTGCAACCAGTACGCCATGCTGCCGGAGTTCCTCGCCCGCCATCCGCTGGCGCCGGACTCGCTCGGGCAGGGGGTGCTCGAGTGTCTGTTCGAGCTGCAGGAGATCCTGAAGGAGGTCACTGGCATGCAGGCCGTGGCCTTAAGTCCAATGGCCGGCGCACAGGGCGAATACGCCGGTGTGGCGATGATCCGCGCCTATCATCGCGCCCGCGGCGATCTCGAGCGCAACGAGATCATCGTGCCGGAGGCGGCGCACGGAACCAACCCGGCCACGGCGACTCTGTGCGGTTGCACGGTGCGCGAGATTGCGGTGAATGCCGACGGTGATATCGACATCGATGCGCTCAAGGCCGCGGTCGGTCCGAGGACGGCCGGGATCATGCTGACCAACCCCTCGACGCTCGGGGTATTCGAACGGCGCATCGAGGAGGTGGCGCGCACGGTTCATGCCGCGGGCGGACTGCTCTACTACGATGGCGCCAACCTCAATGCCATTCTCGGCAAAGTGCGCCCCGGCGACATGGGCTTCGACGTCATTCACGTCAATCTGCACAAGACCTTCTCCACTCCCCATGGCGGTGGTGGGCCGGGAGCCGGGCCGGTGGGCGTCGCGGCGCGGCTTGCGCCGTTTCTGCCGGTGCCATTGGTCGGGCGGCGTGACGGGCAGTATGTCTGGCTGACTGAGCGCGAGCGGCCGCAATCGATCGGCCGGCTATCGGCCTTCGCGGGCAATGTCGGGGTGCTGCTGCGGGCGTACATCTACATGCGCATGCTCGGCCGTGAGGGCATGGCCAGGGTCGGCGAGTACGCCACGCTCAACGCCAATTACCTGCTCGCACGGCTCACTCAGGCAGGCTTCGAAGCCGCCTATCCGCATCGCCGTGCCAGCCATGAATTCATCATCACGCTGAAGCGCCAGGCGCGCGAGTTCGGCGTGACGGCCATGGACTTCGCCAAGCGGCTGCTCGATCATGGGCAGCATGCCCCGACCACCTATTTCCCGCTGCTGGTGCCGGAATGTCTGCTGATCGAACCGACGGAAACCGAGAGCAAGCAGGCGCTGGATGCATTTGTCGAGGCGATGACGCGCATCCTCGGGGAGGCCGCGCAAGAACCCGAGCAGGTTACCGGCGCTCCGCATACCATGCCGGTACGGCGGCTCGATGACGTGCGGGCCGCCAAACAGCTGGATCTTGCGTGGAAACCGGCCCGATAGCCATTGACCGCTACAAGCCGAGAGGTCTCACTCGGGTGCTGCGCGCCTTCGGCGCGAGCTGGCGGGGACTGCGCGGCGCGTTTCGCGAGGAAGCCGCGTTCCGTCAGGAGCTGGCGTTCGCGACACTGGCCATTCCACTTGCGTTGTGGCTCGGGCACGACGGCACTCAGCGGGCGCTGCTCGTCGCCCCGGTGGTGCTGATTCTGGTGGTCGAGCTGATCAACAGTGCCATCGAGGCGACGGTCGATCGCATCGGTCTGGAACGACATGCGCTCGCCGGGCTGGCCAAGGACATCGGCTCGGCCGCGGTGCTGATGTCGTTTGTGCTGCTGGGGACGGTGTGGCTGCTGGTCCTGCTCGGCCGGTAGCGAGATATCAAACGGGGGGACGATGCGCTTGCTACGACTGCTGTGCCTGTCTGTGCTCATCCTGCCGGTCGGTCTGGCCGGCGCCGCTGCCGCTACGCCGCCGCGGGCGCTGCCGGGCGGTACGGCCGTTGCGGCACACCTTGCGCGCCAGGCTGCGGCTCTGGAGTCCAACCCGACCTGGGCGGCGACTCTGGCGCACATCGCCAGCAGCGTCGTGGCGATCAATTTCAACCAGGACCGCGCTTTCGACACCGACGTCAACGAGACGGCCGAAGCGACCGGCTTCGTGGTCGATGCCAAGCGCGGCATCATCCTCACGAACCGTCACGTGGTGACGCCGGGGCCGGTGACGGCCACGGCGACCTTTCTGGACCGCGAGCAGATTCCAATCTACCCGATCTACCGTGATCCGGTGCATGACTTCGGCTTCTATCGCTTCGACCCGAAGAAATTGCACTACATCCACCCCAAGGCACTGAAGCTCGATCCGGCGGGTGCGCGAGTCGGCCGGGAGATCCGGGTGATCGGCAACAATGCCGGCGAGCAGCTCTCGATCCTCGCCGGCACGCTGGCGCGGCTGCATCGCCGGGCGCCCGATTACGGCTTTGGCAATTACAACGACTTCAATACGTTTTATCTGCAGGCCGCCTCCGGGACTTCCGGTGGTTCCTCCGGCTCGCCGGTGATCGATATCCGCGGTCACGTCGTGGCGCTCAACGCGGGTGGCGCCAACAATGCGGCGTCAAGCTTTTACCTGCCGCTCGCGCCCGTGCAGCGGGCCCTGCGGCTGGTCCAGCAGGGACTGCCCGTCACCCGCGGCACGCTCTACACGATCTTCCATTACACGCCGTTCGATGAGCTCGAGCGGCTCGGTCTGCCGCGCGCGATCGAGGCTGCGGTGCGTAAAGCGTACCCGCAACGCACTGGCATGCTGGTGGTGAGCACTGTGCTGCCGGGCTCACCGAGCGCGCAGGTGCTCGCACCGGGGGACATCCTGGTCCGTATCGACGGCCACTACGTGACGACGTTCGAGCCGCTCGAGCGCATTCTCGATGGTGCGGTGGGCCGTCAGATCAACCTCGAGCTCGAGCGGGGTGGTGAGCTGATCTCGGTGCGCTTGCCGGTGGGCGACCTGAACGCCATCACGCCCGACGCCTATGTGCAGTTCGGCAACGCCGTGCTCAACACCCTGTCGTACGAGATGGCTCTGCAGCTGAATGTGCCGCCGCGCGGGGTCTGGGTCGCCAATCCCGGTTTCGTGTTCGGTGCGGCCGGCGTGCCGCGCGGCGCGGTCATTCACAGCATCGATTCCTGGCCAATCGACAATCTCACGGATTTGCGCCGTGCGCTCGGCCGGCTCGCCAATGGCGAGTACGCGACGGTGCGCTTCACGCTCGCGACTGATCCGAACAGCACGCAGCTCGCCTATTTCCGCATGGACCGGCGCTGGTTCCCGGCCGAGTCTTGCGTGCGTGACGACCACCTCGGTCTCTGGCCGTGCAAGGCTCTGCCGCCGGGGCCATCGCCGCATCCGCATCCAGTGAACTCGACGAGCTTCCCGCACTACCGCAATCCGCTCCTCACCCGCCTGGCGCACTCGCTGGTGTCGGTGACCTTCAGCATGCCGTATTCGGTGTCCGGTGTGACCGAACACTACTACCATGGCACGGGCCTCGTCGTGGACGCCAAGCGGGGCTGGGTGGTGGTGGACCGCAACACCGTGCCGGTATCCCTTGGGGATGTCACGATCACGTTCGCCGGCACGCTGCAGGTACCCGGTCGGGTGGTATACGTCAGCCCGATCCACAATCTTGCCGTGGTGGCTTACGATCCGCGGCTGATCGGCTCGACGCCGGTGCGCTCTGCGACACTGTTGCCGCGCCGCCTCGAGCCCGGTGAGCCTGTCAGTGTGGTCGGCATCGGCGGCGATAACGATCTGCATCTGCGCAGCACCCAGGTCTCAAGCATCGAGCCGCTCGAGCTACCGCTGTCGCGCACCATGCGCTTCCGCGATACCAACATCGAGAGCATCCAGCTCGTCAATCCGCCGAGCAATTTCGATGGCGTGCTGAGCAACCCACAGGGCGAAGTGCTCGGCTTGTGGTCAAGTTTTGCATTCGATACCGCCAACGGGGTTGGACAGGATCTGCAGGGCGTGCCGATCGCGCCGGTGCGCGACATGATCGGCCGGATGCGCAGCGGCCAGCCGCTGCACTCGCTCGACGTGGAACTCGCCCTGACACCACTGGCGAGCGCACGACTGATCGGACTTGCCCCCACGTGGGCCAAGCGGCTCGCCGATGACAGCGCGACCCGACGTGTCGTACTCACCGTCATCCGCACCACGGGCGGCTCGCCGGCCGCGCGCATGCTCGAACCCGGAGATCTGCTCCTCGCCATCGACGGTCACGTGGTGACGCGGTTTGAGCAGGTCGAGCGCGCCACGGCCGATCGTAACCAGGTGCGCCTGACGATCTGGCGGGGCCAGCAGGCACTGACCTTGACCGTGCCGACCGTGGTGCTCTCCGGATCACGCCTGCATCGCGTGGTGGAGTGGGCTGGGGCGACACTCCAGGCGCCTTTTCATTCCATGCTGGCCCAGCGCGGTGTCCCGCCGCTCGGGGTCTATGTCGATGACTTCGATTACGGTTCTCCGGCGGCCCGCTACGGGCTGTATTCCGGAATGCGCATCGTCGCAGTCGACGGCAAGCCGACCGCCGATCTGAACGCGTTTTTGAACGCCGTGGCACATCGTCCCGATCACTCCTCGGTGCGCATTACCACGCTCGGCTGGAACAATGCGCCGCAGGTGATCACGTTGACGCTCGACAATCATTACTGGCCGGCATACGAGCTGCTGCGGACCACCCACGGCTGGGTGCGCCGCGCGCTGCAGTGAGCGGTGTTGGAGAGCGGGCCGATGGGGCGGGTCACAGCGCAGGATCTCGAGGCTGCGGCGCGTGCGCTGCGTGCCGGCGAGCTCGTCGCCTTTCCGACGGAAACCGTGTACGGACTCGGTGCCGATGCGCGCAACCCCTCCGCCGTGCGGCGCATCTTTGCAGTCAAGGGCCGACCGGCGCGCCATCCGGTGATCGTGCATCTGCACGACATCGGTCAGCTGCCGCATTGGGCGCGCGACGTGCCGCCCGAGGCCCAGCGCCTCGCCGAGCATTTCTGGCCCGGTCCGCTCACTCTGGTGCTGCCCAGGGCCGCGACGGTCGATGACAGTGTGACCGGCGGACAAGACACCGTGGCGGTGCGCGTGCCGTCACATCCCATCGCCCAGGCGCTGCTCGCCACCTTCCAGGGCGCGATTGCGGCGCCCTCGGCCAATCGGTACGGACGACTGTCGCCGACTCGCGCCGAGCACGTGCGCGAGGAACTCGGCGACGCGGTCAAAGTGGTGCTCGACGGCGGGGACTGCCCGATCGGCCTGGAGTCGACCATCGTCGCCTTTCAGTACGGTGGGGCACGGGTCTTGCGTCCGGGGCGCATCACCGCCGGAGAGATCCGCGCGATCATCGGGGAACTCGGCATGGGTGCGGACCCAACTTCCCCGCGCGTGCCTGGCAGCACTGCGGCGCATTACGCGCCGCTCACCCCGCTCAGTATCGTTCCAGCAGAGCAAATCGATGCGCGCAGCGCTACGCTTGCCGGGCTCGGACGCCGGGTGGGCGTGCTGGCCTGGCGCGAACCGCTCGCCGCGCATGCGTCGGTCACGTGGGTCAGTGCCGCCGCGCAGCCCCAGCAGTACGGACACGATCTGTACGCGAACCTGCGCGCACTCGACAAGTGCCGCTGCGAGTGCATTTTGGTGCAGGATGTGCCCGCCGGGGAGGCGTGGGCGGCCGTCCGCGATCGATTGCGCCGGGCGGCTGCCGGGTCCGCCTCAGAGAGCCCGCAGGGAGAGATGCCTTGAGCGCCAGACGTCACCGATTCGTCGATCCATTTCAACCGGCGGAAATCCGCCGCCTGGTGCGCCAGTTCGGCTCGCCACTGCTCATCCTCGACTGTGAGCGTGTGCGGGTGCAGTTCCGCAAGCTGCGCGCGGCGCTCGGGCGGGTGGACCTGCACTACGCGCTGAAGCCCATGCCGCATGCTGCGGTCGTGCAGACGGTGCTCGCCGAGGGCGGCTTTCTCGATCTGGCCACGAGCGGCGAGGTACAGCTGGTGCGCCGCCTCGGCGTCGATCCGACGCGCTGTATTCACACTCATCCGATCAAGCGTCCGCAGGACATCCGCAACGCGCTCGAGTTCGGGGTACGCACATTTGTGGCGGACAACCCCGACGAGGTGCGCAAATTCGAGCGCTTCGCGGACCGGGCCGAACTGCTGCTGCGCGTATCGTTCCGCAGCCCCGGCGCGGTGTGCGATCTGTCGCGCAAGTTCGGCTGCGACCCGGAGGATGCTCTTGCCCTGGCGCAACTCGCCGCCGAGCTCGGCATCACCGTGCGCGGTCTATCGTTTCATGTTGGCTCGCAGGCCGGAGATTCGGCCAAGCACGTCGAGGCGCTGCACGCGTGCGCACAGCTGATGGCCGCAGGGCGCCGGCGCAAGCTGGGTGTTCTCGACACGCTCGACATCGGTGGCGGGTTTCCGATCGATTACACGCAACCGGTACAGGATATCGAGCGGTTCTGCGAGCCGCTGCGCGCGGCGCTCGATGCGCTGCCGAAGCGTGTGCGGGTGATCGCCGAGCCCGGTCGGTTCATCGTCGGGCCGGCTGCGATCGGCGTCGCCTCGGTCATGGGGCGGGCGCGCCGGGAAGGGCACTGGTGGTATTACCTGGATGACGGCCTGTACGGCTCCTACAGCGGTCAGCTGTACGATCACGCGCGCTACCCCGTCGAGCCGCTGAAGGACTCCCCCGAGCGGCTGCCTTCCGTGCTCGCCGGGCCCACCTGCGACAGCATCGATGTGATCGCCGAGAATCTGCTGCTGCCGAAACTCGACGCGGGCGATCTGATCATCGGGCGCGCCATGGGCGCGTATACCTGGGCGAGCGCCTCCGAATTCAATTTCTTTCCCAAAGCCACGGTGGTCGCGGTGAACCTGACTCCCGGTGATACCGGGATGGTGATGCCGTTTCCGCTCTGATCCGACGAGCGCGAACCCAAGGGAGCAATCGGGTTGATCCGTAATATCGTATTCGATATCGGCTGGGTGTTCGTACACCTGAACAGCGAGCCGTTCCTGCAGTTTCTGCGCGCGCACGAAGTCGAGGCACCCGACCTGAATTCGGTGCTGACGCGCGTCGTGCTACAGGAACACGAGTGCGGCCGGCTGACCGGTCAGCAGTTGCTCGAGCGCTTTGCGCAGCTTGCATCGCGGCCGATGGATCCGGCCGAGGCCTACGCCGCCTGGGTCGGTATGTTCGAACTGCAGCCTGCGATGGTGGCGCTGGCGCAACGCCTGAGCGAGCGCTACCGGGTGTATCTGCTCTCGAACATCGGCGATCTGCACTGGGCGCATTTATCGCGCGAATACGGGCTGCATCGCATCGGTCATGGCGCACTGCCGTCGTTTCTTGCCGGGGTGATGAAGCCCGAGGCGGCAATCTATGCCGAGGCCGAGCGACGCTTTGAGCTCGAGCCGGCCGTTACGGTGTTCGTCGATGATCGGCCGGAGAACGTTCGCGCGGCACGCGGCCGGGGTTGGCAGGCGATCGAACACACGAGTCACGCGAGCACCGTGAGCGCGCTGCGCGCGCTGGGGGTCGCATGCTGAGGGGTGCGCCAAGCGCAATCCACCGGCAGGTCGAAGCGGCGCGAGCCGGCGCCGATCCGCGGCTCATCGCCCGGATGCATTCGGGCTGGGCCGTGCTCGGCGAGCGGCAGTTCCTGCGCGGCTACGCGTTGCTGCTGCCCGACCCCGTGGTGCCGAGCCTCAACGCGTTGGATGTCGTCGCGCGCAGCAGCTTCCTGCTCGATCTGGCACGGCTCGGCGATGCAGTGCTCGCGGTCACCGGTGCGGTGCGCATCAACTACGCGATGCTGGGCAATCTCGAGCCGGCGCTGCACGCGCACGTGATCCCGCGCTATCGCGACGAGCCTGAGGCGCTGCGCACGGCCCACCCTTGGGCCTATGACTGGCAGGCGGGCGAACCGTTCAGCCCCGCCGTGCACGGGGAGCTGCTCGCGCAGTTGCGTCAGGCGCTCGAGCGGCCGCCCGGCCGCTGAGCGCCGCCACGGCTATTGCGGCGGGCTGGCGATCAGCGTGCGGAACTGGCGCAGCTTCGCCTCGATGATGGCCGCGTTCTTCGGCCCCATGCGGATCAGCAGTTTCTGCCCGGCCGGCAGCGCCTCGAGCTTTGCGTCGGCGAACTGCCAGAACACCTTGGGCCGCACCAGTGTGATGGGCCCGTCGGGCGTCGGCGTGGCGAGCAGGCTGTCGATGGCCTGCACCAGCCGGTCGTTGAAGTACTTGCCGGGGTAACCCAGGCTTTCGTACGCCTGTTGAAACAGCGGATACAGCCGGAAATAGACTTTCGCGAGCGCATTGACGTCGAGTCGGCTCACGATGGCGATGAGCGGCGCGTAGCGCGCGAAGTTGCGCTGGCTCAGCACCGTAATGCCGCCCTGTCGCTCGACGATCGTCGAGCCGGGTGTCGGTTGGATCGGACGCAGATCCGCCGCCACCTTTGCGCGCGGTAGACTGTCGACTGTGACCACGACACGGCGGATGACGTTCTTCGGCACGATGAAGCGGACGACGGCCGGGTGTCCGATCAGCGTGTCGAGCGCGGCAAGCACCGTGGCGTCACTGGCATTGAGGGGCGGCAACGGCTTGTTGCTCGACGACGCGCTGCCAGCCGGGACGGGATGCTGGATCGCCTGAGTCTGCGGCGCACTCGGCAGCGGTGTCGGTGCGTTGGAGGCGGTCGGTGGCGCTGCTGGCACAGGGGTGCTGGTCGGGGCAGGCTGCGGCGCGTGGAAGCGATAGTAGACGCCGACGCCGATCAACGCGGCCGCGACGATTCCAGCCGCCCACCAAATGACCTTGTTGCGGAAGGACTCTTCCGGGTCAGTCTTGTTCCACATCTGGTGTCACTCCCGAGGCCACGAAATGGAGTACTGTACACCCATGGCCGTACGACCGGTGTTGAAGATGGGTGAGGCGTTGCTCGGGCAGGTTGCCGTCCCGGTGCAGCACTTCGACGCGCAGCTCCATGCGCTGGTGCGGGATATGGATGACACCATGCGCGCGCTGAATGGCGCCGGCATCGCCGCGCCACAGATCGGCGTTAGCCTGCGGGTGGTGATCTTCGAGGTTGCCGACAACCCGCGCTACCCGCATGTCGCGCCAGTGCCCTACACCGTGCTGGTGAACCCAGAGTTGACCCCGCTCGGTGCCGAGCAAGCGGAGGGCTGGGAAGGCTGCCTGTCAGTGCCGGGACTGCGTGGACTGGTGCCGCGCTTCACGCGGCTGCGCTATCGCGGATTCGATCTGCAGGGCGAGCCGATCGATCGCACGGTGGAAGGCTTCCATGCGCGGGTCGTGCAGCACGAGGTCGATCATCTCGACGGCATACTTTACCCGCAGCGCGTCAGAGACATGCGCCACTTCGGCTTCGAGGATGCCCTCGGAGACCGTATGACACCGATGCCTGACTGAGCGCCCGCCGCGCAGCTCGCTCAGGCGAGAGTGTGAAACACCCGCTGAACGTCATCGTCCTGCTCGAGCTTGTCGATCAGCGCGAGCACTTCCTGGGCCTGCGCCTCGGGCAGCTCCGTGGGCGCGGCGCAGATGTACTCGTGCTCGGCTGATAACGGCGTTATGCCCCGCGACTCGAGCGCCTCCTGCACCTTGCCGAAGTCCTCGAATGCGCAGCGAATCAGCAACTGCGGCTCGCCATTCTCGCCGGTGCTCTCGCCCATCTCCTCGAGTCCATGATCGATCAGGTACAGCTCGAGGTCGTCCTGATCGATGCCCGCCGGATCGAGACGGAACACGCCCATGCGCTTGAACAGGAAGGCGACGCTGCCGGAAGTGGCGAGATTGCCGCCACCCTTGGTCACGATGTTGCGCACGGCAGCCACCGTGCGCGTCGGGTTGTCTGTGGCCGCCTCGATCAACAGCGCCACGCCGTGCGGCGCGTACGCCTCGTAGTGCACTTCCTGGTAGTGTGCCGCGTCACGGCCGCTCGCCCGCTTGATCGCGGCCTCGATCTTGTCCTTCGGCATGTTGACTGCGCGGGCATTCTGGATCACCCGTCGCAGACTCGGGTTGCTCGATGGGTCCGGCCCGCCCGCTTTCACCGCCATGGTGATGTCCTTGGCGATGCGCGCGAACTGCTTGGCCATGCGGTTCCAGCGCGCAAACATCGTGTGCTTGCGGACTTCGAAAATACGTCCCATGTGCGAGTGCCGGAGAGTAAACGGTCAGTGCAGTCAGGCGAGCTGCGACTGCAGCACGCGCAGCCGGCGCCGCTGCAGTCGCAGACGCTCTTCGAGCTCCTGGAAGCGCAGTTGGAAGCTGGTGTGCTCCCAGTGCTCGACGACGGCACGCTTTTTCTCCGTGAGCCACTGCTCCTTCACTTTGGCCCAGTCGGCGATCGCCGCGAGGAAACTGTCATATTCGCGCGCGATGTGCTGATGCAGCTCACTGATGCGCGAGGGGGTGACGGTCGGGGCAACCCGCGCGAGCGAACTCTGGGCTCGCGCAAACTGCATGGCGAGCAGCGCCCGCTGGATCTGGAATGGCGGGGTGCGCTTGAGCTTGCGCGTCAGGCCGAGGTATTGCAGGCCGCCGATCAACCACTTGGTGGGGTCCCACTGCCACCAGCGCACGCCGTTGCGGTAGTCATGCGCGAAGATGTGGTGGAAGTTATGGTAGCCCTCGCCGAAGGTGAGTACTGCAAGCACGGGGTTGTCCCGCGCGGTGTTCTCCTCGGTGTACGGGCGCGAGCCCCAGATGTGCGCCAGGGAGTTGATGAAGAACGTGAAGTGGTGACTCAGTACCAGGCGCAGCACGCCGGCGAGCAGGAATGTGCCCCAGACATCCCCCACCAGCCAGCCTGCCGCGAGCGGCAATCCGAAGTTGAGCAGGACCGCGAGCAGCACATAGTGGCGGTGCTGGAAGGCAAGCATGCGGTCGCGGCGCAGGTCCGGAATGTTGGTGAAATCTTCCCGGCCGCTCGGGTACTCGCGCACCATCCAGCCGATGTGCGAAAACCAGAAGCCGCGTCGGGCGGAGTAGGGGTCGAGCTCGTTGTCATCGACGTTCAGATGATGTCGGCGATGGCCGCTGCACCACGCCCAGGCACTGTTCTGCAGTGCCATGGTGCCGAAGATCATGAACACCAGGCGCACGCTCCAGTGCGCCTCGTAAGCGCGATGCGCCCAAAGTCTGTGATAGCCGGCCGTGATCGACAGCTCATTCGCCGATAGGAACACCCCGAATAGCACCCAGGCCGCGACGCTGTAGCCATGCGCGATTCCGTACCAGGGAACGAGCACAGCGGCGGCCAAAAAAGTCAATACAAACAATATGATATTGGTCCAGATCGGCGGTGCGGATACCGGAGCAGAGGGCTGGGTCGTGGCGGATGGATTCGGCATTGTGGCTGCGCGCTCGGCGGCGATGAATTGAGACTCACTTACCATAGCACGTTCGCCCTGCCGCGGGCATGCGCGAAATCACCTTGTGATGCCGGCGGCCGGCTTGCCCGGCCGCCGGCATCACAATTTAGAACGAGTACACGCCCTGCAGCGCGAATTCGCTCTGCTGCCCGCTATAGCGGGCGTGCGCCTGCCCGGCAGCGCTGTAGACAAAGGTCGCCCGGTTCGAAGTGTCGTAGCGGCCCTCGATGCGCAGCTCGAAGTCCGCCGTCGGATCGTAGCCGAGAGTCACAGTGCCTTCCTTGAGCCTCTGTGCCGTTCCGGTGATGAAGCCGTTGCGATCATCGAAGGATTCGCCGCGCAGTGAGAGCCGCCAGCGGCGGCTGAGCCGTTCGTTCACGTACACCGCCACGCCGCTCCACTGTCCTCCCGGCGTGACGCTGCTCGAGCGCTGTTTGCCCCAGTCGTAGCTGGCCACCAGCTGCAGCGAGGCGGTGACGTTGTAAGTCGCGACGGTATCGATCAGCGTGCGCCGGGTGAGATCGACCGGGTCGTTGCCGATGTAGCTCTGTGCAGTGAAGGAGACGGCGCTGGTGGGGTTCAGTGCAATCCCCAGTTCGAGGGTTTTCGACCCCGAGCTGATACTGGTGTAGTTCCAGCCGTTGTTCATGCCGACAATGACGCTGAGAACGCTGTCGAGCGCGTACGTCGCGCGCACGCCGGTGTGCGTCATCGGCTCGGCGTAAAAGAGCAGCGAGCGGGAGAAGTTCGTATTTCCGGTCGGTGCGATGACCTCCGCGCCGGCCAGGGTCGTGAACTTCCCGGCCTGCAGGGTCAGCCGGCCGTCGGCGTACTGCAGGTAGCCCTGCAACAGATCGATGGCATTGTTGCTCGAGGCCGAGGCGCTCTCGGCGGCGTTGACGATCTTGGCATCGTCGCCACCGATCACATCTAGCAGCGCCCCGAAGCCGTGCTTGGGCTGATAGGCGACAGTGAGGCCGGCCTGGTCGAGCTGCAGGGCGTCATGCGCAGTGTCGAACTGATGAAATGTATTGCCACCCGATGAACTGTAGTAGGAGGCGGCGAGATAACCGGATGCGCTGATACCGGAGTTGGCGAGGAGCTCGCCGAGTGTTGCGGCGGGCGAGCCGCTGGCGTGAGCGCCGGCGGGCATGAGAGCGGCGAGCATCGCCGCGGCGACGGGTGATGACGGGAGAGCCTTGCGCATGCTGAGCCTTTCGTGATCGCAGCCGGGTGTCGGGCAGACAGGGTCAAGCACAACTCGTGCCAGGTGTGGCGGTGGCGAAATCGGCCCGAAAGGCCCCCCGGGCACGCACTGGGGCCACACCGGCGCACTGCGCTGGTGCGCGATGTGGAGCATCGTGGTGCAGCGGCGGGCCGAGTGGGCTGCCACGCTACGCGCGGATCCGTGAGCGACGTGTGAAGAATGCGCCGCCGGGTCAGTGCGGCGGTGGAGCGGGCGCTGCGCCCTTGGCGGCAGGTACGCCCGGCGGGTCGGCGGTACTGCCCGAGCCGGTGTCCGCGCGCAGCGCGGCTTCGGCCTCCCGTCGTGTCATCACGATGATGCTGATGCGGCGGTTGATCGGATCAAAGGGGTTGGCCTTGTCGAACAGCACGGTGGAGGCGAGTCCGACCACTCGGGCGACCTTCCCGTGCGCGAGCCCCCCTTCGACCAGGGCGCGGCGCGCAGCGTTGGCCCGGTCGGCGGACAGTTCCCAGTTGGTGTAGTGGTTGTGGCCCGGGTAGGGGTGCGCATCGGTGTGGCCGATGATGGCGATCTGATTGGGCACCGAGTTCAGGTACGGTGCCAGGGTCTTGAGTATGCGGCGCGTGTAGCCGCGCAGCTTCGCGCTGCCGAGGTCGAACATCGGCCGATTCTTGGCGTCGACAATCTGAATGCGCACCCCGCGCGGGGTGATGTCGAGCAGCAGCTGGTCCTTGAAAGGCTTGAGCGCCTGGCTCTTGTTGACCGCTTTGCGCAACTGCGCCATCAGCGACTCCAGGCGCTTGTGGTCGGCGCGCGCGAGGCGCTGTTTCGCTTCGCGCGCACTGATCTGCGCTGCCGAGAGCGGCGTGTTCTGCGGCCCTGAGCCGCTGCTGATCCCGTTGATCGCGACGATTCGGTGCGGATTGGTACTGAGGCCGTTCAGGCCTCCGCCGAGGTTGATCGGGCTGGTACTGGCGCCGCCGGGTCCCTGCGGACCGGGCGCCGCGCGCGAGCTGTGCCCGTTCTGCATGCTCGGATTCTTGAAGTAATTGAAGATGGCCGCCCGCTCGGCTTTATTGACCGCGGTGACGATCCACATCACCAGGAAGAACGCCATCATGGCCGTGACGAAGTCGGCGTACGCGACCTTCCAGGCCCCGCCGTGATGGCCGCCTTCGCCGCGTCGCGCCTTTTTGACGACGATGAGCGGCCGCTCTTCCTTCTGGGCAGCCATCAGGCCTTCGCGGGTTTGTCCTTCAGCTTCGCCTCGAGATCGGCGAAGCTCGGACGTACGTCACTGAACAGGAGCTTGCGGGCGAATTCGATCGCCACGGCAGGCACGTAGCCGCGCACGCTGGCGACCAGGGCCATCTTGACCAGCTCGAAGGCCTTGATCTCGTCGTTGGCGGCATGGTCCATTGCCGCCGCGAGCGGTCCGGCAAAGCCGTAGGAGACCAGGATCCCGAGAAAAGTACCGACCAGCGCCGAGGCGACCCGCTCACCGATGGTGGCGGTGTCGGCGCTGGCGATCGAGGCCATGGTGTTCACGATACCCAGCACGGCCGCGACGATGCCGAATCCCGGCAGTGCATCGGCCATGCGTTGCACGGCGTGTCCCGGCTCATGTGCCTCTTGGCGGAAGGTCTCGACTTCCTCGTCGAGCAGACTCTCGAATTCATGCGGATCGAGGTTGCCGCCCACCATCAATCGCAGACTGTCCGTGATGAAATTGCGCAGGTGATGGTCGGCGGCGATCTCCGGGTACTTCTTGAACAGCTCTCCGCCGTCGGCTGACTCGATGTCCGACTCGATCGACATCAGGCCCTCTTTGCGGATGCGCAGCAGCACATCGTAGAGCAGCTTCAGGATCGAGACGTAATCGTCGTGCTCGTAGCGCTCCTGTTTAAACAACGCGACGATACCGCTAAGGCTGGCCTTGACGACCTTGATCGGATTGCTGGTGAGAAATGCGCCGAAGGCCGCCCCGATGATGATCAGGAACTCCGCCGGGTGCCACAGCGCGAGCAGCTTCCCACCCTCGATCATGAAGCCCACGGCGACGCAGGCGAGTACGACGATGCTTCCGATGATCTGAATCACGAACTGCGCAAGCCTGTTCTTGAAGGGCGCCGCGCCGTGCCCCTGGCGCCGTTACGGGCGACTCCGGTCCACTGTGCAGCGATACTGTGGCCAGTATCGGCGCCCGACCGCTGATCTTGAACCACGGAGGCCCGGAACTGTGACGCTGACCGTGTAAACTTCGGGACGGACGCCGCGTGCGACCTGCGGCGAGGAGAATCCCGTGCTTGAGCATCTCGACCGGCTGCCGCCGGATCCTATTCTCGGCCTGATGGCCGCGTTTCGCGCTGACGCAGATTCCCGCAAAGTCGATCTCGGTGTCGGCGTGTACCGCGATGAGCGGGGTGACACCCCGGTCATGAAGGCGGTGCGCGAGGCGGAACGCGATGTTCTCGAGCGGCAGACGACCAAGACCTACGTGGCGCCTGCCGGAAACGCGAGCTTCAACGCGGCAATGCGACGACTCGCTCTGGGCGAAGGCTCGCCGCTGGCGGACTCGGATCGGGTGTGCGCGGTTCAGGCCCCCGGTGGCTGCGGCGCGCTGCGCCTGGGTGCGGAGCTGATCCGCATCGCCCGTCCCGATGCCGTCGTGCACGTGAGCGACCCGACCTGGGCCAACCACGTGCCGCTGCTGTCCGGCTGCGGTCTGAAGCTCGAGCGCTATCCGTATTTCGATGCCCGCTCGGGCGGGGTTGCGTTCGAGTCGATGATGCGCGCGCTCGAGGCGTTGCCGCCACGCTCGGTCGTGCTGCTGCACGCCTCGTGTCACAACCCCACGGGTGCGGACCTGGACGAGGCGCAGTGGCGCGAAATCGCCGCGCTGCTGCAGCGCCGGGCGCTGCTGCCATTCATCGATATGGCCTACCAGGGGCTCGGCCGCGGACTCGAGGCGGACGCCTACGGGCTGCGCCTCATTGCCGGCGAGGTGCCCGAGGCGTTGATCGCCGTGTCCTGCTCGAAGAACTTCGGTCTGTATCGCGAGCGCGTGGGCTGTCTTTTGGTGGTGGGACAGAGCAGCGCGGCAGCCGAAGCGGCCCTGACGCAGCTGGTGCGCATCGCGCGCGGCCTGTATTCCATGCCGCCGGATCACGGTGCAGCCATCGTCGCGGAAATTCTCGGCAATGCCGCGCTGCACGCCGCGTGGCAGAGCGAGCTGACGACGATGCGCGAGCGGATTCTGCAGCTGCGTGCCGCCACGGCCGAAGCGCTCGCGGTGGCCTGTCCTCAGAAGGACTTCAGCCACATCGTGCGCCAGCGCGGCATGTTCTCCTACCTGGGCGTCGACAAGGATACGGTAAGACGTCTGCGCGAGACGCACCACGTCTACATGACCGATGACAGTCGGATCAACATCGCGGGACTGCGCATGGAGAACATCCCGTACTTCGCAGAGGCCGTGGCCCGGGCGCTGGCTCAGTAGGCGCCAGGGGCCTGCGGAGCGCCTTTGCGCTCGAGAGTCATGAAGGTGAACGCGTAGAGGCTGTGCTCCCCCGCGGCATGGCGATGGCACTCGACGTCGGCCCACTGGGTGGGATCGATGGCCGGAAAGAATGTGTCGCCGGGGATCTCTGCGTGCACCAACGTCAGATAGATGCGGCGTGCGAACGGCATCAGCAGCCGGTACACCTCGGCGCCGCCGATGCCGATCAGCTCTTCCGCATCACGCGCGCAGCCGAGCGCATGACCGAGGGAGTGCACGGCGAGCACCCCGGGGCGCTGCCATCCGCGCTCGCGCGTGAGGACCAGATTGCGGCGCTGCGGTAGCGGACGGCCGATCGACTCGTAGGTCCGGCGTCCCATCAGTATGGGCTTGCCGAGCGTCAGGGATTTGAAGCGCCGCAGATCCTCCGGCAATCGCCAGGGCAGGGCGTTGTCACGACCGATGCAGCCGTTTTCGGCCATGGCCACGATCAGGGAGACTTGCGGCTGCTCTACAATGCTCATTGGCAGCCCCGCGCCCGCGGACTCAGATTTCCACCACGGTGTTGAGCGAGACGACGCCGCGCGAAGGCATGCGGAAGAATTCTGCCGCCTGCGTGCTGTGCCGCTGCATGCGCGCGAACAGCAAGCGCTGCAGGCCGCGCCAACCGGGCAGCTCGCGAGCGCGCACCACATGCTGGCCGACGAAAAACGAGCTGTCTTCCATGAACACCTTAAGACCACGAGCGCGGCAGCCGCGCAGAGCTTCGCCGACGTCCGGGGTCTCCATGAATCCGAATCGTGCGCTCACCAGGTAGACCCCCGGGAGCGTCTCATCGATATCCACCCGGTTGGCCGGATCCTGTCGCGGCGTGCGCACGATCTCGAGGTTCAGGATGATGAGTCGCTCGTGCGCCACCCGGTTGTGTTCCAGGTTGCGGATCAGAGCCGAGGGCACCAGCTCCGGAGTGCTGGCGAGAAACACCGCGGTGCCGGGCACGCGATGCACGCCGGCGAGCAGATTCGGCAGCTCACTCAGCGGAATCGCTTGGCGGGCGAGCGCTGCGCGCAGTTCCAGGCGGCCGCTGCGCCAGGTGATGAATAGCGTGAACAACACCGCGGCCAGCGCGAGCGGAATCCAACCGCCGCTCGGCACCTTGGTCATGTTGCCGACGAAGAACACGGCATCGACGATGAACAGCAGCCCGAACAGCAGGGCCACCACGGGCTTCGGCCAGTTCCACTGCTGCAGCGCAACGAATGCTCCGAGGATGGTCGTGATCAGCATGGTGCCGACCACCGCCGATCCGTATGCCGCCGAGAGCGCATTCGAGGAGCGGAATCCCACGACGAATGCAATCACCGCGATGCAGACCAGCCAGTTGACCGCCGGCACGTAGATTTGCCCGAGCGCAGTGGCCGAGGTCTGCAATACCCGGATGCGCGGCAGCAGATCCAGCTGCACTGCCTGGCGCGCCATGGAGAACGCGCCGGAGATCACCGCCTGCGAGGCGATGACGGTGGCGGCGGTGGCGAGGATGACCATCCACGGCAGTGCCGAATTGGACACCATCAGATACAGCGTCTGCGCGATGAAGTGTCCGTGCTCGAGCTGCAGCGCGCCCTGGCCGAAATAATTGAGGATCAGAGCCGGCCAGATGAGGAAAAACCAGGCGATGCGCACGGGCCGCTTGCCGAAGTGGCCCATATCGGCATAGAGCGCCTCACCGCCGGTGAGGCACAGAAACACCGCGCCGATCACCGCGAGTGACACGCCCGGGCGACGCACCAGGAGCTCTACGCCGTAGAGCGGATTGATCGCGTAGAGCACCACCGGATCGGCGCGAATCGCCTGGATGCCCGTCACGGCGAGCACCAGAAACCACACGATCATGACTGGCCCGAACAGGGCGCCGACCCGCGCAGTGCCGCGACGCTGATAAATGAACAACCCGAGGATGACCCCTACCGTGACCGGCACCACCAGGTGCGCGAAATCCGGACTCAACACCTCGAGGCCTTCGGCCGCACTGAGGACGCTGATCGCCGGAGTGATCAGTGAGTCGCAGAAGAAGAAGGCGGTGCCCGCAAGCGCCAACCCGACCACGATGCGTGCCCATAGGCTGCCGGCGACGCTGTTGCGCTGCGCAAGGGCGAACATCGCGAGAATCCCGCCCTCGCCCTCGTTGTCAGCTCGCATAATAATGCTGACGTATTTGACGGTGACCGAGATGGTCAGCGCCCAGACGATCAGCGACAGCGAGCCGAGCACGGCCTCGTGATCGAAGCGTCCCGCCTCGGTGAGCGTCGCCTCCAGAGCATAGAGGGGGCTGGTGCCGATGTCTCCGTACACCACGCCGATGGCGCCGATGACCGCCGCCAGCGACCAGCCCTGCGTATGCCCGGGAGCTGCGCTCATCACATCACCGCGCCGCCGTACGCGTGCGCTTCTTGAGCTTCTGCTTGCCCTTGCGCGCAGTGCCCGTGCCGCGCTTCGCGGGCTCCTTGGCGGCACGCGAGCTCAGCGGCCGGCGCCGTTCAGGCTTCTTCTTCGGCGGCCAGAGCATCGTGCCGCGGCAGTTGGGCTGTCCGCAGTGGCAGGCGTAGATTTCATCGACGTCGGACGGATCGTCCGGCGAACGCCCGAGCTGATAGTCGTAATTCAGCTCCTCGCCCGGCTGGATCGTGCGGATCGCCTCGACGAATACGCGCTTGTCTTCGATCACCGTCTCGCAGTTCGGATTGCACGAATGGTTCATATAGCGAGCATCGTTGCCGCCCACACCGGCATCGATCACCGTGCGCGCATCGACGATGAACAGGAAGGTGTGATTGTCGCGCTCGTCACGGTCCTCGTAGCGCCGGTCCGCCTCCTGGTGCGACACCCGATCGCCGAGATACTCGACAATCCGCGTGCCCTTGCGGATGCGCCGCAGCGCGAATGCGCCGCGACCGTGCACCCGAGAGCGGCGCACTTTGAAATACGGTGAACCTTGTGCGGAGCGCTTGCCGGTCACGGACGGCTCCTTAGACGGCGACCGGCGCCGACAGGGCCGGATGATGTTGGTAGTTCACGAATTCGAAGTCCTCGAAGCGGTAGTCGAACAGAGTTGGCGGGCGGCGGCGGATCTGCAGCTGTGGCGGCGGAAACGGCTCGCGGGAAAGTTGAGTGCGAGCCTGCTCGATGTGATTGGCGTACAGGTGGCAGTCCCCGCCGGTCCAGATGAAATCCCCGGGAGCCAGGTCGCACTGCTGGGCGACCATGTGCGTGAGCAGAGCGTAGCTGGCGATGTTGAAAGGCACGCCGAGAAACACGTCGGCGCTGCGCTGATAGAGCTGGCACGACAGCTTGCCGGCAGCGACGTGAAACTGAAACAGGGCGTGGCAGGGCATCAGTCGCATCTGCCCGAGTTCCCCGACATTCCACGCGCTGACTACGATGCGCCGGGAATCCGGGTCGCGCCGGATCAGCTCGATTGCCGCGCTGATCTGATCGATGCTCTCGCCGTTGGCCGTCGACCAGGCGCGCCACTGCTTGCCGTAGACCGGCCCGAGCTCGCCGTGCTCATCGGCCCATTCGTCCCAGATGCTCACGCCCTGCTCGCGCAGCCAGCGCACATTGGTGTCCCCGCGCAGGAACCACAGCAGCTCGCAGACCACCGAGCGCAGGTGAATGCGCTTGGTGGTCACCAGCGGAAACCCCGCTGCCAGATCAAAACGCAGCTGCTCGCCGAAGCGCGACAGCGTGCCGGTGCCGGTACGGTCCCCCTTCGGCGTGCCGCTCTCGAGGATGCGTCGCATCAGGTCGAGGTAGGGACGCATCGCGATTCAGCGCGCGGCGGTGGGGAGATAGTTGCCGGAAGTCTTGCGGGTCTGATACGCATAGATCAGAAGCGCCGCGCCGATCACGATCATGGGGAACGAGAGCACCTGACCCATCGTGACCCAGCCCCAGGCGAGATAGCCGAGCTGCGGATCCGGCAGACGCACGAATTCCACCAGGAAGCGGAATGTGCCGTACAGGAGCAGAAACAGTCCTGACGCGGCGAGGCGCGGTTTGGGTCGGGCCGTGAACAGCCAGATGGTCGAAAAGAGCACCACGCCCTCGAAGAACGCCTCGTAGAGCTGTGAGGGCTGGCGCACCACACCGTGATAGAGAAAGCCCCACGGCAGGGTCGTTGGCTTGCCCCACAGCTCGCCGTTGATGAAGTTGCCAATGCGACCGAAAAACAGGCCGAGTGCCGGCAGTGGGACGGTGAAGTCAAATACGTCCGCGACGTTGCGCTTGCGCAGCAGGGCGAAGATCGTCATGGCCAGCACGACCCCGAGCAGCCCGCCGTGGAAGGACATGCCGCCGTCCCACACCTCAATCGGGTACCAGGGGTTCTGCGGAGTCCAGAACGTCATGCCGTAGAACAGCACGTAGCCGATACGCCCGCCGAGGATCACCCCGAGCATGCAGTAGAAGATCAGGTCATCGACGTCGACGGCCTTCCAGGTCGACTCGCGGCGCGAGGCGCGGTAGCGCGCGAGTCCCCATGCGCCCACGAAGCCGAGCAGATACATGATCCCGTACCAGTGGACCTTCAGCGGGCCGATACGGAATGCAATTGGATTGATGTCGGGGTATCTGATCATGGCGGTGCAGTTTATCCGACCTGGCTGGTAATGCGGCAGAAGAACGCTTTGAGGTAGCGTGTCTCGGGAACCGCCGGATGGATCGGGTGGTCCGGAGACTGGCCGCCGGCCTCGAGGATCTGTGCGCCGCGGCCGCTGTGCCGGGCCGCCGACTGCAGAATTTCGGTCAACGACTCCGCGCTCAGGTGATACGAGCAGGAGCACGACACCAGCAGCCCTTCCTCTGCGATGACCGCCATCGCGAGCTGATTGAGCTTGCGGTACGCTGCCTGCCCGCGCGGGATGTCCTTCTTGCGCTTGATGAATGCCGGCGGGTCGAGCACCACCACGTCGAAGCGCTCGCCGCGCTCGCGTAGCGCGGCGAGCGCTTCGAACGCATCCGCGCGCAGTGTCTGCACGCTCAGTCCATTGGCCTTCGCATTGCGCTCGGTGTACGCGAGCGCCGTCTCCGAGGCATCGACGCTGAGCGCCGAGCCCGCACCGGCGGCGAGCGCCGTGAGACTCCATGCCCCGACATAGCTGCAGACATCCAGAACACGTGCGCCCGGGCTGAGATAGCGGGCAAGCCGCGTCCGGTTCGCACACTGGTCGTAGAACCAGCCGGTCTTCTGTCCCGCCGCGAGCGGCGCGCTGAAGTTCAGGCCGGCCTCGCGCACCGCGAGTGTGTCGGGCACTTCGCCGAAACCCGTTGCGGCGATCTGCGGCAGATTCTCGAGCGTGCGCGCGCCGGAATCGTTCTTCCAGAACAGACCCGCCGGAGCCAGCCGCTCGCGCACGGCCGCTTCGATCGTCTCGCGCAGCGCCTCCATCCCGGCGGTGGCGATCTGTCCGACCAGCACATCCCCATACCGATCGAGCACCAGTCCCGGCAGTCCGTCGGATTCGCCGAACACCAGTCGGTAGTACGGCTCGCGATACAGTCGCGCACGCAGGCGCAGCGCGGCCTCGAGTCGAGCCTCGATCAGTGCCCGGTCGATGGGCCGATCGACCTCGCGACTGACGATACGTGCGCAGATGAGCGCATGCGGGTTGACATAAGCGTGACCCAGAAACTGTCCGCGGTGGGACTCGATGCGGGCCTGCGCGCCCGGACTGAAGGCCCGCAGCGGGGTGTGCTCGTCGATCTCGTTGCTGAACACCCAGGGATGCCCCGCCACGATGCGGCGCTCCTCGCCGCGCTTCAGGCGCAGCGTGCGTGCAGGACTTTGCTCGGCATCAGCGGGGGAGGGGGAGACACTCAAGGGAGCGCTCGGCGGTGGCTGGCGGGGGCGGCAGTATACAGGCGGGCGCGCCGTGCCGCGCGCTATGCTCAGCGCCCCTGCCATCCGCCGGGCATGCCCGCGGGAGTCTCATGGATATCCGACATCGCAATGCCGACGGCACGCCGCGCTACACCAACCGGCTGAGCGGGCAGACCAGCCCCTACCTGCGTCAGCATGCACACAACCCGGTCGACTGGCACCCCTGGGGGGAGGAGGCGTTCGCGCTCGCGCGCGAACTCGGCCGTCCGGTGCACCTAAGCATTGGCTATGCGGCCTGTCACTGGTGTCACGTGCTTGCCGCGGAGAGTTTTGAGGACGAGCAGACCGCGCGGCTGCTCAATGAGCGGTTCGTGAACATCAAGGTCGACCGCGAAGAGCGGCCCGACGTCGATCGGATCTATCAGATCGCCCAGCAGATGCTGACTCACGGTCCGGGCGGTTGGCCGCTCACGATGTTTCTGACCGACGAGCGGCGGCCATTCTTCGGTGGCACGTATTTCCCACCCGAGCCGCGTCACGGGCTGCCGGCTTTCCGGGATCTGCTGCAGCGCGTCGCTCGCTACTACGAGGCACATCACGCCGAGCTCGACGCACAGAGCGAGGCGCTGCGCGCGGCGTTCGAGAGCATTGATCCCCCACCCCCGCCGGCAGACCTGGTTCTCGACGCCGAGCCGCTCGAGCGTGCACGCGCCGGACTCGAGCGGGACTTCGATGCGCGCAACGGCGGCTTTGGCGGCGCGCCGAAATTTCCGCATCCGAGCTCTGTCGATCGGTTGCTGCGCCACTGGCGTGCCAGCGCACATCGCGACCCGCCCGACCTGCAGGCGCTGTACATGGCGGGATTGACGCTGAAGCGCATGGCCGATGGCGGCATTCACGATGTTCTCGGCGGGGGATTTTGCCGCTACTCGGTTGATGAGCGCTGGAGGATTCCGCATTTCGAGAAGATGCTCTACGACAACGCTTGGCTGCTCGGGGTGTACGCCGATGCGTACGTAGCGAGCGGTGATGAGCTGTACTCGGCTGTGGCGCGTGACACGGCTGACTGGATGCGACGCGAGATGCAATCGACCGAGGGCGGCTTTTACTCGAGTCTGGATGCGGATGCAGCCGGCCATGAGGGCAGCTTCTACGTGTGGGATCGGGATGAGGTGCGCGCGGCGTTGAGCGCGGAGGAATACGCCGCGTTCGCGCCCTGTTACGGCCTTGATTTGCCGGCGAACTTCGAGGGGCGCTGGCACCTGTATGTGGCGCGTGAGCGCGAATCGGTTGCCGCCGAGCTGGCGTTGAACACCGCGCAGCTGACCCAGCTGCTCGAGGCGGCGCGCGCGAAGCTGCTCGCCCTGCGCGAGCGGCGCGAGCGACCGGGGCGCGACGAGAAGATTCTGACGGCGTGGAACGGTCTGGCCATTGCGGGCATGGCGCGCGCGGCGCGCGCACTCGGCTGCGCCGGACTCGAAGAGTCGGCCAGTCGCGCACTCGCGTTCGCGCACGGCACGCTGTGGCATGACGGGCGTCTTGCGGCCACCTACGGCGGCGGACAGGCGCGGTTGAACGCGTATCTCGACGATTACGTGTTCCTCGCCGACGGGATTCTCGAGCTGCAGCAACTGCGGTTGCGCCCGGCGGAGCTCGCCTTCGCCGGCGAACTGATGGAGGTCGTGTTGCGTCATTTCGAGGCCGACGACGGCGGGTTCTTCTTCACTTCCGATGATCACGAGCCGCTGCTGCATCGACTGAAGACCTTTGCCGACGAGGCGCTGCCGGCCGGAAATGCTGTGGCTGCGCGCGTGCTGCTGCGCCTGGGGTATTTGCTGGGGGAGGGGCGCTATCTGCAGGCCGCCGAGCGCGTCGTGCGGGCCGGGTGGGCGCCTCTCTCGCGCCATCCGCACGCACACGCCACGCTGCTCAACGCGCTCGAGGAACTGCTCAATCCGCCCGAGATCGTGATTCTGCGCGGCGAGCGCTCCGAGATCGATGCGTGGCGGCGCGAGCTCGAGCGGCTGTATGCGCCCCGGCGCATGGTGCTGGCTGTGCCGGCGTCGACCCTGGGATTGCCTGCTGCGCTTGAGGCAAAGCCTCCTCGCGGCGCCGCCACGGCCTACCTGTGCCGCGGCAGCGTCTGTGACGCGCCGTTCGACTCCTTCGGTGCGCTTGCCACAGCGCTGCGCGGTTAGCTCAGGCGAGCAGCTCCACCGCGCCGCCAATCGCCGCGGTATTGATCGTCAGGGTGCGCTCGGTGGCGAAGCGCAGCAGGTAATGCGGTCCACCGGCCTTGGGGCCGGTGCCGGACAGGCCCTGTCCGCCAAAGGGCTGTACGCCCACGACCGCGCCGATCATGTTGCGATTGACGTACGTGTTGCCAGCGGGCAGCGACTGAAAGACGTGTTCGGCCATCGACTCAAGGCGGCTGTGCACCCCGAGCGTCAATCCGAAGCGGCTTGCGCGCACCGCTGCCAACACCTGCGGCAGCTCCCCGGCGCGATAGCGCACCACGTGCAGAATGGGCCCGAACTCCTCGGTTTTCAGCTGATCGAATGCGGTCAGCTCGAACAGATGCGGTCCGAAGAAATGTCCGCCCGCGGGGCACTGGTCGGTCGGACAGGCATACAAGAGCTTCGCCTCGCGGCGCATCCGCTCGGCGTGCCGCTCGAGCCGCGCCAGCGCCTCGGCGCTGATCACCGGACCGACGTCGGTTGCCGGCTCGGCCGGATCCCCGAGTGTGAGGCAGCGCATCGCCCCGGTTAGCATCTCGATGACGCGATCGGCAATTTCCTCCTGCAGATACAGCACCCGCAGCGCCGAGCAGCGTTGCCCGGCGCTATTGAACGCAGAGAGGATCACGTCGTCGACGACCTGTTCGGGCAGTGCCGTGGCGTCGACGATCATGGCGTTGACGCCGCCGGTTTCGGCGATGAGCGGAACGATCGGGCCATCGCGGCCGGCGAGCGTGCGGTTGATGGCGGCGGCGGTGGCGGTCGAGCCGGTGAATGCCACACCGGCGAGCGCCGGGTGCGTCAGGGCGGCGCGGCTGAATGGCGCACCCTCGCAGGGCGTCAGTTGCAGCACCGCGCGCGCAATCCCCGCCTCATGCAGCAGACTGACCATGGTGTGCGCCACGAGCGGGGTGCTCGGAGCCGGCTTGGCGAGCACGGTGTTGCCGGCCATGAGCGCCGCACTGAGCTGGCCGGTGAAGATGGCGAGCGGGAAGTTCCACGGGCTGATGCACGCGAAGACGCCACGGCCCTGCAACCAGAGCTCGTTGCGCTCGCCCACCGGCCCGGGGAGCCGCTGTGCGGCGCCAAAGTGCTTGCGACCCTGTTCCGCGTAGTAGCGGCAAAAATCGCTTGCCTCGCGGATCTCCGCCAGAGCGTCGGGCAACGTTCTGCCTGCCTCGCGCACCAGCAGGTGCAGGAAGGCGTCGCGACGGCTTTCGAGCAGATCCGCAGCGCGCTCCAGGCACTCGGCTCGTTGCGCGGCCGGGGTGCGGTCCCAGCCCGGCTGGGCCTGCGCCGCCGCATCCATGGCGGCGACAATTTCCGCTTCGCTCACATCGCGGCTCGTCCCGACCAGCTGCCCGTCCGCCGGCGAGCGCACGGGCGACTGTGGCGCGGCGCCCGCGCCGCTCGCGAGGATCGGTCCGCCGGTATACCGCCGGCCCCGCGCCGCCTGCAGGCTCTCGTGCAGCGCGGCGAGCTGTTGTGGATTGCCCAGGTCCGCTCCGCGCGAGTTCAGGCGCGAGCCGTACAGATGCGGCGGCTCGCGCACACCGCAGGGGCGCTCGGAGGTTTCGGGAAGGATCTGTCCCACGACGTGCTCCACGGGAATACGTTTGTTGAGAAAATGGTGAACGAAGGAAGTGTTGGCGCCGTTTTCGAGCAGCCGGCGGACGAGGTAAGGCAACAGATCCTGGTGGGTTCCGACCGGCGCATACACCCGCACGGGCGGCAGTTGCGGCCGCTCGGCGCGCACCACGCCGTAGAGCGCCTGTCCCATGCCGTGCAGCCGCTGGTATTCGTACTGCGCGCCGGGCGGAGCGAGCGCGGCTACCGCGGCCACCGTCAGCGCGTTGTGCGTGGCGAACTGCGGATAGATCACATCAGCGGCAGCGAACAGCCGCCGCACGCACACCAGATAGCTCGCGTCGGTCACCGCCTTGCTGGTGTAGACGGGGAAACTCTCGAGCCCCCGCTCCTGCGCGCGCTTGATTTCGGCGTCCCAGTAGGCGCCTTTGACCAACCGCAGGCTCATGCGCCGTCCGCTTGCGCGCGCCAGTGCCGCGACCCATTCGATCACGAGCGGGGCGCGCCGCCCATAGGCCTGCACCGCCAGGCCAAGGCCGTCCCAGTGGCGCGTCTGGGGATCACGGGCCAGCGCTTCGATGACATCGAGCGACAGATCGAGCCGATCCGCTTCCTCGGCATCGATGGTGAGGCCGATGCCGGCACGGCAGGCTGCACGCGCCAGCTCGATCGACCGCGGCACCAGCCGCTCGAGCACGCGGCCACGTTGAGTGAGCAGGTAGCGAGGTTCGAGCGCCGAGAGCTTCACCGAGATCCCCGAGCGGGCATGCACCGCACCGGCGGGTTGGCGGCCAAGCGCCTCGATGGCGCTGCGGTAGGCCTCGAAATACCGCTCGGCATCGGCGTCGGTGCGCGCCCCCTCGCCGAGCATGTCGAAGGAGCACAGAGCGAGTTCGGGCTGGCGGCTGCCGCGCGCGAGCGCCGCTTCGATCGATTCCCCGACGATGAAGGCATGTCCCATCAGCCGCATGGCCCGGCGCATGACCCGGCGGGTGACGGGCGCCAGAGGATTGCGCGGCGCGGGGGTGCGGGTGAGCAGCGTGTGCGCATTCGGCAGCGCGCGGCCCGCGGCGCGCAGCAGCGCCAGGCCGAGCCGTACCTGCAGGTTGGCGGGTTGCCCTCCCGTGCGCAGGGCGGCGAGACGCTCGGCAATCAGTCGGTCAGCGCTCAGCGCATCGGGCGTGCGCAGCAGCGCCTCGGCGAGGCTCATCAGCGCTTTGCCCTCGGCGCTGTCGAGCGCGAACTGGCCGAGCAGCGACTCGACCAGCGAGCCGGCGCGCGCATGTGCGCGGGCCGCGCCGACCCAGTGCATCGCTTGGTCGCGTGCGGTGCGCAGCGGCTCCTGCACCGCCATGAGCTCCTCGCGCAGCTCCGCGATCGCCGGCTCCTCGGCTCGCAGCGTGGCATCGCGCATGCGCTCGCGCAGGGTCTGCAGATCGTCTGGGGGGAATGTCGGAACCCGGTGGGCGGGTATCGCAGTCATGGGTGTATGGACATTGAAGCAGGTGAATACGCTCATCGTATCTGTGAACACAGAGAAATTTTTTCTGTTTTGGTCTTTATAGAAGTAATATTCACTGTCTATGAGACAGAAAGGCACGGCGATCGGCCAGCGAGCCCTCGATCGGATCGACCGTAAGCTGCTGTTCCGACTGCAGCAGGACGGACGCATTCCCGTCTCGCAACTTGCGCGCGAGGTCAATCTCACCGTCACGCCAACGCTAGAGCGCATTCGACGCCTTGAGGCGGCGGGATTCATCAACGGGTATTTCGCGCACCTGAATGCCCGCCGCTTGGGCCTGGGGTTGCTGGTTTACGTGGAAGTGACGCTCGACCGGACGACACCGGAGGCGTTCGAGCGCTTCAAGGAGATGGTGGCCGACCGCGACGAGATCATGGAATGTCACATGGTGGCCGGCGGATTCGACTATCTGCTGAAGGTGCGCGTCAAGGACATGGAGCGGTACCGCACGCTGCTCGGGGAAACCATCGCCGGTATCCGCGGTGTGCAGCAGACTCACAGCTATTTCGTGATGGAGGAGGTCAAGTCGACGCACCGGATCGGCATTCCCGATACGGCAGCGGCCGGGGAGAGCTCGGTGCGTTGAGCGGGACGGAAATTGCAATAGAAACAAATGATGTCTATAGTTTCTATAGGAAATTGGTCCCTATGATCCAGGCCGTCCGACATCCCGGTGCCGCGGCAGTGCTTTCCCAAGCTACCGTCCGCGCGGCCGAGCAGCTCGATCTGCAGCAGCGTCAGCTGGCGCGGGTGTTGGGGGTGAGCGGCGCGACGGTCTCACGGCTGACCTGCGGTACCTGGCAACTCACCGAAGGCAGCAAGACCTGGGAACTGGCGGTGGCCTTCGTGCGCCTGTATCGCTCGCTGGCGGCGATCACCGGCGGGGCGCGCGAGGCGATGCGCGCCTGGCTGCACTCGCACAATGATGCGCTCGGCGCAGCGCCGGCCGAGCGCATCGTGAGCGCCGAAGGATTGTTTGATGTCCTCCGCTACCTGGACGCCGCGCGCGGTCGGATCTGAAGCGCACGCGGTCCGGCTGGCGCTGTGGCGCGCGGTCGAGGCGCAGCATGTGGCCGCGACGCGCGCGTTGGTCGATGATCTCGCCCAACAGGAAGTCCTCGAAGAGATTCTCGAGAGCGCCAAGCCGCCGCTGCCGGCTGCGGCCGGCCGGCTCGACTACCTGCTCTACACGCCGTTTCGTTATGCCCCGTCGCTTTCCGGCTCACGCTTTCGCGCGCCCGACGATCCCGGTGTCTGGTACGGTGCCGAGGCGATGCGCACCAGCTGCGCCGAGCTCGGCTACTGGCGCTGGCGTTTCGTGCACGACAGTCATGGCCTGACTCGGCTCGATGCGGTGCCCCATACGCTGTTCCAGGCGCAGGTAATCGGTGATGCCGTGGATCTGCGACTCGCGCCGTTTCGGCGCGAGCGGGCGCTCTGGAGCCACCCGGTCGATTATGGTCCGTGTCAGCGACTTGCCCGCAGCGTACGTCAGGCCGGCGTCCAGTTGATCCGCTACGCATCGGTGCGTGATCCGCTGCACGCGGGATGTGCCGCGGTGCTCGATTGGCGGGTCTTTCTCGGTGGTATACGTCAGCGGCAGACTTGGTTTCTCACCATCGATCCGCTTCATGCCTCGTGGGTGCGGGCCGGTGGCGCACGTCGCGAGCGATTCGAGTTCTCGTTTGCCTGAGCGCCTCGCGAGCGGATCTCAAGGCGTGGCGCCCAGTCTTGCGGACGGCAGTTCGCCGGCAACCAGTGCACTGGCTCTGCGGCGGGCCGACTCGAAGTCGACCCGGCCTGCGGCGACGTCTGCCACCAGGCGCGCGTGTTCCCGATGGCGCAGGCCGGTGATCGCCATGCCCACATGGTGCGCCACGTTGGCGAGCGCCTCGCGCACCTCGGGTGCAAACTGCTCGCCGTCGCGCGGTCGGCATACCACCGCTCCCAGCAGCGTCTCGGCCACGGTCATGGGCATTGCCAACCCTTCCGTTCCGATGCGATTGCTCTGGGCCGCAAGCGCCACCGGCTCGTGCGTGGCGCGCAGCGCGACGAACACCGGATCGTCCACATCGATCGCTGCCGGCCAGGAGTCATCGCTCGCGCCGCGCCGGCGATAGCCGTCTGCACCCCGCTCGTAAAGCGCAACTGCGCCGCATTGCTGCCGCAACTGCTCGATCGCCATCTCGAGCAGGTGCGTCTCGTGCTCGACGTAGGGGCACTCCCGCGCGAACCGCTCAAGAGCGAGCAGCGCGAGGCGCTGCGCCCGGAAGAATGCCTGTTCGATCCAGCTCTCCAGGCGCCGGTGCAGCGGGCTCAGGACCAGCGCCAGCACCAGCGCCGCCGCGGCCTGCAGCGCCCAGCCGACCCGGTCGCTCACCGCAAACTGGTGTAGCGCTTGCTCGAGGATTGAGAACGTACCGAAGACCAGAGCGGTGAGCAGGCCGAACACGAGCGCCCGATCGATGACAAATCCTACGTCAATCAGCCGCGTGCGCAGGACCGCATACAGATAGCCGACCAGGGCCAGCGCCTGCATCGCCGTGCTCAGCTGCGTGAGGTACGGCGAGTGAGTCGAGGCTAGCGCGAGCAGCAGAATGTTGCTCATGATCAGCACCGCGGTGCTCCAGAGCACCCAGCGGATGCGCAAGCGCTGCTCGTGGGGCGCAAATCGATAGCCTCGACCCAACGTTAGCAGCGTGACGAGCATGCCGAAGGCGAACAGCACCTTGATCAGGACGGTCACTGTGGTCCCGCCCAGATCGCGCCCCAGCTCGAACAGCATGATCTGTTGCAGCTCGACCAGGACGAGTATGCCGAGGGTCGTTGCGGCCATCGCCAGCCGCGAGCGGCGTCGCCAGTGCGCAGGCAGACTCCCGCCCACCAGTGCGTCTGCGATGACGAATAGCGCCGGAAAATCCACCACGATCCTCAGCAACACGCTCGCCTGCTTCAGCCAGAGCACCACCGGCGGGGCTGCCGCGATATCGAGGATGCCCCAATTGATGAACAGCGAGAGGAACAGCGCCGCGAGCCCCCAGGCGGCCCAGTCCCTCCCACGCCACAGCGTCAGCAGCGCGATCAGGAGTGCGGCCAACACGAAGAACACGGACTGCACGAGAGTGATCACGCTGGTGCCGTCGTCGGGCACCGCTTGCACCGACAGCCGCAGTGGCCGGCCAGCGCGCAGCACCGGGACGGTCAACCGCGTTCCGGGTGTCACGTCATGTCCGCTGAACAGCACCACCCGGGTACCGGCCGACAGCTGCTGCACATCGATGAGGTCCCCGGCGCGCAGTGGCGCGGGCAGGGGTTGTTGGGCCAGGGGCTTGACCTCATAGCGGTCCGCGCTGCGATGGGTCAGCTGCAGCGGGAAGTGGCTCCCGGCGAGCACGCCGGCAATCTGCAACGTGGTGGACACGGCGCAGCCGAGTGCCAGCACGGTGAGCGCGAGCCGTAGTCCGAAGGCGCGAGCCATGAGAGTCTCCGCCGCATGCGACCGGTGTGGCCGCTCGGTCCGCAGTGTAAGGAATCGGCGTTGGCGGTGGAAGTTGTCCGGGTATGCCCTCAGCGCTCGAGTACGGTGCCGCAGTGCTTGCAGGTGCGCGCCGTGCGGTTGGCGTAGAAGCGCTCGAAGACCGGCGGCAGCTGCGCCTCGATATCGTTCAGCTCGATGAACGTCTCGTGCAGCAGGCGGGCGCAGCGTGGGCAATACCACTGAAACCCGTCACGCTCCCCGGGACGGCGCTGGCGCTCGATGACCAGTCCGAGCGTCTCGGCGGGCCGCTGCGGGGAGTGCGGCAGCAGCGCGGGCAGCAGCAGCATCTCGCCGGCGCGGATCGGGATCTCGGCCGGCTGACCGTCCTGCATGGTCTTCAGCACGATGTCTCCCTCGAGCTGATAGAACAGTTCCTGACCGGGGTCGACGTGGTAGTCCTGGCGGGTGTTGGGGCCGCCGACCACCATGATGATGAAATCGCCATCGGCGAATACGCGCCGGTTGCCGACCGGCGGCTTGAGCAGGTGCCGGTTGCGATCGAGCCACTGTTGGAAGTTGAGCGCGTGCGGGGCATCCATGGCAATTCTCCTCAGGTATCGATGGACTGATAGCCGCGCGAGGGCACCGCGGTCATCGCGCCGGTGTCCAGGTCGAGCGCGCTCAGTGCGCCGCCCCAGACGCAACCGGTGTCGAGTCCGGCGAGTCTCTCACGCAGCACCAGGCCGAGCGCGGACCAATGGCCGAACACGACGCGTACCTCGGCGGTGCGCCGCCCATCGGCTTCGAACCACGGCCGCCAGGGAGAGTCCTCGCCGGGTGGCTTGCCCTTGAGCGCGAGGTTGATGCGCCCATCGCGCGTGCACAGGCGCATGCGGGTCAGCACGTTGATCGTAAAGCGCAGCCGGTCCATGCCGGTGAGTGTCTCGGACCACTGATCGGGCTGGTCGCCATACATGTGCTCGAACAGCTCTGCGCGTCCGGTGGCCAGCTCCGACTCGACTTCGCGCGCATGCGCGAGCGTCGCCGCGGCGCTCCACTGTGGCACGATCCCCGCGTGCACCATCAGGTCGCCGGCTTCGAAGTGCGCGAGGGGCCGCCCGCTCAGCCACTCGATCAGACGCTCACGATCTTTCGCCGCGAGCACCGCATCGAGCGTGTCCGAACGGCGAGCTGGGCGTCGCCCGCTCGCCACCGCGAGCAAATGCAGATCATGGTTGCCGAGCACGGTCTCGGCGTTCGCGCCGAGGTCGCGAACGAGGCGCAGCACCTCGAGTGAGCGTGGTCCGCGGTTGACGAGGTCACCGACGAACCAGAGCCGATCCCGATCGGCCGAGAAGCGCAGCCGCGCCAGCAGCGCGCGTAGTTCCTCGTAACAGCCCTGCACGTCGCCGATGGCGAAGCGGCTCAATGCAGGATCCCGGGCATGGCGAGGCGGAACAGGGGAATGGGCGCATCGAAGCGTTGTCCGTCGGCGTCGATCATCTGGTAGCTGCCCTGCATCGTGCCGACCGGCGTCTCGAGCACCGCGCCGCTCGAATAGCGAAAGCCCTGGCCGGGCTCGAGCCGCGGCTGTTCCCCGACCACGCCATCGCCGCGGACCTCCTTCACACCCCCGTTGGCATCCGTGATGATCCAGTGCCGGGTGAGGAGCGTGGCGGACAGCCCCCCCTCGTTGCGGATCGTGATCGTATACGCGAAAACGTAGCGTTGCTCGCGCGGGTCGGATTGCTCGCCGAGATAGCTGGTTTCGACCTCGATGCGGATTTTGTGCGACACGCTCATAGGGGGGGCATTTTACCGGGACCGGGCCGGCCCGGCGATGAGCAGCGACGCCGATTCAGTCCTGCGGCACAGCGCTTGCGCGCCGCACGCGTACCGCGAGTACGTCGCAGGGCGCCGCGTGCAGCACCGTGTCTTCGGTGAGGTTCACCAGGATCGACATGCCGTGCCGCTCACGGCTGCCGAGCACGATGAGATCCGCCTGACGCTTGCGCGCGACACGCACGATCTCGGCCTTCACGTTGCCCGTTTCGACCCAGCAGGGTGCCGTGGCGAGCCCGAGTCGCGCGGCCAGCTCCGTGAGGCGGGTGCGCGCCTGTTCGAGCAACTCGTCCTCAATGCGCACGGCGGCCATGAGCGTCTCGGCCATCGGTTCAACCGGCAGGAACTCCACCACGTGCAGCAACTCGATTTCGGCACCCAGTCGCCGCGCGAGACCGGCCGCCTGCTGCCCGATCTGCAGACTGTCCGCACTGAGGTCGAGCACCGCGAGGATGCGATGGTAGGCAGCACCGTTCATCGTCACAGCCTAGCTCAATCCGCGGCTTTCGACAGCTCGGCGAGCGCATTGAAGGTCTGCGGGGCGAGTGTCTCGGGGCGCACCCCGGGGTCGACACCGCACTGCTCGATCTCAGCGGTGCTGACCAGTCCGCGCAGCGCATTGCGCAAGGTCTTGCGCCGATGAGAAAAGGCCGCGCTGACCACCGCGGCATAGCGCGGATGCACCGCGAAGCGCGGCACGGGCAGCACCGTGAGCCGGGCTACCGCCGACCAGACTCGTGGTGGCGGCTGGAACGCCCCGGGACCGACCTCGAAGAGCGGCTCGACGCTGACCCATGGAGCGAGCATCACGGTCAAGCGCCCATAGGCGGCTCCGCCTGGCGCGGCGGCCATCCGCTCGATCACTTCGCGTTGCAGCATCACGTGCAGGTCGATGATGGCCGCGGCGTTGCCGAGCAGGTGAAACAGCAGCGGGGTGGAGATGTTGTAGGGGAGGTTGCCGACCACACGCAGCCGACCTCGCGCGCCAGCCAGTGCCGCGAAGTCAAAGCGCAGGGCGTCCGCCTCGTGCAGGGTGAAGCGGGGCTCGGCGGCGAAGCGCTCGCGCAGCCCCGAGGCGAGGTCGCGGTCGATCTCCACGGCATCGAGCGTTCGACAGGCGGACTGCAGCAGATACTCGCTCAGCGCGCCGCGTCCTGGCCCGATCTCAACCAGCGCATCCTCGGGGCGCGGCGCGACCGCAGCGAGAATCCGCTCGAGCACCGCAGGATCGTGCAGGAAGTGCTGTCCGAAGCGTTTACGAGCACGTGGCAGCCGCACGTCCCGATCGGGCGCTTGTGCCGATCGACCCCTCACGCGCGTTGGGCGAGGGTGAGGGCCAGCTCGAGGGCGGCGAGCAGGCTGCCGGACTCGGCCCGACCGGTGCCGGCCAGCTCGAGCGCCGTGCCGTGATCGACTGACGTGCGCAGAATCGGCAGACCGAGCGTGACGTTGACCGCGGAGTCGAACCCGGCGTGCTTGATCACCGGCAGACCCTGATCGTGGTACATCGCGAGCACCGCGTCGAACCCGGCGAGCACGCGCGGCACGAACACGGTGTCCGCCGGCAGCGGACCGGTCACATCGAGGCCGCTTGCCCGCAGCATCGCAATCGCCGGCGTAATGACGCGGATCTCCTCATCGCCGAGATGTCCGCTCTCACCGGCATGGGGGTTGAGGCCGCACAACGCAATCCGCGGGCGCGCGAGGCCCCACCAGCGTTTCAGGTCCCGATCGAGAATCGTGGTCGTTCGCAACAGCGATTCGCGCGTAATCGCGGCGCTCACCTGCGCCAGCGGCAGGTGGGTCGTGGCGAGCGCCACGCGCAGCGCGCCGGTGGTGAGCATCATGACGGGGCAGGCGCCGGTGCGCTCGGCGAAGAATTCCGTATGGCCGGTGAAGGGCATGCCGGCGTCATTGATCACGCCCTTGTGCACCGGAGCGGTCACGATGGCGGCGAATTCGCCGGCCAGAGCCCCGGTGCAGGCCCGCTCGAGCAGACCGGTCACATAGCGAGCATTGCGCATATCGAGACGGCCCGGCACGCTCGCTGCCGCCAGCGCATGGTGCTCGACGGTGAGTGAGCCGGGCTCGTGGGGACACGGCGCCTGCGCCCGATACTCGCGCAGGCGCACGTGCAGCCCGAGCGCTGCGGCGCGCTCGGCGAGCAGTGTCCGGTCGGCCAGGCAGACCAGTTCGCACCCGAGCGGCCGTGCCGCGATCGCCAGGCATAGCTCCGGGCCGACGCCCGCCGGCTCACCCGAGGTCAGCACAATCCGCGGCGGCATGGATGCGCCCGGCTCAGTCGCTCAAGATCTTCACGTACGCATCATCGCGCAGCCGCTGCAGCCACAGCTCGGCATCCTCATCGGCGCGGCTTGCGCGGATCGCCTCCATGGCGTGCAGGCGCTTCATCTCCTGGGTCTCATCAAACTTGCGCCGGCCGAGCAGTTGCACGATGTGCCAGCCATAGCGGGTCTGGAACGGCTGACTGATCTGTCCGACCTTGAGTTTGGCGATGGCCGCCGCGAAGCGGTGGGTGAACTCGCTCGGACTCTGCCAGCCGAGATTGCCGCCTTGCGAAGCCGATCCCGGGTCCTGCGAGACCGATGCGGCGATCACGGAGAATTTCACCTTGCCCGCGAGGACTTCCTTGCGAATCTTCGCCAGCCGCTCGCGAACGGTGGCGTTGTCTTGCAGCGCATTCGGAATGAGCAGGATGTGCCGCACGTGCACCTGATTGACGATGTCCTTGTGCTGCTGGCGTCGGACCTGGTTCAGTTTGACGATGTGAAAGCCCGACGGGGTCCGGATCGGCGCGCTCACCTGCCCGGGCTGCAACTTCGGGACCACATTGGTGAGGAACGTCGGCAGGTCCACGCCCTTGCGCCAGCCGAGCTTGCCGCCCTTGAGGGCATCGCCGCTGTTGGAGTAGGTGACCGCGAGCTTGGCGAAGTTCTTTCCCTCCCGGGCGAGTGCGTCGACCTTGTCGGCCAGCTTGCGCGTCGCGGTCAGCTCGGCCGGCGTCGCATTGGGCGGGACGGCGATCAGGATGTGCGAGACGTTGTACTCTTCCCCGGCGGACGGCTCCGTGGCCTCGCGTGCGAGGAACTGATCGATCTGCCGCGGGGTGACCACGATGCGCTGCAGCACGTCGCGCTCGCGCAGCAGACCGATGATCAGCTGGTTGCGCATCTCGTCGCGGTAATTGGCGTAGTTGATGCCCTGCTGCGCGAGCGCCGTCGGCAGGTCCGCGAACGGGATGCCGTTGCGCGCCGCGACGCTTTGCAGCGCTGCGTTCAGCGTATCGTCCGAGATCGTGATGCCGTCCTGCTGCGCTTGCTGCAGCTGCACCTGCTCGAGGATCAGGCTGTTGAGCACCTGCTTGCGCAGTACGCTCTGCGGCGGAGGCGTCAGGCCCTGCGCCTTCAATTGCGCCACCACCTGGTTGACCCGCTCATCGAGCTGGCTTTGCAGCACCACGCCGTTGTTGACGATCGCTGCGATCCGGTCGAGCAGCTGGCCCTGCGTGGACAGATCCCGCGTCTGGGCAAAGGCCCGCGCCGGCAGCAGCGCAAGCGCAGTCATCGCGCACAGGGCGCTGCACCAGCCGATGGCCCGCAGGCCGGCCGGGCGGACATCCCGATGATTCCGGGTGAAGAAGTAAAAATGCCGCCGCATGCGCTTCAGTCCTCAATCGCTCTTCAGGGATGGTGTGCCGGGGTGCTCAGAGCCCCCGGAGTGTAGCCGGGGATGACTTCGGAGAGGAAAGCATCCGGCGCTGATCCGACACTGGCGAGGCCGGTGAGTTCCACCTGCAGGTAGATGCCCGTGTCCTGCGCGCCGGTCCGGGCCACGGTCCCCACCGGCAGCAGGGCCGGTCGCACCGCCACGTAGCGCCGCGCGCCGAGGCGCACGCTCCAGCAGCACGCACGGTACTCGAAGCCGACAAATCTCTCCAGTGCCTCGTGGTCCTGGATCGAATAGATCCCGCGGGCAAAGAGGCTCCAGTGCCGCCCGATCGGCCACGCGGCGGAGATCTCCGCCTGATCGATGCCGCATGAGCTGCCCGCGGCCACCCCCGGGGAGCTGCTGCAGAGCAGTGTATTGGCGCCGGCCTGCTCGATCGTGTCGCGCTCATAGCGGTAATCGAGGTTGATCACCCGGTTGGGCGCGGGCCGGTATTGCAGTGAAACCTGGGCGCGCTGCGCCTGAGACGCCTGCGGATTCCACTGCAGCCCGGCGCGGGCGCTCCAGTGCCGAAACGCCGTCAGCGACAGCTCGGCGACGATATCCGAGCGCCGGTCGGTGCGCACCACCTCCCCGGGCAGCAGCACCCTCGGCGTCTGGAAGTCGAACGCTTCGCCGATGGTCGCGGACAGGTACTGTCGGCCGCTCGCCGAGCCGAGCAGCCGCGTGGTGAGCGCGGCGCTTACCTGATTGGCATCACCGACCCGATCGGCGCCCACGTAGCGGTTGGTGCGAAACAGCTCCACCGGCTGCAGATCGGGCAGTCCGGTATCGAAGATCGGCAGCGCGTTCTGGTTGCGGTAGGGCACGTACAGGTACATCACCCGTGGCTCGATCGTGATCAGCCGCTTGCCGTCGCGACCCGCCGTGCGCTCCAGGGTCATGCCGGTGTCGAGGCTCGCGATCGGCACGGTGCGCGAGGGAGCGTCGGGGACCCCGGGGGCGGTGTGGCGCAGCTCGTACTGGGTGGCGCGCCAGGCGATCCCGGGTCGAATGAAATAGCCCGGTCCGTCGAAGTTAAGCGACACGCGCGGCATGGCGTCAAGGCGCCAGCCGCTCACCGCCGTGGAGTGATCCGAGCGTTGGAAATCGACCAGTTCGGATTTGAATCCGTAGCGCAGCAGGTCGCCCGGGCCCCAGCCGTAATCGGCCGCGACGGTGATGTCGGGTACGCGCGCATAGGGGCGTTCATTGAACGGCAGTGTGCTGTCGACGGTCTGGAACTGCTGGGCCATGCCGCGGATGTTCCAGTGCACGCTGCGATAGCTCAGCGCGGCGCGCCGGTCGAGAAAGGCGGTGCTCGTGCCCTCCGGCCCGCTCGCGAAGTCCTCGAAGTACGCACTGTCGCTCACGTTCTCCCCGTGCAGCGTCAGACGCAGGTCGCGCGGCAGATTCATGACCGTGCTGAGCTGAACGCGGCTGCGGCTGCGACCGCCGGGATAGCTCGAGTCGCTGGGCAGGTAATCCCACTGCACATCCGTGTACTGGTGAGCGCTCAGCCAGCGCAGCTCCCCGCCGGCATCGACGCCGCGGTGCTGGTACTCGGTCGGGACCAGAGTGAGATCGGCGTTCGGTGCGATGTTCCAGTAAAACGGCGCCGAGATCTGCAGGCCGCCGCGCGAGGTGTTGCCAATCGTCGGGAACAGGAAACCGCTCTTGCGCACGTTGCCGAGCGGGAATGACACCCACGGCAGGTACATGATGGGCACGCCGTGCAGGTCGACGCGCGCATTCTTCCCGTAGCCGATGCGTTTGCGCGTATCGAGGGTGATCGATCCGGCGCGCAGCACCCAGGAGGGCTTGATCTGCGGACAGGTGGTGAAGCTGACCCCGTGCAAGTAGAGCATGCCCTGGGGGGTCAGGCGCATCAGCCGGGCGGTACCGTGCGCCGAGGGCTCGCGTAGCGCAAAGTGCGCCGAGTCGAACTGCGCGCCGCTCGTCGGGGAGTAGCTGCCGCCCTGGCCGGTGACCTGTACGCGCGGGTCCGTGTACCGGATGCCGCCGCGGGTGCTGAGTGCCCCGCTGCGGCTGTCGTACTGCAGATGACTGGCGTGGATCTCGCGCTCGCCCTGGCGCAGCACGACATGCCCCTCAAGCGTCAGCTGGCCGTTCTTGCCAAGCACCGCATGATCGGCGGCGGCATGAACCTCGCCCCCGGAGGCGAGGCGCGCACGCGCCTTGTGCCGAGCCGCCGCGCGGTGTGCGTTCGGCAGCGTCACGGGCGGCGCCGGGTTGGGCGTCTCGGCCGCCCACAGGCAATGGGATGCCATGCCGCCGAACGACAGCAGGGCGGTCCAGAGTAGTCTCCAACGAGGCATGAGGGAGCGCATTATAATGGCAGCCCCGAGTGTCCGTGGGCCCAAAGAACTTCATGGTTGAACAAGACGCGCGGCGCGCGCTGCTGCGGGATTGGCTCACGCGCGAACTGCACGTACGGCCGCAGCGTATCGAGCCGGCCTCGAGCGACGCGAGCTTCCGACGTTACTTCCGCGCGTTCTGCGGCGAGCGCACTTACATCGTCATGGATGCTCCGCCTGGCCGCGAGGACGTCCGGCCATACCTGCGTGTGACGAAAATGCTCGAGCCGCTCGGCATCCATGTGCCGCACGTGTACGAGGCGGACGTGCCGCGCGGCCTGCTGCTGCTCGAGGACCTCGGCGGTACGCCGTATCTGACCCGCCTTGCCGTGCCCGAGGCGGCCGACACCCTCTATGCCGATGCGCTCGAGGCCCTCGCGCGCATGCAGCTGCTCGGTGGCGAGGCGGCTGGCGAACTTGCTCCCTACGACCGCGCAGCGCTGCGCCGCGAGATGGATCTGATGCCCGAGTGGTTCATGCAGCGTCATCTCGGTTTGACACCGAGCAGCGCGGAGCGCGCGCTGCTCGAGGCGGCATTCGAATGGCTGATCGAGGCGGCATTGGCACAGCCACAGGTGTTCGTGCATCGCGACTATCACTCGCGCAATCTGATGGTCACGGCCGCGGGCAATCCCGGGGTACTGGATTTTCAGGACGCGCTGCGCGGACCGCTCGGCTACGATCTCGTCTCGCTGCTGAAGGACTGTTATATCGCGTGGCCGCGCGAGCGGGTGCTCGCCTGGGTGAGCGGGTATCGCAGCATGCTCGCCGAGCGTGGCGGACCGGTCGGGGAGGATGCGGCGCAGTTCCTGCGCTGGTTCGATCTGATCGGGGTGCAGCGGCACTTGAAAGTGCTCGGCATTTTCGCCCGCTTGTGGCATCGCGACGGCAAGAGCGGCTACCTCGCTGACCTGCCCCTGACACTGCATTACGTGCAGGCGACCTGTCGCGATTATCCGGACCTGGCGCCGCTCGGGGAGTTGCTCGAGCGCCGCATTGCCCCGGAGCTGCCTCGCGCCAATGCCCGTGCGGCAGCCGAGGCGGGCGCATGAGAGCGATGGTGCTCGCGGCCGGACGCGGCGAGCGGCTGCGCCCGATCACCGATGCGCTGCCGAAGCCGCTGGTGCAGATCGCCGGGCGCCCGCTCATCGCCTATCACCTCGAGAAGCTCGCCCGGATGGGGGTGCGCGAGGTGGTGATCAATCTCTCCTGGCTCGGGCAGCAGATCCGCGCCGCGCTCGGCGCAGGGGAGCGCTACGGGCTGCGCATTCACTACAGCGAGGAGGGGCCGGTTCCGCTTGAGACCGGCGGTGGCATCGCTCGCGCGCTGCCCCTGCTTGGGCCTGCGCCTTTCCTCGTCGTCAATGCCGATGTGTGGACCGACTTCGATTTCCCCGCACTCGGTACGCTTGCGCAGGAGGCAGACGCGCGCATCGTGCTCGCACCGAATCCGGCGCACCACCCCGAGGGAGATTTCGCGCTGCGCGGCGAGACGGTGGTGGGGGAGATCGGTGAGCGTTTCACCTATACCGGCATCGGCCTGTACCGGCCCGAATTCTTTGCCGCCTGCCCGGCCGAGCGCTTCCCGCTCCTGCCGCTGCTGCGACGGGCCATCGCCGCCGGTCGCCTGCTGGGCCGGCTGCATCGCGGGGAATGGTTCGACGTCGGCACGCCAGAGCGGCTGGTGTGGCTGGATGCGCATGTGCGCGAACGGGGCGCCGATTAGGGGCCGCAGCGCACTCGCCGTACAATAGCCTCATGGCGAGTCTCAAAGACATTCCGCTCGTTGCCGAGCCGGCCCCGGCACGCAGTGGCGAGAAATACCAGACGCCGCAAGGCTTTAGCGCGATTCGCGATGGCATCAAGGCGAGCGCGGCAGCCCCTCAGGCGCTCGGACGCAAGCCGGCGTGGTTGCGCGCCCGCATGCCCGCGGGCAGCGGCTTTCAGGCCGTCAAGGGTATCGTCAAGGAACACCGGCTGGCGACGGTCTGCGAAGAAGCCAAATGCCCGAACATCGGGGAGTGCTGGAATGCCGGCACGGCCACCATCATGTTGATGGGGGCGGTCTGCACGCGCGCCTGCCGTTTCTGTTCGGTCGATACCGGCAACCCGCACGGCTGGCTCGATCCGCACGAGCCGGACAACAGTGCGCGGACCGTCGAGTTGATGAATCTCAAGTACGTGGTGCTGACGTCAGTCGACCGCGACGACCTGCCCGACGGTGGCGCCGGTCATTATGCGGCCTGTATCCGCGCGATCAAGCAACGCAATCCGGCCACCGCCATCGAAGCGCTGACACCAGACTTCCAGGGCGTGCTCGGCGATGTCGAGACGGTCGTCGAGTCGGGACTGCAGGTGTTCGCGCAGAACATCGAGACGGTCCGTCGCCTCACGCACCCGGTCCGCGATCCGCGTGCTGGGTACGATCGTACGCTCGAGGTATTGCGACACGCCAAGCGCCACCGCCCCGCGGTGCTGACCAAGAGCAGTCTGATGCTCGGTCTCGGCGAGACGGACGAGGAGATCGAGGCGACCCTGCGCGATCTGCGCGCCGCCGGGGTCGACATCGTCACGCTCGGGCAGTATCTGCGGCCCACGGCCAATCACCTGCCCGTCACGCGCTTCGTCACGCCGGAGCAGTTCGACGCCTATCGGCGCACTGCGCTCGAGCTGGGTTTCCTCGAGTGCGTCTCCGGTCCGCTGGTTCGCTCGAGTTATCGCGCCGAACAGGCTCTCAACCGCAACAACGCCGGACTCGACAACGCGCGCCTCGCCGCGCAGCCCCAATGAGCCACGGCGCGGCCGATGACGTGCCGCCGGCCCCGGTGGTGCGCCGGCTCGCGCTCGCGCCGTACGAGCCGACGTGGCGCGCCATGCAGCGCTTCACCGACGAGCGCGCGGCCGAGACGCCCGATGAGATCTGGTTGCTCGAACATCCGCCCGTGTTCACACTCGGTATGAATGCCGACCCGGCGCACGTGCGGGCCGCGGGCGAGATTCCGGTGGTGCGCATCGACCGCGGCGGACAGGTGACCTACCACGGACCGGGCCAGCTGGTCGTCTATCCTCTGGTGGACTTGCGCCGCGCGCGCCTCGGCGTGCGCGATCTGGTGAGCGCGCTTGAGGGCGCGGTGGTTGACTATGCGGCGAGCCTCGGCATTGCCGCCGAATCGCGGCGGGCTGCCCCCGGGGTGTATGTTCAGGGCCGCAAGCTTGCCAGCGTCGGGATTCGCGTGCGGCGCGGCTCGAGCTATCATGGCATCGCGCTCAATGTGTGCAACGACCTTGCGCCGTTTGGCAGAATCAACCCCTGCGGTTACGCTGACCTCGAGATGACTCGGCTCGCGGACTGGTGCGAGATCGAGTCGATGGAGGTGGCCGCCGCGGGCGTGCTGCCGCATGTGCTGCAACGGCTGTATGCATCTGCGGCGCCGGGCCGGCCGGTCGCGTTGGATCGGCTCACAACAGCATCATGACCCCATCGCATTCGCGCAGCTCCGCCGTCAGCGATTCAATCTGTGCGCGGCTCTCGGCGAGCAGATTGTAGGAGATGGAGAGGAAGTTGCCGTTGCCGCTCAGCCGCTCGCTGACCCGCTCGGCCTCGAGTGCGGGGGCGTGGCGCAGCACCACCGCGTGCACCCTTGCGCGGAATTCATCCGAGGGCCGCCCGATGATCTTGATTGGATAGTCGGTCGGGAACTGCAGGACCGGTTTGTTCACCACGGCTGCTCCTGCAGTTCGCGCTTCCAGTGCTGAAATGCCGCATGTACCCGCTGCCAGAGCGGCCCCGGGCGGCCATTGCCCACCGCGCGCCCGTCGAGCTGGGTGACCGGCTGGACCTCGCGCGTGGCAGCGGAGATCCAGATTTCCTCGGCCGCGCGCAGCTCGGCTTCATGGACCGGCGCGGCTCGCCAGGGAACCGCGGCCCGGCTGGCGAGCTCCTCGATCACCGTGCGCGTGGTGCTGGGGAGGATCTCGCGGGAGTTCGGCGGCGTGCGCAGTTCTCCGTCAATCACCACGTGCACCGCCGAGGCCGATGCGTCGGTGAGCCGGCCCTCGCGCAGCAGGATCGTCTCGGCGGCCGAGTCATCGATCGCCAGCTGGCGCAGCAGTACGTTCGCAAGCAGCGCGGTCGATTTGATGTCGCAGCGCGCCCAGCGGGTGTCCTCGGCGGTAATGCATGCGACTCCGCGCTCGAGTGCGCCTGCGGGCGGCGTGGGCCACGGCGCGCCGAACGCGAACACGGTGCGGGGAACATCGGGCAGCGGGGCGTGGTTGCGTCCCCGCTCCGCACCGCGCGTCACCTGCCAGTACAGGTACTGATCGCCGCCTCCGCCGGCCTCGATGAGCCTGGCGAACACACTCCGCCACTGCTCCCGGGAGAGTGGGTCGCACATGCGCAGCTCGGTGAGACTGCGGGCGAGGCGCGCGCAGTGCGCCTCGAGCCGGAACGGCCGACCGCCGTAGACCGGCATGACCTCATAGGCGCCATCGCCGAAGAGGAAGCCCCGATCGAGGGGCGAGATTCGCGCCTGCTCGAGCGGCAGGAAGGCGCCGTTTAGGTAACAGGTCGGGAACGGTTCGGCCATGAGCTCACCCGGGTCGGAAACGGCAGATCGGTCAGAACCAGAGTCGGATGTCATCGGCGAGCTGCGTGAACAGACCGCCCGTTGGCACGGACTCGAGCGTGATCAACGGCGTGCTGTGCACCTGCTGTCCGGCGCCGTTGGTGACGATGAGCGTACCCACGGGAGCACCGGCTGCCAGTGGCGCCACCAGTGGCCAATGACTCCAGACGATGCGCGTGCTCAACGTGGCATCCGGGCCGCGCGGGACGGTGAGAACGACCGGCTGCGCAGGTCCAACTGCAGCCTCCCCGGAGGCCGACTTGTACACCCGCGGACGGGCGACGACGGCACGTGCCGTTTCGACGTTCTCGTTCACATAGAAGTTGAAACCATAATTCAGCAGCGCCTCGCTGTCGGAAACCCGTCCATTCCAGCTGGGCGCGCCGAGCACCACCGAGACCAGGCGCATGCCGTGGCGGTCGGCCGAGGTGACCATGCAATAGCCGGCCGCATCGGTGTAGCCGGTCTTCATGCCGTCGACTGACGGGTCGGTCCATAGCAGCGAGACGCGGTTGCGCTGGGTGATGTGGTCCCAGGTGAACTGTTTGATCTTGAAAATAAAGTAGTACTGCGGAAAGTCCCGGATGATGTCCGAGGCCAGCGTGGCCAGATCGCGCGCGGTCGTGAAGTGATCCGGTTTCGGCAGCCCGTCGACGTCCTCGTAGTGCGTCGAATTCAGCCCGAGGCGACGGGCGTAATCGTTCATCAGCGTCACGAATCCGGCCTGGGTGCCGCCGACCTTCTGCGCGAGCGCGACGGTGGCATCGTTGCCCGATTCCACGATCATGCCCTTGAGCAGGTTGAGCACGGTCACCTGAGTGCCGGGGTTGAGGAACATTCGCGAGCCGCCCGTGTGCCAGGCCGCGTTGCTGATGGTCACCGGAGTGGTGAGCGTGAGCTGTCCACTCTTCAGTGCCGAGAACACGATGTAGGCGGTCATCAGCTTGGTGAGACTCGCCATCGGCACCTTGTCGTCGGCATTCTTTGCTGCCAGCACTTTGCCGGTATTGAAGTCGACCAGAATGTACTCCTGCGCATTCAGCGCAGGCGGCGGGGGTACTGGTACCGGTGCAATCGGCGACGGGGCGGCTACTGCGGCGGTCGCGGCCGGTACGAGTGCAGCCAGGGCTGGCAGCGCCGCGGCCAGCAAGGTGGTCAGGACAGACGAGCGGGGCATGGGGGGAGTTCCTCCTCAAGTGAATGCTGCGGCGGGGCGCTGGATAAGATCACCCGCGCGCCCGATAGTTCTTGAGCCAGATGCGTCGGATTGCTCATGGCTTCACCAGCACGGCGCCCGGGTAGCCCAGAGCGGTCAGGCGCGCTGCGAGCGCATCGAACTGCGCCACATGGTGGATCGGACCGACCCGGACGCGATAGAGCGTTCCGCCCGTTACCGCTGGCGACAGGATGAAGGCATCGGACAGGCCCGCGGCCTGCAGCCGCGTGAGTACCCTCTCGGCATTGGCGGGCACGGCGAACGCGCCGACCTGCACGTAGAGGAATGCGCCGATCGGCTGCATGGCGCTGGCTAGACGCGCCGGGCTGCCGGGGGTGATGGCCTGCACATCGACCAGCGCAGTGCCGGTGCCGAGCATGCCGAGCTTGGCGGCCGCCAGATACGACAGATCGATCAATCGATGCGCCACGAACGGGCCGCGGTCGTCGACTTTCACGATGACGCTGCGGCCATTGCTGAGATCGGTGACGCGCACGTACGTCGGCAGCGGCAGTACCTTGTTGGCGGCGGTCATCGCATACATGTCGTAGCGGTCGCCGTCGGCGGTATGCTTGCCCTGGGAGTGCGCGCCATACCAAGAGGCCACCCCGATCTCATGGTAGCCCGCGGCGCTGGCAAGAACGTAATAACGACGGCCGTTGACATCGTAGAACGGCGGATTGCCGTGTGGCGCCGGTGGCAGGTAGTGCGGCACGGGGTTGGGGATCGCCTGCCAGTGTGCCGGCAGCGCCGGCAGAGCGGGCGTGCCGGTGGTTGCGCGACGGGCGGTCGTGGCGCAGCCGGCGAGTGCAATCGAGAGCAGGCACGCCCCGCCGAGGGCGAAGTGCGCGCGCCGGGCGCTGGTCACCGCGGCTCGTCCGCTCCGCCCGGCGTCCTGCGCGGACGGATCAGCGCGGCGGCGCTGACGGCAGGGACGGTCGCGGCGTGTACGCCTTGGGCGATCGCCTCTGCCAGATCGTTCACGGCCATCACGTAGAGCTTGCTGTAATTGTAGGTCAGCAGCGCGTGGAAGTTGTTGAACCCGGCGCGATAGATCGGGCCACGACGGGTGTGTGCGAGCAGCAGCACGACGCGGGTGCCGGCCGGCTCATGCGTTTCGATCTCGACTCCGTGCAGCTCGAGGGAGCCCACCGTGCGATTGAGCGTGAGACTGTCCGGATCGACGTGAAAGCGCGCGCCCGGTTCAATCCGCACGCGTGAGAGGACCGGCGCACCCGGTTGCCAGCCATGCGCGCGCAAGTAGTGTGCGACGCTGGCGAAGATGTCGTCCCAGTTGCTGAACAGATTGGGCGGCGCACTGCCGTGGCCGACCGCGTAGCGCAGATACGTCGAGGGCATGAACTGCAACGGTCCCATGGCTCCGGCATATGAGCCCTTGACGCTGAGCGGATCGAGCCGGTCGCGCTCGGCGAGCACGAGGAAGCGCTCGAGCTGGTGGGCGAAGAAGCGGCTGCGCGCCGGGTAATCGAACGCCAGGGTGCTCAGCGCATCCAGGACGCGGATCGAGCCGGTCAGCCGGCCGTAGTAGGTCTCCACGCCCAGAATCGCCACGATGTAGCTCGGATCGACGCCCTGCTCGTGACCGATGCGCTCGAGCGCGCGTCGGTGTGCCCGCCAGAAGGCGACCCCAGCCTCGATGCGCGCTGGAGTCATGAAGATGCGCCGGTACTGCCACCACTTCAGCACTTGCTCGGCGGGGCGGTTCATCATCGCGACGATGTCGGGCTGTGGCTTGGCCTGGCGCAGGATCCACAACACCCGCGCGCGGCTGAGACCGTCGCGCCGTGCGATGCGCGCGGCGAAGCGCTGCAGCTGCTGGGGCGGGAAATGCCTGCCGAGCTCAGGGGCGGCGCCCGCGGGCCGCACCACGACGGTGAGGGCAAGCAGGGCGAAGAAGATCGAACGCAGCACTGAAGCGCTCCTTAGCCCATCAGCTTCCGATGCGAAAACAACGCCATCAGAATACCGAAACCTGACAATACCGTCACCACCGAACTGCCCCCATAGCTCACCAGCGGCAGCGGCACGCCCACCACCGGGACCAGTCCAGTGACCATGCCGGCATTGATGAATACGTATACGAAGAACGTCAGGGCGATGCTGCCGCTCAGTAGCCGCGAGAACGTGTCTGGGCACAGCATCGCCAGATAGATCGAGCGGCCGATCACGAACGCATACAGCAGCAACAGCACCGCGAGCCCGAGCAGGCCGAACTCCTCGCCGATCACCGCGAAGATGAAGTCGGTGGTGCGCTCGGGCAGGAAGTTCAGCTGGGCCTGGCTGCCGGCCATCCAGCCCTTGCCGAAAATTCCGCCCGAGCCGACCGCAATCTGCGATTGAATGATGTGGTAGCCGGCGCTGAGCGGGTGCGCTTCGGGATTGAGGAAGGTGAGCAGCCGCTCGCGCTGATAGCCATGCATGAAACGCAGACCTACCACGCCGGCGAGCACGGCCAGCAACAGCAGCCCGATCAGTACTCGGGCACGCAGTCCGGAGAGGAAGATCACCACCGCGCCGCCGGCGGCAATGAGCGCCGCGGTGCCCAGATCCGGCTCCTTGGCCACCAGTCCCACGGGCGCGAGGATGATGAGCGCGAGCATGCCCAGATCACTCCAGCGCGGCGGCAGCGGACGCTCATCAAGGTACCAGGCGCACATCATCGGCACGGCGAGCTTCATCAGCTCTGACGGTTGAAAGTGTATGGGACCCAGATCGAGCCAGCGCTTGGCACCGAGGTGCACGTGACCGACGGCGGCGACGGCGAGCAGCAGGAAGACGCCGAGTCCGTAGAGCCACGGCGAGAGCCGGCGCAGCAGATTGGGGCTGATGCGCGCCACGGCGAGCATGATGACGGTGCCGAGCACCAGGCGCAGCCCAGTGCGCATGAGCATGGGCGTGTTTTCCGCCGAGGCGCTGTAGAGCACCACTAGACCGTATGCTGCCGTTAGCGCCAGGCCCACGGCCAGTGGTCCATCGACCTTCAGCGCGAGCAACACTCGTGCGGCTCCGCTCAAGGTACGGCGAGTTCGCGAGTCGGTCGAGAACTCTTCGTAGATCATGGTGCGGCGGCCTGCTGCAGCGCAGTCATGTGCGGATCGACCCCCGGGGTAATGCGTGCCCGGATGCTGGCCGGCTCGGAGTATGGACCCCGCCCGGGGTGCGCCACGAGCTTGCCGTCCGGGCCGAGCAGGTACGCATCCAACAGCTTGTGGGCAATGGGCGCAGCGCCCGATGAGCCCCACCCGGCATGCTCGACCAGCACGGCAATCGCGATGCGCGGCGCATTGGCCGGCGCGAACGCGATGAACCAGGCGTCGTCACGCAATTGCTTCAGGGTCTTGTCAGCATGATACGAGCCCTCGTTCGAGGCGCCCTTGGCACCCTCGCGCACCAACTGCGCCGTGCCGGTCTTGCCCGCGATGGGATAGGAGCTGGTGTGCAACTGCCAGTACGCGGTGCCGCGTGGATTGGTGGTGACGCCGACCATGGCGTTGACGACTACCTGCCATGCCGCCGGGTTGATCATGGTCAGATTGGCGTTGAGCACGGGTCGTTTCCAGTGAATCTTGCCGGTGCCCGGGTTGCGCACGCCGGTGACCAGGCGCGGCTCGTAGCTTAGTCCGCGCGTGGCGAGCATGGCCGTGTAATGCGCCAGTTGCAGAGGCGTGACCAGGAAATAGCCCTGGCCAATGCCGAGAATGACCGTATCGCCTGGGAACCACTCCCCCTGGGCCGGATTGCTGAACTGGCGTCGCTTCCAGGCACGCGAGGGCACCAAGCCGCGGTCCTCACCGGGGATGTCGATGCCGGTGCGATGACCGAAACCGAAATTCGGCAGCCACGCGGACAGCCGGTCGATGCCCATCTCGTGCGCCAGGCGGTAGAAGTACACGTCGCAGGACATGATGATCGCCATGCGCAGGCCGACCCAGCCGCAGGTCTCGTGCATGGCATTGTGGTACAGGTGGCGGCTGCCGGGCAGGTGGTAGGCATCGGATGCATAGATCCGGTCATCGGCGTTGATCACCCCGTCGGTGAGCGCGCCGAGTGCGAGTGCCGGCTTGATCGTCGAACCTGAGGGTAGCTGGGCGCGCAGCGCCCGGTTGAACATCGGGCGGCGCGGATCATCGGTGAGCGCCCGGTATTCCTTCTCGGTGATGCCGCGGGCGAACAGGTTCGGATCGAACGACGGGGAGCTCGCCATGGCGATCACATCACCGTTCCAGGGGTCGATCGCCACCACCGCCCCGTCCTGGCCCTTCAGCAGCTGCTCGGCGAGCCGCTGCAGCTTCAGGTCGAGCGAGAGCACGACGTCATCGCCGGGGACGGGCGCCTTGAAATGCAGCTCTCGCCCGAGCGCCCCGGGGCGGCGCACCGGCCGGCCGAGTGCATCGACCAGTGTCTGCCGGTAGCCGTTGGTGCCGTGGAGGTATTTCTCGTAGGTCGCCTCTACGCCGGTCTGACCGATCACCGCCGTGCCGGCGTAGGCGGCCTGATTGAGGTGCGCGAGCTCGCTCGCGCTGATGGTGCCGACGTAGCCGATCGCATCGACCGCGAGCTTGCCGAACGGATACCAGCGAGCCTGCCGCGAGCCGACGTCGATGCCCGGGAACTCATAGCGGCGTACCGCAAAGCGTGCCACCTCCTGCGCGGACAGATCGAGACGGATCGGCACGGTATCGAAGGGCTGGTGCGAGCGGATGGTGCGGATCAGCTCGGGTAGGTCGGTCTGCTGCAACATCCCGAGCCTGACCAGATGCTCGAGCTCATCGTGCAGATCGGGAACCTCGTCGCGCGTGAGGTCGAGGTCGAAGGTCGGTCGGTTCGAGGCGATCACCTCGCCGTTGCGATCAAGGATCAGGCCGCGCGCAGCCGGAATCGGCACCGTACGCACGCCGTTGTCGAGTGAGAGCACTTCGTAGTAGTGCTGACGGACGACCTGCAGATAGTACAGCCGCCCCAGCACCGCGCAGGCAGCCAGCACCATCAACGCGCCGGCGAACCACGCGCGGCGGTTGAACATGCGCTGTTCGCGCCAGTGGTCCTTAATGCGGACGGGGGCCATGGCTGGGGGCGCGGGCGCTCAGGCGCGGAGCCGGTAGCTTTGGGCGAGCACACCGGCGACCAACGGCCACAGCAGCGCGCCGGTGAGGGCCGGCACCCAACGCAGTGGCGTCGTGAGCGGGTGTCCGCTCCAACCGTCGATGGCCCACAACACGAATTCGTAGAGCACCAGGACTGCCAGCAGCACCAGCGCCTGCTGCAGCAGCGGCTTGGTACGAATGCGCTGATGCTCGCGCACGGCGAGGTAAGCCACCAGTGCGACGGCGAGCGCGTGCTCGCCGAGTACAGGCCCCTGAAAGGCATCCAGCAGCATGCCGCAGATCCAGCCGAATCCGACGCCGACACTGCGCGGGGTCTGAACTGACCAGTAAAACACCACGAGTACGAGAAAATCGGGACGGAGGATGGTGAGCCAGCCCGGCAGCGGCACCAGCGTCAGCACCAGCGCGACAATCGCTGAGGTCCAGATGGCTCCGCGGGGAGAGGAACTCATGGGTGGTGTCGCAGCGAGGTACGCGGTGGCGCCACCGGCGTAGGCTTCACCGTTGCCGGTGCCGCCGGGACGGCTTGAGCGGCACGAGACTGGGTCGACACGCCGGGAACAACCGTCTTCGCCCCGCCAGAGGCAGCTGCGCCGCTTGCGGGCGCACAGGCCGGCGGGGGCGGAGGCGGGGGCGGGGAGAGCGGCTGAGCGGCAGGATTGCCCGAGCGCAGCTGGCCCTCGTGAGTGTGTACGGGGGCTGCAGGGCTGTCGGGGCGGAACCAGAGCAGCATGACGGCTCGATCGGTCTGCAGGTGGGCGAACGGCTTGGCCAACACCTGGTTCATCGGTTGGATTGCGGCTCGGTGAATCTGTGTGATCCGCGCCACGGGATAACCCGAGGGGAAGACACCGCCGAGGCCGGAGGTGACCAGCACATCGCCCACCCGCACGTCAGCGTTGGCCGGCAGGTACGGCAGCGCGAGCGCGTTCGGATCACCCGTGCCGACGGCGATGGTCCGGAAGCCCGTGCGCGCGATCTGCACCGGCAGATCGTGTTCCGGATCGGTGATGAGCAGAACCACGGCACTCCAGGGTCCGACATGCATGGTCTGGCCGACAACCCCGGCATCATCGAGCACCGCCTGGTTGCGGTATACCCCGTTCTGGGTGCCGCGGTCGATGAGCACCCGCTGGCGCAGCCGGCTCAGATCGATGTCGACGATGTCCGCCGGCAGCCAACGTTCGGCCACCGGCGGGACGGCGCGCTTCAGCCCGAGCAGCGCCGCGTTCTCTCGGGCGAGCGCATCGAAGCGCAGGGTACGCACTTCGAGATCTCGCATGCGGGTGCGCAATTGCCGATTTTCCGCTTCGAGCGTCTGGCGCGAGGTGAAGGCCTGCTCGAGCCAATGCCAGCCGGCCAGCGGAGCATTGACGCTCACCTCGACCGGATAGGTGAGCGCCTGCAGCAGGAAGCGCGCCCGCTCGAGGAGGTCCATGCGCTGGTCGAGCACCATGATGACGACGGAGAGCAGCGCGTAGAGTGTGAAGCGGAACCCGGGGGAACCCCCGCGGCTGTGCGGCGATCCGCTCCGGGTGCCGAAACCGGCCACGGTGCGTGCGGCTACTCGAGCCCGAAGTGGCCGGGGCCCATCTCGTCCATCAGCTCGAGAATGCGCCCGCCGCCCCGTGCGACGCACGTCAGCGGGTCATCGGCCACGACCACGGGCAGGCCCGTCTCTTCGGTGAGCAGCTTGTCGATGTCCCGCAGCAGTGCGCCGCCACCGGTGAGCACAATGCCGCGCTCGGCCACATCGGCGCCGAGTTCCGGCGGGGTCTGCTCGAGGGCCTGCTTGACCGCGCTGACGATGTTCTGCAGCGGCTCCTGCAGCGCCTCGAGGATCTCGTTGCTGTTCAGCGTGAACGCGCGCGGTACGCCTTCGGAGAGGTTGCGGCCCTTGACCGAGATTTCCCGCACCTGTTGGCCGGGGTAGGCCGAGCCGATTTCAATCTTGATGCGCTCGGCAGTCGCCTCGCCGATCAGGATCCCGTAGTTGCGCCGCACGTAGCTCATGATGGCCTCATCGAAGCGATCGCCGCCGATGCGCGCAGAGTTCGCGTACACGACTCCGTTCAGCGACAGCACGGCCACCTCCGAGGTCCCGCCGCCGATGTCGAGCACCATCGAGCCGCGTGCCTCGTGCACGGGCAGCCCCGCACCGACGGCAGCGGCCATCGGCTCGCTGACGATCCCGACGTTGCGCGCGCCGGCACCCTCAGCCGACTCGCGGATCGCGCGGCGCTCGACCTGCGTCGAGCCGAACGGTACGCACACCAGCACTCGCGGTGAGGGCTTGAGCATGCGATTGCCGTGCACTTTGTTGATGAAGTACTGGAGCATCTTCTCCGTATAGGTGAAGTCGGCGATCACCCCGTCTTTCATCGGACGCACGGCCGTGATGTGCCCGGGCGTGCGGCCGAGCATGCCCTTGGCCTCAGAGCCGACCGCGACGATGACCTTGCCGCCCCGGGACGGCTCGTCCTGAACCGCGACCACTGAAGGCTCATTGAGCACGATGCCCTTGTCGCGGACGTAAATGAGGGTGTTGGCCGTCCCCAGGTCGATCGACAGATCGCTGGAGAAGTAGCCGCGCAAGCGTTTGAGCATGAATCGTCCGAATGGGGATGAGGCGGTGGATGCAAGAGCCTCGCGAGAGGCACCTCGTACAAAGTGGCGCGTAATCTAGCAACCGATAGCACATTGAGCAAGGCAACATGTATGATTTCGGGCCGTCTTCCCGCTGCGCCGGAACTACCGATGGCCCTCACCCGCGAGCAAGTCGAAAACATCGCCCACCTGGCCCGCCTCGAGCTCGAGGCGGCAGAGATTCCGCAGTTCCAGCAGAACCTCTCGCGCATCGTCGATTTCATCGGCGAACTCGAGCGGGCAGACACCGCGGGCGTCGCCCCCATGGCCCATCCGCTGCCGGGCCTTACCCAGCGTCTGCGTCCCGATGCGGTCACCGAGCGCGACGAGCACGAGCTCTACCAGAGGAATGCACCGCAGGTCGCCTCAGGGCTCTACCTGGTGCCCAAGGTCATTGAATAAGGCCCCCGAACCCGTGATTCACCGCCAAACCCTCAGTCAGCTCGCCGCCGCGCTGCGGGCCCGCAAGGTCTCCAGCGTCGAACTGGTGCGCACGTATCTGGCACGCATCGAGGCGAGCCAGCCGGCCCTGAACGCCTTCGTCTCGATCACCGCCGAGCACGCGCTCGCTGCGGCCGAGGCCGCCGATCGGGCGCTCGCGGCCGGTCGCGGCGGCCCTCTCGAGGGCGTGCCGATCGGTCACAAGGACCTCTTTTGCACCGCCGGAGTGCGCACCACGTGCGGCTCGCGAATGCTGGAGAACTTCGTCTCGCCCTACGATGCAACGGTCGTGACGCGGCTGCGCGCGGCCGGCGCGGTGATGCTCGGCAAGCTCAATATGGATGAGTTTGCGATGGGGTCCTCGAACGAGACCAGCCATTTCGGACCGGTTCGCAATCCCTGGAACACCGCGCTCGTGCCGGGTGGCTCATCGGGCGGGTCGGCTGCGGCGGTCGCCGCGCGGCTGCTGCCCGCCGCCACCGCGACCGACACCGGGGGTTCGATCCGTCAGCCGGCCGCCTTCTGCGGCATCACGGGCATCAAGCCGACGTACGGCCGGGTCTCACGCTACGGCATGATCGCGTTTGCCTCGAGCCTAGATCAGGGCGGTGTCCTCGCCGCGAGCGCCGAAGATGCCGCCTGGCTGCTGCGTGAGATGGCCGGCTTCGACCCGCGAGACTCGACCAGCGTCGATGCGCCGGTGCCGGACTATCCGGCCGGGCTCGATGCGCCCCTCGCGGGCATGAAGATCGGGCTGCTGAAGGAATTTTTCGACACCGGGCTCGATCCGCAGTACGAGCGCTGCGTGCGCGAAGCGCTGGCAGTGTTCGAGCGGCTCGGTGCGACGCTGTGCGAGGTCAGTCTGCCGAACATTTCATTGTCGGTGCCCGTTTATTACGTGGTGGCGCCGGCGGAGTGCTCCTCGAACCTCGCCCGCTATGATGGGGTGCGCTTTGGTCACCGCTGCGCCGATGCGCGTGATCTGCAGGATCTGTACAAGCGCTCCCGCTCCGAGGGCTTCGGTGCCGAGGTTAAGCGACGCATCATGACCGGCACGTATGTGCTCTCGGCGGGTTACTACGATGCGTACTACCTCAAGGCGCAGCGTGCACGCCGGCTCATCAGCGCAGAGTTCGCGCGGGCTTTCGGCGAGGTCGATCTGCTGATGGGGCCGACCACGCCCACGGTCGCCTTTGCGCTCGGGGCGAAGACGGCCGATCCGATCACTATGTACCTGAACGACATCTACACCATTGGGGCGAACCTGGCGGGCTTGCCGGCGATGTCCATTCCGTGCGGATTCGCCGCGGGACTGCCGGCGGGTCTGCAGATCATCGGACCGCACTTCGCCGAACAGCGGCTGCTGCAGGCGGCGCACCGCTACCAGCTCGAGACCGACTGGCATGTGCGCCTTCCGGAGCAATACGCATGAGTGCCTGGGAAACGGTCATTGGGCTGGAGATTCATGCCCAGCTCGCCACGCGTTCGAAGATCTTCTCCGGGGCGGCCACCGCCTATGGAGCGGCGCCGAACACCCAGGCCTGTCTGGTCGATCTCGGCTATCCGGGCGTGCTGCCGGTGCTGAACGCCGAGGCGGTGCGGATGGCGGTGCGCTTCGGGCTCGCCATTGGTGCACGCATCGCGCGCCAGTCGGTGTTCGCGCGAAAGAACTATTTTTATCCCGATTTGCCGAAGGGCTATCAGATCAGCCAGTACGAGCTGCCGATCGTGGCGGCCGGATCGATCGACATCGTGCTCGAGGACGGCTCGGTCAAGCGCATCGGCGTTACGCGTGCGCATCTGGAGGAGGATGCGGGCAAGTCTTTGCACGAGGGACTTGGGGCGCTCACCGGCATTGATTTGAATCGCGCCGGCACGCCGCTCATCGAGATCGTCTCGGAGCCCGAGATGCGCTCGGCGAAAGAGGCCGTGGCCTACATGAAGAAGGTGCACACCCTGGTGCGCTACCTTGAGATCTGCGACGGCAACATGCAGGAAGGCTCCTTCCGCTGTGACGCGAACGTCTCGGTGCGGCCGCTGGGTTCAGATCAGTTTGGCACGCGCGCCGAGATCAAGAACATCAACTCCTTCCGCTACGTCGAAAAGGCCATCCAGTATGAGGTGGCCCGTCAGATCGAGCTCATCGAGTCCGGTGGCAAAGTGATTCAGGAGACGCGCCTGTACGATCCGGACCGGGGTGAAACGCGCTCCATGCGCTCGAAGGAAGAAGCGAACGACTATCGCTATTTTCCGGATCCCGATCTGCTGCCGCTCGAGCTCGATGAGGCCGATATCGAGGCGATCCGCGCCGGACTGCCCGAGTTGCCCGATGCCAAGGCGAGCCGGTTCGTCAGCCAGTACGGCCTGTCGGCCTATGACGCCGGGGTGTTGACCGCGAGCCGCGATCTGGCCGATTACTACGAAGCGGTGGTTCACGCTGTCCCGCAGCAGCCCAAGCTTGCCGCCAACTGGGTCATGGGTGACCTGGCCGCCGTCCTGAACAAGGAGGGGCTCGAGATCGGCTCGGGCAGGCTGCCGGCCGAGCGCCTCGCCGGATTGCTGGTGCGCATCGCCGATCAGACCCTCTCGGGCAAGCTCGCCAAAGAGGTGTTCGAGTCGATGTGGAGCAGCGGGCAAAGCGCCGATGCCGTCATCGAGGCGAAGGGACTGAAGCAGATCACCGACACCTCGGCCATTGAGCAGGCGATCGAGGCTGTCATGGCCAAGAATCCGGCGCAGCTCGCCGAGTATCGCGGGGGCAAGGATAAGCTGTTCGGCTTCTTCGTCGGCCAGGTCATGAAGGCGACGCAGGGCAAGGCAAATCCGGCCCAGTTGAATGACCTGTTGAAGAAGAAGCTCTCCGGTTGAGTCGCCGGGGCGAATGCCCCATGCTGCACCCATGGACGCTGATCTCGGACACGATACGGTTCGTCGCTTTCTGGTCGATGGGCAGCCCGTGCGCGGGCACTGGGTGCGCCTCGGGGGAGCGTGGCGCGAGTTGCGCGCCAACGTCGAGTACCCGCCTCCGGTACGCGCGTTGCTCGGCGAGGCGGTCGCCGCCTCGGTGCTGCTCGCGGCGACACTGAAATTCCGCGGGCGGCTGACGCTGCAGATCCAGGGCTCCGGCGCGGTGAAATTGCTGGTGGCGCAGTGTACGCACGAGTTCGGCGTCCGGGCGGTTGCGCACTACGACGAGTCCCTGACGGCGGCAATCGGCGGTGAGGTGTGCGTCGGGGAGGCGTTTCGCGCGCTTGCCGGAGAAGGCGGTCGGTTCACCGTCACCATCGAGGCGGACGAGCGCAATCTGCGCTATCAGGGCATCGTACCGGTTGCGGGTCATTCGCTGGCGCAGTCGTTGGAGGAATACTTCAACGCCTCGGAGCAGCTGCCGACCCGCGTGCAGTTGGCGGCGGATGCCGAAGGGTGCGTCGGCCTGCTGGTGCAGAAGCTGCCCCAGGCCGCAGAGCACGCGGGCGCCGATGCTCTGTGGCGTTCGGTTGAGGTCGGAATGTCCAGGCTCAGTCCCCAGGCGTTGTTGCGCGAGAGCGTCGAGTCGCAGGTCGGGACGCTGCTGCCGGAGTACGACGTGCGGCTGTTCCGTGGCGCGCCGGTGTCATTCGAGTGCCGCTGTGGAGAGGGCCGGGTCACTTCGTTGCTGCGCGCGCTGGGTGCCGACGAGGTGCGCGAGATCCTCGCGGAAGAAGGTGCCGTCACGGTGACCTGCGAGTTCTGTCGTCGCCCCTATCGTTTCGACGCCGAAGCAGTCGAGGCGCTGTTCACCGACAGTGGCGCGAGTGATGTCTCGCCGCTGATTCACTGAGCGGTGCGGCCGGGCGCCCGACGGCCTCTGCCTCCTTCTCGAACACTGGCTGGGCGGTTCAGCCGGCTCCCCAGACTCTGCCTCCTAAAAATTGGCCAATCAGCGCGTATTTTGATAGCCTATATTTAAAGATTTGTGCAATTCTTTAAATACGATGTCTTCTCTACCAACGGTATTACTCTGGTTGCGGGCCACTGCGGAGCCGACTCGATTGCGGTTGCTGGCCTTGTGCGCCGCCCGGGACCTGAGTGTTTCGGATCTTGCGCAGGTCCTGGGTCAGAGTGAGCCGCGCGTCTCCCGGCATCTGCGCATCCTGACCGAAGCGGGCTTGGTCGAGCGCTTGCGCCAGGGCCAGTGGGTGCACTACCGCCTGTCGCGTGCCACCGCAGCCGGCCAGTTCGCGCAGGGGCTGCTCGGGCAGCTGGATCGCACCGATCCGGCCTTGGCGCGGGATCTGCAGCGCGCGCACGCGGCCAACGGTGCGCCGGCGCCGGCGCCGGGGCAGACGGCTTCGCGCTTGGTTCGAGAGTTGCGCGCCGTGTGCGAGGCGGAACTTGCCGAGCGGCCGGCGTCGATGCTGTGGGTCGGACTCGAGCATCCAGAGCTGCTCGTGAGCGTGGCTCGCCTCGGTACGGACTGTACGGCGATCGCGCATTCGCGCCGCTCCGCGCAGGCGGCCCGCGCGCTGCTGGAGCGGGACCGCCTGAGCAGCCGGATCGTGCAGGCTGTGGGCACGGAACTGTTCGGTGCGCTGGACCTGCAGCGCCTGGGAGGTCCCTTTGACGCAGTGCTCATTGATCATCTCGCAGCGAAGGACCCGATCGGGACCTCGGCGCTGGTGCGCGCGCGCGAGGTATTACGTGCGGAGGGACGGTTGTGGTTGTTCGAGCGCTACCCGGCGGGTCAGACCGAGCGAGTGGTCGAGCATCCGATCGCACGGTTGCGACGCGTTCTGGCTGAAGGGGGATTTGACTGCCAGCGTATTCGGCCCATCGAGGCCGATGGTCAGCATGTGCTGGCTGCTGCCGCGGTGCTGCGGCATAGCAGCCTGACCCTGAGCTGTACCGCTTGAGGAAGCCATCCGATGTGGCGTTTCCCGCGCCTGCCAGAGGGGATAGACCGTGATCAACGTTTCATTCGAATTCTTCCCGCCGGCCGAGGCGGCCATGGAAGCGACGCTGTGGCGCTCGATCGAGCGGCTCGCGCCGTTGCAGCCTCGGTTCGTGTCTGTGACCTACGGTGCCGATGGCTCGACCCGCTCGCTGACCCAGCAGCTGGTGAGCCGCATCCGGCGCGAGAGTGCCCTCATCGGCGCACCGCATCTGACCTGCATCGGCGCGAGCCAAGGGGAAATCCTCGATCTCGCCCGCCAATACTGGCAGCAGGGCATCCGCCACATCGTCGCGCTGCGCGGGGATCCGCCCCAGGGTGCTGCAGGCTACGTGCCTCACCCGGACGGCTTTGCTTATGCCGCCGATCTGGTGGCAGGCCTGCGCCGCGTCGGGGATTTCGATCTCTCCGTGGCGGCCTATCCTGAGACGCATCCCGAGGCGCCTTCGGCGCAATTCGATCTGGACCATCTCAAGCGCAAAATCGACGCGGGCGCGAACCGGGCGATCACTCAGTTTTTCTTCGACGTTACCGTTTATCTGCGATTCCGCGACCGCTGCGCAGCGGCCGGCATCGATGTGCCCATCGTGCCAGGGATCTTGCCGATCACCCGCTTCGAGCAGGTCCGGCGCTTTGCGGCTCGCTGCGGGGCGAGCATCCCGCACTGGCTGCAGGAGCGCTTTGCCGGCCTGGAGGATGATCCGGAAACCCGCCGGCTGATTGCCGCTAGCGTCGCGATCGAGCAGGTCAAGACGCTCGAGCGTCACGGTGTCTGCGATTTCCATTTCTATACGCTCAATCGCGCAGAGCTGACCTATGCGATTTGCCGCACGCTCGGACTGCGGCCCACGCTGCCAGCGCGCGCCGCGACGAATCTCGTGCAGCTGGCCGGGGAGTTGCCGTGATCTGCAGCCATCCGGCCGATCACCCCGCCGGTCTTCACGAGCGCCCGCCCGCCGAGACGCCGCGGCCGAGCGCAGAGCGGGTGCCGGCGACTCCCTTCGCCGTCAAGCCGCCCGATGAGGCGGCGCGTGCCGAGCGTATCCGCCGATTGCGGCGGCTGCTCGATGAGCGAGTGGTCCTGCTCGATGGGGCCATGGGCACCATGGTGCAGCGGCACCGCCTGGCGGAGTCGGCATTCCGTGCCGAGCGCTTTGCGAGCCATGGTCGCGACCTCAAGGGCAACAACGACATTCTTACCCTCACCCGCCCGCGGCTCATCGCCGACATTCACCGCGCCTATCTCGAGGCGGGCGCCGACATCATCGAGACCAACACCTTCAATTCCAATTCGGTCTCGCAGGCCGATTACGGCACGCAGGCGCTCGTTGCGGAGCTGAATTACCGGGCAGCGTGCCTGGCGCGTGCGGCTGCCGATGAGTTTGCCGCCACGGCGGGCCGCCCGGCGTTCGTGGCCGGCGCGATCGGTCCGACCAGCCGCATGTGCTCGCTCTCGCCGGATGTCAACGATCCGGGCTTTCGTAGCGTCACGTTCGATGATTTGGTTGCGACCTACCGTGAGGCTGCGCGCGCGCTGCTTGCCGGCGGGGTCGATCTGCTGCTCATCGAGACCGTGATCGACACGCTGAACGCCAAGGCGGCGATATTCGCCGCGCTCGAGCTGTTTGAGCGCAGCGGGATCGAAGTGCCGATCATCGTTTCCGGTACCATCACGGATGCCTCCGGGCGAATTCTCTCCGGTCAGACGCCGGAGGCGTTCTGGCATTCGATCCGCCATGCGCGGCCGCTCGCGGTGGGTTTCAACTGTGCGCTCGGCGGGCGCCAGCTGCGTCCGTTCATCGAAGAGCTCAGCCGATTGTGCGACACGCGCATCTGTGCGTATCCGAACGCGGGACTGCCCAACGCCTTCGGCGAATACGATGAGCAGGCTGCCGAGACCGCCGAGATTATCGGCGAATACGCCGCCGCGGGCCTGATCAATGTCGTCGGCGGCTGTTGCGGCACGACGCCCGAGCACATTCGTCTGATCCGCGCGGCGGTGGGCAATCAGCGGCCACGCGCGGTACCCAAGGTGGCGGTCAAATGCCGCCTCTCGGGGCTCGAACCGCTCGCCATCGACGCCGAGTCGCTCTTCGTCAACGTCGGTGAGCGGACCAACGTCACTGGCTCGGCGCGCTTTCGCAAGCTCATCGAGGCGGGGGACTACAACGCGGCGCTCGAGGTGGCACGCCAGCAGGTCGTCAGCGGCGCACAGGTGATCGACGTCAACATGGACGAAGGCATGCTCGATTCCGAGGCCGCCATGGTCCGCTTTCTGAACCTCGTGGCGGCAGAGCCGGATATTGCGCGGGTACCGGTGATGCTCGACTCCTCGAAATGGACGGTGCTCGAGGCGGGGTTGAAGTGCCTGCAGGGTAAGGGCATCGTGAACTCCATTAGCCTCAAGGAGGGCGAGCAGGCGTTTCTCGAGCATGCCCGCGCGGTGCACCGCTACGGTGCGGCGGTCGTCGTCATGGCATTCGACGAACAAGGACAGGCCGACTCGATCGAACGGCGCGTCGCGATCTGCCTGCGTGCTTACCGCTTGCTCACCAAGCAGGTCGGCTTTCCGTCCGAGGACATCATCTTCGACCCGAACATCTTTGCCGTGGCCACCGGCATCGAGGAGCACAACGGTTACGCACTGGCATTCATCGAGGCGACACGCCGGCTCAAGGCGCAGTTGCCGCATGTGATGGTCAGCGGCGGGGTGAGCAACGTGAGTTTCTCCTTCCGCGGCAACGACCCGGTGCGCGAGGCGATGCATTCAGTGTTTCTCTATCATGCCATCCAGGCCGGCATGGATATGGGCATCGTCAACGCCGGCCAGCTCGGGATCTACGCCGAGCTGGCCCCGGAGCTGCGCGATGCGGTCGAGGACGTCATTCTGAACAGACGCGAGGATGCGACCGAGCGGCTGCTCGCGATTGCCGAGCGTTACAAAGCCGGCGGTGGCACGAAGCGCAAGGACGACCTCGAATGGCGTCAACTACCGGTGGCCAAGCGTTTGGAGCATGCGCTGGTCAAGGGCATTGATGATTTCATCATCGAGGACACCGAGGAGGCCCGACTCGTCGCCGCGCATCCGCTGCAGGTCATCGAAGGGCCGCTGATGGACGGCATGAACATCGTCGGTGATTTGTTTGGCGCCGGCAAGATGTTCCTGCCGCAGGTGGTCAAGAGCGCGCGCGTGATGAAGCGCGCGGTGGCGCACCTGGTGCCGTTCATCGAACAGAGCAAGGCGGCCGGCGCGCGTCGCTCGAACGGCCGCATCGTCATGGCCACCGTCAAGGGCGACGTGCATGACATCGGTAAGAACATCGTCGGGGTGGTGCTGCAGTGCAACAACTTCGAAGTGATCGACCTGGGCGTGATGGTGCCCTGCGAGCGTATTCTCGAGACCGCGCGCCGCGAGAGCGCCGATTTCATCGGGCTGTCCGGGCTGATCACCCCATCGCTCGATGAAATGGTGCATGTCGCCCGCGAGATGCAACGACAGAACTTTCAGCTGCCGTTGCTGATCGGCGGCGCCACCACCTCGCCGGCGCACACCTCGGTCAAGATCGCCCCGGAGTACCGCTGTGCCGTGGTATACGTTAAGGACGCCTCGCGTTCGGTCAACGTGTGCCAGACCCTCGCCAACCCCGAGTCGCGTCCGGAGTTCTTCCGCAAGGTGGATGCCGAGCACGAGCAGCGCCGTGCACAGCACGCGGGACGCAAGGTGAAGGCTCCGGCGCTGAGGCTGAGCGAGGCGCGCGCCAACCGCCAGCGCATCGATTGGGCGAGCTACGCCGCGCCCGTGCCACGCGCCCCGGGCGTGCAGCGTTTCGTCGATTATCCGCTCGCGGAGCTGCTTGGCTACATCGACTGGATGCCGTTTTTCAACGCGTGGGAGTTCGCCGGAAAATTCCCGGACGTGCTCACCGATCCGACCGTGGGCGAGGCGGCGAGCAACCTGTATGACGACGCGCGACGCCTCCTCGATCGCATCGTCGAGGAGCGGTGGCTGCAGGCGCAGGCGGTGATTGGCATATTTCCCGCCAACGCACAGGGCGATGACGTCGAGATTTACGCCGATGAGCAGCGGCGTGAGCCGCTCGCGACACTGTCGTTTCTGCGCCAGCAGAAAGGCAAGCCAGCGGGGCAGCCGCACCTGTCACTGGCGGATTTCATTGCACCGAAGGCGAGTGGCGTACGCGATTACATCGGTGCGTTTGCCGTAACCGCCGGAGTAGGCATTGAGCCGCACATCGAGCGCTTCGAGCGCGCGCACGATGATTACTCGGCCATCATCCTCAAAGCGCTCGCCGACCGGCTGGCTGAGGCCGCCGCGGAGCACTTCCACGAGCGGGTCCGGCGCGAGCTGTGGGGGTATGCGGCGGCTGAGGAGATGACCAACGACCAGCTGATCCGTGAGGCATACCGTGGCATCCGTCCCGCGCCGGGTTATCCGGCCTGCCCGGATCACAGCGAGAAAGCTAAGCTCTGGCAGTTGCTCGATGTCGAGCGCAACACCGGCATTCGACTCACCGAGAGCTACGCGATGTATCCCACTGCCGCAGTGAGCGGTTGGTATTTCGCGCACCCCGAAGCGCACTACTTTGCGGTCGGCAAGATTGATCGCGACCAGGCGCAGGACTACGCACAGCGAAAAAACTGCAGCTTTGAGCAGGCCGAGCGCTGGCTCGCTCCGATTCTCGGCTACGAAGATTGAGCGCGGCGCTTCAGTCGCCGCGCGTCACCTGGCGCAACTCGAGGTCAGCGAACACAGTGAGCATCATGGCAGTGGAGAAAATCAATGCCATCGCGCCGTCGGCGAGCACCACGGCGGCCATGACCGCGCGCGCGGCGGCCTGGGCGCGACCGGCGTCCGGCAGTATCATCGCCACCATGACCGCCGTGAACAGGTAGACGGCGATGATGATGCAGGAGCCGACAAGATAGAGCAGTGCGGTGCGCGCCCAGTGGCCGCGGATCAGGCGCAGGCTGTAAGCGAGGCTCTGCAGAACCCCCTTGCCCGCGAGCATTCGGGCGGGCAGGGCGAGTGAGAGCGCGACGGACAGATACACCGTCGGCAGCAGCATCACTCCGAAGCCAATCGAGCGGTAGGGCTCGGCCAGGGTGAGCGGCGGGGCGATCAGCACCAGCAGTACCCCCCCGATGATCAGGCAGATCCCCGCAATGGCCGGGGTTTGCTTCAGCGCCTCGAGCAGATCGCTCTTTCCGGGAGGCCGGCCGGCCGCCACGGACGCCTGGCGCAGGAGCATCGCCATCCACAGGATGAGGAACAGCAGGGAGCCGACGGTATACAGTGTGACCCAGACCGGGTCGTTGAGGTCGCGTGGCGCGGGCAGCTGGCCACGTGCCAGGTCATAGAGGGTGGAGAGCTGGCCGAAGAGGATGGCCATGGAGGCGTAGGGCAGGCATTTAGGCAGCGTCACCCGGAAAATCTTCAGGCTCGCATCGAGCAGCTCTGCGAAGGTGCGCGGACGTGCGGGCGGATAAAGTGTTGTGGCCATCAGCCAATCATAACTGTCTCATGACGCGAATCGCCATTCAGTCCGCCGCGAGCACCCTCGGTGCATTGTGCGAGGCCGGCGTGCAGCGCCTGCGCGCCGCTGCGCTCAGTGATGCCAGCCCGCAGCTTGACGCCGAGCTGCTCCTCAGCGAGGCGCTGGGCGTACCGCGCACTCGCATCCGCTCCCATCCCGAGGATCCGGTGGACGCTGAGCGTGCCGGACGCTTCAGCGGACTGATCGAGCGGCGAGCCGCCGGCGAGCCGGTCGCCTATCTGCTCGGCCGCAGAGGGTTCTGGACACTCGAACTCGCGGTGAGCCCGGCGGTGCTGGTGCCGCGCCCGGAGACCGAACTGCTGATCGAGCGTGCACTGCAGCTGCAGAGCGCTGCGCAGGGGCGGGTCGCTGACCTCGGTACCGGCTCCGGGGCGATTGCGATCGCGCTCGCGACCGAGCGCCCGCTGTGGCAGATCGTCGCCACCGATCTGTCCCCCGAGGCTCTCGCGGTCGCCGAGGCCAACGCCGCGATGCTCGGCCGCGGGCGCATCGCCTTTGTGCTCGGCAGCTGGTGCGAGGCGCTGCCACCCGGTCCGTTCGATCTGCTGATCAGCAACCCCCCGTACGTGGCCGCAGATGATCCGGCGCTCGAGGCGCTCCGCCATGAGCCGCGCCTTGCCCTGACGCCCGGAATCGATGCGCTCGCCTCTTTGCGCGCGATCATTCACGCCGCGCCAGCGCATCTGGCGCCCGGCGGCTGGCTGCTGCTCGAGCATGGTGCGACACAGGGTCCGGCGGTCGCGGGCGAGCTTGCCGAGCGGGGCTTTGTTACAGTGCGCACGCACCGCGATCTGGCGGGGCGTGTGCGCATGACGGAGGGCCAATGGCCGACAAATCGCTGATTCGATTCGAGACTTCTCACGGCGGCTTCACGGTGGAGCTCTACCCTGAGGAGGCGCCGGTGACCGTGGAGAATTTTCTCGCCTACGTGGACGACGAATTTTTCGATGGCACCATCTTTCACCGCATCGTGCCGGGGTTCGTGATTCAGGGCGGTGGGATGGATAAGGAATTTCGCAGCCGGGAGACGCGCGAGCCGATTCGCAATGAGGCGAAGAACGGTCTGAAGAACTTGCGCGGCACACTGTCGATGGCGCGTACCAGTGTGGTCGACAGCGCCACCTCGCAGTTCTTCGTCAACCTCGCCGATAACGCCTTTCTTGATCACAGTGCGCGGGACTTCGGCTATGCAGTGTTCGGCCGGGTGACCGAGGGAATGCCGACCATCGATGCCATTGCGGCGGTGGCCACCGGGCGACGCAAGGGGTACCAGGATGCGCCCCTCGAAGACGTTGTGATCGTCTCCGCACGGCGGCTGTGAATTCCGAGGTGACGCCTCTGCAAATGGCATGATCGCAGGGCGCTCTTGAGCGAATTGTTCCGCAGTCCCCTCGAGCCGCCGATAATCGGCGCGCGCACCAGCGCTTCGCTCTGCCGTGCATGCGCGGGCAGACTCGCCCGAGCATGCACGGCCGCTACGCTGGGCGGCGGCTCGGGATTGCCCCAACCTGAATGACGCTTGAGGATGGCAAAGAGCCGCTTTGGATCGTGGTTGCGGCGAGCGCTGCTGAGGGCGGTGCTGGCGTGGCTCGTGATCACCGTGCTGCCGGTCTTGGTGCTGCGCTGGGTGCCGCCGCTCACCAGCGCCTTTATGCTCGAGGCAAAATGGCGTGCGCTGAATGCCGGGGAACGGGTCTACCGGACCGATTACCGCTGGGTGTCCTATGGGCGGATCTCGCCGCTGGTGGGTCTTGCCGCGGTGGCTTCCGAGGATCAGACCTTTCCCTTTAACCATGGGTTTGATTTTCGCGCCATCGACCAGGCCATCCGGAGTGCCGAGCGAGGCGGTCGATTGCGTGGGGCAAGCACCATCACGCAGCAGGTGGCCAAGAACCTGTTTCTCTGGGGCGGCCGCAGCTGGATCCGCAAGGGCATCGAGGCGTATCTGACGGTGCTCATCGATGTGCTGTGGCCGAAACAGCGCGTGCTCGAGGTCTACCTCAACATCGCGCAGTTTGGTCATGGCATTTTCGGCGTGCAGGCTGCCGCCGAGCGGTTCTTTCACGAACCGGCCGTGCGCTTGAGTGCCCCGCAGGCGGCTCTGCTCGCTGCGGTGCTGCCCGATCCGGTGCACTGGCACGTGGCCGATCCCTCGCCGTTCGTGCGCTGGAGGCAGCGTTGGCTGCTACGTCAGATGCAGGACCTCGGCGGGCCCGCGTACCTCAAAGCGCACGCCCCGCCGCGCTGAGTCTCGCTCAGGATTCTATTTCGGCGAGCAATTCCGCTTGGTGCTCGTGCGCAAGCGCATCGAGCAGTTCGTCGAGCTCGCCATTCATCACCTGTGCCAGCTTGTACAGCGTGAGATTGATGCGGTGATCGGTGACCCGGCCCTGCGGAAAGTTGTACGTGCGTATCCGCTCGGAGCGGTCGCCGCTGCCGACCTGCAGCCGGCGTGATTGAGCCTGGGCGCTCGCTTGCTTCTCCTGCTCTGCAGCGAGGAGCCGCGCCTGCAGCAGCGCGAGCGCGCGTGAGCGATTCTTGTGCTGCGAGCGCTCGTCCTGGCACTCCACCACGATGCCGCTCGGCAGATGCGTGATACGCACCGCCGAGTCGGTCTTATTCACGTGCTGGCCGCCCGCACCGGAGGAGCGGTAGGTGTCGATGCGCAGGTCCGCCGGGTTGATCTCGATGCTCGAGATCGCATCGAGCTCCGGAAGGATTGCCACGGTGCAGGCCGAGGTGTGAATGCGCCCCTGCGCCTCGGTGGCCGGCACACGCTGCACGCGGTGCGTGCCAGACTCGAACTTCAAGCGCGAGAACGCACCGCGGCCAACGATGCGGCTGATGATCTCCTTGTAGCCGCCGTGCTCGCCCGGATTGTCACTGAGAACTTCCACCGCAAAGCCCTTGGACTCTGCATAGCGCGCGTACATCCGAAACAAGTCCCCGGCGAACAATGCCGCCTCGTCCCCGCCGGTGCCGGCGCGGATCTCGAGGAAAATGTTTTTCTCGTCGCGCGGATCCTCGGGCAGCAGCAGCGCGTTCAGACCCGCTTCGCTTGCCGAGAGCGCGGCACTCACGCGGCTCTGCTCCTCCGCGCCGAGGGCGCGCATGTCCGGGTCGGTATCCCCGAGCATCTCGCGCGCGGCCGCCAGGTCGCGCTCGAGCGCCCGGTAGGTGTCTAGCTGCTGCGCCAGCGGCTGCAGCCGGGCGTATTCGACCGACAGCTCACGGAATTGCGCCGAACCGCCGTCGAGGTCGGGAGAGGCGAGCAGTCGTCCGATTTCCTCGAAGCGGTCGCGGAGCTTCTCAAGTCGTTGGCGGATGGAGTCCTTCATAGTGCTGGGGCTTTCGGGGCGCGGCATTCTCCGGGATCGCCGCCTGCCCGACAAGGCGCCATTGGCGCGGTCCACAGGCGCAGCTGCGATATAGTGCCTCCCATGCCGACTTATGCCGCCCCCCAGGTGCGATCTGCGCGCCGCTTCGCTGTGCTCGGCGCCCTCGCTGTTCTGGCCGCCGTCGCGCTCAGCGCCTGTCAGACCGTTCCGGTGCCGCCGGCGCCCGTTACGGCGTGGAGCGTCCGGCGCCCGCTGCTGCAGGCACTGGGACGCTTTGAGCTGAACGGTCGGGTGGCCGTCGCGGTGGGTCAGCAGGGATTCAATGCCGATCTGCGCTGGGCGCAGAACGGCACACGAACGCGGATGGTGCTCAGCGGGCCGTTTGGGGCAGGTGCAACTGAGGTGAGCGACGCCGGCGGGACTCTCAGCGTCGTCACCGCAAGAGGCCAGCGCCTGGGCAATACCGCGGCGCACACTGTGCTCGAACGGCAACTGGGGTTCGATCCGCCGCTCGCGAGCCTGCGCTACTGGATCCTCGGCGTGCCCGATCCGTCACTGCCGGCGAGCGTCACAGTCGATGCCAGTCAGCGCCTCTCGCGACTCGAGCAGGCGGGCTGGATGATCGACTATCGCGCCTACAGCCCCGTCGGGGCAGAGTGGCTGCCGAGGCTGCTCACCGTGAAACGCGCTGCGGTGCGGCTGCGCATGGTGGTCGACGCATGGCATCTGCAATGAGTTCTGCAGAGAGCCTCTGGCCCGCGCCGGCGAAGCTCAATCTGTTTCTGCACGTGACCGGCCGGCGAGCGGACGGCTATCACGAACTGCAGACGCTGTTTCAGATCATCGACCTGTGCGACACGGTGGCCATTGCGGTGCGCGAGGACGGGTTGATCGAGCGGGTGGCCGGTCCGCCCGAGGTGCCCGCCGAGCAGGATCTGACGGTCCGGGCCGCACGAGCGTTACAGTCGGCAGCCGGGGGGCGGCTCGGGGCCTCGATCCGGGTGATCAAGCGAATCCCCATCGGTGGGGGGCTCGGCGGCGGCAGCACCGATGCGGCTACGACCCTGCTTGCGCTCAATCGCCTGTGGGGTTGCAGGCTGCCGCTCGACGCACTTGCCGAGCTCGGGCTGCCGCTCGGCGCGGATGTGCCTGTATTTGTTAGAGGTTTTTCCGCGTGGGCGGAAGGCGTCGGGGAGCGGTTGGCGCCAGTCGAGCTGCCAGAGCGCTGGTACGTGGTGGTGCGGCCGGGGGTCAGCGTGCCGACTCGAGACGTGTTCCAGAGCCCTGAATTGACACGAAATTCCCCCGTCATCACAATACGCGCCTTTTTCGAGTCGGGCGGGCGCAACGATTGCGAGCCGGTGGTCCGTGCCAGATGGCCGGAAGTGGCCGAGGCGCTCGACTGGCTGGCGCATTTCGCGCCCGCTCGTTTGACCGGGACCGGCTCGTGTCTGTTCGCCTCCGTGGCGAGCCGCGGCGAGGCCGAGCAGATTGCGGCGCGTGTTCCGCAGAAGTGGCGCAGTTTCGTTGCGCGGGGCGTGAACGTCTCCCCGTTACACGCGCTGCTGGCGGGTTAGTTGAATGGCGCGACGGCGCTGCCGGCGCGTGCGGCGGGACGGCCGGATCGCAGTGGAATCAGCCGCGAGGATGGCGCTGCGCACGATTGGCGGCGCGCCCATGCGGAGAGGTGGTGTTTGTTTTGCTGGGGTGTCGCCAAGTGGTAAGGCAGCGGGTTTTGATCCCGCCATTCGGAGGTTCGAATCCTTCCACCCCAGCCAGATCCTTGTGGACGGCGGCGTGCCGCTGCGCTGTGGCCTGTGTCTAATGTAGCGTATTCATGAGCACGAGCGATGTGCTGGCCCTGTTTGCCGGCAATGCCAATCCGGGGCTCGCGACCGATATTGCGCGCCATCTGCAGACGCGCCTTGGACGAGCGTATGTCGGGCGCTTCAGCGACGGTGAGATCAATGTCGAGCTGATGGAGAACGTGCGCGGCCGCGACGTGTTCATCGTGCAGCCGACCTGTCCGCCGACCAATGACATGCTCATGGAGCTGTTGGTGATGGTCGACGCCTGCCGGCGCGCCTCGGCGGCTCGCATCACCGCTGTGGTGCCGTATTTCGGCTATGCGCGCCAGGATCGGCGGCCACGCGCCACCCGTTCTGCGATCACCGCCAGACTGGTGGCCAACATGTTGTCGATTGCAGGCGTCAATCGGCTGCTGACGATCGATCTGCATGCTGATCAGATTCAGGGATTTTTCGACATCCCGGTCGACAATGTGTACGCCTCGCCGGTGTTGCTGGGTGATGCCTGGAAGCAGGCCTACCACAACGTGGTGATCGTATCTCCGGATGTCGGCGGTGTGGTGCGCGCGCGCGCGTTCGCCAAGCGCCTCGACGATGCGGATCTCGCCATTATTGACAAGCGTCGGCCCCGCCCGAATGAATCGAAGGTGATGAACATCATCGGCGACATACGCGGCAAGGTTTGCGTGTTGGTCGATGACATGATCGATACCGCCGGCACACTCTGTCAGGCCGCGAAGGCGCTGAAGGAAGAGGGTGCGGTCAAGGTGGTGGCCTATATAACGCACCCGGTGCTCTCGGGCGAGGCGGTGAGTCGCATTTCCGCTTCAGTGCTCGATGAGTTAGTCGTGACGGATACCATTCCGCTGTCGGACGCGGCGCGCGCCTGTCAGCGCATCCGTCAGCTGTCGGTTGCCGCGCTGCTCGCCGAAACGATCCGCCGCATTCGCGACGAGGAGTCGGTCAGCTCGCTGTACGTGGATTGATGCGCTGCCCGCACGGGCAGCGTGCTGTGTTTCCGGTGCGCCTTGGCCTGGTCGCGGGTCGGAGCGCGTTGTCATCGTAGCTTGGAGAATATCATGCGTATTGGATTTAACTTCAGCGCGGAGCCGCGCAGTGCGCAAGGCAAAGGTGCGAGCCGCCGCCTGCGTCGCACTGGCAAGGTTCCCGCCATTCTGTACGGCGGCCATAACGAGGCCGAGTCACTCGCGGTCGAGCATCAGAAGCTGCTGCTCGTGATCGAAGACGAGCGGTTCTATTCCTCGATTGTGCAGCTGCAGATCGGTGATCGGGCACAGCCGGCGATCGTCAAGGATGTGCAGATGCATCCGGCCAAGAACCAGGTGGTGCACCTCGATCTGCAGCGGGTGGTCGAGAATGAGCCGATCCGGCTCCATCTGCCGATTCACTTCAAAGGTGAGGCTGCATGTCCCGGCGTGAAGACCCAGGGCGGTGTGGTGTCCCACATGATGGCTGACGTGGAGATCACTTGCCTGCCGAAGGATCTGCCGGAGTTCTTGGAACTTGACCTCTCGGAGATGAACATCAACGAGACGAAGTTCCTCGCAGATATCCCTCTGCCGCCCGGCGTGACCATTCCGCATCTGGCGCATCGCAATGCGCCGGTGGTCTCAATCCACAGCCCGCGCGTTGCCGAGCCCGAGCCGACCGCCGAGGCCGCTGCTGCGGCGCCGGCCGAGGGCGCGGCGCCGGCAGCCGGTGCGGCGCCTGCCGCGGCGGAAGCGGCCAAGGGCGAAGCAAAGAAGGAAGGCGGCAAGAAGTAACGGCCACCGATGTCGGGAACGCCGATCAGGCTCGTGGTGGGGCTCGGTAATCCGGGCCCCACCTATGCCCGTACCCGGCACAATGCCGGCTTCGGGTTTGTCGACGAACTGGCCCGTCGGGCCGGCGCGAGCCTGCGGATCGAATCCCGTCATCAGGGTGAGGTCGCGCGCGCCAGAATCGCCGAGCAGGAGCTGTGGCTGCTCAAGCCCATGACCTACATGAATCTGAGCGGCACGGCCGTGCAGAGCCTCGCGGCGTTCTACAAGATCCCGCTGGATGCGGTGCTGGTGGCGCACGATGAGCTGGATTTCCCACCGGGTCTGGTGCGTCTGAAGCACGGCGGCGGAGCGGGCGGGCACAATGGACTGCGCGACATCATGGCCAAATTAGGCGAGTCATTCTGGCGATTGCGCATCGGCATCGGACATCCGGGCGAGCGCGACGCCGTGTTGAGTTACGTGCTCGGCCGCCCGACGACTGTCGAGGCCGGGCTGATCGACGATGCGCTGTGCGCGGCCGCCGATGCGCTGCCGGTAATGCTGACCGAGGGCGCGCAAAAGGCGATGAATCAGCTGCATTCGCGGACCACTCCGGCATTGGCCGACCGGCCCGCTTAATCCGCGCTACCTCAGGAGTTTCAGGCATGGCTATCCGCTGCGGCATCGTAGGATTGCCGAACGTCGGTAAGTCGACGCTGTTCAATGCGCTCACCCAGGCGCAGAACGCGGCGGCGGCTAATTATCCGTTCTGCACCATTGATCCGAATGTCGGTATGGTTCCGGTGCCGGACGCGCGCCTCGAAGCGTTGTCCGAGATTGTCCATCCCGAGCGTATCGTGCCGGCTACCGTGGAATTCGTGGATATCGCGGGGCTGGTGGCAGGCGCCTCCAAGGGGGAAGGGCTGGGCAACCAGTTTCTTGCGCATATCCGTGAGGTCGATGCGATTGCGCACGTTGTGCGCTGCTTCGAGAGTTCGGATATCGTGCACGTTGCTGGCAAGGTCGATCCGCTCAGTGATATAGAGGTGATCGACACCGAGCTTGCCCTTGCCGATCTTGCAACGGTTGAAAAGGGTCTCGAACGGGCTGGCAAAGCTGCCAAAAGCGGCGACAAAGAAGCTCTGCGCAAAAAGGCGCTGCTTGAGCGGGTTAAAGCACATCTTGACCAGGTCAAGCCAGTGCGCGCAATGACGCTCTCGGTGGAAGAGGCGAAGGATTTGCGTGAATTGCAGCTGTTGACTGCCAAGCCGGTAATGTACGTTGCAAACGTCGTTGAAGGCGGTTTCAGCGACAATCCGCTGCTTGCCGCGGTGGAACGGCGTGCGGCGGCCGAGGGGGCGGTCACGGTGGCGGTATGTGCGGCCATCGAAGCGGAGATTGCCCAGCTCGAACCGGCCGACCGGGCGGGATTCCTGGCGGAGCTTGGTTTGCAGGAGCCGGGACTCGATCGGGTGATCCGGGCGGGCTATCGGTTGCTCGGATTGCAGACCTACTTCACGGCGGGAGAGAAGGAGGTGCGAGCCTGGACGGTACCGGTCGGAGCGACTGCGCCGCAGGCCGCAGGGGTCATCCACACGGACTTTGAGCGGGGATTTATACGTGCCGAGGTCATCGGGTACGGTGATTACCTCGCTTGCCGAGGAGAGGCCGGAGCCAGGGAGGCAGGTAAACTGCGCCTAGAAGGCAAGGAATATGTGATGCAGGAAGGGGATGTGGTCCACTTCCGGTTCAACGTCTAGCGGTTGACACTTCCGCCATCCCCCACCGACAATGCGCCCCCCTCCGGCGAGACGGTTGCAGCGGTGCTCCGGCCGGTTGCATGGAACCCGTGGAAAGGTAGCTCAGCTGGTTAGAGCACGGCACTCATAATGCCGGGGTCGAGGGTTCGAGTCCCTCCCTTTCCACCAAAGATCCAGGGGCCGTACCGGCGCTAATTCGCTATTTCTCCGTTGCGAGCGAGTAGCTGGTGCTTCGGCCCCCGGCGGTCTCTTTGCGCAGTGCGCCGCGCTCCACGAGATCAAGGATGTCGCGATATGCGGTGTCCTGTGAACATTTGACGAGCTTCGCCCATTTCGAAGTCGTGAGCTTCCCCTCGAAGCCATCAAGCAGCCTGTTCAGCACCTTGATTTGCCGCGCGTTCAGCGACTGCTGCCCATAGCGCTCCCAGAATTGTGCCTTTCGCAAGACGGCGCGCAGCGTATCTTGTGAATTCTCGATCGCGCGATCCAGGCAGGATAGAAACCAGTCCTGCCACGGCGTAATGTCGAGCGCACCTTGCTGCGCACGCTCGAGCGTCGTGTAGTAGTCGGTCCGCTCTCGGCGGATTTGCGCTGACATACTGTAGAAGCGCTGTCCGCTCCCTTCGGTGCGGACGAGCGCCATGTCGGCGATCGCGCGGGCGATGCGCCCGTTGCCATCATCGAAGGGATGGATGGTGACAAACCAAAGATGTGCAAGTCCCGCGGTGAGGAGCGGGTCTGCGTCGCCAGGTTCTCCGAACCATCTTAAGAATTGTTTCATCTCGTTTGGGACGCGCCGGGCGGGCGGTGCCTCGTAATGCACCTTTTGCCGGCCCATCGGACCGGAGACAACCTGCATCGGCCCATTGCTATCATCTCGCCACTTGCCGACGGCGATTTTGTGCATGCCGCTGCGGCCGGTGGGGAAGAGGGCGGAGTGCCAATCGAACAGCCGCTCCGCGGTCAGGGGCTGGGCGTAATTGGTAGTGGCATCGAGCATCATGTCGACGACACCCTCGACATCTCGATCGGCCGGCGCCAGCCCGCCAATGTCCATGCCGAGCCGCCGCGCGATCGAGGATCTGACTTGGTCTATATCGAGTTTCTCGCCTTCGATCTCGCTTGAGCGGACCACATCCTCGGTCAGGGTGTTCAGCTGCGCCTCGCGGCGTAGATCGAAGCCGAGGCTTTCCATCCTGCCGACCAGGCGACCTTGCTCGCGCGATACCCGTGCGAGTGGGACTGCGAGGCGTCCGCTGTCCCAGCTCAGGTTCGGCCAGCTCTTCTGCTCCCAGATATACATCTTATTTCCGCATCATGCGCGGAGATTATGCGGCCTATTCTCCGCGACGACAAGCCTTAAATCCGTATAAGATGCGGAGAATAGGGCGATATTCTCCGCATCCGTCTTGGGAGCGATGCGGGAATTCTGCGGGAATCAGTTGTGCTCGGTTGTGCTTCGTCGTGCCAATCGCAACGGGCGCCCCTTGGCAAGCTGTTGAATGTAAAGCCTATCTGGAGCGGAGCAGCAAGCTCATAATGCCGGGGTCGAGGGTTCGAGTCCCTCCCTTTCCACCACTATCCTTTGGTTTGTGAGTGGTCCCTGGTCACACCGATGGCCAGAGCACTGCGGAAGTCCACAAGCAATCCGCTTCATGCACCTTTGAAGTCAGACTGCCTCAGCGCGCAGCTTTACCCCAAGCGCCAAACAAACTCGGCGGATGGTGTCGAATCGGGGAGAAGCATCAGGCCGCAATGCTTTATAGAGACTTTCCCGGCCTAGCCCACTTTTCTCCGCAATTTCCGTCATGCCTCGGGCTTTTGCGATATTGCCGAGGGCGCGGATGAACTCCTGGCTGTCACCGTCTTCGATCACCTGAGAAAGGTATTCGGCAATGGCCTCGTCGCTGTCGAGAATCGTCGCAATGTCGAACGGGATCAGCTTCTCGTGTTTTGATGCATGTTTGCGCATAAATCAAACCTGTTTGGCGAGCGCATGGGCTCGTCGGATATCTGCCGATTGGGACGATTTGTCTCCACCGGCGAGGAGGACAATGACTTCTCGGCCGCGAACGGTAAAGTAGACTCGGTAACCTGGCCCGAGATCGATCTTCATCTCGGAAACACCGCTGCCAACCGAGCGAGCCTTGCCCAGGTTGCCGTTCTCGGCTTGCTCGATTCTGCGGGCAATCGCGACTTTGGCGCGCAGGTCTCGCACGCCCGTGTGCCAAGCTGAGAATCCTACGGTCTGCTTCACAAGGTACCGCACTGCGGAACTGTATCCGAGTGGATACGATTCGTCAAGAGGATCTGCGGGCGACTTTTCGGCACCAAGCCCGGACCCAAAAGTTGCTGCGCGGGAATTTTGCGGGAATCGGTCGTGCTCAGTTGTGCTTCGTCGTGCCAATCGCAACGGGGCGTCCCTTGGCAAGCTGTTGAATGTAAAGCCTATCTCGAGCGAAGCAGCAAGCTCATAATGCCGGGGTCGAGGGCTCGAGTCCCTCCCTTTCCACCAGTATTTTCAGTTACTTGCGAGCGCCCCGCTGACCGCACGATCGACAGTGCGGGAGATTTGCGGGACGCCAGATCACACACTTTCGCCGAGAACTCAATCAGCGTGCGGATGTCCGCCGCGGAGTAGTCCGTCGTGATGTGTGCCTGTGCTCCGCAAAAATACCATCAGGCGGAGACGAGGCAGTATTCGTGATGAAATCCGCCGAGAACCGGATTTGCCCGGACGGCATAGCTCTCACCACGGCGATGCCCCGAGGCGGAATTCGAGAAGGTAATGGCCGGCGGATCTGGAATTCCCGGACCCAAGGACATATGGGGTCGTCCGCGGTTGTAGTGCTGGATCCAGGATGTGAGCAAGGAACGCAGATGCGACTCCGAAACCGGAATCACCCAGTCCAGGCACTCCCGGCGTATTGTGCTGATGACTCGCTCGCAGAGAGCGTTCATCTTCGGGCTGTGCGCGGCGGAGCGCAGTACGCGGATCCCGAGCGCTTGAATTGATTCATCGAGCCCGGAGGAGAAGATACTGTCCCGGTCGTGGAGCAGTAACTGATACCGGTGATCGATGCGGGCGACTTCGCGCAACTGCTGCAGCGTCCAGACTGCGGTAGGCTGAGCGGTGCCGTTGCAGTGAACCAACCGACGGGTCCCGTGCTCGATGACGACGAAGACGTAGAGCATGCGAAAGTTCGCCGTGATGGCGAGGCAGAAATCACAGCCGAGAATTCCCTGGGCGTGAAGACGCAGGAAGGTCGACCAGCGCAGATCTCCACTCGGTCGGCCCGGTGGGCGCCGGGGCATGTACTTGCGCACCGTGCGCAGGGAGACCTGGATGCCGAACTTCAACAAAAGCTCATTGGCGATGCGCTCCTCGCCCCAGACCGGGTTCACCGTAGCCATCCGCCGGATCAGGCCTTGCAGTTGAGCGGGAATGGCAGGACGGCCTGGTCGAGACTTCAGACGCCACAGCATTCTCCAAGCGCTGCGGTGCCAGTGAAGAAGAGTCTCCGGCTGAGCGACGACCAACGCGTCACGCCAATCGAAGCGTTTGGACAGTAGAACCAAACGGACTCGGGTGACCAGATCGATTCGACGCGGCTTCACTCCCCGCTCGATATACAGACCCAGTTGCCGTCGGAGGAAGAGATTCTCGGCTTTGATCGATTCCGTCGATCGCATGCCCAGTCGCAGCTTCGCAAATGCGTCACTGATCAGAACAAGTAGGATGGCACCTCCCGTGCGCATGAGAAAATCATGCAATACGACTGGTCAACAGTCGCCTTGATTGACTACTCGAGCGCCGCGTCGAATAACTGCAGAGTACAGGTGATGGCGCATGTCGTGTGATCCCAATGGGTGTGCTCCGCAAAAATACCACGCGGCGATGTGAGGGAGGGTTTTCATCTGAATCAACGTTTTCCTGTGATTAGTTGGATGCGGCTTCTGCTTGGAACTGCTTTTGTAGGACTGCGCCGCCGTCTTCCGCGCAACCGGAGGTGTTTGGATCGACCAACTGATAATTGGCGGTGTCGCCGGGATAGTCGTAGCTGTTGACCATGTAGCCGCTGGAGCTGACCGGTGCGTCCCATGCGTAGCCCATCATGCCGATGGAGTGAGAGGGAAGATAGGTCTGGATAAAGTAGTTGGTTATGGTTTGACTGGGATCGCTTGGGCAGGAGTATGCCTCATCCCACTCGGTGACAAAGACGGCGTGTCCGCTGGTGGCGAAGTTGCCGAAGCGTGTGTCCCACGCGGCGCTGCTGTCGGCCAGGGTGCTGTTGACGACATAGTCGTAGGGATGGAAGGTGTAGGCAGAGTTGGAAGGCATTCCGCTGGGGGGCGTGAAGCCGACGAATGCGAAATCGATTCCTGTGCCATCGAAGAGTAATACGTTGTTTGGCGCTAGCGAGCGCACGTACTGGCCGACGGTGAGCATGCCCTGATCGGGCTCGCTTCCGCAGCCGGTGGCCCATGTTGTCCAGTCGGGCTGCTGATATGTTCCGGCGTTGCAGTTAACGGTTGGGTCTGGTTCGTTGAAGATTTCAAGGATGACGCCCTTGTCGTTGGTCAGAGTCGGGCTTAGTAGTTGGGCCCATGCCTGCTCGGTGTTGACGTCGGGGAGTCTTTGCAGATTTCCGTTCTGGTATGGGGCGCAGCTATAGCGCTCGGCCTGCATGGAGAGGATGACGATGAGTCCGGCGGCACGCGCCTGCGCGACAATGCTTCGGACCATGTCCGTGTAGGCGGAAAGCCCATTCTCAGCTTCGTATTGCAGTGCGCCCTGGCTGACCTGCATGCGCACACTGTTAAGACGCCAATCCTGCACCATGGCCTGGAAGGATGCGTTGTAAGCGAGACCCGGCAGCGGAGCCGCCGTAAGAGCGGCCTGCGCCTCCTCGAGATACTGGGCGGCTTGGGAGCCGGGAGCGATATCGGGCTGGCCGCACAGTGTGCTTGCGTACTGGGTGGGATAGATCACGCCGTCGGTGGTAAAGCCCCTGGGGATGAACGGCGTACTGGTGCCGGCGACGACGAGTTGTCCGCCGACGACGGCTACACCCTCGGGTTGCGTCGCTGTTCCCGCTGCTGGCGCGTTGACGACAAGTGTCACGGTATCCTGCGCGGACACATAATCGGCAGAATCGCTCGGCGTGAACGCTACGGAGAGCGTCTGATTTCCTGCCGTGCTCAGGGTCGTGCCTGCTGGCGGTGAATAGGTAAAGGTCCCCGCCACGCTGGCAGACGCGTCCAGCTGCGCGCTGCTCAACGAAGTCCCCTCGGGCACCGCAGCAGGAGTAGCCCAGGTAATCGTCGGGGTGGCCTTGTTCACGGTGATCGTGGTCGTCACGGTCGTCGGTGAGGCACTGCCGCCACTCGCCGGGGTGAATGTCGCCGTCAGCGTATGGGT
>JAJZUT010000011.1 GCA_021847105.1 Pseudomonadota bacterium | reverse complement strand
AGATCGTCGATTGGTATATGGACAAGAAGATTCGCATCGACGAGCTGATCACGCACGTCATGCCGGTCGAGCGCATCAACGAGGCGTTCGACCTGATGCACCGCGGCGAGTCCATCCGCTCGGTGGTGACCTTCTAAGAGAAGACCGGCTTGGATATCTCAGATCACCGGGCGGCTTGCACAGCCGCCCGGTGGTTTCATCGCCGACGGCGCTTATTCTAGCGCCACATCCATCCGTTGCGTGTAGAAGGTGTTGCTGGCGGCATCGTAGCTGCCGCTCGCGACCAGCTTGAAGACCTTATTGGTGCCGTTCACAGCGCTTGCGAGTCCGCTGAGGAAGCTCGACGGACTGTTATAGACGTTGATCCCACTCGTGGCATTGCCGACGGCGTACTCGGAATTGCCGCTGCAGGTGCCGCTCGAGCAGCCGGCGACGATGGTCGGACTGCTGGCCAGACTGGAGAGCTGCACGGTTTGCGGTCCAGTGCGCATGATCGCAGAGGTGATGCTCGAATTGCCGAGATCGACCACTACGCCCGAGCTGCCCTGGCTCGTGAATGGCGCAGTCGTGCCGGAGGTCCATTCGACAATGAGCGTGGAGGGTCCGCTGCTCATATTCGCGACCGTAGATGCCGTGAAATCCGGTGGTGCAGAGCCGAATGGCGTGACAATCCCCGTGGCGTTGAGCAGGGTATTGGCACTGATCGTGCTCGCGTCATACGAGCCGGTGTTCACTGTGTAGCTGGCCGGATTGGCATCGCTGCTGGCAGTGAGGCCGGTGCCTGAAAAATTGAAGGCGCTGGGCGCGTAATTGCCGAGCTCGAGCAGGTTGACCGTCGCACTGCCGACTGCGCCGCTGCCCAGCGTTCCCCACAGGTCGGTTGACTGCAGGCGCACCTGGCCAGGGCTCGCATTGAACGAGGTGAGTGCGCCAGCGCTGTTGAGTGTGCCTACACCGAGTGCTGTGATGCGCTGGCCGACGGACACCGACTGTGGCGTGAGGCCGCTGGCCGCCACGCCGTCTTCACTCACCACCGTACCGGAGCCGATCGCGACCGTCATGGTGGGATAGTAGGTATAGGCCGCGTTGCTGAAGCAGATCCCGACTTGGCAGACATACTCCGCTCCCTGCAGAGTCAGAGTATTGCCGCTGCGGCTTGTGACGACCCCGCGCAGCGCCTCATTGCCCTGACTGATGACGCTGGTGCCGGCGTAGACTGCGGTCGCGTTCAGCGCGGGCGTGATGGTCGACAGGTCCCCGAGCGTGCCGTAAGCGGTCACCGTGATGCCGGGATTCAAAGCGGCAAGGGCGGACAGTCCGGCCGTGCCGGTGTAGGTCGAGCCATTAATGTTGAAATAAGTGCTCGCCGAGGTGTTGACCGTCAGTGCACCCACCTCCCCGTCTGTGTAGTAGGTGTCGTCGAATGGCCGGATGTTTTCGATGAAATTTCCAGAGCCGGGATTCGAGGCCACGATCTGTCCGCGAGCGCGCAGGGGATTTGACTCGTACGGCTGAACGGTCGCCACGATAAAGGGCTTGACCGTGACGGTATTGGTGCTCGCATTGATCGAATTCGATGCGGCGAGATCAATGTCGATCGCGACCGGAGTCGATTGGTTGAGGCTCACCACCAGCGGGTGCGACGGATCGAAATTCACCGTCTCGCTGACCACGCCGGGATTGACGGTGCCGCTGGAGCTTTCGACCTTCGCCGGGCTCGTCTGACCCTTCAGGTAGACCACTGGCGAGGAATAATCGAGACTCACCGTCATGCTCTTGTAAGTGCCGACCGGAATCCCGGTTGCATTGAACAGTTCGGTCAGATTGGTCCGGCGGGTGAGGTCGACTTCCTGATCCGTCGCCTGGGCATACACGACGTACCCGTCGCTGCGCGTCAAGGTGACGGTGTACAGGCCCACCGAGTAGGTCGCGAAATCGCCCGCGTTCTCACCCGTGAGCATCAGCACCGGGGTGCCGTTGTACACTCGAGTGGTCGCGCTGCAGCCACCCAGCGCGATGGCGAGCGCTGCGCCCACGGCGCAGATCGAGGTGCGCAGGGTGCCGGAGGCGCCCGATATTGCGCGAGCGCAATCGAATCTCATCAATCTCCCCCTTCACTCGGGATCGGTATCGCAGGACCGTTCAGGATGAACGGCCGAAAAACGCCTAGTGTATCGTCTTTGAGTCGGCCGCGTCTGCGGGGTTCCAGCGACGCCCTCAGATCTGCGGTTCAAATCGGTATTGCAGAGGCTAGCGGTCTTGAGAGAGCACCCCGACGGGGGTACTCGCACTGCCGAACATGAACATCGAGTACACATTGCCCGAGCCGAGCGTCGCGGTGCTCTGCGTATAAAGCGTCTGCGAGGTGGTGTAATCGGTTACGGTCACGGTTCCGGTCGTGGTTGCGCTCACCTGCGTATCGTACGCGGAGGAACCCCCGGTGGCGCCGCTGGGCAGATCCGTGCCGAGCGGTACATTGGTCGCAACCGGCATGAAGTTCACCGCCAGGGAGATCGGATCGCCGCTGCCGGACATGGCATTGACCAGTCGCACACTCGCGTACCCGCTGAGCGGCGGAACATTGCTATCGGGCAGCCAGCTCTCACTGACGCTGCTGGCATTGCCGTAGACGAGCAGCGTGTAGTCCTGGCCGGCGGTCAGCGTCGCATTCGGGACCGTGACCCCGGTGCCGTTGACGGCAAGGGACACCGGTTGGTTGCCGGTCGGGACCAGCTGATAGGTCCCCACCGCTGCGGCCGGTGCGGCACTGACCAGGGGGATCCCTGCCACCGAGGCCGTCACGCTGCTCGCACCGGCCAGCCCGATGGCGGCTCGCACGCGCGCATCCGGATTGGTATAGGTGACCAGCGATCCTTTTTGCGGCAGTGCCATGACGTTCACGAGATAACCGCCGGGCGTCTCGGTGATGATGAGACTGAGGACTTCCTGATTCGCGAGCTTCAGGGCGGGGAGGTCGAAGCGCAGGTCGGTGCTCTTGCCTGCCCCGGTGACGCGCAGCTCATAGGTGCCCTGCGGAATGGCGCTGAAACTGGTGCTCTTGCCGCCTGCCACGGCACCGAAATTCGGCGAGGCGCTTGCGAGCGGGATTCCGGGGCTGGTCAGATAGACATCAAGACTGCCGGCGTCCGGATCGGCATTGAGGACCTCGACGCTCGCATAGCCGCCATTCGGCGCGCCCTGCTGCTCATTGATTTCCATGACGCCGAATGAGCCACTGTCTCCGTAAGCGACATAGGTCCGGCGCGCGCTATTGGAGAAGGTCTCGCTGCGGCTCGAGAGCGCATTGGCCGCCCCGACCCCGTGGCTGGTGAAATAAACCGTATAGGCGGTTGGGGTGATTCCGGCGTAGCCGCTCGCGGAGCCCGAGGCGACATTGCTCAGTTGCGCGGTGCCGCCCGTGCCACTTTGCTCGAAGTAGACATCGAGAGAGGGATACCCGGCGCTCGCATTAACGAGGCGTACCTGAGCATTGCCGCTGTTGCCGCAGCCGGTGAGCGCCACAGCGGCCAGTGCCGACAGCAGCGCACCGCGCCGAATGATGGACATGCGATCGACTCCTTGCGAGTGTCCGCGGCCGGCCACAGCTCTCGCGGCCTGCGGGCGGGGATTTCAAGGATATCGGAACCGATGGAGGCTTGCCGCCGCAATGCTTGCGCAGCGCGCCGCCGGCGCACTGTTTACTGCTGCTGGAACTGGCCGTCGATCCAGGTGGCGCGCACATGCAGCCGCTCGTCTGTGAGCACGAGATTGGCCCGGTAACCGGGCTCGATGCGCCCGAGTTCGCCGGCAAGCCCTAGAAAATCGGCCGGATACAGGCTTGCCATGTGTACTGCCTCGTGCAGCGGCACCCCCAGCAGCTCGATCGCGTTGCGTACGCAGCTCGCCAGATCGATGTTGGAGCCTGCGAGACGTCCCTCCTCATCGTAGCAGCTTGGGCCGCAGACGTTGATGTGGCGGCCCTGCAGCTCGAATGAGCGAATGTCCGTGCCCAGAGCCGGCATGGCGTCAGTGACCAGCATGAACCGATCGTGCGGCTTGCAGCGCAGTGCCAGGCGCAGTACCGCAGGAGCGATGTGCTCACCGTCGACGATGATGCCGCACCAGCTCGCGCGGTCCTCTAGCGCGGCGCCGACTACGCCGGGTTCGCGACTGGTCAGCTGCGACATGGCGTTGAACAGGTGTGTGAAGCCACGCAATCCGTTGCGTAGCGCTGCGGTGGTTTCCGTGTAAGTGGCATTAGTGTGACCGGCCGAAACGATGACCCCGGCGTCGGCCAGTCGCCGGATGATGTGTGGCGTGGTCACCTCAGGGGCAAGCGTCACGACCGTACGGCCGACGCCCAGGGAGGTGAGCAACCCCACCGCGCTGTCATCGAGTTCGCGCAGTTTTGCCGGGTCGTGCACGCCTTTGCGCTCCACACTGAGGAACGGCCCCTCGATATGAATCCCAAGGACCCCAGGGATGCCGGCGGCAATCGCCTGGCGAGTCGCCTCGATCGCCTGTGCGACGACCTCGAGATCCGTGCTGATCAGCGTTGGCAGAAAACCGGTAGTCCCGAAGCGCCGGTGTGCTCGACCGATCTGGCGAATCGACTCCACGGTCGGTGCGTCATTGAACAGCACGCCGCCGCCGCCGTTGACCTGCACGTCTATGAATCCAGGTAGGAGCAGCCCGCCACCGAGGTCTACCCGTTCGATCCCCGCGGTGCGCGTTGCTGCGGTGGGGCCGACCTGCACGATGCGTCCATCGGCGATGATTACGCTCTGGTCGGCGACGAGACTCGTGCCACGCAGCACCCGCGCGTTGCTCAATGCGATGGACATCAGACCGTCTCGGTGACTTTGCGCAGGTGCGGGGGGTGGTCCGGGTCCAGTCCGCGGGCGAGCGATAGAGCATTCGCCAAGCGGTAAAACGTCTGAATGAGCAGCATCGGTTCGATTACCGGATGGGCGGGCTCGGTCGGCAACTGCAATGCCTGCGGGCAGCGCGAACCGGCGATCAATACCTGCGCGCCGCGGACGGTCAGCTCCTGGGCCAGTATTTCGATGCTGGCGCGGGCCTCATCGTTCTGCGAGAAGATGAGCACGGGGAACCCGGGCTTCACCAGCGCCAGGGGGCCGTGGCGCACTTCCGCGGCACTTAGCGCCTCGGCATGCACTCCGCAGGTTTCCTTCAACTTCAAGGCAGCTTCCTGCGCGATACCGAGGCCGACGCCGCGGCCAATCACGTACAGATTGCTCGCTGCGGAGAGCGGTTCGAGCGCGGCACTCCAGTCGAGATTCCAGGCCTGTTCAAGGTGCTTCGGGGCTTTGCGCAGTGCTTCGGAGAGCGTCCGATCGCCACTCCAGCAGGCCACCAGATGGATGATCGCGGCCAATGATGCGATGAAGGATTTGGTGGCCGCGACGCTGGTCTCGAGGCCCGCGGTGAGCGGTACGAACTCATCGGCGAGCGCCTCCAGCGGTGAATGTTCGGCGTTAACGAGCGCCACGATCCTTGCGCCAGCCTCGCGGGCCTTGCGTACCGAAGCAAGCAGATCCGGGCTGGCCCCGGATTGGGAGATCGCAAGGCACAGCGCCCCGGCAAGATGCGTGCGCGCGTCATAGAGAGAACTCACCGAGGGGGCGGCGGAGCTTGTCGGGACCCCAAGACGCGTCTCGATCAGGTATTTGGCGAACGTCGCGGCATGGTCAGAGCTGCCGCGCGCGCAGGTGACGACCACCGGCGGGCGCAATGCGCGCAACCGATCTGCCAGCGCTTCCATGCGCTCGGCGTTACTGAACAGCTGATCGCGCACGGCCTGTGCGGCCTGTGCCGCTTCACTGTGCATGCGGGTGGCCGATTCGTGCACGTGTGCTCTCATAGGTCGCTCAGCTCCGCCACGAAGTCGTAGATGTCACCGCGAAAATACGACTGGGTGAATTCCATGGCGCGTCCATCCTTCAAAAAGCCAACCCGCTCGACCAGCAGTCCTGCGTCGTGTTCGCGGATTTGCAGCAGCTTCGCCTGCTCGGCGGTGAACAGCACTGAGCGTAGCCGCTGCAATGCGCGCATCGGGCGATTGCCCGCGCGCTCGAGCGCCTCATAGAGCGAGGATTCCACCGCATCGAGCGAGGGCAGGCAGGATGCGAGCACGGTTGCATACTCGATCGACATTGGCGCCTCGTCTGCGTAGCGGATGCGATGAAAGCGATACACGGGTGTGCCCGGGCTCGAGCGCAGCGTGAGGGCTTCTTCGGGCGTGACGCTGCCCTCGGATTTGCGCAGCCACACGCTGCGTGGCGCGCGGCCGCGGGCACGCATGTCCTCGGAGAACGAAGTCAGCTTGGAGAAGTTCTTCTCCACGCGCGAGCAGACGAAGGTTCCGGCGCCTTGGCGGCGTACCAGCAGTCCCTCACTGACCAGCCCGTCGATGGCCTTGCGTACCGTGATGCGCGAGATCTGAAATTCGTCTGCGATGGCGCGCTCCGGAGGCAGGGCATCCTCGGGGCCGATCTGGCGAGTCTCGATCGCTTGGCGCAATGCACGCTGCAACTGCTGGTACAGCGGTAGCGAACTGCCTTCGTCGAGCTTCCCGAGCGTTTGCGTCAGCATCAATGGCATGATCTCCGGAAACGAATCTACTCTGCCAATTTAATACCATTATAGTACCAGTTAAGCAATATGGTGTCTAACTGGTCCTGATAACGTGTTGATCGAGCGGTGACAAGCGGACTACTGCACGCCCCGCGTCGGGAGGATAAGGGGTCTGCGAGACATGGGTATTACAGTGGCACTAAAAAGGTACCAGTATGGTGCCAGCGTAACGCCCGATTGGCGTTGGTGCGTCCGACCGGGAACACGCGGATGTCCGCCTGAGCTCGGTTCCGGGAATGCGGGCTGGATGCGAACTTTCTCGAGAATTTTGCGGCCGCTGCGCTGCGGCGTGTCGCCTCCACAGGCGTTCCCTTTCGGCCGCGGACGCATTGCGCCCTCTCCGGTGCCGGCGGCAGGCGGATTGACGGAGAGTGCGGGAACGGGGTTGCCCGAGCGTGCTGCCCGCTCCGACCGCCGAACAACTCGCGTAGCAAAAGGTCGCCGTTACGTTCGGCCATCATGCCGGGTCCGTCTTCGCGGGCACGAGGTTCAATTGCCTTGCGCTTCACGGTTCGAGTGCCGAATCGGAATCGAATCGCGGACCATCGCCAAGTTGCCCATATGATTTCCGGGCATTCGCCCCGGCCTGCATCTGCTCGCGTTGCACCGTGAGACCGCCGGCGCAGATCGCACGCGGCGCGACACTGGCGTTGGGTCAAGGAGAGCCATCCTGGCCAGTCGAGGCGGCGGTCGCACCGACCTCGGTGTGCAATTCTGTGCTTGAGCGCGTAAGTCGGTCATTCAGAGGCTGCGGCACCGATCGGTGAAGTATCCAGAGAGATACCAATCAAGAACCAATATGTTGTGCCGAGAATACAGCAATATTCATAACTATATGATTTATTTGTCGTATCTCATTTAGCGCCACGCAACAATTTTCAGGTGTAGCGATTTTATTGAACTGGTATTATAGTGGCTACGAAGTGGTCATGTTCGCGGGTTGTCCATGGGGGGCTGGTTCGGATTTCGGCTCGCAAGGACTCGAGCAGGCAAATGGGCCGCGGCGCGGGCTGGTTCTTGTTGCAACGACAACATCTGAAAACATTCGGGGTGAGCAATCTATGAGAATCGCAAGGTCCACGTTGATCGGTACAGCCGTCGCGATGGCACTGTTCGGGCACAATGACCCGGCGCAGGCGCGGCCGCTGCCTGCTCAGGAGCACACGCAGCCCACCACGAAGAGCAAGAGTGCTCCCGTCGCGCTGCAGACAATCGTCGTCTCGGGCATCCGATACTCACTTGAAAAATCGCTTGCGCTGGAGCGCGGCGCTGTTGGCACCGTGTCTGTTGTCACTGCCGAGAGCATCGGCAAGATGCCGGACCGGAACGTTGCCGATGCATTGGAGCGACTGCCCGGTGTCAACATCAGCACGGCGGGCGCCACCGAAGGCGGGTTTGCCGAGTCCGACCGCGTGAGTTTGCGTGGCTTAAGTCCAGGCCTCACTATGACCACGCTCAACGGCCATTCGGTCGCTTCGGGTGACTGGTTCGTGCTGGATCAGAGCCAGGAGGCGGGACGCAGCTTCGACTACACGCTGCTGCCGGCGGAAATCGTCAAAGAGATCAAGGTCTACAAGTCTCCCGAGGCATCCCTGCCCGCAGGAGGCGTCGCGGGTGAAGTGGACGTTGTGACGCGCAAGGCGCTCGATTTCAATAAATCCGTCACTCTCGAGGCAGATGTCGGTGCGGTTCATGACACATTGGCGAGCCGCACTGACCCTCAATTCAATGCCCTCGGCGACTGGATGAACAGCGATCGAACCTTCGGGGTGATGCTGCAGCTGTTCTCCGAGACGGAACACTTCCGGCGCGACGGGCAGGAGATGCTGGGATACAACCAGATCAGCCCGACCAGCCCGGTGGCAACCGCCAATCCCGCGCTGGCGAACGTGTACTACCCGGGCATCCTCGATGCCGCGTATTTCACGCAGCGCACCCAACGCAATGGCGGCAATGCCGACATCGAATGGCGGCCGAATCACTCGTTGTCTCTCAATTTGAACCTGTTCAGTTCGAAGCTCGAAGCGACCAACTACAATCGAAGTTACTCGATCTGGCCGTCAGAAATCATTGGTGAAGGTCTGGCGCCAGCGCAGTACACGGTCCAGGGTAATACGCTGACCTCGGCGACCTGGGCGCCGGTGGCAGGGAAGAATTTCGGGGTGTACGATCAAATTTCGCGGCCGGATGAGAGCGCCAGCACCAATTGGGCGGATTTCAGCGGTAAATGGCGGCCGGACGACAACTGGGCGTTGTCGTGGGATGCGGGTGCGTCCTTCGGTCACAGCAGGACTCCGAATCAGAACGTGCTCGAGACGCTGCCCGGCGTCGGCGCGGGCGGCTCGTACACGATGCACGGCACCGCAACCGCAGCCAGCTGGAACCTCGGCAATACCGTCAATACCAGCCCAACGCCCGGCGGTACCCCGGTCGCGTTCAGCTGGATCTTTGGCGATCAGAACATCGACGTGCTTGATGCCGAGCGTTGGGGCAAGATCGACGCGGACTACGCGCTGGACCGAGGTGTGTTCAGCGATGTGAAGTTCGGTGCGGACTACAAGACGCACGACCGACATCTGTGGAACGCAATCGGACAAGGACCGGCGTGCAATGGCGGAGCTTTCGACTGGGGCTCACCGCCGTATTACTGCGCGGCTGGGGCCCAGTACTCGGCCTATAATCCGGCCAATTACCCCACCGGCTACCAGAACTTCCCGACCAATTTCGGCTTTGGGCTGGGATCGGGATTCCCGACCCAGATCTGGTATTTTACGCCGGCGCAGCTTGCTGCCTACGATCTGTCCTACACCAACCGCAATCCCATCACGCGCGCGGATTGGACGGTCGATTTTGGTCTGCGGGAGAAGGATACCTCCGGGTACGTGCAGCTCGATCTCAACGGCCACCACTGGAGCGGCAACGTCGGCCTGCGGTTCGTGAGAACGCAGGACAGTATCGTCACGAACGTCGGCGTGCCGGCGACGACGCCGGGTGCGATCACGACCTCAGCGTTCGGTTCGTACGCGCAAGTGACGACCAATCACAGCTATACCGATGTTCTGCCGAGCGCCAACCTGAAGCTCGATCTGACACACGATTTGGTCGGACGCCTGGCCGTCGCGCAGACCATGGCGCGACCTGCTTATTCCGCCCTGGCCGGATCGACCTCCTTGGAAGTTCAGGCCACGTACGGGGGCGGTGTGGGCACTGGCACGGGCAGCAACCCGAACCTGGCGCCCATCAAGGCAACCAACGTGAACGCGGGCCTCGAGTGGTACTTCAATCCCAAGTCGGTGCTGTCGGCCGAGGCCTACTACATGCGGCTCTCGAACTATGTGTCGTATGGCACCGTCAACGAGCAGTACATGACTTTTGACGTGGCTCATCCGCAGGGCTTTGAAGGGACGTATGCCATTACGGCCCCCGAGGAGGCTAGTGCCAATGTGCATGGTGTCGAGCTCAACTATGAACAGCAGTTCTTCACCAACTGGGGGCTCGAGGCAAACGCCACGTTGAACAACGGCAGTGCGACAAACCCATCTGGATTGCCCGGTGGCAGTCGGGTCGTGGGTTTGTCAAAAGAGACGTACAACATCGTTGGCTTCTACGAGAACAGCAGCTTCAGCGCACGTGTCGCGTATACCTACAGATCGCAGTTCTTCAGTGGGGTCGATCGCAGCACGGCGTTTACGATGATGGGTGTGGGTACGCTCGCAGCCTCTTTGAATTACAACGTTAACAAGATCTTCTCGATCTCGCTGGTTGGGCAGAACCTGAACAACCCGGAGCTGAAGTACTACGCGGCCAATCAGGATCAGCCGAGGGCGTTTTACCTGAATGGCCGGCAGTATTTCTTGGACTTCCGGTTCGTACTCTGAGATCGCAATCGGCCCGCCGGCGTCTGGCCGGCGGGCCGGGAGGCCAGACAGGCTTGACGGCGTCCAGGCAAGGCGATCAGCATGCCTCGGGGAGTCTGATGCACCGAGTCTATGACGAGCGCCACGGTCTCTGAGGATTCGTTCAATCTCCCGGCGCCGCCGCCGGTGGTGCCTTTGGGCGTCCCCGACGCTGGCTTCGTCGGCGGGGTGGTGGCATTCAGCCGGATCCGGCCTGCGTTCGGGCTTGCGAATGGCGCCAACATCATCCGCCCGGAGCGGTCGAAGCAAGTCAATTCGGCTCGGTTGGGTGGCGGTCGCCTCGCGGCGGGTGTCCTGGCGCAGGCGGTCGGTAGCGGCCATTGCAGCGGGTGCTGCTGTGCGTGCCCCGGGGGCAGCGGAGTGTTTCTCGATCCATATTCGCCGCGCGCCGGGAATGCCGAGAGAAGCGGCTGCGGGCCGGAGCAGATCGAGGGTTTGGTCGAGCACAACGCGGCAATCTGTGTCCATCATCAGCCGACGCTCGCACAGGTTCCGTCGCCCCCCCGGGGCTCGTTCTGGCAGCGGCAGCTGGGGTAACGGTGGCGTCGTCGTCCGACTCACCTCGTCCGCCCGGCGCGCCCATCCGCGAACTCGACGGGGGCCGTGTTCAAGCCCTGCGGGAATTGATTTTCGCCGCAGAGCCGGTGGTGCTACGGGGAGTGGCGCGCGAGTGGCCGGCGGTGATGGCCGGAAGTCATTCGGCCATGGATCTGGCCCGATACCTCAAGCGATTCGACAACGGTCAGCCCGTCGATGCGATCATGACTGCACCGGAGGCCGCCGGTCGCGTGTTCTACGACGCCGACATGGCCGGATTCAATTTCATTCGCAATCGCCTGGCTCTGAGCGCGGTGGCGGAGCAGGTGCTGCGGTATGCGAGCTTCGAGCGTGCGCCGGCCGTTGCGGTTCAGAGTGCGCTCGTGAGCGGCTGTCTGCCGGGATTCTGCGCGGAGAACCGGCTGAGCTTTCTCGAGGACTCGGTCGTGCCGAGGATCTGGCTGGGTACGGCAATCACCACGCCCACGCACCTCGATGAGTGGAACAACATCGGCTGTGTGGTCAGTGGCCGTCGCCGCTTTACTTTGTTCCCGCCCGAGCAGATCGGCAACCTGTATATCGGTCCGCTCGATTTCGCGCCCACTGGTGCGCCGATCAGCCTGGTGTCGCTGCACCAGCCCGACTTGGCGCGCTTCCCGCGATTCCGCCGCGCGCTGGCGGCATCCGTGAGTGCCGTGCTTGAGCCGGGGGATGGGATTTACATCCCGCCATTGTGGTGGCATCACGTCGAGTCGCTCGATCGCTTCAATGTCCTGGTGAATTACTGGTGGAATCCCGCCCCGACTGCGGAAACGGCAACGGATTCGGGGTTCGATGCCCTTACGCTCGCGATCTTGAATCTGCGCCGCCTGCCTGCACCCACACGTCGGGCGTGGCGGGCGTTGCTGGATCACTTCGTGTTCGATGAGCCCGAGGTGGCAGTCGGACACATACCGCGCCACCGACACGGCGTGCTGGGAGCGCTCGAGGGTCAGGCCCTCTCGCGCTGGCGGGCGTACCTGGTGGGCAAGCTGCAGCAGGGCCGCTAGCGAGGCTCGAGCGATTGGCGCCGGTGCGACGCGGAGATAGCGGATGAGCCCGAATAGCGCGGTGAATTATTTGATCTGCACGGCACCACGGACCGGCAGCACTCTGCTGGCCGAGGCTCTGAGCAGCACCGGCCGTGCGGGTTCGCCGGATGAGTTCTTCAAAGGTTATGAGCCACTCGACCGCCTGTGGCGGGAAGCATTCGGCATTGAATGCGACGCCGATTACTTCGACAAGGTGCGCGCGGCGCGAACCGGCGCCAATGGGGTGTTCGGCTTTAAGCTCCTGTGGCCCCAGGGTCCAGCACTCATGGCAAAACTGCGTGCGAGCGCGGCCCTCAAATACGCACCATCGAGCGCTTCCGTTCATGAACTGCTCACCATGAAACTCGGTGCGGCGCCGCGCTACGTCTGGCTGCGACGCAAGAATAAGCTGGCACAGGCGATTTCCTATCTGCGCGCCGATAGTACGCGGATCTGGCGCTCGAATGACATACCACAGGGTGGACGGCAGGCCGATGCGAATCTTCAGTTCGACTTCGAATCCATCGTGCGCTATCTGCGTGCCGTGAACGGGTTCGATACGGAATGGGCATGCTTCTTTCTGGCGCATCGAGTGCAGATGCTACTCATCACCTATGAGGAATTAACCGTTTCCTACGAGGCCACCGTGCTCAGGGTGCTCGAGTTTCTCGAAGTGCCACGGGACGGGGTGAGCGTGGCGCCGCCCGCGCTGCGTCGCCAGAGTGATGCGCGTTCGGATGACTGGGAGCGCCGGTTTCTCGAGTTGGCTCGGGCTCGCGGCCTGGAGCTGCCGGAGTTATTCGGTCCTACGTAACCGGGCGGGGTGCCCTCATCACTCGCGCGGCGATGAGCGGATGTCAGAGCATTGCCCGGCAATGGCGCTCGAGGTATTCCCGGTGCGTAGGCAGTGAGGCTGCGGTCTTGCGCACAGCGTTGTGGACCCAGGCGAGGAACTGCGACACGTCACCGCCGCGAACGTCGGCCAGGGGATGGTATCGCTGCGGCCAGACCTGCTGTCCGAGGAGTACGGCCAGCCAGTTGTTCCGCTGGAACAACTCGGGGGCTTCGACTATTGGTTGCCCACAGTGACGGAAATGATCGATACGCGCGCGCAGGGTTTCGGGGATGGGCATCGAGCGCGTGTGGCGCCACATCGATTCCTCTCGCCGCTGCGCGTGATAATGCAGGATCAGGAAATCACGAATCCATTCGTATTCTGCGCGGGTCGCACGGTTGAATTCTGCCGCGAGCGCCGGATCAAAATCGCGATCCGGAAACAGCAGGAGTAGCCGGGTGAGCGCTGATTGGACAAGGTGCAGTGCGGTCGACTCGAGCGGTTCGATGAAGCCGGCCGCGAGGCCGATGGCTACGCAGTTGCGAGCCCAGGTCTGCCGCCGCACTCCGGTGGTGAAGCGCAGCGAGCGTGGCTCGCCAATAGGCTCGCCGTCCAAGTGGGCAAGCAAGACCGCCGTGGCTTCGTCTTCGCTCATGTATTCGCTGCAGTAGACGTGGCCATTGCCGATGCGGTGCTGCAGCGGGATCCGCCACTGCCAGCCCGCCGCATGTGCGGTCGATTGTGTGTATGGCGGCAATTGTGCACCTGCGGTGCAGCCCACCGTCACTGCTCGGTTGCAGGGCAACCAGTGTCCCCAGTTATCCAGTTCGATGCCGAGCGCTCCCTCCATCAGAAGACTGCGAAATCCGGAGCAGTCGATGAACAGGTCTCCCTCGACATGCCGGCCTCCTTCAAGCGCCACGGCTTCAACGAAGCCGTCCTTACTGCGCAGCCGCACGTCCACGACCGTGCCATCGGTACGGCGCACCGCGCGCTCTTGCGCGTAGCGGCGCAGGAGTCCGGCATAGAGAGACGCATCGAAGTGGTAGGCATAGACGAGGGCGGAAAGCACTTGGCGCGGATCGCCCGGCGGGCGATCAAAGCGGCCGGCACGCGCCGCTGCGCAGGACATGGAGTACTCCTCGAGCGCCAGTTGCTGGCCGCTTGCTCGCTCGCGCAGCCAGTATTGATCGAACGCGACTCCGTCGTGATCGGGTCCGAAGCGTCCGAAGGGATGAAAGTACCGCTCTCCCGGTTGCGTCCAACCGACGAATTCGATGCCGAGCTTGAACGTGCCGCCCGTCGCGGCGAGGAACGCGTTCTCATCCAGTCCCAGCTGTTGATTGAAGGCCCTGATTGGCGGGATGGTCGCCTCACCGACGCCGATGGTGCCGATCGAGGAAGACTCGATCAGTTCAATCTGACAGCTGCCGCGCAGCGCCTCGGCGAGCGCCGCCGCCGCCATCCAGCCGGCCGATCCGCCTCCGACGATGACGATGCGCTGGATGCGGCGGTCTGCGTTCACTCAGAATTCGCTGGCAATTTGCCGGCACAGCGGCCGGCGGTGCTGGCTCATGATGTCGATGGCTGCCGCTGATTCGCGCGGTGTGCCGTGTCTCTCGATTCGCGCTTCGAGCAACCCCGGCAACGCCGGTGGTTTGCTCAGATGGAGCGGTACGGGTGCCATGCACCGGGGACGCTCGCGCAGGGCAGGTGTGTAATCCACGCGAGTCATTGATCGCTGAGTTCGGCGACGAAATCGTAAATGTCACCACGAAAATACGATTGGGTGAATTCGACCGCTCGGCCGTCCTTGAGGAACCCTACGCGCTCAACGAGCAACCCGGCATCCTTTTCGTGAATTTGCAGCAATTTGGCCTGTTCCGCGCTGAACAGCACCGCGCGAAGCCGCTGCAATGCGCGCACCGGGCGGTTGCCGGTGCGCTCGAGCGCTTCGTACAGCGAGGATTCGACGGCATCGAGCGAGGGTAGGCAGGAGGCGAGCACGGTGGCGTATTCAATGCACATCGGCGAATCGTCCGCGAATCGGATGCGCTGAAATCTGAGCACCGGTGTCCCGGGGCTGGATCGAAGAGTGAGCGACTCTTCGGGCGTAACGCTACCCTCGAGCTTTTTTAGCCATACGCTGCGCGGTGCGCGCCCGCGGGCACGCATATCCTCTGAAAACGAGGTGAGCTTGGAGAAGTTCTTCTCGACGCGCGTGCTGACGAAGGTGCCTGATCCCTGGCGACGAACCAACAGCCCTTCGTTGACCAGGCCATCGATGGCCTTGCGCACCGTGATGCGTGAGATGTGCAAATCGAGAGCGATATCGCGCTCCGGGGGCAATGCGTCTTCGGGAGCGATGCGGTGGGTTTCGATTGCCTGGCGCAGTGCGCGCTGCAGCTGCTGGTACAGCGGCTGAGCGCTCACTTCATCCAGCCTGCCGATCGTTTGTGACAGAATCAAAGGTCTACCCCGGATGCAGCGGATCGCACCATAATACCAGTCGAGTACCATTATGCAATTTGAGACTCGGCTGTCTGGCTGTAACGCACTGTTGTAACGAGCAAGAGAGGAGCTGGAGTCCCGCGTGACACGCGTGAGCGATCAGTGGTACTAGATTGGCGTCAATGTTGTGGCGAGCGCAGGGTGGGGGCTGTCTTGAGTTCGTCGCAGCCCGGCCGGTTTCGGCCGAGCGCGTTTGCGTGGGATTGCGCGGCAGGCCGCCGCTTCCTGATCTGACAGGGCGCTCGATAGGGGGCGTGTGCCATCCTCGGTGAGGAACTCAGTGCGCCGTGTTGCTCCGATTGTTGGCACCGCGGGCTCACCATGCTGCAGCAACGGCCAGAGGATTGCAGTCTACGCACCTTCCCGTTCGCCGTCGATCCAGCTGGCGCGGACGTTCAGACGCTCATCGGTGAGTACCATGTTGGCGCGGTAGCCGGGCTCGATGCGACCGAGCTCATCGGCCAGCCCGAGGAACTCGGCGGGGTAGAGGCTCGCCATGCGTACCGCCTCTGGCAGCGGCAGTCCAAGCCGATCGATCGCGTTGCGCACGCAGCTGGCCAGATCGATGTTCGAACCGGCGAGCCGACCCTTCTCGTCGTAGCACACCGAGCCGGAAACGGTAATGTGCCGGCCCTGCAGTTCGAAGGAGCGCAGATCGGTACCGAGCGCTGGCATGGCGTCGGTCACGAGCATGAAGCGCTCGTGCGGCTTGCAGCGTAGCGCGATCTTGAGCACTGGCGCGGCGACATGCTCGCCGTCGACGATGATGCCGCACCAGCTGGTCCGGTCCTCAAGCGCCGCGCCGACCACGCCGGGCTCACGAGGGGTCAGCTGTGACATGGCGTTGAACAAGTGCGTGAAGCCCCGCAGGCCGTGCTGCAACGCAGTGGTGACCTGGGCGTAAGTGGCATTGGTGTGACCGGCCGAGACGATCACGCCGGCTTCGGTGAGCCGCCGGATGATCTGCGGCGTGGTCATCTCCGGGGCGAGCGTCACCATGGTGCGTCCGGTCCCCAATGACGTCAGCAGTCCCACGGCGCTCTCATCCAGCTCACGCAACTTCGCCGGATCGTGCACTCCTTTGCGCTCGAAGCTGAGGAACGGGCCCTCGATGTGGATGCCGAGCACACCCGGTACGCCGGAGGCTACGGCGGCGCGTACCGCGCCGATGGCCTGGGCGACGACGTCCAGGTCGGTGCTGATCAGGGTCGGCAGGAAGCCGGTTGTGCCGAAGCGTCGGTGGGCCTGACCGATGCGGCGGATCGACTCGACTGTGGGGGCATCATTGAAGAGCACGCCGCCGCCGCCATTCACCTGCGTGTCGATGAGTCCCGGCAGCAGCAGCCCACCGCCGAGATCCAGGTGTTCGACGCCTCTTCCCCGCGCCACCGCCGTCGGCACGATGTCTTCGATGCGTCCCTGGTCGATGAGCACGCTGTGTCCGTCAAGGAGTTTCGCGCCGCGCAGTATCCGTGCGTTGGAGAGAGCTATGGGCATCAGCGCGTCTTCGTTGCCGTGCGCCGCTGAAGGGTGGAGTCCGGATCGGCTCCGTGCGCGCCTGCGCGCTGCGTTCCGAGAGGCTGCTCCGTCCATCCGTCGCTGCAGAAGAGTCGATCACATATGAACAGTGAGGTATCGCGATGTTTTTCGATGGCTGCCCCAACCCGCTGCACGTCGATGCGTCGCGCGGCGTTGCCACGAAGACACGGAACGCGCCGCGAGAAAGCGACTGCGTGAACGGCGCAGCGGCTCGCGCTCCCGCCCGCGGCCGCGCCGGTACGCCGCCTGCCGGCAGAGTGATCCTCGCTCACCAACCCAGCGGTGGCCTTACGCATGTCGATGCCGCGCATCTGCGGCAGGGCATAGTCGGGGCAGACTGGGCGAGGTGCGATCACCTGGGTCGCATACCGGCGCACTTGCTCGCACGACGGTAGCGAACGACCGCTGGCGGCGTTCCGGGATTGCAAAAGCATCGGAGGCCCAGTCTTCCGGTTGTGCGAGTGTGAAAAATAGTACCATTACAATACCGGTATGCAATAGAGGTTCAAATTGAAATGAGTAATTGATTGAAAAATAATGATTTAAATGCGCGGCTCGATGGCTGCGTTGTACGGGCTGGAATTTCGGCTTAACTGGTATTATACTGGCACTTAAAAGGTACCAGCGCTGTGTCTGGTCAACCGCTCCTGACTGATCTGCCGGGCGACGAGCCCCAAAAGGCACGGTTGCGTCGGCATGGCAGCACCGGGAGCGGACGAACTTGACGAGCGACAACATTACCGGGGATGAGTTGCGCGTGTCCCATCGTTATTCGAACCAAGCGGGCCGGTTGACCGCTAGGCGGTGCTCGCGCCGGTACGGTGAGTGCAGCCAGTCGCTCAAGCGAGGCTTGCTCGAACGGGCGGCCGCGTGCGGTCTGAGCGATCGCACGGACCGGTGCCGGTCTGGACCGCTTGGAAATGGGGAAGCGCGCGCAGCACGTGTCAGCTTCGGCAGTGCTCAGGTCGGTGCGGACTTGCCTCCTGCGACGCGGGGCGATGCGCCGCAGTCACGGCGCCGGGGTCCTCGCGGCAACTCCCCCCAGTCGCGGGGACCTCGGTTGGGCCGGCAACCGTCACCGGGAGGCGTCGGTTGCCGGCCTTGCTGGCGATACGGGGAGAAAGGTGCGCGCGTATCCGGGCTCGATCAGTCAGCCGTGGCGCATATCATCAGGGGACGGGGATGAAGGAGTCGAGAGCGATGCGCGATCGGCGCACAAATGACTCGGCACAGCGCTCGAGGATATGGCGTGGGGCTCGCGCGGGCGCGGCGGGCCTGATGTTTGCCTTGGCCGCACTCGCAGGCTCTGGCCGAGCTCGGGCGGCGAGCCCGCAGATCGTCGCCTACTACGACGGCGGCATGCCGGTCGCGGCTATCCCAGCAGATCATCTCAATGCCATCATCTACGCCTTCGAGGAGCCGAATGCCGCCGATCTGTGCGCGCGGCCGAGTCCGGCGCAGATGCGGGCCATCGACGCGTTGCGGCGGCTGCGGCGCCGTCACCCGGGACTCGCGTTGCTGGTGTCGATCGGCGGCTGGAACCAAGCGCCCGAATACTCGGACCTGGCGCTCACGGCCGCCTCGCGGGCCAAGTTCGCGCGCAGCTGCGTGCGGCTGCTGATCGCACAGGAGCATTTTGATGGCATCGATCTGGACTGGGAGTTTCCGGTCCACGGCGGCATGAACCGCTCGCGTCCCGAAGACCGGCGGGATGCCACCGCACTGGTGCGCGAGCTGCGCCGGCGGCTCGATGTGCTTGGTCGCCGGACGCACCGGCACTACCTGCTCACCGTGGCGACACCCGCAGGCACCTGGCAGAACGGTGGCGCCTATTCTGTGAGCGACAGCTACGATCTGGCGGCTCTGGTGCCGTACGTGGATTGGCTGAATGTCATGACCTATGACATGAACACCATCTTCAGTCCCTACAGCGGCTTTAACACTCCCCTCGCCGCTGATCCGCGCGATCCGGCACCGGAGCCGCAGCGCTCGCGCGACAACCTCTCCGGCGCGGTGAGATATTACGAGTCGCACGGGGTGCCAGCGGACAAGATCGTGCTGGGCGTGGCGTTCTACGGGCGCGGCTTCACGGGGGTCAGCAATCGCCATGAGGGACTGTATTCGAAGTACGCTGCGGGCTACCCGGAGACGCCCTGGAAGATTATCGAGTCGCGCATGCTCACGAGTCCCCAGTGGGTGCGCCACTGGAGTGTCACGGCCGAGGCGCCCTGGCTGTACAACGCGCGGCGTCACATCTTCTTCACCTACGATGATCCGCAGTCGCTTCTCATCAAAGCGGCTTTCGTGCGTCACGAACATTTGCGTGGGGTGATGATCTGGGTGCTGGGGGAAGATGACGCGCGCAATTCGCTGCTGCGGGCGCTGGAGTGGGGCCTGCACTCCGAGAATGGCACGCCATGAGTGAGCTGGTGCTGCTCTCGCCGCTGCACGGCTGGAGCACTCCGCTCGAGGAGGTGCCCGACCCGGTATTTGCCGGGCGCATGCTCGGCGACGGGCTGGCGATCGATCCGCTCGGCTCGACCCTGCACGCTCCCTGTGACGGCCAGGTGGCGGCATTGCCCGAGACCCGTCACGCGGTGACGATTCGCGCCGCGCCGGGCCTGGACATCCTGATGCACATCGGCATCGATACGGTCGGGCTCGGCGGGGAAGGCTTCGTGGCTCACGTCGCCGCCGGACAGACGGTGCGAGCCGGTGATCCGCTCATCAGCTTCGATCTGGATCTGCTCGCCCGGCGCGCGCCTAGTCTGCTGACCCCGGTGCTGACGATCGCGGACGGAGCGTTGCATCTGGTCCGGCGCATCGAGGGTCGCCCCGTGCAGGTGGGCGAGCTGCTGATGGAGTGGTCGAACGCGTCCGCGTCGCCCGTCGGGCCGCCGCAAACCGGCGCAGAGACGCGGGTGCGCATCGTGCGGGTTGCACTCGAGCATGGGATTCACGCGCGGCCGGCGGCGCAGGTGGCCACAGCCCTGAAGAGCCTGCGCGTTGAGGTTCAGCTTCACATCCGGGGGCGCAGTGCAGATGCCCGCAGCGCGACCTCGCTGATGACGCTTGGTGTGCACCGGGACGAAGAGGTTGAAATCCGCGCCACCGGAGCGGATTCGCAGCAGGCGCTGGAGGCACTGGAGGCGCTGCTGTCGCGGCGGGCACCGGCGGTGCGGGCGGCCGCTCGGCCGGCGCACGCTGCAGTGACGGCTCCGGCCGAACCGGTTCGCGCCGGCGCCGTGCTGAGCGGCGTGGTGGCGAGCCGTGGTGTTGCGGTCGGCCCGGCGGCTCCGCTGCAACGCCGAGTCCTTGTCGTGGCCGAGTCGGGAGCCGGCATCGAACAGGAGACCGCCGAACTGCATCGCGCGTGCGCCGCCGTGCGTGAGCGTCTCGAGCGCTCGCTCGGTGCCGCCCGGGGAGCCGCGGCACAGGTCCTGGAGGCACACCTGGTGCTGCTCGAGGATCCGCAGCTCCAAGCGCGCGCGCTGGAGGCGATCGGACGCGGCAGGAGCGCGGCATCTGCGTGGCGCGGCGCGATTGGCGAGAGTATTGCGGCACTACGTGAGCTCGGGGATTCGCGCATGGGTGAGCGCGTCGATGACCTGACGGATCTCGAGCACCAGGTGCTGCTCGCGCTCGCAGGTGAGTCTCCCGCAAGCGCTGCGGCGATTGCCACGGGCTCGATTCTCATCGCCGAGGAACTGCTGCCCTCTCAGCTCATCGGACTTGATGCTGAGGCACTCGCCGGCATCTGCCTCGCTGCCGGCGGAGCGACCTCGCACGTGTCGATTCTGGCCGCCGCCGCCGGCATCCCGGCGCTGGTGGCGCTCGGGCCGGCGCTGCTCACCATCGCGGCGGGCACGCCACTGATTCTCGATGCCGAGGACGGGCAGCTGCGGGTCGATCCGGGCGAGACGCACCTAGAGCGCGCTCGGCGCCAGATCGCGCAGGCCGCCGAGCAGCGCGTCCGTGAGCGCGAACTCGCACAACGGGAATGCCGTACGGCCGATGGTGTGCGCATTGAGGTGCTCGCCAATCTCGGCTCGCTCGCCGATGCGGAACTCGCAGTCCGCAACGGCGCCGAGGGCTGTGGGCTGCTGCGCACGGAGTTTCTGTTTCTCGAGCGGCGCGAAGCGCCGAGTGAGGCCGAGCAGCAGTGCGAATATCAGCGGATCGCCGCAGCGCTTGCGGGACGCCCGCTCACCATTCGTACCCTCGACATTGGTGGGGATAAGCCCATTCCTTACCTGCCCTTGCCGGTCGAGGATAACCCCGCTCTCGGCCTGCGGGGGATTCGCACGAGTCTGTGGCGCGCGGATCTGCTCGATCAGCAATTGCGCGCCGTCCTCGCTGTCGAGCCGCTCGGGCAGTGCCGATTGCTGCTGCCGATGATCACCGATGTTGCGGAAGTGCGCGCGGTGCGCGAGCGCATCGCTGCAGCGTCCCGCCACATCGGTCGTAGCGCCGCAATCGAACTTGGGGTGATGATCGAGACGCCCGCCTCGGCACTGATGGCCGAAGCGCTCGCCCGCGAGGTCGACTTTTTCTCCGTCGGCACGAATGATCTGACTCAATACACTCTCGCCATGGATCGTGGCCATCCTCAGCTTGCGGCGCGCCTCGACGGGCTGCATCCGGCTGTGCTTCGCCTGATCGGACGCACTGCGCAGGCTGCCAGGGCGGCGGGCCGGCGTACTGCAGTCTGCGGTGGCCTCGCCTCTGATCCGCTCGCCGCACCGATCCTCATCGGCCTCGGGGTGCATGAGCTGTCGTGCGTACCGGTAGCGATCCCGCGCATCAAGACGTTGCTCGGATCGATCACTCTCGAGCAATGCAGAACACGAGCCGAGGCGGCCCTTGCGCAGGATTCCGCCGAGGCAGTGCGCGCCCTTGCGGCCATGCCCGCCGGGCACCGCGGCGCTGTGGCGCCGCTCGAGGCATGAGCGCTTCGCGACCAGGATTTCCGCCATGAAACATCTGCTCACTTCGCTCCAGAAGCTCGGCGGCGCACTGATGCTGCCGATCGCAGTGCTGCCAGCGGCCGCGCTCCTGCTGCGTCTCGGTCAGCCGGATCTGCTCAACATTCCCGTGATGGCTGCCGCTGGCCAGGCGATCTTCACCAACCTGGGGCTCCTATTTGCCGTCGGCGTGGCAATCGGATTGGCTCGCGACAATCATGGCGCGGCAGGGATGGCGGCTGTGGTGAGCTATCTGGTAATCATCAAGGGCGCTGCGGTGTTCGTCGCGCTCTCCGGTGGCACGCTTGCCGGTGTTCCTCAGCATGCCCGCGGGTTCGTGGTCGAGGCGTTCAAGGCCAAGCGGCTCGGCGAGTTTACCGTGCCGGTCGGCATCGCCTCGGGACTGATGGGCGGGGCGCTCTATAACCGGTTCCACAACTTCACCCTGCCGAGCTATTTGGCTTTCTTCGGGGGGCGGCGTTTCGTTCCGATCGCGAGCGGCTTCGCGGCACTACCCCTTGCAATCGCGCTGGGCGTTGAATTGCAGCACCTCGAGACGGGCATGGATACGCTCAGCCGCGTGGTGCTCGCCGCCGGGCCGTGGGGACTTTTCATTTACGGCGTCCTCAATCGACTGTTGATCGTCACTGGCCTGCATAACATCCTGAATAGCTTCGCCTGGTTCATCGTGGGTCATTACCACGGCGTCACGGGCGACATGAATCGCTTCTTTGCCGGCGATCCCCGTGCGGGGGCCTTCATGGCCGGATTTTTCCCGGTGATGATGTTCGGGCTGCCGGCAGCGTGCCTCGCTATGTACCACACCGCGCGCCCCGAGCGGCGCGCGGCCGTGGCAGGCCTGCTGCTGTCGATCGCGCTGACCTCGTTCCTAACCGGAGTGACTGAACCGGTCGAATTCACGTTTATGTTCCTCGCGCCGGGGTTGTATCTGATCCATGCATTGCTGACGGGACTGGCATTCATCATCACCAATGCGCTAGACGTGCGGCTGGGCTTTGGCTTCTCGGCGGGTTTGTTCGATTATATTTTGAATTTCAAGCATGCGACGCATCCGCTGTGGCTGCTGCCCATCGGAGTGTTGTACTTCGCGCTGTACTACGGAATCTTTCGCTACGCGATCGTCAGATTCGACCTCAAAACCCCAGGGCGAGAGGCGCAAGGCGAACTCGCGATGGCCCAGGCGGCCCCTGCCAGTGCCGGTGAGCGGGCGGTCGCCTACATCGCGGCGCTTGGTGGGGCACAGAACCTTGAATCAGTGAATGCCTGCACGACGCGATTGCGCTTGATCGTGCGGAGCCAAGATGCGGTCAACGCGGGCGCACTAAAGGCACTCGGCGCGGTGGGGTTGGTGCGTCCATCGGCCACGGCACTGCAGGTTGTGATCGGCCCGGTGGCGGAGCAGATCGCCGGAGAAATGCGCGCAGCACTTGCGGTGCTGCCGAACGGAGCGCCGCTTGTGTCCCCCGTCCCGGTCGCCGAGATCGCTCCTGTCCAGGCGCCATCGGCGCCGCAGAGCTCATCGGTGGGGCCGGAACAACTCCACGCGCTGCTGGCGGCAGTGGGAGGCGCTCGGAACGTTCGGGAAATTGCCCCTGCCTCGTCGCGATTGCGGATCGCCGTCGCGGATGCCACCCGAGTCGACTCGCGTGCTCTGCAGAGCCTGGGCTTGCGCGGCAGCGCATTCGCGACCCCCGATTGCCTGCACGTCATCATCGGCCCGGCTGCAGTCGCCGCGGGTACGGCTCTGAATGAGCTCCTCAACTCCGCTGCACGCGACTGACGGACTCACTGCTGCAGCATGAAAGACGGTCGATCCGCGGCTCACCCGAAATGAGCCCGACGCTCGTCAAAGCGTTACCTTGAACATCTCTTCAGACGTCTCTTAACTCTCGCATCAAACGCGTCTGGCCTTTACGTGCTTTTAGAACGTCTGTCATGACGCTGTCGCGTCCCCGCATCACAACGAACTCCACGGTCTCACGCAGCAACAAACCACTACAAGACGGTTGCTGATCGGATCGACTGAAGACTATAGTCTACATCCGTTGTATGTCAGACACCCGGTGTGGCGCAACACCAACAGATGTGCCGCAGCCCGTGTCTCCTCGCAGTCGACTGTGTGTCGGATCACGGCATGGGGTGAAGTATGTCGCGTATCACGCAATCCGGTCTCGACCGAGAAGCGTCGGGCTTCCCTTTGTTTCGCTCCGAACGTTTCTCCTTTGTGCGGTCCGCCCGTGAATGTGCGTAGTGCCGATGCGTCGCTCAACGCGTCGGGCGCGGTGAGCGAAATCACGGATGCCACAGATCCCGTTGAGCGTGAGCGCCGCGCTGCCGCACTTGCCGAAGTGGTCCGGGAGCACCATGCGCCGCTTCTGAGATTTCTGACTCAGCGGACCGGATCGATGGAGGAGGCCAAGGAAATTGCACAGGACGCCTACGTCAAGGTGCTCGCCGTAGAGCGTCAGGGCTCCATCGGCTCCCTGGCGAGCTATCTGTGGCGTAGTGCCTTGAATCTGATGACTGATCATGGCCGACGCCGCATGGTTCGTGAGCGATTTGCGCACGGCGTGCGCGCCGAAGCGGAGCAGGTTGCGCCGTCGGCGGAAGCGGTGGTGGATGCCCGGCAGCGACTGGAGATAATTCAACAGGCCATTGGAACGCTCCCGCCGCGGTGCCGCGATGCGTTCATGCTGAGAGTCGTTCAAGGGCGGCCATTCGACGAGGTCGGCCGGGAGATGGGCATCAGTGGACGAATGGCTAAGATCTATGTCGCGCGCGCGTTGGCATTTCTGCACGCATCGGTCGACGAATCCGCTCCCCGGGGAAACCACCCGTGACGGCGCCCGACCTCCTTGCGGACGAGCCCGAGCGCCGCTGGGTCGAGGCCGTTGAATGGCATGCCCGTCGATGCGAGTGCCAGACGCTCACGGCAGCACAGGCCTCAGCGTGGCGTGCGTGGATCCAGGACCCGCAGAACCAGAAGATCTATGCGGCCTGTGCTCGACTGTATGCACAAGCGCAGCAATTGAATTCCGCCACCGCGGCCGTTCCAAGACAGGACCGCAGCCGGTCTGCGCTTCCCAAGCGCGGCAGCCTGATTCCGTGGCGGATCGCCTTCCTGCATACCGTGATCGCCGCGACAGTCCTCGGCTGGGGCGTCCTCTGTTGGCGGTTCGCCCGCGATGCCGATCCAGTCGGAGATCGGATACCGCCTGTGCCGATGGTTCCGTACCGGACTCGCGCCGGTCAAACACGGCAGATCCGCCTGACCGACGGATCTACCGTGATTATGGGAGCCGATACGGCGCTCTCCGTGGCATTCGGTGCGCAACAGCGGACGATCTTCCTGACTCGCGGCGAGGCCTGGTTCCGGGTCGTTCGTTGGCGCGACCGCCCGTTCGTGGTGCGCGCCGGCAACGGCATCATTACCGATCTGGGCACGGCATTTGTCGTCAATCGCGAACAGCGCCGAGTCGAAGTGACCGTGACCGAGGGACGGATCGAGATTGCAGTTGTGCCGCGGCGCCCGATGTCGCTCATAGATGCCCCGTCTCTTGAGCCGATCCGGCTCCACCGTGGTGAGCGCTTCAGTTATGGTGCAGATGCCCGGGAGAGCCTGCGCACGGTAGATCCCCGGATCGCCACCGGCTGGACTCACGGTGAACTTGAATTCAGCGACGAGCCGTTGCGCTACGTCATCGAAAATCTGAACCGGTACACGGTCCGACCCATCCTGGTGTCGCGTGCGGCCGGCAGCATGCGCTTGACTACCCTTATCAGAGCCCAGGACATACCGGCCTGGCTGAACTCGCTCAAAAATGTTCTGCCGATAGAAATCGATAGCACAGCCGTCTCGGTGTGCATCCGTCTTCGCGTGTATAAGAAAACCTCCGTCTACAACGATTGCCACAGCCGCTGAATCAGACGCGTTCTTCGCCGTCGGGGCAATCCTCTGCCCGATCACTGCTGCCGTTTGATCTGATCAAATCTCTCGTTCCCTCGTGATCCCCTTGTCCGTCTCTTGCCCAAGACATCACCAAACACGAGGGGGTCGTGGTGCTCGCGTCAAATTCAAAATTATTCCCGTCATCGCGAAATACAGCCGTGAAGCATCGCCCGGTCGCACTTTTGCGCCTCTCGGTCCTGTCGCTATTCTGTGCGACCGCAGCGCACGCGCAGAGTCTGACGGCGGTGCGGACCTTTCGCATTAGGCCGGAGTCGGTTCAACGTGCATTGCTCGACCTCGGTCATCAGGCTCACGTGCAGATCATTCTCCGTGCCGGCCATCTCGCGCGCGAACAGGTGAATGGTCTGACTGCGCGGATCACCGTCGAGCAGGCGCTGGATCGACTGCTACGCGGCACAGGACTGCGCTATGCGATCACCCAGGGTGTGGTTGAGGTTGAGCCGGAGGCTGCGACGTATCGACAAGCCGTCGTGCAGCGCAAAGGTGCGCTAGAGCGAAATCCTATCGCAACCCCGTCTAAGCATCGGCCTGCTGATCGGGGACCGGTCGCCAAACGGAAGCTCCGGTCTGTGCCGCTGCCACCGAGCCTGCGCCAGGTCATTGTGACAGGTACCCACATCGGCGGGGCGGCGCCTGAATCAGAGCCCATGATCACAATTACCCAGCGACAGATCAGAGAATCCGGCTATCAGAGCGTCGAGCAGCTCATGGACTCTTTGCCGGAAAACTTTAACTCCATCGGATCAGAGCAAAATGGATTTCAGAGCGATGCGGACGCCGGAAACGTCGGGGACGGTGCGTCTGTTGACCTTTTGGGTCTCGGTTATGATTCGACATTGGTTCTGATCAACGGACATCGGCTTGCACCGGCGGGAATAAACGCCGCGTTCACCGATATCTCGGTGATTCCCATCAGTGCGATAAAGCGCATCGACATCGTGGCGGACGGCGCCTCGGCAATCTACGGCGCGGACGCAGTCGGGGGCGTCGTAAATTACATCCTCAAGGATCACCAACAGGGTGGTGAGAGTTCCGTAGAATACGGCTCTGTCACTCATGGCGGACTCAAGGATTATCGTGTGGCGCAATCCTACGGGTCGAACTGGCGATCCGGACATGCGCTGATTTCCTATGAATATCACGACGAGACGCCGCTGAATGTCCTGGATCGTCAATTCAGTGCGCCCTCTGCGCCGGGAGATCTGACGCCCGGTTTGACGCAAAACAGTTTGTATTTGACGGCTACACAGTCGCTAAATCCCGTCCTCTCTTTAAACGCAACGGCTTTCTACTCGCATCGCCGCAACACTCTTGCTGTGGCCGCTGGGACGGCGGCCGTCGATGGCTACGCGAGCACCACGCAGTATTCCTATTCGCTGGGATCGGTGTATTCAGGTCGACAGCATTGGACGGTACACGGTCACCTCTCATTGGGTGGAAATAATACCGCGCTGTCCTCGATCTACGGCAGTGAACTCGGTGTCAATCGTATCGTCACTGGATCTCTCGTAACGAACGGACCGCTACTCAAAACGCCTGAGGGGCGTGTCAGAAGTGCGTTTGGAATCCAGGCACGATATGAGTCTCTTTCGGGATTATTTACTGGCCAATATACGCTCGATGACATATCGAAACACCGCTCTGTGGATTCCGCGTTTGCAGAATTGAACGTTCCGCTCTGGAGGCGAAACAGACAGGCCGTGGAATCGATGGCGGCCTCCCTGGATCTCGCTGCAAGGATCGACCATTATTCGGATTTTGGAACGACTATCAATCCGCGCGCGGGATTGGCGTGGTCTCCGGTGCGCGGGATCAAAATTCGGGGCACGTACAGCTCATCGTTCAAAGCGCCCAATTTCTTCCAACTTTATGGCGAGCAGTATGCCCTTCTCGTCAACTCAATCGATTCGCAATTGCCGTCTGGGCAGACTGTGCCAATTCTGTTCATCCACGGGTCCAATGAAAAGTTAACGGCGGAGAAATCGACAGAATGGACGGGGGGCGTCGACCTGACTCCGGTGCAAGTGCCCGGGCTGTCGGTCAACATGACGTACTACCACATCCGGTTTCGAAACAGAATAGCGGATCTGGGAATTCCTCTGTTTGCGGCGCTCGCACAGAGTGGTGAGTATGCTGCGTATATTGAACCCAATCCGTCGCTCCCGCAGCTGCAGTCCTGGGCATCGCCTGCGCATTCCTATGTAAACCTGACGACCTTGCCCGGTTTCGGTCCCCCGGAAAGTCTCGCCAATGCCGTGGCGCTTGTAGATGATCGATACCAGAACGTCGGGTTGACGAACACAAGTGGATTGCTGGCAGAGGTGAACTACGAGGCAGAACACGGGAGGCTTTCGTACCATGCGGGTGTCAACGCAACATACATCTTCGCGTTTCAGAACGTTAATGCGCCCGGCGGGGTGGCATACAGCGTATTGAATACTCTTGACCATCCGGTCGGCTTCCGCGCGAGAGCGAGCGCGGGAGTTTCTGGCGGGAAATGGGCGCTTACGGCGTTTCTTAACTACGTCAATCGATATAGCGACATTACTACCGGGGTGCCGGTGCCGGTTGCGTCGTGGACGACCGTCGATGCAACGGCGTCATATCGGTTGCCGTGGGATCGTACTCGGCTGAGCGTCTCCTGCGTTAACTGCGCGGATAGGGCGCCTCCGCAGGTCCAATACGTTGGGGACTATTTGGGCTACGATCCGGCAAATGCGAATGCGCTCGGGAGATTCCTCAATGCCACCGTTTCGGTGAGATGGTGAGGAAACGGAGTGCATCGATGGGGAGATTAAGAATCCGCGCCACGAGGAGTCAGATCGTCACGGCCGAGAGGGGGGGACGATCATGAAGAGCGTGAGGGGAGTTTCCCGGCTCGCAATCCTGTCGATTCTGCTGGGAGGGTGCGTCGCGTGTGTTGTGGCGTCGAGTCGCCCGTTGGGTGTTGCGGGACATTGGAGGATCGTTTCGTATTCCATCTCGCCGGATGGTCAGTTGTTCACGGAGGGAGTGCAGTGTGTTCGATGCCAGCGTGCGGTGTCGAAAATCGTGGTTCGGGACGTGTGGCGGCCGAACGCGGAGGTTAGGACAGTACGCAGCTCGGGCGGTCTTTCTGCGGCCAAGTGGCTGAATAATAACGTGATTGCGTATGTGCGGCAGGGGCGAAAGTCCGAGATCGAGGAATTGAACGTGCGCACCGGGCGCTCGGCGACGATCTTTCAGAGTCGTCACGCGGTGTTGCTCGCGGCGTGGGAGTCAAACAGGAGGCTCCTTGCCTATACCTATTCGGTGGGGTGGCGTTGGGGGACGCGTGTTTCCGTTAGAATGAGAGACGTGTATTCGGCGCTGCATTATCTCGAACCCGAATGGGCGAGGCAGTCAATTACACATGTGGGTGTCATAAGGCTTCCGAAACGTATTGGCGCGTCAGGGACGAAGGTTTCAGTCAAGATGGATTCATTCGTGATCCCGCCACAGCTCATTTGGCGGAATGGCGAGCTGTTGGCGGTCGTTCCATCAGACAAATCATACCGGTCGCGCCTGTTCAATTTGCTGACTGGCGCCAGAGTTGATAGGGCAATGCCGCTGTTTAGTGTCGAAGCCGTGGCGGTGAGTGGCTCCGGAAAGATCGCAGTAGCGTCGACGCGTGTGTGGAGAGATCGCAGCGTGCCCATGGCGGGCTGGAATGGGACGAAGAGGGTCTATGTGCTGGGTTCCGGGGTGGGTGCGCGGGAGATTAGGGCGGCGTCGCGCGGCGACTATCTGATTGGCGTCACGGGGTTGAGATGGATCGGGCGCCAGGACCTTTTGGTCCAGATGATCGGATCGCGGGGATTGGGGGGAGCCGATCGGTGGTGGTTGAAGGAGGTGAACACGAGAACGGATCGGGTCATCGGGTCGTTTCGGTGGCCCAATGGTGATTTGGGGGGTGTCGGAACACCCTGTAAGTTCGACAGCAGAGGAAACGTGGGTCTCTGTGTGGCGCAGACGATGAATCGCCCGCCCGAATTGGTGCGCATCGAATTAAACGAGCGCTCGATGACGCCGATTGCGAAAATGAATCCGAGGGAGCAGCCGCTGAGCCTGAAGTTCACGAAAATTCAAATCAGGAACCGATTTGGAGACGTCAGCACAGGGTTTCTGGTGCTTCCGTCAGCGGCGAAGACCCATCCCGTTCCGCTTGCGGTCATGGCTTATGGGTTCACTGAAGCGTATTCGAAGGATGCACAATGGATTACGTCATATCCGGTTTCGAAATTGGTTGGTGCGGGCATCGCGGTATGCATGGTCACTTGGGCGCATATTCCGGGTTTTAAATCGAGCCGGTCTAGCGGTGAACTCCTCGCGATGCGAAGTGACGTCTCCACGCTAGAGAGCGTCCCCGGGGCGGTGCGGAGACGAGGGGTAAAGATCTCCCGTGCAATGATCATGGGGTGGAGCTTCGGCGGGCTCTTTGCCGCCCATGTCATCGAAGACGATCCGGAATACGTCGCGGCACAAATCGGAGATCCTGCCGATTGGACCGTTGCGGGGTATGCATTGGGAAATGAGTACTGGCGCAATATTTCGCGGTGGGGACTGGGAGGGCCGCCCATTGGCAACGCAATCAGGAACTACGTCGCAATGGACCCGGTCGGAAGCGGAAGGCGGCCCTTGGGACCCGTTTTACTCGAATTTGTTAGTCAAAACCCGGCTGTGGGTCAGCTCTTCGAAGAGTGGCGAGCAGTCGGCGCGAATGTTGAAGCGTTTGTCTATCGGCGTAGCGTACATTGGTTGAATGTCCCGGCGGAAGCGCGGATCTCGAGATTGCGGAATCTATACTGGGCCGAATTGAACCTTCTGGGTCCAAAGTCGGTGACCGACCGGCAACTACGAAGCGTAGATCTCAAGGCTCCTCGAGCGGGCTGGTGGAATTCAATGAATTTCCGAGATCGACTTAGTGGGCCCTGAGAGTCCGAGACCATGTGCGAGTCCACGCTTCCGCCGCAATGCACGCGAACAGCGGAAAGATTTGCGAGGCGGAAATGGGTTCGCGTTCGCTAAGAAGTGGCTCGAGCTGGATCCGGTTGAGCAGTCCGCGACTCATCAGTGTTCCATTAAGGAGGAGGGCAGAGACTACGCGCAGGTTGCGACTCAAAAGACCAAGCGCAAAATGAGTCGTCTGTCCCTTGAGTTCACGGTGAAGAATTTCGGCGGGAATATCGGAAGCGAATGCCCGGCGTGCGAGGCCACGAGTATGGCCGTCGCAGAGATGTTCGTACGTCGGAATGCGGAGACACAGTTCGATGAGTGGTTGCGACAGTAACGGCTGGAGCTCGACGGCTTCCTGCGAGCCGGGCAATGGTCGTAATCGATTGAGTACTTCGGCAAGGAGGAGAATTTGCTGGCGCTTCCCCGGAGCGACGTGGCGAATCAATTCTGCCCAGGGGTGCTGAATGTAACCGAATAGGGCGCGATATTGGTGCGGACCGGTGAGCAGGAGGGAATTGGACAAGGTACGAGGAGACGCGGGGTCGCCGGCGAAGTGGGTCTGTGGAAGTAGCATTCGCAAGAGTAGATTGGGAATGGAGCGACCGGTGAGTCTGGCGGTGCTGTAGACAATGTCTCGAAGTCCCCTGCGTAGACCCCTCGCTTGCAAAAAGTCGTTGATGCACGGGACAGTGGGATGGGAAAGAAAGAGATGATCGCCGCCTTCGCCGGTCCATATTGCATCGAACTGCACGGTAGCGCGGAGGAAGCGAAAAAAGGGCTCTTCCAATGGAATCATCAGAGACGTGATTGAGGGCTTTGCGTCGAGCGGTTGATCCACGGTCGGATCAAAAGCGGCATCGTGACCATAGTTCCAGGGTATTTCGATCAATTCCGCATTCGCTGTGCCGGCGGCGATCCGTGCATAGTGCCTCTCGTCTTCTGCGGGTCCGGATGCATATCGATTCAGGCAGATCAGATGAGGACGCCGGGGAGAGTGGGCGAGCAGAGCGAGTATCAGCGAGGAATCGAAGCCGCCCGAGAGACTGTGAACAACATGCTCATGAAGACCCGCCCATGCGTTGATGCAAGATTGTGCGGTATCACGTAGTTCTTCGCCGTGTTCCGCCAAATCATCCATTGGGCGAGGTTCTGAATAGCTTGCGGGATTCCAGGTGGTCTCGACGGCTAATTTGGATGGCGATCGAACCAGCGTTTCCCCGGCCAGTAACTCGTATACGCTCTTCAATCCGGTGTCACGGACTTGAAGTTGGCTGTACGCGAGGAATCCAGATAAATAAGGCCAATTAATATCGAGCGCGAATGATGCCGTAGAGTCATCCATGCAATCAGTAGTCAGAAACAAAAAACTTTGGGCTGTCGAAGATACGAGCGTGACATCGCGATACGTTGTGTAATAGCAGGACAGCATGCCGGACGGGTCGCGCATCACCCATCCATTCTCGCTTTGTGGGTCCGCCCACAATGCAATATAGCCGCCCCAATAGTCCTCAAGAAGATGACGGGCAGTGTGCGCATCCGGGCGGAAAAAGTGTCGATCTTTGCGCAATGAGGAGTCTGTCTGAGGCAGGTTGCGCGCACGATCGAATAGCACGCCCAGCAAGATTCCCCGGTCCCCGCAGAATTCAATCGTGCGAAGGTATGGGACGGGGGGCATCTGTATGAAGACAATCATGCCGTCTCGCTGCATTGCGGTACTCCAATTGGCATGCGAGTTGTACCGGAGGAGTCGCAGTGCGGTTTGCTGCTGTGTCGGGATTTGCGGATTCCAAAGAATTGCCAAATAAGGGAAGTCCATGGCTTTGCCTCAGACAATCATGATCGGTGTGTAGAGTAATGCTCTGTCGAGATATTCGTTGAGCACGACATGGTCGTATTGAACCCAGCAGTGCGCGGCAAACGGGTCTTCCCGTACGCCGAACACCCACTGCGCGCGTATTCCCCGGTTCAGTAGAAATAGAATCAGTGCGAGGGAATCAAAGAGGCACAGGTAGTTGCGTGGGTACCAGGCGCGGACGCGCAGAAAGGCTGCGGAAAGGGCTTGTAGTTCGCCCAGTTCATGTGGTGTGTTTTCGGATCGAGCCGAAATCTGATGAGCGATCCGCCAAAGAGTCGACGTATGCAACAGGAAATCCGCGTGTAGTAGTGCGCTGAGTGCGCTGAGTGCGCTGAGCCGATGTCTGTGTGGGGGCTCTGAGTAGAGGCTGTCGAGTGCGGACCGCAGTGCGGCGGCATGCGGCGCTGGGGGAGTGAGGGCTGGGTGTTGATCAGGCCCGATCGGAATCAGTATTCCAGCTGTGATTAAATCGTCGGCAAGAGTTCTTGTGTGCGCGCGGGGTATGGTTTCGGTACGGACGGTGCCGAGCGGTAGACTCCAGTTGGCGATGTGTGGCGCAAGCTCGTTCATCAGCGACTGCGGAACGGATAGATACTGATCTTGGCGCAAATCCAGGAACATGTAGTTCCGGCCTGTCTTGCAGGCAAATACCTGAGGCGCGAGCTGATACAAGGGTTGAGTCTCTTCGAGGACGCGGGCGGCATCCGAAAAATGGCGATGCGCGACCCGAAGATCGCGCATCGCCGGTTGCATCAGGCCGCGTAGCCCGGTCGGAGCTTATGTTCGCCCACGCCGGGCTGAATCCCCTTGGTCTGCTGCGAGACGCTGCCATGGTAAGTCATGATCGTTCTCCTCATGTGGTTGTGAATCGTCTTGCTTCCGGCGGAGCGGCGCCCACTTCCGCGGTAGCGGGTTCACGACAGACTGGGAGACTGATTTTGTCAAGGGCCATGGGGTCGCTCGGTTCCTCAAAAAAGCGCGCGAATGCATTGACTGTGGCACGTGGAGGTCGTGTCACGACGCGGAGTCGTGGCTGTCGCAGCATAGGTAGGGAAAAGACGGGACGGTATATCAACAGGTTCGGGTGTCGGATCGATTGAACAGATGGGAAGGTGGGGATCTTGTGGGATGGCGGTCATGGCCGGCATGGGACGACGCAGTGAGGTGCGCGCTGTTTCGACGTGGAGTGCGATGTAGGGGTTTTAGGGACGAATTCGTCGATAGCAGGGACGAACGCGGGGAATTTGCGTCGGCGGCGTGAAGTAAATGTGCTGGAGTGGCGTGCAATGGCTATGGCTATGACTGTGTCCGGTCAGTCGGAATTCGCCTGGCGCTAGATAAATAGTGTCTGGGAGACCGGAATTTGACTTGGAATGAAGTTAAGCGGGGTTGCTGCACGTAGGTGCCGAGAGTAACGTGCATTTGACTCTCGGTTTGCGCACGTTGCGGGCGGAATACGGGCTGAACCATGGCATTGAAGCAATGTTGTCAGGATGCACGTGGGGTCGACGCTAGGTGGTGTGCAACCGGCGGGGGAGGAGTGGCATGAAGGCCGGGTGGGGTCGGGCGGGATCTGTTGGCGGATCGGCGGCAGTCTTTCATGTCGTGCTGCGGGGCTCTCGAACAGAGGCGCTCGTGAGAAATCAGGACGATTGGCAAAAGATGATGCAGAGCATCGAGTCGATGCTCTTCTGGTGCGGTGGTCGTGTGTTCGGCTGTCGGTGCGCGGCGAACTGCCTGGAGCTTGCGATTGCGCCGGCGAACGTCGGCTTGGGTCAGATGCTTCGCTACGTGACGGTACCGTTCGCACTGTATAGCAACCGGACTGGCGGGCGCAGTGGGCGAGTGTTTTGTCCGGCGCGGGTGTATCGAGTGCAGGCTGCGTTCCGTACGGAGTTTGTGTTGTGGCTCCATCGACCGTTGGCGGGGGCTGGTTGGAGCGCAGATGAGGCGTACCTGCAAGCCGGTAGCATGCCCTGGGTGGACCCCGTCCCGGTGCTGGAGGAGCTTGGCAGAGGACCCGGAGCGAGGCGGCAATATCGTGTGCTGCGTGCGCGCGGGATCGAGCCAGAACTTGCGGCGGCGTTTGGGTCACCTCGCGATACATTGCCCCATATCCATGCTGCGGTGCGACCTGCGGTGGCGGAGCCGAAGGGACGGCAAGGGGATTTGCTGCGCCGCGTGGTGACGTCTGTGTCGCGACAGGAGTCGGTTCCTGAGGCGGAGTTGGCGGGACGATCGCGTGCTCGGCCGCTTTGTCGTGCTCGCTGTCTAGTGACGCTGGTCGCGGTGCGTTGCGGCGTCTCTCTGTCGTTGATCGCGACCCGCCTCGGGCGGGACGGGAGCACGCTTGAGGAAGCGGTTCTGCGGATGCGGGCACGGGATCGGGAAGGGCTGCGCAGGGCGGTCGAGGCGAGTATTGCAGCGCTGCATATCGGCGCTTCCGAGGGTGGGGAGCGGACAGAGCCGCAGATCGGTCAGGAGGCGGGGAGGAGCTCGATGGCGGGACTCGGTCGGGATGATCCCGATCCGTCGCAGGGCGATGAATGAAACAAGCGCTGCGCCAGCGTCCCTGGTGGCGTTTATTTGGGTTGCTGCGGCGTGAACTTACGCCGTATGTTGCTAGGCGTCTGCTCGAAGTGATCGTGCTTGTGATGGTGGGGGCAGCGGCGAATGCGCTCGCGCCGCTGATATTAAAATTGATCGTTGATCGGGTGACCGGTCAAGGCGGGATGGCTCGGTCGGGCGTCATTCTGATCGGGATCTATGCGTTTATGCAGTGGCTATCGAGATCGAGCACTGAGATACGCGCGCTACGTTACTCCCGAGCGGAGCAGAGGATTGTGCGTACGCTGAGTACGCGTCTCTTCGCTCACGTGCTGTGCCTGCCGTTGCGCGTTCATCTCAGGCGCCAGAGTGGTGCGCTGAGTCAGATCATCGACAACAGTCTGCAGGGAGTGCGCTTGATCCTTCATCAGGTGGTGTTCGTCGTTCTTCCGGTTGGTGCGGAACTGGCGGTTGCCGCTTGGGTGCTGTTGCGGCTCGGTCGGCCATTGTTTCTTGGGCTTTTTTGCATAGCCGCAATCAGCTACGTATGGCTGTTCGGGCGTTCCGCGCCGCGAATCGCGGGCGCTGCGCGGGCGGCGGCTGCGGCGGGAGTCGAGGTCAATGCAATCATCACGGATGGCTTATTCAACTATGAGGCTGTGAAGTGCTTTGGCGCAGAGCGGCTGGTTGCAGCTAAAGCCGCCGCCGCGTTTGGTAGGGGCGAGCAAGCCTGGCTGGCGTTTTACCGCCAATATGGAGGTAATGGGCTTGCCGTGGCTGTGGTGTTTGCTCTGGTTCTCGGCGCGAGTCTGCTCTGTGCACTGCACAGCGTGCGCGCCGGACAGTTGACTGTGGGCGGATTAGTGCTGGTCAATGCGTACATGGTGCAGCTGGTGCGCCCGGCGGAAATGCTCGGCTTTGCGGTGCAGGGTTTCGCACAGGGTTCGGCGATGCTCGAGGGAGCAATGGAGTTACTCGCCGAGCCGACGGAGGTGCTTGCGGGTGTGCCGCTGCGAGCGGGGCGAGCGGGTGTCCTCGAGTTCGAGCGCGTGACATTTTCCTATGAGCCGGGACATGCAGTGCTGCAAGAGATGAGTTTTTCGCTTTCCCCGGGGGCGACGGTGGGTATTGTCGGCCAGAGCGGCTCGGGAAAGTCATCGATTGTTCGATTGCTGTTGCGTCTGGTCGAGCCGGACGGCGGCGTGATCCGTCTCGATGGTGTGCCGTTACAGCAGATTGCATCCGACGCTCTGCGTGCTGCGATTGCGGTTGTGCCACAGGACCCGGTGCTGTTCGATGACACAATTGCGTATAACATTTTGGTTGCATCGCCGCGCGCCTCGCGCGAGGACATCGCGCGCGCCGCGCGGTTGGCGCTGTTGGAGGAGTTTATTTGCTCGCTTCCCCAGGGTTACGACACCGTGGTCGGAGAACGGGGTGTGCGGCTTTCGGGTGGGGAGAGACAACGGATCGCGATCGCGCGCGCGGCACTTCGGTTGCCTCGGATCTACGTGTTCGACGAGGCGACTGCAGCCCTCGACAGCTGTACGGAACAGATGATTCTCTCGAATCTGCGTACGCTGTCGGCAACGGCAATGACGCTGATCATTGCCCATAGGCTGAGCAGCGTGAAGCAGGCCGAGTGCATTCTGGTCCTGCATTGCGGGCGGGTCGTGGAGTCGGGCAGCCATGAGCAGCTGTTGCGTGCGCAGGGTCACTACGCAGCGCTGTGGAGTGCGCAGTTCGCGGGCGCCACCGCAGCTTGAGTGGGTCCGCATTCCCTTTGAGTGATCCGGATCTGCATTGATTCGCGGGTGCACCGCTGGGTCGCGGAGGCGCGGCGGCGCGCTTCGTGAGGTACGGGCGGCGATTACTGGTGCACCAGACGTTGAGTCGGGGTGGGGATGTTGGTGCGCGCAGGGCTCGTCAGGGCTGCGAGCCGTGTGGCACACTGTCGCGTAGGCGACAGGGATCATGGATCAGAGCAAGCAAGGGGCCAGACATAGGACTTTGGAGCGTCGGGGGGCGCGCAGTTCGAACCGGGTGGCGTGGATAGCGCTGGCATCCCTGTGCCTGGCGCGTTCGGCATGGGCGAGTGGTCCGATGGCGCAGTTCGATGTCCCGGCGGAGGCATTGCCTCAGGCGGTCATCGATTTCTACCGCCAATCGGGCGTCGAGGCAATTTATGCCGCGACCCCACAGGTGCTGAAATTGCGCACGAGGGCGGTGCACGGTCGCTTGGAGAGTTCCGTGGCGCTGGCGCGGATGCTCAAGGGGACTGGGCTCGTATTCACTTTCGACACGCCGCACTCGGTGATCATCCGTCCGCCGTTGCCGCGGCCGGTGGCCGTAGCGCCGGTCCTGCGGGTGGCGAGACTGAAAAAAAATCCGGAAGCGGATTTAAGTGTCATTGCGCTGCGGCCGGTTGAAGTCACGGGTAGTTTCATTCGGGGCCTGCGCTCAGGGCTTGCGCCGCTGGTCTACATCCGGCACGAGCAGCTCAAGCGAGCCGCGTACCCGAGTGTGCAGCAGGCGCTGTTCGCACTACCAATGGTCTCCCTCAACGGCCCCCGCGAGGATCTTGGCGTGGCCAACAATATCGAGTATGGCGCCGGGATCAATCTTCGTGGGCTCGGCGTCGGTGCCACGCTGGTGCTGCTCAATGGTCGGCGCCAGCCGGTCGGCGGACTAACGGGCGATTTCGTCGACGTGGCGACCATTCCCTGGAGCGCCGTGCAACGCATCGAGGTGCTGCCCGATGGTGCGTCGGCGCTGTATGGCGCCGATGCGGTCGCCGGGGTGGTCAACATCATCATGCGAAATCACTTCACGGGTGCCGAGTCGGACGTACGCTACGGTACAGCACCCGACGGGCGGGCAGAGTGGATGTTCGCTCAGTTGCTGGGCACGCGCTGGCATGGCGGTCACGCCATGATGGATTACGAGTACTCGGATGCGACGCCACTGGCCGCGGCAGCGCGCCCCTATGCAGCCAATGCCGACAAAACGCCCTACGGAGGCGCCAATTACGACTCGTATTACACTAACCCGGGAAATGTCCTTGATCCGTTCACGCTGCAGCCGGCATACGGAATTTCCGCTGCATCCGGTGGGTCGCCGGGTGGCGCGCAGCTCAGCACCCGCATTCACCTGCAGAATCCGTTCCGCGCCGCCGAGATCTTTCCCGACCGCATGGCGCACGAGTTCTACGGCGCGCTGAGCCAGCGGCTGGACTCCTCGGTAAGGCTGTTTGCGCAGGGACGCTACACCGAGCGCAATACCGTGCTCGCCGGTTTGCCCGACAGCGCCGTGCTGCAGGTTCCGGCGAGCAACCCGTTCTACATGAACCCCTATCCGACGGTGCCGTACACGCTGGTTGCATACAGTTTTCTGCCACTGCTCGGACCGACTCGCTTCGCGAGTAAGACCCGCGTGTACGACGGGACGGCGGGCGCCATTTTCCGTCTCGACGGTCATTGGCAGATGACCGTGAGCGAGTCGGACGGCGAGCAGTCCCTGCTGAGCAACCAGTATGGTGTGGTCAGTTCCAGTGCGCTCGCGGGAGCGCTCGCGGGAGCGCTCGCGAATCCCACTTCCGTCTCTGCTTTCAATCCGTTTGCCCTCGATCCGGCCGCAAATGCAGCGAGTATCGGCGCACTCAGTCAGGATTATCAGGATCATTCGGTCTCGGGCCTCAAGACCACCGATACGGTCGCCAACGGACCACTGATGCACCTGCCGGCCGGCGAGGCAAAACTTGCTCTGGGCGTCGAATGGCGCACGGAGAGCCTCGATCTGGCGCTCGCGACGCCGGGCACCGCAAGCGCGGGTCTGCATGCACAACACTTCGGACGGCAGGTCGTGTCCGTGTATTCGCAGCTGCACGTGCCGTTGCTCGGAGCGCCGACCGGCGCACGGCGGGTGACGCTCGATCTGGCCGGACGCTACGACCATTACAGCGATTTCGGCGGCACCTTCAATCCGATGGCGAAGGTGCAGTGGCGCGCGGCGCGGTGGCTGCAGGTTCGTGCGAGCTGGGGCCGGGCGTATCGTGCGCCAAAACTCGACGATCTGTATGACACTGAGCAGAACCTGGCCGGCATGGCGGTGGTCAGCGATCCGCAGTCCCCGAGCGGACGCTCGCTCGTGCTGGCGGTGCAGGGTTCCAATCCGCACCTGCGTCAGGAGACCGCCCGTACCTGGACGGCGGGGGTCAGCGCTTCTGCCGGGAACAGCGGACAGTTGTCTCTCACGTATTACGACATCGACTACTGGAATCGGATCGAGCAGCCGGCAGGCGATGATCCGCTGGGCATCCTGCTGCATCAGAGCGAATGGGCGGCTGTGATCACACGTCAGCCCACTGCAGCGCAAATCGCCGCGGTATGCACCAGCGCCGATTTTGTCGGCCCGGTCGCGAGCTGCCTGCGCAGCCAGCCGGCAGCGATCGTGGATCTGCGCTTGGCTAATTTGGCGCGTACCCTGACGCGAGGAGTCGACATCGAGGCCCGCAAGCGGCTGATGAGTGCCTGGGGGCCATTCGAGTTCGTGCTGCGCGGCGCTGACGTGCTCACGTTCAGGCAGGCGCTCACGCCCAACTCTGCATCGATGAACATTCTCGACACGGTGGGCAATCCGGTGTCTCTACGTCTGCGGGGGCGGCTGAGCTGGACTCGGCACGGACCCCGCAGCGACGGCTGGGGCGGCGCGCTGACGGTCAATTACACCGGCGCCTACCGCAACCCCGGCAGTCCGCTGCTTCCGGGCGTGCCGTCCTGGACGACCTTTGATGTGTACTTGCGCTATCGCGTGACGGCAACACGCCTCGGTCGGACCACATTGATGGCGAATGTGGCGAATGTGCTGAATCGTAGTCCACCGTTCGTCGACAACCAGTTCGGTTACGACATCTATAACGTACAGGCGTTGGGACGCGTCGCGAGCGTGGAGCTCACCTGCCGCTGGTAGGGCACCGGCGGGGACCCGGAAGGCGCGCCGTGGACGCGGCAGCCGGCAGAGCGGGGAGTAAGACAAGGGATTATGTTGAATCGTGGCGAGTCGAGCGTAAATTTTCGGTAATCGGGGGGGGGCAATCGCCTCCCCGAGCATTGATAAGTATTAAGGAATGGGGAATGGATAAACGGATGGGCGAGATCAGGCAGTTCCGCCGTATCGGCTCAGCGGAGGCGTTCTTCGAGCAGTTGTGCCGCACGCATGGCGCTCAACTGCTTGCGTATCTCACACAGATGCTCGGCCGTGCGGATCTTGCGCGCGAGGTCGCTCAGGACACCTACGAGCAGCTGCACCGGATGTACCGCCCGGATCAGGTGCTCTTCCCGCGTGCGATGCTGTTCAAGGTGGCGACCAATTTCGCGCTAATGCATCTGCGCCGTCGCAGACTGGAAAGTGCGGTGATCGGTGCTCCGGAGGGCATGGAGCAGGTGGCGGACCATGCTGGCGGGCCTGACCGCCAGGTGCTGTCCGAGCAGATAGCCCAGCGTCTCGTGGCGGTGATTCAGGATCTCAGTCCCCCTCTGCGGGCGGTGTTCGTTCTCGCGCATGTGCAGGGAACGCCCCGCAAGGAAATCGCTGCCCGGCTGGGCATTTCTGAGCGTCGCGTCGACAAGCGCATCACACGGGCATTAAAGCAGTGCCGTATGCGCTTGTCATCGCAAGGCATTGATTTGGCGGAGGTTGATTGAATCCTGAGACCCTCCTGGAGCGGCATCGCCAGCGGCGCGCGCGAGCGCAGGCGGCGGTGTGGCTTGCGCGGATGGGTCGTGGCCTGACACCGGGCCGCCAGCGTGCGCTGGAGCACTGGCTGAGCGATCCGCTGAACGCCAAAGAGTTCAGTGAGTTACGAGCCATGCTCGATGTGGTCTCCGAGTTCAAGGGCGCGGCGCGGGCCTCGCTCGTGGCGGGTGTGGAGCCGCTACCCCGACGCGAGCGGGCAGGTAGCGCGCCGCGCTGGCTGGTAGGGGTTGCAGCGGCAGCCGTGCTCACTGCGCTGCTCGCCGCGGGCGCCGGCCTCTGGGCGCTCGGGTACCTGCCCCGCACCTATAGCACCAGCGTCGGGCAGATCGACAGCGTCGTGCTGCCCGACGGCAGCATGGTCTATCTCAACACCGACTCGAAGTTGCGCTGGATCGGCAGCCCGCACGATCGGCGCGTGCGATTGCTGCGCGGTGAGGCGTTCTTCGAGGTCGTGCACGACCCGTCACGCCCGTTTCGCATTCTGCTCGCCCACAGCGAAGTGCGGGTTCTCGGCACGCGGTTCGATGTCTATCGCAAGCGCGACGGCAACGTGCTGGTCACGGTGGTCAGCGGCACAGTGGCGGTGGAGGGGCTCGGTGCCAGCGCAGCGGCCGCACCGGCCTGGGAACGCCGTCTCACGGCCAATCAGCAGATCGAGTACTCCCCGGTCGGTCTGCTCGCCGACGTGCACTCGACGTTGGCTGCGAATGTCATCCGCTGGCGTGAAGGCATCGTGGAGACCCGCGGTGAGCCGTTGTCGAAATTCGTCAGCAACCTCAGCCGTTACACCCCGCAACGCATCGTCATCACCGATTCGCGCGCTGCGCGCATGCGCATCGGTGGTGCGTTCAGTGTGCGCAACGTTCCCTCGACGTTGCAGCGCATTGCCCGGATCGAGCCTATTACCGTCACCCGTCAGGATGGCGAGCTGATTCTGGCGTACCGGGCGACGCAAGCGCAGCGTCCGAACGCGCTGCGCTGAGTGCGGCGGGTCGAGTTTTACCTTGGATCATGAAAATCTAGAGAGGACCAGCAGATGCTTATTCTTACGAGGCGGGTCGGCGAGACCGTAATGATTGGGGACGAGGTAACCATTACGGTGCTCGGCGTGAAGGGCAATCAGGTGCGCATCGGCATAAATGCCCCGAAGCACATTGCGGTGCACCGAGAGGAAATCTACGAGCGCATCAAGCGCGAGCAGCGCGGAGGCGCAGACGATGCCGAAGCGCCTGAAGCGCAAAGCTTCGCGCCGCCGGGTGCCTGAGTCGCCCGCCGGCCGCGCAGGGGAGGGGCGGGTCCGGCGCTCACCTTGGTGTCCAACAGCGCGCTGCCGTGGCGGCAGAGCCGCGGCGGGCGCGTTGGGCATGCGCAGGTGCAAGCCTGTGGCGGCGGTGTTACACTTTTTCTTAAGTAAAAATAAGGGTCTCCTCGGCGAAGCGCATGCGCTACCAGCAATCGAGGGAAGAGAGCGCTGAAATCCTGCGGCGCGCGCTGCAGCTGATGTCGCCGCACCCAGTCGGGTATCACCCGCTCAGCTACGCCGTGTGGTACGAACACGCCGGCGCGCTCAATCCGGCGTTGACCCAGGAGCTCGAGAAGCTGCTCGGGGGCGCCGCTCGGCTGACGGATGCCGAGATCTGCCGTCTGCATGCACTGCATATCGCCGCGCGTGACATCGAGATGTTTGAGCTCGCGCAGCGTGAGCTGCGCGAGCTGATCGGTCGGACGGAACAGGATACTGGCGCAGCGGAGAACACTCTGCAGCACTTCACGGACATGCTGCGTACCACCACCGACCGGCTCGATAAGCCTGAGGTGCCGGCCGTGCGCGAGCTGCTCGCGGATCTGCTCGCTCAGGCCGCGCAGGTGCAGACTGTCCTGCGCGATCTGCACGCGCAGCTCGGCAAGCAGCGCGAGGAAGTCGCAGGGGTCATCGAACGGCTCGAGCGGGCGCAGAGCGAACCGCAGCGCGATCCGCTCACCGGGCTCGCCAATCTCAGCGCGTTTCGCCGTGCCTTCGAGACTCAGGAGGGGTGGACCGACTTCGCGCAGGTGGTGCTGCTGGCCGTGGACGTCGATTATTTCAAGCGCATCAACGATACACACGGCCACGTGATCGGCGACAAGGTATTGATGAGCGTAGCGAAGATCCTGCGCGAGCAGCTGGCCCCGGAGGATCTCGCCGCGCGCATCGGGGGCGATGAGTTCGTGGTGCTGTTAGGGGGCAAGCCACTCAGCACCGCTGCGGCGCTAGCCGAGCGGATCCGCTCGGCCGCTCAGCGCACCCTGATCGTACAGCCCGATGGGGCGCAGTTCGCCGGCGAGGTGACGCTTTCGATCGGCGCGGCCAGCGGCCGCGCCGGCGATACGCTCGAGACGCTGCGTCAACGCGCCGACGCGGCGCTCTATGATGCCAAGGCCGCCGGACGCAACCGAGTCGCGCTCGCCGAGCAGCTGCAGCAGCTCTGAAGGGCGCTCAGCACTCCGTGACGTTGACCGCGAGCCCCCCCTGGGAGGTCTCCTTGTAGATCGTCGACATGTCCTCGCCCGTCTGGCGCATGGTGATGATTACGTGATCGAGGGACACCTTGTGGCTACCATCGCCGCGCATGGCGAGCCGTGCCGCATTGATGGCTTTCACCGCGCCCATCGCGTTACGCTCGATGCACGGAATCTGCACCAAACCCCCGACCGGGTCGCAGGTGAGGCCGAGATTGTGCTCCATGCCGATCTCGGCGGCGTTCTCCACTTGTTCGTTGCTGCCCTGTAGTGCGGCCACGAGCCCGCCGGCGGCCATTGAGCAGGCGACGCCCACCTCGCCCTGGCAGCCCATTTCTGCGCCCGAGATCGACGCGTTTTGCTTGTAGAGCATGCCGATGGCCGCCGCGGTGAGCAGAAAGCGCAGCACGCCATCATCGCTCGCGCCCGGTTCGAATCGCCGGTAGAAATGCAGCACTGCCGGGACGATGCCCGCCGCGCCATTGGTCGGTGCGGTCACCACGCGGCCACCGGCCGCATTTTCCTCGTTCACCGCGAGCGCAAAGGCGTCGACCCAGTCGAGTGTGTCGAGCGGGCGCGGCTGGCCGCTCTCGGTGAGCTGGCGGTACAATTTCGGGGCGCGCCGCCGCACCTTCAGCGGGCCCGGCAGCACGCCGTTCTGGCGAAAGCCACGCTCGACGCACCCCTGCATCACCTCCCATATCCGCATCACTCCGGCGCGAACGTTGGCTTCACTCGCCCAGGCGCGCTCGTTGGCGAGCACGAGCTCGAAGATCTCCAGGCCGTGTTCACGGCACAGTGCAAGCAGCTCACGGCCGCTCGCGAATGGATAGGGGGCGGGGGGGCGGCTGGTGGCCTGTTGCGCCGGGTCTTCGCCGGCACGCACGATGAAGCCGCCGCCGATCGAGTAATACTCCTGCTCGCGCACGGTCTTCCCGCCGGCGACGGCGGTAAAGCGCATGCCGTTGGCATGCTCGGGGAGCCGTTCGGTACGTAGCAGCAGCAGCTGGCTCTTCTCGTCAAAGGGAATCTCGCGGCGCCCGAGCAATGCGATCTTGCCGCTCGCGCGGATGCTCTGCAGGGTCGGTGCGATTGAGTCGGGATCGACCGTCTCCGGATCGGCACCGGTCAGCCCCATGAGGATGGCGCCGTCCGTCCCGTGACCGAGTCCGGTGAGTGCCAGCGATCCGTACAGACGCACCGTCACCGACTCGAGCGCATCGAGCAGCTTGGCGCGCTCGAGCTCGAGCAGAAACTCGCGCGCCGCTCGCATCGGCCCCATGGTGTGTGAGCTCGACGGCCCGATGCCAATCTTGAAGATGTCAAAAACGCTGAGCGACATGCTCTTAAACCTCTCGGTACGCAGGCCCTCGGGCCCGCACCACTGTGTATCACTATCGTTCCCGCGGGCGCGTCAGTCCCGTCCGCGCAACCGGCGCAGTTCCCGCCGCTCGTGCTTGTCCGGCCGCTCCAGCGGCCGCGGTGCGAGCGCCGCCGCCAGGCGCATGCGCTCGGCGAAGGCCACCCGGCGCGCCTGACTGGCCGCGCTCTCCTCGTAGCAGCGCGCCGCCTCGCTGGCCGGGCCGCGACGCGCCGGCACCGTCTGCACGGTGCACTCGAATTCCACTGCGCCACGCATGAAGCGCACCACGTCTCCCGGGCGCACCGCGTAGGCCGGCTTGACGCGCGAGCCATTGACATGCACGCGCCCGCCATGAACCGCCTCGGCGGCGAGCGAGCGCGACTTGAACAGCCGCACGCCAAAGAGCCAGCGATCGATGCGTGCCGTACCCCCGCCTGCGCCCGTGGCCGGTTCCTTCATGACGGGCTATGGTAGCGGTTGAGTGGCGCTCCGGCCTGCCTGTGCGCGCCGGAGGTTGCCTGCCGCCGTCACAGGGGGCGTCGCGGACAAAATCCTTCACGACCGCACCGCTTCAGCGTACAATGCGCGCCTCCGCGGGCCTCGGCCGCGGGGAGCGGAGCGGCTGCGCCCCCGGGGCGAGTGCTCCGACAGCGAGACAGCCCAAAAGCCCCCCGAGGGGCTTTTTGTTTTTGGGTGACTGGCAGCGCGCCCGCAGGGCGCATCTGGCCGCAGGACGGACGGTCCCGGGCGAGGGCCGAGGTAAAGGCCGCGGTCATTGGGACCGCGCGGCCCGTTTGGTTTATCTGACGCGGCACGGTGGGGAACGGATCGATGTCGGCGACATTGCGAGAGCGGCTGATCGCCCTCATTGAGCCTCTGGCCGGACGGCTGGGCTACGAGCTGGTCGATCTCGAGCACAGCGCGGGGCGCGGCAGTGCCACGGTGCGGATTTACATCGATCGGCCCGAGGGCGTCGGGATCGAGGATTGCGAGCGCGTCAGCCGGGAAGTGTCGGCGCTGCTCGACGTCGAGGATCCGATCCCGACGGCCTTCACGTTGGAGGTGTCCTCCCCGGGGTTCGACCGAGTGCTGCGCACGCGGGCGCATTTTGAGCGCTTCGTGGGTGCGCGGGTTTTTGTGGAGCTGGCGGCCCCGCGCGAGGGTCGGCGTCGCTATACCGGCACGCTGCTCGCGGCGGATGAGTCGGGCATCGAGCTCAATGTCGATGGCGGGCGCGTGGCGGTGCGATATGCCGAGATCGCCAAGGCCAGGCTGGCCGGTTAGTGGTGCGTGGCGCTGAAGGCGACAGTTGCAGAGGTGACAGTAGTGAACAAGGAAATCCTGATGGTTGTCGATGCCGTCTCGAACGAGAAAGGCGTTGACAAAGAAGTGATTTTCCAGGCGCTCGAGGCCGCGCTCGCCGCCGCGACCCGCCGCAAGCACGGCGAGGAGTGGGACGTGCGCGTGGCGATCGACCGGCGCAGCGGCGATTACGAGACGTTCCGGCGCTGGAAAGTGTTCGCTGACGATTCCACCGAGCTGCAGGCGCCCGACCGGGAGCTGCGCCTTGAGGATGCTCATGATCTCGATCCGAACGCTCAGGTCGAGGGCTTTGTCGAGCAGCCGATGGAATCGGTGACGTTCGGACGCATTGCGGCCCAGCAGGCCAAGCAGGTCATCGTGCAGAAGGTGCGCGAGGCCGAGCGCCAACAGGTGGTCGATGCGTATCGCGATCGCGTTGGCACCCTGGTCAGTGGTGTCGTCAAGCGTGTCGATCGCAACGGCATCTACGTCGATCTTGGCTCGAATGCGGAAGGTTTCGTGCCGCGCAGCGACATGATCCCGCGCGAGCAGGTCAAGGCGCAGGATCGAATCAAGGCGTTCCTGCGTGAAGTGCGCTCGGAGCTGCGCGGACCGCAGCTGTTTCTGACGCGCACCGCGCCGGAGTTTCTCATTGAGCTGTTCAAGCTCGAGGTTCCCGAGGTCGGCCAGGGGTTGATTCAGATCCTCGGCGCGGCGCGCGATCCGGGCGTGCGCGCCAAGATCGCCGTGCGCTCGAGCGATCCGCGTATCGATCCGGTTGGCGCGTGCGTCGGCATGCGCGGTTCGCGCGTACAGGCGGTGTCGAACGAGATTGCCGGAGAGCGCGTTGACATCATTCCCTTCGACGACAATCCGGCGCAGTTTGTCATCAACGCGATGTCGCCCGCGGAAGTGTTGTCGATCGTGGTCGATGAGGACTCCCACAGCATGGACATCGCGGTGGCCGAAGAGAAGCTCTCGCAGGCGATCGGCCGCGGCGGACAGAATATCCGCCTCGCCAGCCAGCTGACGGGCTGGGAACTGAATGTGATGACCGAGTCCGATGCCGAGGCCAAGAGCGATTCCGAGGCCAAGACGCTGGTGCAGCTATTTATGAAGCAGCTGGACGTCGATGAGGACGTCGCCACCATTCTGGCGCAGGAGGGCTTCTCGACCATCGAGGAGATCGCCTACGTGCCCCAGGGCGAGCTCGCTTCGATCGCAGAGTTCGATGAGGAGATCGTGAAGGAGCTGCGCAATCGCGCCCGCGATGTGCTGCTCACCCAGGCGATCGCCAGCGAGGAGTCGCTTGAGCAGGCGATGCCGGCGGAGGACCTGTTGCTGCTCGAGGGGATGAGTCCGGATTTGGCGCTGGCACTGGCGCGTCGCGGGGTGCGCACGCGCGAGGATCTCGCCGAGCAGTCGGTCGACGACCTGAATGATATCGAGGGATTGGCGCCGGAAGAGGCGGGCAAGCTCATTATGACCGCGCGGGCTCACTGGTTCGCGCCCAGCCACTGACCGGGGGTGCAAGAAGTATGGCGGAAGTGACCGTAGCCCAGTTCGCCGAGGTCCTGAAGGTACCCGTGGATCGACTGCTCGTGCAGCTCGATCAGGCCGGTATTCAGGTCAGCGGGCCGGACGATCGCATCAGTGACGATGCCAAGCTCGAACTGTTGACCCATCTGCGGCGCAGTCACGGTGGAGTGCAAGAGAGCGATGCTGCCCCCCGCCGGATCACCCTGAAGCGCAAGACGCAGAGCGAGCTGAAACTCGCCAGCGTGCAGGGCCGGGCCCGTACCGTGAACGTGGAGGTGCGCACCAAGCGCACCTACATCAAGCGGGACGTGCTCGAGGAGCAGGCTCGCAAGCAGCACGACGAGATCGAGCAGAAGCGTCGGGAGGCCGAGGAGGCCGAGCGGCTCGAGCACGAGCGGCTCGAGCACGAGCGGCAGGAGCACGAGCGGCTCGAAGCGGAGAACCGTCGCCGCGTCGAGGAAGAGGAATCCGCGCGCAAGCGTGCGCTCGACGAGGCGCGTCGCCAGGCCGAGCAGCGGGCTCAGGAGGAGCAGCAGCGCGAGCAGGAGCGCGAACGCGAACGGGAGCGTGAGCGGGAGCGCGAAGAACGCGAGGAACGGGAGCGCCAGAGCCGCGAGGCGGTGCGGGCGGCGGCGCCTGCCGCCGCGCCGGTGCCCCCGTCGCCAGCCCCGAAGCCCAAGGAAGCCGCCCCCCCGGCTCGACCGGCCCCGCCGGCGACCCGTGAGCGGCCCGCCGCCGCCGATGACCGGCATACGCGCTACGGTCGAGAAGAGCTGCATGTCGCGACCGACGCCAGCTCGCGCTTCAAGAAGCGCCGTCCGCTGAAGTCCGGACGCGCCGTACGGGGTTCGTCGGAAACCCGCCATGGCTTCGAGCGCCCGACCGCCCCGGTGGTCCGCGAAGTGAACATTGGCGAGACCATCACCGTGGGTGAGCTCGCCCAGAAGATGGCGGTGAAGGCCCCCGCAGTCATCAAGACCCTGATGAACCTGGGCGTCATGGCCACCATCAATCAGACACTCGATCGGGACACGGCCGTGTTGGTCGTGGAGGAGATGGGTCACACCGCCAAGCTGACGCAGGAGGAGCAGATCGAGGTCGATCTGCAGGGCGCACCGGCCGAGACCGCCGCGCTCGAGACGCGCCCGCCGGTGGTGACCGTCATGGGCCACGTCGATCACGGCAAGACCTCGCTGCTCGATTACATCCGCCGCACCAAAGTTGCTGCCGGTGAGGCCGGGGGCATCACGCAGCATGTTGGCGCCTACCACGTCGAGACGCCCAAGGGTGTGGTGACCTTCATCGATACGCCGGGCCACGCGGCGTTCACCGCGATGCGTGCACGCGGCGCGAAGGCGACCGACGTGGTCATTCTGGTGGTGGCCGCCGATGACGGGGTGATGCCCCAGACCGTCGAGGCGATCCAACACGCACGGGCTGCGGGTGTGCCGATCGTGGTGGCGGTCAACAAGATCGATAAGAACGGCGCCGACCCGGAGCGGGTGCGCAGCGAGCTCGCCAAGCAGGAGGTCATCCCGGAGGAGTGGGGCGGACAGAACATTTTCGTGAACGTCTCGGCGCACACCGGTGAGGGCATCGACACGCTGCTCGAGGCGGTGCTGCTGCAGGCCGAGGTGCTCGAGCTGCGCGCGCCGCGCTCGGGACTTGCCAGCGGTGTGGTCATCGAGTCGAGCGTGGAGAAGGGCCGTGGCGCGGTGGCCACGGTGCTGGTCAAGAAGGGTACGCTGAAGCTCGGTGACCCGATCATTGCCGGTACCGAATTCGGCCGCGTGCGCGCGCTGTTCGATGAGAACGGCAAGCCCATCGAGGAGGCGCCGCCGTCGATGCCGGTGGTGGTGCTCGGTCTCTCGAGCGCCCCGAATGCCGGTGAGGAGATCCTTGCGCTCGAGAGCGAGCGCAAGGCGCGCGAAGTGGCGACCTACCGCCAGAGCAAGTCGCGCGACGTGAAACTCGCGCGCCAGACGACGCGTGCCGAGGATGTGTTCTCCCAGCTCGGCGAGGAGAAGGCGGGCATCGTGGCGGTGCTGCTCAAGGGCGACGTGCAGGGCAGCGTCGAGGCACTGCGCGAGGCGCTGAACAAGCTCTCGACCGAGGAAGTGCAGGTCAAACTCATCGCGAGCGGACTCGGGGGCATCACGGTCTCCGACGTGCAGCTCGCCGCGGCCTCCAAGGCGCTGATCATCGGCTTCAATGTGCGTGCCGACTCCGGCGCGCGCGAGGCGATGAAAGACACCGGGGTCGAAGTGCGCTACTACAGCATCATCTACGAGGCGATCGATGATGTGCGCCAGATGATGACCGGGTTGTTGCAGCCGGAGATCAAGGAGCAGATCGTCGGTGTGGCACAGGTGCGCGATGTGTTCCGCTCGAGCAAGTTCGGCGTGGTGGCCGGATGTCTGGTCACCGAGGGCTTCGTGCGGCGCAACAATCCGATCCGCGTGCTGCGCGACAACGTCGTGATCTTCGAAGGAGCTCTCGAGTCGCTGCGCCGCTTCAAGGATGACGTGGGCGAGGTGCGAGCCGGCACAGAGTGCGGCATCGGGGTGAAGAACTACCAGGACGTGCGCGTCGGCGATCAGATCGAATGCTTCTCGCGCGTCGAGGTGGCCCGGACGCTCTGATGACGACCGCCGGCTCCAGAGTCCGCAAGATCGAATCGCAGCTGCAACGTGTGGTGGCGGAGCTGATCGCGCGCGAGGTGAAGGACCCGCGCGTTGGCAGCGTCACCATCACCGCGGTGCGGTTGTCTGCCGACATGGGGGTGGCGCGCGTGTACTTCGCGCCGTTCGCCTCACAGCATGATCCGGCCGAGGTGCTGCAGGGCCTGGTGCACGCGGGTGGATTCCTGCGCGGGCAGGTTGGGCGCGAACTCGGCCTGCGTCACGCACCACGGCTCGAATTCGCCCTCGATGACAGTGCCGAGAAGGCCGCACGCCTGACCGGCCTGATCGATCGGGCGCGAGCCGAGGATCAGGCCAAGCACTGAGCTGATGCCCACCGGGATCGTGCTGCTCGACAAGCCTGCCGGGCTCTCCTCGAATGCGGCACTGCAGCGTGTGCGGCGGCTGTTTGGGGCTGCGAAGGCCGGCCACGCCGGCAGTCTCGATCCGCTCGCCACCGGTATGCTGCCGATCTGTCTCGACGAGGCGACCAAGATCGCCGGCGAGATCCTCTCGAGCCACAAGCGCTACCGCTTCACCATCGCACTCGGGGCGCGCACGGCCACCGGGGATGCCGAAGGGCCGATCCTCGAGCACGCGGCGGTGCCGCCGCTCGCGCCCGATGCGATTGAGGCGGTGCTCAAGGGCTTCCTCGGGCCCAGCCGCCAGATTCCGCCCATGTATTCGGCCCTGAAGCGCGCCGGACGTCCGCTTTACGAATTGGCGCGAGCCGGTGTGACGGTGGCGCGCGAGGCGCGCGCCATTGAGATCGAGGGGCTCACGCTGCTGGCCTTTGAGGCGCCGCGACTCGAGCTCGCCGTGGAGTGCTCGAAGGGGACCTACGTGCGGGTGCTGGCCGAGGATATCGCGCGTGCCCTGGGCACTTGCGGGTATGTGGCGGCGTTGCGCCGCGAGTGGGTCGTGCCTTTCGAGCACGAGCCGATGTACCCGCTCGAGACGCTGCAGCAGTTATGCGAGCGGGGCGAGGCCGGATCGGTGCTGCTCGGAGCGGATGTCCCGCTCGGGCACCTGCCCGCAGTGCGGCTCGATCCGGTGCACACCGAGCGGGTCCGTCACGGGCAGGCGGTTCCGGTCGGTAGCGCCGGGGCTGGCAAGGTCCGGCTCTATGACGCGTGTGGGACATTCATCGGGCTCGGCGAGCTCGGCGAGGGCGTGGTACAGCCGCGCCGGCTGCTCGCTGCGCCGGCCACAGCACAGCCCTGAGGGGCGTGTGCAACAGCCCCGCTCAAGATGCAGCGCGGACGGCCGCCTAGGGTCCGCCCGTGACAGTGACCGACGGGTCGAGCATCTGCAGTGCCCGGGCCGGATTGGTCTGGCCGGTCCGGCGCAACTGCTGCCCGCTGTACGTGCGGGTGAAGGGCCGGCACGCATTCGGACCGAGGCGCGCTGCGCCGCGCGGACAGCTCACGGCGGCGGTCGGGGCACTCTTCGGGGCCGGCAGGCTCGAACAACCCGCCAGGACGATCGCGCTGCTGAGAACGATGAGGAGCGATCGAATCATGGCCGTGTAAGCATAACGCAGGTCACTGAGCTTGTGGCGGAGGGCCGTCCATGAGTAAAATTGCGGGCTTCCTCTAAAGGGCACTTGATACAGTTACTTAGGACCGTTGTGCAATGGCTTTAACCAGCGAGAAAAAGAGCGGGATTTTGGCGCAATACCAGCGCGGTCCCGCGGACACGGGATCTCCCGAGGTTCAGGTTGCGCTGCTCTCGGAGCGCATCAATGGCCTGGGCGAGCACTTCAGCGCGCACAAAGGCGATCACGCCTCGCGGCGTGGCCTGGTGAAGCTCGTCAACCAGCGCCGCAAGCTCCTCGATTTCCTCAAGGCAACCAAGCCGCAGACCTACCAGGAGCTCGTCGAGCGACTGGGGCTTCGCCGCTAACCGAACACCCGGAGGGCCGCACGATCGCGCGGCCCTTCACGTTTCTGCATCCGGTGTTTGATGCGGAACCTTCTTCAAATCGAGGATTAGACCTTGATCGTCAGCAAGTCATTCCAATACGGCTCTCATACGGTCACCCTGCAGACCGGCGAACTGGCCCGTCAGGCCGAGGGCGCAGTGCGTGTTTCGATGGGCGACACCGTGGTGCTGGTCACCGTGTGTGCGCAGAAAACTGCGGCCGCGGGCCGTGATTTCCTTCCCCTCACCGTCAATTACATCGAGAAGACCTACGCCGCCGGGCGCATCCCGGGTGGGTTCTTCAAGCGTGAGGGCCGTCCGAGCGAGAAAGAGACGCTCACCTCCCGGTTGATCGACCGACCGATCCGTCCGCTGTTCCCAGACGGCTTCTACAACGACGTGCAGGTCATCGCCACCGTCGTGTCGCTCGATCCGCAGGTCGATCCGGACATTCCGTCGCTGCTGGGTGCCTCCGCGGCCCTGGCGGTCTCGGGGGTGCCGTTCAGCGGGCCGGTCGGCGCGGCGCGGGTGGGTTGGAAGAACGGCCAGTACCTGCTCAACCCGACCGCGAGCGAACTCGCCGAGTCGGATCTGCACCTGGTGGTGGCCGGTACCGAAAAAGGCGTGCTCATGGTCGAGTCCGAGGCAAAGGGCCTCACCGAAGAGCAGATGCTCGGCGCGGTGGTGTTCGGTCACCAGCAGATGCAAAGCGCCATCAGCGTAATCCGCGAGCTGGCCCGGGAGGCCGGCAAGCCGCGCTGGGACTGGAAGCCGGCCACCGAGAGCGCGGAACTCGCGAGCGCGGTGGCAGCCAAGGCGCGCGAGCCCCTGGCCCAGGCGTACACCATCACCGAGAAGCAGCAGCGTTATGCCCGGGTCGCGCAGGTCAAGAGCGAGACCGTCGAGGCGCTCACCGCCGGGGAGTCCCCGAAGTGGAACGCCGAACAGGTCGATGCAGCGCTGTTCAAGCTCGAGAGCGACATCGTGCGCCAGCGCATTCTCAATGGGGAGCCGCGCATCGATGGCCGCGACTGCACGACCGTTCGGCCCATCACCGTCAAGGTCGGGGTGCTGCCGCGCACGCATGGCTCGGCGCTATTCACCCGCGGGGAAACCCAGGCGCTGGTGGCCACGACGCTCGGCACGACCCGGGATGCGCAGATCATCGATGCGCTCGAGGGCGAGCGGCGCGAGCCGTTCATGCTGCATTACAATTTCCCGCCGTTCAGCGTCGGTGAGACCGGCATGGTCGGTTCGCCGAAGCGGCGCGAGATCGGTCACGGGAATCTGGCCCGCCGCGGCGTGAACGCGGTGATGCCGGACATGAGCAAGTTCCCGTATGTCATCCGCGTCGTATCGGAAATTCTCGAATCGAATGGTTCGAGCTCGATGGCGAGCGTGTGCGGTTCGTCACTGTCGCTGATGGACGCTGGCGTGCCGATCAAGGCGCCGGTGGCGGGCGTGGCCATGGGGCTCGTGCTCGAGAACGGGCGCTTCAAGGTGCTCACCGACATCCTCGGCGATGAGGATCATCTGGGCGACATGGACTTCAAGGTCGCCGGTACGAAAGACGGCGTCACCGCGCTGCAGATGGACATCAAGGTCGAGGGGGTCACCCCCGAGATCATGAAAGTTGCCCTCGAGCAGGCACGCGAAGGCCGGCTGCATATCCTCGGCGAGATGAACAAGGTCATCAGCGCCCCGCGGGCCAACATGTCTGAGTGGGCTCCCTCCATCATCACCCTGAAGATCGATCCGGAGAAGATCCGTGACGTGATCGGCAAGGGTGGGGCGGTGATCCGCCAGATCACCGAGGAGACCGGTACGACCATCGACATCGAGAGCGACGGCACGGTCAAGATCGCCTCGGTGAACGGTACGGCAGGCCGCGAGGCACAGCGTCGCATCGAGCTGATCACAGCGGATGTGGAGGTCGGGCGCATTTACGAGGGCAAGGTGGTGCGACTGATGGACTTCGGCGCGTTCGTCACCATCCTGCCGGGGCGTGATGGCCTGGTGCACATCTCGCAGATCTCCAACGAGCGTGTGGAGCGGGTGAGCGACAAGCTCAAGGAAGGCGATGTCATCCGCGTGAAGGTGCTCGAGGTCGACCGTCAGGGGCGCATCCGCCTCTCGATGCGCGACGTCGACGCGGCGTAACAGACGCTGGGAGAACGATGACACGGGGTCCGCGTCGCAAGGCGCGGACCCCGTTTTCGTTGTGCGCCCGGCACGGGCGCACTCTTGTGGGTGCAAGTCCCACCGCGAGCTGGTCACGGCGAGCGAAGCGCAACTGCGCAAGGGCGACCGACCGCGGGGAGGAAGCGTGGAGCGAAACTGCGACCCGATGAACAAGAACCGGATAGAAGGCATCGCCGAGCAGGGCGAGCGGATGATGGAATTTCTCAGGGGTCTATACGGGTGCGCTGCGCTTGCAGATCAACGAATCGAAGAGCGCAGCGGCGAATGCTTTTGACCGCAAATTCCTGGGTTACTCGCTGTCGGTAGCTTCGGGAGATGTGGTCAAACGCGCCGCATCCCGTAAGGCTTTGGCAACGTTCCGGCAGAACGTGCGCTGGCGAACACGCCGCTGTGGCGGGTGCAGCATGGCGCAGGTGATCGAACGGCTCGACCCTACGTGCTCGGTTGGAAAGCCTACTTCGGTCTGGCGCAAACCCCACGCATCTGGCGCGAGTGCGATGAGTGGATACGCCACCGGATGCGAGCGATTCAGCTCAAGCAATGGCGGCGCGGCCGTACGATCTACCGGGAACTGCGGGCGTTGGGGGCAGCGGATGCGGTGGCCCATCGGGTGGCGGCGAACAGCCGTCGCTGGTGGCGTAACAGCGCCCTTGCCCTGAATCGCGTCCTGACGGTGGCGTACTTCGAGCGCCTCGGCATGCCTCGCCTTACCGGACCTCCACTTCTCGAACCGCCCGGTGCGGACCCGCATGCCGGGTGGTGTGGCAGAGGAGCGGTCCTCAGGGACCGCCCCTATGCCGATGTGCCGGCCGCGGTGCACGAGAGAATCGACTCGGTGAGATCGGGGCGTGCCTCACCGAGTCAGCGGCTATCAAGGATTGGGATACACCCACAGATCATTCAAATCGCCGAAATTGTTGGCGGTGGAACCAAAGCCGTAACCGCCAAAGAGCCAGACCGAGCCGTTGGCGTCCGTCCACGTCACCGCCTTGAAGCGCGCACCCGGCATATTCCTGATCGAGGGGCTGCTGCCGTACGTGCCACTGGCATCAACGGTCATGGAGCCTCCTACCCACGTCCATTTGCCGCTGGCCGGCGAGTATTCCCAGAGGTCATTCAGGAGATCGTTGGTGCCGCTCGAGTCGTATCCGGCGCCTGCGAAGAGCCACAGATTACCGGCGCTATCTGTCCAGCCGTTCGCGCCAAAGCGCGCACCGGGTACATTTCCGGCCGCGGCTTGATTCTGCGTGCCGTATACACCCTTTGCGTTCGCAGTGGGCGACCCGTTCACCCACGTCCATTCACCGCTGGATTCAGAGTACTCCCAAAGATCGTTCAGGTCACCGACGTTGCCAGTGCCGTCGTACCCGAGTCCTCCGAACAGCCACAAATTCCCCTTGGCATCAGCCCAGCCGACTGCATCCACTCGGCTACCCGGCATGCCCGTCTGTGTCACGCTCCCGACACCGGCGTTGTTTACCGTATACCGTCCGCTGATCCACGTCCATTTGCCGCTGGCGGGTGAGAACTCCCACAGATCGTTCAGGTAGCCGAGGTTGCCGTTGGCGTCGTACCCGATTCCTCCGAACAGCCACAGGTTACCTTGCGTGTCGGTCCACGTCGTCGCGCCATAGCGCGCGCCCGGCTTATTCGAGTCCGCCGGGACATTCTGGGAGCCGTATGCCCCGACGGCATTGGCTGTCTGAGAGCCGCGGACCCACGTCCATTTGGTGCTGACTGTCGAGTATTCCCACAGATCGCTCAGCTCGCCGAGGTTGCCGTTGGCGTCGTACCCGATTCCTCCGAACAGCCACAGATTGCCTTGCGCGTCAGTCCAGCCCGCCGATCGATACCGCGCGCCCGGCATATTCGTGGCCGCCGGGACATTCTGGGAGCCGTATGCCCCGACGGCATTGGCTGTCTGAGAGCCGCCGACCCACGTCCACTGCTTGCTCGTCTCACTGTACTTCCACAGATCGTTGTAATACACACAGGCGGTTACATTCTGCGGGCAGCAAGTGGCCGGACTCTGTGCCACGCAGCTAAATGACTCGCCACCGAACAACCAGAGATTTCCTTGAGGATCGCTCCAGGCGACCGCGCCGTCCCTCGCGCCGGGCATATTCGCCGCTGCCGGTGTGCCTTGCGTCCCAAACGTGCTGCTTGCGTTCTCCGTGTCGCTGCCTCCCACCCAGGTGAATGCCGCGGTGAATTCGGCGTTGACGGTGCAATCCGCCGTGATCGCCCCGGTCGTAAAGGAGCCGCCCGAGGAGGACGGGCTGCCGCCGCATCCGCTGACGGTATTGACGACATAGCCGCTGTTGGGCGTCACGGTGAAGGTGGTGGTGCCGCCCGAATTGACCTGCGCGCTGCTTGGGGAAATGCTTCCGCCGGTCGTTGCGGTGGCAGTGACGGTATAAACCGCGACGAAGGTGGCGCTCACCGTGCAATTGCCGCTGATCGCGCCCGTGGTGTAGGTGTTCCCGGATGGGGTGCTCACGCCGCACCCCGTGACGGTGTCGATGGTGTAGCCGCTGTTGGGTGTCACGGTGAAGGTGGTGGTGCCGCCCGAATTGACCTGCGCGCTGCTCGGGGAAATGCTTCCGCCCGCGCCTGCGGTCGCACTGACCGTATAGACCGCGACGAAGGTGGCCACTACCGTGCAATTGCTGGTGATTGCGCCGGTGGTGTAGGTGTTCCCGGATGGGGTGCCCACCCCGCAGCCGGTGACGGTGTCGATCGCGTAGCCGCTGCTCGGCGTCACGGTCAGCGTGGTCGTGCCGCCACTCGCCACCGATGCGGTTGCTGGGGTGATGCTACCGCCGGCACCGGCACTTGCGGTCACGGTGTATTGGGTGGTTGTCGGGGTCTGACTGGATGAGCTGCCGCTGCTGCTACCGCCGCCGCCGCAGGCGCTCAGAAGTCCCAGGCAGATGGTTGTGAATACCGTGGTCAGGATTCGATAATTGTTATTCATGTGCTTCTCTTTATGCGCAAATCCATGAGGTAAATTCGAGGCGGCGGCAATCGCTGCGGCGCCGCCCCATCGTCTCGGTCGATTGGAGTTGGATGGCGGAGAAATTCATGAACGGCGGAAGTCATAGAGCAGAACTCAGGCGCGGCGGCTCGGCGAAAGGCTTGCGAGATTGAAGTCCTGCTCCCATGAGTCACGGCCGACAGTCACTTTATTTATTCTCGAAATCATTATTCAGGCGTATGCCCGTGGCGACATCATCTGTTTGGGTGATGAAACGCGTTTGCGCATATGCGGCTGTGGCGCTTGCGGAGAGGTCAAGCTCAAGAGGGGGTTGATCGGTTTCGGCTGCGGCGAAACGCAGGGAACTCGCAGACTCAATTGCCGCCGGGAGTCAAAATCCACCGATCGTATGTGTTAAAGGACAAGGGCGGCGGTGCGCTGCGGCTCTTGATTGGGTCGCTCGAAGTCTGTGTCGTTGCAAGAGTCTCTCCGGCAGAGCGCCGCTCCTGGATGGTGCGACACGGGGCGTCGGCAACACGACGAGGTGTGTTTCGCCCCGGGGGAAGACCGGTGCATTCGTCGGCTGCTCATTTGCCTGGCGGCCGCGAAGTCGGTGGCGGCGGAGCCGAATACGGACGGGATGGCGCAGAGACAAGCACTCGAGTGTCTGGTGGTGGAACAGGGCGTCGCTCGAGTGCGACCGCTACGTCATTGAATCAACGCGGTGTCCGGAACAAACAGGCTTCCCGGCAAGTAGATTGGCAATGCCGGGCGCCGGACCGGAGAGGGTGCGCGCACCATTGGACCCGCTTGTCTCGAGAGCCTGTTGCTACGCGGTGTCATTCGGTGCGCGCCGCCGTCGGTTTGCTCGACCGTGCACCGTGCGATGGGCCGGTGGTTTTGTGCCGAGCGAGATCGAGGCGGCAGCGGGTCTCGCCGGGCAGAGCAGGCGGGACGAATGGGCGGCGCGGGCTGAAGGTTCTATCGGCGCACCGCCGGGCCGACTGGAGCCGGCGTTTGATGCAGACGATGGGGAGCGCGAAGGCAATCTTGTCAGCCGGTGGCTGCGCTGGGGTGGTGCGCTCAGCGCGTGGCGGGATGGATGACGGGCAGGGTCGGGTCTCTCGTGCGCATCGGTGCGTGGCCCTGACCGATGCGAGCGCTTCAATTGCGCCGGGTGCCTGCGTGGGGCGGCCCGGTGCGTCATGGGGAGCACAGTCTATGCCGGTGCGGGCGAGGGGCGAGCCGGCAGTGCGATCTCGCGCAGCCCGCGCAATGCTTGCGGTTGCCAGTGCTCGATCGCCCATGCGAGCAGCATCCCGGGTTCGGCGCCCTTGAGCGTCGGCGGCGGGTTCTGGCCAAGCAGCTCGAGCACCTGATGAAGTTGCTCGCTGGCACGGGCCGGTTCGATGGCGGCGGCGCGGTGACGCTTGGCGAGCTTCAGCCCGCCCGGTTCGGTGAGCAGTGGCAGGTGGGCATACCGCGGGGTCGGTACCCCGAGTCCGTGCTGTAGGGCGATTTGCCAGCCTGTGCTGTCGAGCAGATCTGCCCCGCGCACCACCGCGGTGATGCCCTGCAGGGCATCATCCACCACCACGGCGAGCTGGTACGCGATGATCCCGTCGCGGCGGCGGATGATGACGTCGCCCAGTGTTCCGGCGGGCTGCTCGATGCGGCCCTGTAGGGCATCCTCGAAACTGACCGCGAAGTGCTCATCGACCCGCAGTCGCGTTGCGGTCGCTCCAACGTGCCGTACCCCGTAACGGCAGGTCCCGGGATAGCGCCCGAGCGAGCCGCCCTCGCTCGACAGTTCGCGCCGGGAACAGCTGCACTCGTACGTGAGTCCGGCGGCCTGCAGTTGTTCGAGCGCCGCCTGATAGTGCTCGGCGCGCCGACTCTGGTACTCGACGGGCCCGTCCCAGCTGAAGCCGAACGCTTCCAGCGTGCGCAGCTGTTGTGCCGCGCAGCCGGTGATGCAGCGCGGATCGAGGTCCTCCATTCGTACGAGCCAGCGTCCGCCGTGGCGGCGAGCCTCGAGAAAGCTGCCGGTTGCCGCGAGCAGTGAGCCCAGATGCAGCGGCCCGCTCGGCGAGGGAGCAAAGCGGCCGACGTAGCCGCTGGCCCGGTTAGCGGTAGCGGTCGTCTCGGTCGCCGTATTGCTTCTCGCGCCGTTCGCGCCGTTCCTGCGCTTCGATGCTGAGAGTGGCCACGGGCCGGGCTTCGAGTCGCTTGATGCCGATTTCCTCGCCCGTCTCAAGGCAGTACCCGTAGGTGCCGTCCTCGATGCGCTTCAGCGCCTCATCGATCTTACGGATCAATTTGCGCTCCCGATCGCGCGTGCGCAGCTCCAGGCTGAACTCCTCCTCCTGGGTGGCCCGGTCGGAGGGGTCGGGAAAGTTCGCCGCCTCGTCCTTCATGTGCGAGACGGTACGGTCGACCTCTTCCATCAGGTCGCGCTTCCAGCTGTTCAGAATGTTGCGGAAGTGATCGAGCTGCTCCTTGCTCATGTACTGTTCGCCGCGCTTGGGAATGTACGGCTGAACGTTGCGCGGCCCCGCGAGCAGGCTACCGGGCTCTATGCCATCGGCCTCTTCACTGTCCGCCGTGAGTAAAATCGGCGATGAACGTGGGCGCTCCATCGGCTCGCCATCGTGACCGGCGGTGCCGGCGTGCAGCATCTCGTGCATTTCCTCGGACTGCTCCATTACCGCCTCGTGAGGATGCGAGGATTTGGCCGGCGCGCTCTTGTGCGCGGCCGGACGCTCGGCCTTGCGCGTCGCCGGCCGCTTGACGCTCACCGGCTTCTTTGCGGCGGGTTTCGCCGGCGCGGCCTTCTTACCCTTCGCGGATTTTGGCGCGGGCTTCTTGGCCGACATCACTCGCTCCTAGGGATAAGGCTTTTGCAGGACGCGCGATTATACCGGCGCCCTCCGGCGTGTACAGCGTTCCTTGCGGGCCGACGTCCGACGGGGCGGCTCTTCAGGGCAGTACCACCGGCTGCGGGGCCTGCCAGGCGCTCTGGCGCCGCTCGACGATGACCCGGGTGTGGATCCCGCCCCGCACCTTGAAGCGGGACTCCAGGCGCAGAAACCGCGGTGCGAGCTCCCCATTGAGGTACTCGGCGATCTCGTTGGTGACCGCCTCGTGGAACACGCCGCGATCGCGAAATGACCAGATGTACAGCTTCAGCGACTTCAGTTCCACGCAGCGCTGATCGGGTACGTAGGTGAGCTCGAGCGTGGCGAAGTCCGGCTGGCCGGTGCGCGGGCACAGGCAGGTGAACTCCGGAATCCGCATGCGGATCGTATAGTCCGCCTGGGGGTTCGGATTGGGAAAGGTCTCGATGTGCTGTGCAGGCTGTGAGGGCATAAGCATTTACTCTACACTAGCGCGCCTCGCTACGGCGGCTATTCAGAAGAGAACGGAAGAGCAAGTAGATGCGGCTGACCAAGATCAAGCTCGCCGGTTTCAAGTCCTTCGTCGATCCCACTCAAGTCACCTTTCCGAGCAATCTCACCGGTGTGGTGGGGCCTAACGGTTGCGGCAAGTCGAACGTCATCGACGCGGTGCGCTGGGTGATGGGGGAACTGTCGGCGAAGCACCTGCGCGGGGACAATATGGCCGATGTGATCTTCAACGGATCCTCGGCCCGCAAGCCGGTCGGTACCGCTTCGGTCGAACTCGTGTTCGACAATTCCGACGGCAAGATCGGCGGGGCGTACGCGAGCTACAATGAGATCGCGCTGAAACGCCAGGTCTCGCGCGACGGATCCTCCGGCTACTACATCAACGGCGCACGCTGTCGGCGCAAGGACATTACCAACCTGTTCCTCGGTACCGGCCTCGGTGCGCGCAGCTACGCGATCATCGAGCAGGGCACCATCTCGCGCATCATCGAGGCGAAGTCCGAGGACATGCGCGCGTTCGTGGAGGAAGCGGCCGGCATTTCCCGCTATAAGGAGCGTCGGCGCGAGACCGAGAGTCGCATTGCCGAGACACGCGAGAACCTCGAGCGGTTGCAGGACGTGCGCGACGAGGTCGAGAAGCAGATCCGGCACCTGCAGCGCCAGGCGGCCACCGCGCGGCGCTACCAGGGACTGAAGGAGCAGGAGCGCCGTGCGCTTGCGGAACTGCTGGCGCTGCGCATGCGCGAGCTCGACAGCGGCGCCGAAGTGCATGACGGCACAACCCGTGAGCGAGAACTTCAGATGCAGGCCGCGCTTGCCGATCAGCGCGCGGCCGAGGCGTCCATCGAGACCGCGCGCGAGCGCCACGGTGGCGCCGCCGAGCAGCTCTCTGCGGTGCAGGGGCGCCATTACGAGCTCGGTGCGCAGATCTCGCGCCTCGAGCAATCGATTCAGCACACCCGCCAGCTGCGCGAACGTCAACGCGCCGAACTCGAGCAGACTCGCGCGAGCCGAGCGGAGCTCGGCGCGCACATCGAGCGGGAGGAGCGTGAGCTGGCCGCGGTGCGTGCCGAGCTCGAACAATCCACTCCTGCGCTCGAGGACGCGCAGCGCGATGAGCGAGCGGCGCGCGAGGCACTCGAGGCGGCCGAGGGTGAACTCAGTGCCTGGCAGGAGCGCTGGGAGCAGTTGAACCAGTCGCTCGGGGCGGCCGACCGGACCGCGCAGGTCGAGCGGGCGCGCATCGAGCAGTTCGACAATCAGCTGCGCCGTCTGGCCGGGCAGAGCGAGCGGCTCGCGCTCGAGCGCGAGGCTTTGCAGGCGCACGCCTCGAACGAACAGCTCGCACTGCTCGAGGCGCAGGAGAGCGAGGCGCGCGAGGCGATCGAGACGCTCACCGAGCGCGTCAGCGGCGCACTCGAGCGCGTTCAGGCGGCCCGCGCTGCGCAGCGGCAGTCCGAACAGGCGCTCGAGGCAGCGCGCGAACGGCGCGAGCGATCTCGTGAGGAGTGCACATCGCTCGAAGCGGTGCAGAAGGCCGCGCTGACGAGCAGTGCTGGCCAGGTGCGCGAATGGCTGGGTGCGGCGGGCCTCGCCGGGCGGGAGCGGCTCGCCGAGCGGCTCGAGGTCGAATCCGGCTGGGAGCGGGCGGTCGAGACGGCGCTGGGCGATTATCTCGAAGCGGTGTGCGTTGATGCGCTCGAGACGCTGGCGACACCGCTCGAGTCGTTGCGCGAAGGCCGTGTCATGTTGCTGCAGGAGCGCGCCGAGGAGCCCGCCGAGGGTGCCTCTGGGCCGTCGCTCGCGCAGAAGGTTGCGGGTTCCGCCGCGGCACGCGCGGCGCTTGCGGCGGTGCGCACCGCGGAGTCGCTGAGCGAGGCGCTGCGCGCGCGTGCCGCACTGGGCCCCGGTGAGTCGATCATTACCCGCAACGGCGAGTGGCTCGGGCGGGAGTGGTTGCGCGTCAGCCGCGGGGTCGACCCGCATGCCGGTATCATCGAGCGCGAACATCGCTTGAAGAGTCTGCGCGCGGCGGCCGGGGCGGCCGAAGAGGGCGTGCGGACGGCCGAGGGCGAGCTTGAAGCGGTGCGCGAGGGGCTCGCTGCGGCGGAATCCGAGCGCGAGGGCGCGCAAGGTCAGATCCAGGCCGCACAGCGTCGCCATGCCGAACTGGCCGGGACGTTACAGGCAGCTCGCGCCCGGGCAGAGCAGGCGCGCGCGCGCGGCGCACGAATCGACGAGGAAAACGCCGAGCTTGCCCGCGAGATGCAGCTCGCCCGAACAGCGCTGAGCGAGGCACGTGCCTCACTCGAGGCGAGCATCGAACGGCTGGCGCAGCTCAACGAGACACGCGAGACGCTCGAGGAGGAACGCGAGGCGCGCCGTGCGACGCTGGCTGGCGCGCGCGAGCGGGCGCAGACCGCGCAGCTCGCGGCGCGGGATCTGCTGGTGCGCATCGAGTCGCGACGCTCGGCCGAAACGGCCGCGGTGACCAGTCTTGGCCGCATGGCCGAGCAGCGCGCACAGCTCGATCGGCGCGGCACGGAGCTCGAGGCAGAGCTCTCTGGAGGTGATGCGCCGGTGCTCGAGCTCGAGACGCGCCTGAACGGTGCGCTCGCCGAGCGGCTGACGGTCGAGAGCGAGCTGGCCGCGGCACGCGGGGTGCTCGAGGAGCTCGACATGACGTTGCGCTCCCTCGAGCAGCAGCGCGCAGCGGCCGAGCGGCGGGTGACCGAGGCGCGCGAAGCGATGGAAGCGGCACGCCTCGCGGCGCAGGAGAATCGGGTGCGCCGCGAGGCGCTCTATGAGCAGTTCACGGCCACGCGCCTGGAATTGCCCGAGGTGCAGCAGAACCTCCCGCCCGAGGCGAGCGTGCCGGCGTGGGAGGAGAATCTCGCGCAGCTGCGCACCGGCATCGAGAAGCTCGGACAGGTGAACCTCGCTGCGATCGACGAGCTCACTGAGCAGAGCGAGCGCAAGGAGTATCTCGATCGACAGTTCGCGGATCTGACCAGCGCGCTCGAGACGCTCGAGGAGGCGATGCGGCGCATCGACAAGGAGACGCGCTCGCGCTTCGAGGAAACGTTCGAGAAAATCAACAGCGGACTGAAGGAGAAGTTCCCGCGCCTGTTCGGTGGCGGGCACGCCTACCTCGAGCTGGTCGGGGAAGATGTGCTGAATGCGGGCGTGGCCGTCATGGCGCGTCCGCCGGGAAAGAAGAACAGCTCCATCCACCAGCTCTCCGGCGGCGAGAAGGCGCTCACCGCGGTGGCGCTGGTGTTCTCGATTTTCGATCTGAACCCGGCGCCGTTCTGTCTGCTCGATGAGGTCGACGCGCCGCTCGATGAACACAACGTGGGGCGCTTCTGCGACATTGTCCGGGAGATGTCCGAGCAGGTACAGTTCATATTCATCACCCACAACAAGACCACCATGGAGCTTGCCGCGCAGCTGCTCGGCGTGACCATGCACGAGGCGGGCGTCTCGAGGCTCGTTGCCGTGGATGTGGATGAGGCGGTTAGGTTGGCGGCCGTCTGATGCTGCGGGGGCTTACCGTGTCGCAGTTGCGCTGGATGTTGCTCATTCTCGGCGGACTCTTCATCGGCGCGCTGGCGCTGTGGGAGCGGTTCAGGCCGCGGCAGGCGCGCGGGCGCGAACCGGGTACGACCCGCGCGACGCAGGAGCCCGCCCTCGGCGGACTGCCCGTCGAAGCGCTCAAGCGCGGCGCGGGCCCGGCCGAGCCGTGGATCAACGACGAGCCGCTCGGCACGCCGCTGCCGGGCGAGGAGTCCTGGCGAGAAGCGGCACCCACCGGTCCGCTTGCTGAGCTGCCGAGCGTGCACATCGATGCGCCCGATGAGCCCGAGGAGCCTGATGAGCCTTTGATCGCTACGGCGCCCGTCCCGGAGGAGGACCTCGAGGTGACGGACGAGTGGGAGACCCTCGAGGAGGGGGTCGGGGAGGTGCGGATCGTCGGGGAACCGACGGCCTCGCCCGTACCGGCGGCCTCGGCCGTACCGGCTGCAGAGGTGCCGTCCGGCGCGCCGCTCGGGGAGTCGGAACTGCGCGTCGAGTGGCCGCCAGAGTCTGAGCGGCACATCGTCGCGCTGCGTCTGGTGGCCGGCCCGGAACGCTTCCCGGGACGCACGCTGCGCCTCGCGCTCGCTGCGGAGGGCTTCCGGCTTGGGCGCTTCGATATCTTTCACCAGCCCGATCACAGCGGTCGCGCGATACTCAGCGCCGCCTCGCTCACCCGGCCGGGGACGTTCGATCTGGACTCGATGGACTCGCAGCGGTTTGCGGGACTGAACCTGTTCATGGTCCTGCCCGGACCGTTGCCGGCAGCGGCGGCGTTCGAGGCATTGCTCGGGGCCGCGGACAATCTCAACGAACGTCTGCAGGGTGAGGTGCAGGACGAGCGCGGCGAGCCACTCACCGTGGCGCGTATCGCGCAGTTGCGCGAGTCGCTCGCCGAGGACTCTGGCGAGGCACTCTCGTGAGTCAGGGCGCACGTGAGCGCGTCGGGGCGCTACGTGCCGAGATTGCCCGCCACGACTACCGCTATTACGTGCTTGATGATCCGGAGATCCCGGATGCCGAGTACGACAAGCTCATGCTCGAGCTGCAGCGGCTCGAGGCGGCCCATCCGGATCTGATTACTGCGGACTCGCCGACTCAGCGCGTCGCGGGCGCACCGAGCGGCGCCTTCGGCGAGGTGGTGCATCAGGTGCCCATGCTCTCGCTGGACAACGCCTTTACCGATGAGGAGGTGGCGGCCTTCGACCGGCGTGCGCTCGAGCGGCTGGGAGAGGCCGGTCCGCTCGAGTATTGGGCGGAGCCGAAGCTCGATGGGCTCGCGGTGAGCGCAATCTTCCGCGAGGGGGTACTCGAGCGCGCCGCAACGCGTGGCGATGGATTCAAGGGCGAGGATGTCACGGCCAACGTGCGCACCATCCGCTCTTTTCCGCTGCGCCTGCGGGGCAAGTTTCCGCCGCTGCTGGAAGTGCGTGGCGAGGTGTTCATGCCACTTGCCGGCTTCGAACGCTTCAATCGCGAGGCGGAGGCGCGCGGGGAGAAAGTGTTCGTCAATCCGCGCAACGCCGCGGCCGGCAGCCTGCGCCAGCTCGACCCGCGCATCAGCGCCACACGGCCCCTCAAGATGTACTGCTACGGGCTTGGGCGGACGAGCGGCTGGAGCCTGCCCGAGCGCCAGAGCGAACTGCTGGAGGCGCTGAAGGACTGGGGCCTGCCGGTCTGCCCGCACAGCGCGCGCGTGCGGGGTGCCGAGGGCTGTCTGCAGTATTTCCACGAGATGGGCGAGCGGCGGGCGCGATTGCCCTACCAGATCGACGGAGTGGTCTACAAGCTAGAGCGGTTGGCCTATCAGGAGCGGCTCGGGTTCGTCGCGCGTGCGCCGCGCTGGGCGCTCGCACACAAATTTCCGGCCGAGGAAGCGATGACCCGGGTGCGTGCCATCGAGTGGCAGGTCGGACGAACCGGCGCGGTCACGCCGGTGGCGCGACTCGAGCCGGTCTTCGTCGGCGGGGTGACCGTGAGCAATGTGACATTGCACAACTTTGATGAAGTGCGCCGCAAGGACGTGCGCGTCGGGGACACCGTTGTGGTCCGGCGCGCCGGTGACGTCATCCCGGAACTGGTGCGCGTGATCCAGGAGCGCCGCGAGGCGCACGCTCCGGCGGTGCAACTGCCGAAGCGCTGCCCGGTCTGTCACTCCGAGGTCATCAAGCGCGAGGGTGAGGCGGTGGCCCGCTGCACGGGCGGGTTCAGCTGCCCGGCGCAGCGCCAGGAAGCGATCCGGCATTTCGCGAGTCGCCTCGCCATGGATATCGAGGGGCTGGGGGAGAAGCTGATTGCGCAGCTGGTCGAGGCCGAACTGGTGCGCTCCCCGGCAGACCTGTACCGCCTGACGGCCGAGCAGCTGCAGGGATTGGAGCGCATGGGGGAGAAGTCCGGGGCGAATCTGCTCGCCGCGCTTGAGCGCAGCAAGCACACGACGCTGCCCCGGCTGCTCTACGCGCTGGGCATCCGCGAGGTGGGCGAGGCGACCGCCCTGTCGCTGGCGCGCCACTTCGGCGAGCTGGATGCGCTGATCGAGGCGGCCCGCGCGCACCCTGAGCAGGTCGAACAGGTGCCGGATGTCGGCCCGGTCGTCGCCGCCGAGCTGCACGCCTTTTTCGCCGCCCCTGCGCATCGCGAGCTCATCGAGCGGCTGCGCGAGGCCGGAGTCCGCTGGGAGCGGCTAGAACCGCGCGCCAGTGCGTTACCGCTGGCGGGGCAGACCTTCGTGCTGACCGGGACGCTATCGGCCCTGACGCGCCCCGAGGCGCAGGCGGCGCTCACTGCGCTCGGCGCCAAGGTTGCCGGCAGTGTCTCGAAGAAGACGACGTGCGTGATTGCGGGCGATGCGCCCGGTTCAAAGCTCGATAAGGCTCATGCGCTCGGCGTCCCCGTGCTCGATGAGGCGGGGCTGCGCCGGCTGCTCGCAGCGCACGGCCGCTGAGTCCGCGCCTGTGCAGCGGCGTGGCCGCTGCACAGGCGCTTGCGCGTGCTCAGTTGCCCGCGGGCGGCGCGCCGGCCGCCGCCGGGGCCTGCGGGGCGCTTGGGATCGGCGGCATGCCGGGCTTGGCCGTCTTGGAGAGTTCCCCGGTCACCGGGTCGAGATAGCTCTCCACCTTCGCCTGCTTCACCAGCGAGGTCGTGTAGGCCCGGAACTTGTTGTTCTCGACTGCCTGCATCAAGCGGGGCTTGACCTGCGCGAAGCTCGGCGCCTGCATCGGACGCGTGCCGAGCAGCTCGATCACATGCCAGCCGAAGCGGGTGTGCACCGGCGTTTCAGTGATCTGTCCAACCTTGAGCTTAGCCAGCGCCGCCGAGAACGACGGTACCATGTTGCTCAGCGGGAACCAGCCGAGATCCCCGCCGTTGGCCTTGGACGGGTCGATCGAATCGGCTTTGGCGAGCGCGGCGAAGTTGCGATTGTGATCGTGGTTGAGCGCTTGGATGATCTGCTTCGCCTGCGCTTCGCTCTTCACCAGAATGTGCCGCGCGTGGTACTCAAACTTGGGGAACTTGGCGAGCTGCTGGTCGTAGATCTGCTGCAGCTCGGCATCGGTCGGCTGTGCACCGGCGAGGTATTTGTTCGAGAGCGCCTGCTCGAGCACATTGAGGCGGGTCAGCTTGAGCATCGCCTCGGTGTGCGGCTGCTTGTCGAGGCCTTGTTTGACGGCCGCCTGCGCCACCGCCTCGGCACGAATCAGGCCATCGAGCACCATGGCGCGCTGCTGTGCCGTGAGCTCGCTCGGGGTGCGTCCGCCGGAAATCATTTTGATGTACGAATCATAGAACTGCTGCGTGATGGGCACGCCATTGACGCTCGCGACCGCGGCCGAGGAGCCGCCGCTCGCAGTGGGCTTCGAATGACAGGCGGCGAGGCCGAGCCCGGCGAGGGCAATGCAGAGGATCCTGAGATGCTTCATGAGGTTCTCGTGGGGTGGTTGAAGGCGAGGGGCGCGAGCGCGGATGCCGGCCGACTCAGGCCGCGGGGCGATCCGAGCCCTCCGGCGTTCGCGCACTGATGTTCAGCGCGTGAATGCCTCGGGTCATCAGCGGCTCGAGGGCCTGGTAGACCATGCGATGCCGCTCGAGCGGTGAGCGTCCGGCAAAGGCCGCCGACACCACCGCGACACGGTAGTGTCCACCGGAGCGTGCACCGGCATGCCCGGCGTGCCGCGCACTGTCATCCTCGATGTCGATCGAGGTCGGCGCGAGCGCTCGCTCGAGCGCGGCACGGATTTCGCTGAGGGTGGCTTTGGGGCTCGAATTCATCGGCAGGGGTGGTCGCAGCTTGGTTTGCAGTGTGCGTATCATAACGCACTCGAACGCCGTTGCTCCCCTGAGGAGCGGTTTGCAGGCCGGCAGGTCAGGAGACGGGAGCAGGTGACTCAGTATCTCGAGCTGCATCCGGTGACGCCCCAGGCGCGCCTGATCCGCATGGCCGCGGAGATCGTGCGGGCTGGCGGGATCATCGCCTATCCGACCGATTCGTGCTACGCGCTCGGCTGGCATCTGGGGGATGTCAAGGCGATCGAACGGGTCCAACGCATCCGCCGGGCCGACCGGCACCACCATTTCACGCTCGTGTGCGCCGATCTCGCCCAGGTCGGGCGCTTCGCGCGCCTGGACACCTGGCAGTTCCGCATGCTGCGCACCTGCCTGCCCGGGCCGTACACCTTTCTGGTCAAGGCGACCCGCGAGACGCCGCGGCGGCTGCAGAACCCGCGCAAGCGCACCATCGGTATCCGTATCCCGGACCACCCGGTGCCGCGGCTGCTGATGAAGGAACTCGGCGAACCGCTGATGAGCAGCACGCTGCTGCTGCCGGATGACCCGGTGCCGCTCACCTCGGGTCGGGAGATCCAGCAGCGTCTCGAGCACGAGATCGAGGCGGTTCTCGACGGCGGCGATTGCGGCATCGAGCCGACGACGGTGGTGGACCTGTCGGTGAGTCCTCCGTCGGTCGTGCGGGTCGGCCGTGGCTCGCTGGCTCCGGTCCTCGGGGGGGCTGCGGGACACGCTATACTGGACGTTTAAAGATGCGAGACGAGGTCCGATGAGCACTCCGAATCCCGGCGGTCGGGTTCTGTCCGGCATGCGCCCGACCGGCCGATTGCACCTGGGCAACTACCATGGGGCGCTGCGCAACTGGGTTCGCCTGCAGTACGAGTACGAGTGCTACTTTTTCGTCGCTGACTGGCACATGCTCACCACCGGCTACGCCGACACGGCGCAGCTGCCGGAGTTCGTCCACGAAGTGCTGATCGACTGGCTGGCCGCCGGGCTGAACCCCGGGGTGGCCACGCTGTTCATCCAGTCCCACGTGCCCGAGCACGCCGAGCTGCACCTGCTGCTCTCGATGATCACCCCGCTGGGCTGGCTCGAGCGGGTGCCGACTTACAAGGACCAGCAAGAGCAGCTGAAGGATCGAGACCTCGCCACCTATGGCTTTCTCGGCTACCCGCTGCTGCAGAGCGCCGACATCCTCGTCTACCGCGCCCAGCACGTGCCGGTTGGGGAGGACCAGGTCGCACACGTCGAGCTGACCCGCGAGACCGCACGGCGCTTCAACCATCTCTACGGACGCGAGCCGGACTTCGAGGAAAAGGTCGAGCGGGCGATCAAGGCCCTCGGCGGCCGCAATACCACGCTGTACCGCCAGCTGCGTCGCAAATTTCAGGAAACCGGCGATCATGAGGCGCTCGAGCGGGCGCGGGCCCTCGTGAATGCTGTCAGCCGCCTGACCGTGGCCGATCGCGACCGGCTGCTGGGGTATCTCGAGGGCACCGGGGTCAGCATCCTGCCCGAGCCCCAGGCGCTGCTCACCGAGACGCCGAAGGTGCCCGGACTCGATGGACGCAAGATGTCGAAATCCTTTGGCAACACCATCGAGCTGCGCGAGGATCCGGACTCGGTCACGCGCAAGCTGCGCGCGATGAAGACCGATCCGGCGCGCGCCCGGCGCAGCGATCCGGGTGAGCCCGAGCGCTGTCCAGTCTGGGATCTGCACAAAATTTACTCCGCTGACGACACGCGCCAATGGGCGGCGGCGGGCTGCCGCTCGGCCGGCATCGGCTGCCTCGAGTGCAAGCAGCCGGTCATCGAGAAGATCGTCGAGGAAGTGACCGGCATGCGCCGGCGCGCGCAGGAGTACACGGACAACCCCGAGCTGCTGCGCGACATCGTCGCCGAGGGAGCGGAGAAGGCACGAGATGCGGCCCGCGAGACGCTTGAGGAAGTGCGCCGCGCGATGCACCTGCGTACTGACTGACGCGGCCGATGAGCGATCCGAAACCTGAATTGACGGTTGTCGTGAACGATCTACCGCCCGAGAGCGCGCGCCCCGCGGCACCCGAGCAGGTCGAGATGCCGTTCGCGGTGGTCAATGGCGAGCCGGTGACCGTGCTGCCGCGGGATCTGTACATCCCGCCGCAGGCGCTCGAGGTGTTTCTGGAGGCGTTCGAGGGTCCGCTCGATCTGCTCTTGTATCTGATTCGCCGCCAGAACCTGGACATCCTGGACATCCCGCTCGCGGAGATCACCCGCCAGTACATGCGCTATATCGAGCTGATGCAGGACCTGCAGCTCGAGCTTGCCGGGGAGTACCTGGTGATGGCCGCCACGCTGGCAGAGATCAAATCGCGCATGCTGCTGCCGCGGCCCAAGAGCGCCGAGCAGGCCGAGGAGGACCCACGCGCGGAACTGGTGCGCCGGCTGCAGGAGTACGAGCGCTTCAAACGCGCGGCCGAGAGCATCGATGAGCTGCCTCGACTCGAGCGTGACCATTTCACGGCGGCGGCGGAGCTGAAGGACCGCCAGGTGGTACGCACGCTGCCGCAGGTCACGCTGAAGGAGATGCTGCTGGCGTTCCAAGAGGTCGTGGTGCGCTCGGAGATGTTCGCGCATCATCACATCCGGCGCGAGCCGTTGTCGGTGCGCGAGCGGATGGGCAACATTCTGACCTCGCTCGAGGCTGACGGCTTCGTCGAGTTCGTACGCCTGTTCAAAGCCGACGAGGGCCGCATGGGGGTGACCGTCACCTTCATGGCGATCCTCGAATTGGTTCGCGAGGGACTGATCGACATCGTACAGTCCGAGCCCTACGCGCCGCTGCACGTGCGTGCGGGCCGGCCCACCCCGCACTTGCGGGTGGTGGGCGGACAGGATCTGGAAGCAGCGGGTGAAGCGAGCACGGCGGCAGTAGCCGAGGCCGATGCGCCGCAGACGCCCGAGACCGAAGAGAATGCTGATGATTGAATCGTATCTGCGCAACGTGATTGAGGCGGCGCTGCTTGCAGCCGGCCGGCCGCTGACCCTCGCCGAACTCGGCCAGCTGTTCGATGAGCCATCGCGCCCCGATGAGGGGGCGCTCGGCGCGGCGCTCGAGCAGCTCGGTGCCGAATATGCCGAGCGGGGCATCGAGCTGAAGCAGACCGCCTCGGGATGGCGGGTGCAGGTGCGCCGCGAATTTTCTGCGGAGGTCTCGCGGCTCTGGCCCGAGCGGCCGGCGCGTTATTCGCGCGCGCTGCTCGAGACGCTGGCGCTCATCGCCTATCGCCAGCCGATCACCCGCGGGGAGATCGAGGACGTGCGCGGCGTGGCGGTCAATCCCAACATCGTCAAGACCCTGCTCGAGCGCAACTGGGTGCGGGTGGTCGGCCAGCGCGACGTGCCCGGTCGCCCGGAGCTGCTGGGAACCACACGGGAATTTCTGGATTATTTCGGGCTGAAGAGCCTCGATGAGCTGCCGCCGCTCTCGGAGCTGAAGGCCTTGAGCGAGATGAACCTGCAGCTCGATCTGCCGGCCGGTGCTGCCGCGCCCGCCGGCGCAGAGCCCGCCGCAGCGGTGGAGGAGGCAGTGCCGCTGCAGGAGATGCCGGTGCAACCCGTGGCGGCATCCGCCGAGCCCGCGCCGCACGCCGATGAGGCGCAGCCGCGCCCCCCCGAGGGGGCGCCGGCGAGCGGCGAGACGGTCGAGGAGGAGCACCGGGCTGCATCGGCCGGCGAGTCCGCCGAGAGACTCGGCGATGACGACGTCCAGGCGCTGCACGAGCCGCCGACCGAGGCCGCCCGTGAGCCGGAGCCGAACGAGGACGAGGCGGCGCCGGGGAGGCAGATGTTCGCGGCCGCCGACGGCGAGAGCGACTGAGCCCCATGCCCAGGCATCCGCGGCGCAGAAACGCCGAGCGCACCGAGCAGGCCACCGCCCCCGAGCGATTGCAGAAAGTGCTCGCCCACGCCGGACTCGCCTCCCGGCGTGAGGCCGAGGATTGGATTCGGGCCGGACGCTTGACCGTCAACGGGCAGCCGGCAAGCCTGGGGATGCGGGTCGGGCCGGCCGATCAAGTGCGTCTCGACGGGCGTCTGGTGCGTCAGCGCGAGCCCGCGGGCGCTGGCGTCGCGTTCATCTACCACCGCTCCAGCGGTGAGCGGCTGGACGAGGCACCCAATACCTCGACAGAGGACGCCGTGCCGCTGCTCGAGCGGCTTCCTCGGCGTGCCGGACGGCGCTTTATTGTGATCAGCCCCATGCCGCGCATCGACGGTGGGCTGGAGTTGCTCTGCGGTGACGGCGAGTGCGCCGCGCGTCTGCAGAGACGGGTTCGCCAGTGGGAGAGCGCATTCAGTGTGCGGGTGCTCGGCGAGTTGAACGAGACGCAACTCGGTGGCGTGCTCGGGGGCGCACTCGATAGCGGTGTGCGCCTGGAGGTCCTCGGCTGCGAGAGCGCCGGCGGGGAGGGCACCAACCGTTGGTACGCGCTCCGTGCGCGTGGCGCCAGCGGCAAGGATGTCCGCCAGCTGTTCGAGCGGCAGGGCGCGCGCGTCAGCCGCGTGCTGCGCACACAACTCGGCGCTCTGCAGCTCGAGCGCGCGCTTCCGCGCGGTCATTTCCGGGCGCTCAGTGCCGAGGAACTCGAGGCGCTGCTGAATCCGTCGACGCCCGAGCCGTCAGCGCCGCCGTCATTGCGCGGCTGAGTCCGGTGGCTCGGGCCGGGCGCCGGCGCTGCGCACCGGCTGATCGATCGGTTCGAGACTCGCCAGTTGCGCGTCGGCCGGGGCACCGAGTTCGCTGAAGCGTCTTGCCTGAGGCAGCACCTGACGCTCGAGCGAGCCCACCGCGCCGTTGTAGGCCTCGACGGCCGCATCGAGCCGCTGCCCCATGCGCTGCAGATGCCCAATGAAACTCCCGAGCCGTCGATGCAGCTCCTGACCGAGGCCGCGGATGAGCGCGGCATTGTCGGCCATCGCGCTCTGGCGCCAGCCGTAGGCCACGGTCTTCAGCAGCGCGATCAAGGTCGAGGGCGTGGCGATGATGATGTTCTGTCGCAGCGCCGCCTCGATCAGCTCGGGCCGCTCGGCCAGGGCGGCGGCGAGGAACTGGTCCCCGGGCAGAAACAGCACGGCAAACTGCGGACTGCGCGCGAACTGTGCCCAATACGCCTTGGAGGCGAGCTCACGGATGCGCGCCTCGAGCTGCTGCGCGTGGCGGCGCAGTGCGCTTCGACGGGCCTCCTCGCTTTGCGCCTCGAGCGCCTCGATATAGGCATCGAGCGGGGTTTTGACGTCGATCACCAGATCGCGCGCCTCGGGCATGTGCACCACCAGATCCGGACGCAATGCGCCGCCGGGGCCCTCGAGGTGCGCCTGCTCGGTGAAGTCGCAGTGCTCGCTCAGCCCGGCAAGCTCTACCAGGCGCCGCAGAGTGAGCTCGCCCCAGCGGCCACGCACCTCGGGACGGCGTAATGCGGTCACCAGGTTGCGTGTCTCGCGCTGCAGCTGGCTCTGTCCGCTGGCGAGTGACTCGATCTGGGTGCGCAGCGCGGCGTACGCCTCGCGCCGCTCGCGCTCCAGCGCGTGCACTTGCTGCTCGGTTTGAGCCAGGGCCGCGCGCAACGGCTCGACCAGCTGGGCGATGGACGTCTCGCGCTCGCGCAGGCCACTCTGCGCGAGCGCCTGCTCGCGTCCGAGCGTCTCGCGCGCCACGGCGAGAAATAGCTCGTTGTTGTTTTGCAGGGCCTGCTGGGCGAGCGCTGCGAAGCTCTCGCGCAGGCGCAGTTCGCCGGCGGCTGAGGCCGCCTCCCGCGCAGTGGCGTTGCGCCGCTCGGCTTCGAGTTCGGCGCGGGCGCTCTCGAGCTCGATGCGCAGCGCGCTGCGGCGTCGCTGCGCATCGAGCTGGCCGAGAAGAAAGCCGAGCAGCGCCCCGAGCACAAGGGCGGCGGTGGCAAGCGCAGCGGCCGGCATCCGCGTCTCAGGCGGTGCGCACGAACTGCGCGATGTAATTGACCGAGGGATCAGTGCTCAGGCGGGCCCCGCCGAGTGGTCCGAGCGCGATGCCGGCGATCGCACGCGGTTCAAGGCCGGCCGCGCGAGCCCAGCGAGTCATCTCGCTCGGGCGGATGAACCGTTCGTATTCGTGCGTGCCGCGCGGCACGAGCGACAGCAGGTACTCGGCCCCGACGATCGCCACCAGAAAGGACTTCAGGTTGCGGTTGAGCGTCGAGACGAACACCGAGCCGCCCGGGCGCGTGAGTGCTGCAAGCGTGGTGAGCATCGAGGCCGGATCAGGCACGTGCTCGAGCATCTCCATGCAGGTAACGATGTCGAACGCTCCGGGCTCCTGCGCGGCGAGCGCTTCGCCGGCCGCGAGGCGGTAATCAATGCTCAGTCCGTGGGCGGCCGCGTGCAGCCGGGCGACCTCGATCATGCCCTCAGCCAGGTCGATGCCGGTGACCGTCGCGCCCGCACGAGCGAGGCCCTCGGACACCAGACCGCCGCCGCAGCCGACATCGATCGCACGCGCACCGGCGGTGACGGCACGCTCGGTGATAAATCGCATGCGCACGGGGTTGAGCTGATGCAGCGGGCGGAACGGGCCGTGCTCGTCCCAGAAGCGCCCGGCGATCGCGTCGAACTTGCCGATCTCGCGCTGCTCGGCGTTCGGGGCGTGTGTCTGCGCGGCGTCGTGCTCGGTTGCGGTTGCCATATTTACCTGCTCTGCGGGTCCGTCCCGCCGGCGGACCGGCGGCAACAGCCATTATCGTTCATCTCGGCCGCGCGCGCAGCGCCGGATGCGCCCCCCGTGCTAACATTGGCGTTTTGGCAGGTTCCAAGGTCCGATGTCCGAGATCGCACGCGAAATCTTGCCCGTCAGTCTCGAAGAGGAGATGCGGCAGTCCTACCTCGACTATGCGATGAGCGTCATCGTCGGGCGAGCGCTGCCCGATGTGCGCGATGGTCTGAAGCCGGTGCATCGGCGTGTCTTGTACGCGATGCGCGAGCTGGGGAACGACTGGAACAAGCCCTACAAGAAATCCGCGCGCGTGGTCGGCGATGTGATCGGTAAGTACCATCCGCACGGCGACACCGCTGTGTACGACACGATCGTGCGCATGGCGCAGCCGTTCTCCATGCGCTATCTGTTGATCGACGGCCAAGGCAATTTCGGCTCGGTCGACGGCGACACGCCGGCTGCCATGCGCTACACGGAGGTGCGCATGTCGCGCCTCGCGCACGAGCTGCTCGCGGACATCGAGAAGGAAACCGTCGATTTCGTCCCGAACTACGACGAGTCGGAGCTCGAGCCCTCGGTGCTGCCGACGCGCATCCCGAACCTGCTGGTCAACGGCCAGACCGGTATCGCGGTCGGCATGGCGACCAACATCCCGCCGCACAATCTCACTGAAATCGTCAATGCCTGCTTGGCGCTGCTCGATGATCCGCAGCTGTCACTCGCGGCGTTGATGCAGCACGTGCCGGGACCTGATTTTCCGACCGGCGGAATCATCAACGGCGCGCAGGAGATCGCTACCGCCTACCGCAGCGGCCGCGGGCGGCTCTCGGTGCGTGCGCGTGTGCAGATCGAGGAGGTTGGGCGCGGCGATCGTCAAGCGATCATCGTTACTGAGCTGCCTTACCAGGTCAACAAGGCGCGCCTCATCGAGCGCATCGCGCAACTGGTGCGCGAGAAGCTGATCGAGGGAATCGCCAGCGACGGGCTGCGCGATGAGTCTGACAAGGACGGCATGCGCATCGTCATTGAGCTGAAGCGCGGCGAGATCGCCGAGGTCGTGCTCAACAACCTGTATGCGCAGACGCCGATGGAGACGGTGTTCGGCATCAACATGGTTGCCCTCGAGGACGGGCAGCCGAAGCTGATGTCGCTGAAGGACATGCTGGAGGCGTTCATCCGGCACCGCCGCGAGGTTGTCACGCGGCGCACGGTGTTCGATCTCGCCAAGGCGCGCGAGCGGGCACACATTCTCGAGGGGCTGGCGGTGGCGCTGGCCAATATCGATGAGGTGATCGCGCTGATCAAGGCGGCTGCCTCGCCCGCCGAGGCCCGCACGGCGCTCACCGGCCGGGACTGGAGCCCGGGGGCGGTGACCGGACTGCTCGAGCGCGCCGGCACGGTCTCGACCCGTCCGGCCGGCGCCGAGGGCGGTCTTGCCGAGGGCGTCTACCGGCTCTCTGACGCTCAGGCGCAGGCTATTCTCGAGATGCGCCTGCACCGCCTGACCGGGCTCGAGCAGGGCAAGATCATCAGCGAATACCAGGAGCTGCTCGAGCGCATCGCCGATCTCACGGACATCCTGGCCCGCCCCGAGCGACTGACCGAGGTGATCCGCGCCGAACTGATCGAGATCCGCGACACCTACGGCGATGCGCGCCGCACCGAGATCAACCGCGATCACCTCAATCTGACGACCGAAGATCTGATCGAGCCGCAGGATGTGGTGGTGACGCTCTCGCACGGCGGGTACGCCAAGTGTCAGCCGCTCTCGGAGTACCAGACTCAGCGCCGCGGTGGACGGGGTAAGGCGGCGACGGCCGTCAAGGATGAGGATTTTGTGGAGAAGTTATTCGTGGCCCATACGCATGACACTGTGTTGTGTTTTTCCAATCGCGGCAAGGTCTATTGGCTGAAGGTGTACGAGCTGCCGCAGGCCGGGCGCACCTCCGCGGGCAAGCCGATGGTGAATCTGCTGCCCCTCGGGGAGGGCGAGAAGATCAACGCCCTGTTGCCGGTGAAGGAGTACGACGAGCATCACTACGTGTTCATGGCAACTAGTCAGGGCACGGTGAAGAAGACGCCGCTCGATGCATTCTCCCGCCCGCGCGCGAGCGGCATCATTGCGCTCGATCTGCACGAGAACGACCGGCTGGTGGGCGTGGCGCTCACCGACGGGGAGCGCGAAGTCATCCTGGTCTCGAGCGGCGGCAAGGCAATCCGCTTCCACGAGAGTGAGGTGCGCCCCATGGGCCGCGAGGCCGCCGGCGTGCGGGGAATCAAGCTCGCCGATGCCCAGGAGCTGATTGCGCTGATCGTGGTGGCCGAGGGCGCAGTGCTCACCGCCTCGGCGGCCGGGTACGGCAAACGCACCCCGGTCGAGGAATTTCCGCTGCAGGGGCGGGGCGGTCAGGGCGTGATCGCGCTGCAGACCAGCGAGCGAAATGGTGCCACCGTGGCCGCGCTGCAGGTCGCGTCGGGGCAGGAAATCATGCTGATCAGCTCCAACGGCACACTGGTGCGCACGCCGGTCGATGAGATCTCGATCCTCGGGCGCAACACCCAGGGCGTAAGGCTGATACGTCTCGATGAGGGCGAGCGGCTGGTCGGCATCGAGCGAATCGAGGTGCTCGAGGGAGAGGCGACCGAGGCGGCTGATGCGACCGGGGCGGCTGATGCGACCGGGGCGAGCGCTCCGGGGGCCGAGAGCGAGCAAAATTAGTGTGCGTACCCCCGGGGGCGCGCACGCCCCCGGGGCGCGTCCGCCAGGCCTTCGTCGCGAGCATGCCGCCGGTCCGACCATGCTCGGGCGGCGCGCGCAAAAGTCCTGAAGCCCGGCTGAGCAATTGCTAGTATCCAAAGTCCCCTGGTTGCTCAATATTTGGCCGGAAGGGCACTGTGCGCGTGTTCAATTTCTCCGCAGGGCCCGCGGCGCTGCCGCTGGAAGTCCTGGAGCAGGCCGCCGCGGAACTGACCGATTGGGACGGTTGCGGCATGTCGGTGATGGAAGTGAGCCATCGCGGCAAGGCGTTTACCGCGCTCGCCGAGCAGATGGAGGCGCGGCTGCGCGCGCTGCTGGCGATCCCGAACAGTTATCGGGTGCTGTTCCTGCAGGGCGGGGCCACGGGACAGTTTGCCGCCGTGCCGCTGAACCTCGCCGCGCGCGGTGCACGGGTCGATTACCTCAATACCGGAGTGTGGTCGGCGAAGGCCATCGAGGAGGCCGAGCGGCTCGGCCTGCAGGTCAATCTCGCGGCCGATGAGGCCGGCTCAAGCTACACCAGCGTGCCCGCGCCGCAGGCACTGCGACTCGATCCGCACTCCGTCTACGTGCACTACACTCCGAATGAAACCATCGGTGGGGTGGAGTTTCCGTACGTGCCTGAGACTGGCGCCGTGCCGCTCGTGGCGGACATGTCTTCGACGATTCTCTCGCGCCCGATCGAGGTGAGCCGCTTCGGCCTGATATACGCCGGGGCACAGAAGAACATCGGTCCCTCGGGGCTGTGCGTCGTGATCGTGCACGAGTCGCTGCTCGCAAGCGCACGCACCGATGTGCCGACGGTGCTCGATTATGCGCGCATGGCTGCGCACGGCTCGATGCTCAATACGCCGCCGACGTTCTCCTGGTACATCGCCAACCTGGTGTTTGGTTGGATCGAGGCGCAGGGCGGGCTCGCGGCGATGGCCGCGCGCAACCGTGCCAAGGCCGAATTGCTCTACGGGGCGATCGATGCCTCCGGGATGTACCGCAGTCCGGTCGAGCGCACGTGCCGTTCCTGGATGAATGTGCCCTTCACGCTCGCGCGTGCGGAGCTGGTGCCGGAGTTTCTGCGCGAGGCGGCCGGAGAGGGCCTGACTCACCTCGAGGGCCACCGCTCGGTCGGCGGCTTGCGTGCAAGCCTCTACAACGCCGTGCCGCTCGAGGCGGTCGGCGCTCTGGTTGCGTTCATGCGCGAGTTTGAGCGCCGACACGGCTAAGCGGCGATGCGCTATCGGATCCTGACCCTCAACGAGATCAGTCCGCGCGGCCTGGAGCGTCTGCCGCGAGAGCGCTATGAGGTGGGCGCGCACCTCGAGCAGCCGCATGCGGTGCTGGTTCGTTCGGCCGAGATGCACGGGGTGGCGCTGCCGGTCACGGTACGCGCCGTGGCACGCGCCGGCGCGGCGGTTGATAACATTCCAGTGGCCGAGCTCAGCCGCCGCGGCATCCCCGTCTTCAATGCCCCCGGCGCCAACGCCAATGCGGTGAAGGAACTGGTTCTGGCGAGCCTGTTTCTCGCCGCACGCAACATCTGTCAGGCGTGGCGCTTTGCCCGCGATCTGCACGGTGCGGACAGCGCCATCGAGGCGGCGGTGCACGCCGGCCGCGAAGCGTTTGCCGGCTTCGAGCTCGCCGGACGTACCCTCGGGGTGGTCGGGCTCGGGGCGGTGGGGGTGGAAGTGGCCAACGCCGCGGAGTCGCTCGGTATGCGGGTGCTCGGCTACGACCCACAGATCACCGTACAGCGGGCGTGGCAGTTGTCCTCCGGGGTCGAGCAGGCCCTGTCGCTCGATGATCTGTTTGCTCGCGCTGATCTGGTCACCGTGCACGTGCCGCTCAATGAGCAGACTCGGGGGCTGGTCGGAGAGTACCGGGTGCGGCTGCTGCAAAAAGGGGCGGTGCTGCTGAACTTCTCGCGTGCCGGCATCGTCGATGACGCCGCTGTCGTGGCCGCGCTCGATGCCGGCTGGCTGCACAGCTATGTGTGCGACTTTCCGAGCAACCTGCTGAAGGACCACGCCAAGGTGATCACGCTGCCGCATCTAGGGGAGCTCACTGGCGAGGCGGCCGACAACTGTGCGGTGATGGCTGCGGATCAGCTGCGCGATTTTCTCGAGAACGGCAACATCCGCAATTGCGTCAATCTTCCCGAGGCGCAGCTCGCGCGCTCGCCGGGCTGCGCCCGCCTGGCGATCGCCAACCGCAACGTACCGAACATGGTCGGGCAGATCTGTACGCAACTGGCCGGCGCGGGTCTGAACATCGCCACACTGCTGAACGCCTCGCGTGGCGAGTACGCATACACGCTGCTCGATGTGGACGGTACGCTGCAGCCGGAGTTGCTCGCGGCCGTGCGTGCCATCAGTGGTGTACTTTCCGCTCACCTCATCTGAGACTCCTCAACGACTATGGCACGTAAACCTTCCGTCCGCCGCCGCGCTGCGCCCGCCACCGATACACTCACGGTCGTGCGCGAGCGAATCGACTCGGTCGATCAGCAGATCCAGCGCCTGCTCAACGAGCGGGCGCAGCTCGCGCAGCGCGTGGGGCTCGCCAAGAGTCGCGATGGCGGCGGTGCGGAGTTCTACCGGCCGGAGCGCGAGGCGCAGGTGTTGCGCGCGGTGCGCGAGCGCAATCGCGGTCCGCTGCGCGACGAGGAGGTGGTGCGCCTGTTCCGCGAGATCATGTCCGCCTGCCTGGCGCAGCAGGAGCCGCTGAAGGTGGCCTATCTCGGACCCGAGGCGACCTTCAGCCAGACTGCCGTGCTGACGCACTTCGGGCATTCGGTGCGCGCGCTGCCGCTTGCCTCGATCGATGAGGTGTTTCACGAGGTCGAGTCGGCGGCCGCTGATTTTGGCGTAGTGCCGATCGAGAACTCCACCGAGGGGACGGTCAACCATACGCTTGATCGCTTTCTCTCCTCGCCGCTGAAGATCTGCGGTGAAGTGGAACTGCGCATCCACCACCATCTAATGGGCAACATGAACGCCCTCGGGCGCATCGTGCGCATCTGCTCGCATCCGCAGTCGTTGGCGCAGTGCCGGCTGTGGCTGCAGGAGCACCTGCCGGAGATCGAACTGATCCCCGTGGCGAGCAATGGCGAGGCGGCACGCCGGGCGCGCGACGAGCGCGGCACGGCCGCGATCGCCGGGCAGACGGCCGCTGAGGTGTACGGACTGAAGGTGCTGGTGAGCCAGATCGAGGATCGTGCCGACAACACCACGCGCTTTCTGGTGCTCGGCAGGAAGCTGCTCGCCCCGAGCGGTCAGGATCGCAGCACGCTGCTGGTGTCGGTCGGACACACCGATGCGCCGGGGGCGCTGTATCGGCTGCTCGAGCCGCTCGCACGCCACCGGGTGAGCATGACGCGCATCGAGTCGCGTCCATCGCACCGGCGCAAGTGGGACTATGTTTTCTTTATCGACATCGAAGGACACGCCGAGGAGCCGCATGTGGCACGTGCGCTCGCCTCGCTGAAGCGCAGTGCATCGTTATTTCGCCTGCTGGGCTCTTATCCACGGGCAGTTCTGTAGAGAGACGACCATGAATTCTGCTGACATTCGACCGCGATTCCGTGTCGCGCCCGGCGGGCGCATCGGCGGGGAGTTGACCGTTCCCGGGGACAAGTCGATCTCCCACCGCGCACTCATGCTGGGCGGCATCGCTGCGGGGGATACTGAAATCAACGGCTTTCTCGAAGGAGCCGATTGCCTCTCGACATTGCGCGCCCTGCAGGGGCTCGGCGTGCGCATCGAACGGCCGGCGCCGGAGCGGGTGGTGGTGCACGGGGCTGGCGCCGCGGCACTCATCGGTTCGAGCGCCCCGCTCGATATGGGCAATGCCGGCACCGCGATGCGGCTGTTCATGGGGCTGCTGGCGCCGCAGCCGTTCGACTCGGTGCTGATCGGCGATGAGTCGCTGATGCGCCGGCCGATGGAGCGGGTGGCCGGCCCGCTGCGCCAGATGGGCGCCCGGATTGAAACGCGCGAGGGTCGCCCGCCGGTGCACATCCGCGGCACGCCGACTCTGCACGGCATCGATTTCCGCATGCCCGTGGCGAGCGCCCAGGTCAAATCGGCACTGCTGCTCGCTGGACTGGGCGCGAGCGGACGCACCCGGATCAGCGAGCCGGCCCCGACGCGCGATCACACCGAGCGGATGCTGGGCGCGTTCGGGGTTGCGGTGCACCGCGAGGGCTCGAGCGTCTCGCTAGAAGGCGGACAGCCTCTGCGCGGCACGCAGGTGCAGGTGCCGGCGGATTTCTCCTCGGCGGCGTTTTTCATCGTCGCGGCGCTGCTGGCAGCCGAAGACGGCCTACTGCTGCGCAACGTGGGCGTGAACCCGACGCGCACCGGACTGCTCGAGATGCTCAAGCGCATGGGGGCCGATATCCGGCTGCAGCCGCACGCTGGCGTCGCCGCCGAGCCCACGGCCGATATCGAAGTGCGCAAGAGCCGCCTCCGTGGCATCCATGTGCCGCGGGAGCTGGTGCCGCTCGCGATCGATGAGTTCCCGATCTTTTTCATCGCCGCGGCGCTCGCCGAGGGCGAGACGACGGTGCGCGGCGCGGAGGAGCTGCGCGTTAAGGAAACCGACCGGCTGGCAGCGATGTCCTCAGGCCTGAGCGTGCTCGGCGTGGACAATCATCTGCTCGACGACGGGCTGTGGATTCGCGGTGGCAGCGGTTTCGGCGGTGGTACGGTCGACAGTCACGGCGATCACCGCATTGCCATGGCCTTCGCCATCGCGGCGCTGGCGGCCCGTGCGCCGGTCGAGATTCTCGACGTGGCCAACGTGGCGACCTCGTTTCCGGGCTTTCCGGAGCTGGCGCGCGCGGCGGGTCTGGCGATCGAGACGCTGTGAGCGGCCCGATCGCCCCCATCCTCGCAATCGATGGTCCGAGCGGCTCGGGCAAAGGCACAATCAGCCGCGCGGTGGCCCGCCGAGTCGGCTGGCATTTGCTCGATAGCGGTGCGCTTTACCGTCTGGTGGCGCTCGCCGGCATCGAGCGCAATCTTGAGCGCGACGATATTGAAGGCCATGCGCGCCTGGCGCTGGCGATGGCGGTGCGCTTTGGCACCGAGCGCGAGGCCGAGCGAGTGCTGCTCGAGGGGAGGGACGTGACCGCCGCGATCCGCACCGAGGAAATCGGCCAGGGCGCCTCCCGGGTGGCGGCCTGGCCGGCGGTGCGCCGCGCGCTGCTCGAGCGCCAGAGGGCGTTTGCCGTGCCCCCCGGATTGGTTGCGGATGGGCGGGACATGGGCACGGTGGTCTTTCCGCAGGCGGATTTGAAGATCTTTCTTACCGCCAGTCCTGAGGAGCGCGCCCGGCGGCGTTATAACCAGTTGAAAGAAAAGGGTTCCGGTGCTAGCCTCTCCGCCCTTTCGCGCGAGATTGCCGAGCGTGATGCGCGTGACTCGAGCCGGGCGGTGGCCCCGCTCGTGCCTGCCGCGGACGCAACGCTGATTGATTCGACGGGCCTTGGTATTGAGGCGGTGGTTGAACGCGTGATCGAGTTGGGCCGGCGCCGCGCATTGTGGGCGTAGAACGGTCCTGTCGACGAAGTTTTCCAAGTGGGCGTGCGTCAGGGAAGCGCATGCCGTGGTTCGCATCTGCCTGGGCCTGAGGGACACAACGGGCGCCAGTAAAATAAGCACGGACCTCTCATCGGCCGTGCGAGTGAAGGTATGACAGAAAGTTTTGCACAGCTCTTCGAGCAGAGTCTCGCCAATCAACGCATCCGCCCCGGGATGATTCTCACCGGGCTCGTCGTTGACGTCACCCCGGATGTGGTCGTGGTCAATGTCGGCCTGAAGTCCGAGGCCGTCATCCCCGTCGAGCAGTTCAAGGACGAGCAAGGCGCCCTTGAGGTCAAGCCGGGCGACGAGGTGGAGGTCGCGCTCGATTCGGTTGAGGATGGCACCGGAGAGACCCGTCTCTCGCGCGAGAAGGCCAAGCGTGCCCGGACCTGGACGCGTCTCGAGGAGGCATTCAACAAGGCCGAGATCGTCATCGGCGTGATTACCGGCCGAGTCAAGGGCGGCTTCACGGTGGAAATCGACAACGTGCGGGCGTTCCTGCCGGGCTCGCTGGTCGATGTCCGTCCTGTGCGCGACACCGCCTATCTCGAGGGCAAGCCGCTCGAGTTCAAGGTCATCAAGCTGGACCAGAAGCGCAACAACGTAGTGGTCTCGCGCCGCGCGGTGGTTGAGCAGGAATTCTCGGCCGAGCGCAGTGCGCTGCTCGAGAACCTGCAGGAAGGTTCGGTCGTGCGCGGCACGGTGAAGAACCTCACCGACTACGGCGCGTTTGTCGACCTCGGTGGCATCGACGGATTGCTGCACATCACCGACATGGCGTGGAAGCGCGTCAAGCATCCTTCCGAAGTGGTCAAGGTCGGCGATGAGATCGACGTGCGGATTCTGAAGTTCGATCGCGAGCGTTCACGCGTCAGCCTCGGGTTGAAGCAGCTCGGCGCCGATCCGTGGGAGAACATTGCACGGCGGTACCCGGCCAACACTCGCGTGTTCGGCAAGGTCACCAACATTGCCGATTACGGCGCGTTCGTCGAGATCGAGGACGGCGTCGAGGGTCTGGTACACGTCTCGGAGATGGACTGGACCAACAAGAACGTCAATCCGGCCAAGGTCGTTCACACGGGCGAGGAAGTCGAGGTCATGGTGCTCGATGTCGACGAAGATCGTCGGCGCATCTCCCTCGGCCTGAAGCAGTGCAAGGCCAATCCTTGGAAAGAGTTCGCCGAGAACTACAATCGCGGTGATCACGTCAGCGGGCAGATCAAGTCGATTACCGACTTCGGTATCTTCATTGGCCTCTCGGGCAACATTGATGGCCTGGTGCATCTGTCGGATATCTCCTGGGACATGCCGGGCGAAGAGGCCGTGCGCAGCTACCAGAAGGGCCAGCAGGTCGAGGCCATGGTGCTGTCGATCGATCCGGAGCGCGAGCGCATCAGCCTCGGCATCAAGCAGCTCGCGAAGGATCCGTTCTCGAGCTACATTGCGGAGAATCCCAAGGGCACGATCGTGCGGGGCATGGTCAAGGAAGTCGACGCGCGCGGGGCGGTCATTGATCTCGGCAACGGGATTGAGGGCCAGCTGCGTGCCTCCGAACTGGGTCGCGACCGTATCGAGGATGCCCGCACGGTGCTGAAGGTCGGCGAGGAGGTCGAGGCGAAATTTACGGGCGTGGACCGCAAGTCGCGCACGATTTCGCTCTCGATCAAGGCCAAGGAGGCCCACGAGGAAGCCGAAGCGGTGCAGAACTACCGCTCCTCGGAGTCCGCGCCGACGGGCACCAGCCTGGGCGACTTGCTCAAAGAGCATATCGGAGATCGAGGTTAAGTCCTGAAAGCCGCCGCTTCCGCCTTGGAAGCGGCGGCGATCGACCTGCGATATGACGAAATCTGAGCTCATTGAAATCATCGCGGCCAAGCAGAAGCATCTGCCGGCCAAGGATGTCGAGCTCGCTTTGAAGCAGATCCTCGAGGTGATGAGCGATGCGCTCGCCCAGGGCGAGCGCATCGAGATCCGGGGCTTCGGCAGTTTCTCGCTGCACTTCCGTCCGCCCCGCCAGGGACGCAATCCCAAGACCGGCGAGGCGGTGGCACTCTCGGGGAAACACGTGCCGCATTTCAAAGCGGGCAAGGATCTGCGCGAGCGGGTCAATCAGGGCGCCGGCCAGCCGATCCGCGGCTAGGCTGTGCACGGCATATCGGTCCCGGCGCCGCATGTTAAATTGCGGCGGTGATCGCCCTTCCCGCCTATCTTCTCGCGTTCGCGTTCGCCGCCATCGGGCTCGCCGCCTGGCTGCTCGGTCGCCTGACCGGCAATCGGCGCACCGTCCGATTACCGCGCGATTACTACATTGGTCTCGATCATCTGATCAATGACCGGTTCGATCATGCGGTCGAGGTATTTGCGCGCATGGCCGAGGCGGGCGATGCTGCCGAGATCCAATTCGCGCTCGGTAGCCTGTTCCGCCGCCGCGGCGAGGTGGATCGCGCGATCGCGATCCACACCCGCCTGCACGAGCAGGGCTCCGTGGCGCTGCGCGCCAAGGCGGGACTCGCGCTCGCGCTCGATTATCTCAGTGCCGGTTTGATGGATCGCGCCGAACAGCTGTTCAAGGAGCTTGCCGCCTCGGCGGAATACCGTCAGATCGCGCTCGACCAGCTGCTGCGCATCTACGAGGCGCAGGGCGACTGGGCCAATGCGCTTGAGATCCTCCAGGCGCTGCCCGTGCAGGTCCAGGCGCAACGCGCGCAGGTTGCGGCCCATTACGTGTGCGAGCTCGCCGAGCAGGCATTGCGCCATGGCGATGTCTCGCGCGCCAGCAGTCTGCTCGTCCAGGCGCGCGCCCGCGCACACGATCTGCCGCGTGCCCAGGTACTCTCGGCGCGCATCGCCGAGGCGGGCGGGGAGCGCGCCGAGGCGCTCGAGCGCTATTTGAACATTCTCGAGGCGCATCCGGTCCTGGCGATCGAGGTGATTCCCCGCGCACTGGCGCTCGCGCCGGAGAGCGAGGCGCCCCGGGTGCTCGCCGAGTTGCGCGAACGACTGCAGCGGGCCGGGCAGGTCAATCCACGGGAACTCGCGGTGCTGCTCTCAAGTTCGCTGCCCTCGCAGCAACTGCAGCGCTTGGCCGAGCTCGAAGGCGCGCAGGGCGAGGCGGTTGCAGAGGCCTACTCGCTGGCGCTGCTGCTGCAGCGCCTCGGCGGGGCGGGCGGACGGTATCAGTGCGAGGAGTGCGGTCTGCTCAGCGTCGGGTGGTATTGGCGCTGTCCGAAGTGCCGCACCTGGGACAGCATGCGCCCGGCCGCATTGAAGCGGGTGACGATCCCGCCCGAGCGGCCGTTCAGGTTGCATTCAACGAACGTACGAGATCGAACGATGCACGACGATCGTCACGACCTCGGTGGAGCAGGGCGCTAAACTAAAGTGCATGGGTGGCCCATGCGCCGGCCGGATTCACAGGTTGCAGGAGACTCAGTATGCGGACAGCTCCAAAGTCGATCATACGCACGGCTGTATTCCCAGTGGCCGGCCGGGGAACGCGCTTTCTGCCGGCGACCAAGGCAAGCCCCAAGGAGATGCTGCCGGTGGTCGACAAGCCGCTCATACAGTACGCGGTGGAGGAGGCTCTCGCCGCCGGTGTGACCAGACTGGTGTTCATCACTGGTGCCTCCAAGCGTGCGATCGAAGATCACTTCGATTCCGATCAGGAGCTCGAGCAGCTGCTCGAGCGCCAGGGCAAGAGCAGCCTGCTCAATCAAATCCGCAGCGTGCTGCCTTCCTATGCTTCGTGCATCTACATCCGTCAGCCGGCGCCACTCGGACTTGGACATGCCGTGCTCTGCGCGCAGCCGGCCGTCGGTGCCGAGCCGTTCTTCGTACATCTGGCCGACGATCTGATTCGCAGCGACGTGGCGTGTCTGGCGCAGATGGCCGAGGTGTATGAGGCGAAGCGGGCGAGCGTCCTTGGGGTGCAGGCGGTGCCGCGGGCCGACACCGACAAATATGGCATCGTGGCGGTGGAGGCGGACAAGTCGGCGACCAGCCGGGTGCGCAGCATCGTCGAGAAGCCGAAGCCACAAGTCGCGCCGTCCAACCTCGCAGTGGTGGGTCGGTACATCCTCTCGCCCTCGATTTTCGAGCATCTGGAGAAAATCGGTCGCGGTGCCGGCGGGGAAATCCAGCTCACCGACGGCATCGCCGCACTGATGCGCGAAGAAGCGGTGTACGCCTATCGTTTCTCCGGCACTCGCTATGATTGCGGCAGCAAGCTCGGCTATCTGCAGGCCACGGTCGAATACGCGCTCGGTCATCCTGAGCTCGGCAAGGAATTCCGCCGCTATCTGCATCAACTGCAGCTTCAGATGACCCGCGGCGGCACACCGGCGCGGCATCAGACCAACGGCGCCGGTTCGCGTCGGCGCAGTGTGAGGCCGGCCTCGCACCCGTAAGCGCGCCTCGCTAGCCCGGCTGGCCCTGCGGTGGGTACGCTCGAGCGCGCGTGACGATGTGCGCCAAAGTGTTGATGTTGTCCACCAGCCGGTCGCAGGCAGCGGCAATTTCCGCTGCGCGCGGATCGGAATCCGCAGCGCCGAGCTCCCGGGCCAGGTGGCGCTGGGCGGCGCGAATCGGCGGTAATGCGCGCGGTTCCCGTCGCGTGTCCAGGGCTTCGGCCGCCTCCTGCAGCGCGCTCGCGCTTTGCCGAATGAACGGCTCGATTGGTGCGCCCGTAGCCGGTTCGCCCGCGTAGCCGAGAAGCGCCTCCAGCGTCATGATGGTTCGCGCCAGACGGTTGCCGTTGGTGAGCAGCGACTGGGCCAGCTCCGCAAGCGTTGGCGGCGTGGCCGGTTCGGCAAGCAGGCGTTTGACGGACGCATCGGCGTTGACGCGCGCCACGCGCGCACCCTGTCGGCCATCGCGTCGGACCTGAGCGTCTCCGCTCACCAGCGCTGCCAGGTACTCGGCGTAGGCTCGCAGCATCTGCGCCAGGGTCTGCCTTGCGCGACCTTTTTCCCATGTCGGCCACAGGCCGTAGGCGGCAAGGGCGATCGCACTGCCGATCACCGTGTCGATCAGGCGGGCAATCACGGTCGGCTCCGGCGCTTCCCCGACAAAGGCCAGCAGCAGCACCACCATGCCGGTGAGTGCGGCAACTGCGATGCCGTAATGGACGTTGCCAAAATAGCGAAATCCGGCACACAACACCGCGAGTACCGCCAGGTGCACCCAGGCGCTGGCCGGCAGGACATGAATCAGTGCGGTAGTGAGCAGCAGTCCGAGCACGGTTCCGACCACGCGCAACAGGCCGTAGCTGAAGGTGGCCGCGTAATCGGCGCGCAGCACGATCGCCACGGTCATCGGCATCCAGTAGCCGTGCTGCACGGGCAGCACTCGTCCCAGCCACATGGCGAAGGTGAAGCAGGCCGCACTGCGAATGGCATGGCGGAAGGCCGCGGAGCGAGGTGTGAGGTTGGCCGCAAGGGTGGCGAGCGGGGACTGCGGACGCAGCGCCCGGGGTAGCTGCAGATCCTCCGCAGCTGCGCTGCGCAGGCCCTGTGAGCCGGCGCGCTCGGCGTTGCGGACCGCAGCAGCCAGCTGTCCCGAGAGCGCCTGGAAGTGATGCCAGGGCCCCTCCGGCAGCGCCCATTCATGCTCGAGAGCGTTGCGCTCGGCGCTCTGCAGGCGCGCGAGCGCCGCGTGTATGGCGCGCTGCGGGTCCGAACCGGCGCGAATCACACTCGCGATCGCCTCGAGCACTGCTGCGCTTTCGTGCTGGATCAGCGGGGCGATGTGCGCGCCGGGTTGCGTGGCCTCGAGCGCGGTGAGTTCGAGGCGGGCTCGCTCGGCGAGCTCGAGCATCACGCCGAAATAATCCATCACCGGACCCCGGGCGCGGTGCGGGCCGAACAGCGTGTGTTGCAGCCCGGTCATCCCCTCGGTCAGTGCGAGCGCCGCGCCGCTCTCACGGCTCCCACCACGCGCCATGGCGGCCAGCCCGCGATACACGGCCGCGAGCGCCTCGCGTTCCGGACCGTAACGCTGCAGCGGCCAGGCGGCAATCGAGAACACGGTGAGGAGCAATCCACCCGCGGTGACCTCGGCAGTCAGCTGCAGCGCGGACAGCAAGGTCGGGGCGGGCAGATCGGTTGCGATCGCAAGCAGCACCATCGCCGTCATGCCCACCCGAGCGATGGCGTCGCCGAAGGTGACGAGCAGCGCGCCGGCGAAGCCAACGAGCAATGCGGCAAGAAGGAGCGCGGGCAGGTGGTGATTGAGGGTCAAGCCGAGAAAGGTTGCGACACCGCCGGCGACGGACACCGCGAGCAGCCGCGCGAGGCGCTGGCGATAGGGCCCCGGCTGGTCGGAATACATCGTCACCACCGCGCCGACCGCGATGGCGATGCCGGCAAGCAACTGTCCGCTCGCGATGGCCCAGGCGAGCGGCAGCACCACCGCAACGGTGTTGCGCAGCAGCACCCGCCCGGGCAACTGCGCCGGCTTGGTCTGCAGCAGCGTCGAGAGAACGCTCTGACGGAGGGACGTGACGGTAGCCGGCATCCGGGGCGCTCCGATCCTGCACCGCACGCAATTGGGCGGCGAGACGCGGATTATGGCAGATACACCGACACCACCGCCCCGCCGTCCGGGCGGTTGGCGAGGGTGAGCCGCCCCCCATGCGCTTCGATGATCTCACGGCACAACGTCAAACCGAGCCCGGTACCTGATGCTTTGGTGGAGAAAAACGGCAGCAACGCATCGCGCAACGCCTGCTCGCCAAGTCCCGCACCCCGGTCGGCTACCTCGAGGCATACGCCGCCCGGCTGGGTCCGCACGCGCAGGGTGATCTGTTCGCACGGCGAGCCGGATTCGCGCGCATTCTTCACCAGGTTGATCATGACCTGCTCGAGCTGTCCGGCGTCTGCCTGGGTCGGAGTGAGCGGCAACGGTCCTTCGATCTGCACGCCGAGCGTCACGGCGAGCGGAGCGAGGAATGGCTCCCAGTACAGAGGCGCGAGCCGCGGTCGCGGTAGTTTCGCGAAGCGGGCGTAACCGTCGATGAACGCGGCAAGATGCGAGGTACGCTCGCCGATGGTGGCGAAAATGCGCTCCAGCTGCGGGCCGAGCGTCGCCGGATCGGCCTCCCGAGCAAGAAGTCTGCCGGAGTGCACCAGCGAGCTGATGGGCGCAACGGAATTGTTCAGTTCGTGCGCAATGACCCGGATGACCTTCTTCCACACCGCAATTTCCTGCGCCGCAAGTTCACGCGTCAGGCGCTCGAGCAACCAGAGTTGATGCGGTCGGGCATGCAGCAGGAACTCGCGCCGCGAGAAGCGGTACACCTCGCTGTCCGGGCCAGCCCCGAGCGTAAACAGCGTGTCGCTGGCAGCCTCGATGGCAGTGCGCAGCTGGGCTGGCTGCTCGGCGAGCAGGGCCTGGACGTCCAGGCCCTCGAGACGCCGCCCACCACGCAGCAGCTGCCGCGCGGCGATGTTTCCGAACACAATCCTGCCGGCGTTACTGCTCAACACCAGTGCAATGGGCGTGGTCTGCAGGACCGTATCGAGCAGCAGCTCGCGTTGATACAGATCGAATCCCTCCCGCCGCAGCAGCGTGCCGAGACTGTTGTACGCCTCGACAAGCTCGCGCAGCTCCCGCGGCGCAGGCGAGCTGATGCTGACACTGAAATCCCGGTCACGCAGGCTCTCGATGCCGCCGCTCACTGCCGCGAGAGTCTGTCGCCAGGGTCGTGCGGCGCGAACGGCGAGCCACAGCACTGCCGGCAGGCCGATCAGTAGCGCGACGGCGAGCCCAAACAGGCCTGCATCGAGCCAGCGCAGGGCTGCGGCGGTCAGGGTCGCAGCGAGCAGCGCCATCAGCGCGAGCGCTACGCCCATGCGGGCGCTCAGCGAGTCGCGCAACCGGCCGATCACGCGTCGCTCTTCAGGCCGAGCTTTTCCATGCGCCGGTAGAGTGCCTGCCGGGATACGCCGAGTTCGCGCGCAGCGCGCGAGACATTGCCCTCATGGCGAGTCAGAGCCGCTTCGACGGACGCGCGATCCGGTGCCGGCGCCTCGCTCGGCGCACTCTCGCACACCGGCAGGTTCAGGATCGACACGCCGATCTGCGGCGCCTCCGAGAGCAGACACGCGCGCTGAATCACATTGCGCAGTTCGCGCACGTTCCCGGGCCAGGGATAGCGGGCGAGCGCCCGTTCGGCTGCTTGCGAAAGCAGGTGCTGCCCGTCGAGGAAGTGCCGCGCCAACGGCATGCTGTTGAGCGTGGCGAACTGGCGCTGATACTCGTTCTGCAGCAGGGGGCTCGTCGCCACGGCGAGGACCTGGCCCTTGCGCACCCGATCGCCCGCATGCACGAGGTAGTGCACGGTGCCGGCGGCTGTGGCGACGAGTGTCGGGCTTTCTGCAGCGATGACCGTTCCGCGCGCCGCGACGTCCTGAACAAACCGACCGCGAGCGACGACGGTGGTTTCGAGGTGGCGCAGGGAGAGCACCGTTGCGGATTGAGACCAGTCGATGGCGAGCCACGTGGCCACGCCGAGGAGCAGGATTGCCCCGCCGAATGCGCCGAGCACGGCGGGACGCCGATACCACGGTGGGCGCGCTGCAGCGGTGACGTCTTGCGCCGCCGTATTGCGGATGGGACTGACCGCTGCCGAAGTCTCAGCTGCGGGACGCGGGGGTTTCAGGTCTAGGATGCTCATGGCTGAGCGACTGTATGCAGATCGCGTGCCAGACAGATAGGCAGTGTCAACTTGCGGATTTCGCGAGAGAAAATGCCTCCCAGCACCGGAAAGCGATGCCCAGGACTGTCCGCGATTCGGACAGCGGACAGTCCGCGGACAGGCGCGAGGGCGAACACAGCGCACGGTGCGGATTGGCGCTCACCGCAGTTCAGGCCTATCCTTCAGATCTGTCGCGTCGGCGGGCCTTCTGGCAGGCCGAAGAGGGGGGGCACAGACCGGTGCCGCAATTCGCGCACGGAACTACTTTGAGGAGGACTTATGGCGACTCGACGTTCCGATTCGACCCCCGCGCCCAAATCCGAGCAGGCCGGCGCGCCCAAAGCGCCCGCGCGCCGGACGCAACGTACCCAGCCGAAAGGGAATTCAGCCGCGATCGCCACGAACGTCACGGTCGAAACCCGACGTGCCATGATTGCGCAGGCCGCCTATTTCCACGCCGAGCGACGCGGTTTCGCGCCAGGCGGCGAAGAACAGGACTGGCTGAAAGCGGAAGCGGAAGTCGATGCGCTGCTCGAGGGCGCAGCGCACGGCCGCGGCCCGCAGTAGGGCGCTGCATTCAAACGGTTCGATTCGGTGCGCCTGCGGCTTGGTGCCGCGGGATGCTTCCTATGGTGTCGCTGCGCGGGACTGCCGGCGCACCATGAGCGAAGGCCTGCGGCGGTGTGAACATGCGGTCGAGCAGCTGAATCCGCTGTTGATTTAAGCCGTGTGTGGCACCCGCATGGTCCTGGCGTTCGAACCTACATCTGAGGTGGACTCGTCGTGGCGCACCCGTTGACGAGGTGATTGGAATTCGTGGATTCACAAGTCGTTCTGTATACGTTCGGGATATCGCAAAATGACCGCGTCATGCCGCGAGGATCGGACGTATCCTCAGATGTAGACGCTGGAGGAGTATTTCGCGCACGAGGCGATATCGGCCGCGGGTGTGGTTTGCAATCAGAACCTGTTTCAGCTCACCGAGGCGCGCTCGGTCCGGTTGCAGGGCGAACTCAGCCAGGTGTTTGTCGCGGATCTGAGGCCGCGGTGGGCGCTGGGCGAGGATCAGACCGTGCACGCTCCGGCCGTGATGGTGGCTCCTAAGCCCGCAGGGGGCGGGATTTTCGCAGCCCATTGCGGCTCGTAGTGAAGGAGTTCTGACCTTCGACCCGGCAACTCGATCTGCGCGCGCCGCCGCTGAACGATCGGCGGGCGAGTTCCATCGAGGACTAGCTCCTCCTCTCTCAGGACGAGTGTTGGGTGGGGGCGAATCACCGCGCGCAACTATGGGGGGCTGAGCGGCTCGCGGATGACGAGGCGGTGCTGGCCCTGATGGCGCTCGGGGTCTCGCTGCCGCTCGGCCGACTCTGTGCGAGCGTGTCTCTGCGCTCCGGGGAAGGCGGGCGCGCCGATCCGTCAGTTCAGAACGCTCGAGAGTCTCTTGCGGTACTCGGAGACCAGGGCGGGCTGTCCGGCGGCCAGTTCTAGGACGGAGAGGAAAGACTGCCGGGCGGCGCCGCCGTCGTAGTGGCGGTCGCGCCGGATGATTTCGAGCAGTTCTTCGAGCGCTTTTTCGTGGTCCCCGTCCGCGATGTAGCGTTGCGCCAGCGCCGAGCGGGCTTTCAGGTCGGACCCGTGGGCGGCAACCTGCGCCCGCAGCGTGGCGAGGTCGGGCAGCGCTGCAGCCTCGCGCAGACTCGCCAGACGTGTCCTCAGTGCTGCGGCCCGCGTGTCGGCCTGACCCCGTGGTCCGAGCGCGGCAAGGGCTTGATCGGCTTGCTCGAGCTGCTGCGTATCCGGGGGCGATGGGAGGCGGTTCAGCAGAACATCGGCGAGGTCGAGTTTCGCTTCGTCATTGTCGGCGTCGGCCTCGATCGCCTTCTGCAGCGCCGCGATGGCACCGGGGAAGTCCCCGGCGCCGGCGAGCTGATGTGCGCGCCGACGCTCCGCCTCGGATGATCCGGGCAGCAGCCGGTCGAGGAATTGCCGGATCTGGCCCTCGGGCAGCGCGCCGATGAAGCCATCGACCGGGTTGCCATCGGAGAATGCGAGCACATAGGGGATGCTGCGCACCATGAACTGTTGTGACAGTTCCGGGTTGTCGTCGGAGTTGACCTTGACCAGCTTGAAGCGTCCGGCCAAGGCGACTTCGAGCCGCTCGAGTACCGGACCCAGCGCGCGGCACGGGCCGCACCACGGCGCCCAGAAGTCCACCAGTACCGGCAGCTGTCGCGAGGCCTCTATGACCTCCCGCTCAAAGGTGTTCAGGCTGACTTCGATCATCATCGTTCTCCGTGCGGACTCGCTCGAGAATCGGGGCGTCGGCCGAGGATTTCAACCGTGCCCGCGGCCGGGACGCGGACTCTCTGGTGCGCGCTGCGGGCAACTGCACGATGATGCGTCCTTCACCGGGGGAGAAGCGGGCATCGCCCCCGTGGCTGCGGGCGACCTGGCGGACGATCGCCAGGCCGAGCCCCGAGCCGGGTGCCTGAGCGTTGATGCGGTGGAAACGCTCGAAGACCGCCTCTTCCTGTCCGGCGGGCACACCGGGACCCTCATCGCGCACCTCGATTCGGATCATTCCGTGCGACAGGCGGGGCGGCGCAATGCGCACGCTGACGGTGCCACGGCCGTGCACCAGGGCATTGTCGAGCAGGTTGCGCACCATGTCGCGCAGATCATCGGCCCGTCCGCTGATTTCCACGGCGTCAGGCACGTGCACCTCCAGGCGCCGGCCCTGTGCTTCCATCAAGGGCAGCACCTGTGCGGCCGCCTCGCGAGTCAGTCGCGAGAGGTTCATCGTCGGCAGCGATTCGCCGTGGCGCTCGTAGGAGAGCGACTCCTTGCGCGCCAGGTCGATCAGCTGATCGACCAGACGCCCCATCTGACTCAACTCGCGCTCGACCGCCGGCCAGTCTGTGCTGCCCGTCAGGCGAGCCCGCTGCAGGCGCAGATTGAGGACTGCGAGCGGCGTGCGCAGCTCGTGGGCCGCATCGGCCGTGAGGCGCCGCTCTACCGCGTAGGCGCGCGAGAGCCGGTCGAGCGCGCCGTTGACGGCCTCCACCAGCGGTTGGATCTCCCGCGGCAGGCCGCCAGCGGAGATGCGCAGATCCGGCTCACTCGGTCCGACCCGCGCCGCCTCGCGTGAGGCGCGCTCGATCGGCTGCAGGCTCCAGCCGCTGATCAGCCACATCAGCCCAAGCGCGAGTACGGCGAAGACGATCAGTACCGAGACGTGCTCGGAGTCTTCGGCGAAGAGGCTGTCGACCAGCGTGCCGCGGCTCATGCGGTAGCGGGCGACCACGACGGTGAGCCCGCCTGGTCCGCGGGCCGCGACGATGGGTTGTTTGGCCGCACCGACGCCGATGAATTCCACTGGGCCAACTGGTCCGCGCGCGTCGACCGGGATGTAGGGCAGGGGACGGGTGCGGTTCGCGGAGATCGCAAGCGGCCGGTGATCGGCACCGAAGACGGTGAAAGTGAAGCGACGTGACGGATCGGCGTAGACCTTGGCCCAGTCCCGGGGCAGGTGGACCTGCAGCACGCCGGCGCGGTCGAAGCGCAGCGCCTCGATGAGCTCGCGCGCCTGATTCTGCAGCGTGCTCGCCCGCAGACCGGCGATGACGTTGTGCACCTCAAGCCGATAGGACACGAATGAGGCGCCGAGCCCGAGCGCAAACAGCGCGAACATCACCCCCAGCAGCCGCAGGCGCAGGCTGTGCGCACGACTCATGGAGCGGGGCCCTCGACCAGGCGGTAGCCGATGCCCCATTTGGTCTCGATCGAGGCCGTGGCGTGTGCGCCGGCGAGCTTGCGCCGCAGACGCGAGACGGCAGCTTCCAGGGCGTTGGTGCTGCCGGCATCCTCCAGGGCGTAAAGCCGATCTTCCAGCCGGTCCTTGGTGATCACCTGCCCGGGCACCCGCAGCAACTCCTCGAGCAGCGCCGCTTCGCGGCGGGTCAGATCGAGCGGCTTGCCGAGCACTGTCGCCTCACGGGTGACGGTGTCGAAGGTGATTTCCCCGAGCGTGTAGCGCGTCTCGCGCCGGCTGCCGAGGCGGCGCAGCACCGCGCGCAGGCGGGCTTCGAGCTCGAGCAGGTTGAACGGCTTGACGATGTAGTCGTCGGCGCCGGAGTTCAGTCCGAGCAGCCGCTCCTCCATGCCGTCGCGCGCCGTGACGATCACTGCCGGTACTTCCGGGTGCAGCGCACGCAGCTCCCCGAGCAGCTGCATGCCATCCATGTCCGGCAGGCCAAGATCCAGAACCACCGCGTCCACCGGCGCGATGCGCGCCCCGGCGAGCGCACGCTCGCCGCAGTCGAACGCATCGACCGCAAAGCCCCGCTCACGCAGATGATCGGCGATCATCTCGCGGATGGCTTGGTGATCCTCGACCAGCAATATTCTCATGGGACTCGTGTCGGGGAAGGGGGCCCGATCCGGGCATATTATCCGCGTCAGGGCCCCGCAGCGCTCGTCAGGACTTGGTCAGCAATGGCTGGCAATGTGTCCGCGCCGGCCGCGCTGCGGGCCGGGCAGTGAATTTATTGTCTCTGGAGAAACGGAAATCGCGATGCACCGTATGGGTGGTTCCGGCCCCGCGACGGCCCGCTCGATCCGCACCGGCTGCGGCCGGCGCCTGCTGAGCCGTCTCGGCGGCCTCAGCGTGCTCGCCGTCGCGGGCCTCATCGGTGGCTGTGCCACCTACCATGCCCTGCCCCTGCCCCGGCAGGCACACCTGGCGGGGCGGCTGGGTGCGCTGCGTCGCGAGGTACCGCCGCTTCAGCCCGGCGCCGCGCCGCGGCACATCGAGGTGAACCAGCCGTTGCGACCGAGGGACGTCGGTCTGTTGGCGGTACTGAACGATCCGGCACTGCGCACCGAGAGCGGCTATCTCGCCGGTGCGCAGGCGAGCCTGTTGCAGGCCTCGCTGCTGCCGAACCCGGTGGCGGGCGTCGTCTACGAGCCGCAGCTCGGTGGTGCTGGCGTGGCGCCGTCCTGGACGGCGACGCTCGCCGAGGACGTTAAGTCGATTATCACGTACCGCACACGGGTCGAGGCGGCCCACGACGCGTTCGAGCAGGTCAATGCCGATCTGCTGTGGCGCGAATGGCAGACGGCACAACAGGCGCGTGTGCTCGCGGTCTATCTCTACTGGGGACGCGATTCGCTGCGCGCCAGCCGCCGTGAGGCGCGGGTGCTCGACCGGGAGGCGCGTGCCGCGCGTGCCGCCGCCTTGAGCGGCAGTCTCGATATGCGCTCGCTTGCGCCGATTCTCGCGGCCAAGGCAAGTGCGGACCAGACGCTGGCGAATCTCACGCTGGCGCAACTGCGAGCGTGGCAGGCGCTTGATGCGTTGCTCGGGCTCGAGCCGACCGTGCGTTTTCCGATTGCGCCCCCGCGCTCGGTCACACTGCCGCGCCACCTGGCGCCGCTGCTCGCCTCGCTCAGTGAACGCCGGCCGGACCTGGTGGCTCTGAAGATGGGCTATCACTCGGCGGACGAGAACGTGCGCACCGCGATCATCGGGCAGTTCCCGGCGCTCGTGCTCGGTGCGCAGTGGGACCAGGACAACGGCAATGTCCGCAACGGCGGCCCTACCGCTCAATTCGACCTGCCGATTTTCGATCGCAACCAGGGGCAGATCGCGGCCGCACGTGCCACCCGGCTCGTGCTGCACGCGCAGTACCAGGCGCGGCTCGATGCCGCAGTCGGCACCGTGCGGGCTCTCGCAATGCAGATTCGGCGACTGGCTCACGCGGTGCGCCAGTCGCGCCGTGCTGCAAGTGCCGCGCAGCAGCTCGCGCGCTCTGCTCAGCGCGCCTACGCACGCGGGGACCTCGATGAGCGCTCGCTCGCCGATTACCTGACGACCGCGCTTGCGCGCCGGTTAGAGACCGACACGCTCGAGCGAACGCTCGGCCAGGCGCGCATCGCCATCACCCTTGAGCTCGGACTCGGATTGCCACAGGTCCGCGTGGTCCCAGCTGCCCAGATATAACGAGGACGCCATGATCCGCCGAATGTTCTTCGGAGTACTCTGTCTTGCGGCCAGCGTCGCGGCGCTGGCACCGCCGGCATCGGCAGAGGTATCCGCCCCGAGCGTGCTGGTGACGCTGACGCCGCTGCGCAGCGGCAGCCTGCCGCATGTGGTGGTTGCTTACGGAACGGTGGAACCGAGCAATAGCGGCGGGCGTGCGCTGATGGCCGCCGCGTCCGGCATCATCGGCACGGTAGACGTGCGGGTTGGCCAGCGCGTGGCCGCCGGCGCGCCGCTCCTAGAGATCCTGCCGAGTCCGCAGTCGGCAGCGGCCTATCATCAGGCGCTCTCTTCGTTGCAGGTGGCTCGCGCGCTCGTGCGCAGCACGCGCAAGCTCTACAGCTTGCATCTGGCAACCAACACGCAGCTGGCGGCGGCGGAGAAATCACAGCTCGATGCCGAGGCCAATCTCGCCGCGCTGCGCGCCACCGGGGCCGGCGGTCCGCATGTGCTGCGCGCGCCATTCGACTCCGTGGTGACGACGCTCTCGGCGCTCACCGGTACGCTCGTGAGCATGGGTTCGCCGCTGCTGACGCTCGCCTCGCCGGATCATCTGGTGCTCGCCGCCGGCGTAGTGCCGTCCCAGGCGTTCAGCATGGCCGTCGGGGACGCAGCGGTGGTGCAGGCCACCGGATCGGACGAATGGGTCCATGCCCAGGTCGCGATGAGCGGGGCGGCAAGCACTCCCAACACCGGATTGGTGCCGGTGCAGATCGCCTTGCCGCCCGGCAAGTTTATCCCGGGGCAGGTGGCGCGCGCGCGTATCACCACCGCCGAGGTGAAGGGCTTTCTCGTGCCGCATGCGGCGCTGCTGGTCAACGAGCGCGGCGCTCCGTACGTCGTGCAAGCAGTCAAAGGCGTTGCACACAAGGTGCCGGTGCGCGTGCTCGACGAATACGACGAACAAGACATCATCAGCGGGGCGCTCGATCCGCACGCCCCGGTGGTGTTGGCCGGGGACTACCAGCTCGATAACGGCATGCACATCCGCATCGCCAGACCCGGCGAGCCGGGGACGACTCCGTGAGCTTGTCCGAGTGGGTCGAGCGGCACCGCCGCTCGCTCCTGACGATTGCCTTCGCGCTGGCGCTCGCGGGGGTGTTCGCGGCCATCTCGCTGCCGGTGGGACTGTTCCCGGTGACCAGCTTTCCGCGCATCCGCATTGAGGTCAGTACCGGCAGCATGCCGGCGCGCCAGATGCTCGTCGATGTGACCGAGCCGCTCGAGCAGGTCACGCGCGCCATTCCCGGTGCGCAAAACGTGACCTCCACGACCTCACGCGGTTCGGCGCAGATCTATGTCGACTTTCCCTGGGGATCGAACATGAATCAGGCGCTGCTCGCGGTCGACGCGGCGCTGGCTCAGGAGTTGCCCACGCTGCCGAAGGGCACCAGCTACGACGTGATCCAGATGAGTCCGAACGTCATCATGCCGTTCGTCTCGTACGCGCTCATTTCCAAGAGCGTGCCCCCGACGGCGCTACGCCAGCTCGCCCAGTACGAGATCACCCCGCTGCTCACCGGCATTCCGGGCGTGCGCCGCGTCGGGGTGCTCGGCGGTGCGACGCCCGAGGTGCAGGTGTCGGTCAACGAAGAGAAACTGCGTGCCTTCGGTCTGACGCTGGCGCAGATCTCGCAGGCGCTCGCGCAGACCAATGTGGTGCAGGCGGTCGGACGGCTCGAGGACAACGACCTGCTCTACCTCGCGATCAACAACAACGCGTTCACCTCGCTGCGCTCGGTGCGCAGAGTCGCGCTGCGTACCGCCGCCAACGGCATCGTGCGTCTCGGGGACATCGCCAAGATCACGATGGGCACGGTGCCCCAGTGGCTGCTGGTCGATGACAACGGCAAGCCGGCGGTGACCTTCGACGTCTACCAGCAGGACAACGCCGACTCGATCAGCCTGGCACGCAAGGTCCAGGAGCGCCTGGCGGCGTTCATGAAGACCCAGCCGAAGGCGATTCACCTGTACAAATGGTATGACCAGACCCAGATGGTCGGCTCCTCGATCGCGGCGCTCGAGGAGGCGATCCTGATCGGCCTGGTGTTCGCCGCGCTGGTGCTGCTGGCGTTCCTGCGCAACTGGCGGGTGACGCTGGTGGCGATGGTGGTGGTGCCGTTGTCGGTGCTGATCACCGTGCTGTTGCTGTCATGGCTCGGCATGACCTTCAATATCATGACCTTGGGCGGCATCGCTGCGGCGATCGGTCTGCTGATCGACGATGTCATCGTCATGATCGAGCACATTGCCCGGCGCGCAGGCGTGCCTGGGCTCGAGCGGCCCGAGCAGAGCGTGCTCAGCGCGGCACGCGAGTTCCTCGCGCCGCTGCTCGGCTCGAGTCTGGCCACCATCATTATCTTCATTCCGCTCGCGTTTCTCTCCGGCATCACCGGCGCGTTCTTCAAGTTCCTCTCCCTCACCATGGCCTCGGCGCTGATCATCTCGCTGATCCTCACCGCCTTCGCGGTGCCGCTGCTGGCGCGGGGCCTGATTGACTTCAAGACCTTCCACGACCCCTCGCACGGCAAGGAAACGAGGTTGAAGCGCTTGCACGGCCAGACGCTCAGCCGGCTGTTCGAGAGGCCGATGTTGCTCGTTCCCGTGCTCGGGGTGCTGGTGCTGGTCGGCTACGTGGCCTATCTCAAGGTCGGCAGCGGGTTTTTGCCGCGCATGGATGAGGGAGGCTTCGTGCTCGACTACCAGGCGGCACCGGGCACCTCGCTCACCGAGACGAACCGCGAGCTCGAGCAGATCGAGAACATCCTGCACAAGGACCCATACGTCTACACGTACTCACGGCGCACGGGCGCGGGACTCGGCGGGGATCTGAACGAGGCGTATCAGGGCGATTTTTTCGTGCGTCTGATCTCCCCCTCCAAACGCCCGGATATCTGGAAGGTCATGGACGAAATCACCCGCAAGGTCACCCGTGACGTGCCGGGCATCGATTTCGACACCCACCAGCTGATGAGCGACATGATCGGGGACATGGTCGGACGGCGCCAGCCGGTGGTGATTTCCCTCAGCGCGAAAAACCCGGCGGTGCTGGGCGCGGTGGCTGTCCGGGTCGCCAAGGCGATCCGCAGCGTGCCCGGGATCGAGCCGGCCTCGGTCATCGACGGTGTGGTGCCAGCGGGCGATGCGCTCGACATCCACGTCAACCCGGCGACGGCCGCGATGGAAGGGCTGACCGTGGCGCAGGTGCGCGATCAGGTCTATCACTACCTGCACGGCGCGGTGGTGACCCGCTATCTCGGCAGCGTACAGGACATCGGCGTGCGCCTGTGGCTGAGCCCGCCGGAGCGGCGCATCTATCGCAGTCAGCTCGGGAATCTGCCCATCCGCGCGCCCGATGGCAGGATGCTGCGTCTCGCCAGTGTCGCAACGGTGCGCTTCGTCGCCGGCCAGCCCGAGCTGACCCGCGACAACCTGGCACAGATCGTCGCCGTGACGGCGCAGATCGGTGGCGGTTACGCGTTGAGTACCACCATCGGGGGCGTCAAGCGGGTGCTGGACGCACCGGGCTTGTTGCCGCCCGGAGTGATGTACACGCTCGGTGGCCAGTACAAGCAGGAGCAGCTCGCCGTGCACGGCATGATCCGCGTCTTCGGCGCAGCGCTGGTGGCAGAGATCATTCTGCTGCTGTTCCTGTACGAGCGTTTCAGCATTCCGATCGTCATCATCCTCAGCTCCCTCATCTCCACCGGAGCCGTGTTCGTCGGTCTGTGGCTGACCGGGGTCGAACTCAACATCACCGCCATGATGGGCATGGTGATGATCGTGGGTATTTCCACTGAGATGGCCATCTTCTACGTATCCGAGTACCAGACGCTGGCGCAGAGCATGCCGCCGCGCGCAGCGCTTTACGAGGCCGCCCTCAATCGACTGCGGCCGATCACCATGAGTACTCTGGCGATGATTCTGGCGCTGGTGCCGCTCGGGGCGGCAATCAGCGGCTCGGGGGATCAGATGCTTCAGCCGCTGGCGATTGCCATCATCGCCGGCGCGGTGGTCCAGCTGCCGCTGGTGCTGCTGGTGATGCCGGTGGTCCTCGGACTCACCCAGCGTTTCGAGCGGGCGGCGGGGTAAGCCGTGCGCCTCAGGGCAGGGCGAGCCACTGCTGCCCCTCGCGCCGTGCGCGACCGTCTGTCTCGAGCTTCAGCAGGTGTGCGAGCAACGAGCGCTCTGCCAGATTGTGCAGTCCCCGCGGTACGTCCGCGTAGATGCGCTTGACCAGCGCCCCGAGTGCCGCGGGCTCGGCGGGGCTCAGCGCCGCGAGCACCCGTGATTCGCGGTTCAGCCGATGCGCAAGCAATGCGCACAACGCCTCATGGGGCGCCGTCAGCACCGTGCCATGCCCGGGCGCCAGGGCAGTCAGGTCCATCACCAGCAGCCGCTTGAGGGAGCTCAGATACTCGCTCATGTTGCCGTCGGGTGGATCGATCACGACGGTTGAGCCCTGGATGATGTGATCCCCCGTGAACAGCAGCAGTTCCGGCTCGAGCAGATAGCACAGGTGATTGGAGGCATGTCCCGGGGTGTGCAGCGCGCGCAGGCGGGCGCACGGACCCAGAGGAATCGTCTCGCCGTCGGAGAGCTCCCGATCGGGAACGAAGCTGCCGTCCTGGCCGTGCGGGTGCAGGCTCAAACGCCCTAGCAGCTGCGCACCGCTCAGCGACCGCAGCGCCGCCGCCGCCGGTGAATGATCCGCGTGGGTGTGAGTCACCAGAATCTGACGGATCGGTCCGGGCGCGCAGTCGAGCAGCGCGCGAACGTGCGCCGCGTCGTGTGGTCCGGGATCGATGAGCACCCAATGGTCCGCCTCGCCGACGAAATAGCTGTTCGTCCCGGGGCCGGTCATCACACCGGCATTGGCGCAGGTGAGCCGCCACACCCGCTCCCCGAGGCGCACCGGAACGCCGGGAACAACCGGTGCGATGGGTGGCGCGGCGGCACGCCTGCTGTCCTCGTGGCGCATCGTGAGCCGATGCTAGCATGGGAGTCGCTGAGCCGAAGGAGCGCTGCATGAGCCGTGTTCAACCCCAGCCGACCGTGTACCTCACCCACGGCGGTGGCCCTTGTTTCTGGATGGAATTTCCCGAGCCGTTCGGTCCACACGCCTATGCAGGGCTGCGGGTCTACTTGTCCGGTCTGCTCGCGCGGCTGCCGAGGCCGCCGAGCGCCATCGTGATGGTCTCGGCGCATTGGGAAGAGGCGGTCCCGACCGTGAGCACCGCCCAGGCCCCGCCGATGCTGTTCGATTACGATGGCTTCCCGCCGCACACGTATCGCCTGAACTATCCGGCTCCGGGCGCGCCGCAGCTGGCCGAACGGGTGGCCGCGATGCTCGAGTCCGCGGGTATTGCTGCGGCCCGTAACGCCGAGCGTGGCTTTGACCACGGCGTATTCGTGCCGATGCTCATCATCGACCCGCCCGCGCGTATTCCGGTGGTCATGCTGTCACTTCAGGCCAGTCTCGAGCCGGCGCGGCATCTGGCGATCGGTGCAGCGCTTGCCCCGCTGCGTGAGCAGCAGGTGCTGCTCATCGGCAGCGGCAGCAGCTATCACAATCTGCGTGCGATCTTCGCTGGCGGGGAGGGCGGCTCCGGCGCATTCGACGAGTGGCTCAACGAAACCGTTACCGCGGCCGATCCAGCCGAGCGGCGCCGGCGGCTGATCGACTGGCGCACCGCGCCAGCTGCCCGTGCCTGCCATCCGCGTGAGGAGCATCTGATCCCGCTGATGGTCATCGCCGGTGCCGCCGGGGAGGATCCGGGGCGAGCCGATTTTCGGGGCCGGATCGGCGGGAAGGCCTATTCCTGCTTCAGCTTCGGTTGAGCTGCCGAGCAGCGCCGGATCAGTGCCGCTGCATCGCTAGGGTAGGGGCGGCGAGCGACTGACAGTGCGACTGCGCAGGGGCACGCACGCCGCTTTGCGCCACGGGCGGTGGAAAGCGCGTATTGAGCCTCGGGGGATCAGATACCGCAGAATTCCTCGTGCAGGATCGCGAGCAGGCGCGTGACCACCCCGGGCGCGAGCGAGTAGTAGACCGTCTGTGACTGTCGTTGGGTGCGCACCATGCCCGCCTTGCGCAGAACCGCGAGGTGCTGCGAGAGCGCAGACTGACTGAGCCGTACGCGCTCGTTCAGCTGACCGACAGACAGTGGCTGAGGCACGAGATGACACAGAATCATCAGGCGTTGCTCGTTGCCGAGCGCCCGCAGGACTCCGGCGGCAGCCCGGCAATGTGGCTGCATATCGCGTGCCGCGCTCTCGAGCGTCCCTGCGGAGTGCAACCCCGATTTTCGGCTTTTCGCACCAGTTGCTTGCGGCGTCATTCGCATGTGACGCGAAGTCTAAACCACCGGTGCGTAAATTACCACTTGCTAATTTAGCGACTACTAATATACTAGCGGACAGCCTGATGTTCCGAATCCGCTCACCTCGAGGGAGGACGCTATGTCAATCGATCGGATGGTATTCGCGTTTGCCGGTTGTTTCGTATTGGTCGGCGTGGCGTTGAGCTGGTTGGTGAGCCCCTGGTGGTTGCTCGTGCCGGCCTTCGTGGGTGCAAACATGCTGCAGGCGGCCTTCAGCGGCTTTTGTCCGCTGGCGAAGATTCTCAAGAGCCTCGGCGTGAAGCCCGGCGCAGCGTTTTGACAGCCTGGGAGAGCGCGATGAAGGGGCGTGGATTGCATGCCATTGTGCTGGCGTGCGCCGTGAGCGGTGCACTGAGCGCCTGCAGCGCGCACCATGGGCCGCAACCGAGCGCGACACTGCCGCCGCTTGCCTCGGTGCGCGTCCAGTTCGAGCGAGCCCCGGTGAAGTGGCGATTTGACGGTATTGTGCAGGCGGTCAACCGCGCGACGCTCACCGCGCAGACTGCCGGTCGGGTGGCGGCGATCTACCATCATGTGGGTGATCCGGTGCCCGCCGGCACATTGCTGATGAGGTTGCACGCCACCATACAGCAAGCCGGCCTCGGTCAGGCGCGTGCCGCACTGCGCGCCGCTCAGGCGCGCGCCACGGAAGCCCAAAAGCGCTATCGGCGCATCCGCGCGATGTACGATCAACAGGTCGTGCCGAAGGCCGACCTCGATCAGGTGACTGCCGCGCGCGACGCGGCGCTTGCAGACCTGAACAGCGCACGCGCAGCGGTTGCTAGCGCCACCGAGGGCGTTGATTACACTGAAATCCGTGCGCCCTACTCAGGGGTGGTGACCCGCCGCCTGGTGCAGGTGGGTGAGGCCGTTGCGCCGGGCACGCCATTGCTCGGCATCGCTTCGCTTAAGTCGCTGCGCGTGGTGGCGAGCATACCCGAATCCCTCGCCAACACGGTCCGTGCCGTGGGCAGAGCTGCAATCGAGGTGCATGGTCAGAGCGTCAATGCCGTGCACGTTACGGTCTTTCCCGAAGCATCGCCGCAGTCGAACACGTTCCGCGTGCATCTGGCGCTGCCCGAGACGCTGCGCGGACTGTCCCCCGGCATGGTGGTGCGTGTTGCGTTCGACACCGGCGAGCGCGCTCAGTTGCTCGTGCCGCAGCGCTCGATCGTGCATCGCAGCTCGGTGACGGCGGTGTACCTGGTCGAGACCGACGGTCAGACGCTTCTGCAGCAGGTCCGTCTCGGTGAGCCGGTGGGCGATCAGGTGGAGGTGCTCGCCGGTCTCACCCCCGGGGAACGGGTGGCGCTCGATCCGCTCGAGGCGATGCGCCGGCTTGCGCCCTTCCCGGTACTTACCGGGAGCGCGCAGTGAGCAGTGAACTGGGATTCAGCGGGCGGCTCGCCCGGCGTTTCCTGCACAATCAGATCACCCCGCTGCTGGCGCTGCTCGCCGTCGGCCTCGGGCTGTTTGCGCTCGCGATCACGCCGCGGGAGGAAGACCCGCAGATCCACGTCACGTTCGCCAACGTCTTCATTCCGTACCCGGGCGCCTCGGCGCAGCAGGTCGCCAGCCAGGTGACCACGCCGATGGAGCAGGTGCTCGGGGAAGTCTCGGGCGTGAAGCACATTTTCTCCGAGTCGCAGCCCGGGCTCGCCGTGATCGGCGTGCAGTTCAAGGTCGGCCAGCTGCGCAACCCCTCGCTCGTGCGGCTGTACAACGCGATCTACTCCCATCGCGATCTGTGGCCGCCCAGCGCCGGTGTGCTCCCGCCGGTGATCAAACCCATGGGCATCAACGATGTGCCCATCGTTACGCTCACGCTCTGGAGCAGCGAGCCGCGCTACGGTTCCTATCAGCTCGGCGAGGTCGCGCATTCCATCGAGACGCAGTTAAAGCGCATTCCCGGCACGCGCAAGGTGTACACGATCGGTGCCCCGCAGAGCATCGTGCGGGTACGGCTCGAGCCCGGACGCTTGGCCGCTTATGGGCTCTCTGCTGGGGGCGTCGCCCGCGCGCTGCAAGCGGCCAACCTCGTCCGCCAGGCCGGAGATCTGATCGGAGCGGACCGGGTGGTGCCGGTGCAGGCGGGCACATTTCTCGCCGGCCGCGCCGATGTCGCCGGCCTGGTCATCGGCGTGCACAACGGTCAGCCGGTGTACCTGACCGATGTCGCTCAGGTGTCCTCTGCACCCGATGCGCCGCACTCGTACGTCTGGTTCGGTACCGGGGTCGGAGCGTCCGTGCGGCACCTGCCCAAGGTGAGCTACGCGCCGGCGGTGACGATCGCCATTGCGAAGAAAAGCGGCACCAACGCCAGCACCATCGCCAATGCCGTCATGCAACGCATGCAGGAGCTCAACGGCACGTACATCCCTTCCGGGGTGCACGTGACGGTGACGCGCAACTACGGGCATACGGCCGATCAGAAAGCGATGGAGCTGATCGAGAAGCTCTTCGAAGCGACGCTCTCTGTCGTGCTGCTCGTGGTCCTCACCATGGGCCGGCGTGAGGCACTGGTGGTCGGCGCGGCGGTCGGCGTCACGCTGATGGCCACTCTGTTCGCCTCGTGGGCCTGGGGCTTCACCATCAATCGCGTGTCGCTGTTCGCGCTCATCTTCTCGATCGGCATTCTGGTCGACGATGCGATCGTGGTGGTTGAGAACGTGCATCGTCACATGCGTCTCGGCGGCGGTACGCTGAGCGATCTGATTCCGGTGGCGGTCGATGAGGTCGGCGGGCCGACGATCCTCGCCACATTCACGGTCATTGCGGCGCTGATGCCGATGGCGTTCGTCGGCGGCATGATGGGGCCATACATGAGCCCGATCCCGATCAACGCGAGCTCGGGTATGTTGCTCTCGCTCGGCGTGGCGTTGATGTTCACGCCCTGGCTGTGTCGCAAGCTGCTGAGCAAATCCCATATCGATCCGGTCGAGCACCGCCAGCAGCTGCCGCTGCTCGGGCTGTTCCAGCGCGTGGTCGGACCGTTCCTCGCCGGTCCGCAGGGCCGACGTCGCCGCCACTGGCTGTATGCCGGAATCGGTGCAGCGATCATGCTCGCCGTGGCCCTGGTGGTGGTCGAGGCGGTGGTGCTGAAGATGCTGCCCTTCGACAACAAGTCGGAGTTCGAGGTGGTGGTCAACATGCCGGTCGGCACGCCGGTGGAGCGCACCGCGCACGTGCTCGATGAACTCGCGCAGGTGCTCGCGCGTACGCGGGACGTCAGTGATTATCAGGTCTACGCCGGTACTGCCGCGCCGGTGAATTTCAATGGTCTGGTTCGCCAGTACTATCTGCGTCACAGTCCCCGTCTGGGGGAAATTGCCGTCGAGCTGGTGCCGAAAGACGATCGGCATCGTGAGAGCCATGCGATCGCACTGGCGGTGCGGCCGAAGCTCGAGCAAGTGGCGCGCCGCTACGGCGCGGCGATCTCGGTGGTGGAGATTCCTCCGGGGCCGCCGGTGCAGGCACCAATCGTCGCGGAGATCTACGGTCCCAGCTACGCCAAGCAGCGGCAGATCGCACTCGCGGTGCACCAGGTGTTCGAACACACCGCGGGTATCGTCGACATCGATGACTCGGTGGATGCCCCGGCGCCGCGCTTGGTCGTGCATGTCGAGCGGCAGAAGGCGGCGCTGCTCGGGGTGTCGCAGGCAGCGGTCGTGCGTACTGTGGCGCTCGCGCTGCACGGCTACGACGCCACCTACGTGCACGTCGGGCGGGAGCGCGAGCCGATTCCGGTGCGGCTTGAGCTCTCCCCGGCCGATCAGGCGCGCATCTCGAAGGTGCTCGCGCTGCGAGTGCGCGCCGCAAGCGGCGCGCTCGTGCCGCTCTCCTCGGTGGTGCGGATCGAGCGGCGTACTTGGGAACAGCCGATCTTCCATCGCGACCTGCTGCCCGTCACCTACGTCACCGGCGATATGGCCGGACGACTCGACAGTCCTCTTTACGGCATGTTTTCAATTGCTGCCAAGCTCAGTCGCGACCCGCCGGCCGGCGTGCATGTCGTGCAGCATTTCATCGGTCAGCCCACCAACCCCAACTCGTTCGCGATCAAGTGGGGCGGAGAGTGGCAGATCACCTACGACACCTTCCGTGACATGGGCATCGCCTACTCGATCGGGCTCGCGTTGATCTATCTGTTGATCGTCGCCCAGTTCGGCTCGTACTTCGTGCCGCTGGTCATCATGGCGCCGATTCCACTCACCATCATCGGGGTATTGCCGGGGCACGCGCTGCTCGGCGCGCAGTTCACCGCGACCTCCATGATCGGCATGATCGCGCTCGCCGGCATCATCGTGCGCAACTCCATTCTGCTGGTCGATTTCGTCGATGGGGCGGTGCGCTCCGGCTATTCGCTGGAGGATGCGGTGGTGCGCGCCGGTGCGACCCGCGCGAAGCCGATTGTGCTGACGGCGGTGGCCGCGATGCTCGGCGCGGTGTTCATCCTGTCCGACCCTATCTTCAATGGCCTGGCCATCTCGCTGCTGTTCGGCATCTTCGTCTCGACGCTGCTGACACTGGTGGTCATCCCGGTTCTGTATTACGCGCATCTGAAACGGCACGAAGCACGCGCGGACGCAGGAGCCTCCCATGAGTGACGGGCGGCGTTTTGCGGTGGCCTGGCGCGTCACTCGCTTCGGGAAAGCTCTCCCTAGGGGGTTGTCATGGCACATATAGCGATCATCGGTGCCGGTCTCGGCGGAGTTCCGGCCGCGTACGGTCTGCGCAAGCGCCTCGGCCGTGCGCACCGCATCACGCTCATCGGCTCCTCGCCGTACTTCGAGTTCACCCCGTCGAACCCCTGGGTGGCCGTCGGCTGGCGCGAACAGGAACAGACACGCGTTGCCATGCGCGAGCCGCTCGCTGCACACGGTATCGAGTGGGTCGAGCAGCTGGTCACTGCGGTCGATGCCGAGCACAACGTGCTCACGCTCGCCGATGCGAGCCGGCTCGAGTATGACTACCTGGTGATCACCACCGGTCCTAAACTCGCCTTCGAGGAGGTGCCGGGTCTCGGACCCGATGGCCATACCCAGTCGATCTGTACGCAGGCGCATGCCGTGCATGCCTGGGAGCAGTACCAGCAGTTCCTGCGTGACCCGGGACCAATCGTGATTGGCGCGGCGGCAGGCGCCAGCTGTTTCGGCCCAGCCTACGAGTTTGCAATGATCGTCGATGCCGATCTGCGCCGGCGAAAGCTGCGCGACCGGGTACCGATGACCTTCGTCACCAGTGAGCCGTACATCGGGCACATGGGGCTCGGTGGCGTCGGTGACAGCAAGGGGTTGATGGAAGCGGAGCTCAGGCAGCGGCACATCAAATGGATCACCAACGCGAAGATCACCGCCGTGAGCGAAGCGACCATGACGGTCACCGATCACGATGAGGCAGGCAAGCCTCGCCAGGAGCACCAGCTCGGCTTCCGATTCGCCATGGTGCTGCCGGCATTCAAGGGGGTGGATGCGGTCGCGGCCGTTGCCGGGTTGTGCAATCCGCGCGGCTTCGTGCTGATCGACAAACACCAGCGCTCGCCGAAATACCGCAACATCTTCTCCGCGGGAGTGTGCGTCGCGATCCCGCCGGTGGAGGTGACTCCGGTGCCGACGGGCGCGCCGAAGACCGGCTACATGATTGAATCGATGGTCTCGGCCATTTGCGAGAACATCGCGGCAGATCTCGAAAATCGCCCGGCCGAAGCCGAAGCGACTTGGAATGCGGTGTGCCTGGCGGACTTCGGCGACACCGGTGCAGCGTTTGTGGCGCTGCCGCAGATTCCGCCGCGCAACGTCACTTGGACGAAGGTGGGCAAGTGGGTGCACCTTGGCAAGATCGGGTTCGAGAAGTACTTCCTGCGCAAGGTGCGCACCGGCTCGATCACCCCGGTATACGAGCGCTACACGTTGAAGCTGCTCGGCATCACGTCCCTGAAGGGCTCCGAGTCATGAAGGGATGCACCGGCAGGCCGCTCGCCGCGACGCTGTTTGCAGCAGGCGCGCTGTTCGCACTGCGGGCGCGCGCCGAGACGCTCGAGCAGGCTTGGCAGCTTGCGGCGACCCGCAACCAGACTCTGGCTGCAGCAGCCGCGGATGTGCAGGCCGCGCGCGATAGCGAGCGGGCCGCTCGTGATGCGCGCTGGCCTAGCATCGAGGCGCAGGCGAGTTATACCCATCTCGGTCAGGCGCCAGAGCTCGATGTCGTCACGCCCGCGCTCGCATTTCGCTCCGGGCCCATCTTCAAGAACAATCAATATGTCAGCGGAACCGTGCAGATGCGCGTACCGCTGTACACCGGCGGGGCCATCCGTGCCGGCGTGGCAGCCGCGCGTGCTGGCGTTGCGGGTGCGGCTGCCGAGCAGCGTGCAACTGCCGCAGACGTGAAACTCGAGGTGGCGCAGGCCTATGTCGCGGTGCTGCGCTCGCAGCGCCAGCTGCGCGTTGCCGATGCGAGTGTCAGGAGTCTCACGGCTCATTTGCGCGACGTCGAGGCGATGTTTCACCGACACATGGTCGCCAAGAGCGATCTACTCGCTGCCGAAGTTACGCTCGCCAATGCACGCTCAAGCCAGGTCGCGGCACAGAACGCCGTGGCGATCTCGCGCGAAGCGTACAACCGGCTGCTGGGTGAGCCGCTAAGCCGCGTGCCGCAGCTTGATCCGGTGCTGCCGGCCTTTGCCGTCGATCGTCTGCCGCTCGGGCAGCTCGTGCAGCAGGCGCTCGCTCGCCGCGGTGAGTTGCATGCCCTTGCAGCCAGGGCCGGTGCGCTCACCGAGCGTGCGCGCGCCGCGACGGCGAGTCGACTGCCGCATCTCGCCGCGATGGGCGGTTACACGCATTTCGACAATCAGATCCTCAATCGCCAGAATTTCTCCTCCGTGGGCGTGGGCTTCACCTGGAAGTTGTTCGATGGTGGCGCAGCGGCCAACGAGGCCGATGCGCTGCGCGCGCGCAGCCGCGCCGACCGGCGCCGGCTCGCCGATCTGCGCTCACGCATTACCCTTGAGGTTCGCTCCGACTGGCTGGCGCTCGCTGCGGCGCGCGAGCAGGTGAGCGCATCCCGCGCGGCCACGGCGCAGGCGGCGGAGAACCTGCGAATTTCGCGCGAGCTCTACGGAGCGGGGCTCGCCGCGAACACACAAGTGCTGCAGGCGGTGACGCTGCGCACCGAAGCCGAAGAGAATTACAACAACGCAGTGCTCGACGAGGCGTTGGATCGACTGCGGCTCGCGTACGCGGTCGGTGCGCTTTGAGCGCGCCCTGTCGTCAGCCGAGCTTCAGCAGCTGATTGATCAGTGCGTCGGTCTGAATCTGCTCGCCGCTGAGCGCCATGGCGAGCAGTTCGCCGCCGAGCAGCGGCAGTGTCAGCAGCACATCGGGTCGGGTTCGCGCTATTCGTCCGGTGTTGTGCGTGTCGCTGACGGCCGCGACGGTGCGCACCTCGGGATTCATCTCTTTGGCGGCGAGCACCACGAATGCGTTGTATGAGTCGTCCTCGCTGAGTGCCAGGACGGCGCGTGCCTTGGCGATATCGGCTTGACGCAGGATTTCGGTGTCGCTGCCGTCGCCGACGATCACATCCTCGGTGTGCACCTCGCCATCAGGCGGCTTGGTGGCGGCGATGCTGGTGACGAGCAGTCCGCGGGCAACGAGCGCCCGGACCGTATCTTGTGCGAGCGGACCGTCGCCCACCACGATGACATGGGATACGCGCTTCATCTTGCCTTTTCTCCGCGGCTGCAGCAGGTTCATCAGCCGTTTGTCGATCAGAGGGGCGGCGATAGCCGGCAATGCCGTGGCGAACACGCCGAGTCCGAGCACGATCAGCGAGATCGTGAACAGGCGCGCATCGCTCGAGATGGGCGTGATGTCACCGTAGCCGACCGTTGACATGGTCTCGACGGCGAAATACACAGCATCGGTGGGGGAGGTAATGTGCGGCTGGAATCCCGCCCCGAGGACCAGGGCGCCGACGGTGCCGTAGCCGATCGTCAGCAATACGCCGGTCAGTGCGAACAGTGTGGCGGTGGCAAGACTTACGCGGGTGAATGCCGGTCTGGCAGCAAGCAGCAGCAACAGCTGCACGATGCTGAAGGTTTGCAGCGGGCGCGAGGCCCGCGTCAGCGGCGAGAATTCGAGTGAAACCACGGCGAGAGTGAGCAGGAACGCGAGCACCCAGGCGAGCCGCGAGCGCCACAACATGCCGAAGGCCACCAGCACCAGCAACACCCCGACGGCAATATGCGAGGCGGCACCGAGCTGCAGGATACTGACGCCACCGGCCAGGCTGCTGAGCGGCGGGGTTGCGATCTGCTGCAGCAGCGGACGCAGCGAGCCGGAGGCAAGAAGAATGTGCAGCAGACCCTGAGCACCGACCAGTACCGCAAGCGGTACGTGCGGGAACCAGGCCTCGGTGTGCAGCAACCGGGTGAGCCGCTGCTGCTCCTTGCGCAGCCAGATCCGCTCCGCGCTGAACCACTCGTGCTTCATGCTCCGCTCCAGCGCGCCGAGTGCATTCGCAGGAGCGGCGGCTGAGCGCCGCTCGCCCATCGCCTGCCGCTCCACGTGCCGTGTGCGGAGAGAGCCGTCTGTTGGCGCGCTCGTTGTGCCGCGGTTCGTGCCGATGCCATACGGAGGCGGGTGCACTCTTTGACTGTGCAACACTATAGCAGGATCCTTGCGGCACATTGGTGCGCCGCACGCGAGAGAAGGACTTGACGCTGTCGCTTGCTCTGTTTGCGGTACTCGCCGGGCTGGTCGGTGTCGGCGGCGGATTCTTGAGCCTGCCGGCCCTGATGTTCACCACCGGGATGCCGCTGCTGAACGCGGGGGAGTCCTCGCTGGTCTCGGTCGTTGCCATCGCGGCCACTACCGCGGTCAGCTAGGCGAGCGCGCAAGCTGGCTACGCGCCGACGTGCGCTGACGTTACTGTCCGGCGCATTGGTTGCTGCCGAGGGGCTTTACATGGTGGAGCACGCGGCAAGCGGCCTGTGCTGAGTGCAGCGCTGCGACGAAACGGCGCACGGATGCGATCGGAGCGTCTTGGCGTGCTGGCGGAGGCGGTGTCGCTCCGGTAGAGTCGTGCGCTTTGCGCCTTTGGGCGCGCCGGAGCGGTCCGCTCTGCCGCGGGGCGCGCAAGCGAGGGTGCCCTATGAAAGTCGTAAGGTTGATGGCGGCCGCGACCGCCTTTGCGCTGCTCTCCAGCCCGCTTGCGTTGGCATCGCCCGCTGCTCCCCAACAGGAGAATTCCGCCGGCCGATCGCTGCTGCCGATGCCAGTGAACAACGCGCTCCATTTCCGCCAAATCGGACCGGGGCTCTCCGGCGGCCGGGTGACCGCCGTGGCGGGGGTGCCGGGTCGTCCTCAGGTCTACTACGTCGGCGGCGCGGACGGGGGCGTGTTCCGCACCGAGGACGGCGGCATGACCTGGAAGGCGCTTTTTCAGCATCGTGCGGTTGCATCGATTGGTGCACTCGCGATCGATCCACGCAATCCGTCGGTCGTGTGGGTTGGCACGGGCGAGGCGAATATCCGCAATGACGTCTCCTACGGAGACGGTGTGTACGTATCGAGCGATGCAGGTGCGCACTGGCGTCACGTCGGCCTTGATGCCACGATGCAGATCTCGCGCATCCTGGTTGATCCCGACCATCCCGACACGGTGCTCGTCGGGGCGATGGGCAATCCGTGGCGGGACAGTACGGCGCGCGGGGTGTACCGCACCACCAACGGTGGGGCGAGCTGGCAGCGAGTGCTTTACGTCGGGCCCGACGTAGGCATCTCGGACATGGCCATGGATCCGCAAAACCCCAACATCGTGTATGCGGCGACCTATCGGTTCCGGCGCGAGCCCTGGCATTATTCCGCCGGGGGGCCCGAAGACGCCATTTACAAGTCGTTAGATGGCGGGGTGAGTTGGCAGCGTCTCAGGGGGCACGGGTTGCCGGCCGGGGCGGTGGGGCGGATCGGGCTGGCGGTTGCGCCGAGCGCGCCCAATGTGGTGTATGCCGTAATCGGCTCGCGGCGGGGCGTGCTGTGGCGCTCTGATGACGCAGGAGGCAACTGGAGTCTGGTCAGCAAGGATCAGTCGATCGACGCCCGACCGTTTTATTTCTCGCACATTGCGGTCGATCCGAAGAACCCCGCGCACCTGTTCGCGCTCTCGATGCGCCTGCTGGCCTCCGCGGACGGCGGTCGCACGTGGAAGCGGATTGCCCGCTCGATTCATGTCGACAATCATGCGATCTGGATTGATCCGACCGGCAGCGGCCGAATTATCGAGGGCAACGATGGTGGTGTGGCGCTGTCGCTGGATAATGGCAAGCACTGGGCGTTCATCCACAATCTCGCGATTGGCCAGTTCTACCACGTGGCGGTCGGCGGCGGACTGTTCTATCAGGTCTGCGGTGGGCTGCAGGACAACAATTCCTGGTGCGGACCTGCAGCGAGCAAGGATCCGCGCGGCATCTCGAGCCGAGGTTGGTATGGTTTTAACGGCGATGACGGTATCTATGGGATCCCGGCGCGCGACAATCCCAATCTGATCTACAACGAGGGGCAGAATGGCGCGTACTTCGTGTACGACCGCTCGCAGGAGCAGTTGCACGACATCGAGCCGTATCCGCGCGATGACAATGGCAGGGGTGCGGACGGGGCACGATATCGATTCGCGTGGGAGGCGGCCTTTGCGGTCTCACCGGCCAATCCCAAGATGCTCTATGCAGGCGGCAACGTGCTCTTTCGCAGCAGCAACCGCGGACGCACCTGGCGGGTGATCAGCCCCGATCTGACGCGCAACGACAAGGCCAAACAAGGACCCTCGGGCGGACCGGTCATCGAGGACAATTCGGGCGCCGAGTACTACGATGCGATTCTCACCATCGCCCCGGCTCGATCGGACCCGCAGGTCATCTGGGTCGGCACCGACGACGGACTGGTGCAGCTGACCCGGGATGGCGGGCGGCACTGGCGCAACGTGACGGCCAACATTGCGCATCTGCCGGCCTGGGGTCGCGTCGAATCAATTGACGTCTCCCGGAGCGACCCGGGGCGTGCGCTGATTGCGGTCGATCGTCACTTCAGCGGTGATTTCCGCCCGTACCTGTTCAGTACCGACGATTATGGTGCGCACTGGCGCTCGATCAGCGGCAATCTGCCGGCCAACGTGTATGCGCACGTTGTGCGGCGCGACCCGCACAATCCGAACCTCTACTATGCCGGTCTCGAAAATGGCCTGTATGTCTCCTGGAACGCGGGTCGCAAATGGTACAAGTTCGGGTTGGGACTGCCCGATGCCGCCGTATACGATCTGGCGTGGCAGCGGCGCACCAATTCTCTGGTGGTCGCCACGCACGGCAGGGGGCTGTGGATCCTTGATGACCTGACGCCGTTCGAGCAGTGGAGCCCGAGCGTCGCGCACCGTGCACTCACGCTGTTCAAGCCTGAGCAGGCGGTGCGTTACTGGCCTTTTTCGCAGACCGAGTGGATGGGCGATGCCGCCTTCTACGGTCAAAATCCCCATTATGGCGCCGCGTTCAGCTATTACCTCGCCCGCTCGGTGCGCCAGCCGGGTGAACTGATCATTACGAATTCGCACGGCGAGGTGGTTCGCACCTACCGGGGGCTGCACAAAGGCAACGCGGCGGGCATGACGCCACGGACGGCCGCCGCGGCGGTTGTGCACCGCGGCGAGGTGCCCTGGGTGAGCGGTGCGGCGGGATTGCACCGTATCTACTGGAATCTTCGCGCCCAGGGACCGGTGCGCTGGGAGTCTGCGCCGCGATTCAACCGCGGTCCACATAACGGTGCGCTGTTGCCGCCCGGTACCTATACCGCCACGCTGAAAATCGGTGCTGCGCGTGCTGCGCAGACCTTTACCGTGCTGAACGATCCGGCTTCGCAGGGTACGCTCGACGGGATCCGCGAGCGTTATGCGGTCACGGCCGCAGTGCTGCACGAGGTATCGCAGATCGATGTGGCCCTGAACCGGCTCGACACATTGGCGGGGCAGCTGAAGAGTCTGCGCATGGCGGTCCGCGGCCTGGCCGATCAAGGTGCCGCCGACGCGGCAATCAGGCGGCTCGAGCGGGCCCGTCAGACCATCGTGTTGCGCCTCACCAGCAATGCCGGTTCATCGGAGTCGACGCTGTGGGTGCCGGACGGTATCCACGAGAAGCTGCTCGCACTTGTGGGGCTGCTGTGGGGCTCAGATGAGCCGGTCGATGCGGCGACGCTACGCGAGAAGGCCCACTACGATACGCAATATCGCAGTGCCTTGGCCGCCTACAACGGGTTCCTGAGCACATCTGTCGCCGCGTTCAATCAAACGATGCGCAGCGCAGGACTCTCCGGGGTGGTCGGCGGGACGCCACTCGCGCCCTGAGCGGGCGGCAAGCCCGCCGAACTCGGCCAGCGCTCTTCGGCCGGCGCCTCGCATGCGAGGCGCCGGCCGCTCCTTATGTATGACAACAAGGCGCGCATTCTTCTGCGCCTGCGACTTCCGGCAGACGCGGTCGTGGCGGCAGGGCTTCCCTCACCCGTGGCGCGCGAGCTGTGCCGGTGCACCGCGGCTTCTTGCGGTATCGATGGGGTGAGCGATCCGGGCCGCTCTGTCCGGTCCGCGTGTCGCGGCGAGCAGCGTGCCTCAAGCGGGGGCGGTGCTCAGGGATCCTGAGCGAGCACAGGCGGGTCTGTTGCGTCGGGATTGATGACCCCGAATTGCGCGGGCGTGTAGGCGTAAAACAGACGGACCTGCTCGCGATGCAGCAGATCCAGCAGTTTTTGTGCCTCCTCAGGCGAGGCGATGAACTCCACCTCGACGGTGAGCGTGCCGGCGAGCTCGAAGAAGCGCGCCTCGTGCAGGGTGTGATGGCGGCCGAAGCCGGCCATCGCCTTGAATGCCGAGCCGCCGCGGATGCCGAGGTGATTGCCCTGCTCGAGCAGCCACTCCCACACCAATCTGCCGTGGTGGCGTTGATTCTCGTGCACGTAGAAGCGGAACAGTGATCCCTGCATGAGCGACCTTGGAGTGTTGTCGAGGCGCTGGTAGGGGTGAGTCTAAGCGCGCCTCACGCCCGGTTCAATTCCACGGCCGGGAAAACGTTGGGTAGCGCGAGGGGGCTATTCGAAGTAAGCTAAAAAGCTGCCCGCGATGGCATATCACCGGAGTCTGATGTACTGATGCCCAAGCAAGAGTTGCGCGCCGCGGTGTCCCTCGCCGCAGTTTTTTCGGTCCGCATGCTGGGCCTGTTCATGATTTATCCGGTCTTTGCGCTCGCCGCGCAAGGCCTGCGCGGCGCCACTCCCTACACCATCGGACTCGCGCTGGGCATTTACGGACTCACGCAGGGCCTGCTGCAAATGCCCTTCGGGCTGCTCTCCGATCGGCTCGGCCGCAAACCGATGGTGGTTGCCGGCCTGATTCTGTTCGGACTCGGTAGTGCCTGGGCGGCGAGCGCACACTCGATTGGTACGATGATTGGCGGGCGCGCGCTGCAGGGTGCCGGGGCAGTCGGTTCGGTGATCCTCGCGCTGGTGGCTGATCTGACGGCCGAGGAGCATCGCACCAAGGCCATGGCGCTCGTCGGTATGACCATTGGGATGTCCTTTCTCGTGGCCATCGTCGCCGGGCCGCTGGTGGCTGCTTGGATCGGCATTTCCGGCATATTCTGGCTGATGAGCGCGCTGGCGCTGGTCGGGATCGCTATTACGCTGTTCGTGGTGCCGACGCCGCGGCGCACGCGGGTGCACCGCGAGGCCGAACCCGTGCCTGCGCTCATCGGCTCGGCGCTGCGCAATCGCGAACTGCTGCGGCTTGATTTCGGGATCTTTGCGCTGCATGCGATGCTGACGGCGAGTTTCCTGGCGGTGCCGGCACTGTTCGCCGCGACACTCGGCGTGAAGAGCCGGGAGGAGTGGCTGGTGTATCTGCCGATTCTGCTGTTCTCCGTGGTGGTGATGGTGCCGGCCATCATCGTCGGGGAACGCAAGCGCCGCCTGAAGGGCGTGCTGGTCGCCGCGGTCGCCGCACTGGCGGTCAGTCAGTTCATGCTCGCCTTTGGTGGCGCGAACCGCTTCGTGCTGCTCGCGGCGCTCGCGGTGTTCTTCGCCGGCTTCAATATCATGGAGGCGAGTCTGCCTTCGCTCGTGACCAAGACGGCTCCGCCCGGCGCCACGGGCACGGCCACCGGGGTGTATTCGAGCTCGCAGTTCCTCGGCATCTTCGTTGGCGGCCTGGCCGGGGGATGGATCCATCAGCACGCGGGCATCGGCGCGGTGTTCGAGTTCGCGGGTGCCCTCGCGCTGCTGTGGCTGCTGCTCGCGGCGACGATGCGCACGCCGAGCTATTTCGCCTCGCGCGTGGTGCGCCTCGGGGCCGGTACGACCGATCCGGTGCAGCTGGCGGCGGCGCTGCGGGCACTGCCCGGAGTGGCCGAGGCGGTGGTCGTGACCGAGGACGGGGTCGCGTATCTGAAGGTCGACTCGAAACTCTACGATCCGCAGCGCGCTGCGGCGCTCACGGGTGCGGCGCTCGGGGCGGCAACCGGCTGAGACGCGGCCCACCGGGCAGGAACCAACACTGCGGTTCCGGAGCAAAATCTCCGCTCCGACCGCTTGACTTGTGCCCGCGCGAGCCTAAGATGCGCGCCAACGCAACTACCCGGAAATTCTATGGACCCTGGCCCCAGTAGCCGCTTCATCGCCGACTGACCGGCGGAACGTCTCCCGGGCCCGGGATCATCCGGATCCTCCCGCGACCGTCCCGCCATCTGCAGCGGGACGGTGCGCAGTGCGGCAGATCTGCCGCTTGCCGATCGGCGAAGCCGATCGCGCGCATCCTCCAGAAGCGTACTCGAGCAGGCGAGGCCACCCAGTGGCCCCGCCGGTCAACGTGATGCGAGGAATGACCCATGTCCTTCTCCGAATTTGAAGCAGCGCCTGGCGAGGCAGTGCTCCCCGATGCGCACGTCGGAGAGATCCGCGGCGCATTCGGCACGATCGCCCGACACGACACCGGCCCGCGACGCGACTGGGCGGCGCGCCTGCGCACGTTGCTGGCCATCCTCGGACCCGGCCTCATAGTGATGGTGGGCGACAATGATGCCGGGGCGTTCGGCACCTATGCCCAGGCCGGCCAGAACTACGGCACAGCGCTGCTGTGGACGCTGCTGCTGCTGGTACCCGTGTTGTACGTCAATCAGGAGATGGTGCTGCGGCTCGGTGCGGTCACTCGTACCGGACACGCAAAGCTGATTTTCAAGCGCTACGGACGCTTCTGGGGTGCCTTTAGCGTCATCGACCTGTTCCTGCTCAATGCGCTCACCATCGTCACTGAGTTCATCGGCATCAGTCTGGCGCTCGGCTACCTGGGGGTATCGCGCCCGTTGGGCGTGCTCGCCGCCGCGGTGCTGATCATCGCCTCGGCCGGTACCGGGGACTTTCGTCGCTTCGAGCGCATCTCGATGGCGCTCGTGCTCGGCAGCCTGCTGCTGATTCCGGTCTTTCTCTGGGTGCATCCGCCCCTGGCGCAAGTGGCGCACGATCTGCTCGTGCCGCACCTGCCGGCGGGGCATCTCGGCAGCATCATGTTGCTCATCATTGCGATCGTCGGTACGACGGTCGCTCCTTGGCAGCTCTTTTTTCAGCAGAGCTACGTGATCGACAAGCGCATCACGCCGCGATTCATCTCCTATGAGCGCTTCGATCTGTGTCTGGGCATCGCGCTCGTGGTCATTGGCGCGGTGGCGATGATCAGCTTCACGGCCGCCACCTTCGTCCACCGCCCGCAATTCGGCGCCTTTCAGGACGCCGGCGCCGTGGCTGCCGCCATTGGCCATTATGTCGGGCGCGCCGCCGGCGTGTGCTTTGCGGTCGCGCTGATCGACGCGAGCATCATCGGGGCGATGGCCGTCTCGCTCGCGACGGCCTACGCGGTCGGGGACGTGCTCTCGATCGGCCATTCCTTGCACCAGCGCCCGAAGGAAGCCAAGGCGTTCTACCTGATCTATGCGGGTCTGATCGGCCTGTCCGCCGCGCTGGTGCTGACCCCGGGCACGCCGCTCGGTTTGCTGACCAACGCGGTGCAGACCCTCGCCGGGGTCCTCCTGCCGAGCGCCACGGTCTTTCTACTGTTGCTGTGCAACGACGAGGAATTGCTGGGGCCCTGGGTGAATGGCCCGTGGCTGAATCTGTTCACCGCCCTGGTGATCGGCGCGCTGCTGCTCCTGTCGATCATCCTCACCGCGGCGGTGCTCTTCCCGGCGTTGAGTGCGCACCTGATGCTCATGGTGCTCCTCGGTGGCGCGGCGGTCGCCGTGCTCGCGGCGGCGCCACCGTTCGTGCGCGCGCTGCGCACCCCTCGACGGCAGTTCGCGCCGGGGGTGCACGAGAGCTGGCGGATGCCGCCGCTCGGGACACTCGCGCCGGCGCGCATGACGCTGTGGACGCGGCTCGGGATGACAGCGTTGCGCGCGTATCTGGTTGTCGCCGGTGGTTTGGTGCTGGTGCGTATTGCGATGCTCTCTGGGCTGCGTCTCTAGGGGCACGCTGCGCGGTACGCCGTTGCCTTGAATGCCAGCGCCGGGACAGCCCATAGTGCGGCTCGCCGGTGTGAGAGAGCCGAATCCCAACGCCGAGCGGCGGGGGCTGCTTTGGGTCGGTGAATCGCTCCTCGCGCAGAGCCCGGCAGCTCGGGGGGCCGTGGGCGCATCAGTGCCGGTGCGTTCCGGCTGTCGGGGTGTTCCTTGCGTTCTACGACAGGATCATCGGCTCGGTCTGCGGCCTGTCAGCAAGCCGAGGGTCACGACCAGCGCCGCGACGGACGCGGTGTGCCGCGAGACTGTGACGTGATCGAGCGCATCGGTGTGCCGGGGTGATGGTAAATGCCGACGTATTGCGGCTTTCGCTCGATGCCGTAGCGTGCTCATCGTGGGGCAAACCCCTTGGAACGCGCGGACGCACTGCCCCCCGGTCTAACGGCCCGAATGCCCTGATAGCGGGGTTGACGGCGCCGATCGCGCCGTCAAACGTCACGCTGCCGGTGACGGGGTCGCTCTGGAGGAGCAGATCGCAACGGGCTGCTGCGAATGACGCACGGCACACCTGTCCGGGAGTGATCGAGCATGAACAAGCGATTCCCCACGCTTCGCCTGGCGCTCACGCTGTCGATCGCTTGCGCACTGATGACTCTGGCGGGCTGTGGCGGTGGTTCCTCCGTAAGCGGTGGAACTGCGAGTGCGTCGAGCCCTCCCTCGACCCTCGTCAAGGCAGGGCCGACGATTTCCGGCACTCCGATCACCAGCCTGCAGGCCCAGCAGGCCTATTCGTTCACACCGACCACGACCGATCCCAGTGGGGCGGCGCTCACGTTCACGATCTCGAACAAGCCCTCGTGGGCGA
>JAJZUT010000045.1 GCA_021847105.1 Pseudomonadota bacterium | reverse complement strand
ATGATTTCGGCACCGGGCTGTCCTCCTTCATGTACCTGAAGAGCCTGCCGGTCGATTTCCTCAAGATCGACGGACAGTTCGTGCGGCGCATCGCCGATGATCCGGTCGACCGCAGCATGGTGGAGGCGATCTGCAAGGTCGGGCGCACGCTCGGCATCGAGATCATCGCCGAGTGCGTCGAGGTGCAGCAGGTGCTCGATGAGCTCGGCCGCATCGGCGTCGACTATGCGCAGGGCTTTTTCGTCTCCCAGCCGCAGCCGATTACGGAACTTTTGACTTAGGGTCCATGCGAAGAGCTTGAACGGAGGGCGCCGTGGAGAGGCTCGCTGGCCCTCGCGCCGTCACAGGGAGTAACCTGTGTCCGGGGTGCGATGCGTCGCGCCAAGGATACAGGTTGCTGGTTCGAGGAGTCGCTGCGGTGGCAGTTCGATGAGGGCGGTTCGATCATGGTGCGCAGCGTGGATGGGTGCGGGCCTTCTGGGAGCACTCGCGCTCGCTGCGCTCGCTCTCGGAACCCTCGGTTCCGGTCGGACTGGAACAGTTACGGCTCTGCAATTATCGGCGCGCTGGGCATACTGCTTCTTCTGGCCGGCCTACGTGGGCGGCGCACTGGCGTCGTTATGGGGCGCAAAATTCCAGGGACTCGCGCGCCGCGGCCGGGAGTTGGGTCTGGCGTTTGCGGCGGCCATGCTGGTGCACTTGGCCATGATCATACGGATCTACGCCATCTCGTCGCGGCCGCCGATCCCGCTGCAGTCTGCTGTGTACTTTGGAATCGGGCTCGCTTTTGCGTATCTGATGGCGCTGCTGTCGGTCCCGGCCCTGGGCACGAGGCTCTCACCCGGTGGACGACGGATCTTGTTTACGGTGGGTATGGAATATATTGCGCTTGCCTTTCTGCGCGACTTTTTGCATGACCCGTTTGATGGAAGCCTGCGCCATCTGCTTGGCTATTTGCCGTTCACCACGCTCGCATTCGGCGGCTTGCTGCTGCGCGGATTGATGTATGCACAGCGGCTGCGCCGCGGGGTGATCCATCGGCGCGAGGTACGCTCGACGCGCGGCACGGGCAACGCGGTGAGCGATTTTCGCCGCTGAGGCGGTGGCGGGTGCTCGCGAACCCACGGGCAGCTTTAGCACTGGGAGGAGCGCACCAGATGGTCCGCGCTGCAGCGTCGGGGCCCGACCGAGAACGTCAGGTATGCCCGATGCAGTCGCGGAGGGCACTGTGCCCCGGGGCCATTCCATTCCGGTCGAAGTGCGCCAGCTGCGACCGGGATCGTAGATCGCGATGCCGCAGTACGAATCGCAGCAAGACATTGCCGTCTACCGCGATGGTGGGCGGTTCGGCCGCTCGGGCCGGAGCAAGCCTGGGGAGGTCCGCCAGCCGCGCGGGTAGAGTCGCATGACTTCGCGCAACACCCATTTCCCCTGCCGCGCGCGCCTACGAACGGTCTACGAGGGCGGTGCCGAACGATTTGCTCTCTGGGGCGAATGCGATCAGTTCGGCATGTCGGCGCGCTTGGCACTCGGGTGGGTTGGAGAAGAGGCGCCACGTCCAGCAGCCCAAGCCGGCAGCGGACTTGTGTCGCGCATTGCGTGCTGCGTTTCTTCGCGGAAGCGAATTCGTGGGTGTTGAGCTCGATGTTGTAGCGGAGCGCGGGTCATCGGGGTTTGCCGTGCTCAGGAGGAGTTGGAGCGTGGCGAGAGGTCGTGACGGCCAATCGGTACAACTATGGACGCTGCTGAGTGGGAATTGACGAGCATCATCACGTTCGGCAGGGGCTGTCGTCGGTTCTCGTTGTGGTAAGACGGAATCAGCCAGCGACGACCATTCTCTCTGGTTGCGCCGTGTCCCGGTGCGGCACAATTCGACCGTCACGTCTTTCTTGAGCGCATCGGTTGGGATGCTGCTTGACTGGCGAAGCGTATGCCATGACCGCAGTCGGTCGTGCAGGTTCGAATGTTTGGCCCGCTGAGATCGACTGCGTGCTGGGTGCCCAGACATCACAACCGTATTGTCCGCGCGCATCGGTGCGCCCGGGTGGGTGCGCTGGCTTGTCAGCATCAGGTGGCCGCGGGCGCGCCCGCATCCTCGGCGGGGCGCGTTGCCATCGGCGAGTCCCTCGAGCCGCTTGCCTGCGACAATTGCGCCGGCTCTCGAGCGCCCAGCAGCGCTTTGACGCTCAGGGCCGTGCGGGCGAGCCGCGAATACAGCGCGTGGCGCGGGATCCAGATGTCGTAGACCGTCTCGCGGGTGGCATTCCAGTCCTGCATCCAGGCCATGTCCGTGACCAGGCTCAGCCGCTCGATCGGGCTGTGCTGACAGCTGCGCTCGAGGGTGTTCGCCATCAGCAGCGATCCGGGCGAGGCGTGCTGCCAGGACTCGTCGTAGGCGATTTTGTGAATGCTGCGCTGCGCGCCGCACACCGAGGCGAATTGCCCGGCAATGGGCTGGCCGGCCACACAGAGCAGATGGATTTCGACCCGCAATTCGGGCGATTGCACGGCAGTGAGCTGACGATAGAAGTTCATGACGTCCGCGGACAGGGCGATCGCGCTCCCGGTGCCGTGCTCGCCCTTCCAGCCGCTCGCCTCAAGCGCCAGGAAGCGCTCGAATGCCCAGGGCATCCGCGCATCACCGCAGCCGATGCAAAGCCACTCGAGCGCGCCGCTCTCCCCCAGCCGTTTGTTGCCTTTCTTCAGTGTCTTGCGCAGGCGGCCCGCGAATCGGGCGCTGAGCTCGGCATAGGGCTCGCGGGCATCAAAGTAGCGCGAGCCACCGCCGGGGCGCACGAGTGCGCCGGGCAGGCCGGCGGCCAAGCGCCGGGCGTGGGCGTGTTCCGGCACCCGCGCCAGATGCAAAGCATGCCAGGAGATTCCGGCTTGCGCGAGGCAGGCGTGGATTGCGCGCAGGCTCGAGCGCGGTTCGAGATCCGCTGCGAGCAGGACATCGGCCAGGATCAGATGCGGACTGTCGGGCAGGGCGAGCACCCGCAGCGTCAGACCGAATTTGCGCACCGGGGTCAGCAGATAGGGGAAGATCCCGACACAGTGCCCGTCGCGCTGCAGCTCGATGACGCCCATTGGGACATCGGCGGGCCGCAGGTGGGCAAAGTACGCCGCGTACCAATCGTAGGTCTGAAAGAACCGGGGCGTACCGAGCGCTGCGGCGAGCGCGCGCCAGGGGCGCTCGGCGCGGCGAAAGCCCTCGTAGCCGGCGTGGTGAACGGCGAGCATCCGAGCCTGAGCGCTCAGGGGCTCTGAGCCCATCGAGCGCGCAATGCATCGCGGTACAGCTCCACCGTGCGTCCGGCGATGACCGGCCAGCTGAGCTGCTGAGTCGCCCGGGCGTAGGCGCGGCGGGCCAGATCGCCGCGTGCGGCCGGATCACCGAGCAGTTGCGTAATCGCTCCGGCGAGCTGCTCGGGGCGGTTCGGCTCGATCCAGACCGCGCACTCCCCGAGCTGATCCGCAATGCCGGCGCGCCGCGTGGCGATGACCGGCAGACCATTGGCGGCGGCCGCGCAGGCGGGCAGACCCGCCGCGCCGCCAGTGTAGGGCAGCACGGCGAGTGTGGCCGAGCGGTACAGCGGCGCAATCTGCGTATCGGCAATCTGATTGCGCCACACGAGTCGATCCGCCACGCCGAACTGCTTGGCGAGCTCGAGCGCCTCCGGGGGCGTCTCGGTGCCGTAGTGACCGTGCACGGTGATCAGCGGCGCGCGCTCGCCGAGTGTCTGTCGCAGCAGTTGCGCGGCGTGCAGCAGCGTATCGAGACCCTTGCCCGAGAGCAGGTGGTGGCCGCCGTAAAACACGATCCCGGCACGCTCGCGATCGTCGGGGTCGGCCGGGACATCGGTGCCGTAGGGCAGGACGTGGACCTTGTTGATCTGCACGCCGTGCTCGATCAATCGATCGCGCAGCTCGCTGCTGTGCACGATCAGCGCATCCGCGTGGTTATAAAGCGCATTGAGGTGTGGGAAGCGCATCTGGTGCGCATCGAGCTCGTGCACCGTGATCACTTTGACGGCGCTCGATCTGCGCTTCAGCCAATGAAACGCGACCATGGACCCGTAGGCGTTGAGCGTCTGTTGCAGATGCATCACGTCGCTGCCGCCGGCGAGGCGGGCGTAGCGTCGGGCGCGAACCTGATAGGACAGGTTGCGGGCATTGCGCCGCAGCCAGCGCTTCCAGGCGGTTTGCGATTCGTAGCCGCTGACGTGCGCCATCTCGAAGTAGGCCGACGGCTCAGCCTCGAACAGCCGCTCGCGCTCGACCGGATCGCCGCAGCCGCAGTTGGAGGCGATCCACTCGACGCTCTCGCCGTAGTGCGTCTGCAGGGTGCGGCGCAGGGCATCGATGTAGTGCCCGTAGGAGGTGCGGAACGGGCAGCCTATGAAGGTGACTCGCATTGCGCGGCCTGAGGTCAACGTCAAGAAAGGTTAGCACGCGCCCTGCGTCCGGTCGCCTACGCACAAGCCGCAGGGCCGTGAGGTAGGCCACGAATTCGGATGGTCTCGCCGCGGCGGCTCACCGCGCCGCAGCGCACTCAAGCCAAGAGTTGACAAAGATCACGAGCGCGGATGTCGGATTGATGTACAGCCCGCACCACATCCTCAGTCAGGGACGGATCACTGCTCGAGTGCCGAGGGACTGCGATCGTTGGCGAATGACATGCGTGGGAGCCGCGGCGCCACCCAAGTGCCGGTCCAGACAGTAAGGTCAGGACGAAAGTGATGCAAAACGGAAGGCGCGCCGAAGCCCTGCTCGGAGCGCTCGCGCGGATCAGTCAGGCCGCCGGGAACGATCTGCCGCCGACGGACAACGTCATCGGCCTGCTGGCGGGGCAGACGATCAGCGTCACGTCACTGACTGCCACGGTCTGCTTCCTTGCGACGCAGGTGGATGCCTACTCACTTTCGCACTGCGCGAGGATCCTCGTTTCGTCAACCAACGGTCGGGGGGCAGAGACGCGTCCGCACCTCGATCCCTCGACCGCTCTTGCGGCGCCGCGCCTCAGAAATGGACGGTGCCGCGCAGGTAGTAGTAGCCGCCGTTGATTCCGAACGGTGAGAACATCGGGTACTGGAATACCCCCAGGGTGTCGCCGTATCGGAACGAGTTGTAATGCGCGAGCAGCGTCGCGTTGTAGCGATTCGGGTAGCGGTCGAAGAGGTTGATCGCCCCCAGGTGCACGGTCAGGTTGCGCCGCAGACGGTAGCCGACGTCGAGATTGGTGAGGGCTGCGACCTGGATGGTGGACTTGAAGTACATCGGTACGTTCGCCGGGTTGTCCCCATCGTCGTTCTCCCATTCCGAGCTCGGGCCGTAGATCTGCTCGGTGAGATCGACCGAGAGCTTGTGCAGCCGCCATAGAGCTCCGAGGTGAATGACGTATCGCGGACTTGCGGTGCTGAGGTCCGAAAGCGCGGTGGCGTCGTACAACGTCGCGCCGGTGAGTTCGGCGGGCGTCGCGGGCACCTTGGTGAGGGAGGTCTGGTTGTAGTTCGCGCCGATCGTCCAGTCCACGTGGCCGATGCGGTAGTCAGCCGGGATCTGCAACGTCAGATCGGCGCCCCGGGTGCGTGTGTCGATGCCGTTCGCGAACAGCGTCACTCCGGTGCTGCCGGTGGCGAGCACACTCGGATCGAGCTGATTGCCGTTGGCGGCGATGGCGGCGTTGATGGCGGCGGCGGCGGGCTGTGCGAGGCCATTCAGGGTGCCGTAGAGGTTGCCGGTTGCGACAATCCGGTCGGTGATGGTGATCTGGTACAGATCCAGAGTGCCGATGACCCGCGAGGTGGGCCGCCACACCAGCCCCACGCTGTATTGCACGGAGTGCTCGGGTCGCAGCCCAGAGCCGAGGCCGAGCAGCCGGCCGCCGGGGGAATTCGGCGGCAGCTGCACGAACGCACTGGTCGGGGTGACGTTGGTCGAGGAGTAGTACTCCTCGGCGAGCGTGGGGGCCCGAAAGCCGCTGCTCACCGTGGCGCGCAACGCAACCTGGCGCGTGAGGTCGTACCGGCCGGTCAGTTTCCCGATGCTCGCCGAGCCGAAATCGCTGTAGTGCTCGTAGCGGCCGGCCGCATCGATCAGCAGCCGGCGCAGCGGATGCACCGCGAGGTCGACGTACACGGCCGCGACGTGGCGGCGATGGGTGCCGGCATCCGTGG
>JAJZUT010000010.1 GCA_021847105.1 Pseudomonadota bacterium | reverse complement strand
TCTGAGAATCGACGATGGCGTACCCCTGACCGGTCACCGGGCTCTGCATCCCGATCGCCGAACCACCGTCAGCGCAGCCATTGTCTGTGGTGAGTGTGATGTCGCCTGCGGTCAGCGCGCCTTGGCCTGAGCAGCTCGTCGAAGTGCTCACGCCACCGTTTTCCGCGTACAGATGCCCCGGCACGTGCAGATTGCCATTTTGGTCGACCGCGAGTGCCTGCCACGAAGACCCCGACCACGCAAAGGCCCGATCCGTGTCGAGCGTGAGGCGCACATCGCCGTTCTGGTTTCCGCTCCCCGGCAGCGCCGCATAGGTCGCCACAGGAGCTCGCCAGTGCCCGCCGCCGACGGCGGTCCAGGTGCCGGCCTGGCACGTCAGTAGTGCCCCCGTGCCATCCTGCGCGATGGCACCAGTATTGCCGCACGCGCCCCCAGGGGGCTCCACGGCGCTCATAATCAGGGGCGTCGACATGGAATTGTCCGCAGGAATCGGGGCCGGCACGCGCCAGAGGAAGCGACTGTCATCCGCCTGCTGCGCGGCATTGCTCTCGACCTTCACGGCGATGGCCCCCGGCCCGATGCCGGCCGGCGCGGGGGACTGCCATGTGCGCCCCGTGCCATAGATCGTGCCGGCCACCTGACCGGCGACCGGCACCTCGGGCACGTAGCCCCCTCGGTCGCCGAGATCGAGCAGGATCTCACCTGCATCCGCATCGGGGTACCGGTAGGCCCCCTGGGCAACCACGTAGCCGGTGACATTTCCCGAACTGTCGGCCTGATACTCGACGGAGATGGGGTCCCCCATCGCATCGACCGCCGAAGTGCCCGGCGGTAGGTAGCCGCGCTGGATCAGCGTCGCGACGCTCACGGTGTGCGTCGAGCCGGGGGCCGAGAGCGAGGCGAGATAGCCGTATTGATACTGCAGCGCGGCATTGGTGATGGTGCTGAGCTGCCCCGCCTCGACCTTTGCGACCTGATCGGTGAAGGCGGTGTGCTGCATCCCGACCATGCTCGGGAGCATGATTGCGATGCCCAAGAGGACGCTGACATAGACGATTAGTTCCGCGGCACCCATGTTATTTCTCCCTGCGCAGCGACGAAACGTGAGTATTAGATTTCGTCTTCACCGCCGCCTGTCGCAGGGGCGGTCGCACAAAGATGATGGGTAGCCGAGCGGGAAGCTGACAAACGTGAGTCGCGACGGTGAGCAGCCGCGCCTCGCGGTGCTCGCGCGTGACGAGGCGATGAGTGAGCACGAGCGTGAGGCCGAGGGCGGCGGCGGTAGCGTAAAAACACACGCGCAGGCGCGGGACGGCACACTGCGGGGAAAAAAATCGGCGGCAGCCGGACACGGCACGATTTAACACTGACATAGTGGACACTCCTGTCGCTCCTGGAGAGAGGAGACGTGGTGGGGCTCGTCAATGAGCCCACCACGCCCCAGCTTGGGCGCCCAGGAGTGAAGCGCGGCAGCCAACTATTCTCTGTCGGCCGGGCCCGCCGCATCGGGCGACCGTGCCGCCTCGCGTCGGATCTCCCGCGCGCCGAAGACAAACACCACGCTGATCACGCCAATGAGCACAACCGTCGGCCACAGGGGGTGGCCGGCGGCGAAGTCGATGCCGAGACACACGGCGAGGATGAGGCGCAGCACTCGAGCGCCGAGCTCCGGTGTGACCTGCGACTGTTGCCGATATCCTCGAATGAACGAGCGGCGAATGGATGTCATCGTCATGTCTCAGTCCTCAGAGTGTCCGAAGCGAAGCCCCGGCGCGCTGACCCCACCTTCATGTGGCAACCCGCGGTGTGCCTGACCCGCATGGTGCTGCGCCTGCCGCAAGAGTTTGCTGGCTGCGGACGGTTCTTTCTTCCCGCCTTCGCCGTCTCCGGTGCCGCCGGCCCCAGGGCTGCCGCCAGCGGAGCTCGGGGCCGACAGTTGATCTGGTCCGCCCGTGCCGGGGGCACTGCCGGTCGACGGTGCATCCCCGCCACCCTTGCCACCGCCGCTGAAGGGAGTGCCCCCCGCAGGGCCGGCACCCGAGCCGGTAGTGGCGGCACCTGTCGCGCCACGCGCCGCGCTGGCCGCCTTCCCCGCCGCCTCAGCGCCTTTGCCTGCGGCCTTGCCGGCAGCCTCAACCCCCTTGCCCGCCGCCTGCCCGGCAGCGGAAACCGCCGCTCCGACGGGCTGCAGTCCCGGCACAGCGGAGATGGCCGCCCCCGCGGCCTTTCCGGCCGCTGCGACCCCCGCCCCTGCGGCCTTCCCGCCCGCGCCCATGCCGGCCCCTGCCGCACCCCCGGCACCGCCAGGCGGCGGGGGCGTGGCCGCGATCGCGCCAGCACCACCCTTGAACCCACCGACGCCGCTGCCAGACGAGCCCGACACTCCGGTCAGCGCCGCGATGCGTGCGAGCGAGGCCCCCGCAGCCTTAGCCCCGGCCACCCCCGCCGCAGCTCCGAGACCCGCCGCTGCCCCCGCCGAAGCGACCGACCCGCCCGCGGAAGTCAGGTGCGAGAGCCCGAGCGCCGCGCCACCGCCGAGTGCAGAACCCGCCACACTCGGAATTGCCAGCGCCAGAACGCCGCCGATGAGTCCGTTTGACGCCAACTCAATGAGGTTGGTCGGCCCGATGCTCCCCGCGCCAGCTTGTTGCATCCAGGCGGCGTCTTTGCTGGCAAGCGAAATCATGATCCCTACAATTGCATACGTGGTCACGAGTTTTGCCCCAACACTCGCGGCGTAACTGAAATATTTCTCCCCGAACGACACGGTCCACCGCGAGCCGAGAAATCCCAACATGATGCTGCCGATGCCCAGAACCATGTACATTTCTATCAAGGTCATCAGTAGCTGTAACGCTACCAAGGCGAATCCGACATACAGGAGCACAGTGGACAAGATGAGGGCGAGGGACGCTAGAAAAGATTGGGCCAAGTGAGTCCAACTGCCTGACTGCGCGATCAAATGCGGCAATCCTTCCACCAGCGTGTTAGCCAAAGTCATGATTCCTGAAGGGGTCATCTCGCGCGAGGGAATGCTCGCAGCTCCTGGGGTCGCGTAAAGAAATGCTGCGCCGACATTCCGGACTGCGTCGATCACCGCCGGCATCCACGTCGGCGCGGACGCGACGACGAAGCCAAAAAACGAAATCTCGAGCATTTTCAGGAAGAGGCTCGAGAACCACTCCCCGAGATCGTTTTTTCGCAGTGCGTTGGTCAGTCCCCACCAGACCAATTCAAGTGTCGCCAACCCCGTAAAGATCCGCCAGCCGATGCCAGTCCGCCCGGCGCCGATTGAGATCCAGTGGGACGACGCGGCTTGAACTTCACCGACGATCGAGTCAAATATCCCGGGCGGTGCGGAGACCGCCACCTGCGCGAGCGCGAGCCCAGGGACCAGAAGCGCGGCGAAGGCAGTTAGCACGATGTGTTTACGGCGCATAAATGTTACTCCTCGGGTCACTTCGGCGGCGGGGGCGCGCCGCACGGCGGCGGGCACTGCCGCGGTGTCCATCCTGGGGTGTGGAGCCAGTTCTGCAGCGCCTGTTGTTTTCCGGCGGAATCTGTCGTGCGCGCCTGCATATCGGAAAGGATCGCGGTGTTGGCGGTCCGCGTGTCGGTGTCGAGCTGCGCGATTTCCGTCGCGAGTACTCCGGACATCGCGTTGCTCGCCTGGAGAATCTGATTGCGGCCCTGCGCGCTGCGCGAGGCGGCCTGCAACGTCTGTTCCGTCGCGGCGGAGGTCGCGAACTGCTGCCGGGACAGACCGTACTCATGCAGCGTGCCCGTGATCTGCTCATTGAACCCTTGCGTCCACTGCGCCAGCGTGCCGCCGGCATAGCCCACCGACCCGGTCGGATCCCCATACTCATAGGCGGTTTGGGCGGCCGTGTCCTGCACGCTCGCGGAGATACCTTGGGCCTGTCCGATGATTTCCTGCATCTGCATGACCGGAGCCGTCAACTGCCCCCAGAGCTGCAGCGGCATCGTGCCCAAATTGACGGCCTGGTCCGCGAGCATCGAGATCTGCTGCTCCGTCTGCATGACGGCCTGCTCGTCCTGCTCGACGGCCGTGACTTCCTGCACCACCTGCTCCGGAAACGTTGCGCCGGCTACCTCCGACACCGCCTCCGCGGGCGGTGCGGCGGACGCCAGAATGAGGGTTGCCACCGCAGCCGCGGCGGCGCATCGAATGGGAATGGGGATGTGGTGACGCATAGGTCTATCTCCTGAGTCACTCAGTGATGGCGGCTGCTACCGCGCGACAATCGGCGAGCGCCGCCTGCGCTGCGTCGCGGCCGGCGAGCAGTGCGGGCATGTCAGTCATCGGGGCCGCGCGGATCTCGTCATCGGGCAATCCTGCTAGGGCCTCGATGCCGCCGCGGCGCCGCACCAGTGGGTGCGCGGGATCAAACAGTGGCGACTCGTGAATCACCGGCACGCAGAGCCGCGCGCCGGCCTGACGGGCGACGGAGCGCGCGGCTCGAGCGATGTCGCCGTCGCGCAATGAGTCATCGCGCACGCGATTCCAGACCGCCCGCACCGCGGGGCGTAGTGACTCGGGTATCTGCGCGAGCAGCCACCGCAATCCGGCTACGGATTTGCCGTCGAGCAATAGCGGCACCACGATGCGCAGCCGTGCAGGCAAACTCGGGTCCTGACGCGCGATGAGACTAAGTGCGGCGAGCGCGTCCACCGTGTCACCGACCCCTACATCCAGTACAAGGCCGCCTGCAGGGGGAGCGAAAAGCCGCGCCGACAGTCCGTCGCGATCGGTCGCGTCGGTCTCCTCCCCGCTCGCGCTGCGTGTCTCTAGGGTGCTGAGCGCGCCACCGGTCACGGTCGCCAGGACGTGCCGGGCAATGGTGGTCTTGCCGCAGTTCCCCACTGCGGCAAGGGTCATATGGACAGAGATAGAGGTCATGGTCATTTCCTCGAGGATGAAGTTGGCGGGGAGAAGTCGGTCGCGGCGAGCAGCGCCTCGGCCGCCGCGTCATCAGCAGCAAGCGAGGCGGAATCCACCGCACCCGGTGCGGCCGGGCTCGCGCTGGCCGCAGGTTCGCAAGCGGGACGGGCGGCTCCTGCGGCTGCGTCAGCGCGGCGGAGCCAGCGATGCAGGGTTGAGCGACTCAGCCCGAGGTCGAGTCGGTCCACGATCTGGCGGAGCGAGTAGCCCTCGGCCCGCAGAGCTCGGATCTCCGACTCACGGGCGTAGAGCTCGGATCGCCGGTGCCATGGGCGCTCGGTGTGTTGCCGTGGTGTCGCGGTCGTCGCCATAGTTGTTCTCTGCCGGGTGGGCCCCAATCAGGGGTCACGGCGGCGACCCTCGCCGATAAATTTCCGAAGTTCTTCCTCCCCTTTTGGGGGGCCGGCGGCGCGCTTGCGGACGGCATATCGGTCGAGCATCTCGCCGGGCCGTAAGTCCGAGCCGTCCGCCCACTCGGGTATCCCGTGCTGGGCGCGCTGCTCTTTCGTGAAAGGCACTGCGGCGGTCCCCGCCGTGGGCGGGGTGGAGTCCAAGTCAGGGACAGCAGATGCGCCGCCGGCCGGAACGCTGGATGGTCTCGGGTGGGCTGGAGGTGCGTCAGCAGTTGGCGCGTCGCCGCGAACGGCGGCGGGTCGTCTGTCGTTTGTCGCGGGCCCCGTGACCGACCCCGCAGGGCGAGAATCACCGCTCCCGGCGGTCTCTGCGCGGGCTCCCCGCGCGGATTTCCGCTGCCGCCCTTTCTTTTTAGCCGTTCCGTCCCGCGCTGCCTCACGAAGCGCCGCGCGAACCGCGCGGGCGCTCATTGAGGGGATCACCGAGCGTAGCGCGTCTGTCATCTGACCGGTCGTGTAGAACTCTCCGGAGAGGGCTAGCAGACGATCCCGGACCGCGCGCAGGACCGCCGCCTTGCCGCCTCTTCCGGACCGCACAGCGGGCGAGTGTTCCGCGCGCAGTTTGTCGAGCGCCGCCCTTGCCCGCGCCGCGTATTCGTCGATGTCGTATGTCTCGGCCATGTCCATCTCCAAACCATCGCGGGTCACATGCCCGCCCTCACCAGTGCTCGGCAGGGTGGGCCCCTGAACTCACATGGCTCGAATGGTGATAGGAGTTCTGGCCCCAACCATGGGCACTCTGGTGCCATAGCCAGATGCCTGTCTCGCGACTATCTGCAGCGTGAGGGGGGATGGTGCTGCGCCACCAGGAGAGTTCAGGTAGCGCCTAATGTGTCGGGAGTAAGAATCACAAGACGGCACCCTGCACACATCGCCGCTCCGCGCTCGATGCGTGAGGGTGCATTACGTTCGGCGGCCTGCGGCCTTCTCACGTTTGGCGATGTTCGGCGCTTCGCTTCTCACATCTAGGCCCGCGAAGCGGAGAAGAGGGGACGAGCCACGAGGATGAAGCGATGCCCAAATCCACCACACCGCGCCGCGCTGCGCTAAACATCCATATCGCAGTCACCGAGCGCAAAGCGGTACTCGAGCAAGCTCATGCATGCGGGCTGACCCTTTCCAGCTATTGCCGCGCGCTGATCTTGGGTCGTGTCGTGACTTCCCGGACCGATTTGACGACCGTCAATGAGCTGCGCCGGCTCGGCGGCCTCTTGAAGCTCGTGCACACCGAGTCGCGCGGGGCCTACAGCGCCGACACTGCGTCAGCCCTCGCCGACGTGCGCCGGGCAATCGCTCGCATCGCAGCGGAGGTCGAGAAATGATCGGGAAAAAAATCCCTGCGCGCGGTGGCGGCGGCAAGGTCGCACGTATCGACAACTTAGTCACCTACGTCACCGACCCCGGGGGCCACGCTGACCCAGATCGACCCGAAGAGCTAGGTCCGGAGAAGTGCGTCTACTACGGCACACAGGGTTTCTTGTCCACGGACCTCACGGCGCAGAAAGCGGAAATGGCCGCCCTGGCACTCGCTGCCCCACAAAGTGCCGATCCTATCTGCCACTACGTCGTCTCATGGGCCGAGGGCGAGCATCCGACGGCGCAGCAGGTCGAGCAAGCCGTGAGCATCGTGCTGTCGGAGCTCGGCCTGCGCGACCACCAGGCGGTATGGGCGCAGCACAGAGACACGGACCATGATCATGTGCATTTGATCGTGAACCGTGTGCACCCGGAAACCGAGCGCGTCGTCCGCGCCGGCGGAGGGTGGGACCGTCGGGCACTTCTGCAGGCAGTCGCCAAAATTGAACAGGCGCAAGAATGGCAACAGTTCGCAACACCCGCTGCCGAGCGCGAGGCGGCCGAGGCTGAGCGCCGCCGCAAGACCAGCCGTGAGGACCGACGTGGCGAGCGCGCGCGGGAGCGCCCGCGCACCAGGGACCGCGCTCGGGATGGAGCTCACCGCCACGGCGAGCGGTCGGCGGTGGAGATCGCGCGAGAGCGCGCCGGGCAACTGTTCCACCCAAAACGCGGTGCCCAGACATGGGCGGAACTCCATGCCGCGCTAGCCGCACGCGGCCTGCGGTACGAGAAGAAAGGCAGTGGCGCGCTGATCCACGTGGGTGACCAGCCCGTGAAGGCCAGTGAGGTCTTGAGGGACGCGAGCTTCGCCAAACTCACGAAGCGGCTCGGCCCGTATCAGCCGCCGACGCACGAGCATACCGAGCAGGCGCGCGCTCACGCGCCCGACCCCGAACCGACGGAGCGGGCGGCAGAATCGACGGACCGCACGAACTGGGCGGAGTACCAGCGCGCCCGTAAGGAGCGGCAGGCCGAGGGCCGCGCGGAACGTGCGGCCCTCACCGCCCGGCACCGGCAGGAGCGCGCGGCACTCCAGGCCGCGCAGCGCGAGCGACGTCAGGCGGCCACCGCCGGCAACTGGCGAGGGCGCGGCGCGCAACTCAACGCGGTCCGCAGCCAGCTTGCCGCTCAGGATGCGCGCGAGCGAGCCGCGCTGCGCGAACGGCAGGCACGCGAGCGGCAGGGCCGGGCCAAGACCGCCGCCAAGAGTTATGAGGACTGGCTACGACAACAGGGACGCAGCCAGCAGGCCGACTCCTACGCGCGCTGGATTGCCCCGCGACTCATGGGAGAAGACCAACCGGCCGTGCCGCGGGACATCCGGGCGTTTTCCGCGCACGTGATGGGCTCGACGGTGGAGTATCGCCGCGATGCGGACCGCCGCCTCGCGTTCGTCGACGCCGGGCGGATGATCAATATGACCTCGAGTCGAGAGGATGATGCAACGCTCGCGGCGCTGCAGCTCGCCTCCGCGAAATGGGACGGCAAGGTGCAAATTCAGGGCAGCGCCGAGTTTCGCGAGCGTGCCGCACGGCTCTCCGCGCGCGAAGGCATCCGCGTCATGGACGAGGATCTGCAGGAGATCGTGGCGGACGAGCGAGCGCGGATGCAGCGGGGCGAGCCGCCGCAGCCGGCCGCGGAGCGGGACCGTCAGGCGCAGGAGCTCGCGCAGGCGCAGCGCGTCACCCAGCGGCTTATCAGCGACATGGTGCAGTCGGGTGACTATGCGTGCTCGGACGCCGAGTGGGCTCGGGCGTGCAGCGACGATATCGACATCGTCCGCACTGAGTGCCGCTCGTGGGCCGAGGCGGCACTCGAGGCGGGGTGGACCGTCTCCCCCGACGCGCTCGGCGTCGCCGGCCTGGATAACTCCCCCGACGGGGCCAAGCGGACCGCCGGGCAGGATCTTGGCAGATGAGCGAGGCCCTGCTGGCACTCTCGGTATGCCTGCGGTACTTGGCCTACGGGTACGGCCTTCACCCCCGTGAGCGGGCTGCGGCCCTCGCGATCCTCGCGGCAGGCATCCCCGGCATCGATCCTGCCGATCTTGCGGCGGCCGTGAAGCTACTTCAGGCGCCGCGCCGCCTCGGCAGCCGGCGGCGCGAGAAAGCCAGCGAACTGTCGATCCGCTTCGCGGAGGTCGCCGACGCATTGCGGGAATCAGAACGGTAGTGCCATCAGCGGGGTCGCGCTGGGCGGTTCCGTGACTCCAGTCACAGCAATCGGTCGGTCCCAATCGCCATCCATCAGTGTGCCGCCACTCGATTTTGCGAGGCCCACCTCTCATTTTTCGGGATCACCGTGTCACGATCGGAGCCGATACGCTAAAGGGGTACCCACATGGACGGAGAAGCCAGGTTATTGGGTGTGCTACGGTCTCGTGTCGCGCGAAGCATGCTGGCGCTGGTGTGCCTCGTCGCTCTCACTGGATTCGGGTCGTGGTTCGGCCGACCACTTGTGAACGGGTACTACGTCTCGCGCGGCAGCGCCGCCAGCATCATCATGGTCCGGCTCGTCGAGGCTCCCCGCGGGCACGTGAGCGGCGCGCTTGTCGTGACCACCGTAAATCAGGGCAGCGCAGCTCCTGACGTCAGCCGCCACACACTGCAAGGCAGCATCGCCGGCGGCAACGTCACGCTGAAGACACCCGGCCTATTCGGGCTGCTGAGCGCCGTGTACGTCGGAACGCTCGACGGCGATCGCCTGACCCTGAGTCTGCAGGGACACTCACCCTTCACGCTTTACCTCACGTCCGCAGCCGATTACCAGGACCGTCTCACCGCACTGAACCAGGTCCAGGCGAACGTCAACACCCTGCGAAACGCCCGGCACCTCATTCGGCACACGACCGCCTATCTCAAGCGGCTCAATGCATCCATCGTGCAGTACGAGACATGGGGCCGGAGTCGTGTCGCGCACCAGAACGGAGTACGGCTATGGTGGGCTAAAAAAGTCAAATACTATGACGCTTGCCTCGCGAAAATCCGCCCGCTAGCGGCGGCCGGAGTACCGGAATGGCGCTGGAATCAATGCGCAATGACGGTGCGCAACGACGCTTGGAATCGCGAACAGGAAGCGTCTCTGATCAAGCGGGACCAACATATTAATGCCGTGCGAAGTGCGGCAATCCAGCACATGCTCATCGAAGCACCGATCAAGGTGAGAACCACAGCCCATGCGATGCACTCAGCGTGTCCCTACAGTTCATCGCCAAAGACCTGCGAGAAGGATTGGGATCATTGGCACGCCGCGGCATCATCCATATCGTCACTCGTGCCGGCGGCGCGCCTCGCAGACTTCCACACGCTGCTGCCGCAGGTCCAGAAAGCGCTTCGTAACGACGCGGAGATCACGGCAACGGTCAATGCCCGACTCCAATCGGTTGCGACTCAAGTCGTCAATATCCTCAACGAACCCGAGAAATACCGCGGGACCTAACCGAACTCTGCCGCTTCGACCTCGGATTCGACGGCGTTGCCTTTCGTCTCGCCACTCAGTCGAAAGCCTGCATGCCACCGACCTGAGACTGAGGCAGCGCACTCTCGGGATGATTGCGATAGGCGTAGACGATCACGTCGCGCACGCCTTCGAAGAGCCCACCGCAGGGCAGTTTGTTGAGAGGATCGCCATGAGCAAGATGGTTGCGTATCGTGTCGAGAGCGCCTCCCGGTCCGCGTCCTGACTTGCTGTGCAACGCGTCCGGCAGGTCGTCGTGCTCGCTCATGAAACTAAGGACCTGGCGTAAGCCAGGTTTGAAATTTTCCGGCTTGAGGCGGTGCCGTCGAGTCCGTTCCTTCTCATACAGCCGCTGAAAATACACACCACGTAGCGCGCCCTCGAGGCTTCGCAGCGCTTGCATTTCGGCGGATTGGACGACAGCCGGTTCGACCCATGCCAGGAGCAGTATGCGCAGCGCATCGTGGTATGCATCCCGGTGAATCCCGGGAACTCTCGTATCGTTGACCTGCAGCGTCAGCAGGTAATCGCGCCATTTGCTGATGTGGTCGAACTGCATGAGTGGCTGGTTTGGACGTCCAGAACCGAAGGAGCCAGGATAGATGAAGCCCTTCCGATGATGGATTGGATTCACGAGGTCGATGTCGAGCGCCATTTTTTTCCGCAGATCGACTCGCAGGTGCCAATCAAGTTCAGCACGATCGATCTCCCCACGCGCAAACGCATCGAGGAGCACAGCATCATTCTCGCTCTCATACAGCCCTTCCATAGCATTGTTCGAGCGTGCGTCGGCGAGCGCCGCAAGACGGCGCGCGATCTCGTCGGGGCTGTATCGGGGTGGCGGCGCCATGGATATTTTCAGATAAGCAGGGCCGCCGTGGCGGCCCTCAGGCCACCTTCCGCTTCGATACTGGCTTAACCGACTCGAGCACTTCCATCTTGGCGTTGCGGACTTCCCAGAGGTCCACCGCGCCCTGCATCGCGAGCCAGCTTTCCGGGCTCGTATCGAGCAATCTCCCGAGCCGCAGCGCCATCTCGGTCGAGAGAGCGCGCTTCTCGTTCAGCAGTTCAGATACGGTGAGCCGGCTGACGCCGAGCCGCTCAGCGAGTTCTACCTGAGTCATCGCGAGCGCCGGCAGCACATCCTCTCGCAGAATGGCGCCGGGGTGCGTCGGACGACGATTCGGACTTCGCAAGCTGTTCATCAATGATAGTCCTCGAGGTTGACGTCGAAGGCGTCCACGCCCTCGAAGCGGAAGGTGATGCGCCAATTCCCTGACACCGCCACGGCATACTCGCCCTTGCGCCTGCCCTTCAGTTCGTGAAAGCCCCATCCGGGCAAGTTCATGTCCTGGGGCGTTTTCGCCCCATCCAGCCGGTCGAGCAGCCGCGTGATGCGATCGACTCGGTCGGCCAGGATCTTGCGCGGGTCATCCTTGGTGAAGAACGCCTCGAGTCCCTTGTGGCGGAATGTGCGGATCACCCGGCGGACCACGGACTGCTATGCATCGCATTACAGTGTAATGCATTGCATGGCACAGTCAAGCCGCAGGGCGGTGACGGCGACATTCCGGACGACTCGCCGGATATTGGACCGGCCGCCTCCGCAGTATCAGAGGCTGCGGTGGAACCACGCCGCAGGGCCGCCTGTGGCGCGCTGAGCGCCACGATCCGCCCCGATGCCACCCCCCAGGAGAAGCCCTCCCTGGCCTCGCCAGAGCCCGCCCTTCCTGGGCGGGCGGAAATGCAGGGGGATTGCGGGGGGACCGGAGCCGAGACCGGCACCCCGCGCCCCGTCGCTCTGCCTTGCCATCTCTTCCGCCGCATTTCTTCTCCGCAGCGCCCGTGCCGCCCCGCAAGGGCGGCGCGGCGCGCCTCTCTAGGACTCCTGAGAGTCCTAGAGATCCTGAAGAGACGCCGTTTCCCCAGGCGGCTGCCCCACGCTCCCAGGCGGCTGCCCCACGCTCCCAGGCGGCTGCCCCACGCTCCCAGGCGGCTGCCCCACGCTCCCAGGCGGCTGCCCCACGCGTCGGCCATCCAGCTCGATGCCAGCACGGTGCACTCGGTCCCCCGCCACCACTATTCCCATGGCCGCGATGCGCGCGGCGTCCGCATGCAGATTGCGACGCGCATCCCTACGCTTCTGACCGCGGAGCTCGCCCGCTACCGCACTGATCAGCCCGTCGACAGTCCAGCCTCCATTAGGCGCGTGGCTATGCGTCAATACGTGACGCACCACCGCCTGACTGATACCGAACTGAAGACGCGCTATGGGGGCAGGGTCGTAGTACAGGGGTAAATCGAGCCTCATCAACTCTGTCCATCCGAGACCTAGACGAATCACCCACAGCTTGCGGTCACGAGCTGTAGCGACCACCTCCCCCGTGCGTTTTTTGCGCTGTTCGCCATGCAGAGCCGGCGGTGAGGGCGTCGGCGCGAACCGCGTGGCGAATGGGTTGCGGGCAGTCCTGTGTTTTGCCTTTGCCGCCGACTCGATCACGCCGCCCATCAGGCGAATTGCGGGGGTGTCAATCTCGATAGTGGACTCGCGCATATCTTTCAGCAACTTCCACAATTGTTGCTCACTGTACAGGTCATCGCTGATCATGCGTCTGACCCTCGCCGGATCGACCAATAGCCGTATCGTTCCCCCATCTTCTTTCCGCATTAGCTCCGCGCAGTATTGGGATATTTCGAGGACATCCGCATGCCTCTGCCCCATACGCCCCTCAACTTTGCAGCGACCCCATGAGGTTTCGACCCATTTTCCCTTACGGAATATGGGGCGTTGTGTCGGCTGGTAGAGCATCACCCTTGCCGGCACGACGCTTGTAGTCGGCAATAGCCTGTTACCATTCGTCATCTTCGGCCTCCGTGGGTTTCGCTTGATCCGAACGTCCCGACTTCAGGACTTCGGTCTTGGCTTTCTTCGTTCGCCCTCCCTCTGTCCCTGCTGCGTCCACCGGATATAACGTCACCGCGTGGAGCACTCCGCCTTCACCACGTTCCAGCCATCGCTGCCCATCCACTTCTTCCACGATGTGGCCGTAGTTCACCTTCGAATATTCGACACGCACAAATCGATGCGCAGCCGCTTCCGGCAATGGCTTTCCGCCTCGCGTGAGGGAGAATTTGTGGGCACGCAGCGTCTCTTTGGTTCCCGTGATATCCGTTTGCAACGTCACGAGAGACATACCGCATCGAGCATTATCGATGATTGCGGTGGCACCGCGGGCGGAGTCACCTCCCTTGGCGACGTGGTGCGCCAACAGGATGGCCGCGCCAGTCTCTGCGGCGATTTTCTCCACGCGGCTCATGATGTCTGCCATTTCGCCGTTGCCGTTTTCATCTTCATGGTGCACGCGGCGAAACGTGTCGAGCACGACGAGGCGTGCACCCTCGCAGTATTGGGCGAGGGCGCCACACCATGCCGGCGACCCAACATCAATGCCGAGCGCGTATGCAGGGACGACACTGAGCTGCTCGCGGAGCTCCTCGCGCGTCGCTGGCGGCATGCCCGCGCACATCGAGCGAAATCGGTGGTGCAGCACAGCCGACGGATCCTCGGCCGAGATGTAGACTGCCCGGCCGTGACTCGATAATCCCAACTCCATCGGGTCAGCTCCGGGGCCGCGACAGGCGACCGCGATCGCCGCCTGCAAGAGGAAGAATCCCTTACCTCTTCCACCCGGCGCGTATAAAACGCCGATCGTGCCAGCGAGAAGATGAGCCAACACGAAATCGAGCGGCGGTGGCTCGTGCTCGAGCCAATGACCGAGATCCGCCTCGCGATCGCGCAGCGCCGCCAGATGCACCGCCGCGTCGCGTGCCGGGGCACTCATCGCCCACCTCCCGCCGCGCGGCGGCGAGATGCCACGGCAACCGGGGCTGCCGGTCGGCGAGTTCCGCTCGGCACGCCGCCCGCCCGCAGGCGCTCAAGGAAGCGATCCGTGTCGACCAGGATCCGACTTCCGCAGCGGACGAAGGCGTCCTCGACACCGCGCTCCACGCGGTGGCGGAACAGCCAGCGCCAGCTCTCGGTCGTCGAGGGGTAGGCGATACCGGCATCGGTCAGTCCGCGCTGGTCGGTGAGGGGTATGAGTGCCATCACTGGTCTCCACATGTGGCCGCCAATCGCCGCCACTTCTCCTCTCCTCGGCCAGGTGGGCCCTTTGTCGCACTTGTGGCAACTGGTGTCCTTGTGATTCAATGAGTTCAGTCTTTTTGAGACTCAAAATAGATATGGCGTCGAACGATCTGACGGAACGCGCATGGGATTTTGCGGAACGGATCCGCGCGCTCTTGGTGCTGCGCGAGGCCGGCATAGCCCCTGACGCGATCGCACGCGCTTTCGGGGAGTCGTCGCAGTGGGTGGCGGACGCCCTCGACATGACGCGCCACGGAGAGGCGCGGGCGCTCCTGAGCATCGGCCGGCTGGAGAGCGTCGAGGCGTGGCAACGATATTTACGGCTGACGCCCGCCGCGCGGCGTGTCGTGTTGGATAGCGTACTGCCGGCGTCCGTCGATCGATGCCGTGCCGCGCGCGGGGAGTCCCGAGTTCACGTGAAGCAGCGCGCTCGAGGGCGGTTGCGCCGTGCGGCCAGGACGAGCCGGACGGAGGTGGACAGTGCCCCTAAACTCGGCCGACCACGCAAACTCTCCGCGCAGCAAGCGGTCGAGGCGATGAGACGGATTGATGCGGGCGAGCGGGCGACCGCTGTCGCGGCAGCACTCGGCGTGAGTTCCGCCACACTGTTCCGTGCTCTATACCATCACCGCCCTACCAAAGTGCGTAAGGAAAGGGCACCAGCAGCGGAGACTGTCGCGCCCCGCGGGGCAATGTTCCAAACGGATGAGGAGGCACTTGACGCCTATCACCTGGAGGCGCATGAGGAGCGCGATGCGCTCATTGCGGGCCTCGATGGGGTGAGGGAAGGACTCGATACGGCGATCACCGCTCTGCGCGGGTCGCCAGAGATCACGGACTCGGCATTCGATCTGATGCGCGAGGCGCTCGTGCCGGCACAGCAGGTGCTCGATGCCGCACTCAAGAAGATCGTTCGGCCGCCGGAGTTCCCTCTGTGCTGCGACTTGGCAGCGGCTGCTCGCTCGGCCGCCCATCGCGCTGATCGCGATCAGCGCAAGAAGGCTCGGCGGCGCTAAGCAGTATCCTTCCCGCCGCCCACCTTCTTGCCAAGCTCGGCGAGCAGGTCCTTCACATCGTCGCCGGCCAGGTGGACATACTTGTTCACGACGTTCGATTTCCACCCGCCGATCGCTCGTAACTGCTGTTCGGTTGCGCCGGCTCGGGCGAGATACGTTGCGGCCGAGTGCCGAAGATCGTGAAAATGAAAATCCTCGAGACCCGCAGCTTCCACGGCATCGCCAAACGGGTCATCGTAGTTATATCTGCTGCGTCCGCCGCTGCGAGCCGGACTCGAGAACACGAGGTCATCATCCCGGCGAGGATTTTTGGCGCGTTCCTGTAGCAATCTCAGCGCCTCGCCACTGGCCCACGCCACCCTCGCCGTGCCATTTTTAGTCGCGAGTCTCGATTGTTGGCCCGGTTTCCTGCCGAGCAGCATGCGGCCCTCGTCAAGATCCACGTCCCGCCATTGGAGGTTCAGCAACTCGCCAGCCCGGCTCGCAGTAGAGAGCGCCAGCATGACCATACAGTGAAGTTGCGGATCCTTCACCGTCTCACGGAGAAGCGCGGCCCGCTCCTCTTCCGAAAGATAACGAACGCGCCCCGGCCCTTCGTGGAGTTTGCTCACTCCCTCCATGGGGTTACTGCTGATCCAATGCCATTCGCGGCGCGCGATCGTGAATACGTGACTCAGCACCTCGAGATAGCGGTTTACCGTGCTGTTGCTGCGCTTGTATTCCGCCGGCTTCTCGCCCGGCTTCAGCAGAGTCCGCTTCGCGCCCTGGCGCGCACGGGTATAGGGCTCCCGAGAAAGTTGACTGCGCGCGTCCACGATGGCCGCCGGTGTTATATCGGCCATTTTCAAGTGCCCTAGTCGAGCTCGCCACCAGGGCAGGCAGTAGCGATGCATGGTGTCCGCTCGCTTCTTCGGCAATTCTTCTTCGGTGTAGCGGTCGATCGCATCGGCCAGTGTGCGGCGGCGCGCCTCGACATCACGAAAATGCCGGCCCTCGATCATCTGTGCTTTGATCTTGGTTTCCCACCGCTCGGCGAGTCGTCGTGTTGGAAAAGTCGCGGTGCGGGAGGGGTAGCCCACTACGCGCACCTGCACTTGGTACACCGTCTTGCCCCTGTTTATTCGCTCTCGGATGTTGCCCTTGGGCTCGCGCTTCTTCACTTCACGCCCCTTCTCACACGCCTTGACTATAGCGCGGATCGGGTGAATATTAGTGGCAGAACTGTGGCGCAGGCCACTGCCACGGTTCCCGCTTGGCACGAAAGCGATTGATTTTTAAGAGTTTATTGGCGCGCCCGGAGGGATTCGAACCCCCGACCACCTGGTTCGAAGCCAGGTACTCTATCCAACTGAGCTACGGGCGCGCGATCCCCGGAATTCTATCAGGTGGCGAAACGCGACTGGTACACCGTTCGGACTGACACCGGCGCGCGCGGCTTCTTCGGGCGAAAATCAAGTTTGCGAACGGCCAATAATCCGGGCCTGAAGGCTCGGCACAGTTCGTTCGATCGCCCGATAACTCAGCGCCACAAGCCGATATCGCTCCTCTTCCGATGCCAACGAGCAGCGCGATCAAGGCCTGCATCATGGGCGCAGGCGGCACTCGGCCCGCCATTGCTGCTGTCCCCGCGAACTGCCCGGAAATCCCGGCGCAGTCGCACGCACCCCTGAGAAGCCAGTGACGCGAGCAGCAACGGCAATACCCTTGACTGCGATCGCTGCAAGGACGCGACTCGAATATCGAGTCGGTCGCAGCGGACGGGCTCGCTTTTGCGCTGCAAACCCTTTTGGCTCGCATCGCGGAGCCTGCGCCCGCCTGATGGAGGGGTATCGGACTCTGCTGGCGTTTCCCAACGTCCCCACCGTCCTTCAGCCGCTGCAGAGGCGGCTTCGCGCCGCGCCATCTAATCGAACGGCACCCCGGCCACGCGTACGACACCGGCTCGGACGGTGTGAGGAGCGGATTTCGTTCCAATCCTCGAACGCCTGCGGCACCGACCGGCATGCCGGTGGTCTGGTGCAAACGGTCCGGGAGGCAACCGCAGCAATAACCCGGCAAGCCGGGCCGCGAGATCCGCACCCTGGCTGAACGTGCGGCCTTGCTCGCCCCGCATTGAGACCGCACCGAACCGTCGTCATTCCCCCGAAAGGAGGAGGCGGGGATCGCTCAGATTCTTTCTTGACCGTATGGTCCATAATTAGGCACTCTTCCCCCTGCCCACCAGCCGGTGGCCCGAATCATCTTCACGGAGCGACCATGTCGACTTTCACGATCCACACGCTCGAATCCGCGCCGGCCGCGAGCCGGCCGCTGCTCGAGGACTCCTTCAAGGCGTACGGCATGATTCCGAATCTGCACGCGGTGATGGCCGAGTCCCCCGAGCACCTCGATGCGTACAAGAAGCTGCACGAGATCTTCCAGCAGACCAGTCTCAGCCCGATCGAACGCAATGTGGTGTGGCTGGCGATCAATGTCGAGCACGGCTGCCACTACTGCGTACCGGCACACTCCTGGATCGCCAAGAGCCAGGGCGTCGACGAACCGACCCTCAGGGCACTGCGCGAGGCGCGCTCGCTGCCCGATGCACGCCTGGAAGCGCTTCGGCAGTTCACGCTGAAATTGGTGCGTCAGCGCGGAGAGGTCGCGCAGCAGGACGTCGAGCAGTTCCTCGCCGCAGGATTTACCTCACGCAACGTACTCGATATCCTGGTCGGACTGGCGCAAAAAGTTATGTCAAATTATGTGAACCACTTGGCCGCCACGCCGGTCGATGCGCCGTTTGCCGCCTTCGCTTGGTCGAAGCCGCAACACGCCGCAGCCTAAGACAGAGCTTGCAGCATGGCCGGACGTCCCCGCAGCTTTAATGCCGAGCACGCACTCGAACGGATCATCGAGACGTTCTGGGATCAGGGCTTTGTGGGGACGTCAATCGACAGCCTGCAGGAGGCCATCGGCATCCAGCGCGGCAGTTTCTACGCCGCGTTCGGCGACAAGGAAAATGCCTGGCGCCTCGCCCTCGAGCGCTATACCCAGACGATTACCGCGGCCGCCCTGGCGCGGCTTGACGGCCCGGGCGAGGCCGCCGAGCGTCTCGGGGGGTTCATTCGTTTCGTCGCAGAGTTTCTCGCCGCCAACCTCGGGCGCGGCTGTATGTTCCTCTGCGCCGCCAGCCAGCCGCTGACGGTCACCCCCGCGACCCAGGCGCACTTGGCGCGGCTCGAACACAAACTGTTCACGGCCATCCGTGCCTGTGCGCCGGAGCCGGCCGGCTCGTACGTCATCGCCGTGCTCCTGGGGCTGAACGCCATGTCTAGGGCGGGCATGCCGGCCGAGACCATCCGGGCCGCGGCTGCGGCTGCCGCCGGCGCGCCGGCGCTCCTCGGCGGCAGCGGATCCCCCGCGCTCAATTGAGTCATGACCCTCGGGACCCGGTGAGGGCGACTCGCGCCGGCCCGCCGCCTGCAATCGACAGTAGCCCGGATCAAGCCCCCCCTTTAAGATGGCGCGGGAGTGTACATCTGCCATCCAGAGGGTCTTTCATGAAATCATTGTTCGCCGCGACGGCTCTCGCGTCGCTTGCCCTGGCTCCTGCCTATGCGTCCTGCGTGTATCCGCCCGCCCCCAAGAATCTGCCGGATGGCAACGTCGCAACGCTCGCCCAGATGCTGGCCGCGCAGAAGACCGTCCAGTCCTACAACCACAACATGATGAGCTACCTCGCCTGCATCAAGAAGCAGAGCGACCAGACCATCGCCAAAGAAGCCACCACGCTCAAGAAGAAGCAGGTCGCGGAACTCGAGGCGATTGAGGTCAAGCGCCACAATGCAGCCGTCGATCAGTTGCAGAATGTCGCCAACAACTTCAATGCCCAGGTCGTCATCTTCCAGAAAAAACACGCCAAGAAAGGCAACTAGGACGGGTACGGAGGCAGCCGCGCATGATCAGTCCAGCCGAAGCGGATGCGCTGATCGGGCAGCACCTGACGTGCCTGCCGACTGTCTCCCTGCCCCTGCTGCAGTGCGCCGGAGCGGTGTTGCGCGAGGACATTCACGCCGAACGCGATCAACCGCCCTTCGATCGAGTGGCCATGGACGGCATTGCGCTGGCAAGCGCCGCGGCGGACCGCGGCGAGCGCTGCTTCACCATCGAAGCCACCCAGGCTGCCGGCGATGCACCGCTTGCCCTGGCCAGCGCCCAGGGCTGCATCGAAGTGATGACCGGCACGGCGCTGCCCGAGGGCTGCGACAGCGTGGTGCCGATCGAACAGATCGTCGTGGAGAATGGACTCGCGACCCTGCGCGCCGGGGTGGACGTGCAGCCCGGCCAAAACGTGCACCGGCGTGGCGCCGACACCCACCAAGGCACACGTCTGCTCACGGTGGGGATGCGGCTCGGCCCCCCGCAGATCGCGGTGGCCGCCGCAGCAGGCAAGGCGCGCGTGCAGGTCGCCAGCCAGCCGATGCTGGCCGTGATTTCCACCGGCAACGAGCTGATCGAGCCCGGCGAGCCCATTCTTGCGCACCAGGTGCGCCGCTCGAATGCCTACTCGATCGCCGCGGCCCTGCAGCTGCACGGCTATCAGCGCATCGCCACCGAGCACATCCGTGACGACGCGAGTCAGCTGCAGGCGCGGCTGAAATTTCATCTCGAGACCCACGACGTTCTGGTGCTGAGCGGCGGGGTCTCCATGGGCCGGCTCGACCTCGTTCCCGAGGTGCTCGCTGCGCTCGGCGTGCGGCGCGTCTTTCACAAGGTGGCCCAGCGGCCCGGCAAGCCGTTGTGGTTCGGGATGGCCCCGAGCGGCGCGGCGGTGTTTGCGCTGCCGGGCAATCCGGTCTCGACGGCCGTGTGCGTGTCGCGCTATGTGCTGCCGGCACTGGCTGCCGCACAGGGGCAAAACGGCGCGCCGCAGGAGTGGATTACACTCGGCGAGAGCTATACCGTCACCCCCGCACTGACCCACTTTCTGCCCGTCCGGCTGGTCACCGATCAGCGCGGCTGGTGTCAGGCTATGCCGCGGCCGACGCACGGCTCGGGCGACTTCACGTCACTGGCCACGACAGACGGGTTCGTGGAGCTGCCGCCCGGACCGCAGACCCTGCCCGCCGGCGCCGTCGTACGCCTGTACCGTTGGTAGCCGGTCGGAGGATGGTATTCCGTCCCCGCGAGTGGTAAAGCTACCGCATGGCTGTACACGATGCCCTCACGGCGCACGGACCGGGCGGATTGCGCGACCAGCGCGGACGGATGCTGCGCGATCTGCGAATCTCGGTGATGGACCGGTGCAACTTCCGCTGCCCATACTGCATGCCGCGGGAGACCTTCCACGATACCTACCGGTTTCTCGGCACCCATGAGCGGCTCTCGTTCGACGAGATCGTGCGGCTCGCGCGGATCCTGGTGCGGCTCGGAGTCCGCAAGCTGCGTCTGACAGGCGGTGAGCCACTGTTGCGGCCCAATCTGACCGATCTGATTGGTGACCTCACGGCCATCGATGGCATCGAGGACGTGGCGCTGACGACTAACGGTACGCTGCTAGCGAAGCATGCGTTCGAGCTGCGCGCCGCGGGCCTGCAGCGCGTCACCGTCAGTCTGGACAGTCTCGATCCGCAGGTCTTCATGCGCATGAGTGGCGGCTTCGGCGGACTGGAGGAGGCACTGAACGGTATCGAGCAGGCACGGCGCGCCGGCCTGGGTCCGATCAAGGTCAATGCCGTGGTGCAGCGCGGAATGAACGACCATACGGTACTCGAGCTCGTGGAGCGCTTCCGCGGCACCGGGGTAATCGTGCGCTTCATCGAGTACATGGACGTCGGCAACCGCAACCACTGGCGACGCGATCTGGTGGTACCTTCCCGGGAGCTGCTCGAGCGCATCGGTGCGCGTTGGCCGCTCGAGCCGCTCCAGCCCGCCTATCGCGGCGAGGTCGCCGAGCGCTACGCGTTCGCCGATGGCAGCGGCGAGCTCGGCTTCATCTCCTCGGTCACCCAGCCGTTCTGCGGCAACTGCACGCGCGCTAGACTGTCCTCCGACGGAGTCCTCTACACCTGTCTCTTCGCCACGCATGGCATGGCGCTGCGCGACCGGCTGCGCAGCGGCGCCAGCGATGAGGAGTTGCTCGATGCGCTACGCGTGCTGTGGCGCGCCCGCGCGGACAATTACAGCGAGCAGCGCCAGGCAGCACGTGCTGAGGAGGGCACGCGCAAGGTTGAGATGTTCTACATCGGTGGTTGATGGCAGCGTCGAAGCTCACCCACCTCGATCCACAGCATCGCCCGACCATGGTGGATGTCGGCGGCAAGGCGGTCACATTGCGCGAGGCGACGGCCGAAGCGTGCGTGATACTACCCCGCGCAGTGGCGGCCGAGTTGCGCCGCAGCGGTCATCGCACCGGCAAGGGTCCGGTGTTCGATACGGCAATCATCGCCGGGGTGATGGCCGCCAAGCGCACGCACGAGCTGATTCCGTTCTGCCACCCCCTCGGACTCGAACACTGCACGGTGCAAATCGAGCAGCGGCCGGGCGGACAGATTCAGATCCGCTGCCGAGTGGCCGTGCACCATCGCACCGGCGTAGAGATGGAGGCGCTGACGGGCGCATCGGTCGCGGCCCTGACGGTATACGACATGTGCAAAGCACTCTCACACGACATCGAGATCAGCCGCGTACGGCTGCTGGCAAAATCCGGCGGCAAGCGCCCCTATCAGCGCGCCGCGCGGCGCACGGGATCGCGCACATGAGCCTCCTGGACTCGCAGACCGCGCCGCTGTACGGACTGGTGCTCGCCGGCGGGCGCAGCCGGCGCATGCAGCGCGACAAGGCGGCCCTTGAGTACCACGGGCTGAGCCAGCTCGAACGCACCATGAGCCTGCTTGAGGGCCGCGTGCAGCATGCCTTCGTGTCGGTGCGCGCCGAGCAGCGCGACGATCCTCTGCGCGCTCGCTACCCGCTGATCGTGGATGCCCCCGAGGATCTCGGCCCGGCCGGCGGCATCCTCGCGGCACAGAGCGTCCACCCGCATGTCGCGTGGCTCGTGCTCGCCTGCGACCTGCCGTTCCTCGAGGCGCGCACGCTCGATGCGTTGATTGCGGCGCGCGACCCAGCGCGCGCCGCCACGGCCTACCGCTCGAACCATGACGGGCTGCCTGAGCCGCTGTGCGCGATCTACGAACCGGGCAGTCACGACCCGCTCGCCGCGGCGGTGCACGCCGGGCGAGTCTGTCCGCGGAAGTTTCTCCTCAGCAGCGATGCACTGCTGCTCGAGCAGCCGGAACCCGGCGCGCTGGAGAACATCAATACGCCTGAGGAATTCCAGCAGGCAAGCGCTGCACTGCGCACCCCGAGTCAGATGAACACCAAGCACGTGTCAGTACAGTATTACGCGCTGCTGCGCGAGCAGGCCGGCCGTCCCGATGAGTCGCTGCACACGACCGCCGCAACGGCACGCGAGCTGTACCAGGAACTCAATCAGCGCCACCCGTTCACGCTCCCGCCGGAGCTGCTGCGCGTCGCGGTGAATGCTGAATTCGCTGATTGGTCGACACCACTCACCGAGGGCGATACCGTGGTATTCATCCCGCCGGTGGCCGGCGGCTAGGCCCGCAACGCTCTTGCCCCTGCACGCACGCTGCATCCCCATGACGACGTTCCGCTTCAGCACCGAGCCCCTCGACATCCAAGCCCTACGCGCCGAGTTGGAGGGCGCGGCGGCGGGCGGCTACAGCAGTTTCGAAGGCTGGGTCCGCAACCACAACGAGGGCCGGCAGGTCCGCCGCTTGGAATACGAGGCATTCGAAGCACTCGCGGTCAAGGAAGGTGAGCGGATCGTGGCCGAAGCGCTCGCGCGCTTCGGGATCGAGCGAGCCGCCTGCGCGCACCGCGTCGGGTCGCTCGAGATCGGTGAAATCGCAGTCTGGGTCGGGGTGTCGGCTCGGCACCGGCATGAGGCGTTCCTGGCCTGTCGCTACATCATCGACGCGGTCAAGCATCGCGTACCGATCTGGAAGAAGGAGCACTACCTCGAGGGCGACTCGGGTTGGGTGAACTGTGAACGGTGTGCGGCGGACGCCCCCTCGCCAGCGGATCATGCTGACGCGCCGGCACACCAGCTGGACCATCATCATGGCCAGGCGCCGAGCCCTCTGCCCCAGCCGGACTATTCCCGGCAGATCGTGCTGCCCGAGGTCGGCGCGGCAGGCCAGGCCCGGCTTGCGCGCGCGGCGGTGCTGATCGTCGGCTGCGGCGGACTCGGCGTTCCCGCCATGAGTTATCTCGCCGCTGCCGGCGTCGGTCGGTTGGGCTTGGTGGATGCCGATCTTCTGGAAGCGTCCAATCTGCACCGGCAACCGATCTATTCGCTCGCCGAGGTGGGACGCCCGAAAGTCGAGCTGGCGGCCGAACGGCTGCGTGCGCTCAATCCCTCCGTTGAGGTCCGCACCTACCCGACTCGCCTCGATGCACGCAATGCCGATGGGCTCATCGCCGGCTACGACATCGTCCTCGACTGCACCGACACCATCGCCAGTAAGCTCGCGCTGAACGACGCCTGCCTGCGCTCAGGGCAACCGGTGGTCTTTGCGAGCGTGTATCAGTACGAGGGGCAACTTCAGGTGGTGCGACCAGGGCACACTCCCTGCCTGCGCTGCGTCTGGCCCGAGACCGCCCGCGACGGACTGGTCGGAGCGTGCGCCGAGGCCGGCGTGCTCGGGCCGGTGCCGGCCGTGCTGGGTACCCTGCAGGCGCTGGAAGCGCTGAAGATCGTGCTCGACCTGCCGGGACAGCTCACCGATGCCGTGCTGATGGTCGACCTGCTGAGGCTGAACGTGACCCGCCTGCGCGCCCGGCGCGCACCGGACTGTCCCCGCCACGCCGCAGGCCGCGCACCGACCGAGCAGCGCGTGGACGCCGCAGCGATCGAGGTCGAGTTCGAGTCGCTGCAGTCAGCCCTCACCGCCGGTTACACCGTGATCGATATCCGCGAGCCCGGGGAGCGGGCGCGCCAGCCGGCACCGTGCCCCGCGCTGCATGCGATCCCGCTCGCCGAGCTGCTCTATGGCGAGCAGCCGCTACCGCAGGCGGAGCGCTGCCTGCTGGTCTGCGCCGCCGGCGTGCGCAGTCTGGCCGCCGCCCACGAGCTACGCGCACGGGGTCACGCGCAGGTATTCTCTTTGCGCGGAGGTCTCGCGGGGCTCGCGCGAGAGACTACGGCCTGACCTGGCCGCTGCCGCGCACCACGTACTTGTAACTCGTCAACTGCTCGACTCCCACCGGTCCCCGCGCATGGAAGCGGTCGGTGGAGATGCCAATCTCCGCTCCCATGCCGAACTCGCCGCCATCGGCAAACTGGGTGGAGGCGTTGTGCAACACGATGGCGCTGTCGACCTGGCGCAGGAAACGCTCGGCCGTCGCCTGATTCTCAGTCACGATGGACTCGGTATGCGCCGAGCCGTACCGGGCGATGTGCGCTATCGCCCCGTCCACCCCATCGACCACCCGCGCCGCGATGATCGCGTCGAGGTACTCGGTCTGCCAGTCCTGCTCGCTTGCGGCGAGCACCCGGGGGTCGGCGCTGCGCACGGTCTGATCACCACGCACCTCGCAACCGGCATCCAGCAGCGTGCGCACCACCGGAACCAAATGGGTGGCAATACTGGCCCGATCGATCAGCAGCGTCTCGGCAGCACCACAGATGCCCGTGCGGCGCATCTTGGCGTTCAGGGCGATGGCCTGCGCCATGCGCACATCGGCATCGCGGTCGATATACACGTGACAATTGCCCTCCAGATGCCCGATCACCGGTACGCGCGCCTCCTGCTGAACTCGCGCGACCAGACTCTTGCCGCCGCGCGGCACGATCACGTCGAGATATTCGGTCATGCCGGAGAGCATGTAGCCAACCGCCGCGCGATCGGTGGTCGGCACCAGCTGAATGCACGCGGCGGGCAATCCGGCACCCCGTAACCCCGCGGTGAGACAGCCGTACAGCGCGCCATTGGAGTGGCGACTCTCCGAGCCGCCGCGCAGGATGACTGCGTTGCCGGACTTCAGGCACAGCGCACCGGCATCCGCCGTGACGTTCGGCCGACTCTCATAAATGATCCCGATGACCCCGAGCGGCACCCGCACACGCTGAATCCGCAAACCGTTCGGGCGTTGCCACTCGGCTGCGATGGTACCGACCGGGTCGGGCAGTCTCACGACGGCCTCGATGCCGCGGGCAATCGACTCGACGCGCTCGGAATTGAGCATTAGACGGTCGAGCAGCGCGGGTCCCATGCCGGCGGCACGCGCAGCGGACAGGTCATGGCCGTTGGCGCTGAGGATCTGTCCGGCCTGGGCGCGAACCGCATCCGCCGCACGGGCGAGCGCCTCGTCCTTCATCGCACTCGTCGCCTGAGCCAGCACGGCCGCCGCGGCAACGGCATTGCGGCCCAGTTGCTCCATGAGTTCGCCGAGTTCGGGGTCGAAGTGCGAGTTCATGTCCGTGCCGCCTGCATCAGTACGAGGTCATCGCGATGGATCAGTTCGTCACGGCCCCGAAAACCGAGAATGTCGCCGATCTCGGCCGACTGACGACCGATGATTTTGGCCGCATCGGCATCCGAATAGGCGATGATGCCACGCGCGACTTCGGCGCCCTCGCCGGTCAGCACGCTGACTGTGTCACCGCGCTCGAACTGCCCGCGCGTACCCGTGACGCCGGCGGGCAATAGGCTGCGCCCGGCGCGTAACGCATGCAGCGCGCCGGGGTCGATGGTCACCGCACCGGCGGGCCGCAACGTGCCGGCGATCCACTGCTTGCGCGCCGCGATCGGGGTTGCGCTCGGCAGGAACCAGGTGCAGCGCGCCCCCTCCTGGACTCGACGGACCGGATGCAGCGGGTGCCCCGCGGCAATGCACATGTGACAGCCGGCCGCCACCGCGATGCGCGCAGCGAGCAGCTTGGTGGTCATCCCACCGGAGCCGAACTCGGAAGCCGAACGCCCCCCCATGGCCTCGATTTCCGGGGTGATCTGCGACACCTCCTCGATGAACTTCGCGTCCGGATCGCGATGCGGGTCCCCTGTGTACAGCCCATCGACATCCGAAAGCAGGATGAGACAGTCGGCACCTGCCATCTGCGCCACACGCGCGGCCAACCGGTCGTTGTCGCCATAGCGAATCTCCGCCGTGGCGACCGTGTCGTTCTCATTGATGACGGGAAGCGCGCCGAGCGAGAGCAGGGTCTCGAGCGTGGCTCGGGCATTGAGGTAGCGTCGGCGGCGCTCGCTGTCCTCCAACGTGAGCAGGACCTGAGCGACCGTCACCTGCCGGCCTTCGAGCAGTTCCTTGTATGCGTGGGCCAGGCGGATCTGACCGACCGCGGCGGCGGCTTGGCTTTCCTCGAGCCGTAGCGGTCCCTTGGCCAGGGAGAGCTGCCGGCGCCCGAGCGCAATGGCGCCCGAGGAGACCAGAATGACCTGCTGTCCGCGCGCGCGCATCCACAGCAGATCCTCGACCAGGGTCTCGAGCCAGGTCCGATTGATGCGGCCCGTCGCCGCCTCGACCAGCAGCGCCGAGCCAACCTTCACGACGACGCGCCGTGCCCTTGCGAGGGGAGAGTCCATAGGGGAGCGGGTGGGCATTCGAAAACTATACGTGCCGCGAATCATTCGCGCGAGCACCGCGTCGGTGCGTTGCTCCCGGCCAGCGCAACCCCTAAACTTGCGCGGCCGCCAAGTGAGAGGACCCCATCGGTGAGCAGAGATTACGAACCGGTTCCCGGCCAATGGTACGAGAACCTTGAAGACGAAGAATCGTTCCGCGTGCTCAAAGTGGACGAGGACGCTGAGCTCGTCGAGATTGAACATCTCGACGGCGAGATCGAAGAGATGGACCTGGAGACCTGGCACGAGATGGATCTCGAGGAAGCCGAGGAACCCGAGGGCTGGTCTGAGTCCGAGGAGGAGGACGAAGACGAGGAGGAGGACGAAGACGAGGATTGGGACGACGAGGACGAAGACGACGAGGATGATGACGACGACGAGGACTGGGACGACGACGAGCAGGACGAGTATTGAGTCCTCGCGACGCGTCGACCCGGTGCTCGGACGCGTCGTACCTGCGTGCGGTGTTGTCGCGCGGTACTGAAGTCTGCCGAGCGCATGTGCGGGCAGCAGTGTTGTGCCAACGCAGTCTGCAAGGCCAGGGCCGTATATGAGCCAGGATGTCTCGGCCAGCTGGCTGCACGAAATGGAGTCTGCGTGGCTGTACCGTCAGGTCGCTGCAGCAGAGCGCGATCCGCACCATCAACGCCTGTTCGAACAGCTGGCCGCTGCGGCTGAGGAGCAGGCGCAGCGCTGGGCGGAGTCCGCGCAACGCGCGAACGCGGCCGGCGAGGCGTGGGTCTTCACACCGTCGGCGCGTGCTCGCGTGGTCGCCCGCCTGGTGCGCTGGTTCGGGCCGCGCGCGCTGCGCTCGGTCCTGGCTGCAATGAAGCTGCGAGGCCTGTCGGTCTACAGCGGGGCGGTCGTGGCCGCACACGAAATGCCGACCACGCTCTCCGAGGTGGGCGCGCGGCATCGCGGCGGACTTGGCGGCAACCTCCGCGCGACAGTTTTCGGCGTGAACGACGGGCTGCTGGCCAACGCCAGCCTGGTGATGGGCATCTCGGGCGCGAGCAGCGCGACTGGGTTGGTATTGGTCACCGGACTGGCCGGATTGCTTGCCGGCGCGTTGTCCATGGCGGCCGGCGAGTACGTCTCTGTCCGCTCGCAGCGGGAGATGTACGAATACCAGATCGCGCTGGAGCGCGCCGAGATCGCCGAGTACCCGGAGGAGGAAGCCGAGGAACTCGCGCTGATCTATGCCGCGCGCGGCATGCCGTTGCCGCAGGCACGCGAGGTCAGTCAGTCGCTGTTGGCCCGACCCGAGCATGCGCTCGATGTGCTGGCGCGCGAGGAGCTCGGCCTGAGCCCGGATAATCTCGGCTCGCCGTGGGCCGCAGCCAGTGCCTCGTTTTTCGCATTTGCATTCGGCGCGGCGGTACCGCTGCTGCCCTTTCTCGCCGGAATGAGCGGTCGTGGCGCGCTCCTGGCGGCCGCCACACTCACCGCAGCGACGCTGTTCGCCGTTGGCCTCGCCATCAGTCTGTTCACCGGTCGACATGCCCTGCAAGGCGCGCTGCGCATGGTGCTGATCGGGGGCGCGGCGGGCCTGGTGACCTACCTGCTCGGCCATGCGCTCGGCGCAGCGCTGCATTGAAGCTCCGGTACTTCCCAGCTCGGCGCGCCCTGGGGCATAGTCCCTCACCCATGCCGCCCCTGCACCGCCACGAGACACCCGCATGAGCGCGCCGCCGGCCCGGCTGCTCGAGCGCATCGCCAGCATCGTCGGCGGCCGGTTGTTGACAAGCGCTGCACAACAGCAGCCGTTTCTCACCGACCATCGCGCTCTGTATCACGGCCGCGCACTCGCCGTGGCGCAGCCCGAAAGCGCCGAGCAGGTCGCCCAGCTGCTCGCGCTCTGCAACGCCGAGCGCATCGGCGTCGTGCCACAGGGCGGCAACACCGGTTACTGCGGCGGCGCCACGCCGGATGAGAGCGGCGCGCAGTTGCTGATCAGCCTGGCGCGACTGAAGCGCATTCGCGCGGTCGATCCACTCAACGATTCCCTGATCGCGGAGGCCGGCTGCGTGCTCGCCGACGTACAGCGTGCTGCCGATGAGGCGCAGCGTTTCTTTCCCCTCAGTCTCGGCTCGCAGGGCAGCTGCCAGATCGGCGGCAACCTCTCGACCAATGCCGGCGGCGTGCATGTGCTGCGCTACGGCATGATGCGCGAGCTAGTCCTCGGCCTGGAGGTGGCACTGCCCGACGGGCGACTGCTGTCGTCCCTCTCCCGCCTGCGCAAAGACAACACTGGTTACGACATCAAGTCTCTGTTTCTCGGCGCCGAGGGCACTCTCGGCATCATCACTGCCGCCAGCCTCAAGCTCTTCCCGCGCATTCGCGCCACCGCGAGCGCCTTCGCAGCGGTGCGCGATCCGGAAGCGGCCGTCGAACTGCTCGCGCGGCTGCGCGAGAACAGCGCTGAGCGGGTCAGCTCCTTTGAGCTCATCCCGCGCCTTGCCGTTGAGCTCACGAGCCGGCACATCCCCGGCGTACGCGACCCGCTCGACTCACCACACCGCTGGTATGTGCTCATCGAGCTTACCTCCGCGCGCGCGCGTGATCCGCTCGATGAGATGCTGAGCGAGTGCTTGGAGCCGGCGCTCAGCGAGGGGTTGCTCGAGGATGCGGTGATCGCCCGCAATGCGCGCGACCGGGCCGATTTCTGGAAGCTGCGCGAGACCATCCCCGAGGCTCAACGGCGCGACGGGGCCAGTCTCAAACATGACATTTCGGTACCGGTGGCGGCGATCGCGTCGTTCATCGAGCGGGCGGGTCAATGGGTTGCCGACAACGTACCCGACGGCCGACTCGTCGCCTACGGCCACGCCGGCGATGGCAACCTGCACTTCAACATCAATCAGGCGCCCGGAGCGGACCGCGCCGCGTTTCTGGCCCGGGGTGAGACGATTCAGCGCGCGATCCACGACTTGGTACGGCAGTTCGACGGCAGCATCAGTGCCGAGCATGGCATTGGCCGGCTGAAGGTTGGCGAACTCGAGCGCTATGCGCCGCCGGTGGAGCTTGAGCTAATGCACACGGTGAAACGGGCACTCGATCCAAACGGCATCATGAATCCGGGCAAAGTGTTGCGGGGGCACCCGTGAGCCCCCCGGCCCCTCGGACGCGCCTCGCGGACCGGCTGCTCGCAACAGCCGCCCTGGCGAGCTGGCCGCTGCCGCTGTGGTGTATCGGGTTGCAGATCGGGGCGGCGGCGCTCGCCGACACGGTGCTGGTCGTGGTGCTCAGCGTGGGAGCCGTGTCCCTGGTGCTGCGTCTGCTGCACCGGCGGGAGGCGGGAGATTTCGCCCTGTTCTTCCCGGTCAGAAGCTACCAGCAGGGCACGCCCCGGTCGATCCGAGTGATCGCCACGCTGCTGTTCGCGTTCAATCTGGGTGCCGCGTGGTTCTTGCTGGGCAGCGTACTCTCGCACACCACCACCCTGATCCTGATCGTCTTGATCACGGTCTCGGCGATGAACCTCGCCGACGAGTGCTGGATCGCCCGCCGCCGCCGGCTCGCTGCCCCGCTCTGAGGAGTTCACCCGGACTCGCCGGGCCTCGCCTTGACGGGCGCAGACGAATTGCGGACACTGCCCGGCACGTGCTGGTTCCCCGGTTCGCACCGGGGAGGCAAGAGGGAACGCGGTGAGGCTCCTGAGGAGCCAATGCTGCGGCTACCCCCGTAACTGTGAGCGGCGAGTCCGCGTCCACCACGGCCACTGGGTATTCCTGGGAAGGCCGGACGCAGGATCACGACCCGCGAGCCAGGAGACCTGCCAGCACGGTCACCCAACCGGTGGGCGGGGCGTACCACACGGAGCGGTCAATCGCAGCGGTGACATCAGGTAACCGATGCGAAGGCCGTGGCTTGGATATCTTCACGAATTTTGGCGCCGGACAGGCGTGTCGAGCAGCGGCTCGGCATGCCCGCGCGGCGTTCAAATGTGCCATTCGCATCGGCTGTCGTTGGTACGCCCCCGAGGGGGCGCTGGTCCGGAGCACGACGATGCGATTGATTCTGACCCCGACTCCCCATACCCGCCCGACACACGGCGCGGATGCATTCAAAACCGCGCGCCTGGCCGGCGCTTCAAATTCTGCACCGCGACCTGTCGCTCTGAGCGCTGCGGCGATGATCGGCTGCCTGGGCGTAGCTGCTGCGCCCGCCATGGCGGCCCCTGCACCGGCACCGGGCGATGTCTCCCCGGTCGTCATTTCCGCCTCGACGTTTCCGCAGCTGCTGACCCAGGCGCTGCCGAGCGTGAGCGTGCTCACCCGAGCACAGATCGAGCGCAGCGGCGTGAAGAACCTGACCACTCTGCTGCAACGGGTGGCCGGCGTGCAGATCACCTCCAATGGTGGCCCGGGGCAGCCCGCCACCACCTACCTCGAGGGGTTCGGCGGCGTCGATGTGGGCGTGCTGGTGCTGCTGAACGGCGTGCCGGTCACGCCGCAGGATGCCTCCGGTGGCAGCAATTACCTGGAAAACCTCACCACCGATCAGATCGAACGCATCGAGGTGATCCATGGCAACGTTTCGGCCATCTACGGTTCCGGGGCAATCGGCGGGGTGATTCTAATCACCACTCGCGAGGGCGGCCACAAGCCGCAGGCCGACATTGCCGTGACCGGAGGCAGTCGCAACACCGTGACCGTATCGGCCAACGCCAGCGGCCAGATCGATCACACCCGCCTGCAGGTCGGCGTCAGCCGCTACACGACCGCCGGGATCCCCTCGATCAATCCGGCGGAAAGCACGTTCGTGACGTCAAATCAGTCCGACGGCTATCACAACCTGACCGCGAACGGCTCGATCGTGCAGCAGCTCGGCCGTCATCAGCAGCTCGGCGCGCGCGCGTTCCTCAGCGACGGACGTTACAGCTACGACAATGACAGTTCAGGCGGGCGCACCAAACAGAGCCTTCTTCAGGTGTTCAGCGACAATCGCATCGCCGGGTTCTGGACCTCGCACTTCAGCGTGTCGCGTGAGCGTACGGAAAACATCAATCTCGGCAGCTACCCCGAGTCCTACCGTTCAACAAACCTAGACCTGCTGTGGCGCAACGTGCTGCAGCTGTCAAAGGGCTGGACGTTGACCGGCGGTGCCACCCATCAGCACCAGTCCGTCACCAGCACCGGCCAGGGCGGCATTCCGAGCACCTCGCGCGGGGTCACTGCGGTGTTTGCGGGCCTCAACGGCACATTCCGCGGCAATGAACTGCAGCTGAATGTGCGCCATGACCAGATAGACGGTTACACCGGCAACGAAAACACCTTCTTCGCCGGTTACGGACGGGAACTCGGCCACGGATTCAAGGCGATCGCGAGCTACTCCAGCGCATTCAACGCACCGCCCCTCGGTTACCTCTATTACAGCAGCCCGTACTGGGCGGCGAACCCGGCGCTAAAGCCCGAATCGGCACATACAGTCGAGGCGGCACTGCAGTGGGCACGGTGCTCGACCGTGGTGCGCGCCACACTCTTTCAGACCACGGGCCGTGATCTGTGGGGTTACGGCACGACACCGAACTACTCGACGCAGTTTCAGAACATCTCCCGGACGCGCACCCGCGGGCTGGAGCTCGCCGCCCGGGGCGAATGGCGCAATCTGAGCTACCAGGCCAACCTGACTTTGCAGCAACCGCTTGCGACCAGCGATCCGGGACAGCCGACGCTGCAGCGCCTGGCGCGCAGCATCGCCAACATCAATCTTGAGTACGCTCTGGGCCGCGTGACCATGGGTCTGCTCGTCCACTACACGGGGCCACGGCCGGATGTCACCTACTCCCCGACGTTCGCAACCATCCCCCTGACGCTAGGCAGCTACACGACCGTTTCGCTGACCGCAGACGGGCCGATCAGCCATACGTTGAGCTGGAACGTACGAGCAGAAAACCTGTTCGACAAACGTTACGAGACCGCCTACAGCTACAATTCCATGCCATTCGGCCTGTTCGTGGGCGTGACATGGCGGCCGTTCGGAGCATGAGCCCGGCGGGCGCCAGCGACATCCCCGCTGCGAGCGGTGATGCAGGTCAGACGGGCGCGCAGGCCCTAGACGGCGGCGCCGGCCAAACTACGCAGTGCAGCCCGGGCTGTCACAGCGAGATCGAAGTGGTACTATCAAAAGACGAGGTCATGCTATGAATTACAATCACCGATCTTCTTCACCCTGGACGGCGCGTGCGGCGTGGCTTGGCGCCTTCGTGCTCTCCGTGGCGCTGTTCAGCGCAGGATTGACCTGTGCCGTTCCGCTGGTTGCGTTCGCTGCGATCTGTGCGCTGCGGCAGAACCGTGCGCAGGCGCTGCTGTTCATGGCCGTGCTGTGGCTCGCCGATGAACTCATTGCATTCACACTGCTCGGCTTCCCGGTGAACGCGGTGGCGTTCGGCTGGGCCGGCCTGATTGGCGCAGCGATTCTGGCGGCGACCTGGGCGGCGAGCACCGTTGCGCAGCGGAGCACGCGGGCGGTCGGCATCGTGGGCGCGTTTGCAACCGCATTCGGCGTTTACGAGGGCGGGATGTGGGTCGTGAGCAGCCTGATCGGCGCGGCACACGGTGCATTTACCGCGGGTATTCTGCTTCAGGTGCTCGTGCTTAACGCCGTGACGTTTGCCGCCCTGCTGTTGGTGGGTGCGCTCGGCAGCCGCTCCGCCTCTCGCGTCAATCAGATCGCTCACGCGCCGCAGCAAGCGGCCTGATCCTGATCGAATGGCTTGTGCCGTTCCGGCCGTGATCCCGGCCGGAACGGCACAGGGTTCAAGCCGAAGGTTTGCGCAGCCTCACCAGTCCCTCCTGAGCGGTACTGGCGACCAACCGACCATCGCGCGCATACACCCCCGCCCGCGCAAACCCGCGTGCCCCTGAGGCGCTCGGGCTCTCCACCGCATAGAGCAACCAGTCATCCACCCGCAGTGGGCGATGGAACCACATGGCATGATCGATGCTCGCCATGACCAGCGCGCCGCTAAACGAAGTCTTTGCGTGGGGCAGCGTCGCCGTATCAAGTAGGAAGTAATCCGAAAGATAGGCGAGCAGCCGTCGATGCAGCCCTTCCTCCTCGGGCAGGCGGTCGACCGCCCGAAACCATACCTGCCGAGTCGGTGGGGCTCGGCCCGCCATGAGCGATTCCATCGGTTGCACCAGGCGGAACTCGAACGGTCGCGGTCGCTCGAGAAACCGGCGCACGCCCTGCGGCAGGCGCTCGAGCAACTGCGGCGGCGGACGACTGGCGTCGGGGAGAGATTCCGGAGGCGGCACCGCGGGCATTTCGAGCTGATGATCAAAGCCCTCCTCGACGACCTGGAACGAGGCCGCCATGTTGAAGATCGGCGCGCCGTGCTGAATGGCCACGACACGTCGGTTACAGAAGGCATGTCCGTCGAGGCTGCGGTCGACCTGATAGACAATCGGTGCATTGAAGTCGCCGCGGCGCAGGAAGTAGGCATGCAGGGAGTGCACGATGCGCCCCTCGACCGTCGCGGCCGCGGCACTCAATGCCTGCCCGAGCACCTGCCCGCCAAAGACCTGCGGGCTGCCGATATCGCGGCTCTCGCCGCGAAACAGGTCGAGCTCCAGGCGCTCGAGGTCGAGCAGTTTGATCAGATCGGCAAGACGGGGATCCATCGAATCTGCCTCCAGCGCGCCGTGTCGCTCAGTCCGGGACGCCCAGCCGCTGATGCATGATCGGGCTGGTGGTGGTGTACTGCAGAAACTGACGCTTCTCGGGGTGCAGATGATGCTGTATGCCGAAGGCCGCAAGCGCCGCCTCGTGGAAGCCGGAGAGAATGAGCTTCTTCTTGCCGGGGTAGGTGTTGATATCACCGACCGCGAACACCCCCGGCACGCTGGTCTGAAATTTCTCCGTATCAACCTTCAGGGCGCGCTTCTCGAGCTCCACCCCCCACTCGGCGATCGGCCCGAGCTTGGGATGCAGGCCGAAGAACACGAGCAGTTGCTCGGCGGGAAGCGCCTCGATCGTCCCATCGGGCTTCTTGATGCGCACCCCGGCGAGGCTCGCCCCGTCGGTCATCAGCTCATGCGGCAACGCCTCGTGACAGCGCAGCCGACCGGCCGCCTCGAGCTCGCGCATTTTGGCCACCGAGGCGGGTGCAGCCCGGAACTCGGCCCGGCGATGCACCAGCGTCAGGCTTGCCGCCTTGGTTGCGAGCTCGATTGTCCAATCGAGTGCCGAGTCCCCACCGCCGAAAATGACGATTTGCTTGCCAGCCAGAGCGCCCGCGTCCTTGATCCGGTACTGGATCGCCCCGCCCTCAAACGGCTCGGCGCCCTCGAGTCCGATGCGTCGCGGTTGGAAAGAACCGACGCCGGCGGCAATCACGATGGCGCCCGCATTGAAGTGCGTGCCCATGGCGGTGCGCACATCGAATCGCCCATCCTCGCGGCGCGTCACCTCGGTCACTTCCTGTCCCAGGTGAAACTGGGGATTGAACGGACGGATCTGCTCGAGCAGCCGGTCGATCAGCTCCTGCGCGCCGCACACCGGCAGCGCGGGGATGTCGTAGATGGGCTTCTCTGGGTACAGCTCGGTGCACTGGCCGCCGGGGTGGTTGAGCGAATCGACGAGGTGTGCGCCGATTCCGAGCAGGCCCAGTTCAAACACCTGAAACAACCCGCAAGGTCCGGCGCCGACGATCACCACATCGGTCTCGATCGTCGCGTACGCCTGCGGCGCGTCGCTTTGCGTGCTCATCTGGCTCACTTCGCCCCCCTGGGTGCAAAGTCACCATTTTAGCGAGCTTTGGCCGCTTGCGCGCCCCTAGGCACGACCCGCGTTCGAGTCCGTCGGCGTATGGAAATACTCGCTCTCGGCGGCCAGCTGCTCGATCAAGCGCTTCAGCTCCGCCATGCGCCCCTCGGCCGTGCTGATCGGCATGCATTCCTGGCAGCGCGGGTCACCGCACGGCTGACGGGAATAGAGCCAATACTGCAGCGCGCCAGCAAGCAATCCGTCGGCGATATCCCACAGATCGGCGTCCCGGTCCTTGTCCGCGATCTTGTTGCCCAGATCCACGGCCTTGGTGAATGCAGAATCAAACGTATCAGCGATTTCGGTCATGGGCCTCGTTCTCCCACATCCGCCTAGTATACGGCAATCGGCCGCCGCCCATGGCAGCGCCGCAGCGGCCCGCTTCAGGTCAAGCCGGACGCGCGGCGGACGAATGCATCGCGGGCACGCACGCCGATGTCGGGTTGATCCGTGAAAAACCCGTCAATACCGGCGGTGAGAAACGCGCCGATCTCCTGCTCGAGATCTCCCCGCTCCTGCGCCACCGTGCTGCTGCGCGCCACGAGCGGCAAAAACGCGTTTTCCGCCCGGAATGTCCACGCAAAGACCAGCAACCCCTGCGCATGGGCATCGGCGACCAGACGAGTCGAGGGCTGCAGCCGGCCGGCCGCATCGCAGGGAATGACCAGCGACTTGTCGGGACCAATCGCCGCGGCATAGCCGGCCACTTCGGCAAGGCCCATCGGCGTGGCGAGCTCGGCGTAGGTGCACCAGCGGCTCTCTACCTCCGGCGAATAGGGCGAGCCGGCGGCTTCGAGCAGTTGCACCAGGGGCAGCCGCGTGCGCCGGCTCAGACTGCGCAGGATTCCCGGCTCAAACGACTCGATGAACACGCCTGCCTCGGAACCCTCGCAGCCGTGCGCCGCGAGCGTACGCAACAGCTCATCGGCCATTGGCAGTCCACAGGAAGCGAAATGACTCGCATGCTTCAATTCCGGAAACAGCCCGATGGGCGCCGGGGCGGGCATGGCACGCGCTGCGGCGCGCGCGCGGCGCTCGCGATCGGCCGCCGCGCGCAACCGTAGAATTTCCTCGAATGTGGCGATCTCGAACTGCCCGTCGAATCGCACATTGTGGGGCCGCAGCGCGGGGATGCGCTCGCGGGCACGCAGGCTCTTGAGCTCCTCGAGCGTGAAATCTTCGCTGAACCAGCCCGTCACCGCTTCACCATCGATCTGCTTGGTGATCCGCCGGGACGCAAAGCGCGCGTGCTCGGCCACGTCGGTCGTGCCGCCGAGCTCGTTCTCATGGCGCGCCACGAGCACCCCGTCGCGAGTCATGACCAAGTCCGGCTCGAGCGCATCGGCCCCCTGCTCGAGCGCGACATAATAGGCTGCCAGCGTGTGCTCCGGGAGATAGCCGCTGGCGCCGCGGTGACCTATGACGACAGGCATCGGCTCAGGCCAGTTGCTACACTCTGGATGTGCTGCTTACCGAACATGATATTTACCTGTTCCGCGAAGGGACGCACGGGCGGGCCTACGAGAAGCTCGGGGCGCACACGCTGCCGGCCGAAGAGGGACGCGTGGCGGGCACCCATTTTGCCGTTTGGGCGCCGAACGCCGCCGCAGTGGCGGTGATCGGCGATTTCAATGGCTGGGACCGGCGCGTTCATCCCCTCACCCCGCGCACCGACTCCTCGGGAATCTGGGAAACGTTCATTCCGGGTATCGGCGCCGGCGCACTGTACAAGTATCACATTCGCTCGCGCCAGGACGGCTACACGGTCGAAAAGAGCGATCCGTTCGCCTTTTACTGCGAAACCCCGCCGCGCACGGCCTCGGTGGTCTGGAACCTGGGCTATGAATGGGGCGATGCCAGCTGGCGAGCCGGGCGCGCCGAGACCAATGCCCTCACTGCGCCCTGGTCCATCTACGAGCTGCATCTCGGCTCGTTTCAGCGCGTGCCGGGGGAGGCCAACCGCTCGCTCACGTACCGCGAGCTCGCCGAAGCGGTCACGGCGCACGTCATCGAGATGGGCTTCACGCATGTCGAGCTGCTGCCGGTCATGGAGCACCCGTTCTATGGCTCGTGGGGCTACCAGGTCACGGGATTCTTCGCCCCGACTTCCCGCTACGGCACGCCTCAGGACTTCATGTATTTCGTCGATTACCTGCACCAGCACGGCATCGGCGTCATCCTCGACTGGGTTCCCTCGCATTTCCCGGCTGATCAGCATGGACTGGCGTTCTTCGACGGCACGCATCTTTACGAGCATGCCGATCCGCGCCAAGGCCATCATCCGGACTGGAAGAGCTCGATCTTCAACTACGGCCGCTCCGAGGTGCGCAACTTCCTCCTGAGCAGCGCCCTGTTCTGGCTCGAGATCTATCACGTCGACGCGCTGCGCGTGGATGCGGTGGCCTCCATGCTGTACCTCGACTACGCGCGGCAGGCGGGCGAGTGGATTCCCAACCGCCACGGCGGCCGCGAGAACCTCGAGGCAGTCGAATTCATCAAACAGCTGAACCTGGCGGTTTACCGCGATCATCCCGACACCCACACCATCGCGGAGGAGTCGACTGCCTGGCCTATGGTCTCGCGACCGACCTATCTCGGCGGACTCGGTTTCGGCATGAAGTGGAACATGGGCTGGATGCATGACACGCTCAAGTACTTCGCCACCGATCCGGTCTTTCGCAAATTCCATCACAATCAGATCACGTTCAGTCTCTGGTACGCCTTCAATGAGAACTTCGTGTTGCCGCTGTCACACGATGAGGTGGTGCACGGCAAGGCCTCGCTGATCGGCAAGATGGCCGGCGATACCTGGCAGCGCTTCGCCAATCTGCGATTGCTGTACGGTTACCTCTGGACTCATCCGGGCAAGAAGCTGCTGTTCATGGGCGGGGAGTTCGCGCAGTGGAGCGAATGGCAGCACGATCACAGTTTGCAGTGGCATCTGCTCGAACACGCACCGCACGAGGGTGTGCGGCGCTGGGTGCGTGACCTGAACCGCCTCTACCGAACGACCGCGGCGCTTCATCAGCGCGATTTTGCGGCTGAGGGATTCGAGTGGATCGATTGCGACAATGCCGATGACAGCGTCATCGTGTACCTGCGACGCGGGGTGGGACCGCGCGACGTGGCGCTGGTCGCTTGCAACTTCACGCCCGTGCCGCGCGAACACTACCGGGTCGGTGTGCCAATTGGCGGCATTTGGTCCGAGCGACTGAACAGCGACGCGCCAGAATACGGCGGCAGCGGCATCGGCAACCTCGGCTCGACCGAGGCGGTCCCGCAGACTTCGCATGGCCGACCCTTTTCCCTGACGCTGCGCCTGCCGCCCCTGGCGGTGCTCGTGCTGACGCCGGCTTAGCTCGCACTGGGCAGGCTGCGCTCAACCGGCGAACCACCCGCCCGCTCAGGGGTCTCACCTAGGGCAGGAGAACTCAGGCGCACGGCCCATGCGACATCCGTTCAGGCCACGACTCCCTGCGGCACTACTCGCCGCCGTGCTGCTGTGTGCAGCATGTTCTGGAATCCCGCTACGTGAGCGTCGGGCCGCCGAATTGAGTCGTTATCGAGCTTACGCGGGCCCGCCGGTCCGCTCGCTCGTCTGGTCAACCGGGTACAAGCGCTGGACGGCGTTGTCTGCGGATACACTCCTCGTCTGGACGAATATCGAGCAGCCCTACCTGGTGCGGGTCTTCCAGCCGTGCGCCGATTTGCTCTTCGCGCGGCGCATCGGCGTGTCCTCGACGCTCGATGCGGTACAGGTGCAGCGCGATTTCGTCACGGCCGATGGCTGGCGCTGCATGATCCGGACCATCCGGCCGATCGATTACGCCCGCCTGCAACGCGCGCAGCCTGCCGGGCGGGCGCCGCCAGCGCACCGTCCGCAGCGGTAGCAGCCGGGCGAAGGCGAATCAGCCGCATCCGCGCCAACAATGCGTCTCCGCGCGTGCGGCACGCCCGGTCGCAGAGCATGCACACCGCTTCCACGGACACCTAGGCCGGCGGTCGATGTTGACTCCGTGCGGTGCCCGCGGCGGAACCCGAATATCTCTACTTTTCATATACTTAAAGTCAACCGAATACCGCAGGTCACAGGCGTCTGAGCGCGCGCAGAGGCGTCGAGTGCGCTGTCGGCGCGGTGAGGGTCGGATTCCGTCAAGTGCACACACGTGCATTGACGTTGCAGGCGCCGCGTTGTCAGTTTAAATTATGGTTTCAATAATATTTAAAACGTTCGGGGGCCTAAGCAGAGGTTGCAGCATGAACCACGACGTCATCATTACGTGCGCCGTCACCGGCGACGACACCAAAGTCACCAAGAGTCCCCATTGCCCGGTCACGCCCGAGCAGATCGCCAATTCGGCGGTTGATGCGGCGCGTGCGGGCGCAGCCATCGTGCACATTCATGTGCGCGACCCGGACACCGGCGCCTTCAGCATGGAAACGAAGCACTACCGCGAGGTGGTGAAGCGGATCCGCGAGAGCGGCGTCGACGTTCTGGTGAATCTCACTTGCGGCATGGGCGGATACATCTGCGTCGGCGAGAACGGCCTGGAGGATACCCCAGCACCGGGCACGGATTTCGTCAGCCAAGAGCGACGCATGCGCCACGTCATCGACCTGTGTCACGAGGGGCTGTACCGGCCCGACATCGCCACGCTCGACTGCGGCAGCCTCAACTTCGGCGACGGCAACCGCGCCTACGTCTCGACGCCCGACTACCTGCGCCGTGGCGCGGCGATCCTGCGCGACCTCGGCGTGAAACCCGAACTCGAAGTGTTCGACACCGGCAATCTGTGGTTCGTGCGCAAGATGATCAGCGAGCAGCTGATTCCCGCGCCGGCACTGATTCAGCTCTGCGCCGGCATCCCGTACGGCGTTCCAGCCGACGTGGGTCATCTGCTCGCCATGGTCAATACCCTGCCGGCAGATTGCGTCTGGACGTCATTCGCGATCAGCCGGATGCAGATGCCTTGGGTGGCACAGTCCGTGCTGCTCGGAGGCAACGTGCGCGTCGGTCTCGAGGACAATCTGTATCTCAGCCGCGGCGTATACGCGAGCAATGCCCAGCTGGTGCAGCGCGCACGCACCATCATCGAGGCGATGGGCGCCCGGGCGTTGAGCCCGGCTGAAACGCGCGAGCGTCTGGGGCTGAAGTGAGCGGCCCCGAGACGCCCGCGAGCGCCGCCCTGCCGGCTGCCGAGCTCTACCGTACATCGATCAACGTCGAGTGGATCGACTACAACGGCCATCTGCGTGATGCGTACTACGGTTTGATCTTCAGCGAGGCAACGGATGCGCTCATGGACCGGCTCGGAATCGATGCGCCGTACCGCCAGCGCACCCGCAACACGCTCTACACCGTCGAGATGCACATCAACTATCTGCAAGAGGTGCATCAGAGCGATACGGTGACTGTCGGGGTCCGCATCCTCGACAGCGATGCCAAACGGATGCTGGTCGGCATGGAGCTCACCAGCCCCCGTCGGCCCGCGCCAGCGGCCACCGCAGAGCTGATGCTGCTGCACGTGCATCAGGGCGAGACGCCCGCCACGGTGCCGTTCCCCACGCAGATCGCGCAGGCGATCGAGCAGTTCCGCGAGGACTGGCCCGGAGCTCTCGCCGGGCCAGGATCCCGTCGGATGGAAATCAGGAGGCGTACATGATCAAGACCGCATTCCTTCGGGCCCGCTGGCCGATCGCCGCTGCACTGGCCCTGGTGACCCTCTCCGCGACTGCTGCCCCGCCGCCTCGCATTCATCTGCGTTCACTCGATGCCGCACGACACTCCATCGCGCTACCCGACGGCATCCGTCTCGCGTACGTGCAACTCGGGCCGCGCAACGGTACGCCCGTGGTACTCATTCACGGCTACACCGACAGCGACCTCGACTGGGCGTCGCTCGTTCCGTACCTCTCGAAGCACTTCCGCCTGATCCTCCCGGACCTGCGCGGACACGGCAGCTCGAGCAAGCCAGCGTGCTGCTATAGCCGCTACGATTTCGCCTACGATGTAAAGCTCCTGCTCGATGCACTGCACGTGCGCCGGGCGGACATTGTCGGGCATTCACTGGGCAGCATCGTTGCCCAGACGTTCGCGGAAAATTGGCCGCAGCGCACGCAGCGGGTAATCCTCATCTCCTCGACCGCCTCGGCGCCGCCGCCTGCGGCGGACGGCAAGCCGCAGTACGACTGGACGGCGCAGATCCGCAAGCTGAAGGAGCCGCTCAACCCCGACTCGAAATTCATGCGTGCATGGTGGTCCTCGCCGACGCCGGTCGATCCCCGCTTCCTGCGCCGCGAACGCCGTAATGCTGCCGCAATTCCGCTGCGCGTGTGGCTTGCGGTGCTCGGCCAGAGCCTCAGCCCGGATGAGCTCAACGATCTCGCCCGTACGTTGCCGAGGCTCAAGGCCCCGACCCTGCTCATCTGGGGCAGCGACGACCCAATCATGCTGCCGCCGATGCGCCGCTCGCTCGAGCGCGCGCTCCCGCACGCTAAGGTCGTGATTTTCCCAGGGCTCGGGCACAACCCATTCTGGGAAAATCCGCGCGGCTGCGCCGCGGTGATCAACGCATTCCTCAATCCCGCCGCGAACGTCAGCCGCTATGCCGCTGGCAATTGAGCGAGGCGCGACAGACTGTCCCTCTGAATTCATCTCTCCACCCATTGCGGAGAATCCTGATATGCCTCTGAAACCCCGCCCGCCGACGCGTCGAACGCACCATGTGCCGCTTACCGCCTTGCTGATCGCCGGCGCCGGCGCGTATTTCCCCTTCTCGGCGCACGCTGCCCCGGCGGCCACAGCCATCGGGAACGGCTCCTCCGGCACACTGCAGGAAATCGTCGTCACCGCGCAAAAGCGCCGACAGCTGCTCTCCAAGGTTCCCGAAAGCATCACCGCGTTCACTGCTCAGGCCTTGCACGATTTCCACATCAAGTCATTCGACGATTACGCGGCAATGACGCCGAACCTGTCGTTCACCTACGGCGGTGGTCCGACCGGTATCGCGGATGCGCGCACCATCGCAATCCGCGGCATCACCGGTCAAAATCTGTTCGGCACCTCCGGCGCGACCGGCGTCTACCTCGACGATACGCCGATGCCGAGTTCGGTGGATCCGCGCATTGTCGACATCTCGAGCATCCAGGTCCTCAAAGGTCCGCAGGGCACGCTCTACGGTGAGAGTTCCCTCGGCGGCAACATCAAGTTGGTGACTCGTCAGCCGAACCTGGTTCGCCGCACGCTGCACATTGCGGCGCACGGCGGGCTGACCTCCGGCGGCGGCAGCCCCGATGCCGGCGGCAGTGCGATCCTCAACCTGCCGCTGCTGCGGCACAAACTCGGTCTGCGAATCGTCGGCTTCTACAACCACGATGCGGGCTACCTCACCCGCACCTTCCCCACGAGTTCCTCGAGCCCCGGGGTGACCAACCCGTTTCTCGCCGTGCCGCGCACCAGCGTCGGCGACCAGGGTGCGATCAGCACGTACGGCGGCAGTGTTACGGCGCTGTGGGACATCACCCACCGGTTCAGCGCCGAACTGCGCGTGATGGCTCAGGAGCAACAGGACCATGGCTTCCCGGCGGCTTTCGCGCCCCTGCCGGCCTTCAAGCCGGTCTATACGCTCAATCGCGCGTTTGACGTGCAACCGACGGCCAAGGACCGTTGGGGCATGTCTTCGCTCGAGCTGAAGTACCGCGGTCACGGATGGGACCTGGTCTCGGCCAACAGCTATTTCCACCGGCATACGCAGGACATCGAGGACTCGACCTACGGCACCCAGCAGATCTTCAGCTCCTACTACCAGGTCTCGGGTCTGCCTGCGCAGCCGTATCTGTGGAACGGCGAGCACTACTTCAACCAGTTCAACAGTGAGACTCGCTTCTCGTTTGACCCGATCCACGGAATAAGCGGAACGTTCGGCGTTTTCGTATCAAACTCCCGAGCTCTATTCGTGATCCCGCCGACCTATGCCCAGGGCCTGGTCGCCGCATCGGCCAACAATGCGGTGGTCGGACCGTGGCCGAATGATCTGATCTGGACTCAGCGCAATCCGGGCACCGAAAAGGACTACGCGATCTTCGGACAGGTCTACGTGAAGTTCGCCCGCAAGTTCACTCTGACGCTCGGTGCGCGCCAGTATTGGTTACGTCAAACCAGCGACTACATCGCCAACGGCTTCATGAACTTCGGCCTGACCCCGAGCGCCCCGCAGCACAACAGTCAGCAGGGCACCGACCCGAAGTTCGCGCTGTCTTATCAGGCGAACAAATCAACCATGCTGTACGTCTCAGCCTCCAAGGGCTTTCGCGCCGGCAATGCGCAGGCTTTCCTGCCCTTCTGCGCCGAACCGAACCTGCCCGTCAACGACATCACTCACCTGAAGTCGGACACGCTATGGACCTACGAAGCGGGAGCCAAAGTGCAGCTGCAAAATCCGCAGTTGCTGCTCACCGCGGACGGGTTCCACATCGACTGGAACAACATTCAGCAGCAGGTCGCGCTGCCTTGCGGTTCGTACTTCGAGATCAACGGTAACAAAGCCAAGATCGACGGGGCTGAATTCGAGGCCATGGGCTACGTGACGCAGCGGCTGCAGTTGCGGCTTGGCGTCGGCTATGAGAAGACCGACATCACCAACCCCGGTGCGCTGCAGATCGTCGGACTGACGCCGGGCTCGCACATCATGGGTGTGCCGGCCTGGACGGCATCGGCCGGCGGCGTGTATCGCCACTCGATCACGGCCGACATGAGTGGATTCGTGTCGGGCGACTACAGCTACACCGACAGCAGCCAGTCGCTGCTCAACGGGGGAGCTGGCGCCCTCGCCACGCGACCGAGCTACTCGCTCGTGGACGCGCGGATCGGGGTGGATTGGGGTCGCTCCGAACTGTCACTGAATGGCAGTAATCTCACCAACGCCAAACCCAATCTCGGCGATCTGGGTTACGTCGGCTACGCGCAATACACCGCTGCCGGCGTGGTCACTCCCGAGGTCGCGACCATGCGTCCAGCGACTGTGACGATCGAGTACTCGCGATCACTGACGTTCTAATCGGTCCCTCCGGTTGTAGGCCAGGGACGGCCGCCACCGGAACCGTGCTGCGCATTCACGCTGTCGTCACCATCGGCTCCGAAGGCGGTTGTGCTCACCACCCGAGCCGATTCCGCCCCCAGATCCGTGGAATCCCCGGGCGTACTCGCCTAGGGCACTCGCGCCGGTCACGACTGGGTGGCCGCACACTGCGCAGAGCCGGCTGCGAGCCCTCTCGGGGTAATGCTCTAGCGACGCGCGCGCGCGAGTCGCGCCGGTCCTGCATCGGGCTGAGTGGGCCGATCGGCCCAGGCCTGCACCATATCCAGATGCAGCCGCAGCTGCTCGATCTGCCGTGCGGCTGGCCAGTCGCCGGGGCTCGCAACGGTGCTGGCGGTCAATCCGTTGATGAACGTCACGACCGAACGCAGCACGCGCTGCCGGGTATCGGTGGACCAGCCGGTCCACTGCGGCCAGCCGCGCGCCAGACAGCGCTCGAACAGCTGCATATAGGCACGATGCATCAGACTGTTGATGCGCTTGAGGCGTTTATCAGCCGCCACCTGACCCCAGAAGGCGGTCCAGAAGGCGCATTCGGTAAAGCGCGCGGCATCAATGGGCAGCGCCTCGGAGAGCAGCGCCAGTAGGTCCGGCTCCCCACCCCCCTCCGGCGGGCGGGTGAGCCGGTGCTCGATGCGGCGCAGAATCAGCCGCAATGCCGCGATGATGATGTCCTGCTTGGTGTCGAAGTAGTGCGCCACCATCCCGGTGGTGTAACCCGCCTCACGCGCGATGCGCACGATCGTCGCCTGCTCGAATCCGTACCGGGCGACCACCCGGCACGCCACCACCGCGATCTCGTCGCGACGCTGAGCATGGTCGACTATCTTGGGCATTCCACTCGAGCACTCCGAACGATCAGCTACCGCCCAAGGCTACAGGACTTTGGGCCTGCTCGGGAACTGGCAACCGGGCATGGGCAGTCCGCAGGGCCTGCAACGCCTTGCGAGCCGATTCCTCGAGGGGCGCGGGCGCACCTGAGGACGCATCGGCATACCGGTACAGCTGCTGCGCCGTGGCAATCAGCTGCCCGTCGGTGCGGCGCTTGAGCCAGTGGAACAGACTGATACGGTTGTCGTCGACCCCCAGCACCTGCGTGCTCACCGCTATCGGCTCGAGTGCGCCAGCGCGAGCGTGATGCGCCAGTTGACTGTGCATGGCGATGAACTCCCGCTCGCCACCCGCGGCACCGTTCACCTGGAACAGCGCGTCCGAGGCATCGGCGAACACCTGCAGACAGCGCGATTCGCTCAACCTTCCGCTGCGATCGACCCACTCAGCACGCACGTCGGTTTGCAGCGTCTGTAGCGGCTGGTCCGCCGCCGCTGCGGCCTGCAGATGGGTGGCGCTATCGGCGTAGAGGCGCTCCTCGAGCGCGCGCAGCGTGGAGCCGGCGCCGATGTCGAACTGCTTGAGCACCTGCTGAATGGCCACCAAATAGTCATCGCGCAGCCGCTCGAGCTCCCGGATGGAGCGGCCCGCAGCCTGTGCTTGCGTGCCCTCGACCATCCGGTCGATCAGCTCTTCGGTGAGTTCCGGCGCTTCGAGCCGCGTCCACGGCCATTTGAGACAGGGCCCGAACTGGCGCAGCATATGGCGCATGCCAGTCTCACCCCCGGCGAGATGATAGATCAGGTTTGTACCCATGGCGGCCCAGCGCAGGCCGGGACCGTAGATGATCGACTCATCGAGCTCCCCGGTGCTGGCGACCCCATCGTTGACCATATGCAGGATTTCGCGCCACAGTGCCTCCTGCAGACGGTCGGTAAGATGACCGGGCACTTCGCGGCGCACCTGCAGAGGATGCATGCCGATGTAACGGAAGAAGGCAGCAGCCGCCGTCAGCGCCTCGGGTGCCGTCGCCTTGCCGCCGACCAGTTCGACGAGCGGCAGCAGATACACCGGATTGAACGGATGGGCGACCAGCAAGCGTTCCGGAAAGCGCATGTCGCGCTGCAAGTCCGAGGGCATCAGACCGGAAGTGCTCGAGGCAATCAATACGTCCGCCGGCGCGTGCCGGCTGACGTCGGCGAGCATCTTCTGCTTCAGCTCCAATTGCTCGGGGATATTCTCCTGAATGAAGTCCACGCGTCGTGCCATGTCGGCGGCATCGGTGGTGAAGGACAGCGTGCCCTTCGGTGGCAGCGGCGCGCTGGTCAGACGCGCCAGTGCGCCCTCGGCGTTGGCGACCGCGCCGCGGATCCACTCTTCCATTCGTGGATTGACATCGGCTGCGATCACATCGATGCCGAAGTGCAGTGCGCGCGCGGCCCAGCCGCCGCCGATCACCCCGGTACCCAGCAGACCCAGCGTTTTGACACGTCTCATGCTCTCGACTGCCACTTGCATTACCTCCCGCCGACAACTTGCGGCTGGTGGCGGCATTTTATAATATTGAAGTCATAATATAAACAGATTTGCCGCGGTGGGGTCATTTGCCGGTGCGGCACTGGAGATAGAGCTGATGGCTAGTGCCACGTTCCTCGAGAAACGCTCCATCGACTACGTGCCACTTGCCGAACGTCACGGCAAAGTATGGCATCTCTGGCCCGTGTGGTTCTCCGGGGATGCGCATCTCGCTACGCTCGCAGTCGGGGTGCTCGGCCTCGCCCTCGGCGGTAATTTGTTCTGGACCGCGACCGCGGTAGTACTCGGCTGCGCGATCGGCACGTTCTTCATGGCGTTTCATTCCGCGCAGGGCCCGCAACTCGGCCTGCCGCAGATGATTCAGTCGCGTCCACAATTCGGCTATGTGGGCGCCCTGCTGGTCTGGGTCGTGGCACTGGTGAGCTACATCGGTTACAACGCTTTCAACCAAGTGCTGGCGGTGCAGGCGCTGCATGCGCTGTTCGGCACGCTCCCGCTTGGCTCGAGCGGCGTCGTGATCGGCTTCGCCTTGCTCGCTGCAAGCCTCGCGGCGGTCGGCTACGATTCGATCCATCTCGCGCAGCGCAGTCTCGCGTTCTTCATGATCGGGATTCTTACAGTGTTCACACTCTGTGCGGTGTGGCTGCTGCCGATCCCCGCCGCCGAGCTGAGTCCGTCCGATTTCAGGCTGATCCCGTTCCTGACGCAGTTGCTGGCTGCCGCATCCTATCAGCTGAGCTGGTCGATCTACGTGTCCGACTACTCTCGCTACCTGCCACACACGGTGAGCGTGCGCGCTTCTTTCTGGTGGACCTACCTCGGCGCCTTCATCGGCGGCACGTGGATGATGCTGGTAGGCAGCGTCGCAGCTGCAGTCGCTCCCGGGCTGAATGTTCCCGCCGCGCTGCAGCGCGCTGCCAATGGCATGCTGCCTGGCTTCGGCACGGTGTTGCTGATCAGCTCCCTGCTCGGGCTCGTGACCATCTCCGCGCTCAATTATTACGGTACGTCGCTGACGCTGCTCAGCGTGTGGGACACGTTCAAACCCCTGCGCAGCACTGCCGCGAAGCGGCTCGCGAGTCTGGTGCCCGCACTCGTGCTGTCCACGGCCATTGCGCTCGAATCCTCCAGCAATTTCCTGCGGCACTTCTCCGATCTGCTGGAAGTCCTGCTCTACCTGTTCACGCCGTGGACCGCGATCAACTTGGCGGATTTCTATCTGGTGCGCAAAGGCCATTATTCGGTGAGAGAGATCTTCAATCCGCACGGAATGTATGGGCGCTGGAACTGGCATGGCCTGCTCGCCTACGCCGTCGGCTTCCTCGCTATGGTGCCCTTCTTCAGTACCGGCCTGTACACCGGACCGATTGCACACGCGCTCGGCGGAGCAGACCTGTCCATCCTGATCGGCCTGCCGGTGTCGGCCGGCACCTACATCATCTCCTGCCGCTCCCTTGACCTCGAGGCGGACCGGCGCGCGGCGGCCGCGGCAGATGTGGGGCTCGACTCGCCCGTGGCCACGTCCGTCGCATCTCGGCACGCCGCGCTCGAGAGGTCTGCCGAAGGCGCCTGAACGACGGACTGCGCGACCTCGGACAGCATACCCACAGCCTCGCGCTGCGCGACTCATGCCGGCGGCCGATGGCACGCCGCGAACTCCTCGCGGATCACGCGCAGACGCGCCTCCAGTGCGCTGTCAAGCGGCTCAGGGCGATGCGACGAGAGGGCACGTACGTCCGCATCGATCCGCGCCAGCAATTCCTCATCGACCAGGGCGCCGGTGCTCACCGGCAAGCGCGCACCGAAGTAACGACTCTCCCAGAGGTGCTCGCGGCAGTGCGCAGCCGTGTGTGGATGTCCAAGATAATTGCCGCGTGCACCGACCTCGCGGGCAAGGTCAAGGCCGATGGAGTCCGCATCAATGGTTAGCCCCTGCCACAATGTGCGCAGCAAGGCGGCCAGGTCGTCGCACAGACACAGAGCGTGCAGCGAGAAGGTCAGCCCCTGGTCGAGCGAGCCGAGGTAATCGAGCGTCGCCGGACGGCTGTAGAAGGCCTGCATCATGCCGAGACAGATCTCGGCCACCGCGTCCTGATTGAAACGACGGGCCGCACCCTGGCCACCAATGCCGGTGAACGAGGGCAGACCCAGGTGTCTGCGCACCTGGCACATCAACATGTCGGCCAGGGACGCCTGAGCGAGATTGCCGATACCGCCGGTGGCGGGCTCCATGAACGAGACATCGGAGCTGCCGATGCAGAATGATCCGCGCCGCACCAGTTGCGCGAGCACCATGCCGGCGAAGTCGGTCGCCAGGCTGTTCACGATGCAGCCAGCCGTGGTGATGGGAGTGGATGCGCCACCAATCGGCAGCGTGCCGACACTCACCGGCACGCCGGCGCGCACGCACTTGACGAGCTGTTCGACGTGCGAGCGCGGGTAATTCAGCGGTAGCGGCGTGATGATCTGCAGGAAGTACGGCTTCTCAAATAGCGCGCTGGCGCCGCCACGTATCGCCGCGGCCATCTCGAGCACCGGATCAAGCGACTCGGCATACTCACACAGGTATTCAAGCGGCTTGGTGGTGTTGGCCGCCATGATGGCGAATTCCTCGATTTCGCCGTGAATGTCGGACCGCGCCACGTTCTTCACTGCGACGCAGACCGCATCCATGTTGGGCAGCGCGTCGGCGACCCGGGTCACCCGCGCCAGATCATCCCCGTCGCTCGGTCGCGGCTCGCCGGTTTCGGCGTCGAAGATCTTGATGCAGGTCATGCCGGGGATGAACCAGGTGTGCCGATCATCGAGTTCGATATAGCGCCTCGCCGTCCGATCCCAGAGCTTGACGCTCTTCGCCGTCGAGGCCAGCGCATCGCGCACCAGCTGCGCTGGGAAGCGCACGGTGCCATCGGTTGCGACATCGCAATGCGCGTCTCGAAACAACTTCAGTTCGGGCGTATCCGGATCAAAGGCCACACCGCAATCACGCATGAGCGTGAGCGCGCCCTCCACCAGCTGGCCGATGCACTCCCGCGGCACCGGTTCGTACGCGGCGGTGGCGCCGAAGTGCAATCCAGGATCGGGGATCGGCTTGCGCTCGGGCGCATGGGCCGCAGGTCGTCGCGCACGGCGTGCTGGGCGGCTGTCATTGGGCATGCGGACGATCCACCATGCTGAAACGGCACGCACCGGCCGTTTATATGTTGATATAAGTCTTGGCGGATGAATTATATACCCATATAGTTTATCGCGTATACTGCCGAGCGCGCTCTGCCGGAGAAATGTCACCCTGAGCGCGGCAGGCACCGGAGTACACGTGAATACCGATTCTCGCTATCGAGCGCTGTTCGAGCCGGTGCGCATCGGACCGCTCACCGCCCGCAATCGCTTCTATCAGGTACCGCATTGCACGGGGATGGGTGCAGCGCTGCCGCGCACGCTGGCCGCGATGCGCGGCATGAAGGCTGAGGGCGGCTGGGCGGTAGTCTGCACCGAATACTGCTCGATCCACCCCAGCTCCGATGACCAGCCGTATCCGTCGGCGGCTCTGTGGGACGATGGAGATGTGCGCAACCTCGCCGCGCTCGCCGACGCGGTCCATGCCCACGGCGCCCTCGCTGGCATCGAGCTTTGGCACGGCGGCAGCTTCGTCTCGAACCTCGCGAGCCGCCTGCCCAGCATCGGCGTGCGCTCGATGCCGAGCCGCAGCGAGCCGATCCAATCAATGCGCATGGACCGGCGCGACATCCGCCAGTTCCGCCAATGGCATCTCGAAGCGGTCAAGCGCGCCCAGGCCGCCGGTTTCGACGTGATCTACGTGTACCCGACCCACGGCTATCTGATTTCGGAGTTCCTCTCGCGCGCGCTCAACGACCGGACGGACGAGTATGGCGGCTCGCTTGAGAATCGGGCGCGGCTGCTACGGGAGCTACTTGACGAGACCCGCTCGGCGGTCGGCGACACCTGCGCGGTCGCCGCTCGCTTTTCGGCCGACGGGCACGGCGAGGAGCACCTGAGCGCGGAGGAAGCTCGGGACGTGCTTGGCATGGTCGGCGGGATGGCGGATCTGTGGGACGTGGTCGTCGCCGACTACTACGGCGAGGAGATGGCAAGCTCGCGCCTCACCAGCGAAGCGGCGCTCGAAGCGAAGGTCGCCTACGTCCGAACGCTCACCGGCAAGCCCGTGGTCAGCGTTGGGCGTTTCACATCGCCCGACACCATGCTGCGCCAGGTGCGCAGCGGCGTACTCGATTTCGTTGGCGCTGCGCGTCCGTCGATTGCCGACCCGTTCCTGCCCGCGAAGATCCATGCCGACCGCATCGAGGACATCCGCGAGTGCATCGGCTGCAACATCTGCTACGCGCACAACTATCGGGGCGCTGCGCTGCGCTGCACGCAGAACCCCACCATGGGCGAGGAGTGGCGCAGCGGGTGGCATCCGGAACGGGTGCCCGCCGGACCCGGCGGCACGGTACTCGTGGTCGGCGCGGGCCCCGCGGGCCTCGAAGCGGCGCAGGTCCTCGCCAAGCGCGGCTACACCGTGACGTTAGCCGATGCAGCCGAAACTCCGGGCGGACGCGTCACGCGCGAAAGCCGCCTGCCCGGGCTGAGCGAATGGTCGCGCGTGCGCGACTACCGCCTCGGCCAGATCAAGCGCCTGCCGGGAGTCTCACTGTATCTCGGCAACACCCTGTCGGCCGCCGATGTGCGTGAATTCGGTGCGGATCACGTGCTCATTGCAACCGGTGCACGCTGGCGACGGAACGGTCTCGGCCGCTGGCACGCAAAGCCAATTGTGCAGTTGCACGCCCCGGCCGTGCTAACGCCGGATGACATCATGGACGGCGCCCGCCCGGACGGCGCGGTCATGGTATTCGACGACGATCACTACTACATGGGGCCCGTGCTCGCGACACTGCTCGCCCACACCGGCGCACGGGTCACGTACGTGACCACCGAGGGCCGCGCGGGTGCGTGGAGCCACTACACCGGCGAGCAGGACTCGATTCAGCGCCAGATGCTCGCACTCGGCATCCAGATCGTCACCGACAGAAGTGTTGCGGCATTTGACGGCGCTCACGTCTCCCTCGAATGCATCTACACTTCGGCAGTGCGCACACATGCTGCGGATACGCTGGTGTTGGTGACCTCCCGAGAGCCACAGGACGCTCTGTATCGCGAATTGATGGCGGACGAACGCGCCGAGGAGCGCAATGGATCGCCCGGCACCATCCAACGCATTGGCGACTGTCTGCAGCCCGCCCTCATCGCTCATGCGGTCTACTCTGGGCACAAGGTCGCCCGAGAGCTCGACGGGGCGGCGGATTGTGCCGCACCGAAGCGCGATCGGGTCGTGGTCTGAACCCTCCACCGCACAGCCTGAGCGGCGATCGACGAGCGTGCCTTCGGGAGCACGAGCGCTCGTGGGTTATGACTGCAGAATGATCGCCGCGTCGGCCTGCCAGCTGACGTACACCTCGTCGTTCCAGTCGATGGCCCATTCCGAGGTGCGCCGTTCGTTCTGCGCCTGCACGGTCACCAGCTTGCCACTTGGAATTTTGATCTGGTAGGTCGAGGATTTGCCGAGATAGCCCAACTCCCAGACGACGCCACGCAGGACGTTGACCCGCTCGCCCACCGGCGGCTGCTTGCCGAGCCGGATCTTCTCCGGGCGCAGAGCCACCCACACGCGCTGGCGCGCGCAGAAGCGACCCACATCATCCACCAGCAGCTCACTGCCGGTCTCACTGCACTGCACCCGCACCAAGCCCGGCTCGGCCGCGGTGATCGTGCCCTCGAACAGGTTCGTAGTGCCGACGAAGTCCGCAACGAATCGGCTCGCGGGAAACTCGTATATTTCTGACGGCGTACCCACTTGCACGACCTTGCCGCGGTCCATCACGGCGATGCGGCTCGAGAGCGCCATGGCCTCGTCCTGATCGTGGGTGACAACCACGAACGTGATGCCGACTTCATGCTGCAAATCCATCAGTTCGAACTGCGTCTTCTCCCGCAGCTTCTTATCGAGCGCCGAGAGTGGCTCATCGAGCAGCAGCACCTTCGGTCGACGGATCAGCGCGCGCGCCAGTGCCACGCGCTGGCGCTGCCCGCCGGAGAGCTGGTGCGGCTTGCGCCGGCCCAGATGCGCCAGCTGCACCATCTCGAGTGCCTGCTCAATCCGCCGCTTGCGCTCGGTGCGGTCGATCGGAAAGCGCCGGATGCCGTAACCGACATTGCTCTCGACCGTCATGTGCGGGAACAACGCATACGACTGAAACATCATGTTGACCGGGCGCTCGTGCGGCGGCACGGCGCTCATCTCAACTCCATCGATGCTGATGTGCCCGCTCGTCTGGCGCTCGAATCCGGCCAGGGTCCGCAGCAGCGTTGTCTTGCCACAGCCCGATGCGCCAACCAGCGCAAACATCTCACCTTGATAGATATTCAGGCTGACATTGTCAACGGCGGTGACCGAACCGAACGTCTTGCTCACCCCATCAATGACGATCTGGGGCTTCGCATCCGGGTTCGTCCACGGCCGAGCGCTGTCCGCCTTGAGCACATTGCTTGTCAAGATCGCGCCCCGCAGTTATCCCCGAGAACACATACCGTCAAGTCGCCTCCGTGTCTACCGCAGCGCGGCCGGCGGTGCGCTCAGAAATCCGCCGCGGGCGTCCTGCGACGTCGCTGCGGAGCGAAAAACGGGCGTTCCACCACTCGCGCCCGCACCATGCGCCGCTCCCAGACCAATTCGCGGTTCAGGTAGATCTCGGCCCAGACCTCGCGGCCCGTCTCGAAGTAAGGGGCCGCGAGCATCGCCAGCGCGATGTTGCGCTTACAGGTCGGCGACCAAGCTGCCGAGGTGACGCTGCCGATCTCGCGGCGTCCATGGCGGTCGGCGTACAACAGTGCATTCTGAGCAGGCTTGTTGCCCGCCACGTCGAGCCCCGCCAATCGCCGCAGCGGCTGTGCCTGGCTCTCCTGCAGCAACGCCCGCCGGCCCGTGAAGTGCCCTTTACGGAAGTCCACCAGCCAGCCCAGAGCGAGCTCCAACGGGGAACGTGCCGTGCCGTTACGCAGGGTGCGTCCACTCGAGACAAAGTCGACATTCGGCTGCAGGAAACCCGCCTCGAGCCGTGCGATGTTCAGCGCGCGCGAACCGATCGGCCGGATCGTGCGGGTGCGACCGGCCTCCATCAGGCGATCCCAGAGCGACTCGGCATGCTGCGGCTCGACCCACAGCTCGTAGCCCAGGTCACCGGTGAAGCCCGTGCGCGAAACGAGCAGCGTCATCGCTCCGAGCGTGAAGGCCCGGGATTCGAACGGCGCCAGTGTCTCGATGCCGTTCAGGCCGAGCGTGCGCAGCACCCAGCACGAGCACGGGCCCTGCAGGGCGAGCGCCGCGACCTCGGCGGTCACTTCCTCGATGCGTACATCAAAGCCGATGCGCGAGTCGAGCAGCCAATCGAGCTGATGTTCGGCGGTGCACAGCCGGTACTCCGATTCGCCGAAGCGAAAAACAGTCCCGTCGTCGATCAGCTTGCCGGAATCGTCACACCAGATTCCGTAGGCCACCCGCCCCACGGGCAGCTTGGCGATATGCCGCGTCATCAACCGATCGAGATACCGCGTGGCATCCGGGCCGGCAATGCGGTACTTCACCATCGGCGTCAGATCGTACAGCGAGGCGGCATTGCGGATCGCGAAGTACTCCTGCTCCATCGTCGTGAAGACATCGACGGTGCTGTACCCAGACCACGGAATGAAGCAGTCGACCTGACTGAATTCACGCATGCGTGCGTGAAAAGGCGTGCGCAGCAGCGGCTGGCGATAATACGGCTCGCGCTCGGTCAGCATCTCAACGCGCCTCCCGCAGCACTTGCTGCGCGGCGTTTCTTCCGCCCATGCCGAGCACGCCGCCACCGGGATGCGTGCCGGCCCCGCACAGATACAATCCCGGTACCGGGGCGCGATACTGCGCCGCGCCGATCACCGGGCGCATCGTGAAGAACTGATCGAGTGCGAGTTCGGCGTGATGCCAATGCCCGCCGCTGATGCGGAATTGCGCTTCGATATCCGCCGGCGTGAGCAGTTCGGTTGCGCTCACCGCGGCGCGCAATCCGGGGGCATGGCGCTCCAGGGTTTCGAGAATCAGATCCGTGAAGCGCGCGCGCCCGCTATCCCAGCCCTCGCGCAATTGATACGGCGCGTATTGAACGATGGCTGAGAGCACGTGCTTGCCAGCGGGCGCGAGCGCGGCATCACAACTCGTCGGCACCACCACCTCGAGCACGGGGCTCGCTGAGAACTCCCCATACTTGGCGTGATTGAACGCGCGCTCGATCGCATCGGGTGAGGGCGCAAGCACCACTCGACCGCGCGGTATCCCGTCGATGCCGAGGAACGTCGGCATCCGCTCAAGTGCGGCATGAAATTTCGCCGTCATGCCATGCGTGCGCAGATGCGTGATCCGGCGCACGAATCCGGCATCCAACTGTTCCGCGCCGAGTAATTTCAGATACGTCGTGCGCGGATCTGCGCCCGAAATGACGCACTTCGCCTCCACCTGCTCGCCTGATTCGAGCCGCACGCCGCACGCGCGCTCACCGTCGACCAAAATGCGCTGCACCGGCGTAGCGGTGCGGATCTCCGCGCCGGCTGCACTCGCAGCGCTCTCCAGCGCCTCGCTAAGCGCACCGAGACCGCCCGCCGGTTGCGCCAACCCCTGGCCGGCAGCGCCTTCGGCAGCCATACGGTACAGCAAGGTGAAGACCGTGCCAGGCGAGCGCGGGCCGTAGTTGGTGCCGAGCACGGCGTCGAATGCCAGAGCGCCTTTGAGCAACGGACTGTGGAAATGCTCCTCGAGCAGATCGTGCACGCACATCCCCGCAATGCGCAGCAACTCCCGTAGCCTGCGCCGTCCGAGCAAGCGGAGCTTGATCCCCAGGCGCGCCATCGTCAGTCGGTCACGCCACTCACCGGCGCCGAGCCGTGGTGGGATGCCTTCAAGCAACGGCCAGAGCGCCGCGGCTAGCGTGTGCATGCGACCGAAGAATTCGGGAAGCGCCTGAGCGTCAGCGGCGGTCAGTCCATCCGAAGCGCTACGTGCGGCCGCCTCGATGCGCACCGTACCGACGCCGGAAGCTAGCGCATACGTCGGCATGTGCGTGGCAGCCATGCTCAGACCGTGCCGCGACAGATTGAGTTCGGCAATCAGCCGCTTCGGCATCAGATGTAGCAGATGAGCGCCCGCGGAGACGCGAAATCCCGGAGCAAACTCGCGTGTCACCGCCGCACCACCCACATGCGGGTTGGCCTCCAGAACCAGCACAGACCGTCCAGCGCGCGCCAAATACGCCGCGCAGACGAGCCCGTTATGCCCGCCACCGACCACGACTGCATCGTAGCGCGCGACGCTCACCGGCGTAGATCTCCGAGGATGGCGTTCGCCGCATTGAAGCCCGGCGCGCCCATGACCCCCCCGCCCGGATGCGTGCTCGAGCCACACATATACAGGCCGTGGATCGGCGAGCGGTATTGCGCGTAGCCGGGGATCGGGCGGTTGAACAGCAGCTGGTCGAACGTCAGCTCGCCCTGGAAGATGTTGCCCTCAGTGAGGCCCACTTCCTTCTCGAGCTCCCAGGGCGTGCGGATCTCGGCATGCAGAATCAGATCTTTGAAGTTCGGACTGTGCTGGGCGATGGCATCGATCACGGTGCTGCCGAAACGTGCGCGGCGCTCCTCGGTCCAGGGTCCCTCGGCGAGCTGATACGGACAGTACTGCACGAATACCGACATATAATGCTTGCCCGGCGGCGCCATGGTCGGGTCGATCTGCGTGGGAATGAGCATGTCGACATACGGCTGACGCGACCAGCGCCCCTCTTTCCAGTCGTCGTAGGCGCGCTCGAGCATCTCGATGGTGTCCGTGACGTGCATGTCGCCACGGATGCACGGCGCCCCCGGCGGAATCGCCGGAAAGCTCGGTAGACCGTCGAGCGCGATGTTGAGCTTGCCCGATGAGCCGCGGATCTTGAAATTACGCACCTGGGTCAGGAACTCATCCGGCAGATCGCCAGGCGCCATCGACTCGAGGAACGTGCGGCGGACATCGAGATTCGACACGACGGTGCGAGCGCGGAGTTCCTCCCCGCTCGCGAGCTGCACACCAACCGCTCGGCCGTGACGCGTGAGAATGCGCTGCACCGGCGCTTCGCTGCGGATCTGTCCCCCCAGGGCGCGCAACTCCGCGCTCAACGCCTGGGTGATCGCGCCCATCCCGCCTCGCGCGAAGCCCCAGGCGCCGACCGTGCCGTCGATGCTGCCCATGTAATGATGCAGCAGGACGTAGGCCGTGCCGGGCGAGCGCGGCCCGAGCGCCGTGCCAATGATGGAGCTGCCGGCGAGATGCGCCTTGATGATCTCGCTCTCGAAATACTCATCGAGCAGATCCGCACAGCTCATCGTCCAGAAGCGCATCGTCTCGGCCATGCGCTCCTCACCGAGTCGGTAGAAATGACGGCCGAAGCTGATCAGTTCGCGGATCCCGTGCGGCGTCAGCGTGGTGGGCTCCGGAGGGGCGCGCAGCAGCAGCGGCTTGATGAACATGCAGTGGCGCAGCATGTCGCGCACGAAACGATCGTACGCCTCGGCATCTTTGCGCGAGTGTCGGGCAATCTCGCGCCGCAGCGCATCATGATTGTCGTACAACGCGAAGTATCCGCCGTCGCGCATCAGCGTGCAGCCCCCTTCGTAGGGGATGATCTGCAAACCGTGCGCCGGCAGATTCAGGTCGCGGATAATCTCGGTACGCAGCAGTGAGCAGACGTACGAGCAGTTCGAGTAGGTGAAGCCGTTATACAACTCACGACTGACCGCCGCACCGCCAATGTACGGATTTCGTTCGAGCACCAGTACTCTCAGCCCGGCGCGCGCGAGATAGCACGCGGTGATCAGCCCGTTGTGCCCCGCTCCCACCACAATGACGTCATGCGGCTCCCGGGCGGACGAGCGACTCGTCCGCCCGGCCCCGGACGGCGGCGTATCGCTCATGCTTTGGCCTGACGCGACCCGTCCAGTTCATTGAGCGTGTCGTCAACGGCCCTCTCGAAGCCCGTCAGCGTGTCGGCAAGGCACGACTGATCGTGCGCGGCACAAATGAACCACGGCTCGCGCGAGTCCGGCTCGCACAGCACGCCCTCATCATGTAGGTGTCTGGCCACCGTGTCGTAAAATGTGTAGTCGCTGCCCTTCCAGTCGCGATAGTTGCGCGGTGGCTCCTGCGCAAAATACAACCCGCTCATGGACGGATGGCCGACGAAGCTGTGCGCGATGCCGCGAGCGCGCAGGATGGCACTGAGGCCTTGGCGCAGCGCGGTGCCGTAGCTCGCAATCCGCTCCAGTGCGTCGGTCTCGTCGAGGATCTGCAGCGTCCGCTCGGCGGCAGCGAGTGATACCGCGTGCGCCGTGTACGTGCCGCCATGGGCCACACCGCGGCCTATCTTGCGCATGATCTCCTCGCGGCCGGCCAGCACTGAAATGGGATAGCCGTTGGCCACGGCTTTGGCGAAGGTGCACAGATCGGCTTCAACGCCGTAGATCTCCTGTGCGCCGCCGCGCGCGACACGGAAGCCGGTTTTCACCTCGTCGATCACGAGCAGAACGCCGTGGCGGTCGCAGAGCTCTCGTGCGGCACGCATGTAAGCGGGGTCTGCGCCGATGCCGAGGCAATTACCCATGATCGGCTCGATCAACAGGCAGGCGATTCTGCCGGCATGACGCTTCAGAACGTCCTCGAGCTGATTGGCGTCATTGGCCTGCACAAAATGCGCAAAACTGCGGGTGCTGAGCGGCACGCCCTGGCTATACGGATATACCTCCGGGTCGCCAACCTGAGACCACTTGTCCATCGGCGTGTACCACATGGCCGCATCGAACAGCCCGTGATAGCTACCTTCGAGGATCACGTAGTCATCCTTACCGCTGTAGGCTCGTGCCAGACGCAATGCGGCCATCACCGCCTCGGTGCCCGAGTTGGAAAAGCGCACGAGCTCCGCGGCCGGCACCATCTTGGCGATCCGTTCAGCCACTCGGTACTCACGCTCGGTGGACAGCGCGAACACCCCGCCCACCTGCATCCCCTCGCGGGCCGCCTCATCGACTCTCGGGTCAGCATAACCGAGGATGGCCGGCCCATAGCCCAGGCGGTAATCCACGTACTCGTTGTCGTCGAGATCAACGATGCGTCCGCCACGACCCTGCTTCACGTAGATCGTGCGGTCCTCGCCCCAGAAGCGGAAGTTGGAGGCCACGCCAAGCGGCAGTCGTGTGAGTGCCCGGCGGTAATGTGCATGACTTTTTTCGAGGACCCGCGACATGGTCATTCTCCTTCGCCCCGTGTTCCGCGCACGGTAGCATTACGACCCGCAGACTGTCTATATGGATATATAATTTTTTCGCGTATAATTTATAGGACCGTATAAATTCTACTGCTCGAGGCTTTCATGAACGCACCTGCCGCCCGACGGACCCACCCGTCCCCAACCCTGCCGCGCGCGCTGCCGGCGTGGTGCTACAACCATCCGCAAATGACCCGTCTGGAGCTCGAGCGCATTCTTGAGCCGAGCTGGCAGGTCGTCTGCCACGTGAGCGCGATCGCCAAGCCCGGGGACTTCGCGACCTTCGAACTCGGCACGAACAGTGTCGTCGTGACGCGCGACGCCGGTGGGCAGATCCGCGCGTTTCACAACGTCTGTCGCCACCGCGGCTCGCGCCTACTCGAGGGCACAGGCCACTGTGCCGGACACATCGTCTGCCCGTATCACGGCTGGTCTTATCGGCTCAGCGGAGAGTTGAGCGGGGTGTCCGAGCGCGACAGCTTCCCGGGCCTGGATCGGACTGAGTGGGGCCTGAAACCCGTACGCGCTCAGGTGGCTTTGGGGTTCGTGTTTATCAGTCTTGCCGGCGACCCACCTCCGGTCGATCAAACCTGGGGCGCACTCGCGGAGGAGCTAGCCCCTTACCGCATCGAGCAGATGCAACCCCTCGGACCGCTGTACATCGAGCACTGGGACTGCGACTGGAAGGTCGCCATGGACAACTACCTGGAGTCCTATCACGTACCGATCGGCCACCCGGGCCTGCAGCGGATGTTCAGCCCCGACTACCAAGACCAAGTATTGCTGCCCAGTGGCGTCGCGCGCGGCATCAGTCACATGCGCGAGCAGCCCTCCCGCAACTGGTCCGAGCGTTATTACCAGCAACTGGTCGGCGCAACCGTCACGGATCTGCCCGAGCCGCTGCGCAAGCGCTGGAGCTTCTACAGCGCGCTGCCGAATCTCGGCATCGACATCTATCCCGACCAGATGGACTTCTTTCAGGTACTGCCGCGCGGACCCGGCAAATGTACGATCCGCGGCGGATCCTTCGCGCATCCGGATACCCGGCGCGAGATGCGAGTGCTGCGCTACCTGTGCGCGCGCATCAACCGTCAGGTGCAACGAGAGGACGAATTCCTATGCAATCGGGTCCAGCGGGGCCTCGGCTCTCAAGCGTACGAGCCCGGCCCGCTCTCGCAACTCGAAAGTTGCATGCTGCAGTTCCATGACCTGCTGCGCGAGCGGATACCGGAAGTACACGAATCCCATCCGCCCGCCCACTTCGCCTAACGCACGATGGTCGGCGCAGAGACAATCCGCGACAACAACATGGCGATCTCGGCACGGAACCGCCGCAATGGCGGCGACACAGGACCGGCGTCGTCGCGCTCGACCGGCAGAGCATCGAGACCCCGTTGCGTCGATTCGGCGAGTGCAATCTCAGCGCCCAGCTCGGAGTCAGACGCGCTGCGCGGCGCGCGACGATTGCGTCCGCTGCGCAGCGTCAAGCACACCAACCGTGCGCGACCCGGCGCCTCGGGCACGACCTGCATGAGCCGCGGCCCATCGGCGGACAGGTCGATCAATTGATTGGGCGAGAGAAAATGCCGGTCGGCCCACTCGCGCTCCAGCCACTGCTCGACGAGGAGCTTCCAGTCTGCGTCAACCGTCATCACCTCAGTGCGCGCGACCTGCAGTTGCGGCCACTCCCGCACCGGTACGGCAGGCGGCAGCGCCACGGCACCGGCCGACTGCGGCGAGCGCACCAGCAACAGAGGTCCGACCTGAGTGAGTTCGAGTTGCGTCAGATCTCCCGGCGTCGCCCCCTGCAGGAGCGCACCGGCGAGGTCGTAGACAAGGTCGTGCGCAGCGCAGCGCAGCGTCTGCTCCACATGGCCGGCGGGCGCCTCGAGCAGAGCATGCGGCTGGCGGCCACAGGCATTGCGCAGCGCGTGCAGACGCCCATCTGGGGCGCGCACCAGCAGCGCCCGCTCCCATGGCCAGGATACGGTGAGAAAGTCCCCAGCCCGCCTCAGCTGACTGTCGAGACCCGCGACCTGCCAGGCCGGCCTGAACAAGCGCTCACGCTCAAGCTCGAACAGTGCAGCGCTCCGATACGCCCACGGCGGCAGTGCGCCCTCGCTTTCACCCCGGTCAGCCGCCACAGCCCGCGAGGCAGTGGCGTGAACCTCGGTCACTGCGACAGTGCTCTGCAGTCGTGTGTCCGCCGCGAATACCCCGGGAAACACCGACGCCAGATACGCCATCGTGCGTCGGCGGGCCGCGGCACGGTCGATATCCGCTTCGTCCTGGAAGGCAAAGCTCTGCCACAACACCTCGAGCACGCCAATCAGCCCGAGCGAGATCGCATCAGCATCCAGATGATGCAGTCCCGCCTCGGCCATCAGGCCATCGATGAGTTCGCGCACGAGCGCGGCGAAGTCCTCGTCCTTCTTGCCGCAGATCTGCAGATATTCCTGCCGGGAGCTCGCCTCCCCCCAGAACGAGTACCACACCGACACTTTGCGCGGACTGGCGATCTCCGGATCGAGATACAGCTCCACGAGCCGCTCGAGCGCGCGGGCCGGCGCGTGTTTCAGCCGGGCAACCTCCCCGAGCACCCGCTCCTCGAATTCCGCCGCGAGGTACGACAGCGATGCAACCAGCATCGCGTCCTTGGAATCGAAGTAGAACCGCACGATGCCGGGGGAGAGCTTGGCGATGGCCACCACCTTCTCGACGGTCGTGCGCGACGGTCCGTACAGATGCAATGCGGAGATGCACGCATCGATCAACCGCTGCCGCTTGCGCATGCGCAGCGCCCGATGCCCCTGTGGAGTCTGATCGGCTTCATGTCCGGTTGACACGGCGGCAACTCTGTCCTTCATAATGACTTAGGGGGATTTTATCAGCACGCGCAACATGCATCGCAGCAGAAACCCATGGCGCTGGCTCATCATCCTGCCGCCCCTGCTGTTTCTGCTGATCTTCTTTCTGGTACCGTTCTTCTTCACGCTGAAGATCAGCTTCGCTGACTCGGTGATCCGCATCCCGCCGTTCACCGACATCCTGACGCGCACCGCGCACCACCTGCGCCTGGTCATCAGCCTGAGCAATTTCCGGCGGATCTTCACCGAACGGCTCTACGTCCTGGCGTACCTGTTCTCGCTGCGGACCGCCCTGCTCTCAACGCTGATCTGCCTGCTGCTGGGCTATCCGATTGCCTATGCCATCGCGCGGTCGAGGCCCTCGACGCGCAACATTCTCCTGATGGTCATCATTTTACCGTTCTGGACATCATTCCTGCTGCGCGTCTACGCCCTCGAAGCCATCATCGATAACGACGGTCTGCTGAACACTCTGTTGCTGCACCTGGGCATCATCTCCCATCCCCTGGTGATCATGCATACCAATTTCGCCATCTACCTCGGCATCATTTATTCCTACCTGCCATTCATGGTACTGCCGATCTTTGCCACCCTGGAGAAGCTCGATGCGACCCTCCTCGAGGCCGCTGCCGACCTCGGCAGCCCGCCCTGGCGAACCTTCCTCGACGTCACGCTGCCACTGTCCATGCCCGGCGTGGCGGCCGGCTCAATGCTGGTATTCATTCCCGCGGTAGGGGAATTCGTCATCCCCTCGCTGCTCGGCGGGCCGGGCAACCTCATGATCGGCCGGGTGATGTGGGACGAATTCTTCATCAACCACGATTGGCCGATCGCCTCGGCCGTGGCCATCATGTTCCTGATTGTGCTGGTGGGGCCGATCGCCATCTATCGGCATTTCAGCGACCAACACTCCGAGAGCTGAATCCGTGCAGCGACGCTACCCTCTGTTTCGCATCACCGCTCTGTGCCTCGGCATAGCCATCCTGTACGTACCGATCCTGGTGCTGATCGGCTATTCCTTCAATGCCTCGCCGCTGGTCAGTCTGTGGGGCGGACTGTCACTGAAGTGGTACGGCGCCCTTGTGCACCGGCACACGCTACTGCACGCGGCGCTACTGTCGCTTGAAATCGCGGTCACGGCCTCCACAGCGGCCGTCGTTTTCGGCACGCTCGCGGCAATCGCACTGGTGCGCTTCACGCGCTTCCCGGGCCGCTTCGTGCTGACCGGCATGGTCACCGCACCGCTGGTCATGCCGGAGGTCATCACCGGGATCACGCAACTGCTGCTGTTCGTTTCGCTGCTGCAGACGTTCGGCTGGCCGCACCGCGGATTTCTCACCATCGTGCTGGCACACGTGACGTTCTGCATCGCCTACGTGACGGTAACGGTACGCTCGCGCCTGCTCAGCGCGGACCGTTCGCTGGAGGAGGCCGCCATGGATCTGGGCTCCGGCCCGATGCGGGCTTTCGTCGAGATCACCCTGCCGCTGATTGCTCCGGCGATCCTGGCGAGCTGGCTGCTGAGCTTCACGCTCTCGCTCGATGACCTGGTGATCTCGAGCTTCGTGGCGGGACCCGGCACCAATACCCTGCCGATGCTGATTTATTCCAAGGTCAAGCTCGGCGTCAGTCCAGTGGTGAACGCGCTCGCGACCGTCATCATCACCGTGGTCGGCGTGTGCGTCATCGGCGCCGGCTGGATGATGCGGCGGGCGGAGCGCCGACGCGAACTCGAGATCCGGCTGGCCGAACAGGCCAACGCCTCGACAACCGCAACGCCTGAGGAGCCAATCGCGCTCAGATCCCCGTCGTGACCCGCATCCATATGCGCAGACGCAGCCGTTCCAACCGAGCGGAAACCTCTTTCGATTCGAACAGCCGCGCCTCAACCTGCGGTGGCGGGTAGATCGCCGGATCATGCAGTATCGACGGATCGACATACGGATTGGCCGCACGGTTGTCGTTGCCGTAGTGGATCTGATTGGTGATCGCCGCAATCACGCGCGGCCGCAGCAGGTAATTCAACCACTCGAGCGCGGCCTGTGGATCCGGAGCGCCGGCCGGAATGAGCCACGCGTCGTAGGAAATATTGGCACCCTCGATCGGCACGGTAAACGCCAGATCGAGTTTCTTGCCGGCCGCCCGCGCCCGCGCCTCAGCGACCGAGTAATCCCCCGAATAGGACATGGCGATGCAGAAATCCCCATTGATCAGGCCGTTCATGTATTCGGCCGAATCGAACGCCCGGATGTACGGCCGCACCGACAGCAGCAGCTTCTGTGCTTTCAGATAATCGCTCTTGCGGGTGGTATTCGGATCGAGGTGCAGATAAACGAGTGCCAGCTGCTCGACGCCCTCGGGCGAATTGAGAAAGGAGACGCCGCAGCCGGCGAAGTGCTTCAGCACCTTCGGGTCGAACAGCATGCGCAGGCTGTTCACCGGGGCATTCGGCATGCGTGCGCGGATCGCGGCGACGTCGTAGGCGAACCCATCGATGCTGTGCATATAGGGCACGGCATAGCGATTGCCCGGATCGGCCTTTGCCTCGACCGCGAGGGCGTGCGGATCGAGATTCTTCCAGTTGGTCAACTTGGACTTGTCGAGCTGCTGGTAAACCCCGGCCCGGATCTGCCGCGCAAAATAGTCCGTCGACGCGGTTACGGCGTCGTAGCCCGAATCGCCCGCCAGAAGCTTCGCCTCGGCCGTCTGATCGGAGTCATAGGTATCGTAGATCACCTTGATACCGGTCGACGCCTCAAAATCTCGCACCGTGTTCTTGCCGATGTAATCGGCCCAGTTATAGATGTACAGGACGCGCTGTCGCGGCGCCTTGGCATGCGTGCGCACGCAGCCGCTTGGCACCAGGGTCACCGCCAGCACGAGGGTGGCACGTGCGCAGCCGGTGAAGAACGACCTGATTCTCGTGCGCATGTTCAAACTCCTCGCGCCGCAGACCTAAAGTGTGACCGAGACGTGGCGCACTGCAGTGTAAACCGCGCGCGCAGTCGTCGAGAGACCTCCGCCACAGCTGCGGCGCGAGCACACGCGACAGCCGCCATACCTGAACACGATCAACGGATCGGACACCGCATCGAGCCGCACATTGCGCCCGCCAGAGCCGCGCTCGGCTGTAAGGCGATTGCCAGTTCCTGGTGCATCACGACTTCCCCTCGGACCTTGCTGCGCCCCGTCGGGCTATCGTATTATCAACATCATAATATTATAACTCAGGGGAAGCGGGAATCATGACGAGAAGCGCCCTGGGGCGTCTGCTGGCACCGCGCAGCATTGCTCTGTTGGGCGGGGTATGGGCGGATGCTGCGGCAGCGGCCTGCGGCGCCGTCGGTTACCGCGGTGAACTCTGGCGTGTTCACCCCAGCCGGCCGTCCAACGCCGAGCAGCACTATTATCGCTCGGTGGACGAACTCCCCGCGGCGCCGGACGCCACCTTCATTGCGGCGCCCGCGCGCGAGGTGCCAGGGATCGCCGCTGCGCTCGCGCGGCGCGGCGCCGGCGGGTTCGTGTGCTTCGCCGCTGGCTTCTCCGAAGTCGGCAGCGCCGAGGGCCGTCAACTCGACGCCTCCCTGCGAGCGAGTGCCGCCGAGCTGCCGTACTTCGGCCCGAACTGCTACGGCATCATTAATTTCTTCGATCGCGCTGCGCTCTGGCCCGACCAGGTCGTCGGCGCCGCGCCGGAACGCGGCGTGGCGCTGATCTGTCAGAGCGGCACCATCGCACTGAACCTGTTGTTCAACCGGCGCTCCTTACCCATAGGCTATGTGCTGACTGTCGGCAATCAGGCGCGGCTTGCGGTCGAGGACCTGATCGAGGCGCTCGCCGAGGACGAGCGCACGAGCGCCTTCGGGCTGTACGTTGAGGGCGTCAAGGACATGGAGCGCTTTGCGCGCGCAGTCGACAAGGCGAGAGCGGCGGGCAAGCCGGTCGCCCTGGTGAAGGCCGGTCGCACTGAGGCGGCCGCGCGCACCGCGCACAGCCATACCGGCTCGCTCGCCGGCTCCGACGCGGTCTTCGATGCATACTGCCGGCAGAGCGGCGTTGCGCGCTGCGACACGCTCGCGACGTTGTGCGAGACGCTTAAGGTGCTGCACACGGGCGGTCCGTTGCACGGCCGGCGAACGCTGCTCATGGGGGCATCCGGCGGCGACATGGCGATGGCCGCCGATACGGCCCGCGACCTGCAGCTGGAATTCCCGCCCATCCCTGCGGCGCCCACCGCCGCATTGCGCACACTGCTCGGTGAGCAGGTCGCACTCGCCAACCCTTTGGATTTCCAGACGAAGATCTGGTTCGATCGTCCACGCGTCAACGAGTTCTTCGGCCTCACTGCCCGTGCAGGCTACGACGTCACAGGTTTCATGGTCGACTGCCCGCCGAGCGAAGAGGCCGATGCGGCCAGTTACCTTGCCGTCATCGAGGAGTTCCAGTCAGCCACGCAGGGCGCCGACACTCGCGCCGCGCTCATCAGCTCGCTGCCGGAATCACTGCCGGCGCCGGTGCGCGCACGCTGCCTAGCGACCGGCATCGCGCCCCTGCAGGGTCAGCGCGAAGCGCTAGAGGCACTTGATCTGGCCGCCGCGGTCGGCGAGGCCTGGCGGCTCGGCGCGCAGGTGAGGTTGCAGTTGCCACGACAGCAACCGACAGAGCACGCAGCAACACTCAGCGAGCACGCCGGCAAAGCGGCGCTCGCCGCCTATGGCGTGCGGATTCCGCAAGCTCAGGTGGTCCCGGCGGCGGCGGTGCCGCAAGCCGCGAGCGCACTGGGCTTCCCGGTCGTGATCAAGGCAAGCGGCGCCAGCCTCGAACACAAATCCGATGTGGGCGGTGTCGTGCTCGACGTGCGCACCGTGCAGGCGGCGGCGGCCGCGGCCGCACAGCTGGCCCACCTCTCCGAGGAGCTGCTCGTCGAGCAAATGATCGCAGACGGTGTCGCCGAAGTACTGATCGGCATCACGCGCGACCCGCAGTTTGGACAGGTGCTGCTGCTCGGAACGGGCGGCGTAATGACCGAATGGCTCGCGGATACCATCGTGGTACTGCCGCCGTTCAGCGCCGAGAGCATCGAGCGCGCGCTGCGCCAACTCCGAGTGGCACGGCTGCTGAAGGGCTTTCGTGGCCGGCCCGCGGGTGACCTCGCGGCACTGGTGGACACCGCGCTTGCCTGCACCCGCTATGCGCAAGACCACCTGGAGCGGCTGGTGGAACTTGATCTGAATCCAGTCATCGTCCGACCCGCCGGACTCGGTGCCGTCGCGGTCGACGCACTGATACGCCTTACTGAGGAGTCCTGATATGGCTATGGCAGTAGTCAGCGAAATCGCCGGCATCCGCACCGCTGTGGACGGCGCCGTGCTCGAAGTCACGATCGACAGGCCGAAGGCCAATGCCATCGACCTGGTCGCCAGCCGCCGCCTGAACGAGGTGTTCAGCGAGTTCCGCGACAATCCGGCGCTGCGCGTGGCGGTCGTCACCGGCGCGGGGGATCGCTTTTTCAGCGCCGGCTGGGACCTGAAGGCTGCCGCCGGCGGCGAACGCTCCGATTCGGACTGGGGCAGCGGCGGCTTCGGCGGCCTGAACCATCCGCGCAACCTCGACAAGCCGCTCATCGCGGCAATCAACGGCATCGCCTGCGGCGGCGGGTTCGAGATCATGCTCGGCTGCGACATCATCGTCGCCGAAGAGCACGCGCGCTTCGCGCTGCCGGAAATCAACGTGGGAGTGCTGGCCGACGCCGGCACGATCAAGCTGCGCCGGCGCATCCCCTATCACGTCGCAGTCGAGTTTCTGATGACCGGCCGGTGGATGGATGCCGCCGAGGCCAAGCATTGGGGCCTCATCAACCATGTGGTGGCCCGCGGCGCGGCGCTCGCCAAGGCTCGGGAGATCGCCGCGCAGCTTGCGGGCGGCCCGCCGCTGCTCTTCCCGGCGATCAAGCAGCTGCTGCGCCACAGCGAGATGCTCTTCGAGCATCAGGCCTTTGAGCTGCACGACAACCTCGATGCAGTGCAGAAAGTATTGCGCTCGGAGGACCTGAAGGAGGGTGCCAGCGCGTTCGCGGAAAAGCGCGCACCGCGCTGGCAGGGCCGCTAGGCGCGGCCCGCGCCGGCTCAGCCCCCGAGCGGGCGCAGCAGCGAGCGCGAGATGATATGCCGCTGCACCTCGCTCGTGCCGTCCCAGATCCGCTCGATACGCGCATCGCGCCAGATGCGCTCGAGCGGCAGATCGCTCATCAATCCCATCCCGCCGTGGATCTGTAGCGCCTCATCGGCGACCATCGCCAGCATCTCGGTGGCCTTGAGCTTGGCGATCGCCATGTCCATGTCGCTGGCGGTGCCCTGATCGAGCTTCCAGGCCGCCTCGAGCGTCAGCAGCTCCGCGGCGCGCAGCTCCACCGCCATATCCGCCAGTTTGAACGCCACGCCCTGGAATTTGCCGATCTTCTGGCCGAACTGCACCCGCTCGACGGCCCACTGTTTAGCGAGCTCGAGCGCCCGCTCGGCCCGCCCGAGGCATCCCGCCGCCACCTGCAGTCGGGTCGCACCGAGCCAGGTGTTGGCCACCTCGAAGCCCTGATGCAGCTCGCCGAGCACGGCGGATTTCGGCACGCGGCAATTGCTGAAACGCAGGATGCTGTTGGTATAGCCGCGGTGCGAAACGTTCTGATAGCCCGGCAGCACCTCAAAGCCCGGTGTGCCCATGTCGATGAGCACCGCGGTGATGAGGCGACGCGTACCGCGCTCGCTGCGCTCCTCACCCGAGGCGGCGAACAGGATTACAAAATCCGCATGATCAGCATGGCTGATAAAGTGCTTGGTGCCATTGATCACCAGCTCATCGCCCTCGATGGTCGCGCTGGTCTTCATGCTGCGCAGATCCGAGCCCGCGCCCGGCTCGGTCATCGCCAGGCACTCGACGCGCTCGCCGCGCACCGCCGGCAATAGATAACGCTCGCGCTGCTCCCCTGCGCAGGCGAGCAGGATATTCGATGGCCGGCCCACGCAGCCGTAGTGCAAGGCATAGCTGGTGGCACCGAGCTCTTTCTCGTAAAGAACCCAGCTCACCGCATCGAGCCCGCCGCCGCCGACCTCGGCCGGCATGTTGGCCGCGTACAGACCGGCGGCAATGGCCTTCTCTCTCAGCTCCGCGAGCAGCTCCGGACGCAGCTTGCCGGTGGCCTCGACCTCGGCCTCGTGCGGATAAAGCTCCCGGCGGACGAAATCGCGGGTTGTCTTGATAATGAGCTGTTGTTCTTCGGTGAGCGAGAAATCCATGACCTCCCCCTTCGCCTGACAAACCGGTCGACAAATTTATATCACATTGTCATAACAATATAAAAATATTTGCCGAACGATGCTCATCGGTAGCCGCGCGCCTGCAGGTCGAACAGGCGCGCATACAGCCCGTCGGCGTGCATCAGCTCCTCGTGACTGCCTTGCTCGAGGATGTGCCCGCGCTCAAGCACCACGATCTGGTCGGCCATGCGTACCGTGGAGAAGCGGTGGGAGATGAGAATGACCATGCGTTCGCGGACAAGTCGGCGGACGTGCTCGAACACCTCCGCTTCGGCCTGTGCATCCATGGCTGCGGTCGGCTCATCGAGCACGAGCACATCGGCGCCGGCCCGCATCAGGGCACGGGACAACGCCACTTTCTGCCATTGGCCGCCGGACAGCTCACGCCCGTCCTGGAACCACTTGCCGAGCTGGGTGTGGTAGCCCTCGGGCAGCGTCTCGATGAATTCGCTCGCACGGCCCTGTGCCGCTGCGGCGCGCCAGCGCGCCTCATCGTCGAAGGCACGCACATCACCTGCTCCGATGTTGTGGCCGACGGGCATCTGGTAGCGGGCGAAGTCCTGGAAAATGACCCCGACGCGCTCGCGCAACCGCTGCTCGTCCCACTCCGCCAGGTCCGCCCCGTCCAGCAGAATGCGCCCCGAGCTCGGTGCATACAGGCGCGTCAGCAGTTTGATGAGGGTGGTCTTGCCGGAGCCGTTCTCCCCGACCAGTGCAAGAGTGCGGCCGGGGCGCAGGTGCAGCGTGATGTGCTCGAGCGCCGGAGTCTCGGTGCCCGGATAGAGGAAGCCGACGTCCTCGAAACGGACGCCGTCCCCGGGTCGCGGGCCGGCGACGACCGTGCCGGGCGGCGCCGGCACGTAGGTGTCGAGGTATTCGTAGAGCGTGGACAGATACAGATTGTCCTCGTACATCCCACCGATGGCCGCGAGCATCGCTGAGACCGCCGTCTGGCCCTGGCGGAACGCTGCCACGTACATGGTCATGTAACCCAAGGTGATCACACGGCGCACCGCGCTCAGCGCGATCCACAGGTAGGCGGCGTACAGAGTGAATGTCGCCACCAGCCCGAGCAGAAAGCCCCACGCCCCGCGCCGCAGCGTCAGCGCTCGATCGGCGCGGTAAAGCCGCTGATAGATATCGCGGTAGCGCTCAAGCAGACGCGGCCCGAGCCCATAGAGCTTGACCTCTTTGGCGTAGTCCTCGCGCGCCAGCACCGTCTCCAGATACGCCTGCATGCGTGTTTCGGGCGAGCGCCAGCGAAACAACCGGAACGCATCGCCGGAGAACTTCGCCTCGGCGATGAACGCCGGCACCCCGGCAAGCAGCAACGCCAGCACGGCCCAGGGGGAGAATCCGGCCAGCATGAGCGCGAAGCTGACCAGCGAGATGCCGTTCTGCGCCAACGCAAAGGTACGCGTGACCAGACTGACCGGCCGGGTCGAAGCTTCGCGGCGCGCCCGCGTCAGCTTGTCGTAGAACTCCGAGTCCTCAAAGTGCCGCAGCTCGAGCGTCGCGGCCTTCTGCAGGATCATCTCGTTGACACGCTGACCAAGCTGCACACGCAGCAGCGAGCGCGCCAGCGACAGGCCGCGCTGCGCAGCCGCCAGCGCCGCGACCAGGACACCCTCGAGCACCACAAGGGTCACGACCCGATCGAGCGCCGAACCGTCGGCGCGGATCGCGGCCACCACGGCATCCACAATGCGACCGCCGACGTAGGCCGCCGAGACCGGTAACACTCCGGCAGCGAGCGTCAGTCCGGCGAACACTGCAGTCAGCTTTCGATTGGTCGTCCAGACCAGCCGGACCGCATGGCGGCTGTAGCGAAACACACCGAGAAAGGCACGCAGCGTCAGCCCCTCGGGGGCCGGCGGGGCAGCGGACTGGCGGGGGCGGGCGGCAATCGACATCGCTGCCGAGACTGGCGGCGCCAGGAGCCGATTGCAAGGGGCCGCGCGCCTCGACCGCTGAGCACGGCCTGCCGGTTCGAGCCGGCAACAAGCTCAAGCACGGCCTTACGACAGAGCCCTGCCGCAGGGATGCGCCCCTCGACAGGAAAAATGTGCTATGCTTGATGGTCTTTGTCACCCGGCCGCGCTGCGGCCTCGCGGTCCCCCATGAGCCAGCCCATTCGCAATATCGCCATCATCGCGCACGTCGATCACGGCAAGACCACCCTGGTCGACTGCCTGCTCAAACAATCCGGTACGTTCGCCGCTCACGAGAAGCTCGCCGAACGCATCATGGATTCCAACGACTTGGAGCGCGAGCGCGGCATCACCATCCTCGCCAAGAACTGCGCGATCGAGTATCGCGGCACGCGCATCAATATCGTCGATACGCCCGGACACGCGGATTTTGGCGGCGAGGTCGAGCGCGTCCTATCGATGGTCGACGGCGTGCTACTCGTGGTCGATGCGGTCGACGGCCCCATGCCGCAGACGCGCTTTGTCACCCGCAAGGCGCTCTCCCTCGGCCTGAAGGCCATCGTCGTGGTGAACAAAATCGACCGGCCCGGAGCCCGTCCGGACTGGGTCGTGGATCAGACGTTCGAGTTGTTCGACAAGCTCGGCGCGAGCGACGAGCAGCTCGACTTTCCGGTCATCTACGCCTCCGCCCTGCAGGGGCGCGCCGGCACCGACCATGCCGCCCCCGGCGAGGACATGAGCGCACTGTTCGATGCGATTCTCGCACACGTGCCGGCGCCGGCCGCCGACGAAGCGCTGCCGCTGCAGCTGCAGATCTCTACGCTTGATTACAATAGTTATGTCGGCCGCATCGGCATCGGCCGCATCCGCCGCGGCATCATCCGCCCTGGCCAGAATGTCGTGCTGCGCTACGGCGAAGAAGAGCGTGGCAACGCGCGTATCGCTCAGGTGCTCACCTTCACGGGCCTGCAGCGCCACCCGGTCGAGGCGGCGTTCGCGGGCGACATCGTCGCGATTACCGGCGTCGAGACCGTCAACATCGGCGTGACAGTGTGCGACAGCGAATCGGCCGAGGGCCTGCCGCCGATCCGCGTCGATGAGCCGACGCTCGCCATGAACTTTCAGGTGAACACGTCGCCGTTCGCGGGACGAGAAGGCAAATTCGTCACCAGCCGACAGCTGCGCGAGCGGCTGCAGCGTGAATTGCAGAGCAATGTGGCGCTGCGGGTCGAAGACACCGAGTCGCCGGACGTGTTCCGGGTGTGTGGACGCGGCGAGCTGCATCTGACCATTCTGATCGAGAACATGCGCCGGGAAGGTTACGAACTCGCCGTCTCGCGCCCCCAGGTGCTGACTCACCTAGTCAACGGCGAGGTGCATGAGCCCTTCGAGGCACTCACCGTGGATGTCGAGGAGGCAAACCAGGGCGCAGTCATGGAGGCGCTCGGCCGCCGCCGCGGCGAGCTCACCGACATGGCAGTCGATGGCAACGGCCGGGCCCGCCTAGAGTACCGCGTGCCCGCCCGGGGGCTGATCGGCTTTCAGGGCGAGTTTCTCACCCTGACGCGCGGCACCGGACTGATGAGTCACATTTTCGACGGCTTCGCGCCTGTGAAGGGCGAGATCCCCGACCGGCGCAACGGCGTGCTGGTGAGCAACGAGCAGGGCGAGGCAGTCGCCTACGCGCTCTTTAATTTGCAGGAGCGCGGCCGGCTGTTCGTCTCCCCGGGCGAGAAGCTCTACGAAGGCATGATCATCGGCATCCACAGCCGCGACAACGACTTGGTGGTCAATCCCATCAAGACCAAGAAGCTGACCAATATCCGCGCGGCCGGCAAGGACGACGCGATATTGCTCACTCCACCGATCGAGCTGACCCTGGAGTACGCGGTCGAGTTCATCGCCGAGGACGAGCTGGTCGAGGTCACCCCGGATTCCATTCGCATCCGCAAGCGCCATCTGAAGGAGCAGGATCGGCGGCGGGCCCAGCGCGAGCCGGGCAGCGATCCGCAGGCACTTACCGCGTAAGCAATCGCTCCATGCGCGCCACGAGCGCCGAGGGAGCGACCTTCAGTACCCGCGAGAGCTTGATCAGGGTGGTCAGCGTTGGCTGACGGATGCCGCGCTCGATCTGACTGACGAAAGTCCGATCGACGTCTGCGTACAGCGCCAGCTGCTCCTGTGAGATGTTCTGGCGCTTGCGCTCCTCGCGCAGTACCCGGCCAAAAACGGCGGGAATCTGATTGGTGTTGGTGTGACGCGGCGCCTTCATGCCGACCTTGCGCAATGCCCTGTGGGCGGCGCGAAGATGCGGGCGGCTGTGGGATTTGGTCCACGGGCTATAGTCCACAGCGAATGCGGCCGCGAGCCGCTCGGCCACTCGCCGGCGGGACCCCGAAACACCCCGCATGCAGCACGCCGGCCGCATCGGGATCCGCTTGATCACGCCTCGCTCCGCTCGCACGCGCCCCTTCACGCGCGTCGTATTTTCACCACACACAAGGGCTGACTGCGGCTAGAGGCCGTTGCGCGCGTCGTGCTGCAGACAACAGCGTGCTTGCATTCATCACATGACATCGATACCATTTGGTATCGATGTCATTGACCCCTCGGCCGGTGAGATCGAATCGCTGCTGTATTGGGGGGAGGCAGCCGCTGTATGCCCGATTACAACGCTCAATCCGCGCGCCGACCCTGCCTGCGCAAGGCCGGCTCGAAGGTTATCGCCGCACACCGCACGGCACAGACGAGAGGCAGGAGCACCGCAGCAATCGGGGTGCGACAAGTCTGCCGGCTCGCCCACATCCAAGCCCCACCGGGCAGTCAGAGCGCGCCACCGCTTGCGGTGATTCCCCTGTGAGCTGTCTCTTTCCGTCACGTTTCAAGGAGAACCGACTCATGAAAACTCACCCGTTGCCGGCCTACTTGGCCGGTGTGCTGGCCCTCTCGGCCGGCACCGTCCATGCCAAACCGGCTCCACAGGTCGCCCAGGGGGCGGCGGTGAGCAGCGCCAGCGCGGGCGCCCCTTCGATGCCGACTCTGCAGACCGTGGTGGTCACGGCCACCCCCACCGCCGGCGGCGTGAAACTGCTCAACGCCAGCTTCTCGGTCACCACCGCGAACCTCACCCAGATCCACGACGCGATGCCGTCCAGCGCGGCGGACCTGCTGAAGATCGTTCCCGGACTGTGGGCAGAGTCGAGCGGCGGCGCCACCGGCGCGAACATCGAATTAGCGGGCTTTCCGGGCGGCGGCGATGCCCCGTATGTGACTGCGCAGATCAATGGCTCGCCCGTTTTCGAGTCCCCGACGCTGTCGTTCATGGCGAACTCCTCGCTCATCCGCCTCGATGACACCGTTCAGCGGGTCGAGGTCGTGCAGGGTGGTCCGTCAGCGGTCTATTCCAACGGCCAGATCGGCGCCACGGTCAATTACATCCTGCGGCACGGTACCGCGACGCCGCATGGAGAGATGGGCCTGACACTCGGCAGTGAAGGCCTCTACCGCCTGGATGGTTACTACGGCGGACCGTTGGCGCGCCACTGGTACTTCAGCATCGGCGGCTTCTATCGGGAATCGAGCGGCATCCGTAAGAGTCAGTTCCCATCGGACCGCGGCGGACAGCTCACCGCAACGCTGTATCACACCTGGAGCAATGGCAACCTGCTGCTCTGGGGTCGCAGCCTCAATGACAAGAATCTGTTCATCACGGACGTTCCCGTTGCGGTTAGCCCGAACGGCCAGAACGTCTCGGCATTCCCCGGATTCGACCCGCACACCGGCACATTCGCGGGCAATGCCACTCGCGCCATCACGGTCGAGGAGTTTCCCTGCAGCACGCCGGCGCCGAACTGTCAGCCCGGCACCATCAGCGCTGATCTCGCCAACGGTCGTGGCGCCAACATCCACATGTTCGGCGCGGATCTGAACCTGCATCAAGGCGCCTGGCAGCTGAGCGACAATCTCGGCTATACCGGCGGCACGATGCCGACCAATGCGCTGTTCAACAATCTCGCCCCGGAGACTCTGAGCAGCTTCATCGCCAGCGAGCTCGCCACCGTCAACGCACCCGCCGCACCCTCGGGGTCGGTCATGAGCGCCACCGGTGGCGCTCCGTTCACCAGCGGTGCGGGCACCTGGGTCAACGGCGGCGGCGCGGTCGGCATGAATACCGAAGTCGCCTCGCTCGGCTTCTGGATCGTCAGCAAGAAGATCCAGTCCTTCACCAACGACATTCGTCTCAGCCGCAAGCTCTTTCGCGGCAACACGCTCACGGTAGGCAACTACTTCGCCAGCTATTCGTCGAACGACTCCTGGTACCTCGGCAACAACGAGCTGATGACGGCCACCCCGAACGCTCAGCTGATCAATGTCACGCTGACGACCGATCCGGGCTGCCCGACAGCGACGACTGCCGGCGGCGCATGCACCGCCTACGTGACGCAGAACGGCATCCTCGGCGGCTCGTTCTACACGCTGCAGGACCGGTATACCGGCCGCGACATCGCCGGATACCTCTCCGACCAGTGGACCATCGGCCCCTGGCTGCTCGATGCCGAATACCGCCTCGAAAACCATGTCATCGATGGAACCATCGAGGGCAACCAGAACCAGAACCTCGACGGCAATCTGCTGACCCTCTACAACAACAGCGTGAGCGTGGTGACCGGTCAGTGGACCCCCTCGAACTACGACCATACCCTGGGCGCCTGGAGCGTGGGCGCCAACTACGACTTCACGCACCACATGAGCGCCTATGTGCGCGTGAACGGCGGCTATCACTTCCCGAGCTTCGATGACCTGCGCAGCGGCACACCCGATACTCAGCAGATCAAGAACTACGAAGTCGGCTTCAAGGCGCAGACCAGCAACTTCTTCACTTCCCTGACGCTGTTCCACCGGCAGTTCTTCGGCGTGCCCTTCCAGGCGTTTCTCGCCAATGGCTCGCAGGCGACCGCCACGTACGGCGCGAACTCCACCGGTCTGCTCTGGTCGGCGGACTGGGAGCCGATCCAGCGACTGCAGCTGCGCCTGATCGGCGACTGGCAGGACTCGAAGTACACCCACTACTGCACGCAGTTCAACGCAGCCGGACAGTGCACGGCGAGCAACGACGGCACGTACCTGCAGCGCCAGCCGCGCGTGCAGTTGCGTTTCACGCCGCAATACTCGCTGCCGCAGACCTGGGGCGCGCTTACGGTGTTCTCCACCTACAGCTATATCGATCAGCGCTACTCCAATCCCGGCAACCAGCAGATTCTGCCCTCGTACTACACGCTTGACGCCGGCGTCGTCGCCGATATCGGCAGCCACTTCGAGCTGCGGCTGCAGGGCACCAATCTGACCAATCAGATCGGCCTGACGGAGGGCAATGCGCGCGTGTTGACCTCCGGCATTTCCAACGGCTTCGAGATGGCCCGCCCCATCTTTGGTCGCGAAGGCCAGATCCAGCTGAAGTATCTGTTCTGATCACCCCCTGGGGGTCCGCCCCGACGCCGCGCTTCGCAGGAAGCGCGGCGTTTTTTTTGGGCCGAAGCGGCCAGTTGAGTGACAGATGAGCCCCGCCGCGGAAGTGCCCTTACGCAAAGCGCACAGACGGTCTACCCTAGCCACCCCAGTCCAGGAGACCGCCCATGCGCTATCGGACACTCGGCAACACCGGCCTGCACGTTTCGGAGATCTGCCTCGGCACCATGACTTTCGGCGGCCGGGGCTTCTGGTCCGCCATCGGTGGTCTCGACCAGTCGCTTGCCGACCGCATCGTCGGCCGGGCACTTGAGGCCGGAGTCAATTTCATCGACACGGCCGACGTGTACTCCGAAGGGCTCTCCGAGGAAATCACCGGCCAGGCGATGCGCAACAGCGGACGTGCGCGCACCGAGATCGTGCTTGCGACCAAGGTGTTCGGGCCGACCGGCCCCGGCATAAACGACCGTGGCGCCTCGCGCGGCCACATCCTGGACGGGGTCAAGGCGAGTCTGAAGCGCCTGGGAACCGACTACATCGACCTGTACCAGGTACATGCGCTCGATCAGATCACGCCGCTCGAGGAAACCGTGCGCGCGCTCGATGATCTGGTCCGGCAGGGCCACGTCCGCTATGTCGGCGTGTCGAACTGGTCGGCGTGGAGCCTGATGAAGGCGCTCGGCATTGCCGAGCGACAGGGCTGGACCCGTCCGGTAACCCTGCAGGCCTACTACACCATTGCGGGACGCGATCTGGAGCGTGAGCTCGTTCCACTCCTGCAGGCCGAGAAGCTCGGTCTGATGGTGTGGAGCCCGCTGGCCGGCGGTCTGCTCTCGGGCAAGTTCACGCGCGACGGACAGGGTCCTGCGGGGGCTCGGCGCGCCTCCTTCGATTTCCCCCCGGTCAATCGCGAGCGGCTCTTCGAGTGCCTCGACGCGCTGCGCAAGGTCGCGGACGCGCGCGGCGTCTCGGTGGCCCGAATCGCGCTGGCCTACGTGCTCGCCAAGCCATTCGTGATGTCGATCATCATCGGCGCGAAGACGCTCGAGCAGCTCGAGGACAATCTGGCCGCCACCGAAGTGCGCCTGACGGCCGAAGAGATGGCCGTTCTCGACCAGGTCAGCGCCCTGCCGCCGGAGTATCCGGGCTGGATGCTCGAGTTCCAGCACGCCCGCTCCCGACTGCCGGAGCCGAAGAGCTGACGCCTCTTGGCACCTAGGCCGCGCAACGGGATACGCCATCACGCGGCATCAAACGGTGTGGGACTGAGGTCCCTCACCGGCGGTGAGGCGACCGCGCGGCGGACGGGCGCGCGGGGGCCCAACGTCCTGGCCGCTTGATTGCCAGGTACACGGTGCTCCACAGCTGCGCCGCGTCCGCTTCAGAAGCATCCAACCTCGCTGAGCCGAACGGACGAATGTGATAGTGCCCGGCATGGCAGGTCCACGACCACAATTCGGTGTTGGCCATCGAGCGGCTCGCCGCAATCACCCGCCAAAGCGTTTGCTGCGCCGTACGCAGCCGCGCTCGCACCGCCGGCGGCAGATCTGTGCGATGCAACTGTCGCGCCAGACCCGCAGCGAGCAGCGCCTGCTGCCAGGACCACACGACAGTGCCGTGGTAGGCGTGACGGGTAAATTCCGCCTGCAGCGCCGGCGGTGCGAAGACCGGATTGGCCACGAGCAGCCCGGCACCGGTGATCAGGCCGGCCGGAAACGGCCGCATCAGCACCGTGACGAGCCCGACCAGTGTCCGAGCGGCCGGCTTGCCGAACAACAACAGGTAGCCCACGTCCGACTGCATCACCGGCACGGGCCTGCCCGTGCGGGTCAACGATAATGCGGGGAACGTGACCGGACCGTCGCCGAGCGCCAGGACTGCCGGTCGTGCCGCAACCCCAGCGAGGGCTGCGTAGCGCCGCACGGCCCGCAGCGCAGCAGCGTGCGGCACCGTGACCTGGAACCAGCGCGGGGCGCGGCGATCCCACACCCGCGCCATACCGGCGGCCCCGGCGAACAGCGGACGCTCGGCCGTGGACACATACCGATCGAGCAGCCCGCTCGCGTATAGCCGCGCGATTGCCGTGAGCGCCGCCGGCACGAGCGCGGCATTGACGTCATAGGGGTAGTCCCCGCCGCCGAGTCCGGTCGGGCTGTCGCGCCAGTCCCCCACCGCGACGCCGGGTTTCAGTCCAATGAGGTGTGTCCGGCTCGGGTCGCGGGCGAACGGCGCAGCGCTGGAGAGCACGAAGCTCAGGTTGCTCACGAGCGCCGCACCTCGGGTTTCCTGACGCCGCTGCGGCCCGCCAACCGGCGCAGCCAGAAATTCGGCTGCCCGCGTGCGCTCACGCGGACTCAACAGCCAAGCGGCCGCGTCAGGGGCAAGCATGTAGTTCTCATCGACCATCAAGTATGTGTAGCTCGGCGCGGCGGAGTGCACCCCGTGCTTGAGGTTCTCCAGCACCGCCTCCTCGCCGATATCCTCCTCATGTGCCACCTGACCGTGCGCAGACAGACGCGCGAGCACGGAGCCGAGCGCATCATCAATCGCTCCCGCCGTGAGCGCCGGCATCAGCAGACGCACACTCATCAGAGTGTCACGGCCGAAGTAGGTATCGAAGCGCCAGGAGCCGGCCAGGAATTTCTGCCGGTATGCGAGGAATGTCAGCGTTTCACGGGCGGCCCGGCTGCCCGCGTGTGGGTGACGCAACAGTGCCCGTCCTGCCAGTGGCGTCAACGGCCTCTCGCCGGTGAGACCGGTGATGCGCAGGCGGATCACGCCGGCGCGAGCTGCGAGAATGCGCGTGCCCTGCAATCGGCCACGGATCACCCGCAGCCTGAGCTGGTAGCCGACCGCGCCATCGAGGCGCTGGCGCGACCAGACGATGCGCCCCGCGCTGATGCGCGGCGCGGTGACAATGCCCGGCGGCAGCCTGCCGAGCGAACCATAATCGCGCAGCACTCGGATACTGGAGAGAACGGCCTGATGCACCTGCAAGACCGCAGCGCCGCGCAGCTGTACGAGCGCGGATACGCCGTACAACGGACGGCCCTGCCGGTCAGCGGCCCGCACCGGCCGCAGCCCACCGAGCAGCTGCCAGCGCACCGCGCGGGACTGCGGCGCGAACCAGATCCCGACGCCACTGTCCCCAGCGGGAAACGCCACGATGAGCCGAGGATTGGGACCGGAGCGCAGCACCAGGTCCGCCGCCACGGGCCCCTCGCGGAAAAAAGCGTTGAGAAATCGGCCCTGCCGGACCGTAAAGGCCAGCGGCCGATGGCCGCCGGCGGCCATCGCCGGCGACCCCGATACGGCCGCAGCCAGCAGCACGGCCACCAGTCGGGCCCACAAGGCGATGCGATTGAACATGGGGAGGGTCCTCGGATGCGCTCGGATCGGGACGCTGAAGCGCGGTTGCAACGCCCTCATGACATGGATATCATCGCGGTAATGATATCGATGTCATTTGGCCCTGACAAATGCCATTCGAGCGCGCGCAGAGGCAGATCAAGATGGGACCTCGGACGGCGGATTCTGCAGGCACGAGTCAGAAAGTGGATGGATCCACCGCGCCGCGGCTGACGCGAGTACTCCCACCGGTGGCAGACCGCCGAGCCGTCGCGCAGCGCACAACACCCTCCCCGGTCGATCGCCACGAATGAGCAAGACACTGATGAATCCCGTCCTGGACGTGCGGCGCGCCGCGAGCTGGTGCGGCCTGCTGGCCCTGCTCTGCAGCGCGGCCGCCGGCGCCGCGCAACCCTATTATGCGACGCCTGCCCAACTGTTCGGTCCGCTGTTCGTGCGGGTGCAGATGGCCGCAGTGTTTCCGGACGGCAAGACCTTTGTTGACGCCGTGCCAAAGGCGTCGCCTCGGATCATTCTGCAGCGCTTCCACAAGCGTAACCCGCATACGCGTGCTGCGCTGCTGCGCTTCGTCGAGCGCAACTTCACCCTCCCCGCGCCCGATCACACCCGCGTACCGAAGAGCGCGACGATGCAGGCGCACATCGCGACCTTGTGGCCACTGCTCACCCGTCCGGCAAGCGTACCCCCGTTGTATTCGTCGCTATTATATGTTCCCAAACCGTACGTGATCCCCGGCGGCCGGTTTAGGGAGTTCTATTATTGGGACTCGTACTTCACGATGCTCGGTCTCATTCCCGACGGCCGCATGGCCGGCGCCCGGGACATGATCGATGATTTCGCCTACCTGATTCGCACCTACGGCCACATCCCGAACGGAACGCGCACGTATTATCTGTCGCGCTCCCAGCCTCCGGTTTATTACCTGATGATCGCCCTGCTCGATCCGCGCCATCCGGGACGGGCCTGGGGCGATCATCTCGCCACGCTGCGCCGCGAGTACGCGTATTGGATGCGCGGCGCTGCCGGCCTGCATCCCGGAGAGGCGCGCCGCAACGTGGTGGTCATGCCCGACGGCACCGTCCTCAACCGCTACTGGTCGGCAGCCGATACGCCGCGCGATGAGTCGTATCGTGCCGATGTGCTTCTGGCGCGTGCCTCCGGTCGCGCGCCCGCGACGGTCTACCGTAACCTGCGGGCAGCTGCAGAGAGCGGTTGGGACTTCAGCTCGCGCTGGCTCGGTGACGAACACGATCTTGCCACCATCCGCACCACCGATATTGTGCCGATCGATCTGAACAGCCTGCTGTACGGCATGGAGCGGGCCATTGCACGCGGCTGCGCCGTACGGCACGACCGCTCCTGCGCGCGCACGTTCACGGCTCGGGCGCGCCGGCGGCGCCGCGCCATCGACCGCTACCTGTGGAGTGCGCACCACGGTTACTTCGCGGATTACGACTGGCGGACCGGCCGGCGCAACAAGGAACTCACCGCCGCAACGCTTTACCCGCTGTTTGTTGGTCTCGCCACCTCACGCCAGGCGAATGCGGTGGCGGCAGTCACTCGCCGACGGCTCCTGCAACGCGGCGGCATCGTCACCACCACGCTCATTACCGGTCAACAGTGGGATGCACCCAACGGCTGGGCGCCTCTGCAGTGGATCGCGGTCAAAGGCCTGCGTCGCTATGGCCACTCTCGGCTCGCGCTACGCATCGCACAACGCTGGGTCGCGACCGTCAGGCGCGTGTACCGTCACACCGGCAAGATGGTGGAGAAATATAACGTCGAGCAGGAGCTGCCGGGTGGCGGAGGGGAATACCCGCTGCAGGATGGCTTCGGTTGGACCAATGGTGTCACCGAAGCGCTGCTCACTCTGTATCCGCAACTCGCTCACGCCTCGGCCGACGGCGCGCGCTAACCCCTCTGCGCGCCTTCGCCAGATGCTCGGACAGGGATGTCCGCGCAGTCTGCCCCCGACACAGTGCTGAGCAATGCGCATCGGGAGCCCCTCGAACGCGGCTCGGCCCCGAACTGATCTTCGTATTCTGTCGTTCTGCCGAATACGGCTGGCCTGCCCAGGCAAGCATCGCTAAGATCGAACGCCTCTGGCGCCCGTTTTTTTATGGAATCCCGGCCACAGACGTGGCTGGCACCTGGGAGTCCTACTCTTGCCGCTCAAGATGCGTTTGTCAAGAAGTGTGAAGAAATGCGTCTACGGTCGAGCGGGCAACGCACGACTCCTCCCCCTGCTGCTGCTCGCGACCGACGCTGCGCTGCTGAGCGGCTGCGGGACTGGGGGCAATAAGAAGGCGGCACCGGCACCCGCTGTGGTCTCGGTGGTGCGCGTTCACCCACAACAGGTCACGTTGACCGAGCAGTACGTCGGCCGGTTGTCTGCCTACCGTGAAGCGAACGTGCTGGCGCGTGTTGCCGGCGTGCTGTTGAAACGCCGCTACACCGAGGGCGCCGAGGTGCAGGCTGGGCAGCCGTTGTTTGAAATCGATCCGGCGCCGTATCAGGCCGCCCTGGATGCGGCACTCGCTACACTCGCGCAAGCCAGGGCCAATGCTGCCAACGCCGCCGTGACGGCGCAGCGCGACCGCGTCCTGATCCGCGACCACCTGGTCTCCGAATCCCAGCTCGACAACGACCAGGCCGCCGAGCGATCCACCGCCGCACTGGTCAAACAGGCGGCGGCAAACGTGGAGACTGCCCGCATCAATCTCGCCTATACCGATGTCACCTCGCCGATCGCCGGCATTGCCGGCGAGCAACAAGTCACCGAAGGGGCGTTGGTCGGCCAGGGCACCCCGACATTGCTCACGACCGTCGATCAGATCAATCCGATTTACGTCAATTTCAATGAGCCGGCGGCACAGCAGGAGCAGCTGACGGCCCAGATGCAGGCCGGCCGCATCAAACTCGCCGGTGCGCAGGCGCCGGTACAGCTCACACTGCCCGACGGCACGCCTTACGGCCGGCCTGGCGCGCTCGATTTCCGCGCTGCAAGCGTCGACCCGACCACGGGCACCATTGCGCTGCGCGGAGTGATCCCCAATCCCGAGGGACATCTGCTGCCCGGGATGTTTGTGAACGTACGCCTGACCGTGGGTACCGCAGTGCAGGTGTTTCTCGTACCGCAAGCGGCGATCCAGCGAGATGCCACCGGCGACGCCTACGTTCTCACCGTCAACGGCAGCGATACCGTGGAAAAAAAGCCGGTAGCGACCGAGGGCACCTCTGGAGCGGACTGGATCGTCTGGCGTGGCCTCGCCAACGGAGATCGCGTGATCGTCTCGGGCATTCAAAGCGCGCGACCGGGCGGAAAGGCCGCCGTGCAGGTCGAGCACAGCACCCCGACCGTCCGTCGCTAGGAGCTGCGCGTGCCCCAGTTTTTTATTGACCGGCCGGTCTTCGCCTGGGTCGTGGCGATTTTGATCTGCCTCGGCGGCGCGATTGCGCTCAGCCGCCTGCCGATCGACTCCTATCCCGACGTCGCCCCGCCGCAAGTCGTCATTACCGCGAGCTACCCGGGTGCAAGCGCCAAGACCGTCGAGTCCACCGTCACCCAGGTCATCGAGCAACAGCTGACCGGCATCGACAACCTGCTGTACTTCACCTCGCAGTCGAGCTATGGCCAGTCGCAGATCACCCTGACTTTCGCCACCGGCACCAATCCTGACATTGCCGAGGTGCAGGCGCAGAATCGTGTGGCGCTCGCCGCGCCCCAACTGCCCGCGGAGGTCAATCAACAGGGCATCCGGATCAACAAGTCGAGCGCCGGGTTCCTAGCCGTGCTCGCATTGCGCTCAGGACCGGGCGGCCCGGATCGCGCCGCCCTCAACCACCTGGTCGCCGCGCACATCCTCGATCAGATCGCGCGCATCCCCGGCGTCGGCTCGGCGAATCTCTTCGGCTCGGACTATGCCATGCGCATCTGGCTCAACCCGAATGAGCTGCATGCCTACAACATGTCGGCGTCGACGGCGCTGCAGGCCGTGCAGGGCCAGAACATCCAAATCGCCTCTGGCTCAATCGGCGCCGCGCCCGCGGTACCCGGCCAGCAGACCACGGCCACCGTGACCACTCAGGGCTGGTTCAGCCGGCCGACGCAGTTTCGTAATATCCTGCTGCGCACCAATCCCGACGGCACCTCGGTCTATCTGAAGAACGTCGCGCAGGTGCAGCTTGGCCTGCAGAATTATTCGTTCGCCGGGACGGTCAACAGGACGACCGTCGCGCCATTCGGCGTGCAGCTGCTGCCCGGCGCCAATGCGCTCACGGTCATGCGGCTCGTGAACGCGAAGATGCGCCAGCTGCAGAAATCCTTCCCCGCGGGCGTGACTTGGTTCGCGCCCGTCGACTCGACGATTTTCATCAAGGCAGCGATCAAGGATGTCGCGCTGACGCTGCTCGAGGCGTTCGTGCTGGTCTTCGTGGTGATGCTGGTGTTCCTGCAGAGCCTGCGCGCGACTCTGGTGCCGATGCTGGTGGTGCCGACCGCGCTGCTCGGGGCGATGATCGGTGTCTACGCACTCGGTTACTCGATCAACCAGCTGACGCTATTCGCACTCGTGCTCGCCATCGGCATCGTGGTCGACGATGCCATCGTGGTGGTCGAGGCCGTCGACCGCATCATGCGCGAGGATCATCTGCCGCCGAAGGAGGCCACGCGCAAGGCCATGCGCCAGATCACCGGTGCCATCGTCGCGATCACACTCGTACTGGCGGCAGTATTCATCCCGAGCGCGCTGCAGACCGGCAGCACGGGCGTGATCTACCGTCAGTTCGCGCTCACCATCGCGCTGTCGATCGCCTTCTCGGCGCTGTTGGCGCTGTCGTTCTCGCCGGCGCTGTGCGCGTCGCTGATGCGCCCGGAACATTTGAAGGCAAACGTGCTTTTCCGCAGCTTCAATCGGGCTTTCGAGGGAACGCGCGCGGCGTACGTACGCCGCGTCTTTCAGTCCGTCGCGCATCTGCCGCGCTGGATGACTGGGTTCGCGGTCATGCTCGCGCTCGGCGTGTTCCTGTTCGTGAAGCTGCCCGGTAGCTTCGTGCCCGACGAGGATCAGGGCGACATCTTCGCGAGCGTGGAGTTACCGGCGGGCGCGACACTGCAGCGTACCGAGGCGGTGCTTCACCAGGTCTACAAGATCATGATCAAGAACCCGGCGGTGCACGACGTATTTCAGATCGCCGGCACCGGCTTCGCGGGCAATTCCGAGAACGCCGGGCGCGCCTTCATGCATCTGGTGCCGTGGAGCGATCGCAGCGAGACGGCCAATCAGGTGATCCGTTGGGCCAACCAGCAGGCGCACGCGCACATTCACGACGCGAAGATCTTCGTCGTGAACAAACCGACCATCCAGGGACTCGGTCAATTCGGCGGCTTCGACTTCTACCTCGAGGACCGGGCCGGTCTCGGGCGCAAGGCGCTGAATGCGGCGGCGGATACGCTGATTGCCAAGGCCAACGCTGATCCGATGCTCTACAACGTTCGCATCAACGGTCTGGCGCCGCAGCCGGAGCTGCGACTGCACGTCGACCGGGTGCAGGCACAATCGATGGGCGTCTCGGTACAACAGGCCTATCAGGCGATTCAGCTGATGCTCGCACCGGTGTTCGCGAACGACTTCATCTACGACGGGCGCGTCGAGCAGGTGCTCGTGCAGGCTGCGGCGCCCTATCGGATGGGCACGCGCGATCTGCAGCAGTTCTACGTCGACAGCGCGGGCGGATCGATGGTGCCGCTGTCGGATTTCGTGCAAAGCCGCTGGACGGTGGCCGCGCCGGCGCTGACGCGCTACGACGGTTACCCGGCGGTGGAGATCCTCGGCTCGGCCGGCCAGGGGTACAGCTCCGGCCAAGCGATGAGCGAGATGCGGCGGCTCGTCACACGGGACCTGCCGGACGGTTTTGGCTACGATTGGGCCGGACAGTCGCTGCAGGAAATTTTCTCCAGCGCGCAGGCCCCGATGCTGTTCGCCCTGTCGATTCTGGTGGTGTATCTGGCGCTCGCGGCGCTCTACGAGAGCTGGAGCATCCCCGCGGCAGTGCTGCTCGCCGTGCCCATCGGCCTCATCGGCAGCGCCGCCGCCGCGACGCTGCACGGCCTGCCGAATGATGTGTTCTTCAAGATCGGTCTCATCACTATCATTGGCCTCACCGCCAAGAACGCCATCCTGATCGTGGAATTCGCCGTCGAGTTGCAGCGCCAGGGCCGCGATCTGCACCACGCCGTGCTGGAAGCGGCACGGCTGCGCTTTCGCCCCATCATCATGACCTCGTTCGCATTCATCCTCGGTGTCTTTCCAATGGTGGTCTCGACCGGTGCCGGAGCCAACGCTCGGCACGATATCGGCACCTGTGTGGTCGGCGGCATGCTGACCGCGGTGGTGATCGGCGTGTTGATCATCCCGCTGTGTTACGTGGCAGTGCGGCGCTTGCTCGGCGACAAGCTCGATTCACCCGAGCAGCTCGAGCCTACGCCGCCACCGGACGCACCGTGAACCGTCGCCACAGGTAGTAGACCGGAATGCCGGCCACGATCACCAGCAGCGTCACGCCCGTGTCGCGCGGATCGGTGATCAGCGCGTTGGCGAGCATCCCGAGCGAGGCCAGTAGAAACACCGCTGGCACGAGCGGATAGCCCCAGGTGCGGTACGGCCGCGGCAGATCCGGCCGCGTGCGGCGCAACACGTACACGCCGGCGACGGTGAGCACGTAAAACGGCCACAGGCCGAGCACAAAGCGGGCGGCGAGCTGGGCGAAGTCGTTCTCCATCACGAACACGCAACCGAGCGCCGTGGTGATCCAGATCGCCGCCGATGGGCTCTGGAAGCGCGGGGAGACCCGCCCGATGCTGCGAAACAGCAGGCCCCGGTCGCCCATCGCGAAGATGACTCTCGAACCGGTCATCAGGGAGGCGTGCAGGCCGCTGAAGGTCGAGAGCAGCACCACGGCCGCGATGACCGCCGCGCCCGCGCCAGCGATGAGCGGAATGTGCTGTGCGACCGTGGTGGCCACCAGGGGCGCGTGCGCGATTTGCCCGGCCGGCAGCGCGTACCAGAAGCCAAGGTTGACCACCAGATACACCAGCATCACGCAGCAGGTTCCGATGATCAGTGCCAACGGCAGCGTACGCTGGGGATTGGCGACCTCGCCGCCCATGAACGACAGGTCCGCCCAGCCGTCGTAGGTCCACATCACCGGCACCAGCGCGGTGGCAATCAATGACAGTTGCGCACCGCCCTGCCAGATGACCCGATGGCCGGCCTCACCGCCGTTCGAAACCGCCGTGAAGGCCAGCAGACCCAGCACGAGCAGCGCGCCGTATTTGGCGACGGTGGCCGGCGTGAGCACTGCAACCGCACGTTTGACGCCGACGTAGTTAATCGCACCCACCACGAGGATGGTGGCAGCGGCCGCCAGGTGCACCTGCTCGGGACTGAGGGGAATGAAGTAACCCAGATACTCGGCAAAGATGGTCGAGGTGGCTCCGAGTGCCGAGGCGCGAATCACTGCGAGTTCCGTCCAGCCGAACAGGAACGCCGGCAGCGGACCGTATGCCTCGAGCAGATACGCAAAGATGCCGCCCGAGCGTGGCATGGCGGCCGCAAGCTCCGCCACCGATAGCGCACCGGTGAGTGCCACCGCGCCGCCGAGCGCCCAGCACAGCATGGCCGGCCCCGGGGAGTGCAGCAGGGTCGCGACCGTGGCCGGCACGCGGAATATTCCGCTGCCGACGGTCACCCCGACCAGCACCGCCACGGCGCTCCACAGTCCGACGGACCGCGGCATGCGCTCGCCCCACGGATCAGCCGTCGCGGTCTGCTCTTCGCCGCCGGGTCGCGCCACGGGGATCCTCCGGTAAATTGCCGCAGGATAGCAAACGTCGGCGCAGGGAGCTCAGTAGCGCCGCGCGAGCGATTCGATGTCGGTGCGTTCTGCGCCGATCGCCTGATACAACGGCACGTGTCGCCAGCGAGGCCCGCCGTTGACAATGGCTGCGAAAGCGATCCAGCCACCATTACGCTTGCGCAGGTAGCCCGCGATGCCGCACACCGAACGCGGATTGTCGAGGGTGCCGGTTTTCAGCGCCACGCGATCGAGCCACGCCGCATTTCCCTGGCGCAGGAACACAAAAGGCGCGTCGTGGGGCGTCACCAGACCGGCGTAGAACGCAGCGAAGCGCCGGGTATCGTGGTATTCGTACATCAACAGCCGCACCAGATCGTTCGCCGAGAGTCGGTTGCCCGTGGTGAGGCCACTGCCACTGTAAATCGGTGGCGGCCCCACAGCCGGCGGATCGCCATACTCGGTGCGTGCAACGAAACCGGACAGCATGCGGCTCGCCGAGGCGAGCGTCTCGTGGGGCTGCGTCACCGCGCCCATATCGAGAGTGAGTACGTCGGCAATATAGTTGTTGGAATACTGCAGCATCCGCCACAGCTGTTCGCGCACCAGCAGGCCATCGACACGCGCCAGCAGATGCGCTGCAGGGGGCGCCTGCGCGAAACGCACCACCACCGGGCCCGCGACCCGCACCCCGATCTCGCGCAGCGCTTCACGCAGCAGCAGACCCGTGCCGCGCGCCGGGTCCGACATCGCCCGATAGACGCGCTGGCCATCGCCCATCGGCACATCCCCACCGACGGCGAGCGTGTCCTCGCCATTCTGCGTGCGCCGCTCCACCCAGAAAGTCTGCCGGGCACCGCGTGCGACGGTGCGGATATGGCCGATCACCGCAATCGGCAAATGCGTCACGCCGCAGCCGCCGACGCGGGCGTCGTGCCAGGGCGAGGTCGGCACGACTCGCACGCACCATGTTCCGAAGTCCACACCGACCGCAGACAGCGGCGCATTGTAGGCATTGTCGCTGCGCAGCAGCGCCGCGCAACGATCGTGATTGCCACAAGCCATCGTGCCGAACGGCAACGGATCGACGAGCAGCGCCCCGGTGACGGCGTGCAAGCCGGCCCCGCGCGCTTCGGCGGCCAGTTCCCACAGTGATCGATCGTCGAGCGACGGATCGCCCGCACCCGCCAGGATCAAATCACCCCGCAGGACCCCCGCGCGAATCGGCTGTGCCGACAACAGGCGGGTCTGGAACTGCTCGTTCGGCGGCCATTCCTGCAGTACCTGCGCCGCGGTCGCGAGTTTCGTCAGCGAGGCTGGCGTGAGGCGCCGGTCAGGATTGAGCTGCTCGATCACCCGCCCGGTGCCCAGGTCCACCGCCATCGCCGAGACCAAGGCGCCTTGGCGTTGCAGCCGCGCCATAGCGGCCCACTCGGCTTGGGCAGGCAGAGCGGCGAGCAGCGATAGCGCCGCGAAGAGCAGTACGGTGGATCTCAGGCGCATGTGACCCCGTTATGGTAATCAAAACGCTCGACTTGAGGGAGCCGCGCGGCGCACAAACTGAAGTCAGCGCGTGCATCCGTTTCCCGGCGGACGGGCGCCGTGCAGCTCGGCAGAGCGCTGGGCCATCGAATTCCGCTTTCGATGAGGGTCCGATCCGATGGAGTAAGACTGGCGCGCCCGGAGAGATTCGAACTCCCGACCTCATGGTTCGTAGCCAATGACACCGGCTTTGCCACACTGCGCCTGACTTCGCTACTCTTGTATTTTCAATCACTTATAACTTTGCCTCTGCGCTATTGCAGGTCGAGGTGCGCCCGAGTACGCTTGATATTGGTCACTCAATGGTCACTCAAAATCCGAGTTCGAATCCCCCATGCCCACGGCCAAACTCCGTCAGGACACTGTGCGAAATCTGCCGTATTTCGGCGAGAAAAATGCGCAATGCATCTACTGGGACAAAGAGATTCCTTGCTTCGGATTGCGAGTATATCCGGCCGGCCGACGGGCGTACGTGGTCACTTATCGGGTGAACCACCGCAAGCGCCTTGCCAATCTCGGCCGCGCAGACGCGCTGACCCTCGCAGAAGCCCGCAGGAAGGCACGCAATTTTCTCGGCCAGGTCGCGGACCGGGAGGACCCTCAAGCCGCCGACGATGCCTTGCGGGATGCAAGCACGGTGAAGTCGCTCGTCGATATCTATTTGTGCAAGCACGCGAAGCCCAAGAAGCAGACCGGGAACACCGACGAGCAATACCTGAACCGTCTCCTCGTCCCTAAGCTCGGGTCACGACTCGCCGTGACGATCACCCCGGCGGACATCGCGGACATCCACTCCACGTACGGCGCCAAGCATCCCTATGCCGCGAACCGGCTGCTCGAGATCGTACGCAAGATGTACCACTGTGCGGAGACCTGGGGTCTCGTTCCTCGGGGGTTTCCGAACCCCTGCGCCGGCATCGAGGAATTCCCAGAACGCAAGCGCAAGGTCTACGTGACCCGCGAGCAGATGCCCGCGCTCGCGCGAGCTATCGATGGCGAGCTCAATGAACACGCTCGCCACGCGCTCTGGCTGCTGCTCCTCACTGGCGTTCGCAAAAAGGAGCTGCTGAGGGCCCAATGGCGTGACGTCGACTGGGACCGACGGACTCTGGCGATCGGACGCACAAAGAGCGGGGAGCCCCTCCTCGCCCCTCTCTCCACCGCCGCGATCGAGCGGCTGAAGATGATTCCGCGAATCGATGGAATCCCGTACGTCATCTGCGGACCACGCACCGGCCAACCGCTTAAGGATCTGCGCTCCGCCTGGACCCGGGTCCGTGCCGCCGCCGGGCTGCAGGACATCAGGATTCACGATCTGCGACGCACCGTCGGATCCTGGCTCGTGCAAGACGGAGTGTCACTGCATCTGGTTGGCGCCGTTCTCAATCATAAGGATCCGAAGACGACCGCCGGATACGCCTACTTCCAGACGGAAGACCGGCAGAGTGTTCTCGATCGCCACGGAGAACGATTACGAGAGATCGCCACCTCCAAGAGTCCGCGCCGCAAGAGAAAGACTCGGGATGACAAAAGCATGATCACGAACACCGGTCATCGTGTTCATAAATTTAGCCGCCAGGAACTCTACGATCTCGTCTGGTCGCTGCCAATCGCGACACTCGCCGCGACGTATGGCGTCACGGACGTCGGCCTTGCGAAGGCCTGCCGCCGCGCCCGCATCCCGGTGCCACATCGGGGATATTGGGCCAAGCTGTCTGCTGGAGTGGCGGTAGAGAAGCCGCCCCTCAATCGTCTATCTTCTGTTGCGAGAGAAATTGTGATCAAATCGCGCCCAGTTTCGCGCGAGGCTATGACAGCGCGCGATGCGGCTTGATCTATGTCTGTGAGGTCTGGCTCAGACTCGTGCCCCGCCCACAAGTCTCGAATGTCTCGTGACGCGCATCCCGGTTTGGCAGTATAGTTCCCATCATAATAATTTCAGCGCGCACGCGGTGAGCTGACTTTAACCCTGGGACATGTCATGGACAGTCTGACAGCAGCACGTATTTTCCACGACTGGGCATACCGCGAGGGAACGATGGATGACCCTTCGGCGCCTGTCGCATCTACAGCTGAGGATTTTGCGCTGATCGACAATGTCACCGAGAAAGGCATCCAGCTATTGAGGGCAAAGCGGGTGCGTGCCGTCGGTTTCAACGATTCATTGAAGTCTGTGATCGTGTTTACAAAGCGGGCAGCCCCCGGCTCTAAGCGGCAACTCGCGATTCTGCCCAAAACCGTAGATGACGTGGAGATTCGCTACCGGCAGGGCGTACCCAATGCAATCGGAGATGACCCGCCCACGGCGCAGGGAACACCAGCATACGTTGTGCGCACCACAGGCAACTCGAAGTATTACACCTGCGGTAGTTCAATTTCAGTCGGCAACAACAGAGAGGCTGGAACGCTGGCGTGCCTGGTGTGCAACCCTGCGGGAGAACTGTTTGGGCTCACTAACAATCATGTATCTGGGGGATGCAGCTATGCCGGAGTTGGTCTACCGATTGTCGCCCCTGGCATTTTTGACGTAGCACCAGGCGGCCTAAACCCGTTTACGCTTGGCTTCCATCATCATGCGTTGCCCCTAGTCTCTGGATCGCCGGATAATGTCAATCCCAAGACAAATCTGGATGCCGCGATTTTTAGACTCCTAACTGTTGACACAGTAAGTTCATTTCAGCGGGATATCTACGATACGCCCAGCACAACGGGACCGATCTCTCCCGGAATGACGGTAGAGAAAGTCGGGCGTACCACTGGCCACACAACTGGCATAGTCATCAGCCAAGTGTACGGCGCCAATCATGTCGTCTACCAAGCACAGCTATATGGCTTTTCCGGAGCGGTTTTCTTTGACCCTCTTTTCGCTATTGCCGGGAATACAGTGCAGTTCTCTGATTCGGGCGACTCCGGTTCTTTAATCACCACGGTTGATGGCGCAGGGAACCGAAAGGCCATTGGAATCATTGTCGGTAGCATGAACGACGGTACCGCACCCGGTGGCAAGGCTACCCTGGCGCTCCCGATTGAGCCTATACTTGCGGGACTCGGCGTGACTCTTGTCTCAGGACATCACGTATGAGCGTGACCATATTCGAAGCTGCGGCAAAGTTGCAGCGCGAAATACGCGCGCCGGCTGGAGCCGTCAACACAATTGCGCAAACGCGTGCCGCGTGTCCGTTCATTAGAGTAATGGTTGACCCGATTTACTGGCAGTCTGTTGGACAAGTACCCGATAACTATGAAGGCTTCCCTGTGACTATCGAGAAGCGGGAGCCGGCAAAGGCAGGCATGTTCGTGGCTTCATGACGATGTAGACCACGGATCTCGTGTACCGGCGTCCAGCAGCAATTCTTCGGGACGTAGGTGTCGCAGGTTCAAATCCTGTCACCCCGACCAACAAATCAATGGGTTGCGTCGATAATCGGAATCCTCATGGTGGGGTCCGCCATCCGGGGACTCACTGGGGACTCAATTTGCAGCTGAGCCTGGTTGGTCTTCCCAGGGTGACTCTGGCGAGCCATCGGGAGCAAAGTCCTTTCCACCGCAATCCATCTGACAGCTGCTTACCGGCCAGAACTCCAGAGTACGCTACACGACGGGCGGCGTCTGGCCGCGCTTCGTGGCCAAGTCCGTGCGCGAACGCTCGAGCGCTTCAAGTCCGCGCCGAAAGACCGCGTCACCGTCCTGCAGCAACAGCGCCTGGTCCATGGCCGCTTCCAAATTCTCTCGCGTCAGCACAAGCACCCCGGCCTCGGTCGCGGCGTCTAGTTCCGCTTCGACCTCTGCGCGTCGAAGTCGCGTGACAATCACCGGGAGCACCGTCGGCGGCCCGAGCGCGGCAACCTGCATCCGCTCTCGAGTGACAACCGCCCGTCGCGCGAGGTTGGCCAGCTTGTTGTGCGCCTTGAGAAGCCCGATCGTGCATTCGATAACTGCAATACCACCGCCAGGGGCAACGGCAATGAGATCTGGTCCGTCCTTGGTTTGTTCCGCGTAATCCGTCTGCACCGGCGCGAACCCGTATGCCCAGACGACGGCCGCCACGGCGGTCTCGAATTGCTTCGCGGCGGAACCCTTCGCCGCATCGCTTGTGAGGGTACCCTTCAGGGCTTCGAGTGCGACGTCTGTTGCCGTCAGCGCTTGCAGTCGCGGATTGGGAATCTGCGCGGGGTCCGCGATCCAGTACGAATGGTGCGCCACGGATGCGTAGCTGGCGACGCAATTTATGACGGCGCCAGGCGGCACCCGAATCTCCGTGGTGCCGATGTTCGCGTTCTCGTCCCGCGTCCAGGCCAGTTGCCGCGCGGACAGACTCGCCCGAACCGTCGGCGCATTTCTGGCGAGGAGACGGTAGTGAAGACTTGCGGGGCCTTTTTTCAGCCCCTTTGGTATCCATATACCGATGGTAGCGTTCTCGCCGCGGACGGCACTTCGCATCGAGACCTCCACCGGCGGCAGAGCGACGACCTCGAGCGTATACCGTCGCGACGCGTGCTCCGCCAATCCCAACTCACCGAGCAATTCCGCGAGGCCGTCAAAGGGCTCACGGGCCGATTTGAGGCTCCAATCCAAGTCAATACGGCTCCCGGCGATCGACCACTGACCGGCTTGGATCGTTAGCACACTCAAGCGCCGTCCGCCGGAAAGTCCTTCCGGATGCAGGAGCGTCGGAGGTGCGACATACATGCCTGCCACGCTGTCAATCGGCAGTCTCGCGACCAATCCAGGCTGGATTGACACAGCGGTCCCGCTGACCAGGTTCTCCACGATGTCTCTCGCCCGGGAGCAGCGACCTGGAATTGCCATTACACCGGCCCGGAGACGGCCGATCTCAATTTTCCGGCGTGGCGGTGGCCGGCCAATTTGCAGACGGATGCGAGCGATACACAGGTGAACCTCGCTTCCTGTTACCACGCCGAAGTAGTGAAAGGTGCAGCTACGAAGCGCTCGTGACCACGGCTCGATGTGCCGAAAGAATTGCTCTATGTTGTCTGCATGAGAGTCAGTCATCCCTCACTCCAGAGACGTCGACACGCCATCCGACGTCCACTGGCACGAGCGTTACGGTGTCGCACCAGAGAATGTCGACGAGCTTGATAGCCACCTCTTGCGACACCAATCACGGCGCTATGCAGTGCTGTACGGTTGATGCACAGATAGTCGGGAATCACTCCGCCCGTCCATCGAAAAAATCCCCGCCAGAAGTGACTGAAACGCCGCTTCGGCAACCGCAATTGCTCCAGTCTGCTGCCGGCACAACGCTTGGAATGAAGACACACGCTTGGCGAAGGACGATTGAAATGCCTTTGGCGGTATCGGCAAGGGAATCGCGCGAATCGTCGGTGCGTTCAAATTCGGCTGTGCAACCGCACGACTTCCTGAGGTCAGCGCAGATTGCCCGTAGTCGCTCAGCAGAAGCGCCAGGAGATACTCCGGATCAACGTCATCAGTCGTACCCAGCTCTATGAGGTATGCACCCGCAATGCAGGGGCGGTCGGCGCCACGGAATAACGCAATCTTCCCAATCGTTGCACCCGTGCGCGTGACAACTACAGTACCTGGCCGCAATGAAAACCGCGAAACCTCCTCCTGAGTCACCGGCAGGACCGGTGACTCCTCCCATCGAACGTTCCCGCTTGTGTCCATATCAGTCGTACGCAGGATATGGGCCCCTGTCTCTGCGTACTTGCGATCTGGAAATCGAGGTCCATATCGCGTGTATGACGCGATGTCCCCAACGCGCTTGACGTCCCACCCCTTCGGATTCGTCCCCGGATCCCCGAACATATCCAGAAACAGCGCCGGAATGATCTCCTTGGCCTTCTTCTCCGCCTCCCTCCGCATCCGGACGATGTTCTCGGCGCGGGAGAGCAGATCAACGATGCGCCGCTGCTCTGATATCGGACGAACAGGGATCGGGAGTGCCTCCACTTTGGCCTTGTTCAGCACCGCGCCCAGTACAGCGTGGTTGGCTTGTACGCTTCCGCTGGTTGCCATCAGCGCATATCGAAGATATTCACGATCGAGGCGTTTAGGGTCGCGAATCGGCAGCGCTGCGATGGCTTCATTGGTGTAAAGGGGCACCGCAGAAACGCCCATTTTCCCGATCGACAGTTTAAAGCTGAATAGCAAAGTACCTGCGGGAACTGGAGGCGGCATTACATCCCGTATGGCCAGTTCAGAGATGTGTTCCTTTGAATCTCGTAACTCACCACCATTGAGTTCCGAGATCGTAAGCCAGACTCCGGGGCCGCCCCAGAAGTTCTGATTCGATCGGCTCGGGGTCCGTCCAATTCGGACCTCGCACAAGTCACGAAGTGGCACGGTTTCCAAGTTCATGCTTTTACGGAGGTTTCCGTCAATATCTCTCTCAACGCCGCCACTTCCGCCTGAATCTCCCTCTCGAGCTCCGCCAACTCATCCAGCAGATCGCGCGGATCTCGGTGCTCCGCTGTCGAGGCATTCACCGGCCGATATCGGCCTGCCGATAGATTGAACTCGTTGGACCGCAACTCCGCCGCATCTGCGAACCACCACTTCTCATGCCATGGCGCCTTTGGGTCACGCTGGGGCCACGCCGCCGCCTTTTCGTCCCTAGTCGCGTATGTGGTCATGAGCTCCGGCAGATCGTCCGCCTCGATCGGCGTATCGTGATTGGCGTCGAGCTTGTAGCCGTCGTTGTCGACATGCAGGAAGAGGACCCGCTCGGTGCTACCGCCCTTCTTGAACAGCAGCACCGACGTTTTGACGCCTGAATACGGCTGGAATACCCCGCCCGGGAGCGACAGCACCGCCTCGACCCGATTGTTCTCGATGAGCTGCCGCCGGATCTCCTTGTGGGCACCGGTGGAACCGAAGAGCAGTCCCTCCGGCACGATGACGCCGCAGCGGCCCCCGGGCCGAAGGGATTCCAGCATGTATTTCAGGAACAGGATCTCGGTCGCCTTTGAGTTTCCGACCTTCACGTCATCAACCACCCGGTCCGCATCAATCTTCCCCGCGAATGGGGGATTCGCGAGCACCACGTGGTAGCCCTCTTCCGGTAGCTCGAGCGCTTCGCGCTTCTCCGGGTCGAGCGTGCTGGTGAGGACGTTCCGGAGCAGGATGCGCACATTCGGCAGGCCACGGAGCGTCAGGTTCATGGTCGCAAGGCGAACCATCTGTGGGTCGACATCGTTGCCGTAGAAGGTCTTCGACTGCAGCGTGGCAAGCTGCGCGGACGAGAGCCGGTCTCCGAGCCCCCGACGCTGCCGCTTGCTGTCGAGCTCGATCTCCGTGATCCCCGCGGGTGAGGAGCTCGCGAGCCGGATGTGGTTGTAGGCCGCGACCAAGAACCCCGCTGTGCCGGCGGCCGGGTCGTAGACGGTCTCCCCGATCTTCGGATCCACCATCGCCACGATCGCGCGGATGATGTGCCGGGGAGTGCGGAACTGCCCGAGCTCACCCGCCTGCTTGATCTGCTTGAGGACATGCTCGAAAAGATCGCCCTTGGTGTCCGCGTCGGCCTCATCGAGCTTGAGTCCATCGACGAGCGTGACGACCTGCGTGAGCACGGTGGGCTCGGTGATATTGAGCCGCGCCCCGCGCATGAAATTGGTCGCCGAGTGATCGGCGAGTTCCTCGAAGAACGGAAAGACCTCGTCCTGCACGAAGCGCACCAGTGCCTCGCCGGAGAGTCCCCGGGCCCAGACGGACCAGCGGAACCGGTCCTTCGGAATGGTGGTGTCGCCCTTCTTGGGGGCATTCAGGGGGTTGCGGAGCGTCCAGTCCCCGGCGAACAGGCTCCGGTGCTTTGATTTGAGGACCTTGGCCCGCTCGGCATTCTCGGCGTCGATCCCTTCGATGAGGTAGAAGAAGAACAGGAACGAGAGCTGCTCGGCATTCGCCATCGGATTGGGATACCCGCCACCGAAGAGGTAGTCTCGGATCTGATCGATCTGGCGGCGCATGTCCGGGGTCAAGGGCATGGATTCACTCGACTCGTGTTGTTAGGGCAGCGTGGCATCGCCACGGTAGTCATCGGATCCGGCGGCACGGTCGGCGCGAGCGCCCTCTGCACCGAACACCGCGGCGTTGAGCGCGGACAGGATCGCCTCAAGGGTCTCGGTCCCGCCGAATACGCGCACGGCCTGACCGAGCCCACCCATGGACGAGAACGGCTGAAAGGCGAAGTGCCCGGCCGACACTTCCGTCCAGGTCTCGGCATTCGCGCGGATCTGGTTGCCTAAGAGCGCGAGCCACCGGCCCTGCTCCGCCGTGAGTCCCGATCGCGCCAGCAGCCAGGCCTCGAACGCCGCGCCGAGCACATTCGCACGGGCCTCGGAGACTTCAGGGAACACGAGCCGGCCGTCCTCATCGACCGTGACCCAGGCGCGACTCGTCGGGTCGATGTGATCGTCGACATCGACGGTGAGGAGGCGACGCGGCGGCACGGATTTCCGGGGCTTCGCCTGAGTGATGAATCCACCCTCTATGGCGCCGTCATCATCGCCGTGGAAGTCGGACACGCCCACGAAGTCGAACATCGTAAAGAGCGCCTTCCCCTTGGCCTTGCGCGTGCCGCGGCCGCGCATCTGCTGGTAGAGGATCGCGGACTTGGTGAACCGGGCGAACACCAGGTTCACCACGTCCGGACAGTCAAATCCGGTATCCAGCATGTTCACCGAGACCAGGATCTGCGGGAATTTCTCTTTCTTGAAGCGCTTGATCAGGGTCTCGCCGTCCGGGCTGTCCTCGGCGCCGAGCCCGGAGACCACGTAATCGGCGTAGCGAATCTCGGGCGCGGGTTTTCGGTCGGCGAAGGCCTCATCGAACAGCTTGGCTAACGTCTCCGCATGGCGCTTGGTCACCGCGAACACAATGGTCTTGCCGAGGAGCGGCTTTCTCTGGATGCCCTTGGAGTCAATGTAGCCCTTCGTGAGCACGTCCTTGAACTCCCGGACCATGGCCCGGTTGCGCTCCGGAATCGTGAACCGCCGCTCGAGCGCCGAGGGATCCACCGTCATCGGGTGCCCCTCCTTCGCAAACAGCGCCTCGAACTCCGCTCGCGTCCCGACATCCATCGCCGTCCAGTCGAGCTCCTGGCGGGCGACCGGAAACCCGCCCTCGGCGGCCGTCTTGACGGTCTTGGCCTTGTAGATCTGGTACGGGACCAGATATCCCTCGCGGATCGCGTCCCTGAGCTTGTAGGAAAACGTCGGTTTCTCCACCTCGAAGAACCGCAGGGTATCCCGCACGAAAGCCCGGTCTTCCTCATCCGGCGCCTCGTCATCGAGGCTCGAAACGCAGGGCGTCGCGGTGAGGCCGATCTGGATGCCATCAAAATGCTCGAGCACACCGCGCCACTTGCCGTAGATGCTGCGATGACACTCATCGGAGAACACCAGGTCGAAGTATCCGGCCGAGTACTCGCGGTAGATGTTCACCATGCTCTGCAGCGTGGTGATGGTGATGCGTTTCTCGTCCTGAAAGCGCCGCCCGCTGCGGAGCACGTAGCTCGGGTAGTCGGGAAGATATTCCGCGAAGGCATCCTCGGTCTGATTCGCGAGCGTGATGCGATCGACGATGAACAGCACCCGCGTGACAGCGTTGGCTTCAAAGAGCCGCTTGATCAGTGCCGCCGCGGTGCGGGTCTTGCCGGTGCCGGTCGCCATCTCGACGAGGAGCTTGCGCCGGCCGGTGGCGAGCTCGCGGCAGAGCGTATCGAGGCAATCGATCTGATAGTCGCGCTCGACGATGCGCCGGTCGACGGCAACGGCGAGTGGATCGCGTCGCACGATCGTGGTCGCGACCCGGCGCTCGAGATCCGCTTGCGAGAAGAAGGTCTTGACCCGCCTCGGGTAGGCCTCGTGCTCCCGGTCCCAGAAGCGGATCTCCTCGCCGTTCGCGAGAAACACGTACGGAATGCCGAGGTGCGCCGCGTATGCCTCTGCCTGGGATTCGGCGACACCGAGGACCGTCTCCGCGCGCTTGGCTTCGACGACTGCGAGCGCTCGGCCGTGGCGGTCGCATAGGACGTAGTCCGCACGGGTGCCGTCGGGCATCGTGACCTCGCACCGGACGGCATTGCGATCGGTGAGATCCCAGCCCTGCTCCTTCAGCTGGGCATCGATCTGGATCCGCGCGAACGCCTCGTTCGTCGAGCTCATGCCCTCCCCCGTCCCACTCCCATCGGTTCGGCCCACCAGGTCCTCATCGCCCCAGGTACTCCCTGGGCGAAATGATATCGACTCCCCGGAAGGGATGCAGCGCGAGCAGATCACGATCGCCGGTGAGAATCACCTTGGCCTGCCCATGGAGCGCCACCTCGAGGAATTTATCGTCCTTGGGATCACGGCAGGCCTGGATGGGGGCAGTGACGATGACCCGCTCGGCAACGCGGTTCAGCACCCGAATGAATCCCTGCCGGCCCTCCAGGCTGATGTACGGGTCGAATTTCGCCCGCGACAGGACGTCAGCGAGCTCCTCGAGCGTCGCATCGGAGACCAGGAGCTGGCCCTCATCCACCGCCTTGCGCACGGCCTGGGCGGGCACGGACTGCGGCAACAGCAGGCGGCTGACGAGAAGATTGGTATCAGCGACGATGCGCTCGGGCTCGTGGGGCATCGTCGTCGGCGAGCAGCTGCGCGAGCTTCTTCTCGGTCAATCCCTGTTCCACGGACTTTCGGCCCACCCGATCGCAGAAGGTCTGGAACTCCGCGACATTGAGTCCGCGAAGCCGGTCGTACTCCGCGGGCGAGAGCACCACGGCGATGTCCCGGTTCTGCCGGCGGATGATGATGGGCTCGCGCTGCGCGGCATCGAGCAGCGCGGCGAGCCGCTGCTTCGCATCGGTGGCGGAAATGTGACGCATGCTGACCTCCTGCTGAGTAGTATGGTCTAAATAGATAAATTAGACAAATGTACCTCCTGTCGGCATGCGTTAACGCGACCACGGCCCCGAACCCCACTCCAGCAGCGGTCGTGGGCTGAAGCTGTGAGACAAAGCGCTCGCTAAGCCCCATCCTCGCCTTGCCCTTCACAATGCGCCGGAACCGCAGGCCCTTCGCTCGCATTGCCATCAGCTTGGTGCCGCGCGATGCTTTGCCGCATGAGTCTTGATCCGCTCTCGCCTGCCGTTCTCTGCTACCTCACCACGCTCCCCCGGCCACTCGTTGGGGCGCATGGAGATTCCCGACCACTCCGACTGCGCGGTCGGCCGTTTCTTGCGGCCGCTGCGCACAGAGCGCGTGCTCGATGCCAACATCATCGACGTTGGCTATATCGTTTGGGGCATCTCCACGCGCGGCATGAAAGTGATCCAGGCAGAGTGATCTCATCAGCGCTGTAACGCGAGGGCACCGACTGGTCGCGAAGGGACCCGACGCGGCAACGATTGTCTTTATCTCTCCGCGTGACAAAAAGGGTGACGAGGCATGCCAAAGAGAACAATCATCATGCGTCTCAATACACGCGGACCGCGGTACGGCAAGTGCAACATCTGCGGTGAAGAAGGAAAGCTGACCGACGATCATACACCGCCCAAATCCTGCGGCGGGATCACGGACGCAGAGCTGCGCGGGCTTCATGAAAAACTAGCCGCAGAAGGGGCGCGCTGCTTACTTTCCGCACATCGCCGGGGTGATTTCCGGGTAATTTCCGCCCGGCTGGGTGGCGGCTATTCCGGTGCGTTGAGCTCGATGAGCCGCTGTGTGTGAGTCTCCCAGGTCCGTAGGAGCTTCTTCGCCTTGCGGTAATTGGCGATGGCCAGGCGCATGAGCTCGGCCTGCTTGGGGGTGAGGGTGCGGTGGTGGAGCCGCCCGCGCTTGAGGTAGCTCCACTCGAAGTACGGTCCGTGACGCGCCGCCGGGTCGCGCGCGCAATGACAGCCGGGATTCCCGCAGACCTTGGTGCGCTTGAGCAGCGTACCCGAGGACAGGTACTGCATGGCGCCGATCGCGCGCTGGATCTCGGCGATCTTCTCCTCGATTTGAGCTGTATCGGGCTTGGGCACGGAGTTGACGGTATCGTGAACTGGCGATATTATTATCGCCAGAGTGCAGCAGACGCAACCCCTCAGGCCAAGCGCTGAGAAGTTCGCTCTTTCCACCGAGCGGCTGGGGCCTCTTCCCCTCGTCAATCACTTCATCTCGCGGCTCGGGCTCATCGAGCTGCTGGATCAGTACGTCCCGACGACCGATCGACGCTGCGCCGTGCCGCACGCCACAGCGCTCGGAGTGCTTTTGCGTTCGATCGTCGTCGAGCGTGAGCCCATCTATCGCCAGGTCGAGACCGTGCACGGCTTCGCTCCGGCCATGTACGGCCTGGGAGAGCAGGATCTGCGGCACCTGGGAGATGATCGGCTCGGCCGCGCCCTCGATCGGTTGTACGACGCCGACCGCAGCGCGCTCCTCACCGCAGTCGTGCTCGCAGTCGGCAAGTGCTTCGCGGTGAAGTTCGAGGAGCTGCACAACGACTCAACATCGATCCGCTTCTGCGGTCAGTACCGGGTTCAACCGGAGACGGTGCGTGGACAGCGCCCGGCGCGCATCGTCTTCGGTTTCAGTAAAGACCACAGGCCTGATCTGAAGCAGCTGCTGTTCATCCTCACCACCGCTGAAGATGGCGGGGTACCGGTGCAGTTTCGCATCGCTGATGGCAACACCAACGACTCGGTCACGCATATTGAGACCTGGAACACCCTCAAGACGGTGGCCGGGCGAGCGGACTTCCTCTACGTCGCGGACTCCAAGCTCTGCTCACACGAGAACCTCGACACCATCGCCCGCGCCGGTGGCCGCTTCGTCACGGTGCTGCCGCGGTCACGCCAGGAGGACCGGCAGTTTCGCAAGCGACTTCAGACCACCACCCCACCGTGGGAGCTGGTCTGGGACCGGCCGGACCCCAGGGGCAGAGGCGGACCACACGATCAGTGGTATCTCTACCGCGATCCGATCGGCTCGATGGAGGCCTGGCCGATCGTGTGGGTGTGGTCGAAGCTGCTCACCGCCCATCAGCGCGCCAGCCGCCAGCGCCGCATCGGTGCCGCCGTCGAGGCAATCGGCAGCCTACGGGATCGGATCGTCAGTCCCCGGGCGCGCATTCGCGGCGCTTCCCGCATTGACCTCGAGGTCGAGAAAATTCTCGAGCGCTACCACGTGCGCCGCTATGTGAAGGTCTCGCGCACTGTGCGCGCCGAGCACGACTTCAAGCAGACGCGCCGCGGAAGACCGGGGCCGGACACCTCATACCGCCGGATCACCCATCGCCGCTACGACCTCGAGTGGACGATCGATGCCGCCGCCGTCGCCTATGACGAGAAGTCCGACGGCGTGTATCCACTGATTACCAACGACCGCACCCTCACCCCGCTGCAGGTCCTCGAAGCTCACAAGGGACAACCGCGGCTCGAGAAGCGCTTCGAGCAACTGAAGACCGTGCACGAGATCGCCCCGGTGTTCCTGAAGAACCCCGCGCGCATCGAGGCGTTCTTCACCGTCTACTTCCTTGCGCTCCTCATCCAGGCGCTCATCGAGCGGGAGCTTCGCCAGACGATGAAGCGCGAGCGGCTGAAGGCCTTGCCCCTATATCCCGAGGAGCGTCGCTGCGCTCACCCGACTACCGAACAGGTGCTGCGCCTCTTCAGCCATGCCGAGCGGCACGTGCTCAGCCGCGCCGGCCGCGTTGTGCAGAGCTTCGACGCCGAGTTCACTCCACTGCAGCACCAGGTACTGCAGCTCCTCGGCGTGCCGGCGAGCGGCTTCCGGGGCTGACGGGCTGCCGGAAATTCACCGAAATCACGTCCGAGATGTGTCCGAGTAGCCGAGGGCATTGCTGCCCTCGGCCCTCACTGACCCGCACGAGCGCAACTCACGCATGCGGTTCGTCGCCGTACAGCTTCGCTCACGGCACGACATAGCGATGGACGATCCGGGGAGTGGGCAGAGGGAAGCGCTGAAGCAGCCGCTCGTACTTCACCCACGTCAAGAAGCTCTTCCACGATCGTCGGGACAGCCACGCACGCCAGAGTCGTCGCACATGATAGTGCAGGTGCTCCAGGCGCCGGCTGTTGCCGCTGATGCCGAAGTAGCTGTAGTGCCCCTTCAGCATCTGACAGAGACGGTCATGCTGCGTGGGAAGCGGCCAGTGCCGCATGAGCCGGCACTGCTCGTTGAACGCCTTGAGCGAACGCGCAAGACGGTCTTTTGCCGTGACCTGCCGCACGACTGCATTGCCCTTCCGCGAGGTTCCCCATACATGGACGAACCCGAGGAAGGTGAACGATGTGGGTAACGCCGATTCCTCCGTGTGATGGGGTGGCCGCCTGGGTCGGAAGTCCACCAGGCGGGTCTTGTCCGGATGCAGTTGCAGCCCGAACCTCCCCAGCCGCTTCCCGAGTACCGCCTGGACTCGCTCCGCGTCGCTTCGATTTGCAAAGAGCATCACGAAGTCGTCGCAGTAGCGCACCAGCGTACTCCGGCCGCGCAGACGTGGTTGCACCTGTTGGGTGAACCACTCGTCAATCACATGATGAAGTACAACGTTACTGAGGATCGGCGAAATCACCGACCCTTGCGGCGTACCGGTCTCCGGGTAGTGTACCTGCCCGTCCTCCAGCACGCCCGCTTTGAGCCACTTGTCGATCACCGGTCTGACTACGCCGTCCGTGACTCGCTTGGCAAGGATTTCTCTCAGCGTGGGCCTTGGGATGGAGTCGTAGAACTTCCGGATATCGACCTCGAGCACCCAGTATCCTCGCTGCCCCATGATCGCGCTGCGTAGAGCCTGAAGCGCCTGATGAGCACTGCGACCTGGCCGGAACCCGAACGAGCAGTCAAGAAAATCCTGCTCGTATATCGGCTCCAGCAGCATCACCATGGCCCTCTGCGCTACTTTCTCTTCGAATGAAGGAATACCGAGTGCGCGCTGGCCACCGTCCGGCTTGTCGAGGTAGCGACGCCGTACCGGTAGCGCTCGATAGCGGCCGGACTTGATGCGGTCGATCAGGTCGGCAAGGTTCTGCTGCAGGTTCTCTGCATAGGCTTGCCCCGTCACGCCGTCTACTCCGACCGCACCATCCTTGCGTGTGCACTCGAACGCATACTCCATCCATTCCGCATCGAGATAGTGGTTCAGCGAGGTGAACGCCATCGCTGGATTCTGCCTCGCCAGTTGGGCTATCCGCTCCTGTTTTGTTGACACGCTTTCGGGTTTCAAAGCACCCCTCGTGTTTCTCAAGGCGGTTCTGTAACAACGCAGCTCCGCTTCCCTCTCGGCCGGGTCCGCCCGAGCGGCGTTCCCCGACGTCACTGGTACTATCGGAGCTGTAAGACGCCCTGCATCGAATACGATGTCGCTTATGTATTCGCTCCACCGCTCCCGTGCCTTATCTCCTCATGTTCGCTCTCGGCCGGCAGAGACACTCCGACCGAGCCTGGCCCCGTTATCAGCCACGGCGCCGCCGGCTCTCTGGACACGGGTCGCATGCAGGGGCTCCCAGGTTCCTGGGAAGTCCCTCCCACGCCTTTGCCACGCTCTACGATTCCGGCCGGTCCGGCCGACCTCACCCTATCGGTCGGCACGATGCTGTCCCCGCAATTCCGAAAACGAGGACACCCGCGATACTTATTTCGGAACTCAATCCCGTGGCTTTGGCATCTGCTGTCTACGCTTCAAGTGGTGCGTCACCGCACCCGCATGCAAGACTAGCTTCCGGCTGGCGGTTAGCCTTTACCGGGAGGGAGTCGAACCCTCTGGACTTCAGCGAAAGGTTTCTATCCGCTACATCGGACGTTCTCCTTTCCCAGACTTATCCTGGCGCGACGGAAAGTCAGGCGCTGGACCAAGCCGCGTCGATTTCAAGCTGGCGTCTGTTATCGCACATTGTGTGCTCGATGCAATGGACTGCTTGGGCGCGAGTACGACCCTGCGCTCGCAGAGATGAGCAATCAGGTGCGCGCAGTCGCGACAAGTTCATTGCGACTACCGCCCCAACTTCGCCTAAAAATTGCACCCGCGGCCGTGACGCGCAGCGTCCTCGGACACATAGCAGCGCAAGGAATTAATCGATATAAAAAGGGGCCACTCACTGAAGCATTCCGCGACTACATACTCGATCCGACTCTTCCGTTACCGCATTCTCTTCGTCTCTATTTCTGGCTGTATCCGCATCGCCCACAAGTTCTCATTCGGGACGCAGCATTCACCGAGATCGGCAGGCGCGCGCACTTTTGTTTCTGGCTGATGAAGTTCTTTCCATTAGCGTTCTTTGTCACATGGGACGAACCTATGCCAACCTCGTTCCGATTGACACACTTCAACGACCATCGGAACTTACCGGCCAGCGCAGTGGAGGTCGTGTATCTGTCTACCCGCCCACTGCTGCCGAGTCAATGGCCCGAGATGCCGGATGACCGCAGTTTTATTCTGTACGGACAGGAGGCGGTTGTTGCACTCCCTACGCCCCGACGGTAAACGCGCCGATACGTATCCCATTTCGACTTCCACTCCCGATCGCAGACCAAGGAATTCCGTGACTCACGTCGTATCGCAGAGCCTCTAATTACTACGACCCGGGGAACATCTATTCCGATTGATTTCCTACACGATGTCACACCCCATGGGTAGCCACGCCTGTCTCGAGCTTCGACTCCGCACGCGCACCGCCCGAAGGGTTCCCGACAAGCGCGCGGTATTCCCGATCCCGTAGCGCGATCGCCCGGCGCACCAAGTACCGCACTTGAGCGCGCAGCGGGCTGTCGGACAGCCACCCCTGCGCGACGGAAGCCCGTCCAAAGAGAGCGATGGCAAGCTTGCGCTGCGTGGCTCCGGCAGCTAGCCCATCGAGCACCTGCAGCGCCCGCGCGTGGAAGACATCCACCCGACCCGGGCGATCGGGGTAGACCGCCGCGTCGTCTCGCACACCCTGCCAAACGGCATGGACATCGCTTAACGCCGCTGCGGCGCGCTCGGCTCCCGCAGCTGGAATCTGATATGCAAAGCGCTCCCCCTCGCTCAAATGAGGGCCCAGCCGCAACCGCAGGGTTCGCACGGCGTGATGCAAGATCAGCCGCAGACCGACGCCCTCCTGGAACACTGCCCGCCTGTCTGAACGGCTCCACAGCGAGAACACCTCCGCCGTCGTCGGAGCGCTATCCGCATTCGCACTTTCATCCGTCACCAGGGTGATGAGACAGCGCGTCTCGAGTGTCCACACCGGCACAACCTGCCGTGCATCGAGGCGCGGATCCACCAACGTCGCCAGACCCCACTGGGCTGCGATGCCGTGCGACCCATGACGCCGGCAACGCATCCAATCGCGCACGTAGCGCGGATTACGACGCAAGTACTCCCAGGCCCGAGCAGACGGGTCGAGGTGCAGCGCATAAACGTACGCTGCCGAGCAGGCCCAAGATTCGACCATGGCGGCGTGCGCGGTTCCACGTTCTTCTTGGCTTCCGTGTCCGACGCCGGCCGTGACGTCCGCTGTAGCGCAGTGCGCGAGAAAAGGGAAGCCCGAGTTTCGCCGTTTTTTCCCCGAAACTCGAATGCCCCGCCGGGCTTGGGCATTTCAGCCGCGGACCAGGTGCATTTCTGGTCAAACTCCCCAAAAATGCGACTGGCGCTCTGCACGGTCCTGCGGTAATGCTTCAGCCCATGCAACACGACGTCGCTCGATGCGCCGGGCGAGGCGTGCTTCACGGAGGTCACGGTATGGGCGCGCCTGAACGATCCAACGACACACGCGCGATCACCGAGTGGATCCGACCGCTCGAGCTGCGGCAGTACCGATACTTCATCGTGCTCGCCGAAGAGTTGCACTTTGCGCGCGCGGCCGGGCGACTCAACGTCGGCCAGTCGAACCTGTCGAGAGAGATTCGGGCGCTCGAGCACCAGGTGGGATTGAGACTCTTCTATCGCACCAGCCGCCATACCGAGCTCACCACCGCCGGCGAGCGGCTCCTCGAGCATGCACGGCGCGTACTCGCCGCCGAGGAGCACGCGCGGCTCGCGATCGGGGAGTTCCGGCGCGGCACCAAGGAGCGGCTGCGGATCGGCATCTGCGAGCGCGTTGCCTGCTCTCGTCTCGCCGCGGCACTCGCAGAGTGGCGCTGCACCCACCCCGAGGTGGACCTGCGGATCGTGAGCCGCAGCGGCCGCTCGCTCCTCACCGAGATCGAGACGGGCCTGCTCGATGCCGGTATCACGGCGATACCCGTCGCCGAACCCGGCCTCGTGGTGGAGCGGCTTTGGCGTGATGCCTGGGTCGCCGCGCTGCCGAAAGGCCACGCCCTTTCATCGGCTCGTACCCTCGATCCCGCCGATCTCACCCGCGAGCCGCTCGCGATCCTGCTGCCGGATCCCACGGGAGGTCCCGATCAGCTGCTGGTCGAACCGGTGACCTCAACCGTTCGGTCGCTCTTCATCGCGGAGCGCCCCTCCAGTGCGACTGCGCTCATGACCTGGGTCGAGGCCGGATGCGGTATCGGGCTTCTCAGTGCATCGCAGAGTGCAGATCTCGCCCATCCAAGCGTCGCTCTGCGGGCGCTGCGCCGTGGGCTCGCGCCGACGGAAGTGCACGTCCTGCGCGGCGACGATGCAGTCTCGCCTGCGCTCTCAGGGCTGATCGAGTGCCTGCGGGCGCGCCCCGCGTGAGCGCTCCCGGCGCATGACCGCCTTGAACGCTTTGTCGCGCAGGATGAACTGCGTCAGCATGTGCGGGATGAGATCAGCCGCCAGCACCGTCTCGCCCCAGGTCTCACTATGCAGGGCAGCGTAGCGGTCGAGCTGAGCTTTGAGACCGACGGGCACGGTGATGGTGAGCTTCACGGTATCGGTGCTGGGCAGCGGCCCGAGACGCAGCTTGGTATTCACGGAATGTCGTCCTTCACGGGTTCGAGGATTTGTCGCTCGGGTAGGGTCGGAGGATCAGGTCCTTGTTCACGATCACCCGCACCGGGAAACCCGGCCGGATGGTGATCGTCGGCTGGATGTCGAGATTGCGCTGGGTGATCTGCTGACCGACCTGGTTCATGGAGTTCTGCAGGCCCTCGACCGAGGCGTACACCACGGACTGCGAGCCGCCGAGCTGACCGGGCACGGCGAGCTCCGCGGCGGCCCCGAGCAGCGTCGAGACTGCCGCTCCCGCGACCAGGCGGTTCCAGTGCCAGTCGACCCGGTCTTCAAGCCCCGCATAGCCTTGCGTATCGGTACCCGGCAGCCGGTCGAGCACGATCGATGATCCGTCTGGCAGGATGAGCCGCGTCCAGACGAGCAGCACCCGGCGCTGTCCGTAAGCCACCTGGCTGTCGTATACGCCGAGGAGGCGCGACCCCTGAGGGATGAGCAGGATCCGACCCGTCACGGTGTCGTAGACGTTTTCAGTGACCGTAGCGATGATGCTGCCCGGCAGATCCGAGTCGATGCCGGTGAGGAGCGCCGCAGGGATCACGGTGCCCGCCAGGAGCTCGTACGGCGAGCGCGGCGTCACGAGCTGCCCTGATGCATAGATCTCGCCATCGGCCTGCCCGCCGAGGAACGATTCCTTCTGCGCCTGAGCGCTTTGCGCTGCGCCCACTCGGGCTGCCGCTCCCCCCTCTTCGCGGCTCACCCCTTCACCCACGTGCGACGCGATCGCCTCCGCCGCCGCCAGGCTCGGCGACTGCGCACCGGTGCCCGCAGACTCTGCGCCTGCCGCAGTGGCCGGCTGCTCGCTCAGATGTACGAAGAGCCGCGCTTTCGCCGCCTCCTGCGCCTCGCGTTGCGCTTGAAGGCGCTCCGCGCGGATCTCGTCCTCCTCCGGATTGGGCATGAAGGACGGGCGTTCGGGCAGCTCCGGGATCCCGGCGGCGCGCTCCTCCTTGACGACCGCGGGACCAAACTCCCCGGCCGGCGCGCCGAGCTGCGGGACTGTGCGAACGCCGACGTAGCTGTGTGGCATGGCCGCGAGGCCCTGCGCGCGGGCGACCTGCGTGGGCGCGATCGCCTGCGTTGGCTCCACCGGACTGCGCGGACTCGGCCGCCGCAATCCCACCATCGCCGCGATCAGCACGGCGATCGCAAAGATCGCCAGAATTGCTGCGAGCGTCTTGCGATTGAGGCGAGTGACGGGCCGAGGCCTTGCCCGCAGCTCCAAGGCTGCGGCGTTCTCCTTTTTCGCCGCGCCCGGGAGCGTGCCGCTCTCTGGTCCCCCCGCGGGGCTTTCCGTCACGTGCCGCCTCCCTGCCTCGCCGCGCCGCGCCCCAGGTCCGTGCGCGTGATGCGCACGATCTGCTGCGGCGCGGCCCCGAGGCGCAGCTCCGCTTGCGCGAAGAGCCGGTCGACGATGTAGTACGGCGGCCGGACCTGATAGTTGATGAGCTCGCTCTGGCCCTTCGGTCCCAGGACGAAGAGCGGCGGCATCTCGCCTTCACCGATCCCCGACGGGAACTCGATGTAAACCCTCCTGCCATCATCGAACGCGCGCACCGGCCGCCAGGACGGGTGATCGCCCGAGATCGCATAGCGAAATCTCAGCCGCGATACATCGATGCCACCGGCGACAGGCTGGGCTTCCTCGGCGGCCTCATTCGTTGCGCGCAGCGCCATCAACTCGTCGAGTGGATACCGCCACGACACGGAAGCCATCCAGGTCTTGGGCGTCGAGACGAGCTCGAGGTGATACGTGCGGCGCGAGGTGTTGATGACGAGATTCGTGTGCAGACCCGCTTCTATGGGCTTAACCAGAATGTGCTCTTGCCGATCCGCCCCTTCCCCGCTCGTCGTATCGCCAATCACCCAGCGCACGGTGTCGCCCGCAGAGACCGAGATCAGCTCCTCGCCTTTCTCGAGCGCGATATCCGTGACCCGCTCCGGGCTCGTATAGACCTGATACAGCGCCCCTTCGGTGTAGGGCCATACCTGCATCGCGTTGATGAATGCCGCACGCGAGGGCTGAATGAGCGCGGCCGCATTGGCCTCCCGCACCTGCTTCTCAGGATCGCGCGCCTCGTGCGCCGGCGGCGGCAGTAAGTCCGGTGAGAGCTTGAGCTGACCCGGAAGCGGAAGCGCCTGCGGCACCTCGATGATCTTCACAGGCGCCGGTGGATTTGGAATACGCTTCGCTGCGACAAAGCGATCAAGCGGGATACTGGGTGCGGGGCGCCGGGTGGCGCAGCCAGCGAGCGCGACGATGGCGGCAAGCAGCGCAGCCAAAAGCCACGCGCCAGATCGAGTCTCTGCAGTCACTTGGAATCTCCGTTGGATTGCACGGTGCTGACATCACGGCTCCAGTCGAGCCCGTCGATATAGATGCCGAGCGGGTTCTTGCTCAAGGAAACGACGTCGTGGGGCGTGTGGATCACGATCGTGAGGATCCCCGTCCAGCGATCGCTCGACACGAGCGCTCCATTTGCATAAGCGCTCTCGGTCCACTGGACCTGATAAGAGGATCCCGACACCCGGACGATGCTCGTCACCTGCACCGTCACGGAGCGGCGACCGACCTGCGCGAAAGGATTCTCGGCGCGGGCGTAGGCGTTCAACATCTGTGCGCCCCGGGGCGTCACGTAGTCGTAGGCCTCGAGCCAGTTCTGACGCAACACGACGGGATCCAAGGGCACGGAGCGCACGTCCTCGATGAACCGCGAGAGGAAGTAGGCGATCTCCGCAGCGCGCGGGTGATAGGCCTCAACCGCTGGCCCGACGCCGAGCACCTGCCCGGTCCGATCGACCTCGACGACATAGGGCGTGATCGTCGAGCGCCCCGAATACCAGACGAGCCCGGCCGCCACGAGAAATGCAAGGCCCAGCGACCCGAACGCCATGAGTCGCCAGTTCGCCGCCTGCACGCGCGCCGAGCCGATCCGCTCGTCCCAGAGCTGCTGAGCCGCCTGGTAGGGAGTCTCCGGAACCGGCGTCTTCGAGTAGCGGACGCTCGCTCTTTTGAAAGGCATCATTCGTCCTTCTTGTCACTGAGATCGGGATGGGGTCCGGCGCCTGGCCGGTCGGCCGAGCGCACGGTGTGGGCCGAGGTCCTCGACCCTTGTGCGAACTTCGAGCGCAGGCACTGCGCCCAGGTCGGCGCGCCGGAGCTTTGTGCTTGCGCGGGTGCACCCGCTGATGAGCCACCGGAAGCGCCGCCCCCTGCGGAGCCCGTTCCGGCCATCCGCGCGCCTTGGGCGCGCACTGCGGAGCCGATTCCGCGTGCCAAGCGATAGCCGCCGACGCCCGTGGCGACGGCTGCGGCGCCGGCCGCCACGCCAACACCGCCGCCAGCGAGCATCGTGCCCGCGGCTGCACCGGCGCCGAGCTGCGGACCGCCGGAAACCAGCCCCGTCGCAATACCCGGTCCATAGATCCCGAGCCCGAGGAGCGCGAGCGCCGCGAGCATGATCGCGAGTGCGTTGTCGATCGTGAGTGTCTGCCCGAGCGGTGCCGTGAACTGGCCGAAGAGGCTCGTCCCGATGCCGACGATCACCGCAAGCACCAGGATCTTGATCCCCGCCGAGACGACGCTCCCGAGCACCCGCTCGGCAAGGAACGCGGTCTTCCCCCAGAGCGCGAAGGGAACGAGCACGAAGCCGGCGAGCGTCGTCAGCTTGAACTCGATCAGCGTCACGAAGAGCTGCACGGCAAGGATGAAGAAGCTCAGAATCACCACGAGCCAGGCGAGTCCGAGCACCGCAATGGTGTCGAAGTTGGTGAAGAGGCTCGGGAAGCCCACGAGGTCGCCAATCTGCGTGAGGATCGGCCTGCCGGCCGTGACGCCGACCGCAGCCAACTGTCCCGGCCTCAAGAGATTGCTCGCCGTTAGCGTCGAGCCCGAGGCCACGAGCCCCAGGCCCGCAAACGAGCGCAGCAGGATGCTCGAAAGCGCACCGAAGTTCGTGATGATGTAGACGAACGCCCCGATGTAGAGCGTCTTCTTGATGAGCCGGGCAATGACATCGTCCGACCCGCCCATCGCCCAGAAGAGCCCGGCGAGCGTGAGGTCGATTCCGACCAGCGTCGCCGTGAGGAAATGCACCTCGCCCGACAGCAACCCGAAGCCGCTGTCGATGTATCGGGAGAAGACATTCGTGAACTGGTCGATGACGCCGAGATTGTTCATGACTGGCATCTCACGCCGGTTCGCTCACGGAATCGGTCATCTATGCGGTCGTTCTGCAGGATGGACGAAGGGCGCACTCAATTCCCCGAGAGATCGATGGATTGCGGCGTGTACGCGGTGCTCGGTGTCATGAAGTGGCTACGCACCGCGCGGGCACGCGCTTCGGACTCGACGATCCGCGCCTCCTCAAGTGCGACGGCGCGATCTTGAGAGATCGCGATCTGCTGGCTCTGCATGACCTGGCGAACCCGAAGTCCGAGGAGCTGGTTCGTCGCCTGGATCGCCTGCAGCGCGCCAACCGCGGAGCTGCTGCGCGTAAGGACGTCCGCGAGAACGGATTCGTCGGAGGGGAGGTTCTGCTTCGCCTGCGCCTGTACCTCGATCGAGGTATCGAGCGCATCGAGCGAGCCCTGCCACCGCGCAAGCTCACCGGCATCGAGTTGATTTTGAGTCACGGCTGCGCCATAGGCCGTGGGATAGTTCTGCGCGAGCTGCGACTGGGTGACATTCAGGTCGAACGAAAGACCCTGTGCCTGGTTGAGCAGCTGCTCGGTGGCGGCGTAGGTCGCCTGAAGCTGCGTGAGCGCGGTGAAGTTAAGGCCCTGAAGGTTCTTTCCCTGGTTCAACAGCATCTGCGCTTCGTTCTGAAGCTCGAGAACCTGATTCTCGATCTGAGTCAGGGTATGAAGCTCCGTGAGCATGTTCTCGACGAAGTTCGACGGATCGAACACGACCCACTGCGCGAAGGCCTGTCTCGATACCATCAGCATCGTGGCGAGCACCAGGAGAAATACGGGGAGCTTCTTCACGGGATGTTCCCTCATGCTCAAGACACATCGGCCAACAAAGGAACTCACGGTGCGGCTCGCCCGGCCGGAAAGTCCGCGATGAGCCGCGCGGCCCAATCGAGTCCGCGCCGGGCGAGCCACTTGGCCGCGAAGGACTCCGAGTCCCCTCTAGAGGCGATCTCATCGATCGCGCGCTGATCCTCCGGCGTCGACGCCGCCGCGAAAGCCATCCCGACCAGACCCAATCCGAGATCGAAGAGCCGGCAGCCGAGACGCGACTGGTAGTAGTAGTCGCGCTTCGGCCTCGCGTGAGCCAGGATGTCGATCTGACGGTCGTTCAAGCCGAAGCCCGCGTAGACCGACTTCAGCTGCGGCTCCATCGCCTGCGGCGAGGGCAGGAAAATGCGCGTCGGGCAGCTCTCGATCAGCGCCGGCGCAATGGACGAGCGCTGGATGTCGGCGAGCGACTGGGTCGCGAAGAGGACCGAGACGTTCTTCTTGCGCAGCGTCTTCAGCCATTCCCGGATCCGTCCGGCGAAGACCGGATCATCGAGAAACACCCACGCCTCATCGAGCACGAGCAGCGTCGGGGCGCCGGTGAACCGTGCCTCGAGCCGATGGAACAGGTAGGTCAGCGCCGGTAGCACCGCGCTTCGGGTGTGCATGAGCTCTTCCATCTCGAAGGCTTGCACGCGAGCGGCGCCGAGATGCTCCTCCTCGGCATCGAGCAGCCGGCCGAAAGGTCCATTCAGCGTGTAGGGTGCGAGCGCCTGGCGCAGGGGATTTGATTGCAGGAGAACCGAGAGCCCGGTAAGCGTGCGCTCCGGTTTCGGCGCCGAGGCGAGACTGCCGAGCGCCGACCACACGGCGTCTTTCACTTCGGGCGTGAGCGGGACCCCCTCGTGATGCAGGAGCGCTGCAATCCAGTCGGCCGCCCAGGCACGCTCGGCCTCATCGTCGATCCCGGCAAGTGGCTGAAAAGCGATGGCCCCGTCGGCGCCGAGGTCGTAATGCTCCCCGGCGAGGCCCAGTACCGTCGCCCGGACTGACCGGCCCTTGTCGAACACGACTATCTGCGAGCCGGGATAGCGTCGGAATTGCAGGACGAGCATCGCGAGCAGCACAGACTTGCCGGCACCGGTCGGTCCGACGACGAGCGTATGGCCGACATCGCCTGCATGGGTGACGAGCCGGAACGGCGTCGAGCCTTCCGTGCGGGTCACGATGAGCGGGGGACCGCCTAAGTGCTCGTTGCGATCCGGTCCCGCCCACACGGCCGAGAGCGGAATCAAGTGCGCGAGGTTTGCCGTCGAGACAAGTCCCTGGCGCACGTTCGCATACACGTGGCCGGCAACCGTGCCCAGCCAGGCCTCGACCGCATTCAGCGTCTCGGAGATCGCAACGAACCCTCGCCCCTGCACCACGCGCTCGACGGACTTACGCTTCTCCTCGACCGCCGCCGGGTCGCGGTCGGCCACGACGATGCTCGCCGTGACGTATCCGAAACCCACCGCATCGCTCCCGAGCTCCTGCAGCGCCGCATCGGCATCGACCGCCTTGTTGGCCGCATCGGAATCCACAAGCGGGCTTTCCTGCTGGAAGATCGTCTCGCGCAGCAGCGTGACGATCCCCTTGCGCTTGGCGAACCACTGTCGGCGGATCCTGGTGAGCTGCCGGAGCGCTTCGGTCTTGTCGAGAAAAAGGAAGCGCGTCATCCACCGGTAGCCGAACCCGAGCCGGTTCAGCTCATCGAGCATCCCCGGCCAGGTTGATGCGGGAAGGCCGCGGACGGTGATGACCCGAAGGTGCGCATCGCCCAAAGTTGTCGCGAGACCACCGGCCAGGGGCTCATCCGCCAGCAGCGCATCGAGCGCAAACGGCACCTCCGAAACAGCCACCGGGTGACGGCGCGTCGAGACCGTGGAGTGCAGGTAGGTGAGCGTTTGGGCATCATCGAGCCAGCGGATCTCCGGCATGACTGCCTCGAGCAGCCCGAGAAAGCGGTCCGTCTCGGTGACGTAGGCCGCGAGCTGCTCGCGCCAGTCGACGGTCGCACGCTCGGCAGACTCATAGAGAAGCCGGCCCGCACGGGCCTTCACCTCCGCGGGCGGCAGGTAGACGAGCGTCAGCGTGTAGCGGCTCTCAAAGTGCGAGCCCGTCTCCTCGAAGGCGCCGCGACGCTCCTCATCGACGAGCCAGGAAAGCGCATCCGGGAAAGAGGATTCGGGATAGCCCTCAGCCTCGCGACGGTCAGCCTCGACGAAGAGCGCCCATCCGGACCCCAAACGCTTCAGCGCGTTGTTGATGCGAGAGGTGGCGAGGACGAGCTCGGACTCCGTGGAGCTGTCGAGATCGGGGCCCCGGAATCGCGCGCAGCGCAGGAACGAACCGTCCTTGTTGAGCACGACGCCGGGCGCGACGAGCGCCGCCCAGGGCAGAAAGTCGGCAAGGCACTCGGGGCGCTTGCGGTATTCGGCGAGGCTCATCATGCGCAGCTCTCTCCTACGGGTCCAGGTGGCTCGGGTACTTGACGTGCCGGGCGAAGACCTCGACGAACTGCGCATCCGTCCGCGCCGCCCATACGGCAAGCGTGTGCCCGATCACGAAGAGCACGAGCCCGGGGAGCCACAGTTGCAGTCCCATCCCGATCGCAGCCGCGAGCGTCCCGTTCACGATCGCGACCGTGCGCGGGACGCCGGCGAGGAAGATGGGCTCGGTGAGCGCGCGATGGAGCGGGACCTCGAAGTCATCGGTGGGCATGGCGATTCCGGTGCGGATCTCAGGAGACGATGGCACCGCCCGCAAAGTTGAAGAAAGTCAGGAAGAAGGAGCTCGCGGCGAAGGCGATCGAGAGACCAAAGACGATCTGGATGAGCCTGCGAAAGCCCCCCGAGGTGTCCCCGAAGGCGAGTGTCAGTCCCGTCACGATGATGATGATCACCGCGATGACCTTGGCGACCGGTCCCTGGATGGAATCCAGAATCGACTGCAGCGGCGCCTCCCAAGGCATGTTGGAGCCGGCGGCAAACGCGGGCGCACCGGAGAGCGCCGAGACAAGAAGTCCGATCGTATACGTGAGAGCGTGACGAAGACGGCGCGAACGAGGTGTGGTCATGGTCGGTGTCCATGGCGATGAGTGATGGGGTTGGGAACTGCGGGCTCGAGGTGGTACCCGTGCGCGTCGAAACCGGTGACCCGCACGAGTTCCTCGACGCGGCGGGCGCGCCCGCGTCCGGCGAGAAAGACGATGAGATCGACGGACTCGGCGATGAGCGCTCGCGGAACCGTGACGACGACTTCCTGGATCAACTGCTCGAGCCGGGTGAGCGCGCCGCGCGCCGAGCCCGCATGGATCGTCGCAATGCCGCCCGGGTGGCCCGTGCCCCAGGCCTTGAGCAGATCAAGCGCCTCGCCGCCCCTGACCTCTCCGACCACGATGCGATCGGGCCTTAGACGCAGGGCCGAGCGCACGAGATCGGCCATGGAGGCAAGACCCCGCCGGGTCTGCAGCGGCACGTGATCATCCGCCCGGCACTGAAGCTCTACGGTGTCCTCGAGCATGAGGACCCGATCGCCGGTTGAGGCAATCTCGAGGAGCAGCGCGTTCGCGAGCGTCGTTTTTCCTGTGGAAGTTCCACCGGCGATCAAAAGGTTCTTTCGCTCGCGCACCGCCTCCTGGAGGATCTGCGCCTGAGCCTCCGTGAGAATCTCCTCCGCGACGTACTTCGAAAGCGGAATCACGCCCGCCGTGCGCTTTCGGATCGAGAAGGTCGGTCCGCGCACGATGGGCGGAAGTACGCCCTCGAAGCGCTCCCCGGTCTCAGGGAGCACGGTGGAGATGATGGGGGCCCCGGGGTGCACCTCGAGGCGCAGGTGCGCGGCGACCAGCCGGATGATGCGATCGCCGTCCTCGCGCGAGAGACAGATGCCTGAACGGCGCCGGCCGGTGTCGAGCCGGTCGAACCAGAGCGTGCCATCCGGGTTCAGGAGAATCTCGACGACCTCGGGGTCTTCGAGCGCCGCAGCGATTGCATCCCCCATCGCGGTGCGCAACATCCGGGTCTGCCGGCTCGTCATCACGGCAAGCGGGGAGCGCTGCTCGGTGCGGCGAGCTTGTCCGGAAGGGCTCTTGGGAGCATCCGTCATCAGTCGCCCTCCCCGACCGCCTGCACAGCTTCCTCGGCCGCCCGGGCGTATTCGCGCCCGTTGGCGCCGAGATCCTCCGTCAGCCGCCGGGCCAGGCTGTGGCCGCGGTGCAGGTGGCGACCCAACTGCTCGACGAACTGCTCGAAGCGCGCCCTTCCCAAAGCCCGAACCGCCTCCTGATGCTCGGGAGGAACGGGCGTCGAGACCGTGAGGTAGTGCCGAATGAAAAGCGCGACGGCCTCGATGAGGATCGTCTGGTCGCGCTCTAGGAGATCCAACTGGTGCGTGAGGCGCTCGAGCCGGCGTGCGATCACGGCCTCCCGCTGATCGGCACCGTCTGGCGAAAGAAATGACGCCAGTGCCGCCGCAACGATGCTCGACTTCGACAGCCCGCGCATGGCTGCCAGCTCCCCGAGCCGCTTCGCGTGTGTAGGCTGAAGGTACAAATTCAGGCGCGAGCGGCTCATAGCGGCAACCCATCGTCGGGATCGAGCGGAGCCAGCCGCGCGGCGCGCGCGAGGGCGGGCTCGGGCTCGAGAATCTCGCCCGTCTCATCGAAGTCTGGGTCGAGGGAGACGAGAGCCTCGAGCTCCTTCGGTCGCGGCTCGCGAAGCTCCTCTTCAGTAACGCCCTCCTCACGAGAAAGACCGCCACCCTCGTCCTCGACGCCTGCAATCGCCGCCCTCCGGGGCACCGGGTGGCAGGTGGGGAGCGGGAAGCCTGCCAGCCAGTCGTGGGGATGCGGGGGTGGAGCATCGCAGGTGCCGGCAGCCGAGGGCGAGGGCGGCGGCAAGACGCGTTCGGTGAAATTGTGGTCCTTGAAGTAGCGCAGCTTCCTTGCACGCACCGGCGGGTAGCCCGAGATCATGAGGATCTCCTCATCGGGCGGAAGTTGCATAACCTCGCCCGGGGTCAGGAGTGAGCGAGCGGTCTCCTGACGCGACACCATCAAGTGCCCGAGCCAGGGCGAGAGCCGGTGGCCCGCATAGTTGCGCTGCGCACGAAGCTCCGTCGTAGTGCCGAGTGCATCCGAGATGCGCTTCGCCGTGCGCTCATCGTTCGTCGCGAAGGCCACGCGCACGTGACAGTTATCCAGAATTGAGTTGTTGGGGCCGTAGGCCTTCTCGATTTGATTCAACGACTGCGCAATGAGAAAGGCGCGAAGCCCGTAGCCCGCCATGAACGAGAGCGCCGACTCGAAGAAATCGAGCCGCCCAAGCGCGGGGAACTCATCGAGCATGAAGAGCACGCGCCGGCGTTTCGGCAGCCCGCCGTGGAGCTCGAGCGTCTCGGTGAGCCGCCGGCCGATCTGGTTGAGGAGCAGCCGGATGAGCGGCTTCGTGCGCACGATGTCAGCGGGCGGGATGACGAGATACAGGGAGACCGGGTGCTCGGCATCGATGAGGTCCGCGATCCGCCAGTCGCAGCGGCTCGTCACCTGCGCGACCGTCGGATCTCGATAGAGCCCAAGAAAGCTCATCGCCGTCGACAGCACGCCCGAGCGCTCGTTATCCGCCTTGTTGAGCACTTCGCGGGCGGCACTCGCGACGACCGGATGCGGACGGTCGCCGAGGTGATTCGTCGTCATCATCGCCCGCAGCGTCCGGTCGATGGGCTGCGCTGGATCGGAGAGAAAGCTCGCGACACCGCTCAGCGTCTTGTCCTCGCAGGCATAGAGGACATGGAGAATCGTGCCGACGAGGAGCGAGTGGCTCGTCTTCTCCCAGTGATTACGCCGCTCGAGCGCGCCCTCGGGGTCCACCAGGATGTCGGCGATGTTCTGCACATCGCGCACCTCCTGCGCTCCGCGACGCACCTCGAGGAGCGGGTTGTACGCCGCGGAGCGCGCGTCCACCGGATTGAAAAGCAGGCAATGCGAGAAGCGCGCCCGCCACCCGGCCGTGAGCTGCCAATTCTCGCCCTTGATGTCGTGGATCACGGCGGAGTCCGGCCAGGTGAGGAGCGTCGGAATCACGAGCCCCACCCCCTTGCCCGAGCGGGTCGGCGCAAAGGCCATGACATGCTCCGGGCCGTCGTGCCTGAGATATCGCTTGCCACTTCGGCCGAGGAACACACCCGCGGGTCGAATCAGCCCCGCGCGCTGAAGATCCCGATACCTCGCCCAGCGCGCCGAGCCGTAGGTTGTCACCAGCTTCGATTGGCGAGCTCGCCAAACCGAGCCCACGATCGCAGCGGCCGCCGCCAAGACTCCGCTTCCGGCCGCAATCGCCCCGCCGGTATCGAAGACGCCCGGGGCATAGGGCTCGTACGCGTACCACCACTCGAAGAGCCGCCAAGGCTGGTAAACGGGAATGCCGCGGAACAAGAACCACGGCGCCCCGAGGCGCATCTGGAAGCCCAGCGCGGCGGCGGTCCACTCAGTCGCGTACCAAATGCCAGCCAGCACGATCCCGAAGACGATCAGGATCTGGCCGATGAGTACCTTGGTCTGGGTCACGCCGAAATGCCTCCGCAACGCGTGCCGACGAGGTGCTTGCCGGCACGGGTGGGAAGGATTTCGGAGCTATCAGGTCAGGTCAAAGTCGATATTTGCAACGAACATACTCGGCCTGGAATCGATGGAAGCTCGATCAAACTCGGGCGAACGGCGGCGTGCGCCGTTCGCGCTGATGCACATCGAGCATCAGGGATGCGGGCGAACCTCAGCGCCATCGTAGCGTGCCTGGGACCGATTGCATTATCCCGGCCGCGTCGATGTAGGCGAGCAACATTGGCCGCGCGTTGCTGCAAAAGCTCTCCGCGTATAGCTTCAGCAGGCGTGATTGGCGCAGGACATCGATATCATGCGCGAGGTGTCCGATGACTTCCTGAGACACGAGAATGACCAGTTTCGCGCGCGCACGGGAGGCGATCACGTTGAACCGATTGAGGCTCATGAGAAACTCGTCCTCCTCGGCGATCTGGTCCGGGTCGCCGAGCGTATACGACGCAATGATGATATCTCGCTGCTGACCCTGGAATCGCTCGACCGTATCAACCGACTCGCGGATCGCTTCAGCGAGCGCGCCCGTCGCCCCGAACACCTGCAGTAGACGCGTCACAATGAGTCCCTGCTGAGCGCGGTGTGGCGTAACGACTCCAACTGCCTTTCGAAAGAAATCGCTGGTCGAGTATGCCGTCGTCGTGAGCGGGATTGGCTGGCCAGTGCCTGCATCATTCTCGTTGCGGAGCTGGTCTGCCATCTGTCCATGCAGCAGCAGGAGCATGGACGCGACGGCGTCCGCTTCGAATTCGTTTCGTTGGCTGCTTCTGCCATCGCCGTAGACGAAGCAGACGGCAGGGTGTGCCGGGCTCAGGATCTCAGCCCACTCGTGCGTCCAGAACAATCGCGTGTCCCACGACGCTGGCTGCGCAGTAGGGATAGGCGCAAGGAGGTTTAACTCGAGGAAGGGCGAGTGACTCGTCAGCGTCGACTGATAGCCGGACTGTCGGGCGAGTCCGACGATGCAGTCGTTCGAGCGGTAGTTGATGCTCAGTGGGCTTTCGGGAATCCGGTGCAATTCCTTCCAAAAGCGGTAGACCGAGCCGACGAGCTCTTCGAGGCCCTTAGGTGCTTCGGCTTGCTGAACGGGCGGAAGCTGCAAAGGATCGCCGGCGAGGACGATGCTCCCGCCCATCGCAACACCAGCGAAGGAAAGGATCGCGTGACCTACGTCCATCTGCGAGGCTTCGTCGATAAGGATAAGGTCGAAGAACTCAGCAGTCGCTGGCCCGTTTTCCGCCGTGAGGAGATTGTGGACTTGCTCCGATGTCGCTCCGACGACAACCACCCCCATCGGCTGCTGAAGCCGGGCGCGCAGAGCACGAACCTGGAGCGATGGGACGGCTCGGTTGAGCTCAAGGTCAATCGTCGGCGCGATGTTACTTGGAGTTTGCTGGTATCGAGACCGAATTCGGAAGACATCACACGCGCCGGGCGCGAGGGCCGCCAGGTCGCCGCCAACATCGAGCAGCACATTGTCGATCGCCGTGTACGTGAACGCGGAAATCAGTACGCGTAGATGACGTTTGCTGGCGATCGCCTCAAGCACGGCGCCAACCGCAATAGCCCGTACCGTGCGGCTCTTGCCGGTTCCCGGCGGCCCCCAGATCAGACGCGCACGGTGAGTGAGCGCCTCCTGCCACGCCTGCCATTGGGGGGTATTTAGACTGAGTCCGTAGGCCATGAGCTGCGCGCGAATGTTCGCCAGGCTCCGCCCCACCGTCGAAATAGCCAGCGTGGCGGGAGCCCAGAGAAACTCGGCAGCCGGGACCTGATTGCGCGACCGGCGAGCGCGGGCGCCCGTCTGGCCCGTCGCTCTCGTGACGAGCGGGTTGGTAGAAGCGATCGCAGGGTTGCCGATCGCCCTCAACGTGGCATCGAGTTTCTTTGTGAAGAAGTCATTGTGTACCGGGTCGAGCACGACGTTTTGGTCGAGATTGACCAATCCGGATCCATGGAACTCGTCGACAGCCGTAGGCCAGTTTCGTGCAGACGCGTCGAGGACAATTAGACCATTATTCCGATCAAGGCCGGCGATGGTGACACTGGTGACGTCCTCCACGAGCGTATGCCAATACCGGTTGCCAAGCTGCTGCGTCACGCGCGCGTCGAAAACCGTGTTGCGAACAACCCCTGCAATCTTGCGGTCCAGGAGGCCCGGGGAATTCTCCGGTGCGATTGCGAAGGAGAAGTCACCAACCTTTGCCTTTACGTCGTGCGAGTCGGGCGACAGAAGATACACGCGCCGGCCCACCCGCGGATTGAGGCCGAACGTTGCAAGGGCAGCTTTCTCGGCTGGGCCAACAAGGCGCTGGACCAGTCGTGCGCTCCTGAAGCGCGCGGCACGTTCGTGCGCTGGCATCGCACGCACTTGCTGCACGTCGAGTTCTTCCAGTGCCTTGCCCAACTTCGAAAACGCGAACCAGAGTTGACCGTCGGAGCTGATACTCGGCTGCCGCGGCGGCGGTCCAATCTTGATGATTGGGGCGCTCTGCGTAAGGCGCGGCTTCAGGTCAGTCTCCAGACGTTGAGCCACAGTCTCGAGCGCTGAGAGACGCTTCTTCACCGTCTCGATGTAGGTTTGCATCTGCTGCTGCCAATGGCGCGGCGTCTTGATGCGGGACCAAATTTCGTGGGCGCGCTCCGAAGGAATCTGATCGCTCAGCGCGGTAGCGAAGAGCGGATGGACATTGAAGGTGGCTACGTTCGCGGGTAGCGACGTCTGATGGTACAGGCGGGCCACCTCGAGGAGGCTGTAGTAGTGCGGAATGGGCGCGGCAAGCGTCGAACGGATGACGTCGCGTACGATGGTGATCGGAGACCTGCGCACGATGGAGTCGGGGTTCTCGAGGAGCTCCTCGGGAGGGAAAAGCCACGCGAGGTAGCTCAAATTTTGATTGGCGAGAATGGCCTGCAGATGGCGTCCGACGACGCGCGCGAGGTGGTCGTACTGCAGGGAGTCCCAGATGTAAACCTGGAGGCTGGTCTGGTAGTCAGCACGATGCTGAGGCGTCAGGTTCGCGAGCACCGGGTGCTGCAGCGTCTGCGCATCCTGCGTCTGGCACCACTGGAGGATGTTGTGGATCTCCTGCAGGAACGCGAGGAGCTCCTGCTGCTCGATCGCCAGGTTACGGTCGATGACGATGCGCGCGTTCGACTGCCAGATCTTGTTCTGCCTCTGTGTGGTGAGAGGCGACTGGTATGGGCGGGGCTCATGCCAGAATGCCTTCAGGCCGAAGGCTACAGTGATAGCGCTTCCGATGTCGAAGTCCACGGAGAGGAAGATGCGGAGGTCGGCCCACTTCGGCATGGACGCCGAAGAGCCCGTCTGCGCAGGGATGGAGACAGTACCGGACTGCAGTGAAGACGCGCGACCGGCGACGACGGTGCGGGTGGCGCGTAGGGTCTGATGAGTGTCGAATACGGGATCATTTCCTAATCGCTGCGCGAGTGAGTTGACCTGCCCAACGCCGGCATGGTTCAGACTGAGGCGTGCGCCCTGCGAGACGAAGGCGACTCGGCTCAAGTGATCCTGCGAAAGCGCGAGCGGCAGGCAGTGATTGGGGTGAGGAGCAACCTTGGGGTCTAGCTGGCTAGCAGGACGCTCTTCGCCAAGGTATTCGCAGAACGAGCAACGGTTATCGACGTGGAAATCGAGGTTGCTCCAGTGTTTCGCGAGCGCCATCGGCAGGTCGGACTGAAAGAAGCGACGCACCCGGAACGCGAACACCTCGAACGGCGACCCCTCGAGGTCCTCCTGCATCGCCTTCCAGAGCTGTGAGGTGGTAGCCGTGATGCCCTGGGCCTGGGCTTGGCGAGTCTCCTGAACTAGCTTCGATGCCTCGTGCGTCCCCGGCCACACCGCCGCGTTAGGAACGACAACGAACTGCGCACTCAATCCTTGATCGTTCAACCAGCCTGCGAGTGCCATGCTGTAGAAGGTGACCTCGGCGAAGTACGCGGGGGACGGCTCGGCGCTCAGCTTGATGTCGATAATGCGGAGTTGTCTGCGCGCATCTCCCGAGGGTAGCGGCGAGACCGTGCCGTCGGCCGAGATCAACGACGGGAACGTGCCAGCGTGCAGCACCTCGATGATGTCCGGGCGCAATTCGCCGTATTGCAATGAGTACTGCGTGGTGTGGCTCGCGATGCCAAGCGCTTGCTGAAACGTGTTACCGATGCCGAAGGTCGACTCGACGATGAACTTCGTTGGGATGGTGCTCTGGAGGTGCACCGCGAGTTCGATTGGCTTGTATCGAATCTGACCGCTCGCAAGCGTGTACGGTGAGCCGACGATGGACTGCGGTCCGAAGGTCTGCGTGAGGTCGGAGAGCTTCTCGGCTTGCCACTTTTCGCCGGCCTCTTGTACTTGCGGAAGGCCGGGGCGAGGTGACTGCGGGTAAGGCATCTGAAGCTGCGCGCGCTTCTGTGCATAGTCGTTATTATCAGGGTAGAGGTTGAATGCCAACTGGCGCAGACAGTTCGTTCTGATGAATTGACTCAGCGAGTGCTTCCCCACGACCGGTTCGGTCCGCTTCGGCATGTCGTCTCCGAATTACTACTCGGCAGCAATTTCGAGGGCTTCGCGAAGGCGAATGCCTTCGGCGAAGTCGGCCTGGCCGTACAAGCCTAAAGTGGCGCCAACGAGTGAGGCGCGGAATAGATTGGCGAAGTCGGCTTCGTTGAACGCCAGTCGGTCTTGCCGACGGAAGCGATCGCGCCAGCGGCGAGCGTTCGCGCGCGCTGCGTCGAACTGCGCCTTGCTCAATTGTTCGGAGGGCTGGGTTGCCGGCAGTTTGCGGAAGACGAGTACGGCGTCCCAGAGGCTAGTCCCGTCGTGCGTGTGGAGCCCCGTACCGGCTTCGCCGGGCATTGGGAGCACCTGCATGGGCCTGAGCCCACTGCGCGCGAGAGCCTTCGCCATTGCGAGCCAGCCCTCGGACGTGCTGTGACGGAATGTGAAGGCGATGAGCCCCTTTGCCTTGAGCACGCGACGCACTTCGCTGAAGGCTTCACCGAGGCTGGCGGCGAACTCCTCGGTGCTTTCCTCGTTGTTGCGGCGCGCACGCAGTGCCCGCGTCACAAGGGCGCGGCGCTTCGCGGCCGCGGGTACGAGGTCCATGTGCTCAAGCCACGGTTGGAAGAAGTCCGATAGCTCCGAGTACGTGATGTTATCGAAGTACGGGGGGTCGGTGAGCACTATGTCGACCGATTCCGATGCCACGTCCTTGAGGTCGCGCGCGTTCCCGCTGAATACTCTGGGCTCGGTGTTCGGGGCGACGGGCTCCACGTCGCGGAAACCACCTCGCCGCGCCGGTTCCTTTGGGGCTCTTGCGAACGCTGACGCGCGCAGCACCTGGCGGATCGCGTTCGGGAACGTGCCGCGCCCCGTGCCCTCCGACCACGGGTTCAGCTCGACAGGACGAGGTACGTGCCGGAACGCTCGGATGCTGAAGAGCGGCGTGAGGCGACGCCAGCCAGCCGCGTAGGACGTGAGCATGCAGTTCGTCGTGAGGTGATTGCTGAACGCGAGCCCGATCGCGCGCCGCTTGTCCTCGGGCAGCTTCTTAATCTCACGCGCGAGGCGGCCAAGGTGCAGGAGCTGGCGGTCGTTGAAAAGCTGCGACCATTGACGGTAGCCGTAGTCCGTGAGCCGAGAGTCCGCGCGGTCCTTCTCCTCGATCTCGTGGCGGGGTAGGAAGTCTGGGTCGGCCGCGAGCTCCTGTCGTAGCGCCTTCCTCGCTCTGGTGACCGCGGCTTGATGGGCGCGCGTGGCTCGCACGAAGACGCGCTCCTTCATCGGAACGGCCCTACCCGTAGTCCGCGGGCTCGCCTCGATCGCGAAGAGGCGCCACATGGGGGGCTGCTTCGTGTCGCGACCGAGCCTAATGAGCGGGGTACGTTCCTCGCAGTGGGGGCAACTGTACGCGCCATTCTGGACGGGCGCCGAGTCGAGCACCGTTCTCGTCTCGCACGACGAGCACGCGAAGCTTCGCTGGTTCTGCTTGAGCGCGTGGGGCTCATGACATTTCCGGCAGAACACCCACCGCTTCTGCCCACCCTGCTCGGCGAGCACGTAGTTCGGATGGGCTTCCCCGAGCTTCTTGCACGAGGGGCAGCAGACGACCTGCACCCAGAAGTGATGGACCGCGATAAGTTTCCTGCCGTCAGAATCCTTCACGGCGTGAAAGGGCGCGATCGTCTTCCCGATCTCCTGCTGCAGAGCCCGGAGGGTCGGCAGCACATCGTCTAGGGTCGCGGCGGTGAGCTCGGCGCTGGTGACCGCGCAGGCTATGGGGTCGACATCGACGCCGATGGCGGATGCGCCGAGGCGCGCCGCTTCGACGACAGAGGTGCCACCGCCGACAAACGGGTCGAGGACCGTAAAGCCCTGGAGGTTCGCGGTCTCGTAGTAGGCTTTCCAGAAGTCGGCGGTCGCGACCGAAACGGCACCAACGAGGATCGCGCGGAACGAACATCCGAGCCGTCGAGCGAACCATTTATGAATTTGGTATATTGGGCGCGGACGCCGCCCCTCGCGTGCTGCAAAACGAGTGAGCTCGCCGAACGGCAATTTTCCCGATTCGAGCAGGCTCTCTTCAGGGATGCGGGCAACGTCCATAGGGGAACTTTACCCTATTCCTGGCCACGTAGAGCTCCGGCGGCCGCAGAGCGGCATACGGATGTCCGTTTGCGTCGGGTCCACCTCATACCGGCTGCTGGACCAGCTTTTGGCCCTCGTGCTGCAAGCAACCGAGATATCACCGGACTGCAATGAGTCAGTGCGAGATGCCTTGCCGCCGCGAAAGCATCCACGAGACCTCATCACCTCGCATGACGGCCGAGATGACCTGACCGATGCGACCTTCAACGATGGGCCGCCACGGAACCAAGCTGAACCCGATCCCGTCGTCCAGCATCGCGAATCGCCCGCTCGCGAGAACCACGGATCGCCGGAAGACACCTGAGACGCGTTCACCGTCGACGAGCGGGTGGTAAACCAGTCCGGTCTCGGTCTGAATCTTTTCAGCGGCACTCGCGAGCTCGCGCGCTCTCAGGGTCATAAGAAGGTTTCGTGTGAGCGCTAGTCGCTGTCCTCGGCGCTCAGCCAAGCCCTCGCGGACAAGGAACCCCTCCCGGTCGGCAAGCGCCGTGCGGACGTCGGAGCCGAATCCCGTCGGCGACAGGTCATCGCGTCGATCCACCAGCAATCGATCCAGCCAGGTCGCGCCGCCGGCACTCACTTGGCGCTCGATCGGAACGTAGGATCGGACCTCCACCTGAATGCCTCCGGAGCGCCGAGCGTCGTAAGCCCGCCCACGTTCGACCAGATCCTTAGGCACACGCCAGACGCCCTCCTCCAGGCGCTCGACGATGCGAGTACGACGCAGCGCTTCCAGTCTCCGTACGTGAGCCTCGACGAATGCTTCCGGATCTCGCCCCGGCCGAGCATCGGCTCGTGCTGTCGCGAGGTGCTCGGAAGTTCGGTAGATGCCATTGCGCGCCAGCTCCGCGATCGCCCGGTCCGCTGCACGCGGCTTCGGGCCATTGCTCACGGTGACTATGGCGCCGACCGGCAGTCCGCCGAGATCTACGCGAGGTGGCACGGCGATGTGGTAGGCACGACCGTCGATGCCGTCCACGACCAAGTATCCGCGGTCGTTCAGAGGATCGACGAGGCCTTTGCCGATCACGCAGCCAGTGATGGATTCCGGAAGCTCGGAATTGTCGAAGGCGGCAAGCTCGCGCCGCTCAGCGCCAAGCGCCCGCTGCATGCGGCGGATGATGTCGCCCCGCTCACCCATGGCCCGCAAGAGCGGCTCAAATTCTGCTGAGAGCTGCCAGCGGTCCGGGGCGAGGCGCCCGGCGAGACCGAGCTCTCCGAGACGCTGCAAGCGGCCGATCAGGAGTGCCCGCTGCTCTCGGTCCCGGACAGCGAAGGAAAGGTCGGCCAGGTCCAGAATAGTGCCCTGCGCGCTCCGCTGGAGGGCCCGATCGAGGCTCGTCCACCGCTCCTGCTCGACTTCCCGTGTCAAGTTCTCCCGGATCTCGCGCTCCGTCCGCGGCCCGAGCCAGCGCGTGGCAAGCTCCACGGCGCGATGGCGCATACCGTGGGCAATGTAGTCACCCGAGATGACGAGATCCTCGCCGGCCTCGTCCCTGCCTCGCAGCAGGATGTGGATGTGCGGATTGTCGGTGTCCCAGTGGTCCGTCGCCACCCACTCGAGCCGCGTCCCGAGGTCACGCTCGACCTGCGCCATGAACTCACGGGTGTAGGACTTCAGATCGCCGAGCTGCGCGCCGTCCTCCGGCGAGACGATGATCTTGAAATGATGCCGGTCGGGCTCAATCCGGCGCGCAAAGGACTCGGCGTCGATCTCATCTTGCCGTGCCGCCTCGAGGCGACCAGGGCTGCCATCCGCCTGTACGCCGTCCCGCTCGATGTAATCGAGATTCTCCCTGATCGTCGCGGGCCGGACCTGCGCATGCTGGACGATGCGGACCTTCACGATCGCCCGCCGCGAGTGCGGTCCGAGAGCTCGAGCGGCCAGGCGCGCAGCCGCGTGACCCCGCCCGAGCCGCGCTCCGGGGCGAGCGCGTCCCGCACGGTAGCCCAGCGACTTCCCTGAACGCGAGGCAGCGCGGACAACGCGGCCGACAAACCGCTGGCTGCTCGCGTCTCCGCGCGCTCTGGGTGGTCCTACTCGCGGCCGAAACCGATCATCGCGACTCCGCTTCATCGCTGGGTCCAGTCGCAGCCCGGCGCAGGTCGGCGTACGCGGCACCCGAAATTTCCTTCGCTCACAGTCACTTGTCGCGGGGGACGGCACTCCCCTCCTGGGCGGCCGTGCCGCGCAAACCGATGTGCAGACAAAGGCTTGGCGGCGCGGCCGTGCCGCCTGCTTCTATCTTGCTTCCGCGTCTTCCTCGTGCCACTTCCGGCCTCTACGCTCCCTGTCATGCCCATTAAATGCATGGCAACACGCATTCCGACGGTCATTTCTGCCGCTCCGTGGCAGGCCGTTGAACAGGCGAGAGCGGCACAAAGAGTTGAGCATCGAGATGCCCATGTGTCGCACGATCCACATTCTCCGGGTCGGACGAGACCACGACGAAGAGCGGACTCGCGGCAGACGCTGTAGGTA
>JAJZUT010000009.1 GCA_021847105.1 Pseudomonadota bacterium | reverse complement strand
GTGAACGCGTCCCCCGAGTCGGCCGCACAGGCACGGACCGGTCGAAGGTCAGCCGCGCTTAGGCGGCGAGAGCGAAGTTGTCGTCGTTGGCAACTATAGTTTTGCAGCGAGATTTACGAGGGCACTGCGCCTCGGTACGCCTCTGAAGGTTCGCAACCCACGTCGAAACCGGTCGCCCCCTTAGAAGAGAGGGGTCAAGCATACCCCAGAGTGCCGCTAGGCGCACGTCTGCCCGAGCGAGTCACCGCGGCGCACGAGGCGGGCGCCGCAGCGGCAATTCCCTCGCTCCGCTCGCTTGTGTACCGTATGCGCTTTTTTTGCCTGGCTCGCGTTGCCGCGGGGGGCACTCGAGGGACGCCTGATGCGACTCCGCACTCTGGCGGCGCTTTGCGCCGCTCTCCTGGTGTGCACTGACGCGTACGCCATCTCTGCCTGGGCCACCCATGGGGCGCTCGGGGTGGTCATGGCGCGGGGCAACGCCAATACCAATAGTGGCAATGCAAAAGTGGCCGTTGCACGCCGGCTCGGCCGGTGGACCTACAGCGCGGCGCTGGGTGCTTTGTATGCCAGCACGAACGGCGTCACCACCGAGCAGGACACCAACGGACATCTGGGCATGGATCTGGCCTTCAGCCGACGCACGTTCTGGTTCGCCGGTCTGCGCTATGACCGCAACCTCTTCAGTGGCTTCGCCTACCAGGCGAGCGTGGCGAGCGGCATCGGCCGGATGCTGCTCAGGTCCAAGGTCAACAGTCTGTCCGCGGAACTCGGCGCCGGCTTTCGCCGCGAGCTCCCGGAGCAGCTGGAGCAGAACGCCTTCGGGGCGGTCATCTCGCGCAAGCGCCTCGCCGCGGTGGACGATGCGGTGCTGCACGCCAGGGCGCAGTTTCGGCATCGCCTGAGCCGCAACTCAACGCTGCTGAATACCCTGCTCGTCGAGTCCGGCTCGAGCGACACGATGAGTGCGGATGATCTGTCGCTACAGGTCCGTATGCGCAAGACGCTCTCGCTGGCTGTCGGCCTGCAGGTAACGAACAACACCAGCCCGCCCGCCGGCAAGCTGCGTCATACCGATACGGTGATGACGGTGAACCTGGTCTACGACTTCCATAGCTCGAAAATATCGGCACTTTCCCCGCCCCCCTCGCTGCTGCAGGGGTTGAATCTTCCCTGAGCAGCGCCGTTCAGCCGCGCCGCAGCAGCCGCGCCTTGTCGCGCTGCCAGTCGCGGTCTTTCTCCGTTGCCCGCTTGTCGTGCTGCTTTTTGCCCTTGGCAAGGCCCACGGTGAGCTTGGCTCGCCCGTGCTTCCAGTGCAGCTCGAGCGGCATCAGGGTGTAGCCGCGGCGCTCGACCGCGCCGATCAGACCGTCGAGCTCGCGGCGGTTCAGCAGCAGTTTGCGCGTGCGCACCGGATCGGCGATGACGTGGCTCGAGGTCGAGGGCAGCGGGGAGAAGTGCGCGCCGATCAGGAACGCTTCCCCCGCACGCACCGTCACATACGCCTCTTTGATCTGAGCCCGGCCGGCGCGCAGCGATTTGACCTCCCAGCCCTGCAGGACGAGTCCGGCCTCGTAGCGCTCCTCGATGAAGTAATCGAAGCGCGCCTTGCGGTTCTCGGCAATCAGCCGGGGGGACGAGTCGGACTTGGGGGACATCGTGCGGTGTCGGTCGGTCGGGGCCCGCATTGTAGCGTGCATGCGGTGCGGGCAGCGGATTTGCCGCCGCGCCCTTGTCGCTGCCGGCCCGATCCTGGGACAATGTCGGCCATGCGAGAAGTCAAGCGCTCGGCGCTGATCAGCCTGCCGCCGGACCGCCTGTTCGCGCTGATCAACGACATCGACAGCTATCCGCAGTTTCTGCCCTGGTGCACTCACGCGCGAGTGCTCTCGCGCAGTGACCATGAGATTGTCGCCACCATCGGCGTGCGGCGCGGGCCGTTCAATGGGGAGTTCACCACCCGCAATACGCTCGAGCCCGATCGGCGCGTGCACATGCGGCTGGTGAGTGGACCGTTCAGCGCGCTCGAGGGCGAGTGGCGCCTCAGTCCGGCCGGTGAGGGCACGTTGGTCGAACTCGCGCTGCGCTTTCAGTTCAAGAGCTCGCTCTCGGCGGTGCTCTTCGAGCGCATCTTCGCCGAGACCGTCGGCTCGCTGGTCGATGCCTTCGTCGCCCGCAGCCGTACCGTGCAACCGGCCGCCGGGCTTGCCGGGCCGTGAACGGCGGAGCGCGCAAACGCTGCATCGTCGCCTATGCCACCGCCGAGCAGCAGTTTCTCTGGCCGGTCGAGATTGCCGCGACGGCGAGTATTGCCGAGGTGATAGCCGCGGCGCGCCGCGCCGCTCCCGAGGCGGCGGTTCCGTGGGATACGGCGCCCGTTGGTGTGTTCGGTGAGCTGCGCACTCGCGAGGCGGTGCCGGCCGACGGGGCGCGCATCGAGTTGTACCGCCCGCTCGCGGCGGACCCGCGCGCGCGCCGGCGCGCGCGCCTCACCGCACCGCGGCGTTGATCAAAGCGGGAATTTTTTCGCCGACGGCAGCAGTCCGGGGGCGATCGGCTGGCCCTTCGGGATATTCAGCAGCGCGAAGTGGCTCACCTTCCCGTCGTGGAAGAACACCGTCACGCGGCTCTCGATCGGACGCTCCACGTAGCCGCGCTTGAAGTAGTACACGTAGTCCCAGCGGTCGGTGTCGAAGACGTCCTTGATCATGGGCGTGCCGAGCAGGTAGCGCACCTGCACGCGGGTCATGCCCACCTTCAGCTGCCGCACGGTGTGGCCATCAAGATAATTGCCCTGCTGAATATCCATCCGGTAGACGCACCCGGCAAGCAATCCCGAGAGTGCCGCGACGGCGGCGGTGAGGCGCAGGGCGGAAATCAAGTGAGCTGGTCGCATGGCGGTCCGATGGGCAATAATTGGGGCGGATCATACCTGATCGTGCAAGCGCCGCCCCGGTTCCCCGCGGCGCTCACCTCTGGAGGCTCGAGACGCGTGGAAGGCAAGGACCTGCGCAAAGCCGGCCTGAAAGTGACGCTGCCGCGGCTGAAAATCCTCGAGATTCTCGCCGGCAGTCAGACGCGGCACCTCTCGGCCGAGGACATCTACCGCAATTTGCTCGACTCGCACGAGGACATCGGGCTTGCGACGGTCTATCGGGTGCTCACCCAGTTCGAAGCGGCCGGTCTCGTCACGCGGCATCACTTTGAAGATGGCATGGCGGTATTCGAGCTGAACCAGGGCACGCATCACGATCATATCGTCTGTCTGGACTGCGGCCACGTCGAGGAGTTCGTCGATGAGGGCATCGAGGCGCGGCAGAACGCGGTGGCGCAGCGGTTGCAGTTCGAGATCCGCGATCACTCGCTGATTCTCTATGGGCATTGCCGGCGCGAGAGCTGCCCGCATCGGCGGCAGAGCGGACACTGAGAGCGCTCAGCGGCGGCGCGCGGCGCGTTTGGCGCGGCGTGGCGCGGCACTGGCCGGTGTCGTGCCGCGCAGCATCTCGCGCGCATGCTCACGCGCGGTGGCGGTGACGTCGACTCCGCCGAGCATGCGGGCCAGCTCCTCGATGCGCTCGGCCTCGGACAGTTCGGTGAGGCTGGTGCGAGTGGCGCGCCCGTCGGTGAGCTTCGCCACGCGCAAATGCTGATGGCCCTGCGAAGCCACCTGCGGCAGATGCGTCACGCACAGCACCTGACCGCGCTCTGCGAGCGAGCGCAGCTCCCGTCCGACGATTTCGGCCACCGCCCCGCCAATACCCGAGTCGACTTCATCGAACACCATACAGCGTGTCTCGCGGGCACTGCTCGCCACCTCGACCGCGAGCGACAGCCGCGAGAGCTCCCCGCCGGAGGCCACTTTGGCGAGCGCCCGGACGGGCTGGCCCGGGTTGGCGCTGACGCGAAACTCGACCTCATCCGCCCCGTGCGGCGCGGGCTCCTCCTCGCGTGCGCTGAGGGTCACCTCAAAGCGGCCTCCGGCCATGCCGAGCGCCTGCATGTGTTGGGTCACGGCCGCGCCGAGGGATTGTGCGGCTGCGGCGCGTGCGCTCGAGAGCGCCGCGGCATAGCGGTGATATTGAACGAGCGCCTCGGCAAGCTCGCCGCGCAGGGACTGCAGGTCGACCGCCGCGCGCTCGAGGCGCTCCAGATCTGCCGCGAGCTGCGCGGCACGCTCGGGCAGTTCGGCCGCAGTGAGCCGATGCTTGCGCGCCAGGTCCTCGATCGCGGCAAGCCGGCTTTCCACCGCATCCTGGCGGGACGTGTCGAGCTCCAAATTCTCCGCGTAGCGTTCGAGTTCGCGGGCCGCCTCGCGGATGTTTACTTCGGCCTCCTGCGCGAGGGCGATGATAGGGGTCAATTGCGCATCGAGCGCCGCGGCGGCGCGCAGCGCTTGCAGCGCGCGACCGACGGCGCTGTGCGCGTTGTGCGTCTCATCCTGATAGAGCAATGCAAGAGCCCCCTGGGCCGCCTCCGCGAGCCGGCCCCGGTGTGCCAGGCGCTGGCGCTCCTCGCTCAGCCGCTCGAGCTCCCCCGGGGCAAGCTCGAGGGCACGCAGTTCATCGACCTGGTGGCGCAGCAGATCGAGCCGGGCGTCGCGGTCGCGGGCCGCCTCTGCGAGCTCACGCTCGCGCACGTGCAGCGTCCGCCAATGCCGGTAGGCCTCGGCAACCGCGTCCCGCTGCGGCGTGAGGCCACCAAACTCATCGAGTAAATCGCGTTGCCGCGGCGCGCGGGTGAGCGATTGGAATTCGTGTTGCCCGTGAATATCGATGAGAAGGTCGCCCGCCTCGCGCAGCAGCTGCAGCGGGACCGGCTGACCATTGAGCCAGGCGCGTGAGCGCCCGTCGGCGCTCAGCTGCCGGCGGACGATGAGCTCATCGTCCGCGAGCGCCTGCTGCTCGAGCCACTCGCCGAGCTCGGGCGCGCAGCCGCGCACGTCGAAGGTGGCGCTGATGTCGGCGCGCTCGGCCCCATGGCGGATCAGCTCCGCGCCGCCGCGCGCGCCGCACAATAGCTGCAGCGCATCGACCATGATCGATTTGCCGGCGCCGGTCTCTCCGGTCAGCACCGTCAGTCCCGGGCGCAGCGTGAGCTCGAGTGCATCGATGATGGCGAAATCGCGAATGGTGAGAGCGGTGAGCATGACGGGTGGATCGGTGCTTCGGGAGATGAAGGGCTCAGCGTTCGATGTCGCCGCGTCCCCAGTGCAGCTTCGAGCGCAGCAGCCGGAAGTAGTCGTGGCCGGGCGGATGCAGCAGCGTGATGCGCTCGGCAGCGGGGCGGATTTCCAGCCGATCGCCCGGCACGAGCGTGCCGAGAATGGTGCCGTCGCAGGTCACCTGCGCGCGGGTGTCGGGCCGCTCGAGCAGACGTACCTCCACGATAGAGCGGCCGGAGACCACGATCGGGCGGTCGGAGAGCGTGTGCGGGCAGATCGGGGCGAGCACCAGGATGTCCAGTTGCGGCTCGATGATCGGTCCGCCGCAGGACAGTGCGTACGCGGTCGAGCCGGTGGCGCTGGCGACCACGATGCCATCGCCGGCGTGCGTGTTGACGTAGCGGCCGGCTACGCGCGTTTCGAAGTCGAGCATCCGTCCGGTGGCGAGTTTCTGCAGCACGACGTCATTGAGGGCCAGGCACTCGTTGCTGGCGCCGTCGGCCCGGTGCAGATGCGCCCGCAGCAGCGGGCGCTCGTCGGCATCGAGCTGTCCGGCGAGCGCCGCATCGAGACAGGCCGGAATGTCCTGCGGCATCACGTCGGTGAGAAAGCCCAGTCGGCCGCGGTTGATGCCGAGCAGCGGCACCCCGTGGCGGGCCACCAGTCCGGCCGCGTAGAGCAGCGTGCCGTCCCCACCCACGGCAATCATCAGATCGGCGCTGCGGCCGAGTTCGCTGTGCGCGACACCGCTCGCGCCGGGGCACTCGGCGAGCGCCGCAGCGGCATCGACCCGTACCGGCACGCCCCGACTCGCCAGGTGTGCGAGCACGGCTTGAGCGGATTCGGCGACTCGCGGGTCCGCGAACCGACCGACCAGCGCGCAAGTGCGGGGAGGGATCATCGAAGCATCCTGGCAGTCAGAGTGCAGCCATCATCCCACAGCCCAGCGTCTTCGTGTTTGTGCCAGCCGGGCAGTGTCCGGGCTGTAAGCCTATACAGTCACGAACCGCCGCGCAACGGCCCGGCGGCTCGCCGTCGCCCCGTGCGGCCGCCGCTCCTGCCGCAGCGCTTCGTGCGCCGCCGAGGCGGTGCATCGTGGCCATTCACTTGGTAGTGTTTGCTTGACGCTCGTGCTCCGCGCCTATAGTTTGAGGGCTGCGGTTGGGCGATTGCGGCGAGCGCGCGTGGCCGCGCACCTATGAGCGCAGAGGGTCGTGAAGAACAATTGAACGAACGCGCGCAGCATCTGTTGCGCGTGCTCGTTGAGAGCTATATCCGCGACGGTCAGCCGGTCGGCTCGCGTGCCCTGTCGCGTGAGTCGGGGCTGCAACTGTCCTCGGCGACCATCCGCAACGTGATGGCCGATCTCGAGGAGCTCGGCTTCGTCGCCTCCCCGCACACCTCCGCGGGACGCGTGCCGACCGACAAGGGCTACCGCTTCTTCGTCGACTCACTGCTGCAGGTCCAGCCGATCGATGCGACCGCGGCGGCGGAGATTGAGCGGCAGTTCGAGACCGCGCGCGAGAGCGGCCGGGATCTGGTGAACACGGTTTCGCAGCTGCTCTCGAGCCTGACGCGTCTCGCCGGCGTTGTGACGCTGCCGCGTGCCACGCAGGCATCCATCACGCAGATCGAGTTCGTCAGCCTCTCGGAGAACCGCATACTCGTGGTGCTGGTGTACGGCGAGCGCGAGGTGCAGAACCGCATCATCCAGCTCGAGCGCTACTATTCCCCCGATGAACTGCGCCGCGCTGCGAACTTCCTCAATGAGCAGTTCCGCGGCCGCTCGCTCGATGAGGTGCGGCAGGAGATTCTGCGCCAGCTGAGTGAGACGCGCGCCCACATGAATCAAGTCATGCTGGATGCGATCTCGATGGCGCAGCACGTGTTCGAGACCGGCGCGCAGAGCGGGGAGCTCGAGTACGTGATCAAGGGGGAGACCAACCTCATGAGCGTCGCGGAGCTCTCGAGCGTCGAGCGGCTGCGGCGGCTGTTCGAGGCATTCAACGAGAAGCGCGACTTCCTGCACCTGCTTGACCACAGTCTGCGCGCCGAGGGGGTGCAGATCTTCATCGGGCACGAGTCCGGCTACCGGGTTCTCGATGACTGCAGCGTGGTGACCGCTCCGTATGGCTCGCCGGGTTCAGCGTTCGGCGTGCTGGGGGTCATCGGTCCGACCCGCATGGCGTACGAGCGGGTGATTCCCATCGTGGACATGACGGCCAGACTCTTGGGCGCAGCCTTGAATTCGCGGCGCTGATCCCCACACCGGGCCGATAAGGCGCCCCGGTGAGAGCCGGTGGGCGCTTGAGCGGTATTGACTCCCAGACGGCAAATGAGGATTGCGGATGAGCACAGATCAGGCCGGCGCCAGCCCGGCAGGTGAGCGCCTTGGCGGCGCCGATGAGGCGCACGCCCCGGGTGAGAGGCCCGCGGCGCTCGAGCAGTTGCAGCAGTCCCTCGCGCAGGCCGAGCAGCGCGCGGGCGAATTCCGCGAGCAGTATCTGCGTGCGGTGGCCGAGCTCGACAACGTCCGCAAGCGTGCTCAGCGGGACATCGAGGCAGCCAACCGTTACGGCCTGGAGAAATTTGCCGCCGAGCTGCTGCCCGTGCAGGACAGCCTAGAGCTCGCCGTGCAGAGCGCTGCCCAGGCGGACGTGGAGGTGCGCAGTCTCAAAGAAGGACAGGAAGCGACGCTGAAACTGCTGGTCAAGGCGCTGGAGAAGCTCGGCGTGCGTCCCATCCGCCCGCTGGGCGAGCCGTTCGACCCGGCGCGGCACGAAGCGATGCTGGCACAGGAGTCCGCGAGCGCGGCCCCGGATACCGTGCTGCAGGTCGTGCAGAGCGGCTACGAGCTCAATGGGCGGCTGCTGCGCCCGGCACGGGTGATCGTGGCGAAGTCCCCCGGCGCGGCCTGAGCCGCCGGCAGACCCTTGAATCGGCGGGACCTACCCCCAGAAAGACTCCCAGCGAACCCTTAAGCAACTGATTTCGGCGGAGCAGATCATGGCAAAGGTAATCGGCATCGACCTCGGCACCACGAACTCGTGTGTGGCCATCATGGAGGGCGGCAAGCCCCGGGTGATCGAGAACAGCGAGGGCGATCGCACGACTCCGTCGATCGTCGCATTCACCAAGGACAACGAGGTGATTGTGGGCCAGCCGGCCAAGCGCCAGGCGGTTACCAACCCGCAGAACACCTTGTTCGCGATCAAGCGGCTGATCGGTCGCAAGTTCGAGGACGAGGTGGTGCAGCGTGACGCGAAGATGGTGCCTTACAAGATCGCGCGTGCCGACAACGGGGATGCCTGGGTCGACGTGCAGGGCAAGAAGATGGCCCCGCCGGAGATCTCCGCGCGTGTCCTGATGAAGATGAAGAAGACTGCCGAGGACTATCTCGGCGAGCCGGTCACCGAGGCGGTGATCACGGTGCCGGCTTACTTCAATGACTCGCAGCGCCAGGCGACCAAGGATGCCGGGCGCATCGCCGGTCTCGAGGTCAAGCGAATCATCAATGAGCCGACTGCCGCCTCGCTCGCCTATGGACTCGACAAGCAGGGCGGGGACCGCAAGATCGCCGTGTACGACCTCGGCGGCGGCACGTTTGACATTTCCGTGATCGAGATCGCCGAGATCGATGGCGAGCATCAGTTCGAGGTGCTCTCGACCAACGGCGACACATTCCTCGGTGGCGAGGACTTCGACCTGCGCATCATCAACTTCCTCGCCGAGGAGTTCCTGAAGGAGTCCGGCGTCGATGTGCGCAAGGACCCGCTCGCGATGCAGCGTCTGAAGGAGGCGGCCGAGAAAGCCAAGATCGAGCTGTCCTCGACGCAGCAGACCGAGATCAATCTGCCCTACATCACCGCGGACGCCTCGGGCCCGAAGCACCTGTCGATCAAGCTCACGCGCGCCAAACTCGAGGCGCTGGTCGAGGAGCTGGTGCAGAAGACCATCGCGCCGTGCCGCACCGCCATGAAGGATGCGGGCGTGTCAGCTGGCGATATCGCCGAGGTGATCCTCGTCGGTGGCCAGACCCGCATGCCGCTCGTGCAGAAGTACGTCAAGGACTTCTTCGGCCGCGAGCCGCGCAAGGACGTCAATCCCGATGAGGCCGTGGCAGTTGGCGCGGCCATCCAGGCCGGCGTGTTGGCCGGGGAAGTCAAGGACGTGCTGCTGCTCGACGTGACGCCGCTGTCGCTGGGCATCGAGACCCTCGGCGGCGTCATGACCAAGCTGATCGAGAAGAACACCACGATTCCGACCAAGGCATCGCAGGTGTTCTCGACGGCCGATGACAATCAGACCGCCGTCACCATCCACGTGCTGCAGGGTGAGCGGGAGCGGGCGGTCGACAACAAGTCGCTCGGCAAGTTCGATCTGACCGACATTCCGCCTGCGCCACGCGGCATGCCGCAGGTTGAGGTGTCCTTCGACATCGACGCCAACGGCATTCTGAACGTCTCGGCGAAGGACAAGGCCACCGGGCGCGAGCAGAAGATCGTGATCAAGGCCTCGAGCGGACTGAACGAGGAGGAGATTAAGCGCATGGTGCGCGACGCCGAGGCGCATGCCGCCGAGGACAAGCGCTTCCGCGAGCTCATCGAGACGCGCAACAAAGCCGACGCGATGATCCACGCGGTGGAGCGGAGCCTGAAGGATCTGGGCGAGAAGGTCGAAGCGAGCGAGCGCGCCAGCGTCGAGTCGGCGATTTCCGATCTGCGCACCGCGCTGAAGGGCGACGATCGCGAGGTGATCGAGAAAAAGACCGAGGCGCTCGCTCAGGCCTCCGCCGGCATCGCGCAGAAGGCCTATGCCGGGCAGGCTGGCGAGGCGGGCGGCGCGGGCGCCGCCGGTGCCGAGGGCGCTGCTGGGGCGGGTGCGGCGGGCGGCGGCAAGGAAGACGTCGTCGATGCGGAGTTCGAGGAGGTCAAGGACAAGGGCCGCAAAGCCTCCTGACCGGAACGTTGATCCAGCCGTTATAGTGAGCGGGGTTCGCGCTGCGAACCCCGCTATTGCTGCGCGAGGCGCATGAAAAAAGACTACTACAAAGTCCTCGACGTGCCGAAGACGGCCGCCGAGGCGGACATCAAGAAGGCGTATCGGCGTCTGGCCATGAAATATCACCCGGACCGTAATCCGGATGACAAGGAGGCCGAAGAGCGCTTCAAGGAGGCCAAGGAGGCCTACGAGGTGCTGACCGATGCGCAAAAGCGCGCCGCGTACGACCAGTATGGTCACGCTGGCCTCGAGGCGGCCGCTGGCGCACGCGGCCATGCGAGCGCCGCCGATGCCTTCAGCGACATCTTCGGGGATGTGTTCGGGGACATCTTCGGATCGGCGCGCCGTGGCGGGCACGCACAGGTGTTTCGTGGCGCCGACCTGCGCTACGAACTCGAGCTCGATCTGCACGAGGCCGTATTCGGCCACAGCGTGGAGATCGAGGTGCCGAAGCTGGTCGAGTGCGAAACCTGCCATGGCACCGGCTCGGCCAAGGGCAGCAAGCCGATCGCCTGCGAGACCTGCGGTGGCAGCGGTCAGGTGCGTATCTCGCAAGGCTTCTTCCAGCTGCAGCAGACCTGCCCCAAATGCCGCGGCGCGGGCACGGTCGTGCGCAACCCGTGCGATACCTGCTTCGGTCAGGGACGTGTGCGCCGCTCCCGCAAGCTCTCGGTGAAGATCCCGGCCGGGGTCGACACCGGTGATCGGATCCGCCTCTCTGGCGAGGGAGAGGCCGGGCGCAACGGTGGTCCACCCGGAGACCTGTACGTGGAAGTTCACGTGCGCGAGCACGCGATCTTCGAGCGCGACGGGGAACATCTGTCCTGCGAGGTGCCGGTGAGCTTCGCCACCGCTTCGCTCGGCGGGACGGTCGAAGTGCCGACGCTCGATGGGAATGTCGTGCTGAAGATTCCGGCCGAGACCCAGTCCGGCCGCGTGTTTCGTCTGCGCGACAAAGGCGTCAAGCCGGTGCGCGGCGGCGCGCGCGGCGACCTGTTCTGCCGGGTCGTGGTCGAAACACCGGTGCACCTCTCCGGCGAGCAGCGCGAGCTGATTCGCAAGCTCGAGGAGTCACTCAAGAAGGACCACACACGCCACTCGCCGCGGGAGAAGGGATTTTTTGAGGGTGTACGGCGGTTCTTCGGGGTGTGAGGCGCACCGATGAGTACCCGCGTCGTGATCATCGGGGCGAGCGGCCGCATGGGCTGTACGCTGCTGCGTACGGCGGGTGAGTTCCCCGAGCTACGCCTCAGCGGGGCAATCGCCTCGGCCTGCAGCACGGCGCTCGGCCGTGACGCCGGCGAGCTTGCCGGCGGCGCGCCGCTCGGCGTTGCGATCAGCGCTGATCTGCCGTCCGCGCTGGCGGCAGCCGATGTTGCCATCGATTTCTCCCATGCCGATGCCACGGTAGAGCACCTGGCGGCGTGCGAGGCGGCCGGCATACCGCTGCTGATCGGGACGACGGGGTTCGCACCGGATCTTGAGAGGCGACTCGCCGCGGCGGCACGCCACATCGCGCTGCTGGTGGCAGCGAACACCAGCCTCGGCGTGACGTTGCTGGTGGAACTCGTACGGACCGCGGCCGAGGCCTTGCCGGGGAGTTTCGACATCGAGATCCTCGAGACCCACCACCGATTGAAGCGTGATGCTCCCTCGGGCACCGCCCTGGCTCTGGCCCGGGCCGCAGGGGAGGGGCGGGGCCAGTCCGCCGAGCAGGCCCTCGCGGGGGCCGGAGCGGCGCGGGCCGGCGCCCGTGCGGCCGGGCAGATCGGCTTCGCCGTCCGGCGCGGTGGCGATGTGATCGGGGAGCACGAAGTGCGTTTCTTCGGGGCAGGTGAATCGCTTGAACTGGCTCACCGCGCCACCGATCGCGCCATTTTCGCTCGCGGTGCGCTGACGGCTGCGCTCTGGCTCGCGCAGCAGCCGGCGGGGCGCTATTTCATGCGAGATATTTTCTTTAAAAATCAATAGATTATGAATTTTTCTGCGGCGTATTCCCCCGTCCTCGCGGGCGAATTTTCCATGGACACCCGCACCCGCCGACCGTAGAATTTCGCCCGATCCGCGTGCGGGTTAGTCGATTCGTGTGCGGGTTAGTCCACGCAAGGCGGGAGGATGTTCGCTCAGAACTCCTCCCGCTTTGTATATCCGCAGGTCGCGGGCCTAGAGTGCGCGCGGCGCGGCGGGCAACCCGCCGGCCGGCTGCGCTGAGAGCCAACCTGAAAAGAGAGGATTCATCGAAGTGAGCGTACCGGCAGTGCTGGCACTTGCGGATGGGACCGTCTTCCGTGGCCAGTCGATTGGTGCCAAGGGCAACACCACGGGCGAAGTCGTCTTCAACACCGCGATGACGGGTTATCAGGAGATCCTCACCGACCCGTCCTACGCCCGTCAGATCGTCACGCTCACCTGTCCACACATCGGCAACACCGGTGCCACGCCAGAGGATCTCGAATCGGCGCAGATCTACGCCGCCGGGCTGGTGGTGCGCGACTTGCCGGCGCGCTGGAGCAACTGGCGCGGCAGCGAGTCGCTTGGGGATTTTCTCGAGCGCGGTCGCATCGTGGCCATCACAGGCATCGACACGCGCCGCCTGACGCGCATTCTGCGCGAGCAGGGCGCGCAGAGCGGTTGCATCATGACGGGCGAGAAGGCCGATGCGGCCGCCGCGGTCATTGCCGCGCGCAAATTCCCGGGACTCAAGGGCATGGACCTCGCCAAGGTGGTCACCACCCGGCGCAGCTACCAGTGGAATGACGGCAGCGTGTGGCCGGAGAGCACCCGCACGCTGCGCTCGCACCAGCGGCTGCATGTGGTCGCCTATGACTTCGGCATCAAGCGCAACATACTCCGGCTGCTTGCGGATTTCGGCTGCCGCATGACCGTGGTGCCGGCCGAGACGCGCGCCGAGGAGGCCCTGGCGCTTGCCCCAGACGGGCTATTTCTCTCGAACGGGCCGGGCGATCCGGAGCCGTGCACCTACGCGATCGAGGCCGCGCGTGCGTTCCTTGCGACCGACATACCGGTGTTCGGGATCTGTCTCGGTCACCAGATCCTCGGCCTGGCCAGCGGCGGTCAGACCGTGAAGATGAAATTCGGTCACCACGGAGCCAACCATCCCGTGCAGGATCTTGAGACCGGACGGGTGCTCATCACCAGTCAGAATCACGGTTTCGCGGTGGATGAGACGACGCTGCCGCCGAACGTGCGTGCCACGCACCGCTCACTGTTCGACGGGTCCCTGCAGGGGCTTGCCTTCCTCGACCGGCCCGTGTTCGGCTTCCAGGGCCACCCCGAGGCAAGTCCCGGACCACACGATGTGAAGCCGCTGTTCGAGCGGTTCGTGCAAATGATGGTGCGCCGGCTGCAGAGCCAGTTGCGCCAGGGGCAGGCCGCGAGCCCTGCGGCGACTGCGAGTGCAACGCGCCAGCCGGCGATTTCCCGCTGATTCGAGACTGTTGAAGTGCCCAAGCGCAGCGACCTGAAGAATATCCTGATCATTGGCGCCGGTCCGATCGTCATCGGCCAGGCGTGCGAATTCGACTACTCCGGCGCGCAGGCCTGCAAGGCGTTGCGCAGCGAGGGGTACCGGGTGGTGCTCGTCAATTCCAACCCGGCCACCATCATGACCGATCCGGAGATGGCCGACGCGGTCTACATCGAGCCGGTGAACTGGCGCACCGTCGCCCGCATCATCGAGAAGGAGCGCCCCGATGCGCTGCTGCCGACCATGGGTGGGCAGACCGCGCTCAACACCGCACTCGACCTGGTCCGCGAGGGAGTGCTCGAGAAATTCGGCGTCGAGCTGATCGGTGCGAAGCGCGAAGCGATCGACATGGCCGAGGACCGTGAGCGCTTCCGTGATGCGATGACCGAGATCGGCTTGGAATCGCCTCACTCACAGATCGCGCGCAACCTCGATGAGGCCTTCACGATCGCCACCGACATCGGCTATCCGATCGTGATCCGTCCATCGTTCACCCTGGGCGGCTCCGGCGGCGGCATCGCCTATAACCGCGAGGAGCTCGAAGCCATTGTGGCGCGTGGCCTCGACGCCTCGCCGACCTCCGAGGTGCTGCTCGAGGAGTCGGTGATCGGCTGGAAAGAGTTCGAGATGGAGGTGGTGCGCGACAGCCGCGACAACTGCATCATCGTCTGCTCGATCGAGAACTTCGATCCGATGGGCGTGCATACCGGCGACTCGATCACGGTGGCTCCGGCACTGACGCTCACCGACAAGGAATACCAGCGCATGCGCGACGCCTCGATCGCCGTGTTGCGCAAGATCGGTGTCGACACCGGTGGCTCGAACGTGCAGTTCGCGCTCAACCCGCGCGACGGACGGCTGTTGGTGATCGAGATGAACCCGCGTGTGTCGCGCTCCTCGGCGCTCGCCTCCAAGGCAACTGGCTTTCCGATCGCCAAGATCGCTGCCAAGCTCGCCGTCGGCTACACGCTCGATGAACTGAAGAACGACATCACCGGCGGGGCGACCCCGGCCTCGTTCGAGCCGAGCATCGACTATGTCGTGACCAAGATTCCGCGCTTCACGTTCGAGAAGTTTCCCGCCGCCAACGATCGGCTGACGACACAGATGAAGTCCGTCGGCGAGGTGATGGCGATCGGAAGGACTTTCCAAGAGTCGCTGCAGAAGGCGCTGCGCGGCCTGGAGACCGGTCTTGATGGGCTGACCCCGCAAGCGCTGCCGCCGGCGGCAGAGGAGTGCGCCGGCAAACTGACCCACGAGCTGCGCGCGCCGGGACCGAACCGGCTGCTGTACGTGGCCGATGCGTTTCGTGCCGGCTGGTCGTTCGAGCGCATTGCCGAACTCACTCACATCGACCCGTGGTTTCTTGCGCAGCTGGAGGATCTGATCGGCGAGGAGCGGCGAGTGAGCGCCGAGGGCTTCGCGGCGCTGACAGCGGCACGGCTGCGCGTGCTGAAGCGCAAGGGCTTCTCCGATGCGCGCTTGGCAAAACTCGTTGAGATGCCCGAGCAGGCGGTGCGTCACAAACGCCACGATCTTGGCGTGCGCCCGGTGTACAAGCGTGTCGACACCTGTGCGGCGGAGTTTGCCACCTCGACGGCGTATATGTACTCGACGTACGAGGAGGAGTGCGAGGCCGAGCCGACCACGCGGCGCAAGATCATGATCCTCGGCGGCGGACCGAACCGCATCGGGCAAGGGATCGAATTCGACTACTGTTGCGTGCACGCGGCGCTCAGCCTGCGCGAGGACGGGTTCGAGACCATCATGGTCAACTGCAACCCGGAGACGGTGTCGACGGATTACGATACCTCCGACCGGCTGTACTTCGAGCCGCTCACGCTCGAGGACGTGCTCGAGATTCTGGACAAGGAAAAGCCTGAAGGGGTGATCGTGCAGTTTGGCGGTCAAACGCCGCTGAAGCTCTCCCGGGCGCTCGAGCAGGCCGGCGCGCCGATCATCGGAACCTCGCCGGAATCGATCGACGTCGCCGAGGATCGCGAGCGCTTCCAGGCTCTGGTGCACAAGCTCGGACTGCGCCAGCCCGCCAACGCGACCGCACGCACCGAGGAGCAGGCGGTACAGCTGGCTCGCGAGGTTGGCTTCCCTTTGGTGGTGCGTCCCTCGTACGTGCTTGGCGGGCGGGCGATGGAGATCGTGTTCAATGAAGAGGATCTGCGCGGCTACATGAGCCATGCGGTGCAGGTCTCCAACGATAGTCCGGTGCTGCTCGATCGGTTCCTCGACGTGGCGATCGAAGTGGACGTCGATGCGGTGTGCGACGGCGAGCAGGTGCTGATTGGCGGCATCATGGAGCACGTCGAGCAGGCCGGCGTGCACTCGGGAGACTCCGGCTGCTCGCTGCCGCCGAACAGCCTGAGCGCGCAAGTGCAGGAGGAATTGCGCGAGCAGACGCGCAAGCTCGCTGCCGCGCTCAACGTCATCGGGCTGATGAATATCCAGTTCGCCATCCAAAACGGCGTCATCTACGTCCTCGAGGTCAACCCGCGTGCCTCGCGTACCGCGCCGTTCGTCTCCAAGGCCACCGGCCTGCCGCTCGCCAAGATCGCCGCGCGAGTCATGAGCGGGCGGCGGCTGAGCGAACTCGGTGTCCACGAGCGGGCCGCTCCGAAGTACTATTCGGTCAAGGAGGCGGTGTTCCCGTTCGTGAAGTTTCCCGAGGCCGACCCCATCCTCGGTCCGGAGATGAAATCAACCGGCGAGGTGATGGGAACGGGACGGACTTTCGGTGAAGCTTATGCCAAGGCGCAGAGCGCCTCGGGCGTGACTCTGCCGCGTCAGGGCGTGTGCTTCATCAGCGTGCGCGAGCGCGACAAGCCGGGTGCGGTGCAACTGGCGCGCCGGCTGCTCGAGCGCGGATTCTCGGTCGTGGCCACCGAGGGCACGGCGCGTGCGCTAGCGGCCGCCGGTGTCGAGTGTCGCCGCGTGAACAAGGTGCGCGAAGGGCGCCCCCACATCGTCGATATGATCAAGAATGACGAAATCGACCTGATCATCAACACCACCGAGGGCAAGCTCGCCATCCTCGAGTCCAATTCGATCCGGCGCGAGGCGGTGCACCGGCGCGTGACGTACTACACGACACTCGCGGCGGGTTTGGCGACTTGCGAGGCGCTTGATCATCTCGATGAGGTTGAGGTCAACCGCCTGCAGGACCTGCATCAGGAAGCGATCAGCATATGAAGCGGACTCCCATGACACTGCGCGGCGCCGAGGCGCTGCGAGCCGAGTTGAAGCGTCTGAAGAGCGAGGCGCGTCCGGCCGTGATCAAGGCGATCGCCGAGGCGCGCAGCCACGGAGATCTGTCCGAGAACGCCGAGTACCACGCGGCCCGCGAGCAGCAGAGCTTCATCGAGGGGCGGATCCGGGAGATCGAGACGAAACTCGCCAATGCCGAGGTGATCGATCCGAGCACGCTGCCGAAGAACGGCCGGGTGGTTTTCGGTGCGCTGGTGAAGCTCGAGGATGAGGAGGGCAGCCACGTCGTTTACCAGATTGTGGGTGAGGACGAGGCCGATATCGGCGCCGGCCGCATCTCGATCACCTCCCCGATTGCGCGTGCGTTGGTCGGGAAGTCCGAGGGCGACGTGGTGGATGTGGCGGCCCCGGGCGGGATCCGCTCCTTCGAGATCGTCGAGGTGCGCTTCGAGTAGCGGCTCAGTCGCCGGGAATCACGATGCGCGGCACGTCGGGACGCGGCCGGTAGAGCGCCGCGACGTTGCCGATGCGATGCACCAGCGCGCTGCCGGTTCGCTCGGCCAGCTGGGCGAACAGCGCGTCGCGAACCTCACGGTCGCCGCCAGGCGCCTTGACCTTGATCAGCTCGTGGTCGGTGAGGGCTCGGTCCGTCTCCCGGGCCACTGCCTCGGTGAGGCCGGCGTTGCCCAATCGGATCACGGGCTTCAGCGCGTGTGCCAAGCCGCGCAGATGCCGGCGTTGCCGTTCGGTCAGGTTCAGTGCGGGTGACATCGCCGGGATTGTACAGACTCATATGGCGAAGCGGTCCAAAAGCAGCGGACGGTGGCTCCAGGAGCACTTTTCCGATCCTTATGTGAAGCGGGCGCAGGCGGAAGGCTGGCGCTCACGGGCGGTATTTAAGCTCGAGGAGCTCGATACTCGCGAAAAAATGCTGAGATCCGGCTCGATCTGCCTGGATCTTGGCGCGGCCCCGGGTGCCTGGAGCCAGTACGCGCGACGTCGGCTCGGCCGTAGCGGTCGGATCATCGCCACGGACATCCTGCCCATGGAGCCGCTCGAGGGCGTCGAGTTCGTGCAGGGCGATTTCCGCGAAGCGGAGGTCTTCGAGCGCATTCTGGCGCTGCTGCCGGAGCGGCAGGTCGACTGGGTGCTCTCGGACATGGCCCCGGCGATGAGCGGTATCGATGCCGTGGACCAGCCGCGCTCGATGTATCTGGCCGAACTGGCCCTCGATATGGCCGGTCGGGTCTTGAAGGGGGGCGGTGGCGCCCTGATCAAGGTGTTTCAGGGTGCGGGCTTCGAGGCATTGGTGCGCGAGGCGCGCGGCCGGTTCGACAAAGTTCGGCTGGTCAAGCCCGAGGCCTCCCGGGCGCGCAGCCCTGAGGTCTATCTGCTGGCTAAGGACTTCCGCTTGGTGTAGCGTGCTGATGTGATGAACGATCTGACCAAGAACATCATCCTCTGGGTGATCATCGTCGTGATTCTGCTTGCGGTGTTCAGCCGCTACATGCCGAGCACGAACGAGCCCCAGCCCCTCACGTATTCGACGTTCCTGAAGGACGTGGAAGCCAATCAGGTTTCCTCGGTGACCTTCCAGGGAACGATGCTGTATGGGCTCCTGAAGAACCATAAGCAATTCAAGACGTTCAATCCCGAGACCGATTACACCGCGCTGATCGGCACGCTCGAGAAGTACAACGTCGACATCTCGGGCAAGCCGCCCAAGGGCGAGGGCATTCTCGAGCAGGTGCTGATTCAGCTGCTGCCGGTGCTGGTGCTGATCATCGTATTCGCGTACATGCTGCGCCAGATGCAGGGGGCCTCGGGAGGCCGGGGGGCAATGTCCTTCGGCAAGAGCCGGGCGCGGCTGCTTGGCGAAGACCAGGTCAGCGTCACCTTCGCTGACGTGGCCGGCGTGGATGAAGCGAAACAGGAGGTGGGCGAAATCGTCGACTTCCTGAAAGATCCTGGAAAATTCCAGAAACTTGGCGGCAAGATTCCGAAAGGCGTGCTCATGGTCGGCTCGCCCGGCACGGGCAAGACGCTGCTTGCGCGAGCGATTGCCGGCGAGGCAAAGGTGCCGTTCTTCACCATCTCGGGCTCGGACTTCGTCGAGATGTTCGTCGGTGTCGGCGCCTCGCGCGTGCGCGACATGTTCGAGCAGGCCAAGAAGCACGCCCCGTGCATTATCTTCATCGACGAGATCGACGCGGTGGGCCGCCATCGTGGCGCCGGTCTCGGCGGCGGCCACGACGAGCGCGAGCAGACGCTGAACCAGTTGCTGGTCGAGATGGATGGCTTCGAGGGCAACGAAGGCATCATCGTGATTGCCGCGACCAACCGGCCGGATGTGCTCGATCCGGCATTGTTACGTCCCGGTCGCTTCGACCGCCAGGTAGTGGTCCCGCTGCCCGACGTGCGCGGCCGGGAGCAGATCCTGCGCGTGCACATGCGGCGCGTGCCGCTCGGCGATGACGTCAAGCCCGCGCTCATCGCGCGCGGCACCCCGGGATTCTCCGGCGCCGATCTCGCCAATCTGGTGAACGAGGCCGCGCTGTTCGCCGCCCGGGCCAACAAGCGCATCGTCGGCATGGAAGAGTTCGAGCGCGCCAAGGACAAGATCATGATGGGCGCCGAGCGGCGCTCGATGGTCATGACCGAAGATGAGAAGCGCATGACGGCCTACCACGAGGCCGGGCACGCGATCGTCGGGATGTCCGTGCCGGAGCACGACCCGGTGTACAAGGTCACCATCATCCCGCGCGGCCGGGCACTCGGTCTGACGCAGTTCCTGCCGGAGCAGGATCGCTACAGCATGTCCAAGCGTCGCCTGGAGAGCACCATTGCGACGCTGTTCGGGGGGCGTGTGGCCGAGGAGCTGATTTTCGGGCCGGAGGCGGTCACGACCGGCGCTTCCAATGACATCGAGCGCGCCACCGAGCTGGCGCGCAACATGGTCACCAAGTGGGGACTGTCCGACAAGTTGGGACCGCTCACCTACTCGGAGGAGACCGGCGAGGTATTCCTCGGCCGCAGCGTTACCCAGCACAAACAGGTCTCGGACGTCACCGCGCACGCCATCGACGAGGAAGTGCGCCGCGTGATCGAGAATAATTACACACGCGCACACGACATCCTCACCGCCGCACTCGACAAGCTGCATGCCATGGCCGAGGCGCTCATCAAGTACGAGACGATCGAGGAAGAGCAGCTGAAGGACATTATGGCCGGCCGCCCCCCGAAGCCGCCGAGCGGCTGGGACGATTCGCTTTCGCATCGGCCGCCGATGCCGCCGGGTCCGCTGCCAGGCGCGCCGCTCGGCTCCCCGGCCGGCTGAGCCGGGCGCAACCGGGCTGCCGCGCCCGATGTGCCGGGTGGCGCTAAGATGACTGCGCGGCTGCGCTGCCCGCAGCGGACGCTCGATCTGCAGCAACCGCTCGTCATGGGCGTGCTCAATCTCACGCCCGACTCGTTTTCCGACGGCGGTCGCTACCTGGAGCCGGAGCAGGCCCGCCTGCGGGCGGCCGACCTGGAGGCGCAGGGCGCGGCGATCATTGATCTGGGCGGCGAGTCGACCCGTCCGGGCGCCGCGCCGGTGCCGGTCGCAGAGGAGCTGCGCCGTGTGCTGCCATTACTGCAGTCTTTGCACGCGAACAGTCGCGCCGTCCTGTCCGTCGATACGAGCAAGCCCGAGGTCATGCGTGCTGCGGCCGCCGCGGGCGCCGATCTCATCAACGACGTGTATGCGCTGCGCGCCCCCGGGGCGCTTGCAGCAGCGGCCGAAACCGGCTGTGCAGTCTGTCTGATGCATATGCAGGGCGAGCCGCGTACCATGCAGCTCGCGCCGCATTACACGGACGTCGTGGCGGAAGTGCGCGCGTTCCTGGCCGAACGTGTCGCGGCATGCCGCGCCGCCGGCATCGCCGATGAGCGCATCGTGCTCGACCCCGGCTTCGGGTTCGGCAAGACGCTCGAGCACAACCTGACGTTGCTCAGCCGCTTGAGCGAGCTGCGCATCGACGGCTTGCCCATACTCGCCGGGCTGTCACGCAAGTCGATGATCGGCACGCTGACCGGAAAGGCGCCGGCCGAGCGCGTGCACGGTAGTGTCGCGGCGGCACTGATTGCGGCACAGAACGGAGCCGATATCCTCAGAGTGCACGACGTCGCAGCCACGGTGGATGCGCTGAAGGTGTTGTCGGCGGTAGTGCGGCGCTGAGCGGCGTGGAAATCTGCGGTGCGCTCGTGCGGCGCTTGAGACGCTGATCCTACGGTCGCATGCGCCTACGGCTGCGGCCGGACCGCCGGCGCAGCGGAGGGTTTCATGCGAGCGTTCTTGAGCCGGTTGGCACGGCTGTTCATCGGCAGGGAGTCACGGTCAGTCGCGCGGCGAACGCCGAGTCGACATCCGAGCAGGCCATGTTGATCTGTCATGACGCGCCGATGGCCAAGCGCCTGTCTGGCGCGCTGCGGGCGGCACTGACGGGCGACCACTACGCGATGCGCGAGTGGCGCTGGCTGGACGTACGTCTCATCGTGTATGCGATGCCGACCGCCGGGAACCGAAAAAAAGCTGCGCGGATGGTGTATCGCCGTCGCGCATGCGGTGGTCTCCCCGCTGTTGATGGCGCTCACGGCGCTGCTGAAGAGCAGGCAGACGCTTCCCGGATTGACGCCAGGCCCGCAGTTCCCGACCGTAGTCGTGCACTCGAGTGGCATCCTGGCCTACCTGCGCGTGCTCGATGTGCGCATTTCGACGCTCACAACGCCTCGCGGCTGATCGGCGCGCCGGCGGCTCCCGCTCCGTGAGCCCGTTCGCGACGGTTCCGCGGACGCCCCCGGGACGCGGGTCACACCTGAATCACGCCGGTGGCTAGCTGGGGAGCCGATGACCGATAATGCGCGCGGCGGGAATTCTCCAAGGGCGAGGCCGGGCGAGTGAGCAGAAAATACTTCGGAACCGATGGCGTCAGAGGCCGCGTGGGCGAGGATCCCATGACGGTGGATTTTGCGCTGCGGCTGGCAAGCGCCGCCGGTCGGGTGCTCGCCCCGGAGGGCGGGACCGTGCTGATCGGCAAGGACACCCGCGTTTCGGGCTACATGTTCGAGTCGGCACTCGAAGCCGGCTTCGTTGCGGCGGGCGTGAATGTGATGCTGATCGGGCCGCTGCCCACCCCGGGTATCGCGTACATGACGCGCCGCTTCGAATGCGATTTCGGAGTCGTGATCAGCGCCTCGCACAACCCCTACGATGACAACGGCATCAAATTCTTCGACGGGCAGGGCGGCAAGCTCTCCGATGAGCTCGAGGCGCGGATCGAGGCCGAGCTCGAGCAGCCGGTGCTTACGCGCTCCTCACGCAGTCTCGGGCGGGCCATGCGCGTCGATCGCTCGCGCACGCACTACCAGGACTTCTGCGCCAGTACGCTGCCCGAGGGACTCGATCTGGAGGGGCTGAAGATCGTCATCGATTGCGCCAATGGCGCGGCCTATAAAGTCGGCCCGCGTATCCTGGCCGATCTCGGGGCGGAAATCGTGCCGGTGGGCTGCTCGCCCAACGGCCGCAATATCAACGATGGCTGTGGCTCGCTGCACCCGGAACTGCTGCAACTTACCGTGCCGGGGGTGCGCGCCCACGTGGGGGTCGCACTCGATGGCGATGGCGATCGGGTCATGCTGGTCGATCATCTCGGTCGGATCGTCGATGGCGATCAGCTGCTCTACATCATCGCGCGGGCACGTCAGGAGACGGGGGCGCTCGCCGGACCGGTGATCGGCACGGTGATGAGCAATCTCGGGCTCGAGGTCGCCCTGCGGCAGTGCGGCATCGAGTTCCGGCGCGCCGCGGTGGGCGACCGCTACGTGCTCTCGATGCTGCGCGAGAGCGGTGGCTCGCTGGGCGGGGAGACCTCCGGGCACATTCTGTGCCTCGACAAGACCACCACGGGCGATGGCCTGGTGAGCGCACTGCAGGTGCTCGCGATCATGCGCACGAGCGGCCGATCGCTGGCCGAGCTCGCCGCGCCGATGCGTAAATTCCCGCAGGTGCTGCTCAATGTGCGCGTGGCCGAGCGCTTCGATCCGGCGCAGGTGCCCGCGGTGCGCGAGGCGGTCCAGCGCATCGAGCAGCGTCTCGGGGACAGCGGTCGGGTGGTCCTGCGGGCCTCGGGTACCGAGCCGCTCATCCGGGTCATGGTCGAGGGGCGTGAGGAGACGAGCGCCCGCTCGGCTGCGGCCGAGCTTGCCGAGGCGGTGCGCGCCGCCGCGGGCTGAACCCAGTGAACGGTGCGCGTTGCGCGCCGGGGGATGCGCCGCTATCATCCCGCCCCCGTTCGAGGTCGGGAATCGCGCATGCGCCGCCCCATCGTAGCCGGAAACTGGAAGATGCACGGAACGCGTGCGGACAACGCGCGTCTGATCGAGGAGCTGCTCGCGGGGCACCCGGGCCGTGCCGCGGCCGAGTGCCTGGTCTTCCCGCCGTTTGTGTATTTGCAGGATGTGGCCCGGCTGCTGCGTGAGGCGCCGATCGGACTGGGTGCGCAGAGCGTGTGCGCCGAGGCGCAGGGCGCGTTCACCGGGGAAGTCTCGGCCGCGATGCTGAAGGATGTGGGCTGCAGCCACGTGCTGGTGGGGCACTCCGAGCGGCGTTGGCTGTATCACGAGGATGACCCGCTGGTGGCGCGCAAATTCGCCGCGGCCCAGGCCAAGTCGTTGGTGCCGATCCTGTGCGTCGGCGAGCACCTGGAGGAGCGCGAGAGTGGCCGGACCGAGCAGGTCGTGGCCCGCCAGCTCGACGTGGTGCTGGATTTGTGCGGTGTCGGTGCGTTGGAGTCGGCAGTCATCGCGTACGAGCCGATCTGGGCGATCGGGACCGGGCGCACGGCGACGCCGCAGCAGGCCCAGGCGGTCCATGCATTCATTCGTGAGCGCATAGCCGAACGGGATGCTAAAATAGCAGAGGCGACCCGCGTTCTATACGGCGGCAGCGTCAAGGCGAGCAACGCGGCCGAGCTGTTTGCACAGCCGGATGTCGACGGAGGTTTGGTCGGCGGCGCGTCACTCAATGCGGAGGAATTTCTCGCGATCCTCGCGGCATGCGGATCGCGCTGATCGGTTTTAATTATGCTGCATGGTTTCTTATTGGTGATTCAGCTCATTGCCGGGGTGTCTGTCGTCATCCTGGTGATGCTGCAGCACGGGCAGGGTGCGGACGCCGGCGCAGGCTTCGGCGCTGGCGCATCGGGCACGGTGTTCGGCGCGCGCGGTGCCACAACTGCGCTGTCGCGGGCCACGGCCGTGTTCGCGGCGATCTTCATGCTCAACAGCGTGGCGTTGACATATCTCAGCACTCGCTCGCATGCGCATCAGAAGACCATCCTGGATATTGCCGGTCAGGTGCATACTGCGGCCCCGAAAGCGCCGGCGGTGACCGGTGCGTCGCAGAACGTGGCAAAGCCCGTAGGCGGCAAGGCACCCGCGCAGACGCCCTGACCGGGCGCGTGAAAACGCGCTGCAGTGAGATTGATTGATGTTGCCGACGTGGTGGAATTGGTAGACACACTAGCTTGAGGGGCTAGCGCCGCGAGGCGTGTCGGTTCGAATCCGACCGTCGGCACCAAATTGTTTTCGTGCGCTGCTACAATGCGCAGCTTCGGAGGGGAGGCGCCGCAGGGGCTTCCTTTTTTTCCGTGGCTTTGCTCAGGCGATGGAAGCATGCTGAACAATTACTTGCCGATTCTCATCTTTCTCGCCATCGCAACGGCGGTGGCGCTGGTGCTGCTGGTTCTGGGCACCACCATCGGCCGCTTCTTCTCGCGCGCGCCGGCCGATCAGGAAAAGCTGTCACCTTACGAGTGTGGATTTGAGGCGTTCGAGGACAGCCGCATGAAGTTCGACGTGCGCTACTACCTCGTCGCGATCCTGTTCATCGTGTTCGACCTCGAGATCGTCTTCCTCTTTCCCTGGGCGGTGGCGCTCGGGAAGATCGGCGTCGCGGGGCTGATCGCCATGGTGGTGTTCCTCGGCATCCTGACCGTGGGCTTCATCTACGAATGGAAGAAAGGGGCGCTCGAGTGGGATTGACGCAAGAGGCCGAGGGCTTCGCGCAGCGAGGCTTTCTCACGACCCAGGTTGACAATCTACTCAACTGGGCCCGCACCGGGTCGCTCTGGCCGATGACCTTTGGTCTGGCTTGTTGCGCGGTTGAAATGATGCACGCCGGCGCGTCCCGTTATGACCTCGACCGCTTCGGGGTGGTGTTTCGCCCGAGTCCACGCCAGTCGGACGTGATGATCGTCGCCGGCACGCTGGTCAACAAGATGGCCCCCGCGCTGCGCAAGGTGTACGACCAGATGGCCGAACCGCGCTGGGTCATCTCAATGGGTTCCTGTGCCAACGGCGGCGGCTACTACCATTATTCCTACGCGGTCGTGCGCGGCTGCGATCGTGTCGTGCCGGTCGATGTGTATGTCCCGGGTTGTCCGCCGACGGCCGAGGCGTTGGTCTACGGCATCATCCAGCTGCAGAAGAAAATCGCGCGTACCAGCACCATCGCCAGGTAGACCATGGAACAATCCACTGCCCAGCCGGCTGGAACCGGCGCTGCAATCGAAGTGCTGGCTCATCTGATCGAGGAGCGCGTGAGCGGCGTGCGTCGGCTGCCCTCGCTGGCGCAGGATCTTGCCTTCGAAGTCGAGCCGGCGCAGCTGTTGACGGCGTGCCGGGCGCTGCGCGACACCCCGGAGCTGCGTTTCGAGATGCTGATCGACGTCGCCGGCGTCGACTATCTGCACTACGGACGGGAGGAGTGGCTCACCGCCGCTGCGACCCGCACGGGGTTCAGTCGCGGTCGGCAGGCGAGTGCGCCGCCGGATCCGGAAATGCCCGGTCGCTTCGCCGTCGTCTACCAACTGCTGTCGATCACCCACAATACCCGCTTGACGCTGCGCGCGGTCTGTCCGCAGACGAGCGAGCCGGTGGTGGACTCCGTGGCCGAGGTGTGGGCGTGTGCCAACTGGTTCGAGCGCGAGGCGTTCGACCTGTTCGGCATCATGTTCCGTGGGCACCCGGATCTGCGCCGCATCCTCACCGACTACGGCTTCATCGGACACCCGTTCCGCAAGGATTTCCCGCTGATCGGCAATGTCGAGACGCGCTACGACCCCGAGAAGAAGCGCGTGGTGTATGAGCCGGTGAGCATCGTGCCACGGGTGCTCGCGCCCAAGGTGATCCGGCACGACAACCGCTATGAGCCGGCGTTGAAGGCTCCGGAGTTGCCCCGCTGATGGCTCAGTCGACGAACGATCTTCCGCTCGCGGAGATCCGCAACTACACCATGAACTTCGGTCCCCAGCACCCGGCCGCGCACGGGGTGCTGCGCCTGGTGCTCGAGATGGACGGCGAGGTGATCCAGAAGGCCGACCCGCACATCGGTCTGCTGCACCGGGGTACGGAGAAGCTGGCCGAATCGAAGCCGTTCAACCACTCGATCGGCTACATGGACCGTCTCGATTACGTCTCGATGATGTGCAACGAGCACGCTTACGTGCTCGCCATCGAGAAGCTGCTCGGCATCCGTCCGCCCGAGCGGGCCCAGTACATCCGCGTGATGTTCGATGAGATCACGCGCATCCTCAATCATCTGATGTGGCTCGGTGCGCACGCGCTCGATATCGGCGCGATGACCGTGTTCCTGCTCGCCTTCAAGGAGCGTGAGGAGTTGATGGACGTGTACGAGGCCGTCTCCGGCACTCGCATGCATGCCACCTACTACCGCCCCGGCGGGGTGTATCGCGACCTGCCGCAGAGCATGCCGAAGTACCAGCCCTCGAAGTGGCGCTCTCACAAGGAAGTCGATCGCCTGAACGAATCGCGCTCGGGCTCCATGCTCGATTTCATCGATGCGTTCGCGGCACGGTTCCCAGCCTCGATCGCCGACTACGAAACGCTGCTCACCGACAACCGCATCTGGAAGCAGCGCACGGTGAACATCGGGGTGGTGCCGCCGGAGCGCGCGCTGCAGCTCGGATTCACCGGTCCGATGTTGCGCGGTTCCGGGGTGGTGTGGGATCTGCGCAAGAAGCAGCCCTACGAGGTGTACGAGCGGATGGAGTTCGACATTCCGGTCGGCACCAACGGCGACTGTTACGACCGCTACCTGGTGCGCGTCGAGGAACTGCGCCAATCCACCCGCATCATCCGTCAGTGCGTGCAGTGGCTGCGTGACAACCCAGGCCCGGTGATGATCGATGATCGCAAAGTTCGCCCGCCGAGCCGCGAGCACATGAAGGGCGACATGGAATCGCTGATTCACCACTTCAAGTTCTTCACCGAAGGCTACGACGTGCCCGCCGGACAGACTTATGCCGCGGTGGAGGCGCCGAAGGGCGAGTTCGGCATCTATCTGGTATCCGATGGCGCCAACAAGCCATACCGCCTCAAGTGCCGCGCGCCGGGCTTTGTCCATCTGGCCTCGCTTGAGGAGATGGTGCGTGGCCACATGCTCGCCGACGTGGTCGCGGTGATCGGCACGCAGGATATCGTGTTCGGGGAAATCGACCGTTGAGCAACGACAAGCACACGACGCCGGCTGCCGGCGATACCGGGCTGCTCTCGGAGCACACCCGCGGTGAGATCGACCACTGGGTGGCGAAATTTCCGCCCGGCCGGCAGCGCTCGGCGTGCATCGCGGCGCTGCGTGCCGCGCAGGAGCAGAACCAGGGACATCTGACCAAGGCGCTGATGGATGCGGTTGCGGCATATCTGAGCCTGCCGCCGATCCAGGTCTACGAGGTGGCGAGCTTCTACTCGATGCTCGAGACGCACCCCTGCGGTCGCCACCACGTGAGTATTTGCACGAACATCTCCTGCATGCTGAACGGCGCCGATGAGCTGGTGGCGCACGCCGAGCGCAAGCTCGGCATCAAGCTCGATCAGAGCACGCCCGACGGGAGGATCTTCCTGAAGGACGAGCACGAATGTCTCGCCGCGTGCACCGGCGCTCCGATGATGATGGTGGATCACGTTTTTCACGAGCACCTCACTCCCGAGAAGCTCGACAAGATCCTCGACGAGCTGAAGTAATCCCATGCCCATCAGCCCCGACAAGATGAATCTGGTCGTGTTCGAGCCGCTCGCGCTCGAGCGTTCCTGGACACTGGAGACCTACCGCAAGATCGGCGGGTATCAGGTGTGGGAGAAAATCCTCGCCGAGAAGCCGCCGCGCGAGCAGATCATCGAGGCGGTGAAAGCCTCGGGGCTTCGCGGTCGCGGTGGTGCGGGTTTTCCGACCGGCACGAAGTGGAGTTTCATGCCGCGCAACTCGCCGGTGCAGAAGTACATGGTGTGCAACTCGGATGAGAGCGAGCCGGGCACCTGCCACGATCGCGACATTCTGCGCTACAACCCGCATGCCCTGATCGAGGGGCTGGCGATCTCCGGCTACGCGACCAACTCCACGGTGGGCTACAACTACATCCGCGGGGAGTTTCTTGGCGAGCCGGTGCCGCGTTTTGAGGCGGCGCTGCAGGAAGCCTACGCTGCCGGACTGCTCGGCAAGAACATCCGTGGCAGCGGCGTCGATTTCGACCTGTACACCTTCGTCGGTGCGGGCGCCTACATCTGCGGCGAGGAGACGGCGCTGCTCGAGTCGCTGGAAGGCAAGCCTGGCCGGCCGCGGTTCAAGCCACCGTTTCCGGCCAACTTCGGCCTGTACGGCAAGCCGACGACGATCAACAACACCCAGAGCTATGCCTCGGTGCCGACGATCCTGCGCAAGGGACCGAAGTGGTTCGCCGATCTCGGACCCGCGAATTCCGGCGGCACCGTGATCTTCTCGGTCTCCGGTCACGTCGAACGTCCGGGGAACTTCGAGCTGCCGCTCGGCGTCGCCTTCGCGGATCTGCTCGAGCTTGCCGGCGGCGTTCGCGGCGGGCGCAAGCTCAAGGCGGTGATCCCGGGCGGCTCCTCGGTGCCGGTGGTGCCCGGGGATGTCATGCTCAAGACCAACATGGACTACGACTCGCTGCGCGCGGCCGGCTCGGCGGTCGGTTCCGCAGCGGTCATCGTGATGGACGAGACCACCTGCATGGTGCGGGTGATCGAGCGCCTCTCGCGCTTCTACATGGACGAGTCCTGCGGCCAGTGCACGCCCTGCCGCGAGGGCACGGGCTGGATGAACCGCATCATCAAGCGCATCCTCGCCGGGCAGGGGCATCGTGATGAGCTCAATCTGCTCCTCGATGTGGCCAACCGTATCGAAGGACATACGATCTGTGCGCTTGGCGATGCGGCGGCGTGGCCGGTGCAGAGTTTCCTCAAGCACTTCCGCCACGAATTCGAGTACATGATCGATCACGGCGGACGCAGCATCGTCGCGGATCAGCTCGGCGTACGGGCGGCATAACATGGCTGAAGAATTCGTCAACATCGAGATCAACGGCAAGCCGGTCAAGGCGCGCAAGGGCGCGATGATCATCCAGGCGACGGACGCCAATGGCGAGTACGTGCCGCGGTTCTGCTATCACGAGAAGCTGGCGGTGGCGGCCAACTGCCGCATGTGCCTGGTGGAGGTCGAGAAGGCGCCGAAGCCTCTGCCGGCCTGCGCGACCCCCGTCATGGAGGGGATGAAGGTCTTCACCCGCTCGCCGAAGGCGATTGCGGCACAGCGCGCGGTGATGGAGTTCCTGCTGATCAATCACCCGCTCGACTGCCCGATTTGTGATCAGGGCGGGGAGTGCGAGCTGCAGGATCTCGCCGTCGGCTTTGGCCGGGATTACTCGCGATTCAGCGAACGCAAGCGCTCGGTGCCCGATGAGAATCTCGGCCCGCTGATCGCGACCGACATGACGCGGTGTATCCACTGCACGCGCTGCATCCGCTTTACCCAGGAGATCGCCGGAGTTCAGGAACTCGGCATGGTGGGGCGCGGTGAGCAGATGAAAGTGCGCCGCTATATCGAGACCACCGTCAATCACGAGCTTTCCGGCAACGTCATCGATCTCTGCCCGGTCGGCGCGCTGGTCTCCAAGCCCTATCGATTCAGCGCACGAGCATGGGAGATGACCGCCGTGCCGCTCGTCTCGCCGCACGATGGCGTCGGCAGCAACTTATACGGGCACGTGCTGCGCGGACGGCTGATGCGCGTGGTTCCGCGCCAGAACGAAGCGATCAATGAGATCTGGCTCGCCGATCGTGACCGCTTCAGCTACGAGGCGGTCTACAGTCCCGAGCGGCTCAGCCGCCCGATGGTGCGTGAGAACGGCGAGTGGGTCGAGACGGATTGGGAGAGTGCGCTCGCCAAGGCCGCCGAGGGGCTGCGCGCGCGGAGCGGGTCGCTCGGTGTGCTGGCGAGTCCCTCGAGCACGCTCGAGGAACTCTATCTGGCCGGGCGCATCGCCCGCGGGCTGGGCAGCGCCAACATCGACAGCCGCCTGCGTCAGCAGGACCTGCGCGACCAGGCGAGCGATCCGCTGTTCCCGAACCTCGGTATGCGCATCGCCGACGTCGATGCGCTCGAGGGGCTGCTCATCGTCGGTGCGAATCTGCGCCGCGAGGTGCCGATTCTGGCGCACCGGGTGCGCAAGGCGGCGCTGCGCGGGGCGCAGGTTTCGTTCGTCAATCCAGCCGCCTTCCCGTACGAGTTCCCGGTGGCGGCGTATCTGAGTTCGGCCAGCGCGGCACTGGTCGGTGATCTGACCGCCGTACTGGCTGCGGCCCTGGATGCGGCGGGACAGAGTGCGCCGGCGCATCTGGCCGATGCGGTGCGCGGTGCGGCGATCGGTGAGACGCACCGCGCCGTGGCTGCGGCGCTCGCTCACGGTGAGAAACGAGCCGTCTGGCTCGGAGCGCTCGCGCTGAGACATCCGCGCCTGGCGGATCTGCGCGCCCTCGCGGCGGCCATCGCTCAGGTGACTGGCGCAGCTTTCGGCGTGCTCGCCGAGGGGGCCAATGCGGCCGGGGCCTATCTGGCCGGCGCCGTGCCGCATCGCTCGGCCGGCGGCAAGGCGGCCGAGACGGTCGGACTCGCCGCGGCACAGATGCTCTCCCAGCCGCTGTCGGCGTATTTGCTGCTGGGCACCGAGCCGTGGCTAGATGCCCCCGACAGCGCTGCGGAGCGCACGCTCGGACAAGCGCAGTTCGTGGTCGCGGTCAGCTCGTTTGCCAGCGAGGCTCTGCGCCGCGTTGCGCACGTGTTGTTGCCCGCCGGTACGTTCGCTGAGACCTCGGGCACGTATGTCAATCTCGAGGGACTCTGGCAGAGCCAGGCGGGCGCTGCGCAGCCGGTGGGTGAGGCGCGCCCGGGTTGGAAGGTGCTGCGCGTACTAGGCAATCTGCTCGATCTGGAGAAGTTCGACTACCTCTCGAGCGAGCAGATTCGTGCCGAGCTCGTGGCGCAGTGCGGGGCGAGCACCGCTTATGCGGCGCCGTCCTACAGCGGCACGCACCACGTCGCGCCGGGCGCCGCGGCAGGGAAGGTGACGGATCTGCCCATGTACCAGATCGATGCGCTCGTGCGCCGCGCCGCCTCGCTGCAAGAGACGCTCGAGGGCCGTACTTCTGCGGTGAGCTACTGACGATGCACACGCAAATCACTCACCTGCTCGCACTCTGGGCCACGCTCCCGGAGCTTCTTCGCACCTTGGTGTGGATCCTGATCATCACCATCGGGGTCATCCTGTGCGTGGCCTTCCTGACGCTCTGGGAGCGCAAGGTCATCGGCTGGATGCAGCTGCGGCGCGGCCCGAACCGGGTGCGCATCTTCGGGCTGCTGCCCGGGTTGGGCCAGCCGTTCGCGGACGTGTTCAAGTTGCTCACCAAGGAAGTGGTGATCCCGAGCAAGGCCAACAAGTTCCTCTTCCGTCTTGCCCCGGCGCTTGCGCTCGTGCCGGCGCTCGCGGCCTGGGCGGTGATTCCGCTCTCCCCGGCGCTGGTGATCTCCAAAGCCAACGCGGGCCTGCTGTATCTGCTCGCGCTGTCCTCGATGGGCGTGTACGGCATCATTCTGGCGGGCTGGTCGGCCAACTCCAAATACGCGCTGCTCGGGGCGATGCGCTCGGCGGCACAGATGGTGGCCTACGAAATCGCCATGGGATTCGCGCTGGTCGGGGTGCTCATGGCCGCCGGCAGCATGAACCTCGGGGTGATCGTGCACCATCAGCAGGGCGGGTTTCTCGCCTGGAATTGGTTCTGGCTGTTCCCGCTGTTCGTGGTCTATCTGATCGCGGGCGTCGCTGAAACCAACCGCGCGCCGTTTGACGTCGCCGAGGGCGAGTCGGAGATCGTGGCCGGCTTCCACGTCGAGTATTCAGGCATCGCCTTCGCGCTGTTCTTCCTGGCCGAATACGCCAATATGATTCTGATCTCGACGCTGACCGCGGTCTTCTTCTTCGGCGGCTGGCTCTCGCCGTTCGCCGGCTATCCGCTGGTGGGCGGCACGTTTCTCGCCGATCCCAGCTTCTTCTGGCTGGGCCTGAAGGTGTTTGTGTTCCTGTTCCTGTTCCTGTGGTTCCGTGCGACCTTCCCGCGCTATCGCTACGACCAGATCATGCGGCTCGGCTGGAAGGCGCTGATCCCGGTGACGTTGGTGTGGATCGGCGTGGAGATGGCGATGGCAGCCATCCACATCGGACCGTGGGCCCGGCCCTGGTTCCATTGAAGGAGAAGGCAATGGCCAACCCGCTGAAGACTTTTTTGCTGCCGGAACTCCTCAAGGGGATGTCCGTAACCGCGCGTACCTTCTTCACGCGCAAATACACGCTGAACTACCCCGAGGAGAAGGCGCCGCAATCACCGCGCTTTCGCGGACTGCATGCGCTGCGCCGCTATCCGAACGGCGAGGAGCGCTGCATCGCCTGTAAGCTGTGCGAGACGACCTGTCCGGCGACCTGCATCACGATCGATTCGGACGTGTCGGCCGATGGCACGCGGCGAACGACCCGTTATGACATCGACCTGTTCAAGTGCATCTACTGCGGCTTTTGCGAGGAAGCTTGCCCGGTCGATGCCATCGTCCTCACGCGCATTCACGAGTACCACATGGAAGATCGGGGCGAGAACATTATGAACAAGGACAAGCTCCTGGCCGTGGGCGAGCGCTACGAGACCCTGATCGCCGCCGACAAGGCGGCCGATGCGCCCTACCGGTGAGGTCGAGGCCGTGCTAGTACAGATACTTTTCTACCTGTTCGCCACGCTGCTGGTGGCCGGCGCGCTCGGGGTGATCACCGCGCGCAACCCGGTCTACTCGGTGCTGTTTCTCGTGTTCTCATTCGTCAACTCGGCGGCCATCTGGCTGCTCGTCGAGGCCGAATTCCTCGCCATCGTGCTGGTGCTCGTCTACGTCGGCGCGGTCATGGTGCTGTTCCTGTTCGTGGTGATGATGCTCGACATCAACCTCGCGGAGCTGAAGCGGGGATTCACGCGCTTCGCCTGGCTCGGCTGGCTCACCGCGCTTGCCGTGATCGTCGAGATCGTCGGAGTCATTTGGCAGCATGGTCTCGGTGGGGTGGACGTCAGCCGCGGTTTCGTCAGCGAGCCGGCCAACTACAGCAACACCCTCGAGCTCGGCCAAGTCCTCTACACACGCTATGCGTACCCGTTCGAGCTCGCTGCGGTACTGCTGGTGGTGGCTATCGTTGCCGCCATCGCTCTCACCCTGCGCCGCCGTCCGGGCCAGAAGGTGCAGGACGTCTCGCGCCAGGTGGCGGTGCGCGCCGATGAGCGCCTGCGCGTCGTGAAAGTCGCCGCGGAGAAGCGCCCATGATCACGCTTGCCGATATGCTGACTCTGTCGGGGGTTCTGTTCGCACTGGCGGTCGCCGGCATTTTCCTCAACCGCAAGAACGTCATCCTGCTGCTGATGTGCGTCGAGCTGCTGCTGTTGGCGGCGAATTTCAATTTCATCGCCTTCTCGCGCATGCTTGGCGATCTGACCGGCCAGGTGTTCGTGTTTTTCGTGCTCACCGTGGCTGCGGCCGAGTCGGCCATCGGACTGGCGATCCTCGTGGTGCTGTTCCGTGAGCGGCGCAGCATCAATGTCGAAGATCTGAACACTCTCAAGGGCTGAGGCTGCATGAATCCGCATCTGCTGATCGCCATTCCGCTTGCGCCGCTCATCGCGGCCGTGATCGCGGGCCTGTTCGGCAACCGCATCGGCCGGATCGCCTCGCACACGATCACGATCGCCGGCGTCGCGCTTGCCTGTGCTCTCTCGCTGTACGTGCTGAAGCAGCTTTACTGGGGCGGGGCGAGCGAGTTCAACGGTCCGGTGTACACCTGGCTGGTGAGCGACGGAGTGCACATCCAGGTCGGTTTCCTCATCGACCGGCTCACCGTGCTCATGATGTCGGTGGTGACGTTCGTATCGTTGTGCGTGCACGTCTACACCATCGGCTACATGAGCGACGATCCGGGCTATACCCGGTTCTTTAGCTACATCTCGCTGTTCACCTTCGCGATGCTCATGCTCGTGATGGCGAACAACTTCATGCAGCTGTTCTTCGGCTGGGAGGCGGTCGGCGTGGTGTCCTACCTGCTGATCGGCTTCTGGTACACGCGCCCGAGCGCGATCTTCGCGAACATGAAGGCCTTCATCGTCAACCGAGTGGGTGACTTCGGCTTCGTGATCGGCATCGCTGCGCTGTTCTCCTTTACGCACTCGCTGTCGTATACCAGTGCATTTGCGGCGGCCCCGCAGCTGGCGCAGCAGACTCTGCCGGTATTCGGTGGCGTTAACGCCCTGACCCTGATCTGCGTGTGTCTGTTCATCGGCGCGATGGGCAAGAGTGCCCAGGTCCCGCTGCATGTCTGGTTGCCGGACTCGATGGAAGGCCCGACCCCCATCTCGGCACTGATCCACGCGGCGACCATGGTTACCGCGGGCATTTTCATGGTTGCGCGCATGTCGCCGTTGTTCGAGCACTCGGACGCCGCGCTGTCGTTCGTGCTGGTGATCGGGGCGACCACCGCCTTCTTCATGGGACTGCTCGGCGTCGTGAACAACGACATCAAGCGGGTGATTGCCTACTCGACACTCTCGCAGCTCGGTTACATGACCGCTGCGCTGGGCGCCTCGGCGTACAGCGCGGCGATCTACCACCTGATGACGCACGCGTTCTTCAAGGCGCTGCTGTTCCTCGCAGCCGGCTCGGTCATCATCGGCATGCACCACGAGCAGGACATGCGCAAGATGGGCGGGCTCGCCAAGTACATGCCGATTACCGCCATCACCTGCTGGGTCGGCGGCCTCGCGCTGGTCGCAACGCCGTTCTTTTCAGGCTTTTACTCCAAAGACGCCATCATCGAGGCGGTCGGCATGACGCACCGCTGGGGCGCCACCTACGCGTACTGGTGCGTGCTGCTCGGCTCATTCGTCACCTCGCTATATACATTCCGCCTGCTGTTCATGACGTTCCACGGCGAGGAGCGCTTCCGACACACGCAGGCGGGCCACGGGCATGAGGCCCATGGGCACGACGCGCACGGTGGTCACGGCGTGCACGAGCCGCACGAGAGTCCGTGGGTGGTGACGCTGCCGCTGATCGCCCTTGCCATCCCGTCCCTGCTGATCGGTTACTTCACCGTCGGCAAGGTGCTGTACGGCTCGTATTTCGGCAGCGCTATCGAGGTTCTCCCTTCCCATGACGTCATCGCCCACATGGCCGCTGACTATCATGGGCCGATCGAACTGGCGCTGCGTGGGTTCCTTGGCGCGCCATTCTGGCTGGCACTGGCCGGGCTGTTCACCGCCTGGCTCTTCGTGCTCAAGCGCCCGGACCTGGCGGATGCGGCCGCGGTGAAATTCGCCTGGCTGAAGCGCATTCTCGACCAGAAATTCTATTTCGACTGGTTCAACGAGCAGGTCATCGCGCGGCTCAGCCGGGCTCTGGGTACCGGGCTGTGGAAAGCCGGCGACCAGACGTTGATCGACGGGGCCCTGGTCAACGGCACCGCCGCATCGGTTGGCTGGTTCGGCGGTGTGGTGCGACGGGTACAGAGCGGCTATCTGTACTCGTATGCCTTCTGGATCGTGATCGGTCTGGCGGCGCTGCTGGGCTGGTTTCTGGTCCACGCGTAAGCGCACGCAGAGCATTTCGGAGAAAGCACAAGAATGCACGACCACCTGCTGTCCCTGCTGATCTGGCTGCCCATTGCGGCCGGCATCGTGGTGCTGCTGCTCGGGGAGCGTCATATCGGCGCCGGCCGCTGGCTGTCACTCATCGCCTCGCTGGCGGCGCTCGCGCTGTGTGTGCCGCTGGTGATGGACTTCAACACCCATACCGCGGCGTATCAGTTCATCGAGAGCGCCCCGTGGATCCCACGGTTTCACGCCAGCTATGCACTTGGGGTCGATGGCATCTCGATGCCGCTGATTGTGCTGACCGCGCTGATGACGGTGCCGGTGGTGATCGCCGCCTGGAACGTGATCAGCAAGCGTCCGGCACAGTACTACGCAGCCTTCCTGATCATGGAGGGCCTGATGGTCGGGGTGTTCTCCGCGACCGATGCGCTGCTTTTCTATTTCTTCTGGGAAGCGATGCTGATCCCGATGTTCCTCATCATCGGCATCTGGGGTGGCCCGCGGCGCGTGTATGCCACCATCAAATTCTTCCTCTACACCTTCCTCGGCTCGGTGTTCATGCTGGCGGCCTTGATTTACATGTACGTCAAGTCCGGCAGCTATTCGATCGCAAGCTTCCAGTCCCTGCCGCTGACCCTCACGGAGCAGCGGTGGATTTTCGCCGCCTTCATGCTCGCCTTCGCGGTGAAGGTGCCGATGTGGCCGGTCCATACTTGGTTGCCGGACGCACACGTCGAGGCGCCCACCGGCGGTTCGGTGATCCTGGCGGCGATCATGTTGAAGATGGGCGGTTACGGCTTTCTGCGCTTCAGCCTGCCGATCGTTCCCGATGCGTGTCGGCAGCTCGATACGCTGGTCATCACGCTCTCGCTGATCGCGGTGATCTACATCGGCTTCGTCGCGCTCGTGCAGCAAGACATGAAGAAGCTGATCGCCTATTCCTCGATCGCGCACATGGGCTTCGTGACACTCGGGGCATTCCTCGTCTATGCCATCGTGCGCAGCACCGGCGCAACGCAGGGCGCAGGTATGGGCATGGATGGTGCGATGGTGCAGATGATCTCCCACGGCCTGATCTCCGGCGCACTGTTCCTGTGCGTGGGCGTGCTCTATGACCGCATGCACAGCCGGCAGATCGCCGATTACGGCGGCGTGATCAACACCATGCCGGTGTTCGCTGGCTTCATGGTGCTGTTCGCGCTGGCAAATACGGGCCTGCCCGGCACCTCGGGGTTCGTCGGGGAGTTCCTGGTGATCCTGGCGAGCTTCAAGGCGAGCTTCTGGTACGCGGCGCTCGCGGCCGTGACCCTCATTCTGGGCGCCGCCTACACGCTCTGGCTCGTCAAGCGCGTGGTGTTCGGACCGGTGGCCAATGACCACGTGGCCCACCTGAGCGATCTCAATGGCCGGGAATTCCTGATCCTCGGCGCGCTTGCGCTGGCGGTGCTGATGCTCGGCATCTGGCCCGAGCCGCTGCTGAAGATCATGGAGCCCTCGATCCAGCACCTGGTCGCCCAGGCCGCTGCCACCAAGATTCCGGTGTAGACGCGATGCCCGAACCGATGATGAACCTGCATGTCATGGCCGCCGCGATTCCGGAGATTTATCTCACCGCGGCGATCTGCGTCGTCCTGCTGTTCGAGGCGTTCGTCGGCAGCAAGCGGCCGGGAGCGACCGGCACTCTGACGCTGCTGATGCTGGTGATCGGCGCGGCCGTCACGGTCGCATTTGCAGATGTGCCGCAGCGCATGGTGCTGTTCGACGGCAACTACATCGCCGATCCGCTCGCGTACGTGCTAAAGCTGGCTGCATTCCTCGCGGTGGCGGTCTCGCTGCTGTACTCCCGGGCCTATCTGCAGAGCCGAGACATTCTCAAGGGCGAGTACTACGTGCTCGCGCTCTCGGCGCTGCTAGGGATTTTCGTGTTGATTTCGGCCAATAGCCTCCTGACGGTGTATTTGGGCGTCGAGCTGCTCGCGCTCTCGGTGTACGCCATGGTGGCATTTGACCGTGAGTCCGGTGTGGCGGCCGAGGCGGCCATGAAGTACTTCGTGCTGGGCGCGATTGCCTCGGGAATGCTGCTCTACGGCATGTCGATCATTTACGGCCTGACGGGCACGCTCAATCTGGATGGAATCGCCGTCGCGCTGAGTGCCCCGCACAACCTTGGGGTAATCCTGGGGCTGACCTTTGTCGTGGTGGCGGTGGCGTTCAAGATGGGCGCGGTGCCGTTTCACATGTGGTTGCCTGACGTCTACGAAGGCGCTCCGACCAGCGTCACGCTGTTCATCGGCACGGCGCCGAAGATCGCCTATTTCGCGCTCGCGCTGCGCCTGTTGACGCATGGATTAGCTGGCGTCAAGGTGGATTGGACGGCGATGCTGACGCCGCTGGCGGTGCTGACGCTCGTCATCGGCAATACCGTGGCGATCGCGCAGAGCAACCTCAAGCGCATGCTGGCGTATTCGACGATCGCCAATGTGGGGTTCATTCTGCTCGGATTCATCGCCGGCACTGCGAGCGGCTACACCGCGGCGCTCTATTACACGCTGGTCTACATTCTGGTTGCGCTCGGCTCCTTCGGCGTGATCATCCTCGCCAGTCGCAAGGGCTTCGAGGCGGATCGACTCGAGGATTACAAGGGGCTCTACCGCCGTGACCCGTTGCTCGCCCTCGCGATGGCGATGCTGATGTTCTCCACCGCGGGCGTGCCGCCGTTTGTCGGCTTCTGGGCCAAGCTCAGAATCTTCCAGGCTTTGTGGGAGACCCATCACCTGTGGCTCGTGGTGATTGCGGCGGCAACGTCGGTTGTCGGCGCGTTTTACTACCTGCGCGTGGTGAAGCTCATGTACTTCGATGAGGCGCCGGAAACGCTGCCGGCAACGGCGGGCTCCTTCGGCGTGCGTCTTGCACTGGGCTTGAATGCCGCGGCGGTGTTCGTCCTCGGCGTGCTGCCGGCGCCGCTGCTCGATCTGTGCACCCGCGTGATGCACTGACGCGGGTTGCGGCCGGGCGGCGTGGCGGCTAGAACCGTCAGGACGGCTTGGCCGGTGGTTTCTTGCGCCGCATGATCAACCGCGCCGCGAGTAGAAGCACGACGATGTTGAGTACCCACCAGGCTCCGTAGCCGTGCTGCTCGAGCGTGGCGAGGCGGTCGGGCCGCTTCGGCAAGGTGAGCGTGCCAGTGAGCAGCTCGTGGATTCCATCGTGGGCAACCACCAGCTGCAGCGTATGCCTGCCGCCCTTGAGCCCGTGGGTCGAGAGCACGTATGCAGTACCGTCGGGGGTGATCGGCCGGGGATGGCCGTCGATTTCCGCGCTCACGTTGCCGGCGCCCGCGACCGGAGCATGGTCGGCATTGCGGGCAATGTGCAGCACGATGTCGTGGGGCTGCACGCGGGCATCGAGTACCAGCATGGCGGAACTGGCGATCTGCACCTCGGGGGCGGGCGGTGCGGCAAGGGCCAGGCTCGGCGCAAGCAGTGCGGCACACGCAGTCAGGACGCGAAGGGGGCGAGGTAGGCGCATCAATCCTCCAGCTGAAGAAAGCGCTCGAGGGTTTCCATGCCGGTGAGGAAGCCGGTCAGCTGCTCGCTGGAGAGGCACGCAAGCAGGCTCGTCTCGCGCTCGAGCGCGAGGGGTACGAGCTCGGTATACAGGCGGCGACCGTTCTTGGTGAGCCGCACCTGACGCTCACGGCGGTCCTCGGTGCTCGAGCCGCGCTCAATGAGCTCTCTCGCCTCGAGTTCGGCGATGGCTCGGCTGACGCGGGTCTTGTGCATGCGGGTGCTGGCGGCGATGTATTGGGCCGTGCACTCGTGCTGGGAGCCGACGGTGGCGATGACCCGCCACTGCGGAATGTCGAGGCCGAATCGCGCCTCGTAGACGGCCGCAAGGTATTCGCTGACCCCCGTAGCCAGCCGGTTGAGGCGAAACGGCACGAAAGCCGCAAGCTCGAGCAGGCGCTCGGGCGTCGGACGGGCACTCACTGGGGGCTCTCCCATGAAGTTGCGGTCGCAACCATTTGTGTCATCATAGACTAAAGCATACCGGGAGTTCGTCATGCGCTCCGCATCCGAAGCCGCATCCTCCGCGGCGACCGCTCGTCCGCTCGAGTACCTGAGCGGCTTCGGCAATCAATTCGCCACCGAGGCGCTGCCCGGGGCTCTGCCCGAGGGGCGCAATTCGCCGCAGCGGTGCCCGTACGGGCTGTATGCCGAGCAGCTCTCCGGCACTGCCTTCACCGCGCCTCGGCACGCCAACCGGCGCAGCTGGCTCTATCGCATCCGCCCGGCAGCGCTTGCCGGGGAGTTCCGGCGGCTGGCTCACCCGGGCGTGCTCGCCCAGTTTTCCGATCTGCCCGCGCCGCCCGATCCCATGCGCTGGAGTGCGCTGCCGGTGCCGCAGGAGCCCATGGACTTCCTCGATGGGCTGCTGGTGGCCGGCGGCACCGGCCCGAGCGATGCGCACAGCGGCTGTGCGATCTACTGGTATCGGGCGAACCGCTCGATGCAGGGGCGCTTCTTCTACGATGCCGATGGTGAGCTGCTCATCGTGCCGCAGCTCGGACGGCTGCGCCTCGCCAGCGAGCTCGGGCTGCTCGAGCTCGAACCGCAGGAGATCGCGGTGATCCCGCGAGGCGTGCGCTTTCGCGTCGAGCTGCTCGACGCCGGGGCGCGTGGGTACGTATGCGAGAATTTCGGCGCGCCGCTGAAACTGCCCGACCTCGGCCCGATCGGCTCGAACGGTCTCGCCAATGCCCGCGATTTTCTCACTCCGGTCGCCTGGTACGAAGATCGCACCGGCCCGATGGAACTGGTGGCCAAATGCGGTGGCGCTCTGTGGAGTGCGCCGCTCGATCACTCCCCGCTCGATGTGGTTGCCTGGCATGGTAATCACGCGCCATACAAATACGATTTGCGCCGCTTCAACACCATCGGCTCGGTGAGCTACGATCACCCGGATCCCTCGATCTTCCTGGTACTGCATTCGGTGAGCGACACCGCGGGCGTCGATGCGCTCGACTTCGTGATCTTCCCCCCGCGCTGGCTGGTGATGCAGGACACGTTCCGTCCGCCCTGGTTTCACCGCAACGTCGCGAGCGAGTTCATGGGGCTCATCCATGGCCGTTATGACGCCAAGGCGCACGGCTTTGAGCCCGGCGGAGCCTCGCTGCACAACTGCATGACCGGGCATGGTCCGGATGCCGAGACGTTCGAGCGCGCCAGTGGCGCCGACACCGGTGCGCCAGAGCACCTCACCGATACCATGGCCTTCATGTTCGAGACTCGATCCCTGATCCGCCCGGCGCCGCATGCGCTCGCGCTGCCGCAACGCCAGCGCGACTATGTCCGCTGTTGGGACGGTCTTGCCAGGCGCTTCACGCCCGATGCGCGTGAGTTGCGCTGAGCGGCCCATGCGCGACATCGATGCCACTCACGACCCGCAGCTCTTGAGCTGGGTGGACTCTGCGAATCAGCCCGGCAGCGATTTTCCGCTGCAGAATCTCCCGTTTGCGGTGTTTCGTCGCGCCGGCAGCGGCGAGCCGCTACGGTGTGGCGTCGCGATCGGGGAGGAGGTTCTGGACCTCACCGCGCTTGGCGCGGCAGCGCCGCGCGAGGATCTGGTCCTGACAGCACTCGCGGCCTGCGCCGCGCCGGCGTTAAACCCGCTGCTCGCGCTGGGTCCACCGGCGTGGCGTGCGCTGCGCCGCGCGCTCTCGCAGCTGTTGAGCGCTGGCTCGCCGCACGCGGCACGTCTGGCTGCGGCACTTATCCCGCAGAGTCAGGTGGAATTCGCGCTGCCGGCACACATTGGCGACTACACCGATTTTTATACCTCGATCCATCACGCCACTGCGGTGGGTCGGTTGCTGCGGCCCGAGCAGCCGCTGTTGCCGAACTACAAGTGGCTGCCAATCGCCTATCACGGGCGCGCCTCCTCGATCGCCGTCAGCGGTCAGCGGGTGCGCCGGCCGCATGGACAGTTGATGGCGCGTGGCGCGCAGCGACCCGTGCTCGCCCCGACTGCGCGCCTTGACTACGAACTGGAGCTCGGCGTGCTGATCGGCCCGGGCAACTCCTGCGGCGAGCCGGTTCCGATCGAGCGCGCCGAGGAGCACGTGTTCGGTCTGTGTCTGCTCAATGACTGGTCGGCGCGCGACATCCAGGCCTGGGAATACCAGCCGCTCGGGCCGTTCCTCGCCAAAAACTTTGCCACGACCATCTCCCCGTGGGTGGTCACGCTGGAGGCGCTCGCGCCATTTCGCGCGCCCTGGGGGCGCGCCCCGCAGGATCCGGCGCCGCTGCCGTATCTCGATGGCGCGGCGCTGCGCGCCGCCGGTGCCCTCGAGATCGAACTGGAGGTGGCGCTGCAGTCGGCGGCCATGCGCGAGCGCGGTCTGCCGCCGGAACGACTCGCGCAGAGCAATTTCCGCGACAGCTACTGGTCGATCGCGCAAATGCTCGCGCATCACACGGTCAACGGTTGCAACCTCAAACCCGGGGATCTGCTCGGGACCGGTACCCAGTCGGGTCCGCACTCCGGGCAGTGCGGCTCACTGCTCGAGATGACTGCCGGCGGCGCTCGACCGCTGACCCTGCAGAGCGGCGAGCAGCGGACGTTTCTTGCCGATGGCGATCGGGTGATTCTCAGAGGCTGGTGCGAACGGCCGGGCTTCAGGCGCATCGGCTTCGGCGAGGCCGCCGGCACGGTGTTGCCGGCGGCCCCTTGACTCGCGATGCATCAGTGTCCGATGCGACGGCTGGCGCGATTCTCCCGGCGGTTCAGTAGCCGCTTTTGACGAGGCGTGATGTAGCCCCCATTACGCCGTGCCATGCGCCGCTCGGCCATGCGCGTGCGCCAGTCGGCCCGATGCAGCCGAGCCGCTTGCCGATGCGTCAACTCTCCTTGGCGAACCTGCTGGCGGATACGTCGGTTCTGATTCGCCAGTCGATTGTTGACTTGCTCGCGGCGCGGGTGATGTGTCTGCCAGGGTGTGTCGGCGCGGGCCGGCGCGGCGCTCAGGCTCATCAGGGCGAGTACGGCAGCCGCGCTCAGCAGGCGAATGGGCAATTTCATGAGACCTCCAGAGTTCCAGGGTGTCGGGAATTGAGTGCGGCACTCGTGCCGCTGGTGGTTGGAACGTGCGGAGGGTGCTGGGGTTGACCGCTGCCTCATCGCTGGGCTCACCGCGGTCTCCCTCGGGCGGGCGGCAGCCGCATGTCCTGTTCGCAGGGGGGATCACGGCACGTTCGGGCAGGTGTGCCGTGCCGGATGGCAGGCATCCGCTCGCGGTCGGGCGGTTTCAATATATACTGCCCGCCACGCGCCTGAACTCATCAGTCGGCGCTCCGGTACAGCAAAGAATAACGGTACACGCAACACCATGGGCAATGTGCTTATCCATGAGTCGCGGCGAATTGTGTTGCCGTTCGATACCCTCGTCGAGGCCCTGATCGAACTGGAAGTCAAGCACGGCCGGTGGCCGGCCAATGCCACGGTGACGGCGGTGACGGTCGAGAACGGCACTCAGGAGGGCGCACAGGGTGGCGCGTGCAGCGTCGCGCTGGCCATCCAGGTGCCGCGGGAAAGGGACCTGATTCAGCGTGTCTATCCGCTGCCGCTCATTGCGGCCGCCATCGTCAATTATTGTCTGACGATGCGTGTACCGATGCCGCGCAGTTCCACCAAGACGATTCAGGTTCTTCCCGAGGGTGTCGCGTTGCTGCTCGAGAACACCCTCATGCTGCAGCGGCGCCATCCCGAGCCGCCACCGGCAACGGTCAGTTGCGCACCGGCCGACGCCTCGTCCGACGCAGCGCAGCAAGCGGCGGCGTCCGAGCCGGGGCAGGAGGGGAAGGGATCTGAGCCGGCCGAAGCCGGGGCGTCGGCAGAGCCGAGCAGTGCCGCCGAGCCGCCGCAGTCCCCGACTCCGCAGAGCTAGCGGCCGCCGGTCATCCCTCGGGAGGGTTCGCGCGCTATGCTGTGCAGGGATGAACGGGGCGCACGCCCGATGGTCTAATTTGGCAGGCCCAGTTTGCCAATCGGCATGGCAGGGCGACTGTGCCGGCGCAGAGGAGGACATCATGTTCAATGACAACCCGATCCTGATGCGGGGCACGATGGGTCTGTCGCGACGCCTGCGGTCTGCAAGGTCTGCGCGCTCGAGCGTTGCGCTTTCTCGTGCGGTGGCCCGTCGCGCCGGTTCCGTGCTGCTGCTGGCCGCCCTCATGCTTTGTCTGCTGCCCGCGGTGGCCTCTGCAGATTCTCCCCATGGGCGGGATTTCCGGGGACATTTCGCCGAAGACCACGGTCCTCGTGGGGAGGCGCACTTCGACGGGCCGCGCTGGCATGCCGGTGACGGCGGGTGGCGGCGGGACGGCGGCGATTGGCACGGGGACGGTGAGCGCTGGCATGGGGACGGTGAGCGCTGGCATGCCGGCTGGGACGGCCGTCGCTGGGGTGGGGATGACTGGGACCACCGCGATTGGGACGGCGCTCTGTGGCTCGGCGGTTACTGGGGCGGGCGGTACTGGCCGCCGGTCGATTACGGCTGGAGCTATCCCTGGTTCATGGCAAGCATTCCGTTCGGCGCGATGACGATCAGCTTCGGTGGAGTGCCGTACTACTACATCAACCATGTCTACTACGCCTGGAATCCCTACTACGATGGCTATGTGGTCACCGATCCGCCGCCGGTTGCCAGCGCGCCGACCGCTGCGCCACCGTCGGGGCCAGCTCCGCTGGCCGGTGGGCGAGGAGTGCTCGCGCTGCGAGTGACGCCGCTGAAAGGCCAGGATGCTCAGCAGACGGCGAATGATCGCTACGCGTGCAATACCTGGGCGGTGGCCCAGAGCGGATTTGATCCGCTCAACGCCGAGCAGGACTCACGGGCCTCGCCGCAGATGCGCGGCGATTACCGACGGGCGTTCACGGCATGTCTGCACGCTCGCGGCTACAGCGTCCACTAGCCCAGCGGGCCGTCGCCCGCATGCTCTGTTCTATGTCCGGCACATCGGCGACAATGGCCGGATGCTTCCGGCCGATACGACACATCTCGCCGCCTCGAGTCCTGCCGGCTTCGAGGCCGGCATCGGTCCGTCCATCCTCATCTGCCGTCCCAACACGCGGCTCGGCAACACGCTGTTGCTGACGCCACTGGTCGAGGAACTGCAGAACTCTCTGCCGAATGCGCGTCTCGAGATTCTCTCGGCCTGTCCGGCAGCGGCAGAGGTCTTTCAGGAGTTCGCGACCGTGCGCCGCGTGCACACGCTGCCGTTTCGCGGCGTGCGCCATCCGCTGCGCTACCTGCGTACGCTGCTTGCGGTCTGGCGGACTCGCTACGACATCATCATCGACCCTTGCCCGAACTCGTGGACCGCGCGCTTTCTCACTCGCTGGCTCACGGCTGGGCTGAAGATCGGCTTCACCAGTCCGCGCCGGCACCAGGGCGTCGATGTCAGCATTGCCTTTCAGGACGCGCCGCGCCACATGGGCGCCTATCCGGTGTATCTGGCGCGCCGCACGCTCTTCAAGCTCGACCCCAGATCCTCACGCGCCGACGAAGTGACGCTCAGCGTGCGGCTCACCGCTGGTGAGCGCGCGCGGGGCCACGAGGCGCTGCGGGTACTGTTCCCGCAGCAGGGTGGGCCGGTAATCGCGGTGGCAACTCACGCCACGGGCGCCAAGCGTTTTGCCATCGACTGGTGGCGAAGGCTGATCAGCGAGTTGCGCACACGCTTGCCCGCTGCCCGATTCATCGAGATTCGCCCGCCCTCTGGGCAGGCCTCGTTGCCGGAATTGCCCGGCTTCTCCTCGCCGCGTACCCGGGAAGTGGCTGCACTGATCGATGCTGCGGAGTGCTTTGTATGCGCCGATTCTGGTCTGATGCACCTGGCGGCTGCAACCGACACGCTGACGGTGGGACTGTTCAAGGTCACGCTGCCGGAATTGTATGCGCCGCGCCGCGGGCGCAGCTGCGCGCTCACCGCGAGCGATGCGGCCCCGGAGGCGACTGCCGCGCAGGTGGCGCAGCTGCTGGGTTGAGGAGGCACGATGCAGTTTCTGATCATTCCGGTGACCGCCTTCCGTCAGAACTGTTCGCTGCTCTGGGACGAGCAGGGGCGCGCGGCGCTCGTCGATCCGGGCGGAGACCTCCCGCAGCTGCTCGCTGAGCTCGATCGCCGCGGCCTCACCCTCACCAAGATCTTGCTGACGCATGGCCATGTCGATCACTGCGCCGCCACCGCGCAGCTCGCCCGCGAGCGAAAGGTCCCGGTGGAAGGACCGGAGCGTGCCGATCGCTTCTGGATCGAGTCACTGCCGGCCGCGGCGGCACAGTTCGGCTTCCCGCCTGCTGAACCGTTCGAACCCGACCGGTGGCTCACGGACGGGGATACGGTGAGCGTCGGCGATGAGACGCTCGAGGTGCTGCACTGCCCGGGGCACACCCCGGGACATGTGGTGTTCTTTCATCGGGCGGGGCGGTGCGCATGGGTGGGGGATGTGCTGTTCGCCGGCTCGATTGGCCGCACCGACTTTCCGCGCGGCGACCATCAGGCCCTCATCCGCTCGATCCGCGAGCGGCTCTTTCCGCTCGGCGATGACGTGCGATTCGTGCCGGGGCATGGCCCGATGTCGACCTTCGGCGCCGAGCGGCGCGCCAATCCGTTCGTCGCCGACCGGTTGTTCACCGCTGCGGCTCGCTGAGGAGGACGGGCCGAGGAGGAGGATTTCCGGCGCGCGGACGTCTGTGTTGAAGTAGGGGCTTGAAAAAACCGCATCCGACGCCGCTTCGGCGCCGACTTTCGTTCACATAATGAGGTACAGGACATGAGCGAGACCCCGCCGCGGTGGGCCCAGGTATTGCAGAGGGCCATGGATCTGCGTCTCGGCGTGGTGCCGATACCGGTCGGTGTGCTCATGGCCCTGACGCTGCTGTACTTCGTGACCAGCGGCAAGGTGGATACCGGATTGCCGATGATGATCGGCGTGACGGTGTTGTTGTCGTTTCTGTGCGCGGCCGTCGGTCAGGCGATCCCGGGGCTGCGCATGGTCGGCGGGGCCGTGATCGTGGCGACGTTTCTGCCCTCGGCGCTGGTCTACTACCACGTGCTGCCGACGAGCTTGGTGAGTGCCGTGAGCAGCTTCACCAAGGGATCTGATTACCTCTTCCTCTACATCGCGGCGATCATCGTCGGCAGCGTGTTCGGCATGGATCGCAGCGTGCTGATTCGCGGCTTCCTCAAGATCATCGCGCCGCTCGCCGTCGGCACGGTCGCGGCGGTGATCGTCGGCACCGCGGTCGGTGCCGCGCTCGGTCTGGGCGTCGGGCACGCGCTGTTTTACGTCGTACTGCCGGTGATGGCCGGTGGGGTGGGCGACGGTGCAGTGCCGCTCTCACTCGGCTATGCGGGAGTGCTGCACCTCGGCTTCGGGAGCCAGTTCGCGCTGATTCTGCCGCCGGTGATGATCGGCAGCTTCTTCGCGATCCTGCTCGCCGGCGGATTGAATCTACTCGGTAAGCGCCGCCCGGAGCTCTCCGGCGGGGGACGGCTGCAGCCGGGGCAGCAGGACGATGAGTTTCTGCGCCGCGAGGAGCCGCCGGCGCATCTCGACGTGCAGAGCATTGCGGCCGGCGCGTTCACCGCGGTGACACTGTTCCTGGTCGGCAAAATGGCCTTTCAGGCCTGGAAGCTGCCGGCTCCAGTGGTGATGCTGGTGCTGGCCGTGGCGATGAAGCTCGGCTGGGCGGTCACCCGGCGGCTGGAGCTCGGCGCCGATGCGGTGTTCCAGATGTTCGCCAAGGTCGGCACCTATCCGCTGCTGTTCATGGTCGGAGTGGCCTGGACGCCCTGGCAGAGCCTGCTCTCGGCGCTGGCGCTGGCGAATCTCGTGACCATCCTGGCCACGGTGGTGACGCTGGTCGGAGTGGGCTTCTGGGTCGGTCGCATGGTGAAGCTCTACCCAGTCGAGGCGGCAATCGTGAATGCGACCCATGCGGGGCAGGGCGGCACCGGCGGGGTGGCCATCCTCACGGCGGCCGAGCGGATGGAGCTGATGCCGTTTGCGCAGATTGCCATCCGCATCGGCGGGGCGATCGTGGTGTCGCTGGCCTTGCTGGCGTTCGCCGGGCTGCGCTGAGCGGCGCCGGTGTGCTAGCGTAAAGCTCGATGCAACGCGCGTGGATGTTCACCTCATGAGTCTACCGCCCGAGAAAGCCGAACTCCTCGCGGGCAAGGAGTTGGCGGCGCGCTTCTCTGCGCCGCTGCGCAGCTATTTTCTGCGCCGGGTGCGCGATCGGGACAATGCGGAGGATCTCACCCAGGAGGTGCTGCTGCGCGTGATTCGGGCGGGGGAGAGCGAGGCCATCCAGCGACCCGAGAGCTACGTCTTCAAGGTCGCCGCCAATTTGCTGAAGGACCTGCGGCGCAGCGCGGCGCGCCGCTCCAGTGTGATGGGCACGAGCGAGGAGGATGGCGAGGACGGAGTGCCGGAGGGGCTCATCGATGAGCGCTCGCCCGAGCGAGTCATGCTCGGGGAGGCCAATCTCGCGCAAGTCCTGCGGGCTCTGGGGGAGCTCAATGAGCTGACCCGCAACGTCTTCATCCTGTTTCGTCTCGAAAACATGAAGCAGAAGGACATTGCGGCGCTGTACGGTATCGCGCAAAGCACCGTGGAGAAGCACGTGATGCGCGCGATGCTCCATCTTGCAACCCGGTGCAGCGAGCAGCAATGAACCGCGCCAGCCCCATTCCCACGCGCAATCTCGAAGAGGCGGTCGTCTGGCGCGTGCGGCTCACCGAATCGCCGGATTTGTTCCGTTCGGGTTTGTCGGCCTGGCTGGCCGAGGATCCGTTCAACGAGCAGGCATGGCGGGCGGTGCAGGACCCGTGGATGTTTCTGGGCGAGCAGGCGACCTCCCCGAGCGTGGTGCGACTGCGTCGCGCCGCGCTGGCGCACGCGTATAACACTTTGCGCAGCAACTGGCTGCGCGCCAAGTTGCGTCGACCGCCGGTGCGACTTGGCGCCGCCGCCACGCTGCTGATTGCAATGACTGCCGGCTTGCTCTGGTGGCACTACCGGCCGACCTACTACCTGACCGGGCCCGCGGAGCAGCGCACCATTCGCTTGCCGGATGGTTCTCGGGTGACTCTCGATGCCAGCAGCGAGGTCACCGTGCGCTACACGGCAGAGGCGCGCATGCTTGCTCTGCTGCGCGGACAGGCCCGCTTCGACGTGGCGCACAACCCGCAGCGGCCCTTCACGGTCACGGCGGACGGTCACAAGGTCGTGGCGACCGGCACTGCCTTCGACGTGAATCTCATCGGCTCGGAAATGCAGGTGACGCTGCTCAAGGGTCATGTGGTGATCCTGCCTGCCGACGCCTCGGCGCGTCCGTTCGTGCCGGTCGGCGTACCCGGGGTCAGTCCCCATCTGGTCGATGTCGCGGTCACCGGCGTGCCGCCCGATTGGCAGCGCATTGCGCTCGACCCGGGCGAGCAGCTGGTCATCGCTGCGCATGCCCCGCCGCACGTCAATCGCGTGGACGTACACCGCGTGACCGCTTGGCAGCGCGGGCAGCTGGTCTTTAAGAACGAGACGCTCCAGCAGGTCCTGGCGCGCATCAATCGCTACATCCCTGAGCCCATCGTCGCCGGGGATGCCCGCACGGGCGCGCTGCGCATCAGCGGCGTCTACCAGGAGGGTGACGTCGATGGGTTCGTCAGCACGATTGTGAATTATCTGCCCGTACAGGCACGCGAGCTCGATAACGGCTCGGTGGTGCTCACCTACCAGCCCCCGCAGCCGGCCGACCCCACCGTGGGGCAGTAGCCCGGAGTCGATCGCCGGGCGTTGCATTTTTACCAAAATGGAGTGCGGCGAGGAGGATTCGCCGTGCTGCGACGTCTTCCTCTCAGGATGGCCCGATTTGCGTGTCGGGCCGGTTGTGTCCCGCGATCCACTTGGGGGGAACCATGTTCAAATCGGATTCATCGCGCCACGGTGTGGCGCAAAAGCCACTGCGGCGAGCCGTATTCGCCACGGTGGCAGGCCTGATGGCCACTGCCGCGGCCGCCCACGGCCGGGTCTTCCACTTCGAAATCAACCACCAGTCGCTGTCCGAGGCACTGCAGACCTATGCGCAGATCTGCGGCAAGGACGTGATCTTTACCCAGTCGGTCGTGGCCGGCTCGCACGCGACCTCGCTGGTCGGGGATTACACGGCCCAGGATGCGCTCAGCCGTCTGCTTGCCGGCACGCAGCTGGTCGTGAAGCGCTCGCCGTCGGGTGCGCTGATGATCCTCAAGCGCGGCGCCAACACGGCCAGCGTGACCAGCGACCCGCCCGCCGGGGTTGCCGCCGTCGCCGCCAATGATCCACCGGCTGGCGATCCGCCGGCTGGCAGTGCGGCAAGTCAGGCTGTGCCGCAGCCGGCGTCCGCTCCCGCGCCACAGGGCAATCTTGGCGAGGTGATCGTGACGGGCAGTCTCATCGCCAGCCGCAGCTATACCTCTTCCAGCCCTCTGGTGACGGTCGGCGCCGGGCAGATCACCTCCGTCGGCCAGGTATCCCTCGACACGGCCCTCGGGCAGATGCCGCAGTTCGCCGCCGGCCAGGGTCAGACGGAGGTCGGTGACGTGCAGGGCGCGACCGGCTTCCAGGGTGGTCAGTCCTATGCTGACCTGCGCGGACTCGGCGCAGAGCGCACCCTGGTGCTGCTCGACGGTCAGCGCCTGGTACCCACCAGTCCGGCCGGCTCCGTGGACTTGAACGTCATTCCGATGGCGCTCATCAAGAGCGTGGACGTGATCACCGGCGGCGCCTCCGCGGTGTACGGCTCGGATGCCATCGCGGGCGTGGTCAACTTCCGATTGCGCCAGCATTTCAGCGGCATTCAGCTCTCCTATCAGCACGGCGCCTCCACTCACGGCTACGGCAAAGAGGACAGCTTCAGCGTGCTGATGGGCGGAAATTTCGCGCATCACAAGGGCAACGCCGTCGTTGACATGGAATACAACGAGCGTGGCGGGGTTACCGGCAACCAGCTGGCATTCTTCAACAGCCCCCAGTTCGCGCGCACCGTGCCGTTCCCGCCTGAAGGCCGCTTCCAGCTCGGTGGCGTGCCGATTTCCGCGGTCAACGGAATTCTCTCGCAGTATCCGGGCACGACGCCTCTCAGTGGCACGGGAACGTATCCCGGATTTTTCGGCGTCAACAACGACGGCTCGATCTTTACCACTGGCGCGGCGCCGAACTGCGTGCAGAATTACCGGCCCGTCGGCCACACTCTCGGTTTGGCCATCAGCCCGAACTGCCAGCAAATTGTGGCCGAACTCGGTCCTTATTTTGCCGCGCAGGTTCCTTCCCGCCGCTACAACCTGTTTGCGCACGTGACGTATAACGTCAACGACAACATGCAGGCGTACGGTCAGATCAACTTCATGCACTCGACCGCGCAAGACCTTCAGGGCGGCGCCTTCTTCAATGCCAACCCGAAGCCTCTTCTGGTTCCGCTGAACAATCCGTTCGTGCAGAGCAATGCTGCGCTGCAGACCCTGATCGGCGCGCAGACATCGCCGAGCACCGGGCCGCTGGTGGTGGAGCAGTGGGCGACTGCGCTCGGGCCGCGTATCGAGCAATTCGATTACAACGACTACCAGTTCACCGCCGGCCTGAAGGGTGGAATCGGCTCGACCAGTCTCGTCTGGAACGTGTTCGGGTCGTATGGCGAGACGAATTTCAACAACTACGAGCAGAACACGGTCAATCTCCCGGCGCTCGAGACCATCATGTATGGTACGGCGAACTACCTGGGGGGCGGCGGCAACAATTGCGTCGGCTACGCCTGGAATCCGCTCGGCAATCACCCGATGAGCAAGGGTTGCCTCGAGTACGTCGATGGTACGGCCAAGAACATCAACGTGCTGACTCAGAAGTACTTCGAAGGCGATCTCAGCGGTACGCTGTGGAGGCTGCCGGAGGGCAATCTGAAGTTCGCGTTGGGCGCGGATTACCGAGGCGACAGCTTCAATTATCAGGCGTCCCCGCTGCTTAATCCTGCGGTCAATACTCTGCAGGCGTTCGCTCCGAACCTGCCTCAGCAGATCATCTCGCCGTCGTACGATCTGGTCGGATCGACCGGCGGAACGCAGAACGTCCGCGAGGTGTACGTCGAGCTGCGCGCGCCGCTGCTGCGGGACAAGCCGTTTGCGAAGAACGTCTCGGTGGATGTTGCCGGGCGTCACTCGCAGTACAACCTGTTCGGCGGCGCCAACACCTGGAAGGCGGACCTGCACTGGGAAGTGAATGATGCGCTGACCTTCCGGGGCGGATTCCAGCGTGCGTTCCGGGCGCCCAGCCTGCAGGATCTTTACAATCCGTCCATTCAGGCGCAGGTGCCGATTTCCGGTGACCCGTGCAATTTCAACAGCACCTACCGCACCGGCCCGAACGGGGCGCAAGTGGCGGCACTGTGCCAGGCACAGGGCGTGCCGGCCAATCTGTTGTCTTCGTACTCGTATGGAGAGGCCTCGGCAAACGGCCTGTATTCGGGCAACACTCATCTGAAGCCTGAAGTGGCCGATACCTACACGTTCGGTTTCGTATTGACGCCGCACTTCAATGGGGCGCTCGATCGCGATATTGGCGCGTCGGTCGACTACTACCACATCAAGATCAACGGTGCGGTCGGAGCCGTGACGGGCGATCTGGTGCTGCAGAGCTGCTTCAATGCGAATGGCGCCAACCCGAGCTATTCCAATAGCAACTACTTCTGCCAGCAGATCACTCGCGATCACGCCAGCGGTGCGATCGCGACTCTGACGACCTTCGAGGAGAACATTGGTTCGTACACCACCGATGGTGTGGACATCGAGGCGCACTGGGGCTTCCCGCTGCATGCGCTCGGACTGTCAGAGCGTTCCGGCAGGGTTTTGCTGCAGACCTACGTCTCGTATCTGCGTTCACTTCAGGTAGTGGGATTGGGAGCGCCCAGCGTCAACCTCGCCGGCTCGATTGCCGATACCTACTCGGCCATCGCGGCGGATGGCGCCAGCATTTCCGATCTGTCGCATCCGAAGTGGAAGGCGAACACGATGCTCGGCTACGCCAACGGGCCGGTCGGAGTGGCGCTGCATTGGCGCTTCATCTCCTCCATGACCGATCTGATGGACGGATTGAATAGCGGTGATGCTGGAATTCCGGCATACAGCTACTTCGATCTGAACGGGCATTATCAGGTGAACTCGCACATCGAGGTGACAGCGGGCATCACCAATCTGTTCGACAAGCAGGAGCCGTTCGTGGCAGGCGCGCCGCTGCTGACCGATGCGGCAACCTACGACATCCTGGGCCGTGAGTATTTCGTCGGCCTGAAGGCGAACATCGATTGAGTGAGATTGCGTTGAGATAGGGATAGGCCCCGGCTGTGCCGCTGTGCACAGCCGGGGCCGCTGCCCGGCCCCGCGGGGCCGGGGGAACAGGGCCGGTCGGGAAGGATCCCGGCAATCTTTCTGACTCGGGTGGCCATCACGCATGCGCACCCCGGGTTGGACATGCGCTAGACTCGCGCTGGTCAATTCCAGCAGGGCGAGGCGGCAGTGGCGGAGCGCCCAGGCCTTTCGGCCTGCATCATCACGTACAACGAGCAGGATCGCATCGAAGGGTGCGTGCGCTCGCTCGCGTTCTGCGACGAAATCCTGGTGGTCGATTCGCACTCGAGCGACGGGACGCGCGAGCGGGCCGCTGCGCTCGGGGCACGGGTGATCGAGCGCGACTGGCCGGGGTATCGGTCCCAGAAGCAGTTCGCCGTCGATGCCGCGCGGTACGATTGGGTCCTGTGCCTCGATGCCGATGAGCGGGTGAGTCCTGCGCTGCGGACACAAATCGAGCAGTTGCGTGAAGGTGGATTCGCAGGTCTCGCGGGTGTCTCACTCGCGCGCATGAGTGAGTATTTCGGGCGTTTCCTGCGCCATGGCAACGCCTATCCGGATCGGCTGGTGCGGCTGTTCGACCGCCGGCGTGGCCGCTGGGTGGGCGAGGAGATTCACGAGAACACCCGGGTCGAGGGACGCGTCGTGCGGCTGCGCGGTGCGCTAGAACATTATCCGTACCGCAGTCTCGGCGATCATCATCGGCGCATGCAGCGCTATGCGGAGCTCATGGCGACGGCGCTGTATGCGCGCGGCAGGCGCTGCGGGCTCGCGCCGGTGTTGCTCAATCCGCTGTGGCGTTTCATACGCGGGTACGGTCTGCGGCTCGGCTTCCTCGATGGCTGGCGCGGCCTGGTATTTGCGCTGGTCGAGTCCAATTATGTGCGGCGCAAATATCTGCATCTGTACATCCTCAGCCGCGGCCTGCCGAGCTGAGCCGGCGCATCACACGGGCCCTTGCCGTTGCCGGGCGGCGCGTGCCCTGCGAATCAGCCGGGGCAGCAGCGCTGCGCAGGCGAGCAGCGCGAGGGCCAGCAGGCCCTTCTTGATCATGCCCGCATTGCCGGCGAGCGCGGCGCGCCCGGCGTATCCGAGATATGTGTAGGCCAGGGTGCCAGGCAGCATTGCCAGGTAGGAGGCGATGACGTAACGGGACAGTCGCACCCGGGTCAATCCGAGGGCGTAATTGAGCAGGTTGAACGGTATGAGCGGCACGAGGCGCACGAACGCGACGAAGCGCCAGTCTTCGTGCTCGACACCTGCGACGAGCTGTGCGGTGCGCTCGCCGAGGCGGGCTCGGACCCAGTCCGCCGCCAGATAGCGTGCGACGAGAAATGCGCCCGTTGCCCCGAGGGTGGCGCCAGTGAGATTGTAGAACGTACCGGCCACCGGACCGAACAGGGCGCCGCCGGCCAGCGTCAGCACCGTTCCGGGCAGGAGGGCCACCGTGGCTGCCGCATAGATGGCCATGAACGCGAGCGCGCCCCACGGGCCGGCGCGCTGCACCGCGTCGCTGAGTGCGCGCGCATCGAATTCATGGCGGTGCATGAAGGCCCAGGCCGCTGCCGCACCCAGCAGGCCAACGAGGGCCAATCGTAGTACATTCGCACGGGTCATCGGCGCGGTTGCCCTGAGTCCCTGCCGGTGCGCCGATACACGGAGGCACCCCAAAGAGGCGAGGCGGGCCGTGCGCGATGCGGGGGACACGGTCGGTTGACGCGCAGGACTCGGATGCGCACGGGCAACTCCCCTCTTGATTCGCCGCGCAAGTACGGCATGCCCGATCATAGGCGCCGGCGGGGAGGCAGTCACCCGGGACCGGGCCAAGGGCAGCGGCTGCGACGCCGATCCGTCACAATTGCGCGCTAAGCTTATGCACCGCGGCCCGCGGGGTCGGGCGCGATATCGAACCCTTTCTTGGAGTGCAGGATTTCCTCATGCGTCTGATCGAGAACAGGTTGGCGGCGCTGCTCGGCGCCGCCGCGATCGCCGCCGCCGGCGCCATCGGGTCCGCCTCCGCGCGCGATCTGCCAGCGGCTCGCGAGCCGACCGCGACCCCCATCAAGCATCTGGTGGTGATCTTTGATGAGAACGTCTCATTCGATCACTATTTCGGAACCTACCCGCACGCCGCCAACCCGCCGGGCGAGCCGCGCTTTCTGCCAGCAGGTGCGACGCCCCGGGTGAACAATCTACTCGGCGGCGAACTCCTCACGCACAACCCGAACCTCAATCCCCGCAACGGCCGTGGTGCCACCAATCCGTTCCGGCTCGATCGGGCTCAGGCGGCCACCGCCGATCAGAATCATGGCTACACCGCCGAGCAGCTGGCCTACGACGCCGGTGCCGCGGATCTGTTTCCGCTGCATACCGGGCGCGGCACCCCTGGCGGTGCGGGCGCATTCGGCACCCCGGGCCAGGTGATGGGCTATTTCGATGGCAACACCGTGACCGCGCTGTGGAACTACGCGCAGCATTTCGCCATGAGCGACGATGCTTATACGAATACCTATGGCCCCTCGACGCCCGGCGCGCTCGAGGTCGTCTCGGGGCAGACCAACGGCGTGCGGCTGGTCGCGAGCACGACTCATCGCTACTACATCGCCGACGGTGCCGGCGGCAGGACGCTCATCAGTGATGTCGATCCGGCCTACGACGTTTGCTCCAGCCGGCGCAATCAGGTGCAGATGCTCGGGCGCAATATCGGCGAGCTGTTGAGCGCCCACGGGGTGAGCTGGGGCGGCTTCATGGGCGGATTCGATCTGTCGCGTACCGATCCGAACGGCACGACCGGTTGCCGCCGCAGTACCTACTCGACCGTGGTCGGCCAGACCGTGCGCGATTACATTCCGCATCACAACTGGTTCCAGTACTTCAAACCCACCGCCAATCCCACCCATGCCCTGCCGGCCTCGCTGAGTGCGGTCGGTCATACGTACGATGCCAATGGACGGCGCGATCCGGCCAACCACGAATACGGTCTGACGGACTTTTACGCTGCACTGCGCGCGGGAAATTTCCCTGCCGTATCGTTTTTAAAGGCACCGGCCTATCAGGACGGACACGCCGGATATTCGGACCCGCTCGATGAGCAGGCCTGGATCGTCAAAGTGATCAATTTCCTCGAGCAGCGGCCCGAGTGGCGCAACACCGCGGTGATCATCACCTGGGATGACTCAGACGGTTGGTATGATCACGCCTTCGCCACCCCCACCAATCCCTCGTACGACAAATCTGCCGACCGGCTCGATGGACGCGGCGTGTGCGGCCGGGGAATTGCGCTTGCAGGCATCGCGGGCAAGCCGGTCAATGGGCGCTGTGGTCCGGGGACACGCATACCGTTCTTTGTGATCTCGCCGTACGCTCGGGTCGATTACGTCAGTCATGCGCGAATTTCGCAGGCGTCGGTCGTACGCTTCATCGAGGACAACTGGCTGCACGGGGAGCGGCTGGGAGACGGCGCGTTCGATGCCACCGCGGGAAGTATCCTGAACATGTTCGACTTCGCGCGCCGACGGCCGGCGGCTCGCCTCATGCTCGATACGCGTACCGGCGAGCCCGTGGCGACCTCTGGCGCGTCGAGCCTGCGGTAGCTGAGCGGATGGCTGCCCCGTGCAGGGCGCTCGCCGCGCTCCTGCCGATGCTTCTGGTGGCCCATCTCGGTTCAGCGGCGCAGCTGGCGGTCGGTGCGCAGAACCGGTTGCGCTCGGGGCTCAATCCCCATCCGGTACAGCTGCGAACGCCCCCGGTGAGGCCGCTTTCGGCACTGGCCCGGCTCGGACGCAGCCTGTTCTACGACACCCGGCTGTCGGCATCCGGGCGGATGTCGTGCGCGAGTTGCCATGTTCCAGCGGATGCCTACGGGCCACCCTCTTCAGCTCCCGTCATGTTGGGTGGGCCTAGGCTGCTCACACCGGGGGTGCGGGCCGTGCCGTCACTGCGCTATCTGTACCGGCAGCCGCCTTTTACGATCGGTCCTGACCTGCAGAACGGAACGGACGTACCCGTGCCGCTCGCGCGGCAGATCCGATCGGCGCTGCGGCAGCACCGTGTGCGCAAAAGCGCGCGCCAGCCGCTTGCCGCCGCGGCGAATCAGGTTCCGCAGGGCGGGCTTTTCTGGGACGGCCGTGCCGATACGCTCGAGCAGCAGATCGATGGACCGTTGTTCAATCCGGCGGAAATGGATGGTGGCACCGTGGATGAAGTCGCTGCCCGATTGCGCCACGGTCGGTTCGCGGCCGAATTCATTCGTCTGTTCGGGCCGAGCGTGTTCGATAATGCGCATCTGGCGGTGGCCGAGGCGATGTTCGCTATCGGCCGCTTCGAGCGGGAGGATCGCAGCTTCCATCCCTTCTCGAGCAAATTCGATGCCTGGCTCGAGGGGCGCGCGCGCTTCACCCCGGCACAGCTGCGCGGCTATGAACTATTCAACGATCCGCACAAAGGCAACTGTGCAGCCTGTCACCTCGATCGGCCCGGTCCTGACGGACAGCCCCCGCTGTTCACGGACTTCCAATACGAGGCACTCGGTGTGCCGCGCAATGCCGCGATCCCAGCCAACCGCAATCCTGACTACTACGACCTCGGGTTGTGCGGGCCGTATCGTACCGATCTGCGCACGCAAACCCAGTACTGCGGTATGTTCCTCACCCCGTCGCTGCGCAATGTGGCGATTCGGCACGTATTCTTCCATAACGGCGTGTTCCACTCTCTTCAGCAGGTGCTCGAGTGGTACGTCGGCCGCGATCGGCATCCAGAGCGCTTTTACCCGCGCGACGCCGCGGGCGAGGTCGTGAAGTTCAACGATCTGCCACCCAAATACCGTGTCAACGTGGACACCGTCGATGCGCCTTTCAACCGGCGGCCCGGCGATCCTGCGGCGCTCAATCGCGCGGAAATTCAGGATGTCATCGCGTTTCTCGGCACACTGACGGATGGCTATCGACCCGCTCGGCACTGAATCGCGGCGGTTTCGTCGATCCGTTCACAAAGCGGGCCGCACGTGGTTCAGTCTGCGGGAACTACTATCTCTTCGTCTCACCTTACGTATGGGCTGTCGGTTGGTCCTGGCGCAATATATCGGGGAACGATAGAAACGTGCGATGTGGTTGCAGCCGGGCAGGGGCCTGCGGGCGCACCCCTCGGGAGTGACGATGATGAACAGAGAGGACGGTATTGCGTTGGCCGGGAGTGTGTCGCGGCGGAATTTCCTCGGTGCTGCCAGCGCTGGCGCACTGTTGCTTGGCGTGTCGGGCGCAGTGGCGGCCCGTGCTGGGGCGCAAGCCGGTGGCACAGCGCACGCCGCGACGGTGGTCGCCGATCCGACCGCCATTCCGGCGCCGATTCGTCGCCGCCACAGCGTGCACCACGACATCACGCTCGAGGCGAAAGAGGTGCGCGCAAAGCTCGCCGATGGGACGGAATTTGGCTTCATGACCTGGAACGGACAGATCCCCGGTCCGATGATTCGGGTCAGAGTCGGCGATACTGTCACGTTGAACGTACGCAGTTCGGCGGGCAACATGCGGCCGCACTGCGTCGATGTGCACGCGGTCTACGGCAGTGGTGGCGGTGCGATGGCGACGATCGTGCCGCCGGGCGGCAAAGCGAGTATGTTTTTCAAATGCCTCTATCCCGGTGCGTTCATCTACCACTGCGCGGTGCCGAACCTCGATGAGCACATCAGTCGCGGAATGTTCGGCATGATGTTGGTCGAGCCCGAGGAAGGGCTGGCGCCGGTGGAACGGGAGTTCTACATCGGTCAGCATGAGCTCTATACGCGCGAGCCGTTCGGAACGGCCGGACTGCTCCATTTTGACTATGCGGCGATGGTGCACGAGCAGCCGAATTTCGTCCTGTTCAATGGCATGGTGCAGGGACTGACCGCTGCGGGTGTCGGTGCGCTGCGGGCAAAAGTCGGCGAGACCGTGCGGGTGTTCATGGTCAACGGCGGCCCGAATCTGAGCTCGAGCTTCCATCCGATCGGCAATGTCTGGTCGCGCTGCTGGCCGCAGGGCGCGCTCGCCAACCCGCCGGTCGCCTACATCCAGACGCAGCCCGTGCCACCGGGTAGTTGTTTCATAGGGGAGATGCGCCTGCCGCTCGCCGAGACGGTCAAGCTGGTCGATCACGCCCTGTCCCGGGTGGCGCGGCAGGGATTGCTGGCCGAGATCGATGTCGAGGGGGCGGCCGATCCGGGGCTGTTTCACAAGATGGCCTGAAGTGCGCGGCGAGCGCAGCGCATAATGGGGCGCCCGGCGCCGTTGCCGTCGGGACATAACGAGGCCGGCGATGTCCGAGGTGCCCCCAGAGCTGCTGATCCGCGACGCCACGGCCGAGGACATGGCGCACGTAGCACGCATCTACGCGGCTTATGTTCTCGGAAGCCGCGCGACTTTCGAAGAACAGCCGCCGGCGATTCATGAATTGCAGGCTCGCCATGCGGCCATACGCGCAGCCGCGCTGCCGTATCTGCTGGCCGAAGTGGACGGCGAATGTATCGCCTATGCCTACGCAGGCCCATACCGCCTGCGGCCCGGATACCGTTACACGGTGGAAGATTCGGTGTATGTGGCGCAATCGTGGTGTGGGCGCGGCGTGGGCCGAGCTCTGCTGCAAGCGCTGATCGAGCGCTGTGAGCGCGGCGCCTGGCGCCAGATGATCGCCGTCATTGGTGACAGCGCCAATGACGGTTCGATCGCGCTGCATCGCCGGTGTGGGTTCGAGCCGGTGGGAACACTCCGATCGGTTGGGTACAAGCTCGGTCAGTGGGTCGACACGGTGCTGATGCAGCGCACCTTGGGAACCGGGGACCGGACCGATCCCGCACAGGCGCCGCCTCAGTGACACAGGTGTGACTGTCCGAAAGAGATAGCCACTCGTCCGCTTACTAAATGTAATTCGCCATACAATGGTAACCATGGCGGCGGCCGCGGGGGCTGCCGCGTGGATTCACCTGCAACGGGAGATCGGCATGAAACTATTCTACGCCAGCGGCGCCTGCTCGCTGTCACCGCACATCGTGGCCCACGAGGCAGGTATTCCCCTCGAGCTGCAGAAAGTGGACTTGAAGAGCAAGACCTTGCACACCGAGGGCGATTACCTTGCCGTGAATCCCAAAGGCTACGTGCCGGCGCTGCAACTCGACAATGGGCAGATGCTCACCGAGGGGCCCGTCATCGTGCAGTATCTGGCTGATCTGAAGCCGGCCTCGAAGCTCGCGCCTGCACCGGGCAGCTTCGAGCGCTACCAACTGCAGGAGATGCTGACCTACATCAACTCCGAGCTGCACAAGACGTACTCGCCACTGTTCAATCCGGCCACGCCGGCCGAGACTCGCGCTGATCGCACAGCGTATCTGCTTCGCCGCTACGGATTCATCGAGAATCAGCTACAGGGAAAGTCGTATCTGTTTGGTGATACCTTCTCGGTCGCCGACGCGTACCTGTTCACGGTGACCAGCTGGGCACGGATGGTGAAGGTGGATCTCGGCCAATTCCCGAACCTGATCGCGTTCCAGGAGCGCGTGGCGGCCCGACCGGGCGTACAGGCTGCGATGCGTGCCGAGGGACTCATCAAATAGGGCTCTGCCCAGTGATACGACGCTGCGGCGCGGCATGGGGCCGCGCCGCAGCGTTCAGAACAACCTCGGTGTGCCGCCGGCGGCGATGAAGGCGCGCATCGCGCGCAGCAGCTTCGGCTGCAGGATCGGGCGTGCTGCGGCCTGCGCGCCGAGTTGCATGATGTGCAGTGAACCGCGCCTGAGCATCGGCCACCTGGGCAATCCCGGACCATTGGGGTTGCCGCTCTTGACGAAGTTCACCCAGTAGTCCGACATACGCCGTGCGATCGTACGGTCGAGCGGAGCGAAACGCCGCTGCGGCGCCACCGAGAGAGTCTCGAAGACATAGGGAATCTCGGACGAATGGAACACCCGCCATCGCCGTGAGTCTGAACCCGGCTCGCGGTGCCGCCACAGATAGGCATACACCCCGATTGGATCGCGGGCGAGCCGCAGGCGGCTCCACTGATAAAGTGCAGCCAGACCGAGGTCGCGCCGCACCGCGCGCAGCGCCCGTGCCCGGCCCGCCGCGCTTCGCGCCGGGAACAGCTTCTGGAAACGTGGTGCAAGTGTCGCGAATATCTTGTGCAGCTCGTGGTGCCAGGCGGCACGAGTTAATGCCATAGGACTGGCGTGAAAGCCGGTGTTCTCATTGGCGTTCAAGCCCAGGAGCACCGGCGTGCGCGCGAATCGCCCGGTCGCGAGGCGTCGCTCGGGTGCAGCTGGCAGTACCGTACCGTCCACGATGGGCATGATCAGCGGGCTGCTCATCGGTGCAGCGGTGGTGCTCAGCCGCTGTGCCGGCAGCGCGCGCAGCGCAGCGAGGGTCGGGGCGCCCTTGGCGCGGGCAAATGTCTCACCGGCATACTCGGCGGCCGCCAGCGAGGGTGTGGGCAGTGAGTTCGGTAGACCGCTTTCGGCGATGGCCCGCGCAAACAGTCCCGCGGCGAGCGGCGAGGTGAGCAGTTCCTGTACGGCGATCGCGCCCGCCGATTGGCCGGCGAGAGTGACGGCGTGGGGATCGCCGCCAAAGGCGCCGATATTTCCCTGCACCCAGCGCAGCGCGGCAATCATGTCCTGCAGTCCCCAGTTGCCGGGTGGTTCGTGCAGACGCTTTGCCTCGGCCGCCAGCGCCGGATCGGTGAAGAAGCCGAAGATGCCGAGGCGGTAGTTGATGGTCACCACGATGATGCCGTGCGCGGCGAGGTGGCGTCCGTCATAGATCGGCACCGAGCCCGAGCCGGAAACGAACGCGCCACCCGGGATCCACACCATGACCGGCAACGGGTGCGTGCGCCGCGCCGGCGTCCAGATGTTCAGATACAGGCAGTTCTCGCTCACTGCTCCGTGCACCACGTATTCCGGCGACCAGGGCCCTACGCCGCGCGGCAGCAAGGTCTGCTCGCAACTTGGGGCAAACTGCTGCGCGTTGCGCACACCGTGCCACGGTCGCTGCGCAAGCGGCGCACGCCAGCGGTTCTTGCCAATTGGGGCTGCGGCATACGGCACGCCGAGGAAGGCATCGACGTGGCCTTCGCGCAGTCCCTGCAGTTCGCCTTGCGCGACACGAACACGCGGCGGGTATCGCGCCGCGTAACAGACACTCGTCGCGAGGAGTGCAGCGAGCACTGCTGTGGCGCTGCAGATCCCCTCGTGCAATCTCATCGTGCCGGCCGTCGCAGCGGGAAACGATAGATGGTGATGCTGATCGGCGGCACCGAAAGCGCTCCTCTACTGAGCTGCACGGGGTACTCGCTCACGTGCACTTGCGGTCGGTGCCCGACGCGATTTGCGGCGGCGAGATGGGCACCGGTCATTGCCCAGTCCCGACCGCGTTGCGCGAGTTGCGCGCCACGCACGCGCAGCACGAGCGGCTGAGCAGTCTCGGTGGCATTGACCACGGCAATGACCAGATGTCGCCGATGAGGCCCGAGGGCGGCTTGAACATCGAGCGGATAGGTTGGACTGCCGGCGCTCTGCGCAGCAATTCCGGGCACGAGTTGCTGCTGGGGTGACGGCTGCGGCGAGTCGCCGGTGACCGGCACGGGCCGCAGGCCCGGTCCGAAGTGATCGCGGTAGAGCTTGAATACCAATCCGGTGGTATTGACTACCGCAGCGGTGCGTGTGTAATCGATCGTCGAGACGCCCATGGTGAAAGCGGCCATGCGCAGAAAATTCGTATGCCGGAGCATCTCGTTGAACACCATCGCGTAGGCCAACGCGAGCTTTAGGGTTGCCGGGGCACCGGTATAGGCATATTCGTCGATCGCCATGAAGATGTGCTTGCGCCGCATGGCCGGGAAACGCCGCTCGTAGGCCTCCCATTGCTCGGCCTTCAGCCGTATCCGGTTCGACGGTGCGCGCACCCATTCGAGGACTGTCTGGTGTGTCGGGACATAGCCGGGCTCCATGTGACCGACGCGTAGCCCGGCGCGCGCGCGGGCGAGATCGAAACGCATCCCGGCGCGGGCGTACCAATGCTCGGTGATGCCGCTGAAATCGCCCCACGAGTGCCGCAGATACCCACATGTCCAATCCTGTGCCGAACACAGGCGGATCTGGTCGCTTGAGTATCCGAGCTTGCGGGCAATGCCTTCGATCGTCATTTCATCGGGCATGGCACCTGAGGCCAGGATGACGATGGAGGGGTCGGCGCGGCGCATTGCGCGGGCAAATTCATTGTTCTTCCAAAGGTAGTCGCGCAACGAGGTGTGGCCGAGCTCCCAGGGGCCGTACGGCTCGTTGCCGATGTTCCAGAATTTCACGCCGTACGGCTGCGGATGACCGTTACGGGCACGCAATGCGCCGAGGCGTGTGCCCGGCGGTGCGTTGAGATAACGGACTTCGGCTGCGGCAGAGTGCGCATCGCCAAAGCCTGCGTTGACCGTCACATACGGTGCGACGTGCAGCAGTCTGCACAAGGTCATGAATTCGTCGAGCCCCACGTCGTTCGACTGTACGGCGTTCCAGGCGTGATCGAGAAACGGCGGGCGCTTGTCGCGCGGACCGACCGAAGCGTACCAGTTGAAATCGGAAACGAAATTTCCGCCGGGCAGCCGCCAAAAACCCGAGCGTAGCTGGCGCAGCAGCTCGACCGTGTCGCGACGAAAGCCGTCGATGTTGTCGGTCGGCATCAACGACACGGTGCCGATATGATACTGACCGGCGCCGGTAGCGGTGATCTCAAAGCGTGCTCGGGCGGTGCTCTGCCCAGCGGTGAAGTCGAACGCAAACCGCTGATAATTGCGGTCAAGCGGGCCGACGCTTACACGCTGGCGAGCGGTCCTGCCCGCTCCCCAGCGCAACGTCACCTGCACGCGCGCTCCCGGCGAGCCCCGCAGGTAGATGTAACCCGCATAGTGCCGCGCGGCCACCAGCGCGAGGCCACTCTGGCGGATGCCGCGCGGCTGCGGACCGGCAAGCGCTATGCGCGGACTGTGTGCACCGACGAACGGATCGCGCCGGTCCATGGTGATCGCTGCCGGCGGTCCGATCGGGCGCCAGTGACGCAGCACGAACACGCGCGCAAATCCCTTGGCCGGCTTGCGGGGCGTTGTCGCCTGCATGGGGCGAATCGGCAGAAAGAACTTGCGGTCATCGAGCATCTCAGCCCAGAGGCTGCGATACACGAGTTGTCCGAGGTTCTCGATGAACATCCCATATTCATAGCGGCTTATCGGCCGAGCAGGGTGTGTTGTGTCGATTCGTGCGATGACCGCGCCCGCCGTGGACCAGGCCGTCAGACACTTGACCGCAAACAGCAGAAGAACCGCGGCTCGGATTCGCATGGCTGCCCCCTGATGCGCGTGTCGGATCCGGTCGCGCTTGACAGTCTTGCCTGAGGCTGCACAATAGCAGCAAAAATCAGGTAGCGCTACCAGAGCGGATTTTGGCCTGCTTGCGCGTGCCGCTGCTGCGATGGGGGGCAAAGTGATGATGAAGCTGCTGATCCGATGTGCCGGCGCGACGGCCGCGCTCGGCGCGGTCCTTTTTTTCGGCGTGGCGGCGGCGAAGCCGCTGCAGAACCCTGTCTGGCTCGATCCGCGTCTGCCGGCGCGTCAACGTGCGGCCGCGCTGGTGCAGCGCATGACGCTGCGCGAGAAGGTTTCGCAACTCGTCAACGGAGCGCGCGCCATCCCGCGGCTTGGTGTGCCGGCGTATAACTGGTGGAGTGAGGCGCTGCATGGAGTGATCGGCCGCGGCACGACGGAATTCCCCGAGCCGATCGGTCTGGCGGCGACATTCGACGTGCCGGGTATCCGGGCAATGGCCAAGGCGATCAGCATCGAGGGACGGATCCGTTACGCCGAGGCGGCGGCGCATCATGCGGGCACAGGCATGTTCCACGGATTGGACTTCTGGGCACCGAACATCAATATCTGCCGTGACCCGCGTTGGGGGCGTTGTCAGGAAACCTATGGCGAGGACCCGTACCTCACAGCTCGTCTGGCGGTGGGCTATGTGCGGGGTATGCAGGGATCGAACCGGCACTACTACCGTGCAATCGCCACCCCGAAGCACTTTGACGCCTACAGCGGACCGGAGCCAACCCGTCACTTCGCCGATGAGGACATCAGTCGGCACGCGCTGGAGGATACGTATCTGCCAGCGTTCCGCGCCGCCGTGGTCGACGGGCATGCCGGCTCGATCATGTGTGCCTACATCGCGCTCAACGGAGAGCCGGCATGTGCGAACCGTTTCCTGCTGCAGAAGACGCTGCGTGAGGCATGGCATTTCCGTGGTTACGTGGTGTCAGATTGTGACGCGGTGCGTGATATTTTCAGCGGCCACCACTATCGCTCATCACAGCCGGCGGCGTCTGCCATCGCCGTCGAGCGCGGCATGGACAACGAGTGCGCCGACTTCGGCGCTCCGAACAGCGATGCGGACTACGCGCCGTTTCTCACCGCAGTGCGCCGAGGCGAGCTGTCGGTGAACGCGGTGGATCGGGCGTTGATCCGCCTGTTCACGGCGCGCATCCGGCTGGGTCTGTTCGATCCGCCGTCGCTGGTGCCCTACGACCACATCAATCCGAATCAGCTCAACAGCGCCGCCCACCGAAGGCTGGCGCTGCGCCTTGCTGAGGAGTCGATGGTGCTGCTGAAGAACGACGGTGTGCTGCCGTTGCGCCAGTCGGTCCGTCGTATTGCCGTCGTCGGGCCGCTTGCGGATCAGACCGGGGTGATGCTTGGCAATTACAGCGGTACGCCGTCCCATGTCGTGACGGTGCTCGCCGGACTGCATGCGCAGTTCCCGGCGGCAAAGATTACCTATGTGCCGGGAACGCAATTCCTCGCCGACCGGGGCACTGTCGTGCCCGCGGCGCGGTTCAGTACCCTGCACGGCAAGCCAGGTGTGCGGGTCACCTACCGCATCGGTGGCGCCGCCCCGCAAACGCTGCAGCAGACGGCGGCGAGGATCGAACTGGACGCTCGGGATCTGCCCCGCGGGGTGGCCCCCGCGCGGCTGCTCAGCGCCGAGTGGAGCGGAGAGTTCACGCCCAATCATACCGGGTACTATCAGATTGGCGTGCGCACCAACGGGTTCGCCAGCCTCACGCTCGGCGATGAACACCTGATCGAGTCGTACAGTCCCGGGACCGACCTCGGGCGGATCTACCTGCACAAGGGCCGACGTATGCGCGTGCGCATGCTTTACGGTCATCGCGGCAGCACTCTCCCCCGCGCGGCACTGATCTGGGAACGGCTGAATGACCGGCCGGACCCGGCAGCGCTCGCTGCCGCGCGGCGCGCGGACGTGGTCATCGCGGTGGTGGGACTCACCAGTCGCCTCGAGGGTGAGCAGATGCCGGTGCATGAGCCGGGCTTTCTCGGCGGTGACCGCACCAGCCTCGCGTTGCCGGCCCCCGAGGAGGCGCTGGTGCGCGAGGTGGCCCGGGCGGACAAACCGCTGATCGTGGTGCTCATGAATGGCAGTGCGCTCGCCGTGCCGTGGGAGAAGCGCCACGCTGCGGCGATTCTTGAGGCGTGGTACGGCGGTGAGCAAGGCGGTGCGGCGATCGCGGCCACCCTGAGCGGTCGCAACGATCCGTCCGGACGCTTGCCGCTCACCTTCTACCGCAGCGTTCAGCAGCTGCCAGATTTTCAGAATTACAGCATGCGCGGACGCACCTACCGCTATTTCAGCGGCCGACCGCTGTGGCCGTTTGGGTACGGGCTGAGCTACACGCACTTCGTTTTCAGCGATCTTGCGCTCCCGCATACGCACATTGAGGCGGGCGATTCCCTCGAGGTGTCCGCCAGAGTGCGCAACAGCGGGCTGCGTGCGGCCGACGAGGTCGTAGAGCTGTACTTGCAATTCCCGCCCGTGCCAGGCGCTCCGCTGCGCGCGCTGCGCGGCTTTACCCGAGTGCACCTTGCGCCCGGAGCGAGCCGTACCGTGCATTTCACGTTGACGCCCCGAGCATTGAGTATGGTCAGTGATCGGGGCCATGTAATTGATGCCCCAGGCCGCTACACCGTTTCCGTTGGCGGCGGACAGCCGGGCACGAGTGCGCCGCAGGTGCAGGGTCATTTCACGGTCAGCGGCGAGGTGACTCTGCCGGATTGAGCGGCGCGGTGCCCCCACCGGTAAGAGCAGTCCGGTGGTATGATCGAGAGCAATTGCGCGACCAGCGGGGCTTGACCTGAGAGCAATCGGCGCGCGGGGGAATCCCTCATGTCCGAATCAGAGCCGGCCACCGTCACGCTTCAACAGATCCGGGACTATCAGTTCGACATCGCGTTCGCGCCCGAGGTGGCACACGTGCTCGCGGACGAAGGGCCGCCGCTCGGGCAGGGACTCGGGCCCTCACCGGTGCAGCTGTTGCTCGCCGCGGTGGGCAACTGCATGAGTTCCAGTCTGTATTTCGCGCTGCGCAAATTCAAAAACGATCCGGGCGGAATCACCACGACGGCGCGTGCGCAGTTGGGGCGCAATGACGCCGGTCGGCTGCGGGTCGTGCACATCGATGTGCAGATCCGCCTGGGCGCATCTGCTGGAAGCCTGCAGCACCTGGATCGGGTGCTCGGACAGTTCGAGGAGTTCTGCACGGTCGGGGCGAGCGTGCGCGACGCAATCGCCACAAACGTCGCGGTGTTTGACGGCGGCGGCACGAAGCTCAAATAACCGCGACGGACGCCGCCCGGCGGCGCCATCGCTCACGGCTCAGCATGATCGCGCTCACCACTGACCCTGCGAGTCGCGCTGAGCGCCGTGTGGTCACGGTCGTGATCGCGGCATCACTGCTGTTGTTCGTCGCTCTGGCCGGTTACGCCGACGTCCCGGCGGGCCGCAGCGAGCTGTTCATGCCGATCTACGAATCGGTGCTCGCGATGTGCGATTTCATCACCTGCATTTTTCTGTTCGGGCAGTTCAGTCTCTCGCGCGCCTCGGCACTGCTGCTGCTTGCCGGCGGCTACCTCTTCAGCGCCGTCATGGCGCTGATGCACGAGTTGAGCTTCCCGGGGCTGTTCGCTCCCGCCGGGCTGTTGTGGGCAGGCGCACAGACCACCGCGTGGCTGTATTTCCTGTGGCATCTGGGATTTCCAGCTGCGGTGATCGTCTATGCGCTCAGCGCCACTCGCGAGGCTCCTATCGCGCCCCGGTACAGCGCCGCTCGCGGGGTGGCGGGCGCAGTACTCGGTGCGCTCGCCCTGGCGGGTCTGGCACTGTGGACCTCAACCGCCGGGGCGCGTTGGCTGCCTCACATCATGCACGGCAATGAGGACCGCCCCGCCAAATTCGTGGTCGCCTGGTTCACCTGGCTGGTGACGCTCGCGGCCCTGCCGGTTCTGTGGCGATTCCGGCGGCGCTCGGCTCTGGACCTGTGGCTGCTGGCGGTGATCGTGGCGTGGTCGTGCGATATCGGTCAGGCGGCGGTGTTCAATGCCGGACGATTCTCATTCGGCTGGTACGCCGGGCGGATTTACGGACTTGGAGCTTCCAGTTTTCTGCTCGTGGTGCTGATTCTCGAGAGCAGCAGGCTGCACCAACGCCTGGCCGAGGCGCACGCGGCCGAGCGCGAGCAGCGGCGGCTTGCCGAAGGGGGGGCAGCGCAGCTGAAACGGCTTGCCGGTTCGCTCGAGGAGCGCATTCAGGCTCGGACAAGCGAACTTGAGCAGGCCAATGAGGCGTTGCGCCAAACCCGTGATGAGTTGCACAAAGCGGCCGCGCTCGGCACTGCGGCGCGCGAGAGCGAGCGGGCACGCCTGGCGCGCGAACTGCACGATGAGCTGGGCCAGACTCTGCTTATGCTGAAGTTTCAACTCTCGGACCTGGAAGCGCACTGCCGCGAGTTGCAAACCCCTGTGCTGCAGAAGACCCGGGACATGCGCCGTCTCATCGATCTCACCTTCGCAGCGGCACGGCGGGTCGCCACGGATCTGCGTCCGTCAGTATTAGATGTGCTCGGACTACCCGCCGCAGCGCAATGGCTCGTCGAAACGTTTCGCCAGCACAACCCGCTCGAGATTCGCTTGCGGATCGAGCCGCGGGAGTTTGCGGTGGAGGAGCCCTATGCCACCGCAGCCTTCCGAATTCTGCAGGAGGCACTGACTAACATCGCGCGGCATTCCGAAGCGACGCAGGTGGAGGTGGAACTTGTACGGCAGCAGGATCAACTGCGTTTGCGGGTGAGCGACGACGGTTGTGGTTTCGATCCGGAGCTCTCGGCGCGTGCCGATGCGTTCGGTCTGCTCGGCATGCGCGAGCGCGCTGGGATGGTGGGTGGGGTGCTGCAGATCACTTCCGCGCCGGGACGTGGCACCACGGTGGCATTGTTGATTGAGCTGGAATCGCGCACTAACGCGACGGCGGGCTGAGCCCGGCGCGGCGCGCTGTCGCGAGGGACACCCAGGGTAGTGTGCTACACGAGTCCGCCACGACCCAGCCACCGGCCGTCAGCGCCCAGGAAAGCGCGCACTCGCTCAGGGCGGCAGCCGTAGGATCTGAGTGCGTTACGGCGGGCACCCAGACCAGCAGTGTGAACAAGCCCATCTGTAGCGTGGACAGCACGGCGGCCAGGCGAGGCGCGAGGCCGCTGAGCAGGCCGACACCGGCCGCGAGGTACGCGCCCCCGGTGAGATAGACCCAGGTCGTGTGCCGCGGCAGCCACGCCGGAACCAGAGTCGCGGTGTAGCCTGCATAGGCAAAGTGAGCGGTGCCGAAGGCAATCATCGCCAGCGCGTAGAGGACACGGGCGAGCCGGATGCCCCGCTCCCCGCTGAGCAGGCCAAGCCATCGTCGCTCGCGCTCGCCGCTCCCCCCGGCATACAAAATCCATGCTGCCGCCAGCAGTACTGCGGTTTCAGCACAGCTTTCATACGAGACTGCCGCAGCTGGAGCGTGCAGCACGTAAGGCAATTTGATCAGCAGCAGCCACAGCAGCAAAGACAGGCACAGCACCCGGGCAGCTGCCGTCGCGGCGGCACGCCACAGCAAGCCAGTGCCGCAGCCAAGCAGGAGTAGCGTGCCGAGCGGCGCTAAATCGGCGCGGCCGGGCAGACTCTTTGGAGCGGAATGCCAGATCGGCGCGAAACCGCCGCTGCGCAGACCGATGATCCCCAGGCCGATCAGGGTCACGGCGAACACGGCCTGACTGACGCTCACGATGCGCATTTGCGCTCCTCTGGCGTGAAAGCCCGCACTGGAACAGTGTGCACGCCGCCGCGCCAAATGTCTGCGCATGATTCCGGTGCCTGCGGCGGCCGCGTGACGCGCAACTTCAGGGGAACTGCATTGCCGCTGAGCTGTCCGTTGCACAGGGGGATGCGCACCCGGTCAGACGGTCTCGTGAAGAACAAGATCACTCCCGTCGGCCGCGAGCAGGATTCTCCGGCGAAGCTCGTCATCGGGCTGACGATCACCGGATGGCCTGTTCAGCGAGGGGGCAGATATTCGGCGGCGCGCATCGTCAGTCTGACGGCGGCACAGGAAGAGAGCGACATGAATCGGGGGAGAGACCTATGAGTTCGACGGCTCGTTTCTCAGCCACGCAAGTTCCAGCGCTGCGTGTCCTCACCGGCGTGTTCGGCCTGGTGTGGCTGGCCAATGCCGCGTTTCAAGCCGAGGCATGGCTGCTGGTAGGCTCGGCTGGGGCAAATTTCCGGCATGCGCTCGCCAAGCCAGCCAGCAAGGTGCCCGTGTGGATCCGGCCGTTGCTGCTCGGTATCGACCGCGGTATCCAGGCAGCCGGACCCGAATGGGTGGCCGGAAGCATGGTTGCGATTGCCCTGTTGCTCGGGCTGGCGCTCTTGTTGCGCGTTCGGGTCGCTGTCGCGGCACGTTTTGGCATCGTGTACAGCCTGATCTGCTGGGTGGTGCTCGATGGCTTCGGCTTCCCGTATCGAAATGGCCAGACCGATCCCGGAGTGTTCATCGCCTATGCGATTGCATTCCTGTTCGTGCTGGCCGTCGCACCGGCGCTGCAGGGGCAGGAGGCGGCCAGCACGGGCTCGTCGGGGAGCCTGTGGCGCATGGCCCGGCTCAGCTTCGGCGCCCTGTGGCTGTTCGATGCGGCGCTGAAATGGCTGCCGGCGTTCCTGCTGCACTTCCGCAGCCAGATTACCTCGGTGATTGCCGGGCAGCCGCACTGGGTCGCGGTGTGGCTCGGATTCATCGCCGCGATGGTCACTCTGGTCGGACCGGTGCTCGTTGCAGTGCTCGTCGGTCTGGCTGAGACCCTCATTGCGGCGGGGCTGCTCGCGGGACGCTGGCTGCGTGTGATCATCCCGTTTGGGATCGCCTATTCGCTCTCGGTCTGGGTGAGTGCGGAAGCCTTCGGTGGACCGTACACCGCGGCGGGCACCGGCGTGCGGGGTAACGTTCTTGGCAACGTCCTCATTTACCTCATCCCGTTCGTTTTTCTGTGGATCGCAGAACGCCCGCCGCGGCATGATTGAGGCCTGAGCGCGCCACGTCGGTGCACGGGTGGAGAGGGAGTATGTCGGAGCTGAACAGGGGCCTGCTGAACGGAGCTGTCGGTCGGCGCATCAGCGCTGCGGTACTGGCGGCTGCGCTATTGCTTGCCGTGCCGAGGAGTCAGGTTGTGACGGCGGCCCCGGCGCCAGTGCGCACGGCAACGGGCATCCGACTGAATGCGCCTTGGAAGGTGAAGATCTACGAACTCGCGCGAGGCACGTTTCTGCACCCGGCCTGGGGCTGGCAGCATTCCGAGCGCGATTACCTCCTGGCCTTGCGGCTCGCCCAGGACGATCATCTCAAGATCGACAAGGATGCTCTGTTTGCGGCCGCCTTTCTGCACGACATGGCGGCATTCCGTCCGTGCGCGGATCGCAAGCTCGAGCACGGTGCATGCGCGGCACTCGAGAGTCCGGCGATCCTGAAGCGCGCGGGTTTCCCGATGCGCAAGATTGGCATCGTGCAGCAGGCCGAGCGCGGGCACATGTATTACAGCAACCCCGGTCACGATCCGACCGCAATCGTGCTGCACGACGCAGACTCGCTCGACTTTCTAGGCGATATCGGTGCGGCCCGCATGCTCGCGCTGACCGGGGCGAAGGCGCCTAGCTTTGCTCCGGCGATCAAGGCATTGCGCGGATTTCTGACCGCTATTCCGCCGCGGTTGATCACCCCCGCCGCTCGCCGCATCGGCAAGCGGCGTGTGGCGGAGCTTAAGGCTTTCCTCGCCGCGGTACAGCGCGAGACCTACAACGGACGGGCGATGTAGCGACCCCGGCCGGCGCCGCACCGGCGCCGGCCGGGAACTCATGCAGAGCAGAGCATCGCGGGGCGCAGCCCCCGCGACGCTCACGGCAAGTTCAGCGCAGCTGCCCGTCGTTCGCTTCGAACGATGCGATTGTGCTGCGGTGCGCGGCGGCGTAGCGTCGAAGATAGCGCTGAAAGGACAGATAGCTGCGCACGCCCTTGCTCGCGATCCATTCCTGTCGCATCTGCTCTGGGCCCGAGACGGTCAGAATCGATGTCGGGGTGTAGCGCTCGCTGGCAGAGAGTCGCCCGCCGGTCGCGCCGTGAGGATCGAGGTGATGACCAAGCCAGTTCGCGCTTAGCGCATGGCCGGTTGCACCGGCCTCGCGGCGCAGCAGCGCCTCGTTGCTGCACTTGCCTGCATTGAACTGTACGGGTACCTGCATCGGTCGGATCGGCATGCGTTCCGCTCTCGGGCTGCGGCGCCAGATCCCGGAAATCACCCCGGCCGTGGCATCCCACTGGGACATCGCCGGCAGCGCGAACACTGCTTCGATGCTGCGCACGATGTTCACCTGTGACAGACGGTGGGTATCGAGAATGCCCGACTTGACCCAGGGGCCCATAGCCAACGCGAACGTGCGGTGCGCGTTGAGGTGATCGGCACCACTCTGGGCGTCATCTTCAGTCAGAAAGACGAGCATATGGCGCCATTGGGGCGTTTCGGCCAGGTAGTGCAGCAGCCGCGCCGTGGCGTGGTCGTTGTCTGCGACGTAATAATCCGGGCTGTAATAGCAGGGCGACAGGCCCGCTGTGTGATCGTCGGGAATCCAGAGGAACAGGAAGTGCGGGAACGCCTTGCCGGGGTGCGCCTTGAGCCATCCGATGGCTGTGGTGACTCGCGATTCGTCGCGGATCATGCGGTTCCAGCCGGGGTAGGTCTGATCCACATGGGCGAGCAGACTGGCGCGAATGACCCCGTCGCGGGCGCGAGTGAGGTTTTCACCGAAGTCCTCGAACGAGACGTGGTGGGCGAGCAGGTTGTTGAACAGATACAGCCGCTGCGGATAGCTCATCCAGGGGTTGGCGTACGGCCCGAGTCTCTGATGCGCGTATTCGAGCGGGTCGTGCGCGCGCTGCGCTGCGGCGCTGAGCGCACCGGTTCCACCCGGCCCGGCGTTCCAGTTCAATCCGCGGCCCGAATAGTATTCGGGCCACAGGCGCTGCACCACGTCGGAGTCCGACGCGCCGTCGGTCCACTGGTGCCCCTGCGCCGTGACTTCTCCGTCGGCCATGAAATTAGCGAACAGCACGTTGTGTGCGGCCCAGCGGTACAGGTTGGGCAGCTCGCGCGGGCCGTACAGGTCGAAGCGCGGATTCGCCCAGCCTGCTGCCGCCCGATAATCTCCCAGGTCCTCGTCGAACGTCTTGTTTTCGCGCAGGATGAAGACCACATATCGGATGTGCTGGCGCAGGAACGCACCGGCCGCGGCGTTGCGCCTCGAGAGCGCTCGGCGCTGGCTTGGCAGGAAATGATTGTCGGCGAGCGCGAGGCGGGTCCAACGGGGCAGGTGCTGCGCCAATTGCCGCAGCGAGACCTTTTGCAGCAGGCCGTGCATCATGTTGCCGATGTACTGCCAGTGCAGGTTCGGGCCGGTGCCGAGTCCCTTGGCGGCAACCACGTACAGACTGTCGTGCCCGATCGCAAGATCGCTCGGATACCAGCCGGTCGGAATCAGCCCCAAGCGCTTGCCGGTGGCGAGTGAATAGACAGCCACATCGTCATTGCCTGCGTTGGCCACGAACAGATCCCCGTGAGCCGTGGCGAGCGCGTCGGGATAGCTGCCGGGCGGGGCGCCGCGATAGGGACTGTCGGCAATCACTCGCACCGCCTTCAGCGCGCGTGTGTCCACCTGCACCAGCGCATCACTGTTGGCATCCGCCACCCAGATCAGTGGCCCGCCTCCCTGAGCGGTCATGGCTGTCGGGTGCACGCCGGCGGCGACGGTGTGAGGCCCAACGGCAGGACCCGTGGGGACGGTTGCGAGCACCCGCAGCGTGCTGCGCTGCAGGATGGTGACACCGCGTCCCGCCCAGTCGCTCACCACCAATCGGTGTCCGCCGTCTGCCAGGATGACCTCGAACGGATACGGACCGACATTCACGTAGTCGGTTCGGCCGGTGCGGATATCGATGCGGGCGAGGCTGTTCGCGAGCAACCCCGTGACATACAGGTGTCGATCGTGCGGGCCGACGGCGACGGAGTCGGGATAGAAGTGATAGGGCTTGTGGGCGTGACTGCCCTGGTAGGTATACGGGTACTGGTTGGACGGAAAGGGTTGCCACTGCAACCGGTAGCGATGCACGACCCGTACGCTTGCGCCGCTGATGCGCACTGCGAGTACCGCGTCCGAATCACCGCCTGTGGCATACACGATGCCGTTGTCTGCGGCGGCCATGCCCTGGAACAGATCGCTGTGCGAAACGATCGTGGTCGGGATGGCTGTCGGGTTCTGTTCCGCCCGCTCGGTGGCTGCCGCTTCACGCCGACGCAGCTGCGGGGATTGCTTCGTTGCGTAGACTGTACCGGCGGCGCCGGTGTGGCGAGGATCGAGCGCAATACCCGTGGCCCCGCCTTCGGCCACAGTGCTTGCGCGTGTCGGAGCGACCTGGCTGAAGGCCGCGAGCCGGGCCTGCCGATGCAGTGCAGAGTCGTACCAGGTCACGGTCTGGAACGGCGTTGCACCATTGGCGAGCACCAGCACATGTGCACCGACGCTGAGCACTTTGGTCGGGAAATTCGGTGTGCTGACGATCGTCCCCACCGGCGCGACGCGACGCCAGGTCGGCAGAACTGCGGTGTAAAGGCCGTGATTGTGGGCTGTGATCCCGACCGGTGCTGCGACCAGCTGCGCTGTCGTGGGCGCAGTGGCGGCCGCCAGCGCGGGTAGGCACATCCCCAGCATGAATCTGCGCAGCCAGCGCGAAGCGCGCCGAGCAGATAGGGTGGACTGGGTCATGAGTTGCGCGTCTCCTTCCAGCCGGCATCGCGCCAGCCCATTGACTTGTCCCGCGCACGGTCCGGCGCGACTGTGCGTGCTCGGCTCCCTGCGCATTCGCCTACGCGGTCATTGAAATGCGAGTCACGGGCCGTGCCTGGCGATATTTCACTATAGCATGCGACGGGTGACGGTTCGGTGACGGTCACCCGGGTCGCGGCGGCACAGGCAGCGACAGTGCCGCGGTGCGTTGAGTGCACAAGCTCACTGCTCCCCCATACGGGCCGAAATGGCTCCGGGTCGCCTCTTCACGTGCGCGAGCGATGCCCGCCATACTATGCCCCCTCCGGGCTGCCATCCGGCTCAGTCCCTGCAGGTGCCAGCATGCGAAGAAAATCGGTGCTCGCCGGCGCCGTCGTTGCCCTACTGTTCGGCTGCGCGGCGCAGGCATCGGATCTGAATCCCCTCGGGTTCGCGCCGGCGTTTCTTTGCACCGCCGACCCTCAGGCCGCAACCAGCGTTCCAGGGTGGATCATTGCGCACGGGAGTCCGACGTTGCGCTGCGCCCGGTCGCTGCCGGCGGTTTGGCCTGGGGGAACGGGGCCGAGGGTGGTGGTCGCGAGTGGGCCATACGGACCCAGCGAGCTCGAGCGAACGATACCGTTGCACCGCGGAGGCCGCCCCGAGCGATTCACGCTCTCGGCAAGCTTCGCAGCGTGCGGCGCCCGCATCGCGCCGGCATGGCTGACGGTCGCGTTTTTCAGTGCCTCCGGTAGCCGCTTGGGTCGGCTGTTCCATTTGCAGGGCGTCCGGCGCGAGCCGATCTGCCGGCGAGTTCGCTTCACCCGGCGCAGCATCGCAGGGGTCATACCGTCCGGGGCTCGCGCGCTGCGACTGCGCCTCAGGCTCGGAGGCAGGAACGCCGCAGCGGCAAGCTATGCTGCCGCAATGAGCTTTGTGGTCAGGCCGGCGATGCGTTTCGCACCACCTCGCCCGCCGCGGGCCGACGTGCCGCGCTTCGATCATGTGTTTCTGATCATGATGGAAAACACCAACTACGGACAGGTCATCGGTGCTGTGAGGAATGCGCCCTACATCAACCGGCTGGCGGCACTCGGCACGGTGTTGGCGAATTATCAGGCCGTATACCATCCCAGCGACGAGAATTATCTGGCCATTGCGGGCGGCGATACATTTGTGACAGGCGGTGCGTACTTCCCTCATATTCACATCGCCGCGCGCAATCTCGGCGACCTGCTCGAGGCGGCGGGCAAGAGCTGGAAAGCCTACGAGCAGGGTATGGGCACGCCCTGTAACACCAGCACGCGCTATGACAAATACTATGAGCCGGACGACGCCCCATTTGTAAACTTCACGGACGTCATGGGCAATGCGCAGCGCTGCCGTGCTCACCTGGTGGCTCTGAGGGCCTGGCCGGTGGACCTGCGCCACCGCGCTACGACTCCCGATTTCGCATGGCTCGCTGCTGACGATTATGATGACGGGGAAGCCTCCGGCAACGGATCGGCGCTCAGCCTGCGTGTGCAGAGTCACTGGTTGCACCAGACGCTTGCGCCGCTGTTCCGCTCGCCGGCATGGCGTGAGCAGAAGAGCCTCTTGATCATCACCTGGGACGAGTCGAGTGAGACTCTGCGCAATCACGTCGCGACCCTGGTGCTCGGCTCCGAGGGTACGGTGAGGGCCGGTTACGTCAGTGAGCGCAGATATGATCACTACAGCACGGCGAGAGTCATCGAGGCTGCGCTGGGTCTGCCCGCCATGACCAGCAATGATGCTTACGCGCGACCGTTCAACGACGCCTTTACGCACCCGTGAGCGAAGTGCGGAGGTCGCAGCTTAACGCGCGCATCTGAATCGTGACCAAGCGTTCAACCTCCACCGATCGGCTTGAGCCGTCCGAGAAGCGCGTCTCGGCGGGGCACGCGCTGCGGGCATCGTGCGAGACGGCGATCGGCCTTGCGCACAGTGTGCAGCTCGCCGCGCTGGTCCGGGCGCTGGGTAAGCCGCTCGCCTGCGTCGATCTGGAGACGACCGGCGGTAACACGGTCCACGATCGGATCACGGAAGTCGGCATGGTGCGCATCGATTTCGAGGGACGCACCGAATGCTGGTCGTCGCTGCTCGATCCGCAACGGATGATCCCGGCGCATATCACGGCGCTGACCGGTATCGACGAGCGCATGGTGGCGGGGGCGCCGACGTTCTGCGAGCTGCGCGATGCGCTGCTCGAGCGGCTGGAAGGGCACATCATCGTGGCGCACAACGCACGCTTCGATCTGGGCTTCCTTAAGCAATCGTTCCGTCGTGAAGGGGTGAACTTCCAGCCGGCGTCGCTCTGCAGCGTCAGGCTGTCCCGGGCATTGTTTCCCGGTGTGCGGGGGCATGGCTTGGATGCACTGATGGGCCGTTTGGGACTGGAGTGCTCGGCGCGGCACCGCGCGTTGGGCGATGCACGTGTCGTGGCGGAATTCCTGCAGCGACTGGCGGGTACACGCCTCGATGAGCTGCTCGCGGCCTGCCGGTCACAATGGCACATCCCGAGTCTGCCGCCGAACCTTTCCGAGAGTCTGTTGGATGGGATTCCGGAGGGGCCCGGCGTTTATCTGATCTACGCAGAGAACGGCCTACTGCTCTACGTGGGCAAGAGCATCCATCTGCGCCGAAGAGTGCTGGATCATTTCCGCAATGACCACCGGGCGCAGCGGGAAATGCGCCTCGCCCAGCAAGCCCGGCACATCGAGTGGATCGAGACCGCCGGTGAGCTTGCGGCGTTGCTGCTCGAAGCGCGGCTGATCAAGGATCGCCAGCCGGTGCTGAATCGCAGACTGCGTCGCATCCGGGAGTTGTGCACCATCGCGTGGACCTTCGGTGGTGAGGGGGCCCCGCGGATCGTCTGCGGCGAGCGGGTCGTGCCCGGGGATAGCTACGGCGCATTTCGCTCACCGCGCCAGGCGCTCAGCTGCCTTAGAAAGATCGCGGGTGAGCACGGCTTGTGCGACATCCGGCTCGGCTTGCAGAGCGGTACCGGGCCGTGCTTTGGCCATCAGATCAAGCGCTGCCGCGGCGTGTGCGTGGGTCAGGAATCGCACGCCCAGCACGATCTTCGCCTTGCCCAGGCTCTACAGTCCATCCGGATCGTCCGCTGGCCCTACGCTGGACCAATTGGTGTGGCGGAGGGCGCTGAGGAGCGCCGCACGCTGCATTTGATCGACCAATGGATCTACCTCGGCGAGGCGAGCGGGGAGGAGGACGTTGAGATGCTGCTCGCCGGCCGCCGGCCGGCCTTCGACATCGATACGTACCGCATTCTCCTGCGATTCCTGAGCGATGCGCGGCACCGCCGCGCGGTTCGGCTGCTGGGTCGTTGAGGTTCGGTGGACTCGTTGCCTCGCAGGCGGTGTGAGCCCGCAAGCCGACGCACCGCCCAGCGTCTCGTTGATCGAGCAAAGCTGGCGAAATCGAGAGCGCTAAGCAACGGCGTGTCTGAGGCGAACCGGATATGCGCCAGCTATTCCGCCGATACTCATGCAACGCGGTGAGGTCAGCTGCGCGCCGCGTCGGTGTCTGCAATGCGGAAACGGGACACGAAGCGCCGGTCGATCCAGTTTTTCCAGCGCCACATCACAGGCCCATGTAGAACCCAACCGTTGCGGCTTGCGACCGCACAGGGGTCACCGGTGCTGATCAGACTGAGGAAATGCGCTTGCGGCTTGAAGGGCCTCAGCGCACGCCCGAGCACCGCCCGGCGCAGATTCTGCGCCAGTGGTTTGGCCGCCCGAACCGCAAACACTCCCGCCTTGGGGCGTGGTTGGTCAATCATCGTGGCGACGTCTCCCGCAGCAAAGACCTCGGGATGGGAGATCGACTGCAGAGTATTGCGAACAGTCACGAAGCCCTGTGCGTCCACCGCAAGTCCGGAGCGTGCAATCCAGGGGGGCGGGGCGGCCGAAGTCGCCCAGAGCACCTCATCGAGCAGGTAGACACTCCCATCGGCGAGTGTGAGGCGCCCCGGAGCGAGCGCAGTGACGGCCTGACCAGTGCGGACCTGAATCCCTCGCTCGGCAAGGAGATGCTCAAAAATCCGCCGGGTCCGCCTGTCATGCGTGGGCAGGATACGCGCGGAATCGGTAAAGAGAGACAGGTGTACATCGTTCGGATTCTTGCCCGCGGCGGCCAGTCGCTGGCGCAGGCCAAATTGAATTGCGAGCAGGATTTCAACGCCACCGGCCCCGGCGCCGACGACACCGATATGCAGCGGCCCGCGCCGCTCGAGTGCCCGATGGCACAGCGCTTGCCAATGCGCGATGAATGGCTCGATGGGCCGCACAGGTACGGCGCTGGCGGCTGCTCCAGGTACCGCGCGCAAATCCGGTGCAGAGCCGATGTTCAGTGAGAGCAGGTCGTAGGGCACTGGCGGGCGCTCTGCACACAGCACTAGGCGTCCGGCGAGATCGAGCCCGGTCACTTCGCCATGCACAAAGCGCGCACCGGCCAGGCGGCACAGCGGCCGCAGGTCGATATGAATGTCCGCGCTCGCATAATGCCCGGCAATCAACCCGGGCAGCATGCCCGAATATGGCGTGGACTCCTCGCGGCAGATGACTGTCAGGCGAACTGCACCGAGGGGACTGCGACTGAGACGCTCGAGTACCCCCAAGTGAGTGTGACCGCCGCCGACGAGAACGAGCTCCTTGATCTGTGCTGATTCGACGCGGTGCATTGCTAGCCTCAGGCGGAGCGCTGCGGCGTGGATCGCTGTGGTGCGCGATCGCCGGGGGCGCAATTCGCGTTCCTAGCTATTCCCGCATTTGGTAGCTGCGGAAATGAGCGCATGTGGCGTTGCACGAGTGCAGAGCGCGCGAACGTGTCTCGTGTCATGCCGCGGCGCACAACGACCGTTCAATCTGCCGTCGTGAGCTTGTCCTGCGTCCGGGTCTCAAAATCGCGCGCATCGTGGCGTTCGTGCAGCTGCGATGCGGGTTCGCCACTCGTCCTGTTGACCATCCGTCCGCGCTGCACCGCAGGTCTCGCGTACACCTGATCTGCCCAGCGCTGGAGGTGACGGTACTCGTGCACGCTCAGGAACTCCGCCGCGCCATAGAGCCAGCCCTTCACCAACCCACCGTACCACGGGAAAATCGCCATGTCCGCGATCGTGTAGCTAGGACCTGCGACATATTCGTTTTCAGCGAGGCGCCGATCGAGCACGTCCAGCTGACGCTTCACTTCCATTGCAAAGCGGTCGATGGCGTATTCGAACTTCTGTGGTGCATAGGCATAGAAGTGGCCGAACCCGCCACCCAGATACGGCGCGCTGCCGACTTGCCAGAACAGCCAGGCGAGGCATTCGGCCCGCGCCGCGGCCTCGGTAGGCAGAAAAGCGCCGAACTTCTCGGCAAGGTAGACCAGGATCGCACCGGATTCGAACACACGAATCGGCGGCGTCGCACTGCGGTCAAGCAGCGCCGGGATCTTGGAATTGGGATTCACGGCGACGAAGCCGCTGCTGAATTGATCTCCCTGGGCGATGCGGATCAGCCAGGCATCGTACTCAGCGTCCGAGTGTCCGAGCGCGAGTAGTTCCTCGAGCAGGATGGTGACCTTGACGCCATTCGGTGTGCCCAGGGAGTACAGCTGCAGCGGATGGCGCCCGACCGGCAATTCCTTCTCATGCGTGGGCCCGGAAATTGGGCGGTTGATGCTGGCAAATTGTCCGCCGTTCGGCTTGCTCCAGGTCCAGACTTTCGGCGGCACGTATTCGGGTTCGGCCATCTCACACCTCCGGAAATCGCGAAATTACCCTGCTCCCTCTCGGTCGCAGCAGGTGGCTCGTGTGCCCTTCGTCTCAGCACCCGGCCCGAGTGCATCGCGCACATCGCCGCGGCTGGCGGGCGCGATCCGGCGGCGGGCCGTGCTGCAAAGGGTCGATAGGTATTGTACCGTCAATTGCGCACGTGGCAGTCGCGATGCCTCCCCGGGGTGAGCGCGGACCGGCCAGGCAGGCGCATCAGAGCCTCCCCGATCGTGCGTTGGCGCGAAAAGTGCCAGCGAGCATCCAGAGAGGATTGACCGGGGAGGTCGGGGCGAGGTCGCAGTTCGCAATGCCACGCGCGCATCACGAAATGCTCCCGCGGCGACCCCCGGCACGCCCGATGCTCACGCCAGCCAGCGCACAGCCCGTGGTCGCATCGCGGCCGCTCTCAGCGCCAGCCGGGACGGCCTTGGCGTCCCCAGCGCTCGATCGCAAAGTCGAGCGAGGCCTTGCCTGGGCCGAACGTCATGAGTGCGAGGGCGAGCGCTGCCCAGGGGAGATGGAAATTGGCCCATCCGGAGGGGTCGGTCAGCTGGATGACGCCGATCATGCCCAGCAGCGCGAGCGCGCTGAAGCGAGTGGCAAGACCGGCGAGTAGCAGCACGGGTAACAGAATCTCACCCACGGCATCGATGTGTGCGAGCACATCGGGCATCGGGAATGGGTAGCGATGCCCGAGGATGTGCAATCGGAAGATGGATTCGAACAGAAAGTCCGCCACCGGGGAGACGTGAAACCAGCCGCTCCATTTGGTGAGCCCGGATTTGAGAAATGGAACGGCCAGCGCAACTCTTGCGGCCGGGGGAGCGAGGACGCCCGCGAGCTGGGCCAGCCGGGCACTCAGGGCGGCCGGGCCGCCAGTCAAAACCAACGAGGTGACACGAGTAGACACAGCGATTGCTCCGCGTGGGTTCGCCAACGGGACAAGCGGTTTGGGTTCATCGACGCGTTTGCCTGTCCTGTCGGTAAATTCGAGTGAGCGGGGCAAAAGGTTACGCGGCGAGCACCTCGAGAGGTGCAGAGCGCATGGGCGCGATACACTAGATCGCTCTTGGGCCAATCGCGCCGACTCGAGTGGTACCACATGGGGCCTCGAGTTCCTCTCGCCACAGCGCGCTCCGACCTCTAGCCCACCAGAGGCGCACAGGCAGAGGACCGGGCCCGGGCCTCAGCGCGGAGTGTTCGAACGCTTGATGCCCAGGGCAATGCCGGAATGCTTGCTCAGAGGCCGCGTGCCCCTCTTCATCGACGATACAGCTTCGGTCCTCAGGCCGGCGCGGGCCACAGGAAATTCGGCTCATGCTACAACTACGAGACCCAGCCAATGGACGAAAAGCACCACTTCCTGATTCCGAGTCGGGGAGAAGCGTGCGATCGCGATGGGCAATAGCGACGGGGTTAATCGCGCACGATCCGCCAGGCCGATCCGATCGTGCCTGGTGCCAGTTTCCAGGTGTCGTTCTCGTTAACTGCGGCGCCGGTGGTCCTGCGTGCTCGAATGTCCATTCAAGCGCTCAGGGCTCCTCAGAAACTGGGGGGATGGCAAGGGGACGAGCGGCGCTACCGGCATGCGCCCCGAGCAGTGCGGAGCCCGGCGCGATGTCCTCCAGACTACGACCTGCCGGCTCGTACGCGCTGAGGAGAGTCAGCAGCGAGGCGAGGACCTGCGCGGCAGCAATCACCAATAACACTCTGCTGATGCCCCAGGCGCGCTGCAGAATAGGAAACAGAAACACGCTACCGGCAGCCCCAATGCGCGAGAAAGAGGTCGCCAGGCCGTGCGCAGAGGCGCGCAAATCCGTTGGGAAAAGCTCAACCGGAAGTATCCAAGTGGTGATATCAGGGAATGCATTGCACAGCTTCACGAACAGCATGCACAGTGCAATCGGCACGATCGCGCTGGAGGCGCTTGTGGCGAGCAGCGACAATGCCGCCATGCCGGCGGCAAGGCCGAGGAATCCCAGGCTCTGCGCGCGGATCCTGCCAATGCGGTCGATGGAGCGGGCAACGAGCACAAAACCTATTGTTCCGATGCACTTCAGCAGCGTCGAGAGCAGGATTGCACCGCCGAAGGTCTTCATGCCGAAGGCGAGCAATAGCGTCGGTATGTACAGGCTATAGCCATAGTCCACTACGTCGAGCAGGAACCAGGGAAGGGTTATCAGCGCCGTGCGTCGCAGATACTGCCGGGAGAAAAGCTGTGGCCAAGCCGCATTTCCCGGCTTTGAGTCGCGCGCGTCGAACGCCTCTCGAGCGGCCGGCGCGCTCAGCGGACAATCCGGCTGAAAGGTGCGCAGTGCGGCGATGGCCTCCTCCGGGCGTTGCTTGCGCAGAAGCCAACGCGGAGATTCGGGCAAGGCGCGTCGAATGATCAATAGCGCAAGCGCCGGCACTGCGCCCGAGGCGAACAGCAATCGCCATGCGTCCGGCCCGGACTGGGACAGCAGGTAACCTACTAACATGGCTGCAATCGCGCCTATGTAGAAGAATAGGCCGAACGACCAGGTCATCAGCGAGCCGCGCTGCTTGCGCGGCGAAAACTCAGCGAGGAACGTCGCGCTGAGAGGATAATCGATGCCGATGCCTACGCCGACGAGGAAGCGGAACAGGAAAACGGAGGTGACGTTCCAGGAAAACGCCGAGAGGAGCGCCGCCAGAAAAAACGTGGCTATGTCGATCAGATACAGCCATTTGCGCCCGTACAAATCGGCGCAGCGCCCGCCTACTGCGCCACCGGCCATGGCACCGAGCAATGTGGATGCGCCAATCAGCCCCAATGAGGCGGGTGAGAGGTGCCACGTGGTGCCGAGGAAGATGATGGCGACCGCCATCATCGCCGAATCGTACCCATCGAGGAACACGCCGAGCCCTGCCGAGAAAATCAGACGAACATGGGCACGGCGAAAGCTCAGATCGTCAAGGTACGGTTCAATTTGAGACACGGCAGACTGGCTCCATCGCTACAAGGAGGTCCGCACGTCGCTGATCGTGAAGCAATCCGCTGGCACAGCGCTCCCGGCGGCAGTCGTCCGAGAGCGAACCAGCGACGCAACAGTTCAGGGACGCACCGCAAGATTGGCAGCACTGACCGCCGACGCGACGGAATAAATCCGTAGAGCCGTTTCACGAGCAATGCTCGCGCCGAGAGGCAACATCTGGTGTTGCAATTGCGGGCGGTGAGCACTCCGAGCAATCTCCATCCCCGGATGCTAGGCCCGAAACGTGACCGGCATGTGAAATCTCACGACTCGCACCGAGTTGCATCGACACCGGAGATCAGCGGGCGTACCTTGCAGCAAAAGCCTCGATGTCCATTGCACGCAGATCGGGTAATGCAGCGCGCAGTTGCGAGTCGTCCCAGTCCCACCAGGCGAGCTCTAGAAGGCGCTGTGCAGTGCGGGCGTCACAGCGAGTCCGAAGCACGCGCGCCGGTACACCGACAACAATGGCGTAAGGCGGAACATCTCGCGTCACCACCGCGCCGCTTCCTACTGCCGCGCCGGCTCCAATCGTGACTCCAGGCATGATGATCGCATTGTGGCCAATCCACACGTCCGGGCCGATTCTGACTTGATCGCGTGCGCGCCAGGCGAAGAACTCGAGGTCATCGGGCAGCTCAAATCCGTACGACAAGCTGCGGTAGGTGAAGTGATGAAGCGTTGCGCGCCACCAGGGGTGATTGCTGGGGTTGATGCGCACGCCAGTCGCGATATTGCAGAATTTTCCGATGTGCGCGTGTGCGATGTGATTCGCGCCCATCGCATATCCCCAATCGCCGACCTCGCTGTACATGACGTGGCAGCCGGGCCCGAGATAAGTGTAGCGGCCGAAATCGGACTCGCGGACCCAGCAGGACGGATCGATCTCGGGCGCTTCGCGCATCGCGCGTCCCGCGGACCATGGATCGGGAGGTGTGCCGCAATTGATGCGTTGCATGCTTCTGTTCTCATCTCGGTGAGTGCGGGTCGACGGGCGCTTCGCGCGCATCACGCTTGGATGGGCCGTGTTCAGGCCACCCGCCGCCCTTCGCGCCATACCGCTCGTACCAGCGGGCGAACGCAGCCGTCGGACATGACGACCGGACGGATCTGGACCAGATCGGCGCGCAGGCCCTTGGCGATGCGTCCACGATCGTGCAGACCGAGTGCTACCGCGGGTCTGCGCGTAACCATTGCAAACGCGTGCGGCAGCGAGATGCCATGCTTGTGGTGCAGCACGAACACCGCACTTAGTAGACTGCCTGGCACGTAATCGGAGGAAAGGATATCGAGCAGCCCGCCGCAGGCGAGTTCGGCCGCGGCGACGTTGCCCGAATGCGAGCCGCCGCGCACGACATTCGGACCACCCATCACGATTGCAAGACCGAGCTGTCGGGCAGTCTCGGCTGCATGCCGCGTCGTCGGGAACTCGGACATGACGGCGCCGTCGCGATGCGCTTCCTCCACGTGTGCGGTGGTGGTGTCGTCGTGGCTCGCAAGAGCGATGCCGTTGATGCGGCAATAATCGACGAAATGCGCCCGGTGCGGCCGGGCATAACGCTCTTGCATTTCTGCCGCAGCGGCCACCTTCGCTTCGTACGTGGCGGTACTCCAGCCCTTCTTGCCAACGTAATAGATGCGGGCATGTTCGATGTTTTCCCATTGCCGCTGCCCTGGCGTGTGATCCATCAATGAGATCAGGCGCAGTCGAGGGTGATTGTGAAACGGGGCAAACAGCTCGATGGTGTTCGGCGCTGGCAGTTCACAGCGCACGTGTATCAGATGTTCGGAGCGCAGCGCGTCGTGCGTAGTGCATTCCTGCAGACAATCGAGCAGGGTATTCCACGTGCGGCCGCGCAGACTCTCGAGGTCAATTTCGCCGACTCCGAGGGCGTCAAGAACGGTGGTGATGCCGGCGCCGGCAACCTCGGCATCGTGCGCGAGCAACGCGGGCGCTTCGGCCCAGTGCACTTGCGGCCGCGGCATCAGATGCCGCTCCAGATTGTCGGTGTGCATCTCCACGAGTCCCGGTGCGAGCAGGTCGCCGTCGAGATCGAGTGCTCCGCGTGCGGAGGTTGCCCCCGGATTGAATGCGGTAATCCCGTCCTGATTGAACGTGAGGGTGCCGGCGACAATTTCGTTATCTAGCACGAGGCGGGCGTTGCGCAGGAGTGTCTGGCTCATGTAAGCATCCGCGAGCCGTCGAGCGAAAAGCGTCGGGTTGCCACCGCGGCGGCAACTGTGGGGTCGTGAAACGTCCCAATGATCGCAGCGCCGCGCGCGCGTGCTTCGCCAATAATGTCGATGACGATCGACTTGTTGGCGTCATCGAGTGAGGCGGTCGGTTCATCAAGAAGCAGAACGGGGCGCGGCTTGATCAGGCTGCGCGCGATATTGATACGCTGTTGTTCCCCGCCGGAGAAGGTCGAGGGCGGTAGCGACCAGAGACGCTCGGCGATGCCGAGTCGATGCAGCCAGCTGGCCGCTTCGGCGCGCGCGTCGTTCTGTGCAGGATTGACCCGCCGGAGGGTCCGATCGTGCATGGCAAGCGGACCGTCTTGTCCTGCCTCCAGTAACGACTCGGCGACGACATCCAGCGCTGATACGCGTGGAATGACGCGCAGGAATTGGCTGACGTAGCCGATCGACTCGCGGCGTGCAGCGAGCAGCTGGCGCGGGGTGGCGCGGGTCAATTCAAGTTCGGCGGGCGTTCCGGGAAGCAGTCGGATGCTGCCGCCGGTGGTGCGGTAATTGGCGTAAATGAGTTTCAGCAGCGTGCTCTTGCCGACGCCCGAAGCTCCGTCGAGCACAATGCATTCCCCAGCATATGCACTGAGATCTACCTGCTCGAGCACCGGTAGGCGGACTCCGTTCTGGTTGTGCAGGGTGAAATGCTTGCTGACGCCTTCGAGGCTCAGCAACGGTACAGGTGCGTAGCCGCCTTCGGTCATGGCGGCAGCACCGAGGAGACCAGAAGCTGGGTATACGGATGCACCGGGTCATCTAGCAGCTGGTCGGTCAGCCCGGATTCGACTACCCGGCCGAGCTGCATCACCATCGTGCGATGCGCGAGCAAACGCGCAACCGCAAGGTCATGCGTCACCAGCACCACGGCGAGACCGAGTTCGCGCGTGAGGCGGCGCAGCAAATCGAGCAACCGTGCCTGAACCGACACGTCGAGGCCTGATGTGGGCTCATCGAGGAAAACGAGTCGCGGCAGGGTCACGAGGTTCCTGGCGATCTGTAGCCGCTGACGCATACCACCCGAGAAGATCACCGGGGCATCGTCGATGCGTGCCGGATCGAGCTCAACGTGCTGCAGCCAATCGAGGGCCAGCCGGCGCAACCGTCCATAGTGCCGCTCGCCAAGCGCCATCTGGCGCTCGACCACATTCGCGCCGGCCGATACGTGCATGCGTAGCCCGTCAACGGCGTGTTGATGCACGAATCCCCAATCGGTGCGTGCCAGTGTCCGGCGCTCGCCTTCGCAGAGGCGATAGATATCCTGCAGTCCACGTCCCGGTAGGTCGAACAGTACTTCGCCCTCGTCTGGCTCGAGCTGTCCAGCCAGGACGTGCAGCAGGGTGCTCTTGCCGGAACCAGACTCCCCGACGATTGCAAGTATCTCTCCAGGCCATAGTTCGAACGAGACCTCCTCGAGTGCAACGATCCGACCGTACAGACGTCGCAGGGCGCGGGCACACAGTAATGGCGTCGCTGAATCAGCCGCCATCGGAGATCACCGAGCGCACGTCGGCCCCTTGCCGGCTGGTGCAATAATCCGAGTCGGAACAAACGAACATCCTGCCGCCGTGATCATCGGTGAGAACCTCATCGAGAAAGCTCGCGCGCGAGCCGCACAGTGCACAGCCGCTCTCCCAGCGTTGCACCTCGAATGGGTGGTCGTCGAACGCCAAACTGGTGACGGCGGTGTACGGGGGCACGGCGTAGATACGCTTCTCTCGTCCGGCACCGAATAGCTGCAAGGCTGGGCTCATGTTCAGCTTCGGGTTGTCGAACTTCGGAATTGGCGATGGCGACATGACGTAGCGGTTATTCACCAGCACCGGATAGTCGTAGGTCGTGGCGATGTGCCCGTAGTGCGCAATGTCCTCGTAAAGCTTCACGTGCATCAGTCCGTATTCGGCGAGACCGTGCATCTTGCGGGTCTCACTCTGGCGCGGCTCAAGTCTCTGCATCGGTTCTGGGGCTGGCACCTGGAACACCAGAATTTGCCCCTCTCGCAAGGGCGTTTCCGGGATACGGTGACGTGTTTGGATGATGTCCGCTCGCGTGGTGTCGGTGGTCACCGCGACGCCTGCAGTGCGTTGAAAGAACCGACGGATATTTACGGCGTTGACTGTATCGTCGGAGCCCTGGTCGATGACCTTCAGTACGTCGCGCGGACCGAGAATTGAGGCAGTGACTTGAATTCCGCCGGTGCCCCAACCATAGGGCAACGGCATCTCTCGTGAGCCAAACGCCACTTGATGGCCCGGAATGCAGACCGCTTTGAGCAGCGCACGGCGGATCATTCGTTTGGTACGCTCATCGAGATAAGCGAAATTGACATTGGGATCGCGCTCGAGGGAGCCGGGCGGGTCGCACATCCTCATGTCGGCTCATCCTGCTGCACGGCATTGATCCGCAGGCGCCGAACGAGTTCAAGCTCGGACTGAAAATCGACATAGTGCGGGAGCTTCAAGTGTTGCACGAACCCGGATGCTTCCAGGCTGTCGCTGTGCGAGAGCACGAACTCCTCCATTTGCGCCGGCGAGTCGATCGCCTCGCCCAATTCGGGGGCGCGCAATGCGCGGTCGACCAAGCTCATAGCCATTGCCTTGCGCTCGCTGTGGCCGAAGGCGAGGCCATAGCCGCGGGTGAATTGCGGTGGCTGACTCTTGCTGCCGGCAAATTGGTTGATCATCTGACACTCGGTAACCTCGAGCTCTCCAATCGACACGGCGAAGCCCAGCTCTTCTGGAACGAGCTCCACCTCGACGCTGCCGAAACGCACTTCCCCGGCAAATGGATGCGAGTGCGCATAGCCGCGTTGCGTCGAATAGCCGAGCGCCAATATGAAGCCCTCATCGGCCCGTGCGAGGTTCTGCAGTCGCGCTGCGCGTGAAGCAGGGAATCGCATCGGCTCGCGGGTCAGATCGTGCGGCTCGGGGTCGCCGCAGGATGCGCTCTCAGCTTCAATCAGGCCCTCCTGGTCGAGCAGATCGAGCACTGCCGGTACCGGTTCGGCGTCGGCAGGCAAGCGGGGCGCGGGAGGAACCGGTGTGCCGGCGAGCAATGCGAAGTCGAGTAACCGCTGGGTATAGTCGTACGTCGGTCCGAGGATCTGGCCGCCCGGAAGATCCTTGAACGTCGCCGATACTCGGCGCCAGAGCCGCATTTTACCGGTGTCGAGCGGCACGCTGTATCCGAGCCGCGGTAGCGTCGTGCGGTATGCGCGCAGGAGAAAGATCGCTTCGATTGCATCCCCGGAAGCCTGCTTCAGAGCGAGCGCAGCGAGCTCCGGGTCGTACAGCGAGCCTTCTGTCATGATTCGATCAACCGCTAGGCGCAATTGCAAGCGGATCTGTTCAATCGAGAGCTCCGCAACACTCGGATCACCCCGACGCAGCTCGGCGAGCAGTGCCTGGCTGTTCTCGATTGCACGTTCACCACCCTTGACGGCAACGTACATCGCTTATGCCTCGATGGCCGTGGTGCGCGCCAAGGCGGCAAGGAATTGTCCAGCGCACAGCAGCACGTCGATTCCACGAGGAAATAGGTTATGGTTTGCCTGCCATTGCGCGAGGAATCCCGCACCGAGCCCGGCCACGGCAAGCCGCTGTCGGCCCGGAATTCCGGGGCCGCTTAGGCGCCAGCCGCAGCGCTCATCGAGTGCCTTGACCTGTACGACGCAGGTTGTCGAGATTTCCGGTTCGAACTCGCTGCCCAGGGCGAACTGCTGCAACAGCGGCAGTTGATCTGCGTCGCTCCACGCAAAGCGTGCTGCCGCCGGCTGGGAGACTATCCGGCAGCCGGTATGAAAGCGCAGCCATGCGCTGACCGCTCCGCCGGCAAGTCGCGGTGCCAGCCACACGGTGCAGTCTGGGTCGAGCAGTGCAAGCAGCAGCGCCGCCGCCGCGGGGGTGGCGCCCGGCGGCTGTTGCGCATCGTGTGGCACGCTCTGGATCCGTCCTGGGCGCGACAGCGCGGCGAGGGCTGCACGGAAAACGGCTTGGCTGCTCAGCACCGGGTCGCTGAATGCTGCGCCGACTTCCTGCAGATTCAGATCTAGCGTCTGCTCGCTCATGGCGCGTCAGTCGCGCCGCTTTCGCGTGCGACGGTGAAGAACTCGACACGAGTCGCCCGAATCTGCGCACGACGCTTCGCGTGCTCGCTGTCTAGCGAAGCTGCGATGCGGTCGAGCAGATTGGATGGAATGCGATCGCGGGTTAGTGGATCCTGCAGCAGTGCGTCCGCGGTGGCGGCAAGCTCGGCATGACGCACCGAGCGGCCGAGCACATAGGCCACACCAACCTCACGGCAGGTAATGCGGCCCGGATCGGTGCGCAGAGCGCAGCGGGTGACTGTAACTTCACCAAGATTGAAGCGGGCTCCGGTGCCTCCAATACGGCCCTGCACCATTACCAAGCCGATTTCTGGCCGGCGCAGCCACTGTGGATGAGGCCCGGTGAGCGCACCCAATTCGCACTCGAGCAGATCGAGCGGTGCGTGGCTCAGCAGGCGAAGCCATCCCTGGCGCGCGGTGCGATCGATATGCGTGGGGGTGCAATCGTCTTGCAACATGCCCTTGGTATCTACTCTTGTCTAGACAACTTCAGCATCACTCGATCAGCTTATGGTGAGCGTGTGTCTCTTTTATGACAGCGATGTTGGCTAAGAGCGGTGCCATGAATATCGGCACGCGAAGCGGCGCCGCGGTCGGGATCGCAGGCACGTTGACCGGAGATATTCGTGCGGGCGCATTTCTGTCCGGTTCCCGGTTGCCTCCTGAGTCACTGCCGACTGCGGCGACAGTGACTCAGGAGGCCGACGTGGTGCGCGCCGTGGACCGTTCGCCGCGGAGCCCGGTTCTGCGCATGCGGACGCTGGGTGAGGCGAAGGGCCGTCGGTTGCACGTGGGCGAGCGCTTCTTCCCGCTGCGGCGCTTTGCGGGCATTGACGAGGGGGTGGTGATGCCGGGCTCCATTACGCAAGCGCTCGTCGCCCGAGGCGTGCCGGATTACCTTCGACGCGAAAGTCGCATGACCGCAATACTCCGTCCGGCGAAAGTTGCTGAGCTACTGTTAATGCCGGGTTGCCGCCCTGCGCTGTGCGTGCGGAGCGTCGACGCAGACACTGTGGGTATGCAAACTGAATGTGTGACGGGCTACGCTTCTGGAGACCGTGTCGGACTGACGGTGCCGGCGGATGACTGAGTCGGCGTTGGTGCCGCTCACGGCTCATCGCTGGGCGCTGTATTTCGCGCCGGCGGCGGATTCCCCGTGGGCTCGCGCCGGCGCGTGCTGGCTCGGGCGGGACGCGGACGGCATTTCAATCGTGCCCCTGCAGCCTCCCTCAGGATGGGGGATTGCGCAGTGGTCTCACGTGCTTTCTGCGCCGCGACGCTATGGCTGGCACGCGACGTTGCGCGCCCCGTGGCGCCTTGCTGCAGAGTACACCTGGAGCGACTTGTCACATGCAGTGCTTGATTTGGCGGGCGAATTCACGGCATTCGAATTGCCGGTGCTGCGGGTGCAGCCGCTTGCCGGATTCCTTGCGCTGTGCCTCACGCAGCGGTGCGAACCGCTCGAGAGGTTGGCGGGCAGATGTGTGGCTGCGTTGCAGCCGTTCGCTGCGCCGTTAACCTCTGCGGAGATTGAGCGTTACCGTAATCAGGGTCTAAGTGAACGTCAACACGTTCAGCTGTGCAGGTGGGGCTACCCTTACGTGTGGGACGACTATCGCTTCCATATGACGCTTACAGACCGGCTCGACTCTCTCTCGCCGGAGCAGCGGGCAGGACTATTATCCCACGCTCAAGCCTGTTTCGACGGCCTGCCGCAGCCGGTGTGCTTCGATGCGCTGTCGCTGTTCGTTGAGCCCGAAGCCGGCGCTGCGCTGCGCCGAGTTCTGCGGGTGCCGCTCGGTGTTCGTTCGAAATGAGTGCGATGTGCCGGAAGGCGGGCCGCCTGATTTTGCTCATCGGACCCTCTGGTGCGGGCAAGGATAGTGTCCTGCGCTGGCTGGCGATGGAGGAATTCCACCGGGCGGCAGTGCATGTCGCTCGACGGACGATCACGCGGATGGCAGTCGATCCAGCCGAAGCACATGAATCGGTAACGGCGGGGCAGTTTGAGGCGCTGATCCGTGCCAATGCGTTCGCGTTGCATTGGCAGGCACACGGTCTATCCTATGGCATCCGCCACGAAGAACTGGCACCGCTTGCCGCGGGTCTCTGTGTGGTGGTTAATGGCTCGCGGGCGCACGTGGCGCGTGCCCGTGAACGCTATCCGGACCTCTTTGTCGTGCGACTGAGCGCCGCGCCGGAGGTGCTGCGCAGCCGGCTTCTCAGGCGTGGCCGCGAGAGCCCACAGATGATTGCGGCCCGGCTGGATCGCAATGCGCAACTCGCTCGGCTGCCGGTTGACGCTGAATTGTCGAACGACGACTCTCCGCAGCAGGCGGCGCTCCGTCTGTTGGCGCTCCTCGAGCTATTGAATTGAGGGCGCGTCTGACCGGGTGGTGCCGGTACCGCTGCGGCGCTCTCAGCGCCGGTAGCGTACGAGCGCGTCCCCGAGCGCTTCCTTGAGTGCGCCGAGCCACGGTTCGTAGTGCCGCCACTGCGCAAGGCCTTCGCGGCTGATCGGGCGGCGGACCTGCTCGGAACTTGCTGTGCGTACGCTGCGAGCTGTTTTGTGAAATTGCAGGCAGGCGGGCTCGAACGGCAAACCGCAGAACTCGAGCAGCCGCGTCACGCTGGCGTGCAGATCCTCGATCACATCCTCATGGTGAACGGTCAGAATTCGTCCGGGCAACGCCGAGTTCCAGTGCTCCATCAGCTCCAGATACGTCCGGTAGTATCGAGCGATGTCCTCTACGCTGTAAGTGAATTCCTGCCCGTGGGCGAAGAGTTGCTTGAGATTTCCGAAGCAACAGGCGAGCGGCTCGCGACGCGCATCGATTATCTTAGCATTAGGTAGAATCAGGTGAATCAGCCCCAGGTGGCGGAAATTGTTCGGCATCTTGTCGATGAAATGGGGCCGGCGGGTCTGCCGGTAGATTCGTGTCTCGGCGAGGAAGCGTTCTCCGAGCCGGCGCACGTCCGCAGAGGACAGCTCAGCCAGCGCATCGGGATATGCGACACGGCTTTGATCGCCCCCGAAACCCGCGAGCTCCAAGCTGTAGCGGTGGATCTCGGCGAGTTCCTGTGTCCCTTCGACCAAGGGGTGCGACGCCAAGATCTGTTCCAGCAACGTTGAGCCTGCGCGCGGCAGTCCGACTATGAAAATCGGATCGGGATCTGGGGCACCCCAACCGGCTCGTGCCGCGAGGAACTCCTTCGTGCAGATGCGCTTTTGCGCGCGGGTATTTTCCTCCATGATCTCGGGTCGGTAGCGGCTCTCGGCCCGCTTCAGTGCGTTGCCTCGGCAATAGAACTGCCAGGACTGCTCATAGCTCTCTCGATCTTCCAATGCCTTGCCGAGTGCGAAGCACAGGTGCCGCCTATCGATCGTGGGCGTTGTAGCCGCTTGCTCTGCGACCGTCATGCAGGCAATCTCGGTCTCCGTAAAGCGATAAGTCTTGAGATTGGCGAGGCTCCACCAGGCATCGCCGAAGTCGGGCCGTGCCGCGGCTGCCGCCCGATATGCGGCGATAGCTTGCTGCTGCGCGCCGATCGTCTTTAGTGCGTGCGCGAGCCAGAGGTTCAGGTCCGCCACCGCGGCGGGCGCACTGACTTCACCCAATAGCTCCTGATACAAGGCGATCGCTTGTCCGTGCTCCCCAAGGCCGACCAGCGCCGACGCGCGCAATGCGCGGTAGTCCACGTTCCGCGAGTCGTCGCGCAAGAGCAGATCAGCCTGCTCGAGAGCGTGATGATATTTCTGCCGGCGGACCAGTACGGTGACAAAGTCGGCGCGAGCCGCTCTGTAGTCGGGGGTAAGTTGCAGCACGGCCGAGAGCAGAATTTCGGCGTCATCGAGCACGTCCTGAGCCATTCCGATGCGCGCCAATAGTCGCATTGCCTCGACATGATTGCCGTATCGCAGCAGATAGCTCCGCACAATCGCTTCGGCCCGGTAGATCTCTCCATCGAAGAACAAGCAGTTGGCGCGCAGAACTTCTTCGGGTAGCTTACTCAGGATTGCGATATGCGCGTCTGCGGTGGCGGCATGTTCCGCCTCACCCGTCATCTGGTACAGACTCCGCAGCATTTTCCAACTTGAGAATAGTGCTGGATTGAGATTGACTGCGCGCAGAAATGCATCTATTGCCCGGGGGGCATCGCGCTGCAACACATAGCAGCGACCTCGCTCCTGATAGAGCCGACTGAATTTCGGATGAAGTCTCTCAATCTGCTCAAGGACCGCTAATGCCTCTGTCGTGCGCTCGAGCAGGCGAAGACTTTCGGCCTGCAGGGCAAGCACGTCGCGATTGCCGGGAGCCATGGCGAGCAGGGTTTGCGTCGCCTTCAACGCCGCCTCGACATCGCGTTCAGCGAGTAATCCGCGGATCCGCTGCGCCTCGAGCTCGATTGCGGAATGGGCTTCGGTATGAAGCTCGGGCGCGGCGTGCATATCTGACGGAATCTCGGCTCGTGGGTTTAAGAAAAAGAGCGGGCGGGCCGAATGGCCCGCCCATGAGGTTGGCGCAACAGGCTGGCTCAGAAATGATAGGTGAGTGTCACGCCCAGTACTCGCGGGCGCAGGGGGACCTCGGATTTAATGAACTGTGCGGTCGAGGTGAACAAGCTGGCATCGCTATTACTCAAGTTCTGCCCAAACAGCGCCACCATCCAGGCGTCCCTGCCGATGCCGACGGAGGCGTCATAGGTCGTGTAGCTCGGCTGAAGGTAGCGGCACAACGTCGTGCCGGGGAAGGGCGAACCCCCGCACTGCGGGTTGTTGAGGCCGTCCGGATAGGAAGCTGGCTCGTTGTACATACTGCCGACGTGCGCCAGGCCGACTTGAACGAACGAATCGTAATCCCCGATCATCCACTCATAACGGGCGTGCAGATTGAATTCGAGCTTTGGCGAGTACGATGGCGTCGTGCCTGCAGGGCCCAACGGATTGGTGGCCGGTTTGCCCTTTATCGCAGTGATACATTGGCCGTAATTTGGATTTGTGCCACCGGTTGTCAACAGCGTGGGCTCATTGTCGAGCAGGCACGGGGAGTTCGTCTGCTGCGACTTGTTATACGACAGGGAGCCCTGAACCGTAAATCCTCGAGCCACCAGTGCATCGAGCTGAAGCTCGGCCCCGTCGACCTTGTAGTTTGGGCCGTTGAACGCGAACGAGGTATTGCCCCATCCGCCGGCCGGATTGAAGAAGAGAAACTGAGCGTTATTCCACAGCATGTGGTACGCCGAGACGTTCAGCAGTAGGCGATGCTCGAACAACTGCGTCTTCAGGCCAACCTCGTAGTTATCGAGGGAGTCTGGGGCATACGTGGTCTGAACCTGATACTGTGGGTTGCCGTTGCTGTCGGGCGCGACGTTCTTTAGTACCCGATTGAATGCGCCGGGCCGGAATCCTTGTGAATAGGTGAAATACGCCATGGCGTCGCGCGTGATGTGCCACGTGACATTGAAGCGACTCTTGAAACCGTGATAGCTCGAGTGATAGTTCATCGGATGCATTCCGCCGACGCACTGCCCGTTCGGCACGTTCACGCAGCCTGATCCAGTTCCATACTGTGAACCAACCTGGTACTCAGTGTAATGATAAAAGCGTGTACCGGCGGTGAGCGTCAGTGTCTTCGGCAGAAGGTCGAAGCTGATCGAAGTGAACGCAGCAGTCTGCTTGTAGCCACGTTGATCGTCCTCACCGAAGGCGGTCTGGGCCTGTCGCACGCTGGGGTCGGAGGCCGGGGTGCCCGGTGCGGGCCTCACATCCGCGACGCAGGGCGCACCACCTGCCAGCGCGGTGCTGAGATTCTGCGCGGTGCAGGACGGTATGGTCTTGTAATCGAAGTTCATATCGTCCTGGATGCGGAAGTCCTCATAGTACAGTCCGACGAGACCGCGCAGGCGCCAGCGGTCCGGCGTGCTGATGCGCAGTTCGTGGCTCTGGTGCGTATTGCGCACGTGATCGTTCCAGTAACCGATGGGCGAGTAACAGGTCGGCGGAGTTCCGGCTCCGAGCCCGGTGCCGCCGGAGCAGGTGTAATACCATCCGCCTGCGCTGCGGGCGTAATTGGTGTAGTCCGCCTGCTGCTCGATGTTGCGCACCGTGTATCCGCCCGTATAGACCACCTTTAGCAGGTGGTCTATCTCCCCCTTGACGGTCCAGGCGGTGTTCTCGAGACGATCCTTGTCATAAGCGGGCGTAAAGACTGTATTCTGCCAGGGACCGAGCGTCTGGCCGTCAGAACCGATCGGGTATTGGGAATCCTCGCCCTGTGCATTCATGTCTTGATACATCTGTTCGATCAGGACATCCCAATCATCGTTGATTTTGTAGAGTGCGGATGCTCGCGCACCAACGTAGGTGACTGGATTGGATGCACGACCAGCTATCGCATAATTGTTGGCGACCGGACTGCCGGGTACCGCGCAGTATCCGGTCTGAGTGGGCAGGCCGTTCGGGCACAAGCCGCTCGGACCGGGAGTGATGTTCGCGTAGTGATTGCCGGTGTCGTTGTTGCTGCGCGTAAAAGTGCTGGCGACGTTGGTGATATAGCCGCCTTGTCGATCGTCATAGACGACAAGGCGAGTCGCGAGACGGTCCTTGATCAAGGGCAGGTTTAGTACCAGATCCGCGGCGGCGTTGGGATCGCCGTGTGCGGTCACGCCGTAGGTGGCGCTCGCATTGCCGGCGGTGCGATTGAGAATCGGTTTGTTCGTGATGTAACGCACGACGCCCGCTTCTGCGCCACCACCGAACAACGTTCCCTGTGGACCTTCGAGCACCTCAATGCGCTTCATGTCGACGAAGTAGATGTCAACGTTGCGCCCGGGAAAGGTCATTGCCTGATTGTCCAGGTACAGTGCGACATTTGGGAATGGCGCGATCGTAGCACTCGACTGGTTGCCGGCGTTGCCGGCAGCGAGTCCGCGCATGTAGATCTGGCCCTGTCCGGGTCCGTTGGAGGCGAGCTGTACGTTTGGGAGATATTGTACGACGTCATCGAGGGTCTGTACGTTGAGCTGCTTCAGTCGCTCACCGGTGATTGCCTGAATGGTGATCGGCACGTTTTGGATCGACTGGCGGCGGCGCTGAGCGGTGACGGTGATCTCCTGCAGCGTGTTCGCCGTGGGGTCGCTGCTGTCGATTGCGCCGATCGCAGTAGGCGAGCCGGCGGCGTCGGCGATACCATACAGCGCGTGGGAACTCAAGGCCATCATAATGGCAAGCGTGATCTTGCTGTTCGTCTTCAAGGAGTCTTCCCCGGATAGTTGCCCGAGAGCCAGGAGGCGATTCAATGAGCGGAAACTATAGGCTGCGATAAATGACAGTCCGGTGAAGGTTCGGTGACAGAGGGGCGTACACTGTCCGTTGTGTCACAGTTGCTCTCAGGAGTGTCTTCATGAGTTCGCGAGTCACTGCACCGCGCTTATCCCCGCGCGAATTCCGCGCCACAATGAGCGTTCTTTTTGCCGCGTTGCGCGAATCGGATGCAATCATCCTGCAGGGGCGGCCGCTGGTGGGCGTCGGAGTCAAACCGGACGGCAGTGAGGTTACCTTGGCGGATAAGGCAGCAGAGCGGATGTTGCGGGCGTGCCTGAGCACCGCGTGGCCGCGTGATGAATTCTACGGGGAAGAGTACGGGGGCACGCTCTTGGAGCGTGGACGTTGTTGGCTCGTGGATCCGATCGACGGTACGGCGTCTTATGCCATCGGCATGCCGATGTTCGGCAGCCTGGTGTCGCTGATCGTCGACGGAGTCCCGGTGCTGGGCTGTATCCACCTACCGTCTCTGGGGGAGACGACGTATGCAGCGATCGGACATGGCTGCTGGTTGCAGCATGCGGGCGGTGCGCCACGACGCATTCGGGTCGCAGCGCCGCGCCCCATGTCGCAGGCCAAGGTCGGCATGACCATGGTGAAGGAGAAGGGCTGGTATGAGAGGCCCGGTGGTGTAGAAGTGCTGAGGCTGGCGCAGGCGGTCGGCCGATTAAGAATGGTGGGTGACTGCGTGCAGTATGCGCTCGTCTGCCGTGGAGTCCTTGATGCGGCAGTGGATCCGTTCATGAAGCCTTGGGACATCGCGGCTCTGGTGCCGTGTGTGACCGAAGCCGGTGGTGTGATCGGCGATTTGCACGGAGAGGTGGAGGCGAAGCGGCTTGTTCGGTGCAACTCGATCGTCGCGGCAAGTTGTGGTCGGCTGCGCAGTGACTTGGTGCGGGCTGCTCGAGGCAAGGTGCGCGTCAGGAGTTAGGTGCCGGCGCGACGGTGGGTTACTCGGGTGCGTGCCGCTCCGGTCGGCTGCGCCGCGGGTTCGGGGGCGCAGCCGACCGACAGAACGGCCGTCTGATGCGCGAGCGGGGCCGAGCAGGTTTACCGCGGGTGCTTGAAGTCGAACATATTCATCAGATCCCCGATGGCGGGCTGATTGAGCGGTACGTAAGGATTGGCTGGTGAGGCAATGGGATTCGGCAGGTTGTCGCGGCTGTAGGCGGAGATGCGCTGGTGAATTTCCCAGTTGGCCTCGACAAATTTGTCGAATGATACGTGGTCATAATAGGTGTGCACGACGCGTCCGCCACGCGAATAGCGGGATACCACGATGAGTGGCACGCGGGTGCCGTCGCCGAAAAAGTCGATCGACTGCACGTAGCCCTCATCGTAGAAGCCGCCGCCCTCATCCATTGTGATCATGATTGCCGTGTTCTTCCACAACGCGGGGCGTGAGTGGACCATGTCGATGATCTTGCGGACGAATCCCTCGAGCAGGTCGACCTTGGAGGAAGCGGGGTGGCCGTCGAGTAATTCGTCGGGCTTGACGATGGATACATCGGGCAGCGAGCCGTGGCGGATGTCGGCGTACAGATTGCGCAGCCCTGCGTTGTTCGCCCGCAGCGCGGGATTGGTCATGATCTGTTGCGAGTACAGAAACGGATCGCAGATATGGCAATAGCGCCCGAGGTGCTTGCGCAGGCGGCCGCCCTGCCAGCCCTCGCCGTAGTACTTCCAAGTGACGTGATGCCGAGTGAGCAGCAACCCTAAATTGTCCTCACGGGTCGGGGGAACGGTGAATTGCGTCGGTCCGAGAGGCGCTGCAGTGCCGTTGCCGTGGTAGCCGGGTTCGTAATTGTTGACCAGATAATAGGCATTGGGTCGGCAGTCGCCGTGGTTGAACACCGTATAGGGGAGGGCTGCGAGATATTGGTCGACGGGCGCCACTCCGGGCTGACTCGGGTCGGCGCACTTGGTGTACGAACCGCCGTTGTACCCGTCCTGCTGATACCAGTTATTGGTGCCCGGTTCGGGATTCGGATTGTCGATCTGATTCGCGGGTGGACGCGCGGCGCGGCCATGGGAGTCCTCGTAATAGATGAGGGTGCCATAGCCGAACATGATGTGATTGGCGCCGGTGCCGCCGAGCGCTGCTTGATGATAGTTGTCTGCGAGTGCGTATTCGCGCGCCAGTTTGGCGAGATAAGGGACGTCGCCGCGGGCCATATTATAGAAGGTCATGGCGACCGGCCCTTCATGGGTGGTCTGATCATCATAGTTCGCCGGTCGCGGCATACCGTTGCTGCCCGCGCCGACCGTGATTTCTACCCAGGGAAACAGATCCGCGCGGCAGCCGCTCGGATTGGCCGCTGTCATGGCTCTCGGTGAGCAGTCGAGTTCCTGGCGCATCTGGAAGAGGCGGTGGACGGGACTGACCCAGTACGAGTCATAAGGCACATAGCGGGTGACGTCGATGGGCGCGTTCGCAAATTGTCCCGGAAAGCGCGCATCGGGAACGTTTGCGGACTGCCCTGTTGTGCCAGTCAGCAGCAGGTGCATGTCCGAGCGCGGCAGACCATGCTCGCGCTGCAGCGCCTGCTCAAGCGTGGCGAAGCGAGGCTTGGCAACGGCGGCACCGGTATTGAGGGCCGGTAACATTGCGAACGGGCGAGTCCGGGCTGGGTGGGGGGAGTAAACGGACGTATCGGTGGCTTGCCACTGGCGAGCCAATGCGGCGTTGGGGCCTGGCGTGCCGTTTGCGGTCACGATGCCCATCGAGAGAAGGTTCCACACCGTTTGACCCTTGGGCGGTACGTATGTCCCAAACAGATTGTCGAAGGTATGGTTCTCGCCAATGATCAGGATGACGTGCTTGATCGGGGTCAAGGTACGTTCCGGTGGCTGGCGGGTGTGGCCGGTAGCAGCGAGGCACGCCGGCACCGTACCGAGTGCGAGGCAACTGGACAGCAGCATGGAAGCCGTGAATCGCCGGATCGTCATGGGAATGCCCTCGGGAGCCCGGATGAAGATTAAGCCATTATGCAATGGGGCTCGTGAGTGCATTATTGAAATATTGCGCCATGCGGTTTGAATGGTGCCGGCGCGCGGTGCAAGTCGGCCGGGACGTTGCGCGTACGAAGTGCGAGCACGCGCCCGGGCATCCATGAGACGGCCGGTGCAGCCCGCTCGACGGAGCGGGTTGCGTCCAGGGCAGGGTCTCGGTACCGTCCATCCCAGGGGGTTCGCGGCTTGTTCCGCGGGTCGTGAGTGGTACAGCAGGGGGCAGCAATGATCGGGCAGTCTGTGATGAGGCGGATCGCGGCAGTGATGCTCGCTGCGTCATGTGCGTTCACTATCGCCGTCGCGAGTCCTTCAGGCGGCAAGTCGGCTGCTTCGCAGGACGTTTTCGCGCACGTTCATTTCCGCAATCTGGGTCCGGCGATAGCCGGCGGACGGGTCACGGCAGTTGCCGGCATCCCAGGTAACCCAAGGGTCTACTACGTCGGTTCAGCGGGCGGCGGGGTATTCAAGAGTACGGACGGTGGTCTGCATTGGCAGGCAATCTTTACCCATGAGGCGACGAGTTCAATCGGGGCTATCGCCCTGGCCCCTTCAAATCCCAACCTGGTCTGGGTGGGTACAGGGGAAGCGAACATTCGCAATGATGTGATCCCCGGTGCAGGCGTGTATCTGTCGACCGACGCGGGCAGGACGTGGCGACGAATGGGATTGCGGCACGTCGGGCAGATCGGCCGCATCGTTGTGGATCCGCACGACCCGGACCACGTGGTCGTCGCCGCCCTGGGACAGACATGGCGGCCCGGCCCGGACCGGGGCATATTCGTGACCAACGACGGCGGGAAAACATGGCGCAGGTCGTTGTACGTCAACGACCAGACGGGGGCTATCGATGTCGCGATGCAGCCTGGCAACGGGAAAGTGCTGCTTGCGGCGACCTGGCAAGCATACCGCCAGCCCTGGATGCTCCATGACGGGGGACCAGGGTCCGGGATCTGGCGCTCGACCGATGGCGGCCAGACCTGGAAGCGGCTGCGCGCAGGACTGCCGGCTGGACCGATCGGGCGAATCGGACTGGCATTTGCGCCGAGTGATCCGCAGCGCATCTACGCTCTGCTCGAGGCTCCGATCGGCAAAGGGGCGTTGTTCGTGTCCAACGATCTTGGTACTCAATGGCACGAAGTGTCGGACAACCATGCTCTAAATGTGCGAGGGTTCTATTTCACGACGCTCGATGTAGCGCCGGATAACGCCGATCGCGTGTACTTCCTCGGCTTTCAGCTTCTGGAGTCCAATGATGGCGGCAAGACCGTGCGGGCAATCGACTCCTCGGTGCACGTCGATCATCACGCGATGTGGATCGATCCGAGCGATCCGAAGCGCATGATCCAGGGCAACGACGGCGGCGCGTATCTGTCCCTCGATGGCGGCAAGACGTGGCGGTTCCTCGATGGCATGCCGATCGAGCAGACGTATTCGGTCGCCGCAGACAGCCGCACGCCCTACGATCTGTGCACGGGTCTGCAGGACAACAGTGCCTGGTGCGGCCCTTCTTCATCGCTGGCAGACTCAGTCGTTTCCGGCCAGGACTGGTTTACTGTTGTCGGGGGGGACGGCGAGTATGCGGTGCCTGCGCCGTCGAATCCGGACATCATCTATGCGGATGCCGAGGACGGCTCGATTGTGAGGTTCGACCGCAGAACTAAGCAATCGCTGTTCATCATGCCCTATCTGCACGGTCCGGGCTATGTCAACGATTTGCCGACTTACGAGCAGAAAATCCGCTTCAACTGGACCCCGCCGATTGCGGTCGACCCGCGCGACGCGAACAGAGTCTACCTCGGCGGCAACGTGCTGCTGCGCTCCTCTGACGGAGGACTGCACTGGCAAGCGATCAGTCCCGATCTGACCCGCAATGACAGAGCGAAGCAGCAGCTCTCAGGCGGGCCGATCAACTACGATCTGTCCGGCGCCGAGACGTACGACACTATTCTCTCTATCCAGATCGCCTCGAGCAATCCAAGCGTGATCTGGGTGGGTACCGACGACGGCCTGGTGTCCGTCACCCGCGACGGGGGGAAGCGCTGGAGCACGGTCACTCCCCCTGGAGCTCCGGCTTGGGCGCGTGTTTACCAGATAGATGTCTCACCATCTGATCCGGGCACTGCGTATGTCGCGGTCGATGCTCATGAACTTGGTGATAATCGACCGTACGCCTATGCAACCACGGATTACGGTAGGCACTGGCGATCGATCGGCAGGGGCCTGCCGGAAGATGCTGCGGTGATGGTTGTGCGTGCTGACCCAAATGATCCGCAGGTCCTGGCGGCAGGCACCATGCGTGGTGTCTGGATTTCGCGTGACGGCGGGCGGCAATGGACGGCGCTCAAGAGCAACCTGCCGACGATGCCGGTCTTCGATCTGAAGTTCGTCCGCGGCGACTTGGTGTTGGCAAGCCACGGCCGTGGTCTGTGGGTATTGGATCATTTTGGATCCGTAGCCGCGCTCAATCCTGCTGCCGTTCCGACGCAACTGAAGCTGTTCACGCCCCGAGCTGGCGTCGAATACCAGCGTTGGAGTCGCGGGGAAGGCGCGGAACCGTCGTTTGTCACCCCGAATGCGCCGGATGGCGTCGTGATCGATTACAGCCTCCCCCGAACTCTGCAGCCGAGCGCGCGTCAGCGGGAACTGCATCAGACGCCGGTGCGAATCCAGATCCGTGACGCGCATGGCGAGCTGATTGCCACCCGCTACGGACCGGCCCAGTTCGGTCTGAATCGCTTTGTCTGGAACCTGCGCTACGATCGGCCTACGGCCGTGGATTTTGAGAAATCGCCGTTGCAGGGAGCGCCGCCGGAGTGGGCGCTGCCACTCGAGCCGCAAGTGTTGCCGGGGACGTACTCGATTACGGTCAGCGTTGCCGGGCGCACCGAGACGACCACCGCCCGCGTCATCGCTGACCCAAATCAGCCGCCCGCGCTGGCTGCGCAGCGCCGTGCCCTGCAGCTTGCTCTTGAGGCCCGTTCGCAGGTCGACGCCATGAATCGCATGTTGAACCGTATCAGCGCGATGCAGTCACGGCTCGACGCATATCGCCGGGCCGTTATAGCCGAGGCGAATGGCATCGATCCGGCCGGACAGCGTCAGGCACGTGCGGCTGGGCCGTTGCTCGCGCGCGGGAAGAAGCTCTCGCTGGAGCTCGCGAGGCTTAAGAATTCTGTCTATAACCCGAAAGTGCAGCACAAGGTCATTGAGGACAACCTCCACCAGCTCACCGATCTGCATGATGCGCTCGAGCTGAATGCGTCGACTCTGGCCGGCCTCGGCGTGCAGGCGCCGACGGAGCCTCTGGTGCAGATCACCCGGGAGCTCGCGATCGAGTTGGACGCCAAGCTCGCCGTCTACAACGCTCTGCTGTCCGGAGAGGTGGCCGCGTATGACCGGGCTGCCTATGCAGCAGGTGCACCGACTCTGGGAGCAGGCAAGCCGCTCACCGTAGGGCAAGCGCCGCAAGTGGACTAGCGTGGGCCAGTGTGCGCAGACGCGCCCCTTTGTGCACTGCAGAGGGGCTCGTCTGCTAAGCAGCAGTCCGAGCACTGGCGGGCAGAGTGTCAAACTCATTCCGTGCCGATGCGGGGTCGCAGGGGTGAGTCGTGCTGCCGCCTTGTTGCCTGCCCCTCGGAGCGCACGCTCCGCTGAGGGGATGCATCGGCCACACTTGGGGATCCTCAGGCAAGCTCAATCGCCTCACCGGCGACCGATTGCATGCTCCTACCGCCTTCATTCCTGCGGAAGAATGAAAAGAGTGCGCAGAGGAGCGAAACTCCGACCAGCGTCACCATGACCATGTGAAAGCCGTCCATGAAGGCCGGCTTGCTGGCGAATACGAGTGCCTCGCGGTCCTGGCGCAGGCTCTGCTGGCCGGCCGTCACGTGCGCGCTACCGACGGCGAGAAAGACCATTCCTGAGATGTCGACTCCAAGAATGACTCCGAGAGAGCGCATCATGTTGAGCAGTCCTCCGGTCATGCCGAGCTTGTCGCGCGGGGTCGCCGCCATGGTGGCGCGGTTGTTCGCCGGAGTAAATGCGCCGAGACCGGCGCCTAGGACGAACATTGCCACGATGAGTTCCGCTGGACGCGAAGTGCTCGGCGCAAAGATGAGCAGGAAGGAGCCGAGCGCGAGCAGCAGTGACCCGGTGACGAGAAACATTCGTGACCCCAAACGATCGCTCGCGCGGCCGGCAAACGGCGCAAGAAGAGCCATGGAGAACGGTACCGCCGTCAGCATGATGCCGGTGCGTGCTGCGCTGTATCCGAGAACCTGCTCGAAATAAAACGGCAGCAGAAACAGGACGGCGAACAGCGCGTAGTAGGCAAGAAAGCCGGTGATATTGCCTGCGGCGATCGTGTAGCGACGGAACAGCCGCAAGTCGATGGTCGGATGTTTCACCAGCAGTTCCGTGGCGACAAACCCTGCGAGACAGATCGCCCCGAGCGCGAGCTGCGCGAGAATCACGGGTGATCTCCAGCCTGCCGATCCGGCGTTATTGACCGCCAGCACAAGTCCCATCAAGCCAACGGTCAGCAGCGCGCTGCCCAGGTAGTCGATCTTGGCGCCCTGATGATGAGGATGATAGCGCGGCAGAACGTACCGCGCGAGGATGCCACCGGCGATGCCGATCGGCACGTTGACGAAAAAAATGAACCGCCAGCTCGCGATCGTAAGGAGCAGAGCGCCGATGAAGGGCCCAAGCGCCATTGCCGTGCCCTGGACCGCGGCCTGAGCGCCCAGCGCGTGGCCCAATTCCCGACTGCGGAAGACCTGCGTGATGAGCGCAACGGAATTGGCTTGCAGAAGTGCTGCGCCAATCGCTTGCAAGGCACGGGCGATGACCAGCGTGTAAATTCCGGGAGCAAAGCCACAAAGCGCTGAGCCAACGACGAAGATTCCGAAGCCGATGTTGTACAGGCGGCTACGGCCGAAAATGTCGGCCAGACGTCCGACCACAGGCAGGGCGAGCGCCAGGACGATCATGTACGCCATGGAAACCCACTCCACCAGCGCGAGACTCGTCTTGAAGTCCCCTTTGATCGTCGGCAGGGCAATATTGACGATGGTGACATCTAGCGCCGACATCGTCGCACCGATCAATACGACGCTGAGCACGGCCCATTGCCATCGACCCCGGCCACTCATGCCCGCTTTGGCTGAACGCTTGTGAGAGCGAGAAGATGACTTTACTGATTGCACGGAATCGCCTCGCCTTGTGCGCTGTGGTCAATGTGGTCGCTGTGCACTCGGCGGCCCCGTCGCGCCGGCTGGCGTGCTGCGTTGCGCTCTGCTGGCCGCTGCGGTCGGTCCGGCAAGTCATGGGGTTTTGCCAGCCCGACTATTTGCGTTCGGTGTCGCGGGGTTGTGCCGTGGGCGCAGTGGCCGGATTTGATCTTCGCAAACGGCAGCTGAATCGTGACATTCCCGAAGCCCGTGAGACCACCCCCGCCGTCGGGCCGGACTCGGAGCGGTGTGGGGAGGGCGAGGTGCACCGCTGTGCCGCCCCGCTCTGATGTGGTCGGGAGGCGCCGGCTCGTTTCCCTCAGATCCCAATCGAGACCGGGGTGGGTTGTGTCACGGCTGGCTTCCGCGGCAGCGGCAGGTCGAAAAGCCTTGCCGGGAATCATCAAATCACAGCCACAGAGTCAGTGATCGGCGAAGGGGTGCGGTCAGAGCCGGCCCGGAGCCGATGATGTGCGCAGCGCTTGTCACCGCGGCGAGGCGGGCGTGTCCGGTGGCACGGTCGATGCGTGAGAATGTCATCATGGCCTCACCTCGGAGCGCAGCGAAGGCGCGGATTGTACATGGCGTGTTACCCAGTGGGTAGCGTGATTCCGCGCAAAATTTGGGGACATCTGCCAGATGAAGCCGGCCACGGCGAGTCTCGGATCCCGAGATCTGATCGAGATCGGTGGATGTGCGCAGAGGACGGGAGGCGGGTGTGTGCCGCAGCGTTGGATCGCTCTGTGGGGGCCTGCCGCCACAGCGACCGTCGGACGTCGGCGGATTTGCGGATGGCTCAAGAGAGGAGAGCTCATTCCCGCAGGGTGAGAGTGAATGTGTGGCCGTTCACGCTATGTAGGACCAGTGCGTAGTCTGCGGCGGAGAGGTTCAGGCCGTGCCGCGCCGGCGGCAACGTAATTCTGGCGCGCGCGCCAACCGCTGCGGTGATGCCCGCATACCCTGGGCGGAAGCGATTGTAGGCATAGTCGTTGAAGAATGCGCGGGGTGAGAGGGCCGCAAGGACCGCGCTGTCCCACTGCTCGACGATACGGGCGTGCGTGTCTAGAACGTCCGCTCGGATGATATTGGCGGGGGCAGCGGGTGTGCCGGCATCGAGGTATGCAGTGAAGCGCACTTGGCCATCGGCGCGCACTTGACCGTTTGATAGGCGCAGGTGATGTGCCGCGGGGCTCACTGGACCGCTGTGAAATGGCGTCAGCACCGAGCCACGGAAGTAGTTGTACGTTGACACGACGAACAGCACGGTTGCGGCTGCGCCGAGCACACTCCATTGCCGCAGGCGCTCGGCAGTCCATGGGCCGCTGCCGAACCAGCGAAACCATCGCTGATTGGCCAACTGCGGATGGCGAGCGAGCAGCCACGCGTCGATTGATATGGCCCCGCCTCCACCGAGCCACAGTGCCAGCCCCATGCCGAAGTTCGCCGACGCCATGGTCCACTCGTCAATGCACGTCGCGCCCTGCCAGCCGAACAACATCATCAGCAGGATGCTCAGACCGATCGACACCAGCGCCGACAGTCGGGTCATGAAGCCAAGGAGCAGAAACAGCCCGAACAGCAGCTCAGCAGCGCTGACGATTATGAGCCCTGCATACAGGAGCGTGAAATGGCGCAACAGATAGTCCACCACATGCCCCATGCCGAGCAGCGCTCCGGGCATGGCCGTCTGAAGCTTATTGGCCATCCAGCTGTGCGCGTGCGGGTCGAGCTTGGAAGGGGCATAGATGAAACGGCGACTTCCTCCACCCCAGTAGATCCAGCCCTGCACGAAGCGGACCGAAAGCAGTACGAAGCCCAGCTGCCGCCAGGCGGCGCGAGTGTCGTCGGCTGTGAGCGTGGGCGGGCTCGATTTCATCGGCTTTGGGGGGAGTGGTGCGCGCTGGCTCGCAAATGAGTGCCAGCGAAGGGCTGAAACCCATAGCGGACAAAGATGTGCTGTGCGGCAGGCGAGCGCAGGAACCTGATCCATGCGCGGGCGGCTCGTGGATGCGGCGCATCGCGCACCATCGCAGCGGCATAGACCGCCGTGACATTCTCGGCGGCAGGAATGTTCACCTGGGCGAGCGGATGACCGATCTGGGCCTGGAAGAGCGCCTCCGACTTCCAGGTCACTCCGGCATCGGCCAGCCCCTGCATGAGGAACAGAGGGGTTTGGCGATGGTGAATGTGCGTCAGCAGGGTGTGATGATCCAGGACTTTTGTCACGTAGACCCGACGCGCCAGAGCCGTACCGCCTGCCTTGTGCAGGGCGATGATGATCTGACGGGCGATGCCTTCCCAAGCCGGGTTGGGCATGACCAGACGGACCCCCGCCTTGCCTAGGTCGGCAAGTGAGCGGATGTGCGCGGGATTACCGGCCGGAACCATGATCGTCAGGGTGTTGGTGACGTAGGGACGAGCCGGGGAGGTGAGTCGTCCGGCGGTGATCTGCGCCTGAACCTTTCTCAGTCCGGCCGCGTAGACGTCAGGTTGAGCGGTGAATGTGAGATTGCCGGAGGTAAATGTCCCGCCGAGCGCCATGGCTCGGATCAACAGGCCCGGTGGGAGGGTGACGTAGAAGATCCGTCCCCTGAGCCGAGGGTGCTGCGCCTCGAACGCATGCACCAGCGGCGCCATCGCGAAGTAGTAGTTCCCGCCCACGTATATCACGAGGCCGGGGTGATCGAGGCTGCCGTGAAAATCCGGCATGTCGTCCACCTCGGGGACGGTGAACGCCAGGCCCTGGTGCAGTGCCGGATCATTCTCCCCGTGCGACCAGGGCGGATAGAGTCGCTCGGCGTAGTGGGGCGAACCGGGCCGCGCTGTCGATGCGCTGGCCTGAGCCGAGCAGCCGGTGAATGCGGCCAGCACGCAACTCGTGAGCCAGATGATTCGCAGCGCAATCACCAGCGCTCCCGGCCACACAGCGGCGGGTGAGGGCTGCCGTGGTACCGGCCGCTACATTCGTACGAGGGCATAGCCACGGTTCTGCATGATGATGACTGTCGAGAGTGCGGACAATGCCACATGGATGTCTGGATTGACCTCGGCGGGGCTCAGATGCATGTCGCCGAGCGCATTGCCGCAGACCATCAGATCGACGCCTGCGTTGTGCAATGCGGTGATGAGCGCAAGGTTGGGGTTGGGATGACCGAACCGCGCCAGGTAGGCCGCGGCGTCAAGCACGATTGGGGTGGCAGGTCCGTGGATGATCACGGCGAACTTCAGATGGTGGAGCGGCATGCCGTCCCCAACGAAGATATTCACGGTCCGGGCGATGTGATCGAGTCCTGGGTTGACCGTCTCGGCCCGAGCCCTGCCGTGGGTCAGATCGAACAGTGCCTTATAGATTGAGTGCGCGTCAGGGCGTTCGACGACGCCGGGCCAGGTGTGTTCCGGGCCGTAGCTTTGTATCGCGGGATATTTCCAGAAGCCCGCAGATTGTGTTGCGGCGCTAGCGACGGTGGCCAAGCCAATGAGGACAAGCGTCGAATAGAACGTGGTGCGTGGGCGCATGGCAAGGTCCTGTCCGCCAGAACGGGCGGGCACTGCAATTGCGAGTCATCATTACGCTCCGGCCGTTAGATTGAAAATATATATTTTAGCTCTCTAATATAAATAATAGGCATATGAGGCCGTTCGTGTGTGATGCTGGAACTTGCGACGGAGTACGGCGTGGTGACATTGGCCGAGGCGGACTGCGGCCCCTGATTCGCTCCCCCGGTGCGAGTGGTGGGACGTTCAGGCTGCCGCCGACCTCATGCGGGCGCAGCAGCGCATTGCGCATGGCGCGAACGTGCAGTACGGGAGATTGTCCACTGCGCAGCTCTGCTCCCAATGCCTCGCACAGGGTTTGAGAGATTTGGCGCATTTGCCGCCCCGGGGGTGAAGCCAGAGCCGATTAGATCCGCCGGCCCGATTGACCGAGCGAGCGCAGGATGCCGATCTGCAAGGGACATCGATCGAGGGCCGGCGGGCGCGGCCGGAGTCAGATCCGCACCACGGATGGACCTGCCGGTCCGCGCCTAATTTCCGCGCAGGCGACTGGGCGCATCGACCCGGGAAGACAACGGTCTGTTGCCGCGAGCCTTGCGGGGCGCGCGTGCGGGTCGGTGCCCACCTGGCCCGGTGCTTCTCCGGAGCCGCTAGCCGGTAGCGCTCTGGGGGACCGATGCGCCGGCCAGCCTGTCATGGCGGTGTGATGCCACCGATACAAAGATACTTCAGCTCAGTGTATTCGAGAATCCCATGCCGGGATCCTTCGCGTCCAATGCCGGACTCCTTGATGCCGCCGAAGGGTGCCACGGCCGTTGAAATCAGGCCGGTGTTGAGCCCGACCATACCGTACTCCAGTGCCTCGGATACCCGCCACGCCCGGGCGATGTCGCGGGTGTAGAGGTAGGAAGCCAAGCCGAATTCAGTGGCATTGGCCATCTGTACGGCTTGCGCTTCGGTCGTGAAACGGAACAGCGGCGACACCGGGCCGAACGTCTCTTCGCGAGCGATGCGCATCTGTGGGGTGACATCGGCAAGTACCGTCGGCTCGAAGAATGTGCCACCGCGCGCGTGTCGTTTGCCACCGCAGATCAAGCGTGCCCCCTTGGCAAGGGCGTCATGGATCTGATCTTCCACCTTCTGTACCGCCTTCGCGTCGATCAAGGGGCCTTGGTCGACAGATGCCTCGGTCCCATCACCGACGCGCAATTGCTTGGCGGCGCGAGTGAGTCTGGCGGCAAATTCTTCATAGATGCCGTCTTGCACCAAGAAGCGGTTCGGACAGACGCACGTCTGCCCGGCATTACGATATTTGCCTTCCATCGCGCCGAGCACGGCGGCGTCGAGGTCGGCGTCATCGAAGATGATGAACGGCGCGTTGCCGCCAAGTTCCAGCGAGAGCTTCTTCAGGGTGCCGGCGCACTGCGCCATGAGCAATTTCCCGACCCGAGTCGACCCCGTGAATGACAACTTGCGCACGAGGGGATTCGCTGCGAGTTCACTGCCGATCGCCTCCGGGGAGCCGGTCACGATATTGAAGACCCCGGGAGGGATGCCGGCCCGCTCAGCGAGCGCAGCCAAGGCGAGAGCGGAAAAGGGGGTCTGGGCGGCGGGCTTGCAGACGAACGTGCAGCCGGCAGCCAATGCGGGCGCTGCCTTGCGCGTGATCATGGCAGCCGGGAAATTCCACGGCGTGATTGCAGCGACCACACCGATAGGCTGACGCAGTACAAGCAGCCGCTTGTCCGCGGCATGCGGCGGGATGATCTCACCGTACACCCGGCGTGCTTCCTCGGCGAACCATTCGATGAACGATGCCGCAAACGCGATTTCGCCTTTGGCCTCCCTCAGCGGTTTGCCTTGTTCGGCGGTCATCAGCAGCGCCAGATCGTCCTGATGGGCAAGGATCAGATCGAACCAGCGCCGCAGCAGATCTGCCCGCTCCTTTGCGGTTCTCATCGCCCATCCCGGCTGTGCTCGTGCGGCCGCGTAGATCGCGCCGCGGGCCTCGCCAACGCTCATGTCCGGGACGGTGCCGAGCACCACGCCGTTGGCGGGATTGACAATGGAGGTGACCGCACCATCGGCGGCCGGCAACCATTGTCCGTCAATGAAGCAATGCTGACGTAACAGCGTCGGATCGGCGAGATTCATGGCGTGACTCAGTAGTGATGAAGCGAAGGTGTCGTAGTGCCGCTGGGAGCGGGGTCGCCGGTCTCAGGCATTGCGCAATGCCTCGCAGACAGTTTGAGCAATCACCTGACTGACCCGAATATTAGACTCCGTTGAGACTCCGGCGATGTGCGGGGTCAGGACGACATTCGGCAGTTCACGCCAAGCACGTCCAGCGGCCTCGGTGAGCGGCTCGGTCTCGAATACGTCGATTGCAGCGCCGCCGATCCGGCCGCTGCGCAGCGCGCTGAGCAGGGCTGATTCGTCGAATACTCCGCCACGAGCCGCGTTGACCAGGATCGCTCCCTGCTTCATCTGCGCGAACGCATCGTCGCTGATCAAGTGGCGGGTCTGCGGCGTGAGTGGCGTGTGCGCGCTGATCACGTCGCTCGAGGCTAGTAGCGCCGGCAGATCCAGGCGGGTCACTCCCTTCCAGGCCGAGTCGGTGCTCGCAACGAACGGATCATAGGCTGCCACGCGCATCCCGAGTGCCAACGCCTTGGTCGCGGTCAGTCGGGCAATTGCACCAAAGCCGATCAAGCCGAGCTGCTTTCCTTCGAGTTCCTGTCCGATGAGCTTCATCCGCGGCCACTGCCCGGCGGCCACTTCGGCGCTAGCGAACCATGCGCGCCGCAGCAGCAGCATGGCCGCGCACACGACGTATTCAGCCACGGCCAGGTCATTTGCGCCCGTGGCGGGGAAGACCCGGATTGCACGCGCGGTACACGCGGCAAGGTCGATGTTGTCGAGGCCCACACCGAGGCGCCCCACGACCTGCAGCAACGGGGCAGCATCGAGAAGGGCGCCGCGGACCTGCGTGCGGTTGCGCACAATGAGTGCGCGACAGTCGGCCAGCGCTGCGTGCAGGCGCTGCGGTTCGTCCACAAGCTTTGGATCATAGAGGACGGTGAACTCACCAAGATACTGGCGGATCGCCCCCTCGTCCATGAATTCAGCAATGACGATATCGGTCATTTGGATGTCTCCGCGCGCTCGGCAAGCGCGGTAAGTGTCCCGTACAGAGGCGCGCTGAGCTCGATGCCGCGCTCTGCGGCGCGGGCCCGACTTGCCAGGCGGCGGTCGCCGGGCACGCGTACGCCATCCTCGCCGTTCATTACCGCGATGAGCTCATTCATCCGGGCGGCGAAATTTCCGTCCGAGACGACATCTGCGTCAATGGCGAGAAGCACCTGACCGACTGCGGGCGAGGGACCCTGATCGTCCAGGAACGAACTGGCCTCCCAGCCGTAATGGCCGCCCGCCAGCGCACCGCAGAGGATTTCCACCAACAGTGCGAGTGCGGCCCCCTTGACGCCACCGGCAGGCGCCAGAGCACCGGCCAAAGCGGCAGCGGGATCCGTGGTCGGTTCGCCGCAGCTGTCAGTGGCCCAGCCGGGCGGGATCGAGCTACCGCTCTTCTGTGCGGCCACGATTCGGCTGCGTGCGACCTGGGAGAGCGCCATGTCGATCACCACGGGTTCCCGTCCGGGAGCCGGAGCGGCGAACGCTATGGGATTGGTCCCCATCATCGCGCGACGGCCGCCAGCGAATGCCATGGCGCTCGGTGTATTGGAGCACACCAGGGCCACGTAGCCGCGTCTTGCCAGCCGTTCCACCGTATAGCCGGCGGCCCCGATATGGTGCGAACGGTAGACTGCGGCGATTGCCACGGCGCACTCACGCGCAAGTCCGGGCAGCGCCTCGACAGCCAGATCGAGCGCCGGGTAGGCGAAGCCGCCCGCTGCATCAATGCGCAGCGCGCCGGCGCGTAAGCGCCGGACACTGGGCATCGCACGACCGTCCACCTTGCCGGCTCGTACCTGGGATGCGTAGCTCGCGACGCGGCTCAGTCCATGCCCTGTCTGGCCATCGGCCTCCGCTGCCACCAGTGCTCTGGCGGTCGCCGCGCTCTGGCCCGCTGCAGCGCCGCTCCGTTCCAGGCACTGCTGCACAAGCTGCTCGCAGGCAGCGATGCTGAGGGTGGGCATATCGGCTCGGCCGCTTAGGCGCTTCGGTAGAGCTTGGTCATCACGAATTCGCGATGCCCGAGCGCCTCGGCCGCGGTGAAGCGCCCATTGGCCGTCTGTACGATCGTCTCGATCAGCGCATCACCCGCCTGTGCGATGGTCATCTCGCGCCGCACGATGCCCGAGACGTCGACGTCGATATGCTCGCTCATTGTGCGTACAGTGCGCGGATTGCCGCTGATTTTGATGACCGGCATGATGGGGTTGCCGATCACGTTGCCCTGGCCCGTGGGGAAACAATGCACCACATAGCCTGCCGCCGCTTGCAGTGTGCAGCACTCTGCAGCCGCGGAGGAGGTGTCCATGAAGTACAGACCGGGGCCGTGCGAGGGTGCTTCGGCGGGCTGCAGCACGTCGATGAAGCGTACCTGCTTGCCAATCTTTTCGAGGTTGCCGAGCGCCTTTTCCTCGATCGTGGTCAGACCGCCGGCAATGTTGCCCTTGGTCGGCTGGCTGTCAGACAGATCTGAAGTCTTGTGAGCTTCGATGACGTCCCGCTGGTAGGCTGTCCAGGTGCGCATGAACTTGTCGGCGATTTCCGGCGTCGCAGCCCGGGCAGCTGCCAGGTGCTCCGCTCCGGTCAGCTCCGAGGTTTCTCCGAAACAACCGTACAGTCCGGCCGGAACGAGCTTATCGTACATGTTGCCGACGGTCGGGCACGAGGCCAGTCCGGTCGTCGTGTCGCTCTCGCCGCACTTCGCCGCGACCCACAAGTCCGTCAGTGGACACTCCTCGCGCACCTTGCCAGTCGCGAAGTGCACGAATTCCTTAGCCTTGCGGGACGCCGCGGCGACTGTGGCAATGTCCCCATTGCCCTCGATCGAGAATCCCGCGACCGGCTTGCCGGTCTTGGCGATCCCTTCAACGACGCGCTGTGTCCACTGTGGCTCGATGCCGATGACGATGCACGCAGCGACATTGGGGTTCGCCCCAGTGCCGATCATGGTGCGGAAGTGCAGTTCGAGATCTTCGCCGAACTGCAGCCGACCGTACGCATGCGGTAATGCAATGGTTCCCTTGATATGAGCAGCTACAGCCTCGCTAGCCGCGTTGGAGATGTCATCAAGCGGCAGAATGACGACGTAATTGCGTACGCCGACGCGGCCGTTCTCACGACGATAAGCCCAGATGGTTCGCTTCGCAGTTGCCATGATCTCACCAGCGCTTGGTCTTCAGATTGTGGGTATGCACGTGATCGCCGCGACGGATCGGCGCGACGACGCGGCCGATGTCTTGGCCATACTTTGTGACCGAGTCGCCAACCGCCAGGTCGCGCAATGCCACCTTGTGGCCGATCGGCACGTCCTGGTTGCATACAGCGTGGATTTCGCTGTTATCCTCAGTCACGACACCCAGGATGTCGGTTCCGGATTTAAGATTCTCGACCACCACCACCCCGACGTTGTCGCGGTGATCGTGCACGAGCAATTGCGGTTGTCTCGTCATGGCAGAATGTCCTCAGTGGCGCAGCTCTTATATAAGATATAAGATTACAGATTATTATGGCTAGCACAAGTGTCCCGCCAGCGTCGGCGGATGAACGCGCACCGCGCCGACTGCGTAGCTCCCGCTGGTACGAGCGGGACGACATGCGCGGGTTTGCGCACCGGCAGCGAACCCAGCAGATGGGACTGCGGCGCGAGGAGTTCCTCGGGCGGCCGGTCATCGCGATCATCAATACCTGGAGCGACATGAGCCCGTGTCACGCGCACCTGCGCGATCGGGCGGAAGCGGTCAAACGCGGCGTGCTCCTTGCCGGCGGCTACCCGGTTGAGCTTCCGGCGCTGTCCGTCGGGGAAGTGATGGTCAAACCGACCACCATGCTGTATCGGAACTTCCTCGCCATGGAAACCGAGGAACTGCTGCGCTCGCATCCGATCGATGGTGCGGTGCTGCTTGGCGGCTGCGACAAGTCCATTCCGGGCATGCTGATGGGGGCGTTCAGCATGGACCTGCCGGCCATTGTCTGCCCGGCAGGTCCGATGTCGAACGGCCAGTGGCGTGGCGTGCGCACAGGCGCCGGGACACACACCAAGAAGTATTGGGACGAACTGCGCGCCGGTAATATTACAGCTGACGATTGGGTGGACCTCGAGTCGCGGATGACCCGCTCGATCGGCACCTGCAACACCATGGGCACCGCTTCGACCCTCAGTGCGATCGCCGAGGCGCTCGGCATGACGCTGGGCGGTGCCTCATCGATTCCGGCAGCGGATTCCGGCCATGTGCGTATGGCCTCAGCATGTGGTTCGCGTATCGTTGCGATGGTGCATGAGGATCTGCGCCCCTCGCGCATTATATCGCCCGCGTCATTTCGCAATGCTGCTGTGGTGTATATGGCGCTCGGAGGCTCGACCAACGCCGCGATCCATCTGCTGGCGATGGCCGGTCGTGCTGGTATTGGCTTGACGCTTGATGATTTGGCCGCGATTGCGCGCGATGTCCCGGTCTGCGCGAACCTCTTTCCCTCCGGGGATCGACTCATGGAGGACTTCTACTTTGCGGGCGGGCTGCCGGCACTGTTGGCGAAACTCGTCAGCCGCCTGGAACTGAGCTGCCTGACCGTCGAGAGCCGCACGCTTGGCGAGGCGGTCGCGAACGCGCCGTGCTACGACGACGCCGTCATCCGGGGGCTTGACGATCCGGTTGTTCCACTCAGCAGGGGGCGGACGCTCGATCTGCTGCGAGGCAATCTGTGTCCTGACGGCGCGGTGCTGAAATCAAGTGCCGCCGATCCGCGGCTGATGCGCCATGAGGGGACGGCTCTGGTCTTCGACTCACACGCGGAGCTGTCGGCTCGCATCGACGATCCGGATCTGCCCGTCGATGAGAATACCGTGCTGGTACTGCGTAACGCCGGGCCGGTCGGCGCGCCTGGCATGCCGGAATGGGGCAACCTGCCGATTCCGCGCAAACTGCTCGCGCGAGGAGTGCGTGACATGGTCCGCATCTGCGACGGGCGCATGAGTGGCACCCACTATGGGTGCTGCATCGTGCATGTGGCGCCGGAGTCGGCCATCGGTGGTCCGCTCGCTCTGCTGCGCACGGGCGACCGAGTTCGCCTTGACGTTCCCGCTGGCAGGCTGGACATGCTGGTCCCGGAGGCGGAAGTCGCTGCGCGGCGTGGCGCGTGGCAGGCGCCGCCGCGTCAATATCTGCGATCCTACGCGGCGTTGTATCAAGCGCACGTCACTCAGGCGCCACAGGGCTGCGATTTTGATTTTCTGGCGGGGCAGGCGTCTGTTCCGGAGCCAGCAATTTTCTGACAGAAGGTGCCTGCATATGACGGCGAATGAGTTCCGTGAAACTGTGCTGCAAGCGACCGAGCGGCCCGCGATCGGCTCGTGGCTCATGGCCGCCTCGGCGGCTGTGGCCGAGGCCATGGGGTACTGCGGCTTCGATTTCCTGGTCGTCGACATGGAACACAGTCCGCTGCACATCGCCAGCACCGTGGAGCTGCTGCGCGCGCTTGCTGCAACACCCGCTGTCCCGCTCGTGCGGCTTGCAAATAGCGACCAGGTGCTGGTCAAGCAGGTTCTGGATGCCGGCGCGAGGAACATCATGTTCCCATTCATCCAGACGGCCGAGCAGGCGCACGCTGCGGTCTCCTACACCCGGTACCCACCGCAGGGTGTGCGGGGTGTAGCGGCGATGCATCGAGCGTCGCACTACGGCCATAGTCAGCATTACCTGCGCGATGCCAATGGCGGGATTGCGGTGGTCATTCAGCTTGAAACCCCGGAGGCAATCGACGCGCTTGAGCAGATCGCGGCGGTGCCAGGGGTCGACTCTCTGTTCGTCGGACCGGGAGACCTCGCTGCCGCGATGGGGCATATCGGAGAGATTGGCCACGCGGACGTTCAGGCCATGATTGCGCGAGCGGCGAGCAGGGCGCGCGCGATCGGCAAACCCATTGGCATCGTCGGCGGCAACCCGCCAATGGTGCAGCGCTTCCTCGACTACGGATATACCTGGAGTGCAATCGCCTCTGATCTGGCGCTGCTCACCGGGCGCGCCCGAGAGTGGCTCGATGATTTGGGTAGGGGCTTACGCACTCCGGCCAGTGCGCCACTGTATTGATGCTGCGATGGAATGCCTCGAGTTGAGTGCCGAGCCGTGGCATGCAGCCATTGATCCGGCACTTGGAGCGTCGATTTTGAGTCTGAGCTGTGCCGGACACAGCGTGCTCAGGGCGGCGACGTCCGCCGGGCTCGCCGCTATCGGCGTGCGTGCGACCGGCTGTTATCCTCTGGTGCCCTATGCAAATCGCATCGGCAGCGGGCGCCTGCGGCTCGCGGAGCGGGACTATGCGCTGCGTGCGAATTTCCCCCCAGAGCCGCATGCGCTACACGGAATAGGCTGGCAGCGGCCCTGGCAGACGAAGGCGCGCGGCCCCACCTCGGCAGAGTTAGTGCTCGATTATGCGGCCGACGATCCTATGGCCTGGCCCTTTGCCTTCCAGGCGCGCTTGCGGTTTGTGTTGGGCGCACGCGGCCTGCAAATTGCGCTGTCGGTTGAAAATCGGGACCGCGAGACGTGGCCGGCAGGGATTGGTCTGCATCCGAATTTTGCGCTCTGGCCCGGGCAGACATTGCAGTTCGATTCGGGCGGCGCTTGGGCCAACGGTCCTGACATGCTGCCGCAGCGGCCGCTCGAGCGTGCGCAATCGGACTTCAGCGCACCGCGCCAGGTCGCCGGTCTGCGTCTCGACAACGACTTTTACCACTGGCGCGGCCGGGCGCGCCTCGCTGGCGGGCCGGTGGGTCCGATCCGGCTCACCGCCACGGAAGCTTTCTCGGTACTGCGGGTTTTTACGCCAACCGGGCGAGACTTTATCGGCATAGAGCCGGTCAGCCACATTGCCGACGCGGTGCATCGGCCGCAGGCGGTGGGATCGGGATATCACGAGCTGGCTCCGGGCCAAGTGCTCTCGGGTACGGTATGCATCGAACTGGAGACCCGCACATGAGCCAGTTCGAACTCGTGTGCCCGGTCCAGTGCCGGCTAGGCGAGTCGCCCGTTTGGGTGAGCGAGAGAGAGGAATTGTTGTTCGTCGATGTGACCGGGCAACGCCTGTACCGCTTCGTGCCGAAATCCGGTTCGCTAGATAGTCTGCCTGTGGGGGAGGACATTGGCTTCGTGGCCCCAGTGCGCGGCGGCGGCTATCTTGCCGGTCTGCGCAGCGGCATCTGGCTGCTCGATGAGCAGGCGTGCAAGCGACGGTGTCTTGCGCGCAACCCAGGCGACGAGCGCACAGTACGTTTCAACGATGGTGGTATCGATCCGCGCGGACGACTCATCATCGGTACGATCGATGAGACCCGCCGCGACGGCCGCGCCGGGCTGTATCGGCTTGATCCGCATGGCTTAAGCGCAATTGCCACTGGGCTGATGACCTCCAATGGAGTCGCCTTCGCTCCGGACGGGTGTACGTTGTATCACTCCGACACGCCCCGCTTTGTGATCTATCAACGCGATTATCGGCCGCAGACGGGCGAGGTCGGGCCGCAGCGGGAATTCGCCCGGCTCGACCCGAACGCGCCGGACCGCGGGCGCCCCGACGGGGCGGCGGTCGACACGGCCGGTTGCTACTGGTCCGCGCTCTACGAGGGCGCGCGGGTCAACCAATATGATTCATCGGGCAGGTTGCTCGCCGAGCGCGCAGTGCCGGTGCGCAGTCCGACGATGCCGGCCTTCGGCGGCGTTGATCTAAAAACGCTGTTCCTCACGAGCGCGCAGGCCACCGACGGAACGGGTGGCGGGCTCTACGCGCTGCGTGTCGAGACGCCCGGACTGGCTCGAATCCCTTTCGACGAGGAGTCGCTTCTACCATGATCCAGGATGCTTACCTGAGCGTGTCCTACCAATCGTTGCGCAATCGTTCGGTGCTCATCACCGGGGGGGCATCCGGGATCGGCGCGGAGCTGGTCAACGCATTCGCCGCGCAGCATGCCCGGGTAACCTTTCTCGATATCGATCAGGAGCGCGGCGAGGCACATGCGCAGCAGACTGGCAGCCGATTTTTGCGCTGCGATCTACTCGATATTGAGGCATTGCGCGCAGCAGTGGCGCAAGTGGAGACGGAGCAGGGCGGGATCGATGTCCTGGTCAATAACGCCGGCCGCGATGACCGGCAGAAAATCGAGGAGATCGAGCCCTTGCAGTGGCGGCGCATGCTCGGACTGAACCTTGATCATCAGTTCTTCGCATCACAGGCGTGCGCGCCGGGCATGGCCCGGCAGGCGCGCGGATCGATCATCATGATGGGTTCGATATCCTGGATGCGCGGGCGCCCCGGCATGGCTGGATATACGACCGCGAAGGCGGCGATCAATGGATTGACGCGTACGCTCGCGCGCGAGTTCGGTCCCGCCGGGATTCGAGTCAACTGCATCGTACCAGGGGCAATTCTGACCGAACGTCAGCGTGCACTGTGGCTGACGCCGGAGCTGGATGCCGAGTTCGTCCGCCTGCAGGCGTTGAAGTTCCGGCTCACGCCGGAGCATGTGGCGCGGCTGGCGCTGTTCCTCGCTTCCGACGAAAGTGCCGGGTGCACCGGCGCCAACTTCATCGTCGACGCCGGCCTGACGCAGAATTGACGCGCTCAGGTAATGGTGATCGCGTAAACGAGATTCTCCGAGTTTACCCGACTGACGCGCCATTCGACTTTGCGTTCGGTCAAGTCGACGGCGATCCGATCGATTACCAGGACAGGTGCGCCCACTGTGATGCCCAGGTGCCGGTGGTCTTCGCCGCTTGCGAGTTGCGCGCTCAACTCCTCATGCGTCGCGACGATGGTGACTCCGAAACCCGATTGATAAAGCGTGTACAGGCTGTTCGGCAGCGGCATGTGCTTCTCGATGCCCGGGAACATGGCCGCCGGCAGGATGATCACTTCACGGATTGCGGGTGCCCCTTCGATATGTCGTACGCGAGTGATCTCCACGACGCGGGCATCACGCGTGAGTTCAAGCCGATCACGCTCCACTGAACGCGCCGCGCGTACGCGGGCGGCTTCTGTCCCTAGCGATGGAGTCAGTCGCTTGCCGCCGGGGTGGGCGATGCGGAAGAAACGGAACTGCGCACGCTCCTGTGTGTTTTCCGCAATGAACGTGCCTTTGCCCTGACGCCGTTCGAGCACCTTTTCGGCGGTAAGTGCATCGAGGACCTTGCGCATCGTGCCCTGGCTCACGCCCAATTCGCGCGCCAGGCTCTGCTCGCTCGGTAGCGCTTCCCCGGGACGCCACACGCCCTGGGCTACGCGGCGCACGACAATGTCGTAAACCTGACGGTACAGGGGCCGATATCCGGGTGTCTCGCTCACGGGCAGTCCTGTTTCGCTGATGGCGCGGCAGTTTCGCGTGTGGCTACTTTACCCGCTTTACCGGCCGGCTCAGTAGTGCTGCGCGATTTGCGGTCTGCATTGCCGATCGCGCTTGCACCGGGAGTGAGGTCTTATATAAGATATAAGTCTAATCTGCGCACACTATGAATATTATAAAGCTAGACGATGGATTCGATCTGGTGCTCCGTGGGCAGGTGCTGCTGCGCCACCGAGAAGCTCTGCCATGCGTGTTCGTGGGCCGCGGCGATGCAACCTACCGCATGCGCAAGGGAAATTTTCATCTCGAAGATTATCTCAGCGAGCGACTGCCGCTGGCGCATGCTCAGCTGCGTCGGGATGCGCGCGGCGTGCATGTCACGTTCGGCGAGGCTGAGGGCACTCCACCGCTTCTCGAAGTGTCACTCGAGGAGGGCGCTGAGCGTTTGTCCTTGCGCTTTACGGCGCATGACCGCAGGCTGAACCGCTTCTGGTTACGCCTCCACGCGCAGCCCGGTGAGCGCGTCTGGGGCGGCGGGGAGCAGCTGTCTTATTTTGATCTGCGCGGCCGGCGCTTCCCGCTTTGGACTTCCGAGCCCGGGGTGGGCCGCGACAAGAGCACGGAAATCACTTTTCAGGCTGACCGGCATGGCGGCGCAGGAGGTGATTACTACACCACGAACTACCCGCAACCGACGTACCTTTCTTCACGTCGTTATGCCCTGCATGTCGACACCACTGCATTCAGTGCCTTTGACTTCAGGCACGAGTCCTTCCACGAAATCGAAGTCTGGGCGGTTCCGCAGCGGATCGAGATTTGGGCTGCCGATCGCTTTGCCACGTTGGTGGGTCGGCTATCGGAGCATTTCGGCCGCCAGCCGCCATTGCCGCAGTGGATCCGCACCGGGGCGATCATTGGATTGAAGGACGGCGAGCGCAGTTTCGAGCGACTGGCACGTATCGAGGCAGCGGGTGCGGCAGTGTCGGGTCTGTGGTGCGAGGACTGGGTCGGGGTGCGTCAAACGAGCTTCGGTACCCGTTTGTACTGGGACTGGAAATGCAATTTCGAACGCTATCCGCGTCTCGATGAGCGCATCGCCGAGCTGCGCAACCGAGGCATCCGCTTTCTGGGTTACGTCAACCCATATCTGTGTGTCGACGGCACGCTGTATCCGCGCGCCGCTGCGGCCGGATTATTGGTGCAGCGTCTCGATCGGGATGAGCCTTATCTGGTCGATTTCGGGGAGTTCACCTGCGGCATGCTGGATTTCACGCGCGCGGAGGCCCGTGAATGGTTTGAGGAAGAGGTCATCGGACGCAATCTGATCGATTTTGGCCTCTCTGGCTGGATGGCCGATTTTGGTGAGTACCTGCCGGTCGACGTGCGGCTCGCCTCCGGTGAACCAGGTGCCCTGGCCCACAACGCCTGGCCGACGCTCTGGGCGCGCGTCAACGCCGAGGCCGTCGCGCGCCGCTCCAAGACCGGCGAGATCGTGTTCTTCATGCGCGCCGGCTTCAGTGGCGTCCAGCGGCATTGTCCGCTGCTCTGGGCGGGCGATCAGTCCGTGGACTTCAGCCGGCACGATGGGCTGCAGACCGTCATTTGTGCGGCGCTGTCTTCCGGTTTGCTCGGCAATGCCTATCATCACAGTGACATCGGCGGCTATACAAGCCTGTACGGTAACGTGCGCACAGCGGAGCTTCTGCAGCGATGGGCGGAAATGGCGGCATTCACCGCCGTCATGCGCTCGCATGAAGGCAACCGGCCGCGCGACAACCTGCAAATTGACGAGGACCCGCAGGTTCTCGCGCATTTTGCGCGGATGACGCGCATCCATCGGCACCTCGCTCCGTACCTCAATGCCCTCAGCGCCGAGGCGGTCGCGAGCGGACTGCCGCTGCAGCGTCCGCTGTTCCTGCATTTCGAGGACGATCCAAACGCTTACGAAGGCCAAACCAGCTACCTGCTCGGCAGCGACCTGCTGGTCGCGCCGGTCATTGCGCCGGGTGAGAGCAGATGGAGTGCCTACCTCCCGGCTGATGCCACTTGGCGTCACCTTTGGAGTGGCGCGCAGTTCACCGGCGGACAGACCGTTGAGGTGGCAGCGCCGCTCGGTCAGCCACCCGTGTTTTATCGCATCGACAGTGCGTACCGGGAGTTGTTTGATGGACTCACTGCCTGCTGAGGTTGCATGACCGAGACCCGTCGTCGATGGCTGTTGTTCCTGCTCATCGTCTCCGGTGTTCTAAATTACGCCGATCGACAGATTATCGCCGTCCTGAAGCCGATGCTGCAGCAGGACCTGCATTGGACGGACGTCGACTACGGTAACATCACCTCGCTCTTTCAGCTTGCCACCGCGTGCGCCTACCTCGGTGCAGGCCGTCTGGTCGATTGGCTCGGTTGGCGGCGCGCGAACACCTGGGCGGTGAGTACGTGGAGCTTGGCTGCCATGAGCCACGCTCTGGCCCGCACGGTTGGGCAGTTTGCGACGGCTCGAGTGGCTCTCGGCATCACCGAGTCGCTCGGCACGCCGGCTGCCGTTAAGACCGTCGCGGTGTTGTTCGTCGCGCGAACTCGTTCGCTCGCTTTGGGTGCGATGAACGCCGCCAGCAATCTCGGCGCGATTTTCACGGCACTGGTCGTTCCGCCGCTGGCGCTCGCTGCGGGGTGGGCGCCGGCCTTCGTCATCGTCGGGGCGCTCGGTTTGCTGTGGGTGATGGCGTGGGTGTGGGTGACGGGCGGCGAGGAGCCGCAGATCGCTGCGCCCGAGTCCCTCGAGAACGCTGTCCGCCAGCCGCACAGCCGCGGTACTTGGCGCGAACTGCTCCGAGACCGGGGAACCTGGGCGGTGATCGGAGCCAAGATGCTCTCTGATCAGGTGTGGTGGTTCTTGCTGTTCTGGGTGCCGGACTTCTTCCACACCGTGTTTCACCTCGATATGAGCCAATTTGCTGGGCCAGTTGCGGTGATCTACGCCGCCGCGGCTGGCGGCTCGGTGGTGGGCGGGATCGCCTCCGGTCGCTTGATTGCGCGCGGCCGCAATCCGGTGGTGGCGCGCAAGCTGACCATGCTGGTATGCGCGTTGCTAGTCACACCGTTGCCCTTTGCACTGGCTACCCGAGATCCATGGTTCGCAGTGGCACTGCTCAGCTTGACGCTGGCGGCGCATCAGGGCTTTGCGACCAATTTGTTCGCGCTCGCGACGGATGTCACGCCCACGGCGCGAGTCGGCACACTGATCAGCATCGCTGCCCTCGGAGGCAATATCGCAGGCATCGCAATATTGCAGGCGGCCGGCTGGCTGATCGGTGGCGGCTACGGGTACCGGCCGTTGTTCATCGTGGCGGCATTTTCCTATCTTGCCGGTCTGCTGTGGCTGCAGCTGGTGCTGCCCCGAAAGGCACAGGCGCACGCGGAGGCGCTGTGACGCCGATGCGAGACCGGGCACGGGCTGACTCCACCGATGCCGAGATCTATGACCTTGTCGTGGTCGGTGGCGGCGTAAATGGTGCCGGCATCGCCCGCGACGCCGCGGGACGCGGGCTGAGCGTTCTGCTGCTTGAGCGGAACGATCTGGCGAGCGCCACTTCGTCTGCCTCGTCGAAGCTGATTCATGGTGGATTACGCTATCTCGAGCAGCGCGAATTTCGCTTGGTGCGCGAGAGCTTGAAGGAGCGTGAAGTGCTCTGGGCGGCGGCTCCCCACATCGTCCATCCACTGCGATTTGTTTTGCCCGTTCGCCACGGCATGCGACCTGCGTGGATGCTGCGCGCGGGACTATTTCTCTACGATCACATCGGAGAGCGCAAGCGACTCGCGGCCACCCGAACGCTCCGACGTGGCCGGGACGCGCCGCTCGCGCCACTGCACGATTCCCTGCGTTTGGCATTCGAATACTCGGACTGCGCCGTCGATGACGCCCGTCTGGTGGTCCTAAATGTGATGGATGCATATGAGCGCGGCGCGCGCGTCGAGGTGGGCTGGGCCCTTACTGCCGCTCGGCGCGAGGGTGGACTCTGGCGGATCGAGATACTGCCGCAGCGGGGTGCGCGTACGGCGGTGCAGGCCCGTGCGCTGGTCAATGCCGCAGGACCTTGGGTAGAGGAGGTCATCGACCGCGCCGGCGCAGCGCGGCGCAGGGCATTGCGCTTGGTCAAGGGCAGCCACATTGTTGTCCCTCGTCTGTATCCCGGTGAGCACGCCTACACGTTGCAGGGCAGGGATGGGCGCGTAGTCTTCACTATTCCGTACGAGGAATCCTTCACGCTCGTTGGAACGACGGATGTTCCCTATGATGCGGACCCCGCGCTGGTCCGTGCCAGCGCCGAAGAAGTCGCCTACCTCTGCGGTGTCCTCGGTGAATACCTGAAAGCACCAGTGACTCCTGACCAGGTCGTGTGGGATTGGGCGGGCGTTCGACCGCTCTATGACGACGGTGGCGTCAGTGCTTCTACGGTGACGAGGGATTACGTGTTCGATATCGATGCCCAACCGAACATGGCGCCTCTCCTGTCCGTCTTCGGCGGTAAGCTCACCACCTACCGCCGTCTTGCTGAGCATGCACTCGCCGAGCTTCTGCCGCACCTCGGGTTAGCGAACCGGGCCTGGACGCGCGGCGCGGTGCTGCCAGGTGGGGAGCTGCCTGACTCGGATCCGGGTGCATTTGCGGCGTCACAGATTGCACGGTATGGATTCGCTGCCGCACCCATGACTCGCCGCATGTGCCGGGCGTATGGGACGCGTATCGAGAAAATCATGGGCAGCGCACGATGTCTTGCCGATCTCGGTGAGGAGGTCGCTCCGCAGCTCTACGAGGCCGAACTTGACTACCTGCGGACTCGGGAGTGGGCGCGCAGCGCACAGGACGTGCTGTACCGGCGCTCGAAGCTCGGTCTGAGGATCGGGCGGCAGGCCGAACAGCGTGTCGAACGGTGGCTGGCGGCCGCAGCGGGAAGAACACCCCATGTCGATGATGCCGCTCTGGCGCGGCCGGGCGACCATTGAAGCGGTCCCACTGTGCTTGGGAATCGCTTCCGGTCTTGGTGCGTAAGACACCGCGTCACCGGGTGGGGACATTTGCCGAGGGTGGGGTTATCGAAGAATCGCGACACAATGGACCGGCAGCGCTCCTCGCGGCCGTAGTCTCAATCCACCGGCAAGGGATTGATAGTGCGGCGGTCGCATGGCTGCTCCGCGTCTCAGTGATCGACTGGGCTTACAAGCAGAAGTCGTTTGAAACGGGACTTCAGGCGTGACCAGCATGACCAGATGCTGGTTCATGTTGAACATCTTTTGCGACAGGGCGCGCAGGAGCTGAGATGAAGGAATTGAGGCAAGTCGTAGCCAGGGCTATAAACGCAAGATGAATACAGTCGCCGCAACCGATTCTGCGGTAAGTGTCGATTCGACACTGCGTACCAAGCTCGTCGTATTGCTATCGTTTGCTGGCATCATCAACTATGCCGACCGGCAAATCATTGCGATTCTCAAGCCGATGATCGAACACAGCGTCGGCTGGACCGATGCAACTTACGGAACGATCATTGCAGCGTTTCAGCTGGCCACGGCGATTTCCTGTCTGTTCGCCGGAGAGCTGGTCGACCGGATTGGGCTTAAGCGGGCAAACGCGATCGGCGTGGCGTCATTCAGTCTGATCTCCGCGGCGCATGCGCTCGCCCGAACGACTACCGAATTTGTCGTGGTTAGAGCCGGGCTCGGTGTCACGGAGGCGATTGCGACGCCCGCGGTTATCAAGACGGTCGGAGAATGCTTCGCGCCGCAGCCGCGCGCGCGGGCGTTGGGCTGGATTAACGCGTCGAACAGCCTTGGCGCGATCATTACGCCTCTGATCGTCCCGGCGCTTGCCGTGACTCTCGGCTGGCGCGCGGCGTTCGTCGCCGTCGGTGGAGTTGGTTTGCTGTGGACCATCGCCTGGCTTGCCTTCATGCGTGGCTACAGGTCAGCAGAACGACCGAGCGGGACAACGAGCTACCGGCGCTTCGCTCACTATCGAGCGTTGCTTGGTGAGCGGCGAATCTGGGCCATACTCGGAGCGAAGGCGCTCATCGACCAGGTCTGGTGGCTGCTCTTGTTCTGGACGCCGGATTTGCTGCATCGCGATTTTCACCTGACGGTGCGCTCGATGGGGGTTCCGCTTGCTGCGATCTATGCCGCGGCGATCGTCGGCTCGGTGAGCGGCGGTTGGGCGTCCTCCTGGCTCGTGGCGCGAGGCTGCGGAGCCGTGCGGTCCCGATATCGAGTGATGTCCGTGTGCGCGTTCGTAGCGCTGTCACTGCTCGGCGTGACGGAGATGCATTGGTTATGGGGCGCCGTCGCGTTGCTCGGTCTTGGGATCGTTGCTCACCAAGGATTTTCGGTGAATCTGTTTGCGCTCATTACCGATGTCGTGGAGCCGGAGCGTGTAGGTACTGTGACCAGTCTTGGGGCGCTTAGCGGCAACTTGGCAGGAATGGCCGTGGTGTGGCTGTTGGGCGTTCACCTCGCGGCAGGAGGTCGCTACACGCCATTTCTCGTATTTGCGGCGCTGTCATTTGGCTTGGCGGTGATATGGTTGCGCGCGTTGCTGCCGCACGCTGAAGAGAGGCTCGCATGAGCGCAACTGCGCAAGTGCGATGGGGAATTCTCGGGACGGCACGGATTGCGTTGCGCAGCGTGCTGCCGGCATTTCGTGCGGCCCCACACGCGACCGCCGTCGCGATTGCGGCCCGCGACGTGCGCCGCGCGCATGAGGCCGCGACTCAATTCGGCATCGAGCGTGTGTCTGAGTCTTATGATGCGTTGCTTGCTGATCCGGCGCTGGATGCGGTCTACGTGCCGTTGCCGAACGATCTTCATGCGCGGTGGACGCTGCGCGCACTCGAAGCAGGCAAGCATGTCTTGTGTGAGAAGCCGATTGCGCTCGACACGGCGCAGGCACATGCCATTGCCGCTAAGGCTCGGGAGACGGGCCGGTACGTTTCGGAAGCTTTCATGATCCGGTATCACCCACAGTGGCGCCGGGCCGTGGAGTTGGTGCGTTCGGGCGAACTGGGGGATCTGCTCGCCGTACAGTCATGGTTCGCCTATGACAATCCACCGGGAGATAATCTGCGCAACAGTCCGGTGCATGGCGGTGGCGGGCTATACGATATTGGTGGTTACGCACTCGTCGCCGGCAGGCTGCTGTTTGCAGACGATCCGGTTCGTGTGATTGGCTTGTTCGAGCGCGATGCGCAATACGGCGTAGATCGACTAACCCACGGTCTAGTCGCCTTCCCGCGTGGGCGCCAGTTGAGTTTTGGTGTCTCGACGCGCCTGCCGCGGTTACAGTCCGTCGTTGCGCACGGGACGCGGGCCCGACTCGTGATCGAGACGCCGTTCAATCCGCTGCCGGAACGGCCGACGCGAATACTGATCGATGACGGTCGGGACCTATATGGTGCTGGGGCGCGTGTGGAGACGATTCCCCCCGCCGACCAATACGCCGCCCAACTTGAGTCGTTCTCGACGGCGATTCTTTCTCACCGTCCACCCGAGTACGGCATCGAGGATGCACTCGTGAACATGCGTTCCTTGGATGCGCTGTTCCGCTCCGAGCGATCGGGAACATGGGAGCACCCTTGATCGGGCCTCATCTCGCCGAGAGTCATGCATCTACCCAAGGAGTCCACCGGATGAATCGTTTACTCGTCTGCATCGGCATCGCGGGCTTGCTGTGTTCGATGCATGTCTTCGCGAAGTCGGCTCAGCAATGGCCGCCGAATGATCCCAATCGTCCGCAGCCGCCGCGCATGAAGGTGTCGGGCGGCGTCCTGGGGCTGCCGCCGCCCGCGGATGCCGTTGTGCTCTTCGATGGCCACGGCCTTGGCCAGTGGGACCTGAGCGCCGATCGCGGCAGCGGCTGGCATCAGACCCACGGCTTGATGCTGCCGGGAGGCAAGGTTTTCAACTGGCTGTTTACCAAAAAGAGCTTTGGCAGCGTGCAGGTACACTTGGAGTTCCGCGAACCGTATCCCGCGAGGGGATCGGGGCAGGAGCGCGGCAATAGCGGAGTGCGTCTGATGGGCGTTTACGAGGTGCAGATTCTCGACGCGGACCACAACAAGACCTACGCCGATGGAGTGCTTGGGGCGATTTACGGACAAACCCCACCCATCGTGGTTCCGGTCCGGCCATCGGGACAATGGCAGAGCATGGACATCGTGTTCGATGCGCCTCGCTTCGTGTCGGGAAAGCTGCTGCGCCCGCCGTATGTGACCGTATTGGTGGACGGCATCGTCGTGCAGGATCATCAGGAGATCTACGGCAATACGAGCGCAAACAAAGTTCCGCTCGGCTTCGTGACCCGGACCGATCGCGGGCCTCTGGGGCTGCAGGACCACGGTCAGGAAACCTCGATCGTCGCGTTCCGCAATATCTGGGTCCGGCCGCTGCATCGCCATGGCCGCTGAACCATTCGACGTGATTGTGGTGGGTTCAGGCGCGGCGGGCGGTACGGCGGCGTACGCTCTGACACGTGCTGGGGCGCGCGTGTGCCTGCTCGAGGCTGGGCGATCTTACGACCCACAGCGTGAGACGCCGATGTTCGAACGTACGGCGGTGGCGCCTTTGCGTGACGCCGGCACGCCCGACAAGCCGTTTGGCTTCTACGATGCGACGGTCGACGGCGGTTGGGTGCTTCCCGAGGAGCCGTTCGCCACTGCGCCAGGCACCGAATTCCGCTGGTTCCGGGCCCGCATGCTCGGCGGCCGTACCAATCATTGGGGGCGTGTGGCGTTGCGCTACGCCGACCATGATCTGAAAGCCTTCTCGCGTGACGGCTTTGGTGCCGATTGGCCGTTCAATTACGGGGAATTCTCTCCCTGGTACGATCAAGCCGAGCGTCTGGTGGGTGTTTTTGGCTCCAATCCGGGATTGCCGGACCAGCCGGACTCACCGCCGGGTTGCCTGCAGCCACCGCCCGTGCCGCGCTCTTTTGAACGACTGATCATGGCTGGCGGGCGCCGCCTTGGGCGACCTGTGGTGGCGAGTCATACCGCAGTGATCACCCGACCGATCAACGGGCGTCAGGCCTGCTTTTACGCGACGCCGTGCCTGCGAGGTTGCTCCATCGGGGCAAATTTCCAATCTCCGACGGTATTGCTGCCGTCGGCGCGTGCAACCGGACGCCTCACTACGATCACGCATGCGCAGGCCTATGAGATCGAGCTCGCGCGAGACGGCAAGGCCAGGGGCGTGCATTATCTCGATCGGCGCACCAACGCACATCATTTTGTTGCAGGACGGGCGGTGCTACTGGGGGCAAGTGCCATGGAATCCGTACGCATGCTGTTTAACTCGCGCAGCACAGCCTTTCCGGATGGCATCGGAGCCGAGAGCGGGTGGCTTGGGCGCGGCATCATGGACAGCACGGGCAGCAACGTCTGGGGGCAATTTCCGCAGATGGAGGGACTGCCGCCATTCAACGACGACGGCGTGTGGCTGCCGCATGTCTACATTCCATGGTGGGCATGGCCGGAGCAGCGCGCCGGAAAGCTGCCGTTCACGCGTGGCTACCACTTGGAGCTGTATGGCGGCCGTCTTGAGCCGTCTGCTGATACGTTCGATTTCTTCGATACCGTTTCGCCGTTCAGCTACGGGGCGCGACTGAAGCAGGAAGCGCAGCGCTACTATGGCAGTTTCGTCCGCCTCTCGCAGCGCGGCGAGATGATCGCGCGTGAATACAATCGAGTGCAGATCGATCCGGTCCTGCGCGACGCCTGGGGAATACCCAGCCTGCGCTTTGACGTACGCTGGAGCGAACAGGAGCTGCATCAGACCGCTCACGCTCAGCAGAGCATGGCGGAGTTCATTGAGGCGGCCGGCGGCAAACTGGTTGCGCCGCTCCCGAAGGACCCGGCGCACGCGATCCTGCCGCCGGGCCGGATCATTCACGAGGTTGGTGGTGCGCGCAGCGGAGCTGATCCACGCAAATCGGTCACGAATTCCTTCGGACGGATTTGGGGAGTGCCCAATCTATATGTCATCGATGGCGCTGTATTTCCGAGCAGCGCACACAAGAACCCCACACTGACCATTGTGGCGTTCACGCTGCGCGCGTGCGATCACATCCAACGGGAGATGCGCCATGGTTGATCGCCGCAAGACACTGAGCTGGCTGCTGCGCGCGCTGGCATTGGGAGCCTCCCCGGTCGCGCATATTGACTTTGCTCTAGCCGGGGGGGCTCAACAGGGCAGGGCTCAATCCGATCGGCGGGAAGCCCCCGCGAATGCTCCGGCGGATCAGGGTTATGGACGGGATCCGAACCTGCTTCATCCGCACATCACCTGGCCGCTCACGCTGAGTCCCGAGCAAAAAGCTGCCGTGGCGCGACTGGCCGACGTATTTCTGCCGCAAATCGGTCCTTCCCCGGCAGCAAGCGCCGTCGGCGTGCCGGAATTTGTCGATGAATGGATCAGTGCGCCGTATCCACAGCAGCAGGCCGATCGTTCCGTGATCCTCGACGGTCTCGTCGCGCTCGAACGGCAGGCTCCGGGACCCATCAACCGCCTTGCTCCTGCTCAAGTCGAAGCACTCGTCGCGAAATTGCAATCCAGCGCGGTTGCCGGCGATCGCACCGCGGCACGATTCTTCAGCCGCTTTCGCAACGTATGCCTGGTCGGCTATTACACAACGTTGACTGGCGTTGCGGAACTCGGCTACGTCGGCTATCAGCCGTCCGCGACGTTTGCCGGCCCGCCTCCAGAAGTGCTCGCGCGCCTGGGCGTTTGAATCGCGCAGGCGCGCGCTCGGGAGGCATTGACCCCTTGCCTGATTCTCTTATATCTTATATAAGACACATGGGGTGACTATTTGAGGGGGTTCCATGAGGTTCATTCGTTCCGGAATGCTGCTCGCGATCGCCGGGCTGCTGTCTGCGCCGAGCTTTGCTCAAGCGCCTGCGGCCGCTGGCGCCGCGAGCCAAGATCACGTCGCGACACTCGCGGAAATCGTGGTAACCGCTGAAAAGCGTCATCAGCCGCTGCATGAGGTTCCCTCCGCTGTGAGCGTGGTGACTGGCTCGGCGCTTCTTGCTGCCGGCATCGACAGCGCGGAGAGTTTGGAGAAGCTCGTGCCTACGCTGACGTTCGAGCGTGGCTCGACGAATTCGAATGCCACGCTCGCCATCCGCGGCATCGGCACGCAGTCGTTCTCCCCCGCGGCCGAACCCAGCGTCGACGTTGTGGTCGACGGCGTCGTTATGGGACGTCCGGGTATGGCCTTCAGTGCCTTCACAGATATCAACCGGATCGAGGTCCTGAACGGCCCACAGGGAACGCTTTACGGCATGAATGCGACTGCCGGCGTGATCAATATTGTCACGCCGGACCCAACGCGAACCTTTCAGGGCAATGCGAGCGTCGCTTGGTACGAGGGGCATGAGTACCATGCGGCGCTGAACCTATCAGGACCGATCAACGATCACATTGGCTATCAGGTGTCGGCGATCTACCAGGACTTCCCTGGAAACATCTACAACGTCTACAACCATCAGCAGACGAATGGTTACCGCCGTCAGGGCATTCGCGGCAAGATTGTCGACGAGGTGAGCAATTCCCTGAAATTGACCTTGGAGGGCAATTATTATGGGTCTTCGTGATTCAGTGTGGGTAGAAAACGGGGTTCCATGACGCGCAAACCCCTATATTCCCAGGATCCGATGCCCCTGGCAGGGGTGGTGAAATTTGGCATGATGGCCGGATGCCAAGAACTCGCAAACCGCGTCGTCTGGTCGATGCATACACATTCCCTGGCTTTCGTCCCAGAGCCACAGTGCAGGGTCTGTTCGGTGATCCGCACGCGCGGTTGGTCACCCTGGTTCGTCGGGGAAAAAAACGATCTGCGGCGCATGTGGCACGGTTCACCGGGGCTGGTACGACCGCACACGGCGACGGGTTCGGGATCTGCCCTGCGGTCCGTACCGGATTTACCTGGACTTGGAAGTGCGGCGGGTCGACTGCCGTCGGTGCGGGAAGGTGAAGCGCGAGCGGCTGGAGTTCCTGCTGGAGAACGCGCTGCACACCGAGCGCTTTGCCCGCTATGTCGGGCGCCGCTGCCGCACCAGTACGATCAAGGACATCGCCAAGGAGATGAATCTCGATTGGCAGACGGTCAAGCGCCTGGAGATGCGCTACATGCGGATGCAGCTCGAGCGCGCTGCCAAACCCAGTCCTCAGGCGCTGGGGATCGACGAGATCTCCATCCGCAAGGGTCACGTCTATCGCATCGTGGTCAGCGACCTGCATCGGCAGCGGCCGATCTGGTTCGGCGGAGAAGATCGCTCCGAGCAGAGCATGGACGAGTTCTACCGGTTTCTCGGGGAAAAGAAGGCCCACAAGGTACGTCTTGCGGTGATGGACATGTGGAAGCCGTTCCGCAACTCGACCACCCGGCACGCCCCTCAGGCGGCAATCCTGTTCGACAAGTTTCACATCCTGCGTCACCTCGGCGATGCGCTCGACAAGGTGCGCAAGCAGGAATACGCGCGGCTCAGCGGCAAAGGCCGCGCGTTCATCAAGGGCCAGAAGTACGCCTTGCTCGCTCATCCGCACAATCTCGAGGGTTCGGCCCGCAAGAACCTCAAGCGACTGCTTGCCGCGAACAAACGGCTCAACACCGCATATCTGCTGAAGGAGTCCTTCGGGCAGATGTGGGACTATCGCAGCGAGGCATGGGCGCGGAAGTTCTTCGAGAATTGGCGGGCGCAGCTGAAATGGCAACGCCTGAAGTCGTACGAGAAGTTCGCCGAGATGATCGACCGGCACTGGGACGGCATCGCCGCCTACTGCGATCCGCGCAACAAGGTCTCGCTCGGCTTCGTCGAGGGATTGAACAACAAGATCCGTGTCATCCAGAGGCGCGCTTACGGTCTGCACGACGAGGAGTACCTCAAACTGAAGGTCCTGACCTGCATGCTTCCGGAGCTCTGATCAAAAATTGAGCAGAACTCACCCACACGATTTCACGAAGAGCCATTATTATCACTCCAAGGATGATTGCTGTGCAGACGTCCTGGGTGCGTACATCCCGAATTCATCCTGGACCAATGTGTTCCTACCGGAACTCGCCCCATCGACGCCGGGACCGAAGGCGCTCAATATCAATAATGATTTCGTTCCGAGTCAAATCAACACCAGCTCCGGTGTGTCCGGTACGCTGCAATGGCGAGTTGGTCGAGACACGTTGACATCGATATCCGCATTCCAGCGCTGGTACAACTTCCAGGGACGCGATGGGGATTTTCATGCCGGCTGCTGCAGCTACGTCAATCCGCTGGATATCAAGCTGCATGACCGCGGCGGTCTAGACTACAAGCAGTATAGTGAGGAGGTGCGTCTGGCCTCGCCGTCTGACCAGTTCCTGAGCTACACCATCGGTGCCTTTGTGTGGCACTCGGATGAGCAGGATTATTTCATCAGGCACGACCAGTCCTGCACGTCTTCCACGTTGGCTGTGGACGCAACGGGATTTGCTCCGTGCGCACCCGGCTTCAGCACATACCTCGACACGCGAGGCACCGCGCATTTCGATACCCGTAATGACACTCAGGCGCTGTTCGGTCAGACGACCATGCATGTTTCGAAGCGCCTAAGTCTGGTTGCCGGCGGTCGGATCACGCACGACTACGTTGCATATAGTTTCAACCGCGTGGATTCGCCAACGACCGGGCCAGGCATTGGTGGGCCCTATACGGGCATTGGGAATACCGCCAACAATGGCTGGTCGGCGAAGGCCGGCGCAAAGTATGACATCACGCACAATGTGATGGCTTACGCCACGTACAGCCATGGTTGGCTCGGCCCCGCATTCAACGTATTCTTCAACATGTCGGCACTGAATGCGGCGCCCGTGGCCCCCGAAACGTCGAACGATTACGAGCTGGGTCTGAAGAATCAGCTGTTCAACAACAGCCTGGTGCTGAACCTGTCGGCATGGTATGAGACGTTCTACAACTTTCAGGCCAATAGCTTCGTGGTCACGAACGGGGCAGTCACTACCAGTCTCACGAATGCGGGTGTCGTACGCTCCGAAGGTGTTGCGCTCGATTTTGACTGGCAACCGACGGATAATCTGAGTGTTACGGGTGGGTACGCCTATGACAAGGCATACATCGTCACGTACACGTGCGCCGGTCAGACTGGTGCGGCACTGCAGAGCTGCCGGAGCTTGCATGACGGTGCGATGTTCCCGTTTGCGCCCGAGAACAAGCTCAATATCACCCCGAGCTGGCTGCTGCCGCTGCATGATGTGTCGTACACGGCACGACTCAGCCTGAATTATTCCTACACCAGTCTGACCAACTTCGATATCAATCAGAATCCGATGGCTCGGCAGCCTGGGTATTCCTTGCTTGGGGCGACACTCGACCTGGGATTCGACGATGGCAAGTACAACGTGAGTCTGATCGGCCGCAATCTGACCAATCAGTTCTACACGGTGTTTATTACGCCCACCGGCAATGGAATTTCGCCGGGTTCCTACCAGCGGCTGCAGGTACCGCGTGATGCGATGCGCTACTGGGGCGTGAAGGTTACCGCGCGCTTCTGATTCGCTCTGCGATTCCCCGCCGGCGCCCGCTATCGGGCGCCGGCTTCTCTTTGTGCGCCCGGCACGGGCGCACTCTTGTGGGTGCAAGTTCCACCGCGAGCTGGTCACAGCGAGCGAAGCGAAGCGCAACTGCGGGAGGGTGACCGACCGTGGGGAGGAAGCGCGGAGCGAAGCTGCGACCCGATGAACAAGAACCGGATAGAAGGCGCTGCCGAGC
>JAJZUT010000028.1 GCA_021847105.1 Pseudomonadota bacterium | reverse complement strand
GCAGCGGGCGCAGCAGCTCCATGCCCGCCTTCATCGCGTTCGCCGCCAGCAGCACCTCGGGTACGAACAGGATCCCGTCGCGAAAATCGATGCCTACGATGCGCATGCCTTCCACCAGCGCGTCGTTCAGCACCTTCTCGGCGCCCCAGCCGCGCTCGAGGAAAATATGGGTGGCTTCCACCACCTCGTCCCGCAGACCGTTGTACAGGTCATCGTGAACCTGCTCGGTCAGCTCCTGATCGTTCAGATCCCGAAGATTGAAATCACTCTCGTCTGTCATGTCCGATTCTCCGCGTGCTGGTATGCCATAGCATCGCTCAGTTCACGCACGACTGCTATAGCCTCGGCGCAGGCTGAATTATCTCCGGCGTGACCCAGGTGCCGTCAGCTTCGCTTGCGCCGTGACCGACGTCCCTCATGCGCTGCGGGAGCGGGGCCCGACCGATCCACCCGAGGCAGTGTCTCGGGTAAGGCTTCATCGCGCGGCAGAGCGCTTTTGATGATGCGGATCATCTCGGCATCGAGTCGCGGATCAAGCGGCGGGGAGACGTAGACGCCGAGCAGGCGCTCGACCTCCTGATGCACGCGCTGCTCCAGCGTCATGCTGCCGGCCAGCTGCCAGGATTCACGGTTGATGCGGTCAAATACTGCGCCGGGCAGGTACAGCTCGCTCGGCCAGTGCTTCAGGGTGTGCTCTGAGGTGAGCAGGTGTTTTTCCTGCAGCAGCTGACGCACCAGAGCGCGTGTCGGCAGGTCTTCCTGGACGGTGAACTCGCGGCAGAAATGCAACGCTTGCCCACACAGCTCATCGTCGAACACCAGCTTGGCAAGACTGAAGGTGAGCACGTAATCAAGCATGCCCGGGCCGGAGACCGAGTTGACACCACCTACTGCGGCGAGCAATGCGCCGCCGAAGGTTTCGGCTCCGGCCTGTGCATCGAGGAACTTGCCCTCGCTGAGGGCCATGTAGCTCTGCGTCGGGATGCCGAGGTGCTTGGCGATCTCGATGTACGCCATGTTCAGGTGCAGCGTTTCGATGGCTGCCATTGGTGACATGGCCGTCTTCATGTGGAAGGTGGCCGGTGCACCGCCGAACAGCGTTGGCGCGCCGGGTTTGATGATCTGCGCCATGGTGAGTCCGGCGAGCACGTCCGCAATGTGCATGACCGTTGCGCCCACCAGGGTGACCGGAGCAATCAGCCCCATCAATGTGACGGGCACGATCTCGATCGGAATGCCGAATTCCACGCAGTCGAGCAGATTCTGACAGGAATCCTCGCTGTAGCGGTAGAAGCCGGTTGCCGTCACGGTGAAGATGGACATCGGACGGGCGATGAGATCACTCTGGTCACGCCGAAACAGCTGCATCATCTGCGCCATGCGGACCACGCCGTGCTCGGAGAACGCCCCGGACACGATGGGCTTGATGGAGTTGGTGAGCAGCAAATACAGCCGCCACGCGTCCGAGATCATCGGCTCGATGTCGTTGGTCGAAAACGCGGTGGCAAGGTAGCCGAGATTCTTCAATCCGTCCGCAACGCGTACGTACTCGATGAAGTCGCGCGTGTTGGACAGGCGTGTCTCGCCCGTACGGTGGTCGAGAATCTTCAGGCCGCTTGACCCGGGGACGAAGTGAACCTTGTCCCCGCCGAGCTCGGTGTAGGGTGCTCCATCGCGATCGTAGAGCGCGAAACGCTTGGGCACTGTCGCGATCGCTCGATCGACCACTTCCGGTGGAAACAATACACGGTCTGCCTCATCTGCCGTGCGTGCCGTTTTCAGGCCGTGCGCGAGCAGTCGCTCGCGCAGGCGTGCACCGCGCACCTCAACACCAATCTCGGCGAGGATTTTTTTGGCCTCATCCAGAATGGGGCCGATGAGTGGGTCGGGAACGACGCGGAGCTGCGGTCTCATGGGGTGACGGTCCGCCATGCGGAGGGAATATTATTAAACGAGCGTACAATAGCTTCGAGATGCTGTCAACGGACGTGCGGTGCAGTCGGTGGCGGGACGGCAATGCTCGTTGTTTACCGTCGAGTTTGCTTGCGCTCGATGAACGTACCCGGGCATGATGCTCACCGATGTCATCGCGCAGACAGTGGGCTGCAGTGCGGATCCGTTGGCGGATCTTCGCGTTCCTTTTTTCCTTCGGCCTGATCGCCTACGCGCAGCGTACGAGCCTGACGATCGCGGCAGAGCGGATGATGCCGGATCTGCGCTTGACGCAATTGCAGATCGGCTGGATCGAGCAGGCATTCGTCATCGGCTACGCGCTGTTCCAGGTTCCCGGCGGACTGATCGGTCAAGTGCTCGGCGCACGCATCGCTTTCACGCTGTTTGGTGTGGTGGCATTCCTGGCGATCATGGCGGTGCCGGTCGCTCCGGTGCTACTCAGCGGAACGCTGCTGTTTGCGGTGCTCGTTGCAGCGCAGTTTCTACTCGGAGCGGCGCAGGGTGGCGTATTCCCCGTCTCGAACGGCGTCTTCGAGGCTTGGTTCCCAGTACGTCAATGGTCGCTGGTGCAAGGCGTGCAGAGCATGGGTCTGAACCTCGGGGCCGCCATGACGCCGCCGCTCATTGCAGCGCTGATGCAAAGCGTGGGCTGGCAGCAGGCGCTCGCCTGGTCCAGCATGCCGGCGGTGCTGGTAATCGTGCTGTGGGCCTGGTACGCGCGTAACAGTCCCCGCGAGCATCCCGCAGTTACCGAGAGCGAGCTGACTGAACTTGCCGAGCTCGCGGATGCCCAGCCTGCGTCGCGCTTTTCCTGGCGCCGCCTGCTGCACGTGATTGCCCATCGCAATACGATGCTGCTCGCGCTTTCGTATCTGGCCATGAATTACTCTTTTTACCTGATTTCCAACTGGTGCTTTCTCTATTTGATCCAGCAACGTCATTTCCCGGTGCTCGAAAGCGGCTGGTTGTCGATGGGTCCGCCGATCGCCGGTGGGCTCGGAGCAGGGATTGGCGGAGTCGTGACCGGGCGGTTGTGCCGCAAGCTCGGTCCGTTGTGGGGCTTTCGGCTAGTTCCACTGGTGTCGCTGCCGCTCGCCGGGCTGCTGCTGCTCCTCGCTATGCATACTGAAAGCGCGTTTGTCGCCGTCGCGGCGCTCACCGCATGCTTCGGCTGCATTGAGCTCAATGAGGCCGCCTACTGGGCGACGTCCATGGCGGTTGGTCGCAGCGATTCGATGATGGTCGGCGGTGTGCTCAACACCGGCGGCAACCTGGGTGGAATCATTGGCATCCCGGTGGTTGCCTGGCTCTCGGGCCACCACGCCTGGGGCACGGCGTTTGCCATCGGCAGTCTGTGCGCGCTGCTGGCGGCACTCGCGTGGCTCGCCATCGACGCCACTCAGCTCGTTACGGGCGAGACCTCCGGGCAGAGCGGCGAGGAGCCGCTGCGTACCGCTGTCTGAGGGGCGTGCGCGAGCTGCAGTTCATTCTGGGCCGACGCTGCTCGCAGCGCGGCGTGCGCGCCCCTCGGGGCGCTGCACGAGCAGACTCGGCAACGCTCCGTAGCACAGAGCATGCACCCAGTCCTCGCACAGCGCGACCGCCTCGGCCGGCCTGAAGGCCTCGGCATTCAGGCTCGCTTCGATCCACAATCCATCCAGCAGGGCCGCGAGTGCAATTCCCGCCGGGCGGAGCTTGAAAGCCGGGACTCCCTTGCTCGCGCGCAGTTGCCCGAGCAGGGACTCGAGCGCGTCCCGGTACGCCACATAGGTCCGATCCTGGACGGCACGCACTGCGGCATCATGGGCAATCATGCTCCAGAACACGAGCCACGTGCTGAACAAGCCCGGCTCGAGCAGCGCCGGAGCGAACGAAGCCTCGAAGAAGCGCCGCAACCGCTCCCGGGGGCCAGCGTCGAGTTCGATGGCATGCTGCTGGATGGAGGAGAGCAGGCGCATCGCCAGCGTTTCGTATGCCGCAGCGACCAGCGCAGATATGCTCGGAAAATGATGGGTGATGAGTCCGGCGGACACGCCGGCCTCGGCCGCGATGCGTCTCGCAGAGACACCATCGTGTCCGTGTTTGCGCAGACACTCGAGGGTCGCCTCGATGAGCGCTTCTCGTCGCACAGTCGGTGTGGCGCGGTGAAACTTCGGCGCGTGTGGCTTAGGCGTCATCAATGGATCCCCGCTGGCTGAAGTTGCGCACGGCCGCACTGTGCTCCCGGAGGAGCCAAAGCGCCGGGCGGTTGCAGGAGGCGCGGTTCGCTACCCTGACATTTGTCCATAAGATTCCGGCACAGCGGCGATGTGTCCCGATTTGTCCGAGCGGGGAAGGCTGTCTCCTTGACCCGGTCACACACCAGCTGTACAGTTGTCAAACAGTGAGGAGACCAACGCTCCGCCATGCGCCCCCCTGTCATGGGTAACATGTCAGCGCCGCACGACGTGAGCCGTACCGCGCCGCTGCACCGTGATTTTGGTTCCCCAGAACATGCCGATCGATCTGGCATGCGCGGTGTGAGCCGGCCAGGTCGAATGCCTCCTGTGCGCCGAGAATTATACCGCGTCTAAGTCTTGAGCAGGGCGCGGTTCAACAATCCAATCTGTCATCGCTGGTGAGCGGGTGTTCGCGGGGTTTTCATCATGAGTGCTGAGACGTGCGATGTGGTCATCATCGGAGGCGGGCACAACGGACTGGTGTGCGCAGCCTACCTGGCGGCCTCCGGACTGAAAGTCACGGTGCTTGAGCGGCGCGGGGTGGTCGGTGGTGCAGCGGTCACCGAGGAGTTCTTCCCCGGTTTCCGCAATTCGGTGGCCTCATACACCGTCTCGCTGCTGAACCCCAAGATCATCCGCGATCTCGATCTGCATGGCCATGGACTGCGTGTCGTCGAACGCAAGATCTCCAATTTCCTGCCGACCGCAGACGGAGGATATTTGTGCAGCGGCGAAGGCCGCACGCGCAGCGAAGTGGCGAAGTTCTCTGCGGCTGACGCCGAGCGCCTCGATGACTACGGCACGCGGCTCGAGGCGATTGCCGATGTCGTTCGCAGCTTCGTCCTTGAGACGCCTCCGAACGTTGTCGAGGGCAGCTGGTCGGCTGCGCTGCCGGAACTGTTGAGTGCGGGGCGTCTGGGCTCACGCCTGAGCAAGCTCGACATGAGTCTGCGCCGCGAGCTGCTCAAGCTGTTCTCCGCTTCAGCGGGCGATTATCTCGACGGCTGGTTCGAGAGCGATCCGATCAAGGCGGTATACGGCTTTGACGGCATCGTCGGAAACTATGCGAGCCCGTATTCGCCAGGTTCGGCCTACGTGTTGCTGCACCATTGTTTCGGAGAGGTGAACGGCAAGAAGGGCACCTGGGGTCACGCCATCGGCGGCATGGGCGCGATCACCCAGGCGATGGCGAGATCTGCGACGGCGCGTGGCGCAATCATTCATGTCGGCAGTGCCGTGCGGGAGGTGATTGTCGAGCACGGACGCGCGGTCGGTGTGGTGAGCGAGTCGGGGGAGACTTACCGCGCCTCGGCAGTGGTGTCGAACCTGAACCCGAAGCTGCTGTATCTGAAGCTGATCGATGCGGCGGCATTGCCGAAGGATTTCCTCGAACGCATCAGCCAGTATCGCTGCGGTTCGGGCACGTTCCGCATGAACGTGGCGCTCGCCGAGTTGCCGAACTTCACCTGTCTGCCGGGTAAGGCGCCGGCGGATCATCATACCGCCGGCATTATTCTTGCGCCCAGCCTCGGTTACATGGAGCAGGCCTATTTCGATGCGCGCACCTATGGGTGGTCGCGCGAGCCCATCGTCGAGCTGGTGATTCCCTCGACACTGGACGACAGTCTCGCACCCCCGGGGCGACACGTCGCGAGCCTGTTCTGCCAGCATGTCGCGCCGCAGCTGCCCAATGGTGAGTCGTGGGATGCGCATCGAGAGACGGTCGCGGACTTGATGATCGACACCGTCAATCGCTTTGCCCCGAACTTCAAGGCATCCGTGCTCGGTCGCCAGATCATGAGCCCGCTCGATCTGGAGCGGACCTTCGGGCTGATCGGCGGTGACATTCTGCACGGGGCGCTGCAGATTGATCAGATGTTCTCGGCACGGCCGGTGCTGGGAGCGGGCAACTACCGTGGCCCGCTGCCAGGCCTGTACATGTGTGGCTCGGGAACACATCCCGGTGGTGGCGTCACTGGCGCGCCCGGACACAATGCCGCGCGCGAGATCCTGACGGACTTCCGCCGCCGCCGTCTGCGCCGCGCGAGCTGAGCGGGACTGTCGAGCCTGGGCGGATCGCGCCCGGGGTGGCGGTTTGCTGCACTTAGCGCGGCCTGCGCCTACTGGTGGTCACGCGGGATAGTCCGCTGCCACGTGCGCGAGATGATCAGCTTGCCGTCACGCAGCAGTTTTCGGGTGTAGGTGTAGTAAAAGTCGTGCCGGTCGCTGCGCAGCGTCAATCGGCCATGCCAGCTCAAGGTATGCCCGCCGACCGCCTGCGTGTACACCGAATGACCCACTGCGCTGGCATCCGCCGGGTTTGCGTTGTCGACCTCGTAGGTGAGCGTTTCATGCCGATGTAGCGGGCCCCACGGGAAGCTTGTGTTGCTCGAGCCCTGCCATACGTCCCGGCTGCGGCCGTTCTTGTCGGGCAGCGTGGTGTACGTGCCCGGCCACAGGTAGTCGCTGCCGCTGATGTCATCGCGTCGCGCCACCGGTGCTGGGGGCGTGAGCAAAGAAGAGGAGGGCGCCGGTCCACTGAGCGGTACACGGGGCAGGTCGATCCAGGATGGATGCGTGCCGCCGAGTTTGACGGTGGTGTCCATCGCATAGGGGGTCGGCCAAGCCATTGGCCACATTGCGTTTGATATGGCGATGCGGATGCGGTGCCCCTTGGGGAAGACGTACGACGCCAGATGCAGAGCGAAGGAGAACGCGTAAAACTTGCCGGGCACCAGATATTTCGGGTGGAACATCGAATCGCGCTGGGCGCCGTTCAGTCCCGCGCCCGTCACCAGTGTGACGCGCCCATCGGGGGCGACGTCCTCCAGGCGCGCAAACCAGTCCGCCATGGGCGCACTGGCCGCCGCGTACAGCATCACCTTCGGAAAGCCCATGATCGCCGTGTCGTGGGTCAGCGGTCGGGTCTGATAGACCAGGCTATGAGCATCGACCGGCGCTTGATTCGGCTGCAGGTCGCCCCACCAGAAAATGCCACTGCGCTTGCCTGCCGAAGGCACGTAGCGCAGCACGTTCTGCCCGGCAGCAGCCGCTTTCGCAGCGAGCGCACGTCCGGGCTGCAGATACAGCCGCTCCATCCTCAGACCGCGCGGCGGCCAGCCCTTCTCGGCGCGCCAGACGCCGGGGATGTTCCGGTCCTCGGCGCCGGGCGGATACCAGTGCTGCAGATAGATCATCAGCTTCGGATCGTGCATCACGCCGGTCGGCTCGCCTTTGAGCCAGTAGGCGAACCAGCGCACGGCCTGACGGCGCCAGCCGTAGAGCGGCCCGTAGTCGCTGTCGTCCGGCCACGCATGGTTCCACGGCCCGATCCATGCCTTGACCGGTGCGTGCACGTGCTCGAGCATGCGCGGCACGCTGTCGCGGTAGCCATCGTGAAGGCCGCCAATCAGGAAGCAGGGCACCCTGATAGCGGAGAGTGGTCGTTCCGGTCGATGCCAGAACGCACCGTCGCGCTGGTGCTCGAAATAGGTGAGCGACCAGGGTTTGGAGTTCATGCGCGGCCCGATGACGTTCTCGGCCAGGGAGAAATTCGGCGCGCCGCTGACGCCCTGGCTGAGATCCATGCCGAGCTCAAATTCGTCGACGTGGAAGATCCCATCCATGTAGTGGACGTCCTCCTTGAACAGCCGCTCGGTACCTGCTACGGCGAGGATCGCCTTCAGCGCGGGCGGATTACGCATCGCCATCTGAATGGAGTTGAACGCTCCCCAGGAGATGCCGAACATCCCAACCTTGCCATTCGACCAGGGTTGCCTTGCGAGCCATGCGATGACTCGCTCGCCGTCGTGCCGCTCCTGAGCGGAGTACTCGCGGTCCGGTGGCGTTCCGGTGCTCTCGCCGAAGCCCCGGATGTCCACAGCCGCGCCGACGAAACCGCGCCGCGCAAAATAGCTGAGCATGCCGTAGTCGCTCTGCGCTTCGCCGTCGTCCTTACGGTAGGGCAGGTAGCTCAGCAATGCCGGGAAGCGCTTGCCGGGCGGCGCCCCGCTCGGCATGTACAACGTTGCGGCCAGCTCGACCCCATCAGGCATGCGGATCGTGGTCGACTTCATGGTGAAGCCGTAACGCGCAGCAGTGAAGCTGCTGCTGGTGCGCGCCGACGCAAGGCCGGATGACAACACCACGATGAGCACGGCTGCAATTGCATTGCGCATCACTTGGTACCCCGTTTTATTGCAGACTGCGCTACCGACGTTGAACTTATGGGCCGGATCGACATTCCGGGCGTGGCGGTGTGCAACGGGCTCCTTCAGCCGCCCCCTGCATCGATCGCGCTGCGCAACGGCGCATCTCGTCTGAAAGGGACTTGCTGCTCACTGGCGCCGAGTTCGCGCCCCATGCGGTGGCCGCTGTACACCGCATGCGCAATCGCGCCGGGCGCAAGTGCATCGCCCGCGCGGCTCACCGAGACGATGCCTGCCTCGCCAAGGGCCTCGCCCTGAGCCATGAGCGCCTGATACACCGCGTCATCTGGCAGACGGGCGCCCACGATAATCAATGATTTGCAGGGCAGCTGCGCGCGCGCTGGGGTAAACATGTGCACGAGCGTGACTTCCTCGCCGTCGAACGATTCGACACGCGAGAGCGTGTGCACGGGAACAGCGGCTGCCGCAAGGGCGCGGTGGGTCTGCGGTTGCTCGTTGGTCATGATACCCCACGCCGAAACGTGTCCAGCAGGCGTCACATAACTGACTCGGTGGCCCGACTTTGCGAGGTGCTCAGCCAAAGCAGAGCCCATGTAGTAATTGTCGAAGTCGAATACGATCACCGGATCGTTGAGCGCTGCACCGGCTGCAACGTCATCTGGGGTATAGACGTTGGCAGTATCGAGCGTGCCAGCGGGGACCTCGAGAGGTGAGTACAGCAACGGCACCCAGCGAGCCCCGGTGGCCGTCACGACATGCCGAGGTGCGAGCTCGACGATCTGTGCGGCATCGAGGCGATTGCCACGGTAGATCGCCACGTTGGGAAGTCGCTGCAGCTGGCTGCGGCGCCACTGCAGCACGCGGGACCAGCTCGAGAGTCCCGGCAGTCGGGTCTCAAAGCGCAGTCGCCCGCCGAGGTCCTCCTGCGCTTCGGCCAGGATGACCTGATAGCCGCGGCGTCCGAGCGTCAGCGCACACTCCAGTCCGGCAGGACCCGCTCCGACGACGAGTACGGTCGAGTCAGCATCTTGTGCGCGCGCTATGCGTTCCGGATGCCATTGCCGGCGCCATTCTTCCCCGATAGTCGGATTCTGCGTGCAGCGCACCGGTACGCTGTCGTGCCAGCTCGAGATGCAGATGTTGCAGCCGATGCACTCGCGGATCTCATCCTCGCGGCCGTCGGCGATCTTTTGCGGCAGGAACGGATCGGCAATGGAGGGACGTGCCGCGCCAATCAGGTCGAGAACGCCCCGACGGATCTGCCCCACCATGGCATCGGGCGAGGTAAAGCGGCCGACGCCCACCACCGGGCGGTTCGTGATGGACTTGACGAAATCGATCACCGGCTCGTGACTACCCTCGGATGTAAAGCGCGACGGCGCGCAGTCGGTGGGACCGGAGTCCATCTTCACGTCCCACAGGTCAGGCACACTGGCAAGCAACTCGACAAGTTCGTGAGCTTCAGAGGGCGCATGCTCGCTGCGGCGCGCGCGCAGTTCCTCCAAGCTGATCCGCAGCGCGACCGCACACTGCCCGCCGACAGCTTCGTGCGTGACTTCGAGCAGCTCGCGTACGAGGCGCACCCGATTGCGCAGCGGGCCGCCATAGGCGTCGGTACGCTGATTCCACTCCGGCAGAAAGAACTCATAGGGCAGGTAGCCCATGCCCGCGTAGACATAGACGATGTCGAAACCGGCCGTGCGCGCACGGCGCGCAGCCTGCTTCTGTGCCTGCAGCAGCTCGCGGATGTCCTGGCTGTCCATGACTCGCGGTCGCTGGTGGCCCATGAAATTAACGTGGGTCGGCATCCAGGCAGTGCCGGACGGAGACATGGAGGGAATCCTGCTCACTCGATTCATGACGCTGCCGCCGCCGTGCCACAGCTCGATACCCGCAAGAGCACCATGCCGATGCACGGCATCGGTCATCAGCGCATGGGAGCGAATGTCCTCATCGTCCCAGAGCGTTGCGTAAGGCAGGGGCGCATCGTCAGAACTCGGATCGATGGACACATAACCCGTGCAGACGACGCCCCATCCGCCCTCGGCCTTGGTCGCGCGGAAGGCGGCGCGCATGCGCGGCATGGTATTGGTCATCCCGCTCGCGTGCGGCACCGCATAAAACCGGTTCGGCGCGGTGACCGGTCCGATCCGGACGGGCTCAAACAGAACGTCATAGCGGGGATTGCGAGCCATGCCTGTGCGCCTTCGGGTCGTCTTTGCGTCGCCTCGGCGCGGTTACGCCAAGGAGCACCCTCGTTGCACAGTTGTACAGCAGTGCTTCGCGCGTTGTCAACTCTCGGAATCGTTCGCGTGTTATTCCTCAGTGATGTCGTCGGTCAACACGGATTTGCGGCGCGTAATGAAATCCCGCATGGCCTCGTCGCGTGCCGGATCGATGCCTGGATCCTGATATTCTGCCAACATGCGCTTCCACAGACGGTTGGCTCGCTGTTCGGCACTCAGGCGACCTTCCTCGCACCACTGTTCGTACGAGGAATAATCGGCAACCGTCGACTGATAGAACGCTGCTTCGAAGTTGGCCTGGGTGTGTGCGCAGCCGAGAAAGTGATTGCCCGGACCAACTTCGCGGATCGCATCGAGCGCCTGCCCGCGCTCCGACAGATCCATGCCCTGTGCGAGGCTTTGCATCATGGCGCACTGATCGGCGTCCATGACGAATTTCTCGTAGCTTGCGACCAGACCGCCCTCGAGCCAGCCGGCGGCATGCGTTACCAGGTTCACTCCCGCGAGCAAGGCGGGCAGCAGGGAATTGGCGCTTTCGTAGCCGGCCTGCGCATCGACGATCTTGGCTGAGCACAGCGAGCCACCGCTGCGACAGGGCAGGTGCAGGCGACGAGCGAGCTGTGCGGTGGCGAAGATCATCTGGGTCGCCTCGGCGGTGCCGAAGGTCGGGGAACCGGTGCGCATCGAGATGGCACCGACGAAGGAGCCGAGGATCACTGGCGCGCCCGGTCGCACAATCTGCGTGAGCGCCATGCCGCAGAGTGTTTCGGCCAGCAGCTCGGCCATGCAGCCGGCGGGAGTCACCGGGCCCATCGCGCCGGCAAGCATCGCCGGCACGACGATCGTGCCTTGATTGTGTGCGGCAAAGTTGCGTAGCGCCCCGAGCATTCTGCCGTCATAGACGAGTGGCGAGTTCGAGTTGATGTTGCCGAGCACGACCGGATGGGTTTCCAGGTAATCCGTGCCGAACAGGATCTGTGCAAGTGCGAGCGCATCGGCGGCATGGCCGGCGGTCTCGGGGGTCGCCTCGCAGCCTTGGTCGGAGAGGCGGAAAAACGCGTACTGGACGTCCAGGTGACGCTTGTTCGGGGGGATCTCCATCGGCTCGCACATGCTGCCGCCCGAGAAGTGGATGGCGGGCGCCATGTGCGCGAGCTTGATGAAGTTGTGCAGATCTTCCAGAGTGCCGTAGCGGCGACCACGGTCGAGGTCGCTGACGAACGGCGGTCCACCGACCGGGGAGAACACGGTGGCGTCGCCGCCAAAGCGCACGCTACGTGCCGGGTTGCGCGCAAATAATGTGAATTCTGGCGGTGCGCTCCTCAGCAGGTGACGCGCCAGACCTCGCGGTATGTGCACGCGCTCACCGCGCACGTCTGCACCTGCCTGACGCCACAGCCGCAGCGATTCGGGGTCGCGACGCAGCTCGATGCCGATTTCCTCGAGGATGGTTTCCGCGTTGGCTTCGATGATCTCAATAGCCTCGCTGCTGAGCAGCTCCACCGGTGGCAGGCGGCGGCGGATGTAGGTGTATTTCTCTGCGGATGCTCGGGCGCGTGCGCGACGGGATTCGCGGCTGCGGCGTGCGGGGGCTGAAATCTCGCTCATGTGGGGGCTCGCGGGTGGTTTGGGGCGGTGGATCGAGTACGGGTCGCCTCGGTGCGCCAATTGACCCATACCCGGCACAAAATTATACTTCTGTACAAATTTAAGCAGAAAATTTATATTGCTGTATAAATTCAGGCGCGGCACAGCGCCAGCGGGGGCCTATGAAGACTACCGGAACGATGCGTTTGCGGAGCGATGAGCGGGCCAGAGGCGTGAGGTTCAGACCGATCGGTCTGGCTGTCGCGGTGGCGTTGTACGGCGCTGCTGCGGCTCAAGGACCGAGCGCACATGCCGCTGCGGCCCCTGTGGCCGACGCCGCGCCCTCCATGGTGCTGCAGGAGGTCGTTGTTTCGGCACAGCTGGTCAGGCAGAACCTGCAGGACGTCCCCGAGAGCCTGCAGGTGTTCACGTCCAAGGACATCAAAAACCTCGACTTGACGCATTTCAATGCGATCGCAACGAAGTCGCCGTCGATCTCCTTCGTGAGCGACGGGCCCACCGAGCAGAGCTTCTACATGCGCGGCGTGTCGGACGGCAGCAGCCTCAACAGCCAGAACACATCGACCACGGGTTACTTCCTCGACGACGCTTCACTCAGTTTCTACGGCAGCTTTCCCGATCTGCACCTCTACGACATCAAGCGAATCGAGGTGCTCGACGGTCCGCAGGGCACCCTATACGGCGCAGGCTCGATGTCCGGGGCTCTGCGGGTGATCACGAACAAGCCGGATCTGAACGCTTTCAGCGGTGGCGTCAGTGTGAATTTCGGACAGATCCAGCATGGTGGACTGAACATCACAGACGAGGCCTATGTCAATATCCCGCTGATCAAGGGCGAGACTGCGCTGCGGCTTTCGGTGTATGAGGTGCACACGGGCGGCTTCATCGATAACGTGCTTAATACCCGCCACTGGATCAATGGCACGGTCTCGACCAACGCCCAGTGGGCCCGCAACAATTACAATACCGAGCGTGAGTACGGCGGGCGTGCGGCGATCGCGCAGCGGTTTGGTCCGAAGTGGAACGCGGTATTCACGTTCAATTATCAGCGTCAGACGACCGCCGGGTCATGGTCCCAGGATCCGACGCATTTCGGCTTGCGCAAGGTGGCGCATTTCGGTCCGGAGAACATCGCCGACGCATTCACGGATTACGACCTGCACATCAAAGGCGATGTCGGGATCGGCGATCTGGTGTATGCAGGCACGTATTGGAATTACCCGTACCACTACACCACCGAGTACTCTCAGTACGTCCAGTACAATCCGCTGCCCTCCACCTATCAGGCCTCCCCGGGTCTGCTGCAGAGCCTGACCTGTCTGACCGGTCCGACGATTCAGGGCGGCACAGACCCCTATGGCGGCTGCAACGTGCCGACCATGTACTACAAGTACAATCTGTGGACGCGCAGCTGGTCAAATGAGTTGCGTCTGCAGTCAAAGCCGGGCGGTCGCTGGCATTGGATCGTGGGCGCGTACTGGAACAAGACGCGCGAGAAGTACACGTATTTTTACGATATGCCGGGGATGCAGCCCAATGGCGAAGCGTATCAGAGCGCGCTGTCGTACTACAGTTATTACTACACGGGAACGGCATCGCCCTTGCCTCAGGAATGGTACAGCAGCAACCAGCGCTTTGATTATCTGCAGACCGCGGAGTTCGGCGACCTTGGCTTCGATATCACCAAGCGCTGGAACATCGACGTCGGGCTACGCTACTTTCATTCGAACTTCAGCGGCAGCGATCTGTGGGCGGGATATTTCTGGGCGCCGAAGACCCCGACGGGCGCATACACGGATTCCTCGCACAAGATCACCGGCAAGGCCAGTCTGTCGTTCAAGGCGAGCAAGAATCTGCTGCTCTACGCCACCTTCAGCCAGGGGTTCCGCGACGGCGGGGTGAATCAGGACAGCAATTCTTGCTACAGCCGCGGGGTTCCGCGCCATTTCAGTCCGGACACGCTGGATAACTATGAGGTGGGTTGGAAGTCGGGGCTGCTCCATGGGCGGATGATCTGGAACGGCGCGCTCTACTACATGCCGTGGAAGGATTTCCAGGCGCCGATCTTTGATCTGTCGATCTGTCCGAACGAATTCAACGCAAATTTCGGCAATGCGCGCATCTATGGCGCAGAGTCGAATATCAACTATCAGATCATCAACGGCCTGACCCTGCAGGCCTCGGCAAGCTACAACGACTCGCGCCTGATCAGCGTGAAGCCGAACTTCACCGGTGTGCTCACCACGATGATCGTGCCGCGGGAGCGCCTGCCGTTCGTGCCGTATTTCAGCTACAGCGCGAGTCTGCGCTATACGCATGCGGTGAGCGCAGCGCTCAACGGATTTTTCCAGTACGACATCGCGCACAAAGGCGACATGTGGAGCGACCTGCGGGCGCTGCCGAATCCGGCGCTCGGCAAGAAGGGCTCGGCACGCTTTCTGCAGCCTGCCTATTCGATTTCGAACGTGAGCTTCGGCCTCGAGAGCGCAAGCGGCGTCTGGACGCTCGCGGCGTACGTCAGCAACCTGTGGAACACGAACGCGGTGATTTTCGTGAACACCGGCAACTACGACAATCGCCAGACTACGAACGAGCCGCGCGTGTTCGGGGTGCGGGCAAGCTACAGGTTCTGAAAGTGGCCGCCGCGCCCTCAGGCGCGGCGTCAGCTACCTTTCTGATCTTCAGCCGTAGCTGCTGAAGCGATCGAGGCACTCGCCGAGGCTCTCCTGCAGCGGCCGCAGCTGTGGCGCGAAGCGCTTCCAGTAGCCGACGCCCGAGGTGTACAGGGGCTGGCGTACTTGCTCAGCGCTCGCGGTGCGGACCGGACGCCGGTTGGCATGAAACTGCAGTGTGGCGGCCTCGAACGGCAGCTCACAGTACTCGAGCAGCCGCTGCACGGTTGACTGCGGCTCGGCGATCAGCTGCTCGTACTGCAGGTGCATGACCCGTCCGGGGAGCACCCGGTCCCAGTGGTCCATGAGTGCAAGGTAGGCCCGATAGTAACGAGCGAGATCCACCAGGTCGTAGCTGAAGGTCTGGCCCTCGGCGAAATACTGCTTGAACGTGCTGAAGCACGCGTCCATGGGATGGCGTCGGACGTCGATGATTTTGGCGTTGGGCAGAATGGCGTGTATCAGTCCGACGTGGCTGAAATTGTTCGGCATCTTGTCGATGAAGTGCGGCCTGTCGGTGCGCAGGGCGCGGGTGTCCGCGATGAAGCGCCGTCCAAGGTCGGTGAGTGCTTCATTCGACAGCGCCCGGAGGCTTTCCGGATAGCCGTCACGGTTGGCTTCGCGGTGGTCAAGCTCGCGTACCATCGCCAGTATGTTCGGCAGTTCCATCGTGCCCTCGACCTGCGAGTGACTGGCGAGGATCTGCTCGACGAGCGTCGAGCCCGACCGGGGCAGGCCGACGATGAAGATAGGCGCCGGATCAGGGTGGCCGGCGAGAGCGCGCAGGCGGAAGAATTCCGGTTCAAATAAGGCCATGACTCGCGCAGATTTCGCCTCGAAGTGTTCGATTGAAAACGGCGCGCTCTGCCGGCGCAGCGCATTGCCCTCGGCATAATGGTGGAACGCCTCGGGGTAGTTCTCACGCTGCTCGAGTGCGCGCGCGATCGCAAAGTGCAGCTGGGCCGCATCGGTACTGCGCGCAGTGCCCAGCAGTTCCCGCATCGCCGTCAGCTCCACGTCGCTGAATGTGTAATTCTTCAGATCCGCAAGGCCCCAGTAGGCCTCGGCGAACGTGGGCGCGAGCCGCAGGCATTGCCGATAAGCGTCCTCGCACTGCGCGCGCCGGCCGAGCGTCTTGTTGACGTGCCCGACGGCGAGTCGGAAAGCGGCCTGAGCGGGATTGAGACGGGCGGCCTGCTCGTAGGCGGCCAGAGCATCCTCCTGGCGCAGCAGGCGGATGTACACCGAGCCCAGCGCCGCCCAATTCTGCGGGTTGTCCGGTTCGAGCCTCAGTACCTCTCGGAACGTCTGCTCCGCTTCGCTCAGGCGCCCGGCCGCAAGCATCGTGTGGCCCCAGGCACGGTGGATCAGCGGGTGGTGCGCGGAGCGGCGCCGCGCGTGGGTGAGCAGTCGTTCGGCATCTCGGGTGTTGCTGGCATGTAGCGCGGCCGCGGCGAGCCCGGTGAGTGCGCCGATGTGGCTTGCGTCGCTCTTGAGGACCTCACGAAAGATGCCCTCGGCGGAGCGAAAGTCCCCGGCGGTGAGTGCCGCGGTGGCTTGCTCAATACGGGCACGGTGCGGATCGAGCCGTCTCGCCTGCTCGAATGCAAAGCCCGCGTCGGCGAATTTCTCGAGATCTACCAGCACATCGCCGTAGGCGAGCCAGGCGGATTCCACGGAGGGCTTCTCCTGCACCACCTGGCGCAGCAGTGCGCGAGCGGCCTCGAGGCGCCCGTCCTGACGGTAGGCGCGAGCCAGATCGACACGCGCATGCAGGAAATCGGGCGCGGCGGCGACCACGCTCTCGAGCACCTCTAGGGCGTCCGGCCCTCGCCCCTGGGCGAGCAGCGTCACTCCGAGCAGGTGCAGGCTGTTGATTTCTCCAGGGTTGGTGCGCTGGATTTCGCGCAGTTGCTGCTCGGCGCTCTGCAGGCGTCCGATGCGCACCGCTTCGAGCGCTTGCAGGTAGGCGCTGCGCAGGCGGACTTGCGCTTGCTGCGAAACCGCATCGGCCATGGACTCACCTTGACGCGCAGGACGCGCACCATTTCGACGTCAATTCTATCGCGGCCGTCAGTTTTTTGCCGCTGCAGAGCACGCTCAAGCGCACTTGTGCCGTCGCGGCACGGTGCGGATGCTCGGGCCTCATTGGCCGGGTTCTGTCCCGTTCAGAGCAGCGGTTCGCGGCTGCGGTCGCTCATCATATACACCGCCACCAGCGACAGCACGGAGCAGGCAACCAGATACTGCGCACCGGCGAGCCGTCCCAGCGGTGCAATGAGGGCGGTTGCAATCAACGGGGCGGTGCCTCCGCCGAAGCCGAGTCCGATGTTGAAGGCGACGGAATACCCCGATGCGCGATAGCGCGTCGAGAACAGCTCCGCCAGCATCGCCGGTGCCGTGCCCTCGATCAGGAACAGCAGAACGATGAAACTGCCCTGTGTCACCCAGAACAGCGCCACGTTGCCGTGCTCGCTCAACTTGAAGAGCGCAATGGCGCTGAGTGAGACCGCCGCGAACACGAGCAGCATCAGGTGGCGCCGTCGTATGAATCGGTCGGTCAGCCAGCCGGCCAGCGGGATGAGCCCGAGCGCGGCGATCTGCAGCACCGTGCTGATCGTGAGCGCGGTGCCGGGGGGGATCGCCCCGAATCGGCCCGCGAAGGCGGGCAGGAACACGAGCGTGAGATAGTTGAGAGCGCCGTAACCCCAGGTAAACGCCACGGTGAGCAGCATGCTGCGTGGCGATTCACGGAGCGCCTGGGTGAGCGGCAGCTCTCGTGCCGGCGCGGCTTGCGGATCCGGCTCATAGCCGGCGCGCGAGGCCCGCCGCAGCAGGATCCAGGCGATCAGACCGAGCAGCGCCCCGGCGAGAAACGGCAGCCGCCAGATCCAGGCGGCGGCGCCGTAATGGCGCAACAGTATGAACGTTGCCGCCGCGAGTGCACTCGCCAGGATGTAGCCGCCCTCCGAGCCGATGTTGGCGAAGCTGCCGGCAAGTCCGCGGTGGCGGCGGGGCGCGGTCTCGATCAGATAGGACACTGAGCCGGTGAGCTCACCGCCGACCGACAGCCCCTGAAAGAGTCGCACGGCCACCAGGAGCACGGGCGCGAGGACTCCGATCTGTTGATACGTCGGCAACAGTCCAATCAGCGTTGTGGCACTCGCCATCATCACGATGGACAACGCCAGCATGGTGCGTCGACCGAGCCGATCGCCGATGTGGCCGAAGATGACACCGCCGATCGGCCGCATCGCAAAACCGATGGCGAAGCCGGCGTACGCGCCGAGCAGCGAGACAATGCGATGGCTTGAGGGGAAGAAGTGCGCGCCGATCAGGGGCGCGAGGAAGCCGTAGAGCCCAAAGTCGTACCATTCCAACACATTGCCGATCAGGCCCGCGCCGAGGCTGCGACCCGATAGGGTTTCGATGCGGTTGATGGCCTCTATGTGCCGAGAATCTGTGTCTTCGATCAATGATCTCCCCGCAGAACGTGCCCAACCGTCCCATGGTGCAGCATTGTTACGCGCTCGGCAAGCCGGATTTCCGGCACATCGACCGAGCTAACGCGTGCTCACGGCATCTTTGCAGAGAGCCGCGGTGCGCTTGGTGGCGGCTCAGTCCGGCCGCAGTTCAGGGCTCCCCGTCAGCGATTTCCTCGCGGCGCCGCGCTACGTAATCATCAAGTGCTTCGCGTACTGCGGGATCCATCGGCGGTTGCTCGTATTCGCTGAGCGCGCGCTTCCAGATCGCGGTTGCGCGGGTGAGAGCATCCTCGGCGCCGCTCGCGAGCCAACTTTCATAGTTCTGCCACTTCGTCACGAGCGGCTGGTAGAACGCGTGCTGATAGCGAGCGAGCGTGTGCGGTGTGCCGAAGAAGTGCCCCCCCGGGGGCACGCCGCGGATCGCCTCGAAGGCGAGCTCCTCTTCATCCACGGGGATTGGCCGCAGGAATTCGCTGATGAGTTGCAGCATCTCCACGTCGAGCACGAGCTTTTCGTAGGAGGCGGTCATGCCGCCTTCCTGCCAGCCCGCGGCGTGATAGATGAGATTCGAGTGGCCGAGAATCGCGCCCCAGAGCGACATTTCTGTCTCGTATACGCCTTGGGCATCGGCGGCGTTTGATGCGCTCGCGTTGGAGGTCCGGTAAGGCAGTCCGTAGCGCCGCGCAAGCTGACCGCTGGCGATGTTGGCTTTGGTGTGCTCGGGTGTACCGAACGCAGGGGCTCCCGAGCGCAGATCGACATTGGAGGTGAAGGCGCCGTACATGACCGGCGTGCCCGTACGCACCGCCTGGGCGAGCACGACTCCGAACAGCACCTCGGCGTTCTGCTGCGCCAGGGCTGCGGCGAGCGACACCGGCGCCATCGCGCCCATCAGCGTGAACGGTGTGATCACGACCGGTTGGCCGTGCTCGGCCATGGCGATCAGGCCGTCAGCCATCGCATCATCGAAGCGGCGCGGGCTGTTGACCGAAATGATGGTGATGACACCGGGAGATGCGGCCATCTGCTCGAGAGTGTGACCGCGGGCGATGGCCATCATCCGAATGCCATCGAGCGCCCGGCCGGCTCCGATCGCCGTGCAGTGATAGGCAAGATCCGAGTAGAGCAGGTTCGCGCGGTACGTGTCGAGATGGCGCGAGTTGGCTGGCAGCTCGATCGGGGCGCAGACCTGATTGCCGATCAGGTGGATGGCGTTGAAGTACTGTGCGAGTCGGATGAAATCACAGTAGTCATTGAGGTTGCCGGCGCGCCGCCCGCGCTCGCAGTCATGAACGTTGGGCGGACCGGCCACGAGTCCGAAATTGATGTGACGGCCTCCAAACTCGAGCCGGTGCTCGGGATTGCGCGGGGTGAGGCTGAAGCTGCGCGGCGTCTTGGTAAGTGCCTGCTGCACCAAGCCGCGGTCGACGCGGACGATTTCGCTCGCCTCATCGACCTGCGCGCCCGCGGCCCGCATGATCTGGCGGGCATGCGCTGAGCGCAACTCGACGCCGAGCTCCTCCAGGATGCGCAGCGATGTGCGGTGGATGGCGTCGAGTTGCTCGGGCCTGAGCAATTCGAGCGGCGCATAGGGGTTCGTGACGGTCTGCCAGGGACTCTGGGGCAGGCGCACCGGGGCGCTGCGCCGACCGCGCAGTGCGCCGCGCCGCGACGACGTTTCGCTCGGGTTGCCGGATTCGGGACTCATCGGATCGTGGCGCCGATCGCGAGACGATGCTGAATCACCTGCGTACCCCTTTGCAAGTTGGTTGCCTGCTCTGTGTGCAGGTAGAATCCGCCATGCCATCATGGTGCGTTTGCGCAAACCCGACCGGAGCGTGCGTCTAGCCGACGGAACTGGCCCCGCGGCCGGCGGGGTGGTGCGCCGCCTCGGGCCCGGTGGCTGATTCGCTTGCCCGTTGAGCCACCGTCATGCGTTTCGCATTTCTGCTGATTCCGCAGTTCTCGATGATGTCATTCGCCGCGGCGATTGAGCCGCTGCGTGCGGCCAATCGCTTGGCAGGCCGGTCCCTGTTCCAATGGGAGCTGCTCTCGCGCGATGGCGCAGCCGTCGCCGCCAGCAACGGCATCGTGGTGGCGGCCGATTTGCCGCTTGCCAAGCTGCGCAGCGCCGATGTCGTACTGGCGTGCATGGGACTTGAGCCGCTGCAGTGCCACGCGGATCGGGTGCTGCACAACCAGCTGCGTTTGTTGGCGGCCCGCGGGGCACGGCTGGGCGGGATCAGTACCGCGCCATTCCTGCTCGCCGAGGCGGGTCTGCTTGAGCGCAAGCGCTGCACGGTGCACTGGGAGTATGCCGAACGCTTCCGCCAGCGCTATCCGGCAATCGCGCTGGTCGAGGAGCTGTTCGTGATCGACGGGCAGATCTGTACCTGCTCTGGCGGCACGGCAGCGATGGACATGGTGCTCGATTTCATTCGCCAGGACACCAGCGCGGATCTTGCTGCATCGGTTGCCGAGCAGTTCATTCACCCACGGATCCGCGCCCAGGGTGATCCGCAGCGGATGGGACTGCGTGCGCGCTATCCAACGGTGAGCGCGCGGCTGCTGCGCATCATCGCGCAGATGGAAGCGGCAGTGCTGGCCGGTGCGCCGCGCCTGGCGGAGATCGCCGCGCGTAACGGGGTTTCGCTGCGGCACATGGAGCGGCTGTTCCGGCTGGAGCTCAATGCCTCGCCGCGCACGTTCTATGTCAAATTGAGACTCGACCGCAGCCGGGTGCTGCTCGCCACCACGAGCGCCTCGATATTCGAGGTCGCCATGGAAACCGGCTTCAAGTCCGCCTCGCATTTTTCCCATACCTACAAGCGCGTGTTCGGTGTGGCGCCCCGCCAGGAACGCACGCGCGCCTCGGGCAATGCGATCGATCGAACCTGACGCGCTGCACAGCGCCGCCTCGCCAGGTCGGTTGCTCGGGAAAAGTGGTCGCATTTTCGCATGTGGACGATGGTGGTTGCGGAATACTCATCAAATCCACAGCCAATGAGCGGACCTCAAGCGGGGCTGCATGAGTCTTTCGGAGGAGACGGGCTACGAGCCGGATCCGGCCTCGGTGACGGGCAAGGCGCCGCCCGTTCACGCGCAGACCGACCTGCTGGTGATCGGCGCAGGGCCGGCCGGCATGGCCGCTGCGCTGGCGGCGGCCGAGCACGGGGTGCAGGTGACTCTGGTCGATGAGCACCCGGTACCGCTGCGCACCATGGGCGAGGAGGTGCCGCTGCATTTCGGCGGGCGCATGGCCGCTACGCTCGGCAACCGCAATGCGGTGCTCGAGTCGGTTCTGCAAAGCCATCCGCAGCTGGCCGAAGCCAGTGATGCCGGCATTGACGTGCGGCTTGGCACTGCGGTGTGGGGCTTGTTTCCGCACCGCCCCACGACCCAGTGGATCAGCGGTCACGTGGCCGGTCTGGCCGATGAGGAGCAGGCGTATCTGCTGCGCTTCAAGCAAGTCATCGTCGCGGCGGGCCGTCGCGACATGGGTCTTGCCTTTACAGGCTGGCAGTTGCCCGGCGTCATGGGCGCCAGTGCGGCCTATCAGCTTGCGTGCACGTACGAGGGCCTGCAGGCGCGCACCGCGGTGCTGCTCGGTAGCGGCGATGAGGCGCTGCTGATCGGCAACGCCCTGCAGGATGCCGGGGTACGGATCGCCGCCATCGTCGAACAGGCGAGCACCGCGGTCGGCGCGACGCACCTCCTTGAGCGGCTGCGTTCGCAGGGCGCGCGGCTGTTCACCTCACATGTCGTTCAGCAGGCTCTCGGGGATGCCGATGGCGTGGCGGCCGTGCGGCTGGCGCGCATCGAGGCAGACGGGCATCACGACGCGGACGAACTGACAACCATCGAATGCGATGCGTTGCTGCTGGGCGTCGGAGTCATTCCCGCCATCGAGCTGCTCGAGTCAAGTGGCTGCGACATTCGCTTCGATGCGGCGCGCGGCGGCCATGCCCCGGTGCTCGATGCGGCGCAGCGTACTTCGATACCGTTCATTTACGCTGTCGGGGATTGCGCCGGCATCTGGTCAACGAAGAGCCAGGGGTCGGCCATTGCCGCCCGCGAAGGCGTCATTGCGGCCCGCGCGGCCGTGCGGGCGCTCGGCGCGCCGCTGGCCGACGCCCCAGCGGACTCCCCGGTCATCCCGGATGTGCCAGCCCGGGATATCGCGAACGAGCGGCTCGCATGGGTTCGCGCCACGGTGCTGCAGGCGCCGGCGGATCAGATGATCTGTCAGTGCGAAGAGGTGAGCGCGGCGGAGATTCTTGCGCTGCGCCCGCCGCGCTATCTGGGTTGGGGCAAAGACTTCGGTCCGCACGGCTCGGCGGTGAGCGATCCTCTCGGCACCCATCCCGATGTGGTCAAGCGCCTCACGCGCGCAGGCATGGGTGCTTGCCAGGGCCGCCGCTGTCGCGAGCAGATCACGGCGCTGCTGGCATTGGGGGCGGGCTGCGCACTCGATGCGCTACCCCTCGCCACGTACCGGGTACCGGTGCGACCCCTGCGCTTGGATCTGCTCGCCAGTCTGCCGGAAGTGCCGGCGATGGCCGCGCACTGGGACAGCTGGTTCGGCATGGCCTCACAATGGGTGCCATTCTGGCGTGCTCCGCCGCAGTACACGGCAGCGGCGCGCGGCTCGAATGAATCGGTGGCCAGCGAATGAATCGGGGCGCAACCGCGGGCGCGGCGGTCATTGTGATCGGCGGCGGCGTGACCGGACTCAGCGCCGGTTGGTGGCTCGCGCGCGAGGGGATCGACGTGCTGGTGCTGGAGGCGGGGGTGATTGGCTGGGGCGCCTCCGGCCGCAATGGCGGCGGCTGCTCACATCACCACAGCCCGCTGTTTCTCGAGGAGCAGCGGCTCTGGCCGCAGCTCGATGAACTGCTCGGCTACCCGACCGAGTTTCAGCCCAATCGGATTCGCATCGCACTCGATGCGCGGCAGTTCCAGCTCTACCGGCGCGCGCTCGAGAACGGTGCGCATCAAGGTTTTCACTCCGAGGTGCTCGACGCCAAGCAGGTCCGTGAACTCGTGCCGTACGCGCCGGATGCGCCCTACGGCGGGTATTTTTATCATTTTGGCGGGCACGCCAATCCGCACCGGACCGTTCAGGCCTACGCCTGGGCGCTGCAGGATCATGGGGGCCGGCTGCTGCAGCACACGGCGGTCACGGACATCAAAACCCGCGCAGGAAAGGCAACTCAAGTCAGCACGACCCGCGGCGAGTTCGCGTGTGATCAGTTGGTCATTGCCGCAGGAGCGGCGACTGCGCCACTCGCCGCGCGGCTCGGCGTGAGCGTGCCACTCGCCAGCGCGCGCGCTGAGATGATCGTCACCGAGCCACTTGCGCCGATGCGCATCGGTGGGGTCGATGGCAACGGACTGTATGGCCGTCAGACACTGCGCGGTAATCTCGCCTACGGCGGCGGACCGCACGAATGGGTCGAGTACGAGGACTGTCAACAGACTCGGGCCCATTCGACCGTGCTGCAGAGCAGCATTGCGCGGCGGCTGTGCCAGCTGTTTCCGAAGGTGGCGCATGCGCGCGTGATCCGCAGCTGGGCAGGATTCATCGAGAACACCCCGGACGGGCGCCCCATCCTCGAGCGTCTCTCGAGCCCGCAGAACGTGACGATCGCCACGCTCTCGAGTGTGGGGTTCGGCTTGTCGCCCGCATCGGGCCGGGCGATTCGGGACCTGGTGATCGAGGGAACCTGTCGCTTTGCCGATCTGTCCACGGTAAAACTGGACCGGTTTGCGCACCTGGAGGCCGACTGGCGGGTCATGCAAGGGTGGCTGCCTGCGGGCGCGTGATCCGATCGAGCCGATTATTCGTGGCAAGGATACACACCGTGTGCAGTGTCATCGCGGAGGCGCCTCGAGCCGGATGCCGCCGGCACAGTGCCGGCGCCTGTGTGCCGCGTTCACGGGAAATTCAACGGGGTCACGCAGTAGAATGCCCCGCACGTGGCGTGCAAGCGTCAGGCAGAGGCGGCAGGTGTGTCGTTGCTGAGCGGAGAGGGTGGCGCGATGTCGATCGAGCACGAGAGCGCGCGCAGAACCGTCGCCGTGCTTCCCCCCGATCCTGGCGTCCGATTCCCGTCCGGGCGACCCCACTGCGATTCCAGACGGTTGCGTGTGCGAGTCGCCGGCCGCAGCGGCGAGCAGAACGGGCGGGGGTGCCTGCGGGTCTCCTGCCCGGATTGTGCACGGAGCCCATTCCACAATGAGCGAAAGCACTGCCATCATGAGCTCCAGCGTGTCCGATGAACCGCTGCCGAACGAGTTGTTTTATCCGGGCGCTGCGGCCGAAGCCGGTGCCGAGTTCTACGGCACGCTGCGCATCTCGCCGGCGCGGATGCGGCTGCAGCCCGAGCTCGATCTGGCGGTGCTTGAGCGCTATGGGGATGCGGGACTGTTCCCGGGGCTGGCGCTGGAGTTGATCACGCTCGATGGACTGCTCGTGCCCGTACAGCGCGGCCAGATGGTCAAGGAAGCCAACCCCGGGCGCACGCCGAGTTTCTGGTGTGCGATCGCGCAGTTCGGTCGGGTCTGGCGGGAACCCGGGGACGAGTGGTCGTGGGCGGCATTTCCGCTGACGCTGGTCAGCCATCGGGATACGCATGCGCATCAGGGCCTGGTGCGGTTCCGGTACAAGGAGCGGCAGGTGAGCACGGTGCAGTTTCAGTTCGTGCAGCAGACTGCGCCGTATCTGCTGAAGCAGCATTTCGTCGCCTGGGGCAGCGCCGAGGCTCGCTGGAGCGAGCCGCGCGCGGGGGATCCGGCCGCGTTGCGCCGCCAGGCGCAGGCGGAGTTGGCGCGGCGGCTGCCGCACCGACCGTTGAGTGATCTCGCCCGGGAGTTTCAGCGCAGACGGTTCAACGAGTTCGGCGCACCGGTGCGCGAGCAGTGGCGCGTGCAAAGCGCACTGGTGCGCGATGGGGTGCTCTACTATCAGGACGCGCGCACGCCATATGGCAACTTCCCCTATCCACTCGAGATGCGCTTTGGGGTGCGCTCGATTCTCAAGGCCGTCGCGGCGCCGCTCGCGCTGCTGCGCCTCGCGTACGTGTATGGTCCGTACGTGCTCGCTCTGAAAATCGGGGACTACGTCGAGGGACTGGATGCCAAATATCGCCGCGTCCGCTTCCTCGATGCAGCGAACATGGCGAGCGGCTTCGGCGGCTCGGGCAGCTGGGAGACCTATCCCAACGACCCGAATGACGGGTACCTCGAGGGGGATTACGACGCCTGGCTCGCGGCACCCTCGCACGCGGCGAAGCTCGAGCAGATCGTGCGCACCGGGCGGCCCTATCCCTGGGAGCCCGGGACAGTCATGCGCTACCGCGACCAGGATTTCTATCTGCTTGGCGCTGCGATCGATCGGTTCCTGAAGGTGGTGCGCGGACCGACGGCGGACGCCTGGGACCTGTTGCGCTCCGAGGTGTTCAAACCCATCGGCATCTTTGCCGCGCCCATCGTGCGCACCCGCGAGGCGGAGGGTCGGCGCGGCGTCGCCTGGTTTCACTCAGGCTATTACCCCACGCTCGATGACCTCGGCAAGATCGCACTACTGTTCCAGAACCGCGGTGCAGCCGGTTCGCGTCAGATTCTGCATCGCAGTCTGACCGAGGATCTGCTCAACGCCAAGGATGCGCTCGTGCAAAGCGGCGATGCGTCTCTCGGGCTGCCTGCCGGTGCGGAGCGCGGACCGAACAGCGGCAATCTGTACAAGATGGGTTTTCACTTCATCCCCTATGTGGGGGCCGAGAGCGGGCGGCAGCACTTCTTACCGACCATGAGAGGCTGGGGAGAGAACGAGATCGTGCTGTATCCCAACGCACTGATTACCATCCGTATCGCCAAAGCCGGACAGCTGCCGCCGGGGCAGAAGCCCAATTCCGGACCGGCCAGTCGTGCGATCCGCATGGTCGATCGCCTCTCGCCGCTGTAGCGCGAGACCGTCGCATGCGTTACTCGCTGTTCGCTTTGCTGCGTCAGGGGCTGATGGCGCACCGGGGATGGACTCCGGCGTGGCGCGATGCGGCGCCGAAGTCCGCCTACCAGGTGATCATCGTCGGGGGAGGCGGACACGCGCTAGCCACTGCTTACTATCTGGCGAAGGTGCACGGAATCACCGATGTGGCGGTGCTCGAGAAGGGCGCGATCGGTCTTGGCAATGTCGGCCGAAACACCACGATCATCCGTTCCAATTATCTGCTGCCCGGCAACCTTCCGTTCTATGAGTTCTCGATGCAGCTGTGGGAAGGCCTCGAGCAGGACCTCAACTACAACGCCATGGTCAGCCAGCGCGGTGTGCTCAACCTGTTTCACTCCGACGCGCAGCGCGATGCGTTCGTGCGCCGTGGTAATGCGATGCGTCTGCACGGAGTCGATGCGGAACTGCTGGATGCAGCCGCGGTGCGGCGCATGCTGCCGTTTCTCGAGTTCGACAATGCGCGCTTTCCAATCCAGGGTGGACTGCTGCAACGTCGGGGTGGCACTGCGCGGCACGATGCGGTGGTTTGGGGCTATGCGCGCGCCGCGAGCGAACGCGGGGTCGACATCGTGCAGAACTGCGAGGTGACGGGTTTTCTGCGCGCGGGGGAGCGGATCTGCGGGGTGCAGACCACTCGCGGGGAAATCCGCGCCGAGACGGTTGGAGTCGCCGTCGCGGGCAATTCCTCGCGGGTCGCGGCCATGGCCGGCTTGCGCCTGCCCATTGAGAGCCACGTGCTGCAGGCGTTCGTCTCCGAGGCGATCAAGCCGCTGATCCCCTGCGTGGTGACCTTCGGTGCCGGGCATTTCTATATCAGCCAATCCGACAAAGGCGGGCTCGTCTTCGGTGGCGATATCGACGGATACAACTCCTATGCGCAGCGGGGCAACCTGCCGACCATCGAGGACGTCTGCGCAGGCGGCATGGCGTTGATGCCGGGGATCGGCCGGTTGCGCTTGCTGCGATCGTGGGGCGGCGTGATGGACATGTCGATGGACGGTTCACCGATCATCGACCGCACGCCGCTGCCGGGACTGTATCTGAATGCGGGCTGGTGCTACGGCGGATTCAAGGCCACTCCGGCCTCGGGGTATTGCTTCGCGCACCTGCTGGCGCGCGGGGAGAGTCACGAGCTTGCCCGTGCTTACCGCCTCGAGCGCTTCGCCAGCGGCGATCTGATCGACGAGAAGGGGCAAGGACCCCAGCCGAACCTTCACTGAGAGCCGAGCGTGCGCATCAATTGTCCATTCTGTGGTGAACGCGATCTCAGCGAGTTCAGCTACCTTGGCGATGCGGACAGCGCCAAGGCGATCGCGAGCGCTGCGCAGTCCGAGCGGGAGCAGATTGATGCGGTGTATCTGCGCGCCAATCCGGCGGGAGTCCACCGCGAACTGTGGTATCACGCCTTTGGCTGTGGCTCGTGGCTGAACGTCACCCGCGACACCCGCACGCACGAGATCTTCGCGGTGCAGCTCTCCCGGGAGCGCACACCGTGAGCGTTAATCGACTTGAGGGCGAGGGTGCCATCGAGCGCGAGCGAACGCTCTCGTTCAAATTCGACGGTCGCCGCTACAGCGCTCACCCGGGCGATACGCTTGCCTCGGCCTTACTAGCGGCCGGTGTGTCTCTGGTGGGCCGCTCGTTCAAGTACCATCGGCCGCGCGGCATCCTCACCGCCGGCTCGGAGGAGCCGAACGCGCTGGTCGAGTTGCGCAGCGGCGCACGCCGCGAACCGAACACGCGCGCGACCATGATCGAGCTGTTCGATGGTCTGCAGGCGTGTAGTCAGAACGCCTGGCCGTCGCGTGCGTTCGATCTCGGCGCGGTCAACTCCGCGCTCTCGCGTCTGTTTGTCGCGGGCTTTTACTACAAAACCTTCATGTGGCCGGCGGCCTGGTGGGAGAAGGTCTACGAACCGGCGATCAGGCGTGTCGCCGGCCTCGGGCGCGCCAGCGCCGAGTCCGATCCAGACTGCTACGAGAAGGTGCATGCATTTTGCGACGTACTGGTGATCGGCTCCGGTCCGGCCGGTCTTGCGGCGGCGCTGACGGCCGCTCGGGCGGGCGCGCGCATCATCGTGTGCGAAGAGGATTTTCTGCCCGGCGGCCGGCTGAACGGTGACCGCCACGAAATCGACGGTACCCCCGGCTCGAACTGGGCGCGCACCGCCGTGGCGGAGCTGCGCGCTCTGCCTCAAGTGCAGTTCATGACGCGCACCACTGTGTTCGGTGCCTACGACGGCGAGACCTACGGCGCCATCGAGCGCGTGAGCGATCACTTGGCCGTGCCGCTGGCGCATCAGCCGCGACAGCGATTCTGGAAGATTGTTGCGCGTCGCACCGTGCTCGCCTCAGGCGCTCTTGAGCGAACCGTCGTATTCGGCGGCAACGACCGTCCTGGCGTGATGCTGGCAGCGGCGGTGCGCACGTACGTCAACCGGTTCAGGGTTACTCCCGGGCGGCGGGTGGCTCTGTTCACAACGGGCGACGACGGCTGGAAGACGGCCTTCGATCTGCTGGCTGCGCAGGTCGAAGTGCCCCTCATCATCGATGCACGCACGCAAGTCAGCGCAGCGCTTCTGCAGCGTGCGCGCGGACACGATGTACAGGTCATCCTCGGCGGGCAGGTCCTGAGCACCGCGGGCAGCCGAGCGCTGCGGCGAATCGAGGTGCTTGATCGGGGCGGGCGGGTCCGCCGCGTGCGCGTGGATGCGCTGTCCGTGGCCGGGGGCTGGAGCCCGAACATCGCGCTTGCGACGCATCTCGGTATGCGCCCGCGCTGGAGCGAGACGATCAACGCGCATCTGAGCGCTGATCTGCCGGCAAGCTTGTGTGTCGTGGGCGCGGCCGCCGGAGAGTTTTCCCTCGCCGGTGCGCTGCGCAGCGGCGCTGCGGCAGGTCGAGAGGCAGCGTGCTCGGTGGGCTTCGCTGCGCCGCTGCCGAGTTGGCGAACGGATGACGAGCTGATCGACTCAACGCCGCTCTGGTTCGTGCCCGGCTCGCGCGGCAAGGCGTTCGTCGATTACCAGCACGATGTCACGGCGGAGGACGTGGCGTTGGCAGTGCGCGAGGGCTACCGCTCCGCGGAGCACCTGAAGCGCTACACCACGCTCGGCATGGGCACGGACCAGGGCAAGACCGTGCAGTTAAATGGCCACGCGTTGCTGGCTGCGCGAACCGGACGGGAAGTAGCCGAGGTCGGTACCATCGCGGCGCGCCCACCCTACACCCCGGTCGCCATCGGTGCGCTCGCGGCACGGGAGCGGGGCCGGAATTTCCGTCCGTACCGATTCACCCCGTCGCACCGCTGGGCCGAGGCCCGGGGCGCGGTGTTCGTCGATGCCGGCCAGTGGCGCCGCGCGCAGTGGTTCCCGCTGCCCGGGGAGACCGATTGGCGCAGCACGGTTGCGCGCGAGGTGAACACTGTGCGCGCGGCGGTGGGGGTCTGCGACGTCTCGACGCTCGGCAAGATCGATGTTCAGGGTCACGATGCGGCGAGTTTTCTCGAGCGGATCTACGCCAATTCGGTCTCGACGGTGCCCGTTGGCCGGGTTCGTTACGGGCTGATGCTGCGCGCGGACGGCATGGTGCTCGACGATGGCACGGTTGCGCGCCTGGCTGAGGGACACTATCTGCTCTCGACAAGCACAGCGCATCTGGGTCAGGTGATGCGCCACCTGACGTATGCGCAGCAGGTCCTGTGGCCGCAACTCGATGTGCAGCTGACAAATGTGACCGAGCAGTGGGCGCAGTATGCGATCGCTGGACCGCTCGCGCGCACGCTGCTTGAGCAGGTGTGCGCCGATGCGCTTGCGTTGTCGAACGCGGACCTGCCGCATATGGCCTGCGCGCCACTGCGTTGGCTGGGGCAGCGCGCAAGGGTGTTTCGCATCTCGTTCTGCGGCGAGCTGGGCTATGAGCTTGCGGTACCCGCCCGGTGCGCCGAGCCGACGGTGCGCGCCCTGATGCAGGCGGGGGAGTCGTTGGGCGTGACCCCCTACGGTACCGAGGCGCTCGGCGTGATGCGCATTGAGAAGGGGCACGTCGCCGGGGCGGAAATCAACGGGACCACGACCGCACAGGATCTGGGGCTCGGCCGGCTCGTCTCGCAGCGCAAGGAGTTCATCGGCCGGGTGCTCGCCGGGCGTGCGGCGCTCAGCGCGCCGGACCGGCCATCGCTGGTCGGTCTGAAACCGCTTGATCCGCAGGCGCGACTCACCGCCGGAGCGCATCTGCTCGGCATGGGTGCGCCGGCGCGTCTGCAGAATGATCAGGGGTTTGTCAGTTCCAGCGCATTCTCCCCGACGCTGGGGCGGTGGATCGGATTGGGATTTCTCAGCCGCGCACGGGAGCGGCTCGGTGAGCGGATTCGAGCGTACGATCCGCTGCGCAATCTCGATGTACCCGTCGAGGTCGTGCAGCCGGTGTTCTATGACCCGGAGGGTCTGCGGGTGAAGGGGTGATGCCGATGAGCGATGAGTGCGCTGCGCGTTCGATCTTTGCCGCTGTGCCGCACACTGCGGGCACCGGACGCGGCGTCATCGCGATCGAGCGCGATGGACTCGCCATTGCGCATCTGGCGGCGCGCGCCACGCAGCTGGCGCAGCTCACAGAGCGTTTCCGCGAGCACTTCGGCATGGTGTTGCCTGATGGGGCGCGTCGCGTCGCGGCGCACGGCGTTGCGGTGGCTGGCATCGCGCCGCAGCGATGGTTGCTGATCGGCGAGGATGCGGGCGAGGAGTTCGTCTCTGGGCGGCTGGCGCTCCTCGAACACTACGCGGCGCTCGTCGAGCTGTCCGACGCCTATGCCGTGCTGCGCCTGCGTGGTGCGCAGGTGCGAGCGAGCCTCGCCAAGCTTGTGCCGATCGATCTGCATGACACCCGGTTTCGCCCGGGCGATGTCGCGCAGACCGTGTTAGAGCACATGCCGGTGACGCTGTGGCGGCTCGAGGATGCCCCGACGGGTGAGCCGATGATCGAGCTCGCGGTGGGGCGCAGCTTCGCGGTGAGTCTCTATGAGGCGCTGCGCGAGAGCGCCACCGAATTCGGTTTCTGCTTCGAGCCGACTGCAAAGGGCTAGTCGCATCCCACGCTGCCGATGCAGCGCAGGGCGCGGGGCGGCTGCACGCAGGGGCAGCTCAGTGCGCGGGGAACTGCGGCACGCCGTCGGCGATCGTGTAATAGTCCGATTTGTCCGCGACGAAAATATGCCGAGCGATCCTCAGGTGCGTCGGGGTATCCAGAGTGCCGGCGAAAATGCTCGTCGTCGTGCCGCCGATCGGTCGCCAGAACAGATTTGCGCCGCAGCGGCAACAAAAGCCCCGCTCCGCGCTTTCCGAGGAGCGATACCAAGTCAGGGTCTGCTCGGCGAGCAGCTTCAGTGCGTCGTTCGCAGCACGCGTCGCCGCCACGAAATGGCCACTCGTGCGTCGGCATTGACTGCAGTGGCAGGCGATGACGTCGCGTAGCGGGCCGGCTACTTCGTAGCGCACACCGCCGCACAGACAGCCGCCGGTGTGGTGGGTCGTGCTTGTCATGCGTTCATCTCCCTTGCGTCAGAGGAGGCGTCGCGTTCCTCGGTCCGACGATAGCATGGCCGTACGGTGTGCCGCGGGACGGGTTGCGCCCAATGCATCACACGCCGCTGCGGACACGGGCCAGCGTGGCATCAGTGACCGGCCGAGCGCTCAGCCGAACGCCTTTGCACGCTGCGCGGCGCTCCAAGGCGCGGCTGGCGGCGTGCCGTACTGCTGCGCGCTGGGGGGCTCCGGCGGGGGTTCAGGGTGAGGTGGCCCCGACCAGAGTGATGCCCGCCGGCAGGTGTGCGGCGACCTGGGCGTAGCGGGCGCGCTCCTGAAGAATGGAGTCGGCATCCAGAGCGCTGATGGCGCGCCAGCTGGCCATGCCGGGCAGCGCGCTGAGGTGCTGCTCGATGGCGAGGCGGCGCTCGCACCAGAGGGAGTTGAAGAAGCGTCCGAAGGCGAGCCAAGCGGCGCGTGCGGCCTCGGGGGAGGGAGCGGCGAGGGCGGCTTCGAGGCGCGCGAGGCTCTGGCGGCTGGTGCCCTCCTGAGCCTCGAGAGCGGCCAGGGCGCTGTGCAGGGGCTGGTGTGTGGCGCGCTGGCGTGCAATGTGCTCGGCGAGGAGCTGATCGCGCTGCTCGAAGCGGCTGAGGACCCAGACGAGGTAGTTGACGCTGGCCTCGCGGAAGGCACTCGGCGGCGGCTGCGCGAGTTCGCGCTCGGAGCCGAACAGGCTCACGCAGGCGTTGGCTACCTGGGCGGCGTGGATGCGCTCGGTGGCGAGCTGGCCACGGATGATGTCGCTCTCGTTCATCGGCACATTGTACCGGGCTGCGGCCGAGGAGGATCCGTCGGATGATCCATTGCGCGGGCGGTTGCGCATCAGTAGAGTCGCACGGCTTTTCCTCTGGTGAGCATCCTATGTCGAACTCCGCATCCTGGGTCGTTCATAAATTTGGCGGCTCGAGCGTCGCCGATGCTGCCTGTTTTGAGCGCGTGGCGGCCATCCTCGATGCCTCGCCCGCGCCGCGACTCGGCGTGGTGCTGTCCGCGTGCAAGGGCGTCACGGATGCGCTGCTGAGCCTGATCCGGTTGGCCGAGGCCCAGGATGAGACCTACCGCGGCGAGATTGCGGGACTGCGTGCGCGGCACGCGGCAATTGCCGAGGCGCTGCTGCCGGCCGAGGCGATGCGCCTGTACATGGCGGGTTTTGATCGGGATTGTCACGATCTCGAGGGGATCCTGCACACCGTCAAGCTCACGCGTTCGGCCGCACCCAATGTGCGCGATCTGATTGCCGGTTACGGGGAGATCTGGTCGACCAAGCTGTTTCACCGCTTTCTCGAGACGCGCCCGCAGCGTCGTGGGCCGGTGCAATGGATCGATGCGCGCCGGGTGGTCGTGGTCGAGTGGGGCTCGCTCGGGCCGGCGGTGCAGTGGGAGCCCTCACGCGCGCAGCTGGCGGACCTGGTCGATGCGGACTTCAAGGGCACGCTGGTGATCACCGGCTTCATCGCCGCCGATCGGCGTGGCGTGCAGACCACCCTCGGACGCAACGGCAGCGACTTCTCCGCCTCGATCTTCGGGGCGCTGCTGCGGGCGGCTGAAATCCACATCTGGACCGATGTCGATGGGGTGCTCTCGGCCGATCCACGCCGGGTACCCGATGCCACCGTGATCGACTCGCTCTCCTACAGCGAGGCGATGGAGCTGGCGTATTTCGGCGCCAAGGTGATTCATCCGCAGACCATGGCGCCGGCGGTTGGGGATGGCATCCCGATCTGGATCCGCAATACCTTCGCGCCGGAGAAGCCCGGCACGCTGATCTGCGCCGAGCCGCACTCGAGCCTGCCGGTCAAGGGTATCACCAGCATCGATAAGGTGGCGCTGGTGAACCTGGAGGGCGCGGGCATGATCGGCGTGCCAGGAACGGCGCACCGGCTGTTCGGTGCGCTGCGCGAGGAAGGTATTTCGGTGATCCTGATCTCCCAGGGCAGCTCCGAGCACTCGATCTGCTGCGCCATTCCGCAGAGCGAGGGCGAGCGGGCCGCCGCGGTCATCCGCCGTGCCTTCGAGCGCGAACTGCTCGAGGGCCACATCCAGAGCGTGGAGATCGACCCGAATCTGGCGATTCTCGCCGTCGTCGGGGACGGCATGGCGGGCACCCCGGGGGTCGCGGCCAAGGTGTTCAATGCGCTCGGCACGGGCGGGGTGAATATTCGCGCCATCGCCCAGGGCGCCTCAGAGCGCAACATCTCCGTGGTGGTGGAGGCCCGCTCGGCGACTCGTGCGCTGCGCGCGGCGCACGCGGGGCTGTATCTCTCGCCGCACACGCTCTCGCTCGGGATCATCGGGCCGGGCACCGTCGGGCGGGTTTTGCTCGAGCAGATCGCCTCGCAGAGCGAGCGGTTGCGCGAGCAATTCAAACTCGATCTGCGCGTGCGTGGCATTCTCGGCTCCCAGCGCATGGTGCTCGCCGACACCGGCATCGCGCTCGGCTCCTGGCGCGAGCAGTACGAGAGCAGCCATACCGCCGCTGATCTTGAACGGTTCATCGAGCACGTACGCACCGATTATCTGCCGCACACCGTGCTCATCGACTGCACCGCGAACAGCGAGGTCGCCGCGCGTTACGCCGAGTGGCTGCGTGCCGGTGTGCATGTGATTACGCCGAACAAGAAGGCCAACAGCGCAGCGTTTGCCTATTACCGGGAGCTGCAGGCAGCCCGCCGCGCCGGCCAGGCGCACTATCTGTACGAGGCCACGGTCGGAGCGGGTCTGCCGGTGGTGCACACGCTGCGCGATCTGCGCGAAACCGGCGATGAGATCGCGAGCATCGAGGGTATTTTCTCCGGCACGCTCGCCTACCTGTTCAATCTGTACGATGGCCGCACGCCATTTTCGGACATCGTGCGTGAGGCGCGTCAACGCGGTTACACCGAGCCCGATCCGCGCGATGACCTTTCCGGCATGGACGTGGCGCGCAAGCTGATTATTCTCGGCCGCGAGATGGGTCTCGAACTCGAACTGGCCGACGTTCAGATCGAGAGTCTGGTACCCGCCGGCCTCGAGCGTGGCTCGATCGAGGAGTTCATGACGCGCCTGCCGCGCTCGGATGCGGCGATGCGCGAGCGGTTCGAGTCGGCCCGGGCTGCAGGCCGCGTGCTGCGCTACGTCGGGCGGCTGCGCGCCGATGGCCAGGCGACGGTCGGCCTGGTCGAGTTCGACGCCCAACACGCCTTCGCCAACATCGCGTTGACCGACAACGTGGTGCGCTTTGCCACCCGTCGCTACTGCGACAATCCACTTATCGTACAGGGACCGGGAGCGGGCCCCGAGGTCACCGCCGGGGGCGTGTTTGCCGATCTGTTGAGGCTCTCGGCCTACCTGGGAGCGCGTTTATGAGCTCCTTGCAGTGGGTGACGGCGTTTGCGCCGGCCTCGGTGGGCAACGTTGCGATAGGGTTTGATATTTTGGGCTTTGCGGTGGATGCGCTTGGGGACCGTGTGACGGTGAGGCGCAGCGAGGAGCCTGG
>JAJZUT010000044.1 GCA_021847105.1 Pseudomonadota bacterium | reverse complement strand
CTGGTCGGGGGCGCCCCGCTCAACGAGGAGTTCGGCAAGGCCGTCGGCGCCGATGCCTACTGCCGCGATGCCGCCGTGGCGGTCGAGACCGCCAAGAGCCTCATCGCCGCTCGTCGCGCCGCGCGCGCCGCCTGAGCGGACCCGGGACCCGGCACTCGAGATGAACTCAGGCAACGGCACGCTCATCATCGCCTGCGGCGCTCTCGCGCACGAGGTCGCCGCGCTGCGCCGTACCAACGGCTGGGCGGTCGATGTGCAGTGCCTGCCGCCTGAACTGCACAACCGGCCGGAGCGAATCGCCCCGGCCGTACGCGAGCAGATCCACGCCCACCGTGCGCAATACCGCAAGATCTTCGTTGCCTACGGTGAGTGCGGCACCGGCGGCGCGCTCGATAAAATGCTCGCCGAGGAGGGCATCGAGCGCTTGCCGGGCGCGCACTGTTACGAGTTCTACGCCGGGTCGCAGGCCTTCGCCGCCCTGGCCGATGCCGAGCCGGGCACCTTCTACCTGACCGACTTTCTCACCCGTCACTTCGAGCGGCTGGTGATTCAGGGGCTCGGGATCGACCGCCACCCGCAGCTCGCGGAGATGTATTTCCACAACTACCGCAAGGTGGTCTATCTGGCCCAGACGCGCTCGAACGCCCTCACCGAGGAGGCACGTCGGATCGCCGCGCGGCTGAATCTTCAGTTCGAAGAGCACTTCACCGGATTTGGCCTGCTCGGTGAGCGCCTTGCGGCCATCGCACCGGAGACAATTCCAACGTGGCAAACCTGATCATCATCTCCTGGCGGGACATCCCGGCACAGGTCATCGTGAAACGCGGCCGGGAAACAGCCAAGGTTCAGCTCTCCCAGCGTTTCCAGGAAGCGGTCGACCGGGCCGCGATGCGCGCCGGCCGCGGCTCCTCGAACGCTTACCTTGCCGACTGGCAGCGCAGCGAACCGCGCGCCTGCGGGGATGACCTGCAGGCCGAAGCCCAGGCGGAGGCCGCACGAATTGAGAGCCTCTACAGCGACGAGCGGCTTGAGCAGATGGTTCGCGCCAAGGGCCTCGATCCGTCCTCTCCGCCCGTTGCCGAGCCCACCTCCGACTGATCCCTCACTCTCACTCGCAAGAGAATCGATGTACACCCTCAGATTGTGGTCGGTGCGCCATGCGCGCGGCCTGAATTCGCTCTACCGCGGCATCGAAAGGGTGCTCGTGGCGCTCGACCCGCTCTGGCGACGCATCGGCTACGAGCGGCTCGATCGCCCCGTGGCCGCCGTCGAGCGCACGGTCAAGGGCATGCTGTTCGACTGCAAGATGTGCGGTCAGTGCGTGCTCAGCTCCACGGGCATGTCCTGCCCGATGAACTGCCCGAAGAACCTGCGCAACGGTCCCTGTGGCGGCGTGCGCGAGAACGGCCACTGTGAGGTGCGGCCGGAAATGAAGTGCGTGTGGCATCAGGCCATTGCCGGTAGCGCGCGCATCAATGGCGGCGCAGCGGCGATCCGCACCGTTCAACCACCGGTCGACCGGCGCCTGACGGGCCACTCCTCCTGGCTGCGCGTGGCGCGCGAGCGCGCGGGAGGTAAGACATGATTTTCGATGACGAGCCGGTGCCGGGCTATCCGCTGCCGATCCTTCCGGGCCATACCTCACCGGGGCGCCTCGAACGCATCCTGCGTGCCGGACAATTCGCGATCACCACCGAGCTGGCGCCTCCGGACTCGGCCGATCCCGAGGAAGTCTATCAACGCGCCAGAATCTTCGACGGTTATGTCGATGCCATCAATGCAACCGACGGCAGCGGCGCGAACTGTCACATGTCGAGCGTCGCTGTGTGCGCGCTGCTCACCCGGATCGGCTATGCCCCGGTGATGCAGATCTCCTGTCGCGACAAGAACCGCATCGCGATACAAGGCGACATCCTCGGCGGTGCGGCGATGGGCGTGTGCAACATCCTGTGCCTGAGCGGCGATGGGGTTCAGGCGGGCGATCATCCGCAGGCACTGCCGGTGTTCGACCTGGACTGCATGTCGCTGCTCGCTACAGCGCGCACGCTGCGCGATGAGCAGCACTTCCTCAGTGGACGCAAACTCACCTATCCGCCGCGGGTACTGCTCGGCGCCGCGGCCAACCCCTTTGCCCCGCCGCTCGAGTGGCGCGCCGAGCGGCTCGCCAAAAAGGTGGATGCGGGCGCTCAGTTCATCCAGACTCAATACTGTTATGACGTGCCGCTGCTGAAGCAGTACATGCAGCGCGTGGAGGATCTCGGCCTCATCGGCAAGGTCTTCCTGCTGGTTGGCGTCGGGCCGCTGCGTTCGGCAAAAACCGCCGAGTGGATGCGCAAGAACGTGCCCGGCCTGCACATCCCCGATGCGATCGTCAAACGCCTCGCCGGTGCGCAGGACCAGGCCCGCGAGGGCCGCGAGCTGTGCATAGAGATCATTCAGCAGTTGCGCGAGATCCGCGGCGTCAGCGGCGTGCACATCATGGCGTACCGCCAGGAAGAAAGTGTCCCGGAGATCGTCGAACGTTCTGGAGTACTCGCCGGACGAGTGCCCTGGTATCCCGGTCGCGATCCGCAACCCAATTCACACAGGAAAGCATCATGACCGATACCGTCATCAGCTCTGCAACCCGCGAGGTGCTCATCGGCTTCGATCGCCCGTTCGTGATGATCGGCGAGCGCATCAATCCGACGGGGCGCAAGGTGCTGGCCGCTGAAATGGCCGCCGGCGACTTCTCGCGGGTCGAGGCCGACGCGCGCGCGCAGGTGGCCGCCGGAGCGCATATGCTCGATGTCAACGCGGGCATCCCCCTCGCCGACGAGCCGGCCATCCTCGCCAAGACGGTACAACTGGTCCAGTCGATTACGGACGTACCGCTGTCGATCGACTCCTCCATCGTCGCCGCCCTCGAGGCCGGCCTTGCGGTGTACAAGGGCAAAGCCCTGGTCAATTCCGTCACCGGCGAGGAGGAGCGGCTCGAGGCGGTGCTGCCGCTGGTGAAGAAATATGGCGCAGCGGTCGTGGCCATCTCCAACGATGAGACCGGCATCTCCGAGGACCCCGACGTGCGCTTTGAGGTTGCCAAGAAGATCGTGCACCGCGCGGCCGACTACGGCATTCCGGCAAGCGACGTGGTCGTTGATCCTCTGGTGATGCCGATCGGCGCGATCAACCAGGCCGGCGTGCAGGTGATGCATCTGCTGCGCCGGCTGCGCACCGAGCTGAAGGTCAACACCACCTGTGGCGCCTCAAACATCAGCTTCGGGCTGCCGGCGCGCGAGGGTGTGACCAGCGCATTTCTCGTTGCGGCCATCACCGCCGGCATGACCTCGGCAATCATGAATCCGCTGCACCTTGAAGTCGTGCGCGCCATCATGGGCGCCGATGTCATGATGGGACATGATCCGGACTGTGCGCGCTGGATCCGCCGCTTCCGCGAGGTCCCGCCGCCGGGCGCTCCCGGGGCGGAAGGCGCGGCCCGCGGTCGGCGCGAAGGGGGGCACCGCCGCCGTGCCAGCTGAACAAATGCCGCTCGTGGTGTTCACCCCCTCGGGCAAGCGCGGACGCTTCCCGAGCGGCACGCCGCTGCTGCAGGCGGCCCGCTCCCTCGGGGTGGACATCGATTCGGTCTGCGGCGGCCGCGCGATCTGCGGCCGCTGTCAGGTGCTGGTCATGGAGGGCGAGTTTGCCAAGCAGGGCGTGAACTCCTCCGCCGAGCACCTCTCGGCGCGCAGCAGCGCCGAGGAGAGCTATGCCCGGCGCCGGGCGCTCGCCTCCGGGCGGCGGCTGTCCTGCCAGTCCCGGATCGAAGGCGATCTGCTGGTTGACGTCCCGCCGAGCAGCCAGGTGCACCGCCAGGTGATCCGCAAAGCGGCCGATGCGCGCGCCATCAATCTCGACCCGGTGGCGCACCTCTATTACGTCGAGGTACGCCAGCCCGACATGCACGACCCGGCCGGTGACCTGCAGCGCCTGAAAGAAGCGCTCGAGCGCGAATGGCAGCTGCGCGAGCTCGGTTGCGACCTGTCGATCCTGCAGAGCCTGCAACCGACACTGCGCAAGGGTGAGTGGAAAGTCACCGTCGCCGTGCACGCCGGCCGGCAGATCATCGGCATCTGGCCGGGATTTCACGAGCGGCTGCTCGGGCTCGCCGTCGATATCGGCTCGACCACGATCGCTGCGCACCTGTGCAATCTGACCACCGGTGAGGTGCTGGCCTCGAGCGGCATGATGAACCCACAGATCCGCTTCGGCGAGGATCTGATGAGCCGCGTGTCGTACTCGATGATGCACCCCGATGGCGCCGAGCAAATGACGCATGCGGTTCGCGAGGCGCTCAGCACACTCGCAGCCGAGGTGGCCCGCGAGGCCGGTGTCACGGCGCAGGACATCCTCGAGCTCACTCTGGTGGGCAATCCCATCATGCACCACCTGCTGCTTGGCCTGAATCCGGACGAGCTCGGTGGCGCACCGTTTGCACTTGCGACCGATGAGGCGATGTCGATCACGGCAGCGGAAATCGGTATCGCCGTACACCCTAACGCCCGCGCTTACACGCTGCCCTGCATTGCGGGCCACGTTGGCGCGGACACCGCCGGCATGATTCTCGCCGAGCGGCCGGATCTCGGCGAGGCAATCACCCTGTTGGTCGATGTCGGCACGAACGCCGAAATCGTGCTCGGCAACTCCACGCGTCTGGTCGCCTGCTCAAGCCCGACCGGCCCTGCATTCGAGGGCGCACAAATCAGTTGCGGGCAGCGCGCCGCCCCCGGCGCGATCGAGCGGGTGCGCATCGATCCGACCACGCTCGAGCCGCGCTTCAAGGTCATCGGTTCGGATCTGTGGTCCGATGAGCCCGGGTTCGCCGAGTCGATCAAGTCGACGGGCGTGACGGGCATCTGCGGCTCCGGGATCATCGAGATCATTGCCGAGATGTATCTCGCCGGAGTCATCAACCAAGACGGCGTGATCGACGGACGGCTCGCAGAGCGCAGCGCGCGCATCATCGCCCAGGGCCGCACCTTCGGCTATGTCGTGCACCAGGGCACACAGACTCTGGCCATCACGCAGAATGACGTACGCGCCATCCAGCTCGCCAAGGCTGCGCTGCATGCGGGCATCACCCTGCTCATGGAGCGCTTCGGCACCGAGCACGTCGACAACATCCGGCTCGCCGGCGCCTTCGGCGCACACATCGATGTCAAGTACGCCATGGTGCTCGGTATGATCCCTGACTGCGATCTCGATCACGTCAAGTCGGCAGGTAACGCGGCCGGCACCGGCGCGCGCATCGCGCTGCTCGATCACAGTGCCCGGCACACGATCGAGACGCTCGTGCACCGGGTCGAGAAGATCGAAACCGCGATCGAGCCGCGCTTCCAGGCGCATTTCGTCGAGGCCATGGGCATCCCCCACTCGAGCGCACAGTACGTGCACTTGCGCAAGGTGGTAAACTTGCCGGCCCCGAAAGCGAGTGCGCCTCGGGAAAATACGCGTGCCCGGCGACGGCGACCGGACACGGTCGAGAGCAGCTGACACATAAGTCACGCGATCACCCTCAATTGATTTGCCTGGAAACGAACTGATGCAACGGATACTGGTCGGCATTAAGCGCGTTGTGGATTACAACGTACGCATCCGTGTGAAACCCGACGGCACCGGCGTAGTCACCGACGGGGTCAAGATGAGCGTCAATCCGTTCGACGAGATTGCGCTCGAGGAGGCACTGCGGATCAAGGAACGCGGTGCAGCAGAGGAAGTCGTGGTGGCCAGCGTCGGGCCGGCGGATTGCCAGCAGCAGTTGCGCACCGCGCTCGCCATGGGCGCCGATCGCGCGCTGCATGTGCAGACCGATGCATCGATCGAGCCGCTGGTGGCCGCACGCGTGCTGCTTAAGCTGGTCGAACGCGAACAACCTTTCCTCGTGCTGCTCGGCAAGCAGGCCATCGACAACGACAACGGCCAGACCGGGCAGATGCTCGCCGGCCTGTGGAACCGTCCGCAGGCGACGTTCGCCTCCAAGTTGCAGCTCGATGGCGGCAAGGCACAGGTGACCCGTGAGGTTGACGCAGGACTCGAGACGATCGAGATCGACCTGCCGGCGGTGGTGACGGTGGATCTGCGGCTGAACGAGCCGCGCTACGTGAAGCTGCCGGACATCATGAAGGCTAAGAAGAAGCCGCTTGAGACCCTCGATCTGGCCACCCTCGGCGTGGAGGCGCGTGAGCAGCTGAAGGCGGTGCGCTTCGAAGCTCCGCCGCAGCGTCAGAAGGGCATCCGTGTCAAGGATCCCGCCGAGCTCCTCGCCGCGCTGAAGCAGAAAGGACTGCTGTAATCATGAGCCACTCCATCCTGATCCTCGCTGAGCACAGCCAGAATCAACTGAGTGTCGGCACGGCCAAGTGCGTTGCCTGCGCCGCCGGCATCCCGGATGCTCAGATCACGATCGCCGTGTGTGCCGCCGATGCGGGCGCAGTCGCCGCCCAGGCCGCACAGCTACACGGTGTCAGCAAAGTACTCGTGATCGAACATGCGGCCCATGCGCACCCCTTGGCTGCGCTGATTGCCCCGCAAATCGCCGCACTCGCCGCTCCGTACAGCCACGTGCTCGGCCCCTCGAGCACATTCGGCAAGGACGTCATGCCCCGCATCGCGGCCCTCCTCGACAGCCCCCAGATCAGTGACATCATGGCGGTTGAGAGCGCCACCCGCTTCCGCCGGCCGATATACGCGAGCAACGCTCTGGTCACCGTCGAGGTCGCCGCCGGCACCAAGGTGATCGGCACCGTGCGCACCGCATCGTTCCAACCCGCAGCCCTCGGCGGCAGCGCGGCAGTGGAAAAAGTGAGCCCGAGCGTCGAGCTGCCGAACCACACGCGCTTCGTGTCCGTTTCAAGCAGCAAGAGCGATCGACCGGATCTGCAGACCGCCGCCAAAGTGGTATCCGGTGGGCGCGGACTCGGCAGCGCCGATGCGTTCAAGATCCTCTACAGCCTGGCCGACAAGATTGGCGCGGCCGTGGGCGCCTCGCGGGCGGCAGTCGATGCCGGCTATGCGCCGAATGAGTTGCAGGTCGGGCAGACTGGCAAGATCATCGCGCCCGAGCTGTACATGGCGGTCGGCATTTCCGGGGCGATCCAGCACCTGACCGGCATCAAGGATGCGCGCACCATCGTTGCGATCAACAAGGATCCGGAGGCGCCGATCTTCGAAGTGGCGGACATCGGTCTCGTCGCCGATCTGTTCCAGGCCGTGCCGGAGCTGGAAAAGCTCATTACCGGCTGATCAGGGAACGCTGTCCGCGGGCGGCAACGCCCGCGGACAGACTCCGAACCTCCGCACCGGGCAAGGCCGACTCAACGCGGCCGGGCAGGTGAGCGTCGCGTCGGCGCAGCCGTGGTGACGTGACAGCGGAGCACGGGTTGGCAGCGCTCCCAGGGCGCCTTGAGAACGGCGCCGGTACATCCTCTGTCGGCCTACTCGGCCTTGTCACGGAGTGCGGCGCGCAGCGCACCGAGATCGGCGTCGATCTCCTCGAAGCGGCTCGGCCGCCCGTACAGCTCGGCGAGCTGTGCAGGGACCGGCACTGCACGGCCGATCAGCGGCTCGA
>JAJZUT010000027.1 GCA_021847105.1 Pseudomonadota bacterium | reverse complement strand
AGGAGCTGCGGCGGGTCGAATCGGTGGTAGCGGCCGACGCTGCGACGAGCGCCACGTACGCACAGGCGGCGAGCGTGTTCGAGCAGCTGAGCCTCGCGCCGCAGTTCACCGAGTTCCTCACCTTGCCGTTGTATGAGGCGCTGCCCGAGACGGCGTCCGCCTGACAGAGTGCTTCACAAATCGCCGTTTCCCTTTCCCGAGGTCCCTAGCCTATGCCTAAGAAAATTCCGGAGTCCGCTCGCTCAGTTGATGTGATTCACGAGACCGAGGTGCTGGTGGTCGGCAGCGGTCCCGGGGGTCTCTCTGCCGCGCTCGCCGCGGCGCGCGCCGGTGCGCGCACGGCGCTGATCGACCGCTACGGCTGCTTTGGTGGCAACATCACCCAGGTGGGCGTCGAGGGCTTCGCGTGGTACCGGCACGAGCGCACCGTCGACTGCGAAGGCATCGGCATCGAGCTCGAGCAGCGTGCCAAGGTGATGGGCGCGGCGAGCCCGGAGCCGCAGTCGAACAGTCACGCGCTCGATGCGGAGATGTTCAAGTACGTGGCCGACGAACTGGTGAAAGAGGCGGGCGTCACCCCGTTCCTGCATCGGCTGTGCGTGGCGCCGATCGTGGAAGACGGCGTGATCCGAGGCGTGATCACCGAGAGCAAGTCCGGCCGTGAGGCGCTGCTCGCCGAGCGCGTGATCGATGCGACCGGCGATGCGGATCTCGCTGCGCGCGCCGGAGCGCCGGTGCGCAAGACTCCGAAGGAACAAATGATGGCTACGTCGGTCATGTTTTCCATGGCCGGCGTGAACAAGACGCGGTTCCTTGAGCAGGTCAAAGCAGACCCGCAGACGTACCGCGACTGGGCGGGAAATAGCGAGTGGGACATTGAGACCACGGGCAAAGAGGACGACCTGTTTTCGCCATTTCTTCGCAAACCGTTCAAGCGTGCTGTGGCGGCCGGAGTCATCCCGGCGAGCCTGAGTACCATTGCCGGCACCTGGGGCAGCATTACCGATCAGGGGGACCTGACGTATCTGAACATCATTCATCTGCCGAACATCGACGGCACGGACGCCAATGACCTGACCGTCGCGGAGATCGAAGGACGCCGCCAGGCGATCCATGCAATCGAGGCGCTGAAGCGATTCATGCCGGGTTGCGAGCAGGCCAAGCTGCGCAATTTCGGGATGACGCTCGGGGTGCGTGATACACGCAAAATCGATGCGTTGTACAACCTCACCGCGGCGGACGTGCGGGGCGAGGCACGGTTTGATGACGCAATCGGCATTTTCCCGGAATTCATAGACGGATATGGGGTATTGATTCTGCCGACTACCGGCCGGTATTTTCATGTGCCGTATCGGGCGCTCGTGCCACAGGGCGTCGGCAATCTGCTCGTCGCGGGCCGGTCCATCGGTGGCGACAAGATCTCGCACGCCGCAGTGCGCAACATGATGTGCTGCGCGGTGAGCGGACAGGGCGCAGGCGCGGCGGCGGCGATTTCGCTGCGTACCCGGCAGGACTTCCAACAGCTCGATGTCCGCGCCGTGCGGCAAGAGTTGCTCAGGCAGGGAGCACGCGTCCATTGAACGATACGACATCAGAGAACTCAGGCGGATTCGGCACGAGCGCGCTGTCTCGCTGGGGTGTGCTCACTCTTCTCAGTCTGGCCATCGCGGGCTGTTATTATGAATACGACGCGATCGCTCCGATAGCGAACCTTCTGCACGTCGAGCGCGGCTTTAGTCAGTCGCAGATTGGCTTGCTCAATGCGGTGTTTAGCCTGCCGAATACCATCATGGTCCTACTCGGCGGGATCCTCATCGACCGGCTCGGGCCGGCCCGCGTTGCCGCTTGGACATCGGCGTTTTGTCTGTTGGGCGCGGGATTGACGGCGGTTGGTTCGCCATATGCGGTGATGGTGACCGGAAGAATGGTGTTTGGGATAGCAGAGGAGACTCTGTTCATTGCGCTGCTGTCAGGGGTTGCGCAGTGGTTCTCCGGGCCGCGCGCAGCGCTCGCCATGGCGATGTTCTTTAGCTGCGCAAGAATCGGCTCGTATGCGGCCGACACATCTCCTTATTGGGCTCACGCGGTTTACCAGCACGGCTGGCAGCGCCCGCTGTGGCTCGGAACGTTACTGACCGCAGTGAGTTTCGCGGCGGCGCAGATTTATCGGCTGGTGGACCGTTCGGCACGAAAGACCGGATATCTTCCGCCGGTGCACCGAGCCAAGCGGCTGCGCTGGGCCGATCTGGTCAGTTTCGATCTCTCCTTCTGGTATATCCTCGGGCTCAATGTGCTCTTCGCTGCAGTGTTTTTTCCGTTTCGCAGCACATTTGCGATTGAGTACTTCCAGGATGCCAAGGGCTTGACTCTGAAGCAGGCGGGGCTCGCCAACAGCTGGGTCTTTTTCGCTGCCATTTTCGCAACGCCGATATTCGGCTATTTGGCAGACCGATTCGGACACCGTGCATTAATGCTGGTTGTCGGCACATTGCTCATGCCCCTGGTGTTCCTGATTCTCGGCACGACGGACTGGAGCTTGTGGATCTCGACTGGATTGATGGGGATCAGCTTCTCGGTCGTGCCGGCGGTGATCTGGCCTGCTACGGCGATGCTGGTCGAGCCGCGCAGACTGGGAACTGCGTTTGGTTTCACCGACATGATGCTCAATTTGTGTGTCGGCGTGAGCAATCTCGTTGCCGGTTCGATTGCGGACCGCGCGCATGCGGGCCCAACGCATCCGGCGGGCTTTGAGGCGATGCTGTGGTATTTCGGTATCCTGAGTTCGGTCGCGTTTGTATCGGTGGTGCTGCTGTGGAGACGTGAGTCGAGTCCGTACGGGCACGGACTTGAATCGGTTCACGCACATGCGCTCGCCACTGCGAATGATGTGTGACGCCAGGCGGCAGAGGCAGTTTGTGGCGGGCTGCAGCCTCGGCGAGGCAAATCGAAAGGTCGTTCAGGCGATGCGGGCGTAAGGCCGCTTGTGAGGTTGGACTTTGCAGAATCACGGGCCAGCGCAGGGTTCGCTCAGACCGGGAGTGCTCTGGGTGGTGCGATGTGCGCTCCTTGATCTCTCAGAGCCGATGGCCCACACTACCGAGCGGTCCAGGTTGACGGTCACGGGGAAGCAGAGTTGCCTGCACGGCGTTTCTCCCAATGTCACAGCCACAAGAGCTGAATAGAAATTTTACGCTGCGGACGGCAAAGAGCAGCGACGCAGACGAGCAGGCGGCGTTGCTGGCCGGCTGGAATCAGAATTACGTGCAGCTTTCCGCGGGCAGGTTCACCGGCGCTTTGACTGAAAGCTGTCTGGACGGCGTTCGACTCTTTGTCGAAACAACAAGTCAGTCGCTCCTGCAGGGCGGTATGCTCGGAGATGACGTAATCGCCGTCGGCGTACCCCTCGCAATGACCGGCCCCGCCGTTTTCTGCGGCGCCAAGGTGCATCGTCCAGCCGTATTTGTTTTCTCAGGCTCCGACGGATTTGAGTTCCGGTCGCCGCCCGGGTTGGTGATGAGCGGTATCGTGGTGCCGCGGTCGGCGGTTCTCGAGCTGCTTTCCGATCAGGATCGCGAGCGCATCGCATCTATGCTCGCCCGTGCCCACATCGCTCGTGTGGATGAAGCGAGAGTGGATGCCGCCAGACATTTCAACACGGCCATGCTGGATCTTTTGGTCTCTGGCCGACCGCTGGGGCCGGATCACTTGGGTGACCTGCGAATCAAGGTGCTCTCGAGCGTCGCGGAATTGATCCTCGGGGGAGGTGCGACCGAGCCGCGGGTGCGCAGGCGACAGCGTTGGCGGATCGTGGCGGAGGTGCGCAGGATGGCCCTTGAGCGCGATTGCGGGCCGATGTCGATCGCCGAGGTATGCCGCGCTGTGGGCGTCAGCCGGCGCACGCTGCAGTACTGTTTCGAGGAAACTCTGGGCATGACGCCGCTCGAATTCCTGCGCACCGTACGTCTGCACGGCGCACGTCGGCTGCTGCGCTCGGCGCCGTCGGTTACCGACGCCGCGACGCGCTACGGATTCTGGCATTTGAGCTATTTCTCGCACGATTATCGAAATCTGTTCGGCGAATTGCCGTCCCAGACGCACAGACGCTATCAAGGACACACGCAGCGCGTCTGACGCGTCGTTGCGCGAGAGTGGGCCGCCATGGAGTTGGTCCTGCGAAGTTTGCGATTGCTCACGGTGGCGCGTGCAGGAGCAATTCTTGTGAGTACAGCGAGGGGGCGGTAGTCACTGCATCGTTCGATGCGCGAGCGGAGTTCGCAGGGTGCGCATCCCGCTGCGCGCTCTGGCGTCGTCCAATTCGACCCATCGCATTTCCGGTCAGTCGGCGTGATGCGCGGCGATTTCTTCCTGGCGTGGCACATGGGAAACGTCCGCTGCGCTACGCCGGTGGTGAGGTTGATGTTGCCGATTCCGACCGCGGGCATCGCCCGCCGAAATTTCGAAGACGCGTCGGCGGCGAACCCATCGGCATCTTCTGACGCGGCGCGAAGGGGCGGGGTGCAAGGATGGCCGGTGTCCGTGCGTGAAACGTCGTGTGCATGGCCCTCCGTTTCGTGAGCGGTGGGGATCGGCTGATCCGAGTCAGTGGTGGTGAAAGGCGAGCGAGCGCCGCGCACCTTTTGAGACCCTCAGCGTTGCTCGGCGGTTCAGCGGGCGGCGGCGGGCTGGTGTCCGCTCACTTCGGCACCGGTGTTCGCGGGCAGGCTCCGGTAGGCGATCAGAGCGAGCGCTGCGATGCCGGCCATCAGTGTCAGGGCGATCCGGAAGTCGAGTGCGCTCAGCACCAGCGCGTGCTGCCCGAGTCGGGCGAGGTTCAGCATCAGGGCCGCGCTCGCCACGCCGGCGGCCACGGCGATTTGCTGTGTCAGCGAGGACAGCACGCTTGCCGGTGCGCGCTCTTCGGTGCTGATTTCGGCGAACGTAGTGAAGGTCAACGCCGTGAACTGCATCGAGCGGCTCGCGCCGGCAAACAGCAGGATAATCACCACCAGCGCCGCGGGCAGTTGCGGCGAAATCCATGCGCAGGCGGCGATGCCGCAGGCGGTGAGGGCGCCATTGACGATCAGCACCCGGCGCAGGCCGAAGCGGCGAATGATCGGGTTGGTCGCGACCTTCATCAACAGGTTCGCCAGCATATACACCAGCAACAGTAAGCCGGACTTGAGCGGGCTCAGGCCATAGACCAGCTCGAGCATCATCGGCAGCAGGAACGGCGTGGCGCTGATTGCGGCGCGGCTGAGGCCGCCGCCGGAGACGGTGGCGACCCGGAACGCCTTCTGGCGCAGCACGGCCAGGGGGACGAGCGGCTGGGAAGCGGCCTCGAGGTGGCGTACGGCCGCGTAGCCGCCCGCCGCGGCGGCGAGCAGCAGTGCGATGGCGAGCGTCGTCTCAAGGTGCTGTCCGGCGAGCAGGTCGAGCGCATAGCTGAGGCAGCCGACCGCCGCGGCGAGCAGCACGAATCCCAGTGCATCGAAGCGGCTGTGCTCGCTGGCTCGGTGGTTCGGGATCATGGCGAGCACGAGCGCCATGGCGAGCGCGCCGACCGGCACATTGACGTAGAAGATCCAGCGCCAGGACAACGCATCGGTGATGAAGCCCCCGAGGGCCGGCCCGATCACCGGTGCGAGCAGTGCGGGCCAGACCAGCATCGAGAGCGTCGCCATGAGCTCGCGCCGCTCGGTGTTGCGCAGCACGATCATGCGTCCGACCGGCCCCATCATGGCCGCTGAGCCGCCCTGGACCAGGCGTGCTGCGAGAAAGGCGGTAAAGCCCCCGGCCAGCCCACACGCCATCGAGGCCAGTGTGAAGATGGCGATTGCAGCGCAGAACAGTGTACGCGTACCGATGCGGTCGGCGAGCCAGGCGCTGGCGGGGATGCACACGGCTGCCGCGAGTGCGTAGGCGGTGATGCCTTCGCTGACGCGGCTTTCATTGGTGGCGAAGCTGTGCGCCATCGCCGGCAGGGCGGTGACGATGATGGTCGAGTCGAGGTTCTGCATGAACATCGCGCTCGCGACGATGAGCGCGATCTGTATCGAGGGCCGCCGCAGGGCGGCCAAGAGCTCACTCAGCCAGTGCATCGCAGCAGTCTAGCCGGTGTGGCGTCGGGTTCGGGGCCTCTCATTCTTAAGAGGGAGCGCCCGTCAGCGGCGCCGCGCGGCCGAAGCGGCCCAGGTCGAACGGGGCGGTCGCAACGGGCGGATCCCGCCCGGCGATCAGTGCGGCCATCACCTCGGCAGTCGGTGCCGAGAGGGTGAGTCCCAGGTGCTGATGCCCGATGGCGTAATAGAGCGGGGCGTGCGGCGCGCGGCCAATGCCGGGCAGATAATCCGGCAGCGTCGGACGCGAGCCCACCCAGCCCGCGTGGTGCGTCTCACTGCGGTAGCCCAGACGCTCGAGCGTGCTGCGCAGCCGCTGCAGCTTGCGTGCATCGGGGGGCGCGCCGTGCCGATTGAACTCCAGGTAGCTCGTGGCGCGCAGCCGGCCCTGCATCGGCGTGACGATGAGGTTGTGCTCGGCATACACCACCGGCGCGTCGGTGAGCGCTCGCGCCCCGGCGAACTCCAGGTGATAGCCGCGCTCGGCCGTGAGCGGCGCTCGCAGGCCGAATGGCCGCAGCAGGGGCGCGGCCTGCACTCCGGCGCAGACGACCACCGCGCGCACGCGGTGTTGCACGTCGCCCGAGTCGACCAGCAGCCGCTCCCCGACGCCGCGGATCTCGCGCACTTCACACTGCTCGAACCGCGCGCCAGCCTGCACAGCCGCCGTGACGAGCGCTGCCGCGACGCTCTGCGGATCGATGACGTGCGCGCTGTCGGGGAACCACAAGCCACTCACGCGACCGGGTGCCCGTGCCTCGATGGCCTGGGTCAGCTGCGCCGGAGCCGGCTCGGTGCGCACCTCGAATTCGGCTGCAGCGCCGGCGGCACGCGCGGCACGGGCCGCACTGCCCGCGCCCCACCAGAACTTGTAATGCCCGTGCCGCACGAGTAGCTCGGGGTGGCCGATCTCGCGCAACGCACGTTCGAGCGCGTCGGCGGCCGGACGGACCAGTGCGGCGAGCGCCGGGGTGTTGCGACGCTGATGCAACGCGGCCGCCGCGAAGCGCGCCATCCAGGGGGCAAGGCTGAGCAGGCGGTGCAGCGGGATGTCTACCGGGCCGCCGCAGACGGCGAGCTGGCGCCAGAACGTCAGCAGCAGTCCGAGCGAGGGTAGCGGCTCGCGCTGCTCGGTGGCCACGTGACCGGCATTGCCGAACGAGGCGCCATAGTGCGCGGGCTCGGCCCGGTCGATGAGCAGCACCTTGTGCCCCTCATGCGTCAGGCGCCAGGCGATGGCGCTGCCAATCAGGCCGGCGCCGATCACGGCGATGCGCTCGTGCGCGCGCGGGTCCGCCGGCGAATTCATGTGACCGTCTCGCCCACCTCAGCACTCCACAGGGCCGCTTATCGGCTGCTCATATATCGTATACGATATATGTAGTGAGGCAAGACGGGCAGGAATCCATGAGTGGTGCGGCGAGTCCCCTCGCGTGCGAGTGGTCGGGCGTGTTCCCAGCGGTGACCACGCAGTTCGGACGCGATATGACGGTCGATCTGCAGGCGACCGGCGCGGTGCAGCGCGCGCTCATCGAGGCCGGCGTGCACGGCCTGGTGGTGCTGGGCACGGTCGGGGAGAACAACTCGCTCAGCGCGGAGGAGAAGCGCGCCGTGCTCGCCACGGCAGTGGTCGCCGCCGCCGGCCGGGTGCCGGTGATCGCCGGCGTCTCGGAGTTCACCACCGCTGCGGCGGTGCGCTTCGCGCAGGATGCCGAGGCGGCTGGGGCGAGCGGCTTGATGGTGCTGCCGGCGATGGTGTACGTGCCGACGAGCGCCGAACTCGAGAGCCATTTCCGTGCAGTGGCGGCCGCCACGCACCTGCCGATCATGTTGTACAACAACCCGCCGGCCTATCGTGCCGCGCTCGAGCTCGACACGCTGCGACGCCTGGCGGATGTGGCCAACATCGTGGCGCTGAAGGAGTCCTCAGCCGATTCGCGGCGCTTCACCGACGTATTCAACGCCTGCGGGGAGCGCTTCACGCTGTTCGCCGGGCTCGATGATCTCGCCTTCGAGGGACTTGCGCTCGGGGCGCGCGGCTGGGTGTCGGGCCTGACCAATGCCTTTCCGCGCGAGTCGCTCGCGCTGTACGCGGCGCTTGCGGCCGGCGAACTCGCGCGGGCGCGGACCCTGTACCGCTGGTTCATGCCGTTGCTGCACCTAGATGCCGGACATGACCTGGTGCAGGCGATCAAACTCGCCGAACAGGTGATGGGCCGCGGCAGCGAGCGGGTGCGCGCGCCGCGCCGGCCGCTTGAGGGAGCACGCCGCGCGCAGGTCATCGAGCTGATCGAGCGAGCGGCGGCAAGCCGCGGGACGCTGCCGCTGTGAGGTCGGTGTTCTTTTGCATCGATGGACACACGGCCGGCAACCCGGTGCGGCTGGTCGCCGGCGGCGCGCCGTTTCTCACCGGCCGCACCATGAGCGAGCGGCGTGTCGATTTCGAGCAGCGCTTCGACTGGATCCGCCGCGGTCTGATGTTCGAGCCACGCGGGCATGACATGATGTCGGGTGGTTTCGTGATGCCACCGCTCGATCCGGCGCATGACGCGGCGATTCTGTTCATCGAGACCAGCGGCTGTCTGCCGATGTGCGGGCACGGCACCATCGGCATGGTCACCTTCGCGATCGAGCACGGGCTGTTGCGGCCACGGACCCCGGGGCAGCTCACCATCGAGGTGCCGGCAGGCCTGATCGGCATCGACTACACGCTCGAGGGCGACAAGGTCACGAGCGTGACCATCCGCAATGTACCGGCCTACCTGGCGCGCAGCGGCCTGCAGATCGAGCTGCCCGAGCTCGGCCGCCTGCAGCTCGATGTTGCCTATGGCGGCAACTTCTACGCCATCATCGAACCGCAGCCGGGCTATCCGGGGATCGATGCGCTCGGGGCGGCCGGCCTGCTGCGGCTCAGCCCGTTGGTGCGCGCCCGGGTGCGCGAGATCTACGAGCCGGTGCATCCGCTCGATGCGACCATCCGCGGTGTCAGCCATGTCATGTGGACCGACCGGCCGCGCGGCGAGGGCGCACAGGGTCGTAATGCCGTCTTTTATGGCGATCGAGCCATCGACCGCTCGCCGTGCGGTACCGGCACGAGCGCGCGGGTCGCGCAGCTCGCGGCACGCGGGGCGCTTCGTCCTGGGGACACCTTCGTGCACGAGAGCATCATCGGCAGTCGTTTCACCGCGCGGGTGCTCGAAGCGGTCGAGCTTGCCGGCACCCGCGCTGTCATCCCGTCGATTCAGGGCAGTGCCTATACCACCGGATACAACACGATCTGGATCGACGAGCGCCAGCCGTTCCCGGAAGGCTTCCTGGTGCGTTGATGCACGCTGAGACCGCCGTGCCCCTGGTGCGCACCATGAGTGCGCAGCTCACCGAGCTGGTGCGCGCGCGCATCGTAAGCGGTGCGTATGCACCGGGATCGGCGCTGCCGCAGGATGCGCTCGCCGCCGAGTTCGGGGTGAGCAAGATCCCGGTGCGCGAGGCGCTGCTGCAGTTGTGCGCCGAGGGACTGGTCGACGGGTTTGCGCATCGGGGATTCCAGGTGCGCCCGCTGAGCGCGGCCGAAGCCCAGGAAATCTTCAGCCTGCGCCTGGCGATCGAGCCCGAGGCGATCGTCCGCGGTGCCCGGTTGGCCGATGCGCGCGAGCGCGAGTGCGCCGAGGAGGCGGGACGGCGGCTCAACGAGGCGCTGGTGGGCGAACGTCTGACGCAGGCCGGCGACCTGAACCGCGCTTTTCATCTGGCGCTCATCGTGCCGGCACGCCAGAGTCTCACCGCCGAGGTGCTGCAGCGCCTGCTCACCCTTGCGCAGCGGTATGTGAGGGTGCATCTGCAGCCTAGCGGACGCACGGCGCGCGCCCGTCGCGAGCATGCCGCGCTGCTCGCCGCCTGGCGGCGCGGGCAGGCGCCGCGGCTCATCGCACTTGCCCGCGCCCACATCGAGTCCACGTACGAGGATCTAGCGCGTGCCCTCGCCTCAGCGGGCACGCACTAGGACCCGGACCGGCTGCGCAGGGCCTGCTCAGCCGCCGAGCGCTTCGATCACGGCGCTGAGGTCCTTGCGCACCGTCTCGGCGAGTCCGCGCAGCGCCTCGTTACCGGCGCGCTCGAGCGAGGCCACCGGATCGATGCTCGCCACTTCCACCTGGTGATCGGCCGTTTCGCGCACGATGACGTTGCACGGCAGGAGCACGCCGAGGTGCGTCTCGAGCTTGAGCGCCTCGTGCGCAAAGCGCGGATTGCAGGCCCCGAGAATGCGGTACTTCGGTGTGTCCGCGCCAATTTTCGCCTTCAGCGTGGCCTGCACGTCGATGTCCGTGAGCACGCCGAAGCCGCGCTCCTTCAGGCGGGCGGTGACCTCGCTCACGGTCGCATCGAAGTCCTGCTTCACGGTCTTGGCGATGTAGTAGCTCATGGTGTGCTCCGGGCCCGCCTGGGTCAGCCTTTCAGGGAGGCCATGTCGATGACGAAACGATATTTCACGTCGGCTTTGAGCAGCCGCTCGTAGGCCTCATTGATCCGCTGCATGGGGATGAGCTCGATGTCGGCGGTGATGTTGTGCTGGCCGCAGAAATCGAGCATCTCCTGTGTCTCGCGCATCCCACCGGTGACCGAGCCGGAAATGGTCCGTTGACCGGCGAGGAGCGCGAATGCCGGGATCTCGAAGGGCTTCTCGGGCGCCCCGACCAGCGTGAGGTGACCCTCGTGACGCAGCAGATTCAGGTAGGCACTCAGATCGTGCGCGGCGGAGACCGTATCCAGAATGAAATCGAAGCTGCCGGCGTGCTGGCGCATCTGCTCGGGGTCACGAGTGACGATGACCGCATCGGCGCCGAGCCGGCGCGCATCGTCGCGTTTGCTGGGCGAGGTGGTGAGCACGTGCACGTTCGCGCCCATGGCGTGCGCGAGCTTCACGCCCATGTGACCGAGGCCGCCGAGCCCGACGATGCCGACTTTAGTGCCGGGGCCGACGTGCCGGCGGCGCAGCGGGGCGTAGGTGGTGATGCCGGCGCACAGCAGCGGCGCGGCTCCTGCCGGGTCCAGGTTCTCCGGGATGCGCAGCACAAAGCGCTCATCGACCACGACGCTCTCGGAATACCCGCCATAGGTCACTCCGCCGGTGTGCTTGTCGGGCGCGTTGTAGGTAAGCACCACGTTCGCACACAGCTGTTCGTGTCCGGCGCGGCAGTCGGGGCAGGACCCATCGGAGTCGACCTGACAGCCGACACCGACCCGATCACCCGGCTTGAAGCCCTTGACGGCCGAGCCCACGGCAGTGACTCGCCCGACGATCTCGTGGCCGGGCACCAACGGATAGGTTGCCGGCATGGCCGCGTGCCACTCGTCGCGCACCAGGTGCAGATCGGAGTGACAGACGCCGCAGTAGAGGATCTCGATGCGCACATCATGCGCAGTCGGCTCGCGCCGCTCGATCGTGTGCGGACTCAGGGGGGCGGTGGCGCTTGCCGCCGCGAAAGCTCTGGCCTTGTACATCAACGGGAACTCCTTGAACAAACAGCGTGCGCGCGCGGCGGCGCTCGGACGCGCCGCGCACGCGCATGGGGTTACGATACTGACAACGGACGATGCGGCACGCGGTGCCCCTAGCGGTCGACCATGCGGTTCATCTGTTCCGTATAGCGCGCGCCCTGCACGGGGATGCGCGCTGCGGCGGCCTCGATCTGCTGCACGTCCTCGGCGCTGAGGCTGACCGCGGCGGCTGCAATGTTCTCCTCCAGGCGCGGCAGGCGGGTGGTGCCGGGGATGGGCACGATCCAGGGCTTCTTGGCGAGCAGCCAGGCGAGGGCGAGTTGCGCCGAGGTGAGTCCCCGCGGCGTGGCGATCGCCGTCAGCACCTCGATGAGCGCCTTGTTCGTCCGGCGGGCCTCGACGGCGAAGCGGGGCACCGAATGGCGGAAGTCGCTGGCGTCGAAGTGCGTGTGTTCGTCGATCTTGCCGGTGAGAAAGCCGCGCCCGAGCGGGCTGAAGGGCACAAAGCCGATGCCGAGGGTCTCGAGCGTCGGCAGGATCTGCTGCTCCGGCTCGCGCCACCACAGCGAGTACTCGCTCTGCAGCGCCGTCACGGGCTGCACCGCATGGGCGCGGCGGATGGTGTTCACGCCCGCCTCGGACAGCCCGAAATGCCGCACTTTGCCCGCGCGAATGAGCTCGCCCACTGCGCCGGCGACCTCCTCGATCGGCACCTGCGGGTCGACCCGGTGCTGGTAGAACAGGTCGATCGTTTCGCAGCGCAGACGGCGCAGGCTGGCCTCGGCCACCGCGCGGATGTGCTCGGGACGGCTGTCGAGACCGTCCTGGCGGCGGCCCTCGGCATCGATGCGGAAGCCGAACTTGGTGGCGATCACCACCTGCTCGCGCACCGGGGCGAGTGCCTCGCCGAGCAGCTCCTCGTTGGCAAACGGTCCGTAGACCTCGGCGGTGTCGAAGAAGGTGATGCCGCGCTCGACCGCCGCGCGCAGCAGGCTGATCATCGCCGGCTTATCCTGCGGCGGGCCGTAACCGAAGCTCATGCCCATGCAGCCTAAGCCGAGGGCGGAAACCTGCAGCGAGGTCGTTCCGTTGGAGCCTAGTGTGCGGGTCTGCATGGTCTCTCCTTTTTCGGGTGCGCAATGGCGCACGGCGCATAGGATCGCAGTGCGGCGGCGCAAAAACAGTCTCTCTAAAGGGTAGGGCGGCGCGTGACGTTTGGCCAGACCCCGGACTCGGGCCGGTGCGCCGGGCGGACGCGGGGCGGCGCAACCGTGCCAGAATGGCCCCTTTGGGCGCGTTGGCGCCCCCGATGGAGCTGCGATGAATCTGCGCACGGTGCTGTCTGCAGGGGTCTTGGCCGTCCTCGCCGCGAACGGCATGCCCGCGCGCGCCGCAATGCTGACACTGCGCGATCTGCGCCCGCTGGTGCATTTCGGTACGCCGCACTTCTCGCCCCATGGCGGCCGCATCGCCATCCGCACGATCCGGGGGGATTTCGTGCACGATCACTGGGACGCGACGCTGCGGGTGCTGAGCGTGCAGGACGGTCGGATGCGCACGTTGGTGCATGGCTTGCGTCATCTGAGTCTGGTGCGCTGGTCGCCCGATGGTCGCCGCATTGGCTTCATCGCGCAGGTGGGCGCGCAGGCCCCGCAGGTGTATGAAGTGCCGGCCGACGGCGGCCCGCTGCGGGCCCTGACGGCCGCGCCGAATGGCGTCGCAGAGTTCGCCTTCAGTCCCGATGCGCGCATGCTCGCCTATGTGACCGCGGGTCACTCCCCGCTCAGCGCGCAGCAGCGTCGGGCCCACCACGACCTGTTTCGCATCGCCGATGATGATTACCTGATCGATCGTCCGCCGGTGGCCGCCGAGATCTGGCTGCAACCGCTGACAGGCGGTCCCGCGCGTCAGCTGACGCACGGCCCAGGCGGCGTGCTCGAGACTGCGCCGCCTTTTGGCGGCGGCATTACCGCGCCGTCCTGGTCGGCCGACGGCCAGTGGATCGCCTACACGCGCCAGGCCGATGCCGATGACGGCGACAGCGACCGTACCGGAGTGGTGGTGGTCAGTGTTGCCAGTGGCGCTGAGCGGCGCGTCGGTGCGCACCGCCGCTACGAATACGCCCCACGCTTCGCGCCACGCGGTGCGGAGCTCGCCTACCTCTATCCGCACGGACCCGGACCGGTGAGCGTGATGGACTGGTACGTCGGCTCGCCGCAGGGCGTGGCGCACGATGTCGGCGCCGCCCTCGGCCGCAACATCGCCCCCGGCTTTGCCTGGCTGCCAGGCGGCGCGGGGTTGATCGGCATCGCGGATGATCGGGTCAGCAGCCGGCTGTTCGTGCAGCCGCTCGATGGGCCGGGCCACGCGCTCGACCTCGGGGCGCTGCAGGCATTGCGCGTCGCGGTCTCACCGCGCGGTGCGCTCGCTGTGGTGGCGGACAGCAGTACACGCGCCCCGGAGCTGTACCTGATGCGCAGCCTCGATGCGACGCCCGTTGCGTTGACCCAACTCAACCGCCGCTTCGAGCAGTACGTCTATCCGGTGAGCGTCGAGGTTCGCTGGCGTGCGCCCGACGGGGAGCGCAACGACGGCATCCTGACGTACCCGAACGACTACGTGGCGGGCCGGCACTATCCGCTCGTGCTCTTCAGTCACGGGGGGCCCGAGGCCGCCTCGGTCGAGCACTTCGACGCCAACGAGATCGGGCCGTTGCGGTTGCTGTTCGCCGCGCGGGGCTATCTGGTGTTCGAGCCCAATTATCGCGGCAGCGACAATCTGGGCAATGTCCACGAGCACGCCATCTTCCGGGATCCGGGCGCGGGGCCCGATCGTGACGTGATGGCCGGTCTCGCCATGATCGAGTCGCTCGGCATCGTGGACCGTGCGCGCATTGCGGTGGTGGGACACTCCTACGGGGGCTACATGACGAGTTGGCTCATCGGGCATCAGCACTCCTGGCGCTGTGCGGTGGTGGCCGACGGGGTCACCGACTGGACCGAAGAGTACGAGCTTTCCGGCGCCGGCAATCTCGCCTGGACGCGGGACTCCCTCGGCGGCAGTCCCTGGAGTCCCAGCGCCGCGGCGTTGTACCGCAGCGGCTCGCCGATCACCTATGCGGCCGACATCCGCACGCCGACGCTGATCCTCTCCGGCACCGATGATGTCACGGTGCCGATCACCGAGTCGTTCGCGCTGTACCATGCGCTCGCGAGCCGCCACGTGCCGGTGAGGTTCATCGGCATTCCCGGGGCCTATCACAGCCCGCAGGATCCGGTGCATCGCGCGCTCTATTACCGTGCCATGCTGCACTGGGTCGTGCGCTATCTCGGCGACCCGAAGGAGTCCGATCGATGAGTCGCGAACGGTCGCAGAACGAGGAGGAGCCCTGGGTGCTGCTCGAGGCATGTCCGGAGCCGATCAGCGCTCAGGTGCTGGTGGGCAGGCTGCAGGCCGAGGGCATTCCCGCGCGGCTCAGCACCCTCAGCCCCATTCCCGGTCTTGAGTTGCATGCGGAGGTGCAGGTGCCGCCGCAGTGGCTCGCGCGCGCGCGGCAGTGTCTGGCGAGTCCGCCGGTGAGCGAGGAAGAACTGACCGCACTGGCGACGCAGACGCCGCCGCCGGATGACGCGGAGGGTTGAGCCGAGCGGCGCGCCTGGCTCCGGGGCGTTTCAGGGTTCGGCCGCGGCTGCAGGTCGCGGGGGCTCGCTCGGTCCGCGCGACAGAGCCAGCGCGGCGGCGGAGAGAAAGACCACGAGCAGGACTGTGCCGTCCAGATAGGTCGGCACGGCGAGCACGCCGCGCGCATCGAGGTAGAGCACGACCGTGATCAGCCCGCGCGGGGCAATCCATGTGATTGCAGTGGCAAGGGTGCGGCCGAGGGGTCGCAGCATCAGGAAGCGTCCGCCATAAATGACCGCCAGAATGAGGGCCGCGGCCGCCCAAGCGCGCACCGAGCCGAAGTCGCTCAGATGGGTCGAATAGCCGAGCAGGAAGAAAAAGAACCCGCGCACGGCGAAGGTCAGCTCCTGCACCAGTACCTTGAACTCGGCGATGGTTTGCGGCGCAATCCGCTCCGCCACGCCCGCGAGTCCCGGCACGCGTGCCAGCACTTCGCGATTGTTCAGCATCAGCCCGAACAGCAGCACCATGATCAGCGGCGAGAGGTGCATCAGCTCCCCGGCGGCGTAGAGCGCGAACAGACCGGCGAGCAGTGGCACGTAGCGCACGTGCGCGGTGGCGCGGGTGGAGATGAACACCAGCGCTACGGAGCACACCAGCGCCAGCAGCAGCGACAGCACGCCGCCGCCGGCGAGCGCGGTCAGAAAGCCCCGCACGCTGGCGTTGGAGTGCACCAGCGCGAAGAACACCAGTACCCCGAGAATGTCCGATACGGAGCTTTCGTACACGATGAACTCGCGCGCCTGTTGCGCGAGGCGGCGACTCGCCGGAATGGCGATGGAGCTGCTGATCAGCGCGAACGGGGTGGCAAGAATCGCGCCCTGCAGGTAGGTGAGTGAGAGCAGCCGCACGGCGATCGCGGCGAACGCCGCCCCGTACACGAGCAGCGCCCCGGCCGCCAGCGCGAAGGCGGTGAACGCGAGCCGCAGCCGCTCGCGCTTCAGCTCGATGTCGAGCGCACCCTCGAGCACGATCAGCACCAGGGCGATGACGCCGGCCACGGGCATCAGCGTGCTGATCCCGTTGACCAGAATGCCAAGCGCATCAAGCACCGGTCTGGCGAGCAGGCCGAGGGCGATCATCACGATCACCGAGGGCAGTCCCGAGGCCCGATCCAGCCGCTCGACCGCAAACGCGATCAGCAGGAACAGCGAGGCGACGAGGATCGCGACATTGCTCATCGAACCGACTCCTCGTGCCCGGCGCGCGGGCCGATCAATCGAGCCGTGAGTCTAGCAAGTGCGCTCGCCCCGGTGCACTCTCAGGTGCAGGGGCAGTTCCGGGGTCACTCAGGTCGCAGTGCGGGGACTCCCTGTGCGCCTCGGCAGTTGCCGACGGGATGTCCTTTGCCCGCACGGATCTGCCCGCGATCCTGGCGCTTGCACACCGCACACACAGAAAAGCCTCTTCCCGCTTGCGCGGGAAGAGGCTTGCTTCAGACGGGCTGCGCGTCACTCAGCGGTGGTGGTGTCCCCAGCCCCCATCGCCGTTGCCGTCGCCCTGGTCGCCGCCATTCATGAACATGTAGATGAGCGCCAGCCGTGCGACGTCGATCGAGCCGAGGCCCGAGCCGTCGTCGTAGCCCGGCACACCGTGGTAGAACCAGTTGTTGCCCGCGCGGATGTCGATGAACGGAGAACCGCGGCCGTAGCCGAGTTCGTTCTGCAGCGCATACAGCGTCGGATTCAGCAACCCGGCGCGCCCGCCGGCGGCCTGATCGATCAGGGCCGTGATGCCGTTCAGCTGCGGCGCCACGAAGCTCGTGCCGCCAAAGCCGTTCGCCGCGCATTGCGCATTGGCCGGTGCCGGGAAGTCGGTGCAGTCCACCACCGTGTAACCGGTGTCCGGATCGGCATTGAGCGCGAGATCCGGCAGGTTGCGGCCGAGGAAGTTCGCCGGCAAATCGATCAGGTCCACCCCACCGGCGGTGCTCGGTGGGTTCGGATACTGGTACAGACTCTGCCCCGGCTGCGTGCGCTGAATGCCGAAGGTGTTGCTCTGATACGAGGGCAGCGGCCAGTACGAGCTCACCCCGCCGCCGCCACCGACTGGAAACACGTCGTCGAAATCGAGTGCACCGTCGGCATCCTGGGAGGACGGAATGCTGAGACAGCCGCTCCAGTACTTCAGCAGATAATCCCAGCCCCACACCTCCTGGGTCGGAATCGGAATCGCCGGGCAGCCCATGCTCGGGATCCCCGGGATCACGGTATTGATGATCGTGCCGCCCGCGGCGGTGATGAACGGGTCACTCGCCGGCGCATCCACCGAGAGCTGCTCGGAGAAGTCCGGCACGGCAGCGATCTGCGAGTTGTTGATGTCATACGCGCCGGCATCGCCCGCAGCGGCGAAGAACGACTGTCCTTGGGCGGCGCCTTCGAGCAGCGCCTGATTCATCGACTGCAGCTGTCCGGTGTAGTCGACGCCGTTGTTCAGCGCGGCGAAGTACAGCTCCTCCGGTTCGCCCCAGCTGATCGACACGCTGCCGGCGATGTTGTCCGAGACGGCCGAGTAGAACAGGTCGAGGAAGCCCTGGTTGGTGTTCGCGGCGATGTACACGCGAATGTTGGCATCGGGTGCGATACCGCCCGACTGCTCGACATCGAGCGAGGTCTCATCGTCGCCCACGTTCGCCGCCACCGGCGTGCCGCCGTCGACCATGATCTTGCGGATGCGGCCGGGGCGTACCCGCAGACCGATGTCCTTCCAGTAGGCATAGGCATCCGCGCGGTTGAAATTCGCGAGCGTCATGATGCCGATGGTCTGCCCGCGGCCCGTGATGCCCTCGTGATAGAGCGGATTGATGTTGTAGAAATTGGCCACATCGCCCACGGTGTAATTCCCGGGCATGCCGGTCGCGGTGCCGTTGTGCGGCCACTGCACCGCCGGTGGGGCGATCTTGGCGTACGCACCGTGACCGAGGCGTGCGATCATCGGGCGGAAGCTCGCCGGCTCGTTGTTCAGGCCCGGCACCGAGAGCACCATCTGCCCGAGGTTGCCGGGAAGGGTGACGTTGCCGTCGGGCCGATGGAAGTGCTGGTTGCCGCGCGTGTAATCGTGCAGCGAGGTGGACAGTGCGGCGGTGAGCTCGGCGGCCGTACCGGTGACCGTGAGGTCGAGGTGGTCGCGGTAGATCTTGTCGACCGTGATGCCGTAGGAGTGCAGATAAGTGACGAGCTGGTGGATCTGCCGCTCCGAGGGCGCGAAGCGATCACGGAACTGATCAACGCTCAGAAATTGATGATAGTTCGGATCCCCGGGAGTGACGGTTGAGAGCACGAAGCGCTGCAGCGCGTTCGGATGCGTCACGTTGAGGATGACGGAGGTGGTGATCTGTGTGGCCGGCGGGGTCGTGCCCGCACTCTGCGAACTCTGGCTGAGTCGGTGGTCCGAATGGGCAAGAGCCGTTGCGGGCAGCGAGCCTGCAGCGGCGATGGCGCACAGCGATGACAGCGTGATGCGCGTTAGGGTTCTTCTGCCAAGCATTTGAATACTCCCTGGTGGGTGAATGCGACGCTGACCCGTAGCGCCGGCGCGGCGGGCGCGGCGTCGCACAATGGATCCGCGGACGGATCCCCCTCATGTTGGATTGTTGAGTGCGGTTCGCCTGGACCAATGCTGCGGCGGCAAAGCGTTCGCCGGAGCGCCTGCCTTGCCTTGGTCGACCTCGTTTGTCTTGGTCTTTGTCTGGGTTTATAGCAGAGGCGCAAACGAGAGCGCAAGAAATGTGAAGTAGTCGGTGGAAGCCTGTTCAGGACAGAGCGCCGCGGCGGCGGGCGCGGATCCGCGTCGGCGCGACGGTGCGAGCGGATGGAATGCGCCAGGCCGTGACTGCGAGGCGGTGATCTGTGCGCGCAACGGGACGCACGGCACGCTATTTGCCGCGCGGCGCGGGGGCGTGCGGGGAATTCAGAGCGCGGCGCGCTCGAGCAGATGCGGCTCGAAGTGCATGTGCACTGCGCTCAGCGCCGCGGGGGCGACCGGCGGCAGCCTCTCGACTTGCGGTTGCGCGAAGTAATATCCCTGCAACAATCGGATGCCGAGCTCGCGCAGGCACAGCGCCTCCGGCAGCGATTCAATGCCCTCGGCGATCACCGTGATGCCGAGTTGGCTGCACATCTGGGCGATCGAGCGGGTGATGACGCGGCGCACGCGATCGGTGTGGATGTTGCGAGTGAGCGCCATGTCGATCTTGACGATATCCGGCTGGAACTGCGCGAGCAGGTTGAGCCCCGAGTGGCCGGCGCCAAAATCATCGATCGCCGTGCGCATGCCATGGCGGCGGTACTCGGCGAAGATCGCCATCAGGTGCTGCGCATCGCGCGAGCGCTCGTCCTCGGTGACCTCGAACACGATCTGCTCGAGCGGAAAGGCGTTGCGCGCGGCCGCCTCGAGGGTGGCGCGGATGCAGGCGGCCGGCTGATAGACCGCGTTTGGCAGGAAGTTGATGCTGAGCAGGCTCTGCATGCGCAGCTGCGCGGCGAGGGTGATGGCCTTGACCCGGCAGGCTTGATCGAATGCGTAGCGGTTCTCGTCCGTGATGGTGCTCAAGACCGCCTGCGCGCCGCCGCTGCCGCTCAGCGGGCGTACCAGCGCCTCGTGCGCGAACACCGTGCCGGTCTCGCAGTCGACGATGGGCTGGAAGGCCATGGTGAACTCGGGGGCGATGCCCGGTTCACGGCACCTTCGGCAGCCGACGGGATTTTCAGCACGGGGCATGGCAGGATCCTAGGACGACAATCGCAGCAGGTTATCGGCGCGACGGTGCCGCGGCTTGAGGCGGTGGTAGCACGCCATGGCATCAGAGTCGCCGACGGTCATTTCCCGCAGGCGAGGCCGAGGTCGCTGTCCGCGCCCCCGGCGGCGCTGAGCTCCACCCGGGCCGCGGGGGCGAGGTGGCACAGACCGGCGATGAGCGCATCGGGCAGCAGGTCGATGCGCGCATTGAGCGCCTCGGCTGCTGCGTTGTAGCGCTCCCCGTGAGCGGCGATCGCCCGTTCGTGCGCCCGCACCCGAAAGCGCAGCGCGCGCAGCAGCGCATCGCCCTGGGGATGCACGTGCACGTGCCGGGTGGCAATCGGATACAGCGCTGCGAGGGCGCTGCGCAGCAGGTCCTCGGCAGCGTTGACGGCGAGCACGTCCTGCTGCTCCCGTGCGCGCTGCAGCGCTTCGCGCGCGCGCTTCAGTCGCTCGAATGTCTCGCTGTGCGTCGCCAAGTCCGGTGCGCACAGCTCGATGAGTCGGGTGATCTCCCCATCCCGCCGCGCCCAGGCGAATTCCAGATGCGACCAGGCACGGTGCAGCTGGCGCTCGGCACGCAACAGCCCCCGGTACAGCGCGAGGGCGTAACCGGCAAGCAGTATCGTCATGGCGGTGAATACTGTGACACCGATCATGGGCAGATCCCGCGTGCTCCGATGTGTGCGGACCGATGTCCGAGCACTCTTACGAGCCTTGAGCGAGCGGCGCCAGTGCGCCGGTGCAGAAGTGTGCGCGCGCTAACATTATTGCCGCCGTAGCGGTGTCGCCGGAGCCGTTGCGCCGGTGCGGCGGCGCGGATTAAATGCGCGGACCCGGCGCGGCGGCGCGCTCTCAGGAGGCTTCCCGACCATGAAACCCTATGTCATCTGCCACATGGTCGCGAGCGTGGATGGCCGCATCCTGCACAGCCGCTGGCGGCCACAGCGGCGCGATGGGGGCGCTCTGTTTGAGCGGCTGCATGAGCGTCTCGCCGGCGATGCGTGGCTCATCGGCCGGGTGACGGGACAGGAATTCGCCAAGGCGAGTGCCTACCCGGCGCAAAGCGAGCGGCGCTACCCACGCGAGCCGTGGCTGGCGCGGCGCGATGCGGCCGCGTACGGGGTCGTGCTCGATGTGCACGGCAAGATCGCCTGGGGCCGCGCAGACATCGGCGGCGATCCGATCGTCGCGGTGCTCGGCACAGCGGTCACGGATGCGCACCTGGAGGGGTTGCGCCGCGACGGGGTGTCGTATTGCTTCGCCGGTGAGCACACGCTCGATCTCCAGGTGCTGCTGGAGCTCCTCGGCCGTGAGCTCGGCATCAAGCGTTTGCTCATCGAGGGCGGCGGCCACGTCAACGGCGCGTTCCTGCGCGCCGGACTCATCGATGAGATCAGCGTGGCGATCTGTCCGGCGATCGATGGCGCGCAGGGCGCGCCCAGCGTGTTTGATTCGCCGGCGGCGGCGGCCGAGCAGCGCGCACCGTTGAGCGGGATGCAGCTGGCGAGCTGCGAGGTGCTCGAGGACGGGGCCGTGTGGCTGCGCTACCGGCTCGAGAACACCGTCGGCGGCTGAGCGGCCGCGACGATCGCCGGCCGGGTGCTCAGCGGCGCGGGCCCGCCGCCGTGCGTGCCTCGACCAGGGCATTGGCCGCATTGGCCTCCAGGATCCAGGTGGCCGCCGCATCGACGGTGTACTCGTCCTCGTACCAGAGGAAGCCGAAGTGCGTGATGCACTCGGGGAAGTCCGGCTTGATGACGATGTAGCCGGGGATCATGCCGCCCGGAATGAACGTGTTGTCGGCGCGGTTGTTGCCGTACGCCACGAGTTTGGAGTCGGTGCCGATGGCGGAGATGTACGAGACGCTCGAGACCGGATGCGTGCCGAGCAGGTAATTGGCGGCCCGTAGGGTGTCGCGCGAACCGATCAGATCCGGATAGGCCTCGTGCAGGAAGTACATCTCGACCCCGAACTGCGCGACCTGGGCCGAGCCGCCCCAAGCGCCGAGCGAGGGGGGCACGCCGAACGGTGTGGCGGCCAGCCGGCGGTTCAGGCGCGGCAGATAGGCGCGCACGGCGGCCTTCAGATGGGCTCGCTCGGTGGCATCGAGGTACGCCAGCGCCTGCACGGCTTCCCAGCCACCGGCACCAATGTGCCCCAGCATCGCCGGCAGCATCCTCTGCAGCGCCTTGCGATAGGTCGGGTCGCCGTGAGTCGCGAGGGTCAGCTCGAGCGCCGCAGTCCATTGCGGCGGATTCAGGCCCCGTTCGCGGAACCCCCCCGAGCCTTCCCGGTCGGCGCGCAAGGGCCTGCGGTGCGGCTCGGCCTGCGCCTGATGCCACAGCCGCTCGGCGGCCTGCAGGCACCGGGCCGCGAGTGCGTCGTTCCAGCCCCGCAGCGTGCGAGAGGCGGCCGCTAGCGCTGCGGCGGCGCCGAATTGCATCCTCGGGGAGGTCATCGTCCAGGCCCATCGGTCATCCGGCCGGCCGGAGGCATCGCCTTGCAGCTGATTGCGCCCGAGCTTCGGGTCGTAGACCCGCCCGTCGGTCTGCGAGGCCGCATCGCCGATGAAGGTGTAGCCCTGCAGGTAGGGCGACTGGATGCCGGTGAACGGATGACCGACCGCGTGAATCTGCGCCAGCGTCTGCAGCACGCCGTGCGCGACCTGCTCGACGAGGTCCGGTACGCCATCGGGCCGGTGCATGACGACGCGGCGTGCCGCCTCATTCACCGCGAGCGCGTCCCACTGTGGATGGAACGTGTTGTAGGTGGTGGCCAGATTGAGGAGGGTGCCGTACTGACCGAAGGCATCGTTGTCAAAGTCGCCGGCATCGAACCAGCCGCCGACGTTCAGTCCCGGAATGTGCTCGCCGGGCCGGTAGGGCGAGTCGGTGTGCGGACCCATCCAGTAGCCGTCGAAGTGACTGAGATCGGGCGGCGCCTGGCGCGCATCGTCCCGGTGCGCCACGCCGTGCCACAGGTGATAGGCGTCGCGCACCGAGACGTGATCCATCTGTTCGGCGAGAAAGCCGTCGAGCGAGCTCTGCCAGGTGTGGCCGTAGACATTGCGGGCGATCGGGAAGACCGCGCTGCGCGTGCCGGCGTACTCGATGGCATAGAGACCCGGGGTCGTCACGGCCGTGAAATTGAATTTCACGTACGCGTAGCGCAGCCAGCGCATGGGCTTTGACAGCGCCGCGCGGAACACCGCGCGGTAGCGGCCGTCGCTGCCGAGCCTGAGCAGCGTTGCGTGCCGTGGGCCGTGGAAGCGCCGGTCGAGTTCGATGACGGCGACTTTGCGGAACTGCGCCGCGTAGCCGACTTGGCTGTGCGCGATCATCGGTGGGCGGACCCAGCCGGGGAGGTAGTTCGGATGGATGTGCCAGACCACCGCGTCGTGCGTCTTGCCGGCCGGGATCAGCGTGCGCACTACGTACCAGCCGTTCTGTGCCACGTCGCGACCGTCGTACAGGAGCAGCGGACCGCTCCCCGAGCGAATGCTGATGCGATCTAGAGGGTCGTTCACGGCGAGCGTGATGTGCTGGCCCCGTGCAATCGGTAGCGGTTCCATGTGGCCGAGCGCGCGGTGCCATTGCCTGACATACCACGGTTCACCGGGGTAGCCCAGGCGTGTCGGCGCTCTGATCATCCGGTCCTCGGGATAACGCGGCAGCACGCCAAACACCTTGCCGTCGAGCGCGTAGGCCTTGTCCACGTAGCGCGAGGGTAGAAACTCCAGATTGAACCCGGCCCGGCCGAGCAGTGCTTTCGGCAGCGGCTTGGCGAGGTTGACGCTGACCCGGAAGCCTCCGGGCTCCGCCGTGACGAGCAGCTGGTAGTGCAGGTGATAGGCCGGATAGGAGAGCCGGGCGCTCAGCCGATCGCGCGCCCGGTCGGCCCGATGGCCAATGAGGTGCGGAATGGCGTCCCATTGCTGTGGCGTCGGCAACAGACGCACGCTGCCGTTGGTGGCGACGCGATGGCCGTGCAGGATGATCTGCAGGGCCGCGTCCTTCTGATCGAAGAAGACGGGACTGTAGGTGTCATCGTAGAGCATCACGCTCACCCCTGGGGCCTCGAGGTAACCGCTGCGGGTCACGCTCAGATGCAGGGTGGTGTTGGCGGCGGCCGGGCAGTGCCCGGGCACGATCAGCAGGCTCAGCAGCAGGACGGTTCCCAATCGGCGCAGCATGAGGGCACTCCCGGGCAGGGGTACCCGACCGCGCCGGATACCCGATGATCGGGAGACGATAGATGATAGCGCTACCAGTCGCAAGCGGCGACAGGGCGCAGACCGCCCCCGCGGTGCGGCGGGGGCGGTGCGTGCGTGGACTAATCGGCGAGCAGATCGAGATTGCGCACTGCGCCGAGATCGGCGCTGGTGACGAGTCGCGCGTAGGCTTTCAGCGCAGCGCTGACCTGGCGCTTGCGGGGCTGTTGCGGCTTCCAGCCGCGAGCATCCTGGGCCGCGCGCCGCCGCGCGAGCTCCTCGTCGCTCACGTCCACCCGCACCGAGCGCGCCGGGATGTCGATGGCGATGATGTCGCCGCTTTGCACCAGGCCGATGGCGCCGCCCTCGGCCGCTTCCGGCGAGACGTGGCCGATCGACAGCCCGGCGGTGCCGCCGGAGAACCGACCGTCCGTGATCAGCGCACAGACTTTGCCGAGTCCCTTGGATTTCAGGTAGCTGGTCGGGTAGAGCATCTCCTGCATGCCGGGGCCGCCCCGCGGCCCCTCGTAGCGGATCAGCACCACGTCGCCGGCCTTCACCTTACCGGTGAGGATCGACTGCACCGCATCTTCCTGACTCTCGACCACCACGGCCGGACCGCGGAAACGCAGAATGCTCGCATCGACGCCAGCGGTCTTGACGATGCAGCCGCGCTCGGCGAGGTTGCCGTAGAGCACTGCGAGGCCGCCGTCCTGGCTGTACGCGGACTGGCGCGTGCGGATGCAGCCGGCGTTGCGGTCCGTGTCGAGTGTGTCGAACCGGCAGTTCTGCGAGAACGCCACCTGCGTGCGGATGCCGGCCGGGCCGGCGCGAAAGAACGACTGCACCGCCGGATCGCTCGTGCGCGTCACGTCCCACTGCTCGATCGCCTCGGCGAGGGAGGCCGAGTGTACGGTCGGCACCGAGCCATCGAGCAGCTGCGCTCGTGCCAGTTCCCCGAGTATCGCCATCACCCCGCCGGCGCGGTGCACGTCCTCGAGGTGAAAGTGGCTCGAGGGCGCCACCTTGCACAGGTTCGGCACCGCGCGCGAGAGCCGGTCGATGTCGCGCATGTGGAAGTCGACCCGGCCTTCCTGCGCCGCGGCGAGCAGGTGCAGCACGGTGTTGGTCGAGCCGCCCATGGCGATGTCGAGCGACATCGCGTTTTCGAATGCCGCCTTGCAGGCAATGCTGCGTGGCAGCGCGCGCGCGTCGTCCTGCTCGTAGTAGCGCCGTGTCAGCTCGACGATCATCCGCCCCGCCTTGCGGAACAGCTGCTCGCGGTCGGCATGCGTGGCGACGAGCGTGCCGTTGCCGGGCAGCGCCAGGCCGAGCGCCTCGGTGAGGCAGTTCATGGAGTTAGCGGTGAACATCCCCGAGCACGAGCCGCAGGTGGGACAGGCCGAGCGCTCGATGGTTTGCACCTCGGCATCGGAGACGCTGTCGTTGGCCGCGGCGACGATCGCATCGATCAGGTCGAGGGAGGTGTTCTTGCCGGCGAGGCGCACTTTGCCTGCCTCCATCGGTCCGCCCGAGACGAACACCGTGGGGATGTTCAGGCGCAAGGCGGCCATGAGCATCCCCGGGGTGATCTTGTCGCAGTTGGAGATGCACACCAGCGCATCGGCAGTGTGCGCGTTGCACATGTACTCGACGCTGTCGGCGATGATTTCCCGCGACGGCAGGCTGTAGAGCATGCCGTCGTGGCCCATGGCGATGCCGTCATCGACTGCGATGGTGTTGAACTCCTTGCCGACGCCGCCGGCGCGCTCGATCTCCTCGATCACGAGCTGACCGAGGTCCTTCAAGTGCACGTGGCCGGGCACGAACTGAGTGAAGGAGTTCGCCACGGCGATGATGGGCTTGTCGAAATCGCCGTCCTTCATGCCCGTGGCGCGCCACAGGGAGCGGGCTCCGGCCATGTTGCGGCCGGCGGTGCTGGTGCGGGAACGGTAGACGGGCATGGGCGGCGTGTCCTCTGCAGCGGATTCGGTGGCTATTGTGCCGTGGCGCTCGCTATAGGAGTTAATACAATATGCGATGAGCGGCTATAGGGGACTCGAATAGTGGAACTGCGTCAGCTGCGCTACTTCGTGGCGGTGGCCGAAGCGGGCAATTTCTCGCGCGCCGCGCAGCGGCTGCACGTGTCGCAACCGCCGCTGTCCACCCAGGTGAAGCACCTCGAGCACTCGCTCGGGGTGCGGCTGCTCGAGCGCAGCAACCGCGGCGTGACCTTGACGGCGGCCGGCGCGGCCTTTCTGCCGGAGGCCCGCGCACTGCTCGAGCGGCTCGAGCATGCCCGCAATCAGGCCTTGCGCGCCCATCGCGGGCAGATCGGCACGCTCGCGGTGGGTTTTGTCTCCATAGCCGATTACGGGATTCTGCCGCCGGCGTTGAAGAGCTTTCGCACGAGCTACCCGGCGGTGCAGGTCGAGCTGCACGAGCTCACCACCGATGCGCAGATTCCGCTGCTGCGCGCCGGGCGGCTCGATCTCGGTCTGGCGCTGGCGCCGGTCGATGAGCCGGATCTGCACTTCGAGCGTGTCTTGTCCGAGGAGCTGGTGCTGGCCGCACCGGCGGCGCACCCGGCGTTGCGCCGCACCGGCGCGGTGGATTTGCGCAGTCTGGCGCGCGAGAGCTTCATCGTTCCGCCGCGCGACATTGCCCCGGGGCTGTACGATCTGACCATCAGCTACTGCCGCACGCTCGGCTTCGCCCCGCGGATCACTCAGCAGGCACGCCAGATGCAGACCGTGATCGGGCTGGTCTCGAGCGGCATGGGCTGCGCCCTCGTGCCCGCCTCGGTGCGCAACCTCAAGCGCACCGGTGTGCAGTACCGGCCGTTGCGGCGCAAGGCCGCGCCGATCGAACTCGGCATCCTGCGGCTGCGCACCGCCCAGAGCGCCGCGAGCGAGCAATTTGTTGCGGCGCTGAGTCGGGCCGCGGGCGGCGCGGGGAGCTGAGTGGCGCAGTCGGGCCGCTCGCGCCCGGTTGGCTTGCCGGGGCGCCGGGGCACGGCTAAGGTGATTTGGGCGGCGATCGCTGCGGGCGGGAACTCAGGGAAGAGGAATCGCCCGGCGCGAGCGGGCCGGCAAGGGGCAGCAGCGCATGCAAACAACAGCCATTCTGATTGCAGGTCCGCAGATCGCGGCCTACGGGTTTGCGGGCGGGCATCCGTTCGGAACGGACCGGCACGAGGTGTTCCTGCGCGAGCTCGAACGCTCACCGTGCTGGAGTCAGCTCGAGCGCCATGCGCCGCGGGCGGCGACGCGTGCCGAACTCGAGTCTTTTCATACGCCGCAATACGTGGAGCGGGTGATTGCGGCCTCGCGTGCTGGGCAAGGGTTTCTCGATGCGGGTGACACCCCGGCGTATCCCGGTGTCTACGAGGCGGCGGCGCACGTCGTCGGCGGCACGCTCGAGGCGTTGGCGCTCATCATGGAGGGTCCGATCCGCCGAGCCTTCATTCCGATCGCCGGTCTGCATCACGCCGGGCGCGACCATGCGGCGGGGTTCTGTGTGTTCAACGACTGCGGCGTGGCCATCGAGCTCGCGCGGCGGCGTTACGGGCTGGAACGAGTCGCCTACGTCGATATCGACGCGCACCATGGCGATGGGGTGTTCTACGCCTTCGAGGAGGATCCGGCCGTGGCCGATGCGGACGTGCACGAGGACGGCCGGACGCTCTATCCGGGCACGGGGGCGCGCAGCGAGACCGGCCGGGGGGCGGCGCGCGGCACGAAACTGAATGTGCCGATGCCCGCCGGTGCCGGGGATGAGGCCTTCTTCGCCGCCTTCGAGGCGGTCGAGGCGTATGTCGATGCGCACCGGCCGCAGCTGATCCTGCTGCAGTGCGGTGCGGATTCGCTCGGCGGCGACCCGATCACGCACCTGGCGTACACCGAGGCGGCTCATGCGCATGCCGCGCAGCGTCTGCGCGCCCTGGCCGATCGGCACGCCGAGGGGCGGCTGCTCGCGATGGGGGGAGGCGGCTACAACCGGCGCAATCTCGCGCGTGCCTGGACGCGGGTGGTCGAAGCGCTGAGCTGAGCGGATGCCGCCGGCTCGCCGCTTACTCCTCGGCCCGGATGGTGCCGGGGATGCCCGCCGGCAGTGCCGCCGGCGACTCCGTCACCGACAGGCGCTTCATGAGTGGGATGATCGCAATGGCCAGCAGCGCGCCGATGATCGCCACGACACCCAGCCCGTAGAAGAGGTGGGTGTAGAGCGGCAGCGTCTTCACCGGGTCGGTGACCCGCTGCGGAACGGCCGCATAGTTGGCGACGAAGCCGCCGAGATACTGCGAAATGCCGGTGGCCAGAAACCACGAGCCCATGACGAAGCCGCGCAGCCGCGGCCCGACGTAGCGCGAGACCATGGCGAGGCCCAGCCCGCTGATCAGCAGCTCCCCGAGCGCCTGCAGACCGTAGCCGGCGATCATCCAGCCGAAGCCGACCTTGCCGTGCACGGCAAACAGCCCGCTCAGGCCGTAGACGAAAAATCCCACGCTCAGGATCACGAAGCCCAGCGCGAATTTCGAGGCGATGTGCAAATCCCCGCGCCCGCGGCTGAGCCAGGTATACAGCCAGGCAAGCGGCGGACTGAGGATGAAGATCCAGATCGGATCGAGCGCCTGCACCTGTCCCGGCGGCACCGAGTAGTGTAGGCCGAACAAGTTCAGATGCAGCGCCACGTTGCGCAGGGCGAACAGCGTCAGGGACGTGGACATCTGCTGATAGAAGATGAAGAAGAGCATGGTCTCGGCGGTGAGGATCACCACCGCCCACAGACCGCGGCGCTCCACCCGGTTGCCCTTCCAGATGAGTATGCCGAAAATGCCGACCAAGCCGATGAAGGCGAGCCAGACCACTGCGCGGGCCACGCTGAGGTTCTGCACGATGACTGACACCAGTGCGATCGCGCCGAGGGCCGCGACCAGCACCAGCAGCAGCTTCTTCAGCGGCAGGGGCGCGAAGTCCGGCTCGGAGCCGACATGGGCGAGGTGGCGGCGCATCAGCAGGTAATTGACGATGCCGATGGTGAGCCCGACGGCGCACACGGCGAATGCAACGTGCCAGCCCACCCAGATCGCGATCAGCGGCGTGGCGATCTGCGACACCGTGGCGCCGGTGTTGACGGCCATGTAGTACAGCGTGAAGGCGCTGTCGATCTTGGCAGTGTCCGACTCATAGAGCTTGGAGATCAGGTTGGCGGGGTTGGCTTTGAAGATGCCGCCACCGACGGCCACGACGCTCAGCGAGACGAACAGCAGCCCCGGGGTGGGGATGGCGAGCATGGCGTAGCCGATGGCGAGGATGATCGCGCCGAGCAGCGCGGTGCGCCGGCTGCCGAGCACGCGGTCGCCGATCCAACCGCCCACCGCCGGTACGGCGTAGGCCATGGCGGTGAAGGCGCCAAAGGTCAGGTTCGCTCGGTCATCCGTGTAGCCGAGCTTCTGCACCATGAACAGCACCACCACGGCGGTCATGCCGTAGTAGCCGAAACGCTCCCACATCTCGATCAGAAACAGAGTGACGAATCCTGGGGTGCGCGAGGGTGTTGTCGTTTGATTCATGCGCAGGTCCCCGTTAGAGATCGCGAAGTCTAATTTATGCACCGGCGCGTTGCCAAGCACGACACCGCTATCGTTCTGATTGCATTGACGAAATCGACGGCGACGCACGCGCACGGCAGGGCGCAATGACAGCGGAAATCTGACCAATGCCAACATGAAGCGCTGGATCGCCTGCGGCGTGTCTCGCGCGCGTGAGGTGCCGGCGTCAACGGGAACGGTAGGTCCGCCGAGCGAATCCGGCCGGCCCTCGCGCAGCGGAAATCGCCCCGCCTGTCGTGCGCACGGCGTGCGGTGCGCGGCGCGGATCAGACTCCGGATTCTTACACGGGTGCACGCACTGGGTGAGCGATTGGCGCTCGCAGGGGCCAACGCCGCGTGGCGAGATCGATCTCGCAATCGAGCCCATCGTACGTGGCGTGCGCGCGGAGTCGTGTCGCATTCGCAGTACGACTCCCGCTCGAGGGACGCGCTGGAGGAACTCAGCGCCCGGCCGCGGCGCCTCAGTGTGCACGCACAGCCTCAGCGCGCGGGGCGCTCGCCGCACGAGTGCTCCCCGGCCATGGCGCCCAGGATGTACTCGGCAGCCTGGGCGGCGCCGTCCAGACCGCGAGACTGCTCGGCGAGCTGCCGGGCGGAGTGGGCATGGGCCGGCGCCTCGAGCAGCGCGTGCAGCGCCCGGGCGAGCCGCCCGGGCGCCTGCGCGCGGCGCAACGAAAGCACGCGACCGACACCGAGGCGTGCGGCGCGCGCGGCATTATCGAATTGGTCAAAGCCTGCCGGAGTGAGCAGCTGTGGGCGGCCCGAGCGAAGCGCGTGCGTGAGCGTACCGATGCCGGCCTGATGACAGAGGGCTGCGGCGCGCGGAAACACACGGGAGTAGGGCAGGTAGTCGAATGCGGCGATGCTACCGGGCAAAGACAGCCCCAGCGGCGCGCCGGTCAACAGCACGCCGCGGACACCGAGGCGCTGGCAGGCCTCGATGGTGCGCGGCCAGTAATCTCTCGCGAGCCAGACGGCGGACGAACCCAGTGCGAACACCACCGGTGGCGGGCCAGCGGCCATAAATCGCTCGAATGCGACATCGGCTGCGGCGGCCGCAGCCGATGTGTCTGGATCGCTGGCGTCGTGCAGCGCCGCGCCACACAGACCGGTGCGGATGGGCCAATCCGGCTGCGGCGCCGCGAGCGCCGGATCGAACAGGGCGAGCGTACCGCGCGGTGAGAACTGAGCCTCGAGCAGCAGGGCGCCGGCGATCGGCGCCAGGTGCAGCTCGGCGCGCAACGCGTGCAGGGGCCGCTCCCAGCGACGAACCGTCGCGCGCAGGAGCTTCAGCAGCGCGGCGTGCGGCCACTGGCCGAGTCGCGCCGAGTGCTGCAGCCACGGCAGGTTCGGGATCACGGGCGGATCGTTCAGCGAGAACAGGCTCGAGGGCGCGAGCACACTCGAGAGCCAGGGCAGTCCGCGCTGCTCGGCGAGGATCGGCAGCACCGGTGTCAGCGGGTGCGAGATCGCAAGCGTCACCCCTTCGGCGGCGGCATACAGGTCGTGGTAGGCCTGGCGCAGCGGCCGGATCACCATCGCCTCGATCAGGCGGCGCGGGCCCCGCCAGGGAGCGAAGAAATGCCGTGCGAGCTGCGCGGGTTCGCCGAGTTCGGCGAGCGAGGGGGCGAGCGGCGCGAACTCCAGGCCGGACGCCTCGATACGCGCGCGGTACTCGATCGAGGTGGCAATGCGCACCGACTGCCCGCGCGCCACCAGTGCCTTGCCCACGGCGATGTAAGGGTGCAGGTCCCCGAGTGACCCCAGGGTCGCGATGAGGATGCGGCTCATGCGCGCAGCGTACCCGCAAAACGCGCCGCGAAGTACGCATCGAATACGGTTCGCGTTGCGCAGACCCGCGCCTCTGCGCGGCAGATCGCAGTCGGTTCGCGGGTCGCTCCGCCGGCCGAATGCGGGGCCGCACCCGCCTCACGAGACGCTCCCCGCGGCCTCAAGGGCTGCCGGCCGCGAAGGTCAGCTGCCGAGTAGACTCACTCACTTCGGAACACGTGAAGGGCTCCTGAAATGCACCAGGGTTCGTGTCATTGCGGCGCCGTCCGCCTGACTCTGCCGTCGACGCCGGACTCCGCGACGTCCTGCAACTGCTCGCTGTGCCGCAGAATCGGCGGCCCATGGGTCTATTTCGAGTGGGGTACGGTGAGGATCGAAGCTGCCCCAGATGCGACGCAGGCCTACGTCCAGGGTGACCGGACGCTGCGCACGATCCGCTGCCGGCACTGCGGTTGCGTCACGCACTGGGAGCCGATCTCTGCCGAGCCTGGCACCAAGCACGGCGTTCATCTCGGCAATTTCGATCCGAAGCTGATCGCCGCCGTGCGAGTGCGCCGATTCGACGGCGCACAGACCTGGCGATTCCTCGACGAGTGAGCGGCCATCCGGCCCGCCGACGGGCGGAACTGCGACACTGAGCGAACGACTGCTTCGCGGCAACCGATTCGGTTATGCAGAGGGCGCATTGGGGGCGAGGTGGCGTGAGATCGCGAAAGAGCCATCTCGTCGGTGCGATGATCGCGACAAGGGCTTCACGCCTCGCAAGCTCGAGGCGCGCCCGGAGCAGCTTTCTGTCATAGCCGGGCACTGGTCGGCCGTTCATGGTCCCGCTCTGCTGGCCAAGTACCTGCGCATGCTCGAGATTGATGTCCGTAATCACCCGGATTCGAGGATTCACCGCCCAGTCCTCATGCCGCGCAGATGAGGGGGGCATTCGGCGCGTGTTCCCAGAGAAGACGGAACATGGCGATCTGTCGAGCATGAGGGTCATCGCTCGAAGGCCGTCTAGGGGTCCGTGCAGCCGAACCACGGGACTGTGAGCGCGCGTGTCGCTATCAGTTCAGCTGCGCAGCAACCGTTGGGAGAGCAGGGTTTGCATGTCTCGACGGCCGTCGGTGATCAGGTAGATCACGATTTGATGGCCGTGCACCCGATACAAGAGCCGGTACGGTTTGAAAAATATCTGTCGATACTCGCTCAGACCCAATGTGCGCAGTTCCTTCGGAATGGCGCCACGCTCAGGGCTTGCGACAAGACTGTTTGCGATGTCCAGCAGCTGCGTCAATACGCGGTCGGCGTTTTGGATGGAGTCAGCGTGCGCGATGTAATCGTAAAGCTCGCGAAGATCGACTTCGGCATCCTTGGTGAGAAGAACTCGATACGGCATCTTGCGGACGAGTCGACGCTGCGGGGCAAGGAGCGGGTCTGAGCAGCGCTCGACTCAGCGCTGTAACGGTCGGTCGAACGTGCCGGCCCGCAATGACTTGACGACATCTTCAAGGCGGCGGGTTTTGCCCTTGGTGACCTGCGCGTTGCCGAGCGCCAGAATCTTCAGCAGTGCCAGTGTGGCCTGGGTTTCCTCATAGGTGTTCACATCTTGCAGTACGGCTTTCGCTTTGCCGTTCTGGGTGATGATGACCGGCTCTCGGCACTCGCTGATTTCGTTCAGGACCTCTGTGGCATTGGCCTTGAGGTAGCTGATCGGCTTGATCTGTGTTGAATAGCGCACGCTGTTTGTCCGTGTGAAAGCCCCGAGATGGCGTGGCGAAAGACAGACTAAATTTAGTCCATTAAGAGTCCGGCAGCAAGTCGAGTCGGCAGAAACCCCGCCGTTCTCGTCTCCCTAAACGACGGGCGCATTTTGCGGCAGCCCGTTGCCACGGGTTGACTGCGATCGTTGGTGCGGATTGCAACCCGCGCGGCAGGCCGCAATCTGACTCGCCCGGCACCCGTTGTTGGCGAGGAGGGCACATCCTGAGTGTCAATCGGCTGCCGTGGTCGCTTCGGTCGGATCGATCCAGGGATGTGCGCAGTCGCTCATGAAGACATTCAGATGCGCTCTGGGCTTCTCCTGCGTTGCTGTGTCAGACGCTGAAATCCCCGAATGCTTTACCGGAACCCGGCTGGAGCAAAATTCGCTTACTTGCTCGTCTTCGACTTATTCATATAAATTCTGCTTCACCCGCTCGCACAGAGGCAACCGATGACGATTGGAGTCTGGCTGGCCATTGGCATCGGCGGCGGCGCCGCAACCGGAGTTGCAGCGCATCAATTGGCTATTGGCGTTGGGGTGGGGGTCTCGGTCGGCCTGGTGGTTGGCTTGTTCGCTAGCCGCAAGCGTCAATAGGAAAATCGAGGGCAGGTGCGGTCACTCGCCACCCGAAGCATGATGAATTCCGATGCCCAGCGGGAAAGCGCGCAATCCACCGCTGCACCACCGTCGAGAATGGTTTCACCATTCACAAGTACTGGTCATCGGACTGTCCGCGCTGTCCGATACGCAGTGCTTGTACGCCGAGTCCCTACCGTAGGATTGCCCGCTGGGAACATGAGGCGGTGCTCGAGGGGATGCAGGCGCGAGTTGACCGGATGGCAGAGGCTGGCATCGTGCGTCGACGTACCGTCGAGCCTGTCTTCGGAACCTTCAAGGCATGGATGGGCGCGACGCACTTTTTGATGAAGACGATGCCGAACGTGCGACCAGTGGTGAGTCTCCACGTTCTGGCGTACAACCTGAAGAGATCGAGCCAGTTGCTCGGAGTCCAGCAACTAATCGCACTGATGCAGGCGTGAAGCCGCTCACTCTGGCTGTTGCATTGCGCGGATGTCTCGGTCCGTTCTGAGGGCCGGTTTCCACACGACCTCGGTCATTATCTGCCGTTGTACAACTCCCGCGGGGCGAAGGAGGGGGCTGGAGCCCATTGGTCCTCCGTTCGCGAGCGACGGCCGGATCGGCTGGAGCGGCATGGCCTGTGGGGTCACCTCGGGGCGGAATGGTCGCAGGAGCGGTGAGGGGGCAAAAATGTCATTGCCAGAGGGTAGAGACCGGAGCGGCAAAGAGTCTCTCGCCAAATGGGACCACGGTATCGTGGTCGTATAGCACCAAACCCATGATGAAGCGCTTACCGCAGGCGTCTGCGAGCTTGCGCATGCCGGAGAAGTCGGCGCTGGTTACGGTTGCGGCGGCTTTGGCCTCGATCCCGACGACGTGACCACGTGAGTCCTCGATGACGATGTTGACTTCGTAGTCGTAGCGGTCACGGAAGTGGAAGAACTCGAGCGGCTCGTCGTGCCAGGTGGCGAGCTTGAGCAGCTCGGCCAGGATGAATGTCTCGAGGAGGGCGCCGAAGCACATACGGTCTGATGCGAGCCGGGCGGGAGAGAGCGCGCGCAGTGCGGTCAGGAGGCCTGAGTCGAGAAAGTGCAGCTTGGGCGTCTTGACCAGCCTCTTCAGCTCATTGGTGTGCCAGGGCTGCAATGTTCGGATCAGGAAGAGCTGCTCGAGAACGCCGGTGTATTTCTGTGTCGTGACATGTCCTATGCCGAGTGGAGCGCCGACGCTCGAATAGTTGACCAGTCTTCCGGAATGCTGGGCGAGGATCCGCAGCAGCCGAGGCAACTGTCTGCCATGCTCGATTTGCGCAATGTCACGTACATCGCGCGCGATGACCGCTTTGGTGTAATCCAGGAACCATTTCTGCCGGCGCGGCCAGGAAGCGCGTTGGAGGGCCTCGGGGTAGCCGCCGGATGTCACGCGATGAAGGAGCTCCTGTCCGACGACGGGTTGACCCGCTATAGGAGGCTTTCCTTGCAGAACTCGTCCGAGAAATTCGCAGGGGTGGCGGCAAAGCTCGCTTTGAGAGAGCGGGAGAAGTTCCGCGATCTCCATGCGGCCGGCGAGCGAATCCGCAACTTGCGGCAGCGTCATCAGATTTGCGGAACCGGTCAAAAGGAAGCGGCCTGGGCGCTTATCCGTGTCCACGCTGCGCTTGATGGCGAGCAGAACTTCCGGTGCGCGTTGAATCTCATCGATCACCGCCCGGTCGAGACCCCGCACGAAACCCACCGGATCCGCACGGGCCGTATCGAGGGTCGTCTGATCGTCCAGAGTCAAAAAGGGCATCTCACTATGGGCGAGCTTTTCCGCCAGCGTAGTCTTGCCCGCTTGCCGCGGCCCAGTGATCAGCACGACTCGCGTATCCGAGAGAGCTTCTCGCACACGCTGTTCGATGAACCGGGGATACACGAAGGGGCGTCCGATCACGGCAAATGGAGCGGCCAATTGTAATTGGGGTGGCGGCTAATTGATACTATATAGACGGCCAATTGATAGTAAGCGCTCCGGGAACCCCGTTCTTGCAGGCGAGAGAGCGCCGGCGTAGGGACGGCACGGATCCCCTCAGGCGGCGCGGCGGGTCGCCGGGAGCGAGCTACGCGCGTTCCAGGACAGCAGCGCTTCGAGTGAGTCGACGGTCTCGGCGGCGGGGAGGTTTTCGAACAGGAAGTTCAGATACGCGCAGGGCTCGATGCCGTTGGCGCGAGCGGTGGCGACGAGGGAGTAGAGATTGGCGCTGGCGCGGGCACCGAGCGGATTGTTCGCGAAGAGCCACACGCGCCGTCCCTGGCTGAAGGGACGAATGAGGTTCTCGAGGTAATTGTTGTGAGCGGGCACGTCCGCGTGCTCGAGATGCCGCAGTAGCTTCGGCCACTGCTTGGTGGTGTAGGCGAGCGCCTTGCCCAGGGCGCTCTGCGGGGGCACGCCCGGGAGGAGGTCATCGACCCAGCGCTTGAACGCTGCGAGGACGGGGGCGGCACCCAAGGATCTGTCCGCTCCGGGTTCGTTATGTGCCGCTCTGGGCGTAACAACCCCGCCATGGTGTCCGGGGCAAGCTCGCAGCGATCAAAGGGTTGCCGACAGCTCGATCGCGCCAGCGACTCTCTCGACCAGTGTTCTGCTTCCATGCCCTGGATTGGCGACTTTGCGGGTCCGGACGAGATGCTTACTCTCGAGCAGTGCAACATCGCGCCTAACAGCCGAGGGATCGCGTGAGAGGGCGGCGGCTAGCGTGAAAATTGCCACCGCCCTTCCATCTATTTCCTTCAATATCCTGACCCGAGCCGGAGTGATCACTTCCAGGAAGTCGGCCGGATCCTCGAATGACACGGTCAGCCCCGGCTCCAGCTTATCTCGGCTATCGAGCCGCCTGGCTTTCACCCGCATGCGGGAGAAGAAGCGATCCATGGACTCTACGCCAACGCGAATCCTGGCCACCCGCCTAGCCCTTCCGGTTTTCGAGGTATTCGCGGACTTTCGCTTCGAAGCGCTTTTCGATGCTCTCATAGGATTCAAACTCGATAGTTTCGGCTTTCCCATCACAATGACGATGGTGCTGTCCGTGCGCGTTGTCGTAGCCGAGAACCCGACCGTTGTCGACGCCTATCCTGTGAGTGTCGATTAGCGCGAGGGAATATCTCAGCAAGTGCCCACGGCGCGAGTAGTCCGCCTGGATTCTCACCACCACGCCGCCCTGGCGGCTCTTGGGATAGAACTCGTCGCGGCTCGAGCGTGCAGGATCAAGCTCGTCCTCGGAATCGCGCTTGCGCCGCGCCATGGGGTCAGCATATCAGGAAGGACGCCAGATGTCCTATCTGACAGTGGCTGCGGTCCGGGCGCCGGCAATCTGATAAATTCGCAGAAATCTCGCAGGGATACGCTGATATATTTTTGAGGACCATCGGGTAAGTAATTGGAATTAAACAGAAAAATTAGCGTGGCCCCCATGATGGATTGGGCCGAACGCCGAGAGTGTGCGTGACAGAACAAGCGGTTACGAAGGCTTCGGAATTTCTGTCCCACCGCTGTCCCTCGAAAAATGTGTGCGGGATGGCAAAGAGCGACCATGGTCGGTCTCCAAGTGTGAACTATAGTTGACATTGGGCGGTCGGCAGCTTACAGTGCAACATGATCGAAGTGATCAAATCCGCCGCATTTGAGAGGTGGTTCGGGTCACTTCGCGACCGGCGAGCACAGGCTCGAATCAATGCGCGCATCCGGCGGCTATCGATTGGTAATCCCGGTGATGTGCGTCCGGTGGGTTCGGGGGTGAGTGAGCTGCGTATTGACTGTGGTCCGGGCTACCGCGTTTATTACTTGCAGCGCGGCGCCGTTCTTGTCGTGCTCCTTTGCGGAGGTGACAAGCGGACGCAACGTAAAGACATCCAGCGGGCAATCCAGATTGCAGCGGCCTGGAACAGGTGACGTGTGGCGACTAAGCGTGGCGGTAAAAGCGAAGAATTTTCGCGGTGGGACGCGGCTGACTATCTGAAGTCGGAAGACGATATGGTCGCGTACCTGGAGGCCTGTCTTGAAGAGGCACCCGACGATCCGGCGCTGTTGGCGGCGGCACTGGGGGATATTGCCCGTGCTCGCGGAATGATGCAGCTGGCAAAGGATACCGGCATGACGCGCGAAGGGCTGTATAAGGCGCTTTCGAAGGACGGGAATCCGAGTTTAGCGACCATCCTGAAGGTGATTAAAGCGCTCGGACTGAAGCTCACGCCGAAGGTGGCTTGAGTCGCAAGTGCCTCCTGAGCCAGCTTTCGCGACGCTTCATCGCGGTAGCGATTACGCGTTTGTCGCCATTGGATTCGTCGTTGAACGAGGCACCGGCTGAGGCCATTCGGATTAACGTTGGAATAACGTAACAACTATCTGCTGGACGCCTACGGCGAACGATCGATTGCGGGTATGACCGTGACGGATCTGTGGACGTTTGCGAAGCTTCTCAGTGATGTGGCACCGCCTATCGAGTTGATCGTAAGCACTCCGGCATCCCCGTTCTTCCGACGTTGAGCTGATGGCTCGATGCTCTGGCAGCGGCAATGGGCCGCATGGCGAGGGCATGAGGATGAGCGATGAGACGCGAGGGGAACTGACGCTGGG
>JAJZUT010000026.1 GCA_021847105.1 Pseudomonadota bacterium | reverse complement strand
GACAATCCAACGCCAACGCACAGACCCTCGGCAGAATCACCTCCGCGCATAGATGTCACGCCCCGACACCGCCAAACCTGCGCGCATGACCATGAACATCCGTTCCTTCATGCATAGTGCAGGCTAGGGCGTCGAATCCGGTCCCATCGGGCGCGCACTGCGGCTAAACTGGCGCTTCAACCCTGCCGCAGCGGGTGGATGCCCGATGCTGCGGGCGCTTTCGTTTTCAGGAGGACACGAAGGATGACCGATCCGCAGTTGACGCGCAGAGCATTCCTGAAATCCCTCACCGCCGCCGGAGGCGCGGCATTGGCCGGTGCCGGCCGTCCCGCGCACGCGGCGGGAGGCGCGGACCTTGCAGGCCTGCGCCGGCACATCGAGCACATCGTCGTGCTGTTTCAGGAGAACCGCAGCTTCGATCACTATTTCGGCGCCTATCAGCACCCGAGCGGCGCCACCGTCACCGGCCTGCTCGACCGCGACGGACGCGTCGATCGGCGCTTTCATGGGCTACAGAAAAACCCCGCGGGCATCGTCTACTCTTACCTGCCATTGCCGGACAACATCGCCGGCTTCGACGGGGTGCTGCTCGAGAATCTGCCGTTTCACCTCGCCCCGTTCATTCCGCCGGGCGAGAACATGCCCTGGGACCCGGAGCATCACTTCTTCCGCATGTTCGCCCAGGTCGACAACGGCGCCATGGACCGCTTCGTGGCGCTGGCGTTGAAGCGCCAGCACCCCCCGTTCCGCCACGCCGGCGAGCGTGACATCATGCTGCTCGATGAATCGCGCCCCTCCGGGCCGGTGCTCGGCTTTTACACGCGCGCGGACATCCCGCACTATCACCGCCTCGCTGATGAGTACGTGCTGTTCGACCATTTCTTCCAGGCGATGTCGGGCGGCTCGACCTGCAACGCGCTCTATCTGGTGGCCGCGCACTCGGCGCTGTGGCCTGCGGCCCCCGCGCAGGTGCGCGGCAGCTTCGATCCGCCGCTGTTCGACCTGCCCTACGACCCGCACGGCATGCTGATCAACGATCTGCCGCCGCTCAACGGACCGACCGAGGCCGATCCACGCGCGCTCAAGCTGAGCCCACCGCCCGAGGATCAAACCTATCCCAACATCGGCGACCGCCTCAACACCGCCGGCGTTTCCTGGGCCTGGTACAACGAGGGCTGGAACGGCGTGAAACCCTGGGCCATGAAGCGCGCCTTCGGACGCGACAGCGGCTCGGCTGTAGTCGACACCAGCCGCCTCTACGTGCCGCATCACAATCCCTTTCAGTACTATCCGAGCTGGTTCGACAACGTGCGCGCCGGCCACATCCGCGACAGCGAAGACTTCTTCGCCGATGCGCGCGCCGGGCGCCTGCCGAGCGTGTCCTTCGTCAAAGCGAGCGGCGCGCACGATGAGCATCCGGCCGATTCGACGCCGCACTGGGGCGAGCAGTGGGTGATGAGCCTGTTGCGGGCCGTGGGTGAGAGTCCGGCATGGGACAAGACGGCCGTGATCATCACTTACGACGAAGGCGGCGGGTTCTGGGATCACGTACCGCCGCCGCGTCCCGACGCGTACGGCTGCGGGACGCGCATCCCGGCATTGCTCATCAGTCCGTGGTCACGACGCGGTTATGTTGATCACCGCGTCGCCGACACCACCTCGGTGCTCGCCTTCATCGAGGCGCGCTTCGGGCTGCATCCGCTGCAAAAGCGTGATGCGCAAGCCTACAACCTGCTTGACGGACTGAAATTCTCCGGCGCCGCGCGCGCGCCACGCTTTGACTGAGCACTTCGCGGTCCGTCAGCCCCGCTGAATCACGGTAGGAGAGCCGTGCAACCCACCGCGCCGCGCCCGCATCGGCCCGCTCGAGCGAGCGGGCTGCGGCACAAAGGGCTCCTGTGCCAGCCTACGGACCGCTCGCAGCGCGCAAGCGCCGAGGCGGCCTCGGTGATCGGGCCGGCATCGGCGCGCTTGCGTTGGTGCAGGACGATGTGCGCGGTCAGCTTCTCGCTCAAGACCGAGACGAGGCGACTCCCCGGCCCGATCGAGATGCGCCAGCGGCGCCGCGACGGGCGGCGTGTCGCCCAGGGGTGAGAATTTCGCGCCTGCCGGATGTCGCCGGGTCGGCCGAAGCGATCCGGTCCGTCGCCGGACAACGTTTTCAAGGCGCTTGGCAGAGCGCAAAATCGACCCTCGAGACGCAACGACTGGGTCATCAGGCATGGCAAAGATTTCCGTCAAAGCGCGCACGAGCTCGGCCACGATTACCGATGTGGCCCGTGAGCTCGGAGTATCGATTTCGACTGTCTCTCGCGCGCTGACCCGACCTCAGCTGCTGCGACCGGAGACGCGGGCACGGGTACTCGCGGCAGTCGAGCAGCTGAACTACCGGCCCAATCTGCTCGCCCGCGGACTGAAGAGCGGCCGCGCCGGGGCCATCCTGCTGGTCGTACCCAACCTGAGCCCATTCTTCATGGAAATCTTCGCCGGCGCGGAGGAAGCAGCGCATGAAGCCGGCTTTTCCGTACTTCTCGGTCACAGCGCCGAGGATCCCGCGCGCGAAATCGCATGCTTCGATCAGGTGGCGAGCGGCCGGGCGGACGGGATCATCAGTGCCGCGGTGCCCAGCATCTATGCCAGCGGCAAACGTCCGCTGCCGCCGCTGGTGATGGTCATGGAGCGCTGCCCGGAGCGCACCGTGCCGCTCATCCGCGTCGATGACGACACCGGCGCGATGCGCGCGACGGAACATCTGATCGGACTCGGGCACAGGCGGATCGCGCACATCTGCGGGAACAAGAAGGCCCAGAGTTCCGCGCGACGTCTCGAGGGCTATCGGCGCGCGCTCGATCAGGCCGGACTGCGTGCACAGCCGGAATGGATCCATCCGGGCGACTACAGCGTGCAGTCCGGGATGGACGCAGTACGGCGGCTGATGCTGCTGAAGCATCCGCCGACGGCGATTTTTTGCGCCAACGACGAAATGGCTTACGGCGCCATCCACGCCCTACACCTACTCGGGCTGCGTGTGCCGCAGGACATCTCCATCGCCGGGTGCGACGATCAGAACATGGCCGCGTACTCCAGTCCGCCGCTGACTACCCTGCATATCCCACGCCATGATCTCGGCCGTCGCGCGGCCTTGGAGCTCATCGACAAGCTCCAAGGCCGCGATGTCGCGCACGAGGTGCTGTTGCCGACCCGCCTGGTCGTACGCGAGAGCACCGCAGCGCCGGCGGCCGCCAGCCGCGCCCGCCCCGCACCGCGTTAGCGCAACTGCACCGGAAATTTCAGCGGCAAGTCCCGCGACGAGGGTCCCACCTGCACGGTGTAGCGGCCCGGGAACTCCCGCCAGCCATTTCGCTGCACGTCGAAGATACTCAGATACAGTCGGCGGATCCGCAGCGTGACACGGCGGCTCGCGCCCGCCGCGAGTCGCACGCGCGCCCAACCGATCAGCCGCTTGGGCGGCTCGCCAGCCCGGGCAGGAAACCCCAGGTAGACTTCTGCGACTTCCGTCCCTGCGCGCCCGCTGCGGTTGCGCACCGTGAAGCTCACGGTCAGCCGCCCCGCGTGCACGGCCGCGTGCAGATCCGCGTAGGCGAACTTCGCATACGAGAGCCCGAAGCCGAATGGGAACAATGGTCGCTCGTGCCTGGCATCGAACCACTTGTAACCAACATCCTGCCCCTCGTAGTAATGAATGGCGAACGGCGGTCGCAGGACCGGCGCGAACGGCTTGGGCATCGGGCCGGGTGGCCGCACGATCGAGGCGCGGGGCAACTGCGCCGAGCTGCGCGGGAAGGTGATCGCAAGCTTGCCGGACGGGTCGACGGTACCGAACAGCAAGTTGGCGATCGCCTGTCCGCCGCGAATACCCGGGTACCAGGCCTCCAGAATGCCCTGTACGCGCTTCACCCACGGCATCGCCACCGGCCCGCCGGTCTCCAGCACGACGATCGTGCGCGGATTGACGCGTGCCACCGCAGCCACGAGCGCGTTCTGATTCCCCGGCAGCTGCAGCGACGGCAAATCGGTGCCTTCCATCATGTGCTGATGGAGGAACACGATGGCAACTTGCGCCGTCCGCGCCGCGGCCACCGCCGCGGCAATGCGGCTCCCGGACTCGTAAGTCACCTGTGCCTGCGGCACATGTCGACGAATCGCCCGCAGCGGCGAGGATGGATCCCACACCGGGATGCGCAGCCGGGCGAGCAGATCGCTCGCAGGCGGCATCTTCACATCAATTGCATTGCCTCCAGGGGCATCAACCTGCGCCGAGCCGCCCCCGGAGAGCACGCCCACGTCGGCATGTGAACCGATGACCGCGATCGAGGTGATCTTCGCCGCCGCGAGCGGCAGCACACCGGTGTTCTTCAGCAGCACGGCGCTGCGTTCCTCGACCCGCTGCGCGACCCTGAAGCCCTTGAAGATGTCGGGAACCTCCGGCACCACGGGGTGATCAACGATACCGACGGCAAATTCGGTGCGCAGAATGCGGTGCACCATGTCGTTCAAACGCGCCATCGGCACCCGGCCGGCCGCGATCGCCCGTTGCAGCGGGGCACCGAAATAGCGCCCATCCGGCATCTCCATGTCGAGTCCGGCAAGCGCGGCCCGCACCGTGCTGTGATCGGCGAACCAGTCGGAAATCACCCAGCCCTTGAATCCCCAGTCCTTCTTCAACACCGTGTGCAGCAGGTACCGGTTCTGGCACGAGTACACCCCGTTCACCAGAGGATAGGCACACATGACCATGCCCGGGTGCGCCTGCCGCACCGCGATTTCGAACGCAAGCAGATCACTCTCGCGCATCGCCCGGATGCCAATGACGGCATTGGCGAACATCCGACCGGTCTCCTGATCGTTCAACGCGAAGTGCTTCACGTCGCCGATCACGTGATGACTCTGGATGCCCTCGATGACCCGCGCCACCATGTTGCCGGCCAGGATCGGGTCCTCCCCCATGAACTCGAATGTGCGTCCGTCACGCGGGTCTCGCGCGAGATTAACCCCGCCGCCCAGCGAGACGTTGAAACCCAGATCGGCCAGTTCCGCGCCGATCAGCGAGCCGTACTGAAAGGCCAAGCGCTCGTCCCAGCTCGAAGCGAGCGCCAGCGCCGAGGGCAACGCGGTCGCGTAGCGCCCCTTGTCGGCCGTATTGGCCACTCCCACCGCCGAATCGCTCATGTTCAAATCAGGAAGGCCGAGCTGCGCAATGCCCGGCACGAACCCTGCGCCACCGTTCGACCGCACCAGCGAGGGTTCGCTGCCCGGCAGCCCGAGAAACCCCGCGCCGTGCACCAGAGAGAGTTTTTGCGCCAGACTCATCCGTTGCATGACCAGGTCGGCCCGTTGGCCGGGCCTGAGCGCCGGGTTGCTCCACGGAAAGACGACCGGCTTGGGCGGCTGCAGCAGACCCGCCTGCCCTGTGCCGCTCATCGCGAGGCCCGCTAACACCGCAAGCACCCGCCAGCTGAGACGTCTCTTGTGCGCGCGCCGCGCGTCATGAAAACTGAATGCGTTCATCTGATCCTCTCGTTCCTTTCCACCCCGCAGCCGCTGGTCGCGAGGCATTACCTCGCGACCAGCGGCCGATCAGAACGAAGCGCTGATGCGCACGCCGTAGGTTCGCGGTGCCATGTAGATTCCATAGCCCGCCTGCCTGCCGATCGCTTGCGTGATCGCACGCGGATCCGGGGCCGCCGTGGTGAGCACGGCGTTGTTCTCGAGGTTGTGCACATAGAGCATCACCCGCCAGGTTCGCGGCGCCTGATAGGTCAACGACAGATCGGTGCGCGTATAGGCCGACTGCTCGGTCAATGCGTAGTTGTGATAATCAAGGTTCTGCTTACCGGTCCAGCCGGTGTCGATGCGCGGCACCAAAGCTGCGCCATTGCGCAACTCGAAGACGTGCTGATAGCCCAGATGCAGCGTAAAGTGCGGCGCGTTCGGCAGGGTATTGCCGGCGTAGCTCACGGGACCGGAGTTAAACGCATCCCCGAGCGGCAAGTCGAACTGAGTGAAGTACGCGTGCAGATATGACGCACTGATGCTCAGCTCGTCATGCCTGGTGAGCAGCGCTTCGGTCTCCAGCTCGACGCCGTCTATGGTCGCCTTGCCGGCATTCAGCGTGACCGTCGAGGGCTGACCGGCCACCAGCGCCAGACCACTGGCCTGATAATTCTTGTACAGATCGTAGAACGCATCCGCATTCACTTGTAGACGGTGGTGGAAAAGGACGTTCTTCGTGCCCAGTTCGTACGCGAGGATCGTCTCGGGATTGTACGGATGGTTATTGGGCGGTACGCCGTCGCCGTAGCCGCCATCCTTGAACCCGGTCGCAACCGTGCCGAACAGCATGGTCCGGCGGTTGACGTTGACGTCGACACCGGCCTTCCAGGTCAGCTTGCTCCAGTTCAGACTTGCGAAGTTGTTGTACAGAGGGATGCAGCCGGCGCAGGTTTCCCCCACGATCGGGCCGAATGCGTCGGTCGATCCAATTCGACCCTTATGATCTTTGTTGTATCTGAGGCCGCCTATCAGGCGCAGATGACGCGTCAGACTGTACGTGACCTGCCCATACACCGCCCGCGACACCTCCGACACGCTCGGCTGCACGAATGCGAGCGAAGTGATGCCCGCGATCGGGCTCAAGCCCAGAAACACATTGTTGTGCTCGCGGAAATAATACAAGCCCCCGACCCACTTCAAAGCGCCCACACTGTTGCTCAGGCGAAGCTCATCAGAGGTCTGACCCTGCAGCGACGAGAACACCACATTCTGGCAGTTCGCTGAGGTCGCGGTCGCACAGCTGCTTCCGTAGGAGCCGACTGCATCGGAGCCCGTCGAGTTGTGCCAGTCATCCTGCCGATAATCGCCGATATACGTGAGGGTACCGATCGGCAGAGCCCATTTGGCCGTCAGCGTGACGCCCTTCGCCGTTTCGTCGTTGTAGGCGTTTGCGGACACCGGGAAATCATAAGGAGTCGCATGACCGCCGATTGCATAGAGCCCGATGGGCGCATTCAGCGCCGCGCCCGCCCCGCCGTCGTGGTAGTAGTTCATGCTGAGCAGAAACGATAGGTTGCGCAGCGGCTTCCAGAGCGCCTCGACGCGCGCCGCGTCCGACGCCAGGTCGTTGTACGGCTGCGCCGGGAAGTTGGTCGAATAGCCGCTGTGGTGGTTCGTCATAAACGCCGCGCGCATGGCGAATTTCGAGTCGACCGGCAGATTGATCATGCCGAATGTCTCGATGGTATTGTAATTACCGTAATCGAGCGCGACCTTGCCGTAGCTGCGACGGAAATCCGGCTTGTTGGTGATGACGTTGATCGCTCCGGCCGTGGCATTGCGCCCGTACAGCGTCCCCTGAGGGCCGCGCAGGACCTCGATGCGCTTGATGTCGAACAAGGTCCCTGCGGCACTTCGCGACAACGCGAGGTATACGCCGTCGACATTGAAGGCGACCGCCGGGTCGCCGACTTCGGTATTGTTTGTGCTCACGATGCCGCGAATGGAAATCTCCACCCCCGGGCCTGCATTGCCGATGTGCACGTCCGGCACCAAGCCATTCAGATGCGTTGCCGAGGTCACTCCGAGGGTACCGAGCTGCGAACCGGATATGGCCGTGATCGCGAGCGGCGTTCGCTCCACGTTCTCGGCGCGCCGCTCCGCGGTCACGATCACCTCGTGCAGTTTCAGCTGCGTTCCCGACTGGTGGGCGGCATGCGCCAGCGCCGGGACCGCGTTCCATCCGAATACGAGCGCACTCACCGCGGCGACCACGGTCGGCGCGGAGATCTTGCGTGCCTGACTGGCAAACTGACTCATCGTGTTTCCCCCTCTGGTGACATTCGATTCGCTTCGCGTCCCGACGGCTGCGTCCTGCGATTACGTCCGGGCACAAATGGCAACGTTTGCATTTCCACTGCAATTTTTTGCCGCGTGTGGCGGGAGAGCGCCGGACGTGGGCCACGGCCACCCAGGATGCGGACGCCGTGCGGCAGGCCGCCCGCTCCGCCTCGCCATCGCACCGAGGCGCTCGGGGATCGGGCCGGGCGACGGCGCCCCACCCTGTCCGTCACCCGCTGCATGCTGCCCGTGCCGATGCGCAGTGCCATTCGGATGTCTTGCCTGGAGGCCACGAGCGTCGGAGCGGATTTCGGGGTATTCCCGCGCACCGGCGCTCGGCTGCCTGCTCTGCCTGCCGGCCGCCGTGCGCAGTGTGGATGCCACGCTCGCGATGACCCGGACAAGCCCAGCGCATGGCGGCGCGGTAGCGCGCAACTCCTGGCATTCCATTCTTCCCCCGGCTTGTGGCCTTGGGGCGCCTCACACCCGCAGCGGCCGATCGTTCTGGGCGTGAGTTGTACTCCAAGACGCCACGGAAAGCAAACGTTGTCATTCTATCTCGAGCTAAACACCGGTGCATCGTGCGCGCCGGCGCGGGTCGCGCTGCGACACCGGTAGGCTCATCAGCGGTGTCTAGGTACTCGTACTCGGCGGACAGAGTGCCGGCGCGCCGGCCGGGCGCCCTGCCGGCGGCGCAACCCTGAAGCGCGCATCCCATGCGCGGGAGTTGGTCGTGCTGCAGCGGACAGGCGACACTGCACTTCACCACGCCGTGCGCAGCCGTTTCCCGCCTGCCCCGGGCGCATCAGCTCGCAGGCTGCCCGCTCGCACACTCCGGTGTACCGGGAATGCGCGCAGCCAGCCCGAACGAGCGGGGCCCCAATGCTTGCAGGGCCACGCGGCCGCTCAGTCCCACTGAATCACGGCATAAGAGGCAGGCGGCAGCTCTACCCAGGTCCGTCCCGCGCGGCTCACCGGTTCGTTGAGCTTCTGCGGGTGCACCCGGCGCGGCGCGGCGAAACTGTTGGCCGCGTTCAGATCCGTCCCGGTGAGCACATATGCCGCGCGCAGCCGCTGCGGAGCCGCGCTCTCCCAGACAATCTCGATCTGGCGGGCCGCGGTGAGATCGCGATTGAGCGCAAACAGCGTGCGCCGGCCGTTGGTCGCATCATACGTGGCGGCGGCGTCGATGTAGGGCACCAACGGCAGTTCCGGAACTCGGTAGCTCGGCGTCTCGATCAGCAGTGCGACGCTTGCGCCGCCGGCGTATTCGAGCGCCCAGCGGTACGGATAGTAGATGCTTTGCAGGAACAACCCGTGCGCGTCGGTTGTGATCGGCGCGAGTGCATTGACCAATTGCGCAAGACAGCCGATCTTGATCCGCGCGGCGTGGCGCATCAGGGTGTTGAGCATGCTGCCGGCGACCAGCGCATCGGCCAGGGTGTAGTCCTGCTCGAGCAGGTGGGGGGCGAGTTGGCCGCGGCCGTTGCTCGGGGTCCTGCCGTAATCCCAGACATTCCACTCATCCAGCGCGAGCGCGAGACGCTTGCGCGCCCCGAGCCGCGTGCGCACATACTCGCACACGGCGAGCTTGTCGCGAATCTGTCGATCCAACTGCAGATTGAGTGCGAGATATTTCTCGGTGCTGCCACCGGTCTGCGCTCGCGTGTCGCCCAGATAGCAGTGCAGCGAGACCGCATCCACCTCGTGATAACAGCGCTCGAGCGCCTCGCGGTCCCACTGCAGATAATCCGGCAGCGCCGGATCGCTCGAACCACAGGCAATCAGATAGATCGAGCGGTCGACCCGGCGCATCGCCTGGGCCGCATCAGCCGCCTTGCGCCCGTAGGCGGCTCCGTCCATGTGACCGATCTCCCAGGGACCAAACAGCTCATTGCCGAGCCCCCAGTAGTGCACACCGTAGGGTGTCGCATGCCCGTTGCGACGACGCAGATCGCTCCAGTGCGTACCGACCGGCCGGTTGCAGTACTCGACCAGCGCGGCGGCCGCGAGAATCGAGCCGGTGCCGAGATTCACCGCCAGGTACGGCGCGGTGTGCGCCGCCTGGCACCAGGCGAGGAACTCATCGGTGCCGAAGCGATTGGTCTCGATGGTGTTCCAGGCGAGATTCAGCGTGCGCGGCCGCTGGGCCGGTGGGCCGATGCCATCCTCCCAGTTGTACTGCGAGACGAAGCTGCCGCCCGGATAGCGCACCAGCGGAACGCCGAGCCGACGCACGGCCGCGAGCACGTCGGTGCGAAATCCCTGCGCATCGGCGAGCGGCGAGCCCGGTTGGTAGATGCCGTCGTACACGGCGCGGCCCAGATGCTCGAGAAACGAGCCGAACAGAGTGCGCTCGAGCGTTCCGGCGCTGCGCCGTGCGTCGAAAAAGATGCGCGTTTGGGCGCGGCGCGCGGCGCCCAGTGCCGGATCGGTGCGCAGCAGTGCCGGGGAGGCGATGGCAGCCAACGCACTGTCGTGCAGGAATCGGCGGCGGGCGGGCGAAAACGACATGGCGGACCTCCTCGTTGCGCTCGGGCGGGAACAGCGCCAATCTGATAGCGCTATCACGATCGCGGAGTATCGTCATGTGCCGATCCGAGCGTCAAGCACTGGATCAGTTTTGACGCACTGGCACCACCGTCGGGCGCATGAAGAATTCGTCACTGTGCCGCCCCGGGACCCGCCCTTATGATCGTGGCGTGCCCACCGACGCGTCCAAGCGCCGCCTCCTCGTTGTCCCGCTCCTGGCGCTGGCCCTGGCCGGCTGCCACGACCGCGGCCGCCAGAGTGCGCCCGTCGGGCTGCTCGCGACCGCCGCCTCGAGCACCCCGCCACCGATGGCGATCACGCTGGCGCCGCAGATCAACGCAGCGGATTTCCTGCGCTACGAGCGCGCCTTGTCCTCCCCCGCCCTCGCCGGACGCAAGCCCGGCACGCGCGGGGAGATTCTCACCACCCATTACCTCGTCGCGCAGCTGCAGCGCATGCGGCTTGCGCCCGGCTACCGTGGCAAATGGCTGCAACCGGTTCCGGTCGTCTCGACGCGACTGCTGAGCACCCGTACGCACCTTCAGGTGCAACTGCCGGGCGGGACGCAGAGTTTCCTGTACGGCCAGGACATGCTCGCAGCCACCGAGCAGGCGCGCGCCCACGTCGACATCGTGAACGCTCCGGTGGTGTTTGTCGGCTACGGCATCGATGCCCCCAAACGCCAGTGGAACGATTATCAGGGGCTCGACGTGCGCGGCAAGATCGTGATCGTGCTCGCGAACGACCCGGGCACCGCCGGCAGCCCCGACGCCCCGACGTTTGATGCGGCCGCGCTCAGTCGCTATGGCCTGGCGCGCTACAAGTTTGCGCAGGCGGCACGCCTCGGCGCCGTGGGCTGCTTCATCATTCACGCCGGTGCGGCCTCGGGACACACCTGGGCCGCGCTGCGCAACGCCAGCGCCAGCGCCGCGCAGAGCCTGCCGGCGAACGTGGCGCCGGGTCCGCGCCTCGCCGTGGCCGGCTGGCTGCGCGGCGCCGCTGCGGCACGCCTGTTCAGCGCCGCAGGACTCGACCTCGCGACGCTCAGCGCAGCAGCGGCGCAGCCGGGCTTCAAGGCCGTGACGCTGCCGGCGGCCGCCAGCATCCGCCTCGACAGCGCCGTCGATTACAGTTGGTCGGACAACGTGCTCGCGCTGATCCGCGGCGCGCGCCACCCCGATGAAGTCGTCATCTACAGCGCTCACTGGGATGGCCTCGGCATGCTCAGGGGGCCGCGCGGTCGGCCGGTACCGCTGCCCGGTGCGATGGACAACGCCACCGGCCTCGCGGCGCTGCTCGAGATCGCCGACACCTTCGCACACCGCAAGAGCCCGCCGGCGCGCAGCGTGCTGTTCTTGTTGCCGACGCTCGGCAGCGCCAACCAGTTGGGCTCGCGCTACTACGTGCAGCATCCGGTGTTCCCGCTCGAGCGCACCGTCGCCGACATCGACATTGACCTGTGGCCGATCCTCGGACGGGCGCGCGACATGAGCGTGTTCGACGCCGGACAGTCGACGCTCGAGACCGATCTGGCGCAGCTGCTCGCGCTGCAGGGTCGCACCGTCACCCCCGACCCGCGGCCGGCCATCGGTCTCGCCTACCGCTCGGATCAATACAGCTTTGCGCGCGCCGGGGTGCCCGCACTGTTCGCCGGCCCCGGGGTGGATCTGGTGAGCGGCGGACGCGCCGCCGGCGAGGCGGCCCTGCGCCGCGCGCTGCGCAGGCGGCTTGATACCCCTCGCGATGCGTTCGATCCGCGTGCAGACGTTAGCGGCACGCTCGAGGACATCCAGACGCTTTACCTGCTCGGCAGCAACCTCGCCGACAGCACCGAATGGCCCGAATGGGCACCCGAGAGCCCCTATCGCGCGCGCCGCGCGGCCATGATGGGCGGCCACGCCCTGCGTGCCCCACCGCCAGTGCTACCGCGCACCGCAGCTCCCTAGCGCAACGCCCATGCCGGCGGCGCGCTCGAGGGTTGCGACCAGGGAACGCTGCCAGACGAGCGGTACAACCGCGTGCATCGCAAGCGCGAGCGCGCATGTCTCGCGCCGCTGCGCGCACACCGCCAGTACGTACCGCTCGCCCAATGCGAGCTGCGCAAACGCCCACTGTGCCGGTTCATCCTCGAACAGCCCCGTAAAGGTCAGCTCGAGCGTTCCCGGTGGGACGAATCCGAAGGCAAAGCCGCGCAGCGGCAAGCGCAGCCCGACGCCGCGCGCCTTCAGATACGCCTCCTTCAAGGTCCACAGCTCGAAGAAGCGGCGCCGCCGCTCGGGCGGTGGCAGGACACGCAGCGCCGCAACCTCCTCCGGTGCGAAATACCGCTCGAGCGCGACCGTGTCGGTGCGCCGCTCGAGACACTCCACATCGACACCCAGCGCAGGCCCACGGCTTACCGCGAGCACCACCTTGTCGCCGCTGTGCGCGATGTTGAATTCGATCGGAGGCACGGGCTCGGGCGCAAGAATGCGGGGGCGGCCGTGTGCGTCCGGACCGAATACCCACGCCTCGGGCGCCACCGGAGCATGTCGCGAGAGCACCGTGCGCACGAGTGCGCGTGCAGCGAGATCGCGCCGCCGGTCATCGGGCATGCGCAGCCTGTGCTGACGCGCGTGCTCCTCGGCATTGAGCAGTGCCCGATACGACTCCCAGCTCCGCTCGGCCTCGATATCCGCAAGCGAAGTGCACCACAGCTCGATCTGATGTGGCGCCAGGAGCGCGCTCACGGAAGCACCCCGCCGCTTCGGCTGCGCCGCGCCGTCATCCCTCTTAACCCTGGGCGCGCACGTCCTGCGCGCGTCCTTTCCACTGCCCACCGCGCCCCAGAGCGTAGCGCAGCGCAGAGTGCAGCGTGGCGCCGGCGTAAAAGAGTGCCACCGCCGGCAACAGCAGCGCATAGGTCGGCGCCAGCCGGTAGAAGCGCACCATCGGCAGGTAGCACAGCGTCATCAGTGCCCAAGCGAGGCCTCCAAACAGCATGCACTCCGGTGCACCGGTGGCGAGCAGCAACGGCGGCGCCCCATAGGTCACGGCGAGTCCGGCGAGCGAGGCGCCGAGCAGCACCCAGGAATGGCGCAACTGGTTGAACGCGGTGCGCGAGATCATCGCGCCGATCTCCGCGAAGCTGCCGTACACCCGCAGACTGCGGGTGCGGCTCGAGAGCCCGAGCCAGAGCGATCCGCCGCTCGCCTTGACTCGCGCCGCGAGCGCGCAGTCATCAATGATCTCACCGCCGATCGCCTCGAGCCCGCCGGCGCGGGCTAGCGCCGCTGGACGGATCAGGATGCACCCGCCCGCCGCCCCGGCGGTGCGCGCGGCGCGGGCGGCGATCCAACGCGGGGGATACAGCTTGAAGAAGAAAAACACGAACGCCGGGATCAGGCAGCGCTCGGCCCAGGTCGCGCTCGAGAGCCGTACCATCACCGAGACCAGATCGCGCTGCTCGCACTCGGCCTGCGCCACCAGCGAGGCCACCGAGTCGCTGGCGTGCTCGATGTCCGCGTCGGTAAACAGCAGATAATCCGGCGCATGCCTGGCGGCCGCCGCCACGCCCTGGGACATTGCCCAGAGCTTGCCGCTCCAGCCCGGGGCGAGCGGCGCACCCGTGAGTACGGTGAGCCGCGCGGCAGCGCCCGCCGCCGCGGCCGCCCGGCGCGCCGCACCGGCCGTATCGTCCGAACTGCCATCGTCAACGACAATCACCTGCAACTGCCCGATCCGGTCCTGAGCGAGCAGCGAGCCGACCGCCCGCCCGATGTGCTCGGCCTCGTTGCGGGCCGGCACCACCGCCACGACCCGTCCGCCGACCGGACCGGCGGCGGACGGCAGCGTGCGCGGTGCCCAGAATCGGCCCCGCGCGAACAACAAGTACAGCCAGATGAGCAGCGGCACCCAGGCCAGCATGCACGGGTCGCTCATGGGTTCCTCCGAGCCGCCCGGATCGACTCGTACGCGAGCCAGTGCGAACCGTCATTCATCGTTATAATCCGCGCGTCCATCGAATGCCCGAGGCCGCCGCGACGCGCGTAGCGCGCGGGGATGAGCGGCGGCGCTCGATGGCCCCATGCACGGTGAGCTCGAGGCCGCGGCCCGGTGGCGCGGAAAGAACGCTGGTCGACCTGAAAAAAAACAACGCCATCGCGCGCAAGCATAGCCCAGCACCGCCGCTGCGGGCAGCGGTACTGTGCGTGCTCGCGCTGCTCGGTGCCGGCGGCATGGCGCTCGCCGGCACCGTGCCTCCGACCTCGTGCGCGCAGCCCAAAGCGGCGGCGACATCCCAAGGCGCTCCACCGTGCGCCGCGGGCGCTGCCGCGGGCTCCTGCCAGCCCGCGCAGCGCGTGCCCGAGCCTTGCTTTCATCTGCAGCCCGCGCCGGCGCGCAAGCAGCCGGTCAACTGGCTCAATCCCACCACCTGGCCCGTGCTGCCGGTGCCGGAGATCGCGGTCGGGCCGAACAGCGGCACGACCATCGGGTTGATTCCGACCATCCTGCACACCAACCCAGACAACCAGATCACGCGCATCATCGCCCCGGACTTCACCCACAACCCGTATTTCGGCTGGGGCGTCGATGCGCGCATCTTCGAGTACCCCTCGCTGAACACCCAGTGGTCGGTGGTCGCGGGCATGCAGCAGCGTGTGCAGAGCTACCTCGATGCGCTCTGGCAGACCGGACTGCTGCGCGAGTCGCGCTGGACGATCACCGTCGAGGCGGACTACGACCGCAGCGGCACGCCGCGCTTTTTCGGCTTCGGCAACAATTCGTTGCGCATCAATCAGACCGACTACACCCGCCAGCAGATGTGGGTGCGCACCAAGTTCGGCTGGAACATCACCCACGCCTGGCAGCTCGCCTACACCTTCGAGGCGCGCAAGGTGAAGATCACCGCCGGCAGCCTGCCGCGCATTCCCTCGATTACGCAGCGCTTCGTGCATCTGCTCGGCATCGGCACCACGCATGAGTTACTGAACCGCCTCTCGCTGATCTACGACACGCGCAACAACATCGTCATTCCCACCCGCGGCATGGACGTGGTGGTCTATGGGGGGGTGGCGAGCCGCAATGTGTCGATCGATGACTCGCTGTTCACTGAGGCGGGCGCCGACGGACGCTTCTACTGGTCGCCCATGCGCACGCTGACGGTAGCCGCGCACTTCGACCTGCGCTACGAACCGACCACCCATCACGTGCCGTTCTGGGGACTGAGCAGTCTCGGCGGCGATGCGAGCATGATCGGCGGCTCGCAGCCGCTGCGTGGCTACGGCACCGCGCGGTTCTACGACCGCAACGCGTTCGTGGCGAATATCGAGCTGCGCCAGACCGTCCTGTCCCTGAACGCGCTCTCGACGCATATCGTGATCCAGGTGACGCCCTTTTTCGACACCGGCCGGGTGTTTCACAGCTTCAGCACCCTGCCCTTCACTCACCTGCACAACGTGCTCGGCATCGGCTTTCGCGGCCTCGCGCCGCCCTCGGTGGTGGGCTACGTCGATGTCGGCAAGGGCAGCGAAGGCATCGCGGTGTTCACCGGAATCAACTACCCGTTCTGAGCCGGCGTGCGCAGATAACCTTCGGCACGGAACCACTCGAGCGCATCGGCGAACGCCAGGTGCGCCGGCCGGTAGCCGTAGCCGAGCTCGCGCATCGCCTTTTCGCTGGAGAAATACATGCGCTTGCGCGCCATGCGCACGCTGTCGACCGTCACGCGCGTGCTGCGCCCGCTCAGGCGGGCAAAGCCCTCGGCGAGATAAGCGATCGGCAGCACCAGCCCGTGCGGCAACTTCACTCGCGGCGGCGAGCGGCCGGCGAGGCGGGTGATCTCGATCAGAATGTCGCGCAGCGGCAGGTTCTCCCCGCCCAGAATGTAACGCTCGCCGATCCGCCCGTAATGAAATGCGAGCACGTGCCCGGCGGCCACGTCATCGACGTGCACGATATTCAACCCGGTATCGACGTAGGCCGGCGTGCGCCCGAGCGCCGCATCAAGCACGATCTGTCCGGTGGGCGTCGGCTTCAGGTCGCGCGGCCCGACCGGAGCGGCCGGATTGACGATGACCACCGGCACGCCGCGCGCGGCGGCTTCGAGCGCGGCCTGCTCGGCGAGAAACTTCGAGCGCTTGTAGTGCCCAACCATGCTGCTGAGCGAAACCGGCGTGTCCTCAGTGCCGACACCGCCATCGGCCGGCAGGCCGATACAGGCCACGCTGCTGGTGTAGACGATGCGCTTCACGCCGGCGCGCGCAGCCGCCTCGAGCAGGTTACGCGTGCCATCGACGTTGGCCCGATACATGGTCTGCGGATCCGGCACCCACAGCCGGTAATCGGCTGCGGCATGGAACACTGCATCACAGCCCTCGACGGCGCGCTCGAGCGAGGCGGCATCGGTCAGGTCACCGACCGCGCTGTGTACCGCCAGCGTGCGCAAGTTGCGCCGGTCGGAGCCGGCCCGCACCAGCACGCGCACCTGCCAGCCCGCGGCAAGCAGCGTGCGGGCGAGCGCCGCGCCGACGAACCCGCTGGCCCCGGTGACGAGCGCTCTCAATGCGCCTCCCGCCAGCACTCGCCGCTGAGTGCGCGCCGCACCGGCAGCCCCGGCTCGGCAAGCCGCGAGAGCATGTCGCAGGCCATGCGAAAGCGCCGGGCGAGTTCGCGCACCGCCGCAACGCTCCAGGGCGCCAGCACAAGGCCGGCCAACAGCCGGCCGATCGCAACCTGTCCGGCCCGGCTGGCGGCGAGCACCGCCTGGGGCAGCTCGTCGGCGGCGGTATCGACGATGACCCGCAGCACGAGAAACGGCACGGCCGCATCGGCGGCAAAACGCGCCACCGCGGCACTCTCCATGTCAACGGCCACGCAGCCGCTCTCCCGCCAAGCGATCGCCTTGTCGAGCCGTGTGCCGATCGGCTCGCGGCTGCAGAGCAACGGGCCGTCGCTGAGGTGACAGTCACGCGGCATCGCCCCGAGCACCGCCTCGCGCCAGCGCGCATGCGTCGGCAGTGGCTCACCGTCGAGTGTATGGACCTCGCGCGGCAGCAGAACCGCGCCGCACTCGAGCGACGGGTCGAGCGCGCCGGCGGTGCCAAAGCTCGCGAGGGCCGTTGCACCGGCGCGCGCGAGCCGCAATGCGCCCGCATGGGCCGCATCCCAGCCCATGCCGCTCACCGTGAGCAGCGACTCGTCCTCCAGCTGCACGACCTCCCCGCCGGCGGCAAGGGCGGGATGCCCCGGGGCAAGCGCGCGCGCCTCGGAGGCGAGCGCCGCGACGATACCCACGCGGTTCAAGGAGCCCGCGACCTCCCGTGACGATAGGCGGCAAGCGCCCAGAGCGGAAAGAACGCCGGATAGCCGTGATATTTCAGATAGAACACTCGTGGAAAGCCCGGCGCGGTGAAGCTCGGATGCGTCCACAGACCCTGCTCCTGAGTCTGCAGGAGGAACTCGACGCCGCGGCGCACGGCAACATGATCGCGCTCGCCGGCGGCGATCAGTCCGAGCAGGGCCCAGGCGGTCTGATACGGGGTGCTCGGGAAGGGCTGCTCGCCGTAGCGCGCCCGATCATAGCTGTCGTTGCTCTCGCCCCAGCCGCCGTCGGCGTTCTGGCGCGCGAGCAGCCACTCGACCGCGCGGCGCACCATCGGGTCGGCGGCATCGACTCCGGCCGCCTCGAGCGCCACCAGCACCGACCAGGTGCCGTAGATGTAATTGGTGCCCCAGCGGCCGAACCACGAGCCGTCCGCCTCCTGTTCGGCCTTGAGGTACTCAAGTGCACGCGCGAGGATCGCTCGATCCTCGGCACGCCCCACGCGCGCCAGGAGCGTGACCACGCGCGCGGTGACATCGACGGTCGGCGGATCGAGCAGCGCGCCATGATCGGCGAACGGAATGAGATTCAACCGATAGTGCGTGTTGTCGGCGTCGAAGGCGGCAAAGCCGCCGTTCCTGCTCTGCATGCCCGCCAACCACTCGAGCGCACGTTCGATCGCCTCGCCGTAACGTTGCGGCGCTGCCGCCTGGTGCATCGACCAGGCGATCACCGCGGTGTCATCGAGATCCGGATAGTGCGCGTTGCCGTACTGAAATGGCCAACCGCCGGGCGCGAGCCGCGGCCGGCGAGCGCACCAGTCCCCGACGATATCGAGCACCTGGCGTGCACGCAGCCAGTCGAGGCCGCGCTGCGCGGCCGCCAGACTCTGCTCATCCCCGGCAGTTTGCAGCGCGAGACAGGCGAGCCCCGTGTCCCACACCGGGGAGACGCACGGCTGGCAGTACGCGCGATCGCCCTGTTCGACCAGCAGTTTGTCGATGGCGCGCTTGGCCGTCACACGCCGCGGGTCATCCGCGGGGTAGCCGAGCAGCACCATCATCTCGAGCGCATTCACCATGGCCGGGAAGATCGCCCCGAGGCCGTCTTCCCCGTTCAGCCGCTCGAGCGTCCACGCCTCGGCCCGCGCAATGGCGCGCCGGCGCATCGCCCCCGGGATCACGGGATCGATCACACGGAACACCCGATCGAGTGTGAAGAACACCCGCGCGAGCGCCCGGCCCTGCTGCGGCAGGCGGAAGTAATGCCGCTCGTGCTCCGGCGGGGTCGTGAACAGCTCACGGACGTTGACCCCGCGCGGATTGCGCGCTCGGGGCTTGAGGGTGCAGAGCACGAACAGCGGCACCATCACGGTGCGCGACCAGTACGAAACCTTCTCGAGGTGAAATGGGAACCACCGCGGCAGGAGCATGATCTCCACCGGGATGTAGGGCACCGCCCGCCACGGCACCTCGCCGAACAGCGCGAGCGCGATGCGCGTGAACACGTTGGTGTGCGCCGCCCCGCCGCGCGCGAGAATCGCCGCGCGCGCCCGCTGCATGTGCGGGCTATCTGGATCGTCGCCCGCGAGCTTGAGCGCGAAATACGCCTTGACGCTGCAGGACAGATCGAGCTCACCGCCCTCATAGAGCGGCCAGCCGCCGCCGGGCTGCTGATGCGCACGCAGATAGACCGCGATGCGCTGCTCGAGCGCTGCGTCGATTTCATCCAGATAGTGCATCATCAGGATGTATTCGGCCGGGATGGTGCAGTCGGCCTCGAGCTCGAACACCCAGTGCCCATCGTCGCGCTGCAGCGCAATCAGCGCCTCGCTCGCGGCACGGATCGCCCGCTCGAGCCGTCCAGCGCGCGCCGCCGGTTCCATACCGCGCGACGCCTCGAGCGCCACGGCCTGCGATTCCACGTTCATGGTGACCGTCCCCCCCACTGCACACCGCCGGTATAGGCTGCGGTGTTTTCCTCTTCTTCTTCCGTTTCGGCGAATGCTCCGGAGGGTACGCCAGCCGGGCGCAGCGGCACCTCACCCGCGGCGAGCGGCAGACCGCGAGCGGCCCGCTCAAACAGCCGCCGCAACATGCCGTCGTTGCGCACCGAGAGGTTGGTCAGAGTCTGGGTCATCGCCACCGCCGAGCGCGACACCTTGACCTGGCGGCCGGAGGTGAACCCCGGGTTGTCCTGAATCTTGCGCAGCGTCAGCGCCGCCAATCCGATCGCCCACAGGCAGAAGCGGCGGATGCCAACCTCCTCGCCCGGGATCAGCAGCGTAAAGGCAAGCGCATTGCGCAGGTGCCGGTGCGCGACCCCGATCAGCTCGAGCATACCGGCCTGGAAGCGCGCATCGCTCGACTCGGCGCTGAGGGCGGCGAGATCGACGCCGTGGCGGGTAAAGAGCTCCTGCGGCAGCCAGCAGGCCCCGCGGGCGCGGTCTTCCCAGACATCCTTCAGGATGTTGGTCATCTGCAGACCCTGGCCGAAGGACGGGGCGAGCGCATAGAGCTCGGCGTGATGACGCTCGATCTGCCGCGAGTAGCCGCAGAACAGCTCGGTCAGCGTCTCCCCGACGATGCCCGCCACGTAATAACAGTACGCATCGAGATCGCTCGAACGCGCCAGCCCGCGCACGCTGGCGGTGCGCTGGAACTGATGCATGCCGTGGCTCATCACTTCGATGCAGCGGCGAATCGCGGCGCGCTGGCGCGGCTCAAAACGCTCGACCACGCGCATCACACGCGCGGTGTTGGCGAGCAGATCGCGCTCGGCAGGCAGCGTGCGCTCGGTGAGTCGCGGCAGCACCTCGCGCGCGAATTGTCCGGCGTCCTCTTTCCCCTGCACCACGCGCGTGAAGCGGCGCAGGAAGCGGTAGGTGTCCTCGGCCGCGAGCGCCGGCTCGTCCTCGATGGTGTCGGCGATGCGGCACAGCAGATACGCGCTCGTCACCGCCGTGCGCAGCGCCGCCGGCAGCTGCGGAATCGTCAGCGCAAAGGTGCGCGAGACGTGCGGCAGGATCTCGTCCTGGTAGGCCTCATCGGACACGGGCAGTTCTGACATGCGCTTCCTCTGCCGGTCAATTGCGCCGCGCGAGCAGCCAGTCGGCCACTGCGCGCAAGGCATCGGCCCGCGCCCCGAACGGCGCAAGCGAATCGAGCGCCGCGCCGCTCAACCGTCGCACGCGCTCCTGCGAGGCCGCAATGCCGAGGATCGCCGGATGAGTCGACTTGCCCCGCTCGCGGTCCGACTGTGCGGTCTTGCCGAGCGTGGCGGTGTCGCTGAGCACATCGAGCAGATCATCCTGGATCTGGAAAGCGAGGCCGATTGGTGCGGCGAAGCCGGCGAGCGCGCGCTCCAGAGCCGGATCGAGCTGCGCCACGCACGCCGCCCCCATCATGACGCTGGCACGGATCAGCGCGCCGGTCTTCAGCGAGTGCATGCGCTCGATCTGCTCGATATCGAGTCGGTGCCCCTCGGACTCGAGGTCGATGGCCTGGCCACCGGCCATGCCGACGCTGCCAATCGCCTCGGCGAGCAGACCGACCAGACGCACCCGCACCGCAGAGGAGTCCGGCAGGCCCGGATCGCGCGCCAGCAGCTCGAAGGCGAGCGACTGCAGCGCGTCCCCGACCAACAGCGCGGTGGCCTCATCGAAGGCCTTGTGGCAGGTGGGCCGGCCGCGGCGCAGATCGTCATCGTCCATCGCCGGCAGATCATCGTGCACCAGCGAGTACACGTGGACCAGCTCGAGGGCGCACGCAGCGGCCTCGACTTCGCGCTCGGTCAGGCCGAGCGCGCGCGCGGTGGCGAACAACAGGATCGGACGCACGCGCTTGCCGCCGCCGAGCACGCTGTAGCGCATCGCCGCGTGCAGTCGCTCCGGCAGCCGCTCAGCCGACGGCAGGCGACTCGAGAGCGCATCCTCCATGTGCGCGCGCCACTGCTCGAGCTGCGCGCCGAATACCTCAGGCGCCGCTGACACGGCGGTCTTCCCGGTTCGCGCTGCTGCGCACCTCGCTGAGGGGAATCTTCACCTCAGCGGGGGCCGTCGTCTTCAACGGCGGCTCCTGATAGACCACGGGCAGATCCGGGGCCATCGGCCCCTCGAGCCGCGGCCCGCGCAGCGAGCGCCACAGCGCCTTCAGCGGGTGTGCGAACGCATCATCGACGGCCGTGCCTTCGTAACCGCAGTGCGCCATGCAATTGTTGCAGAGAGGATTGCGCCCGACGCCGTAGCGCTCCCAGGCGGTGTCCTCCATCAGCGAGCGGAAACTCGTCGCGTACCCCTCGCCGGTGAGCAGGTAACACGGCCGCTGCCAGCCGAAGATGTTGTAGGTCGGAGTGCTCCACGGGGTGCACTGGTAGGCCTGATTGCCGGCGAGAAAATCGAGGAACAACGAGGAATGATTGAACGCCCAGCGGGCGCTCCGATCGCGACCGCGCTTGAAGATCTCGCGGAACAGTGTCTTGCTCGCGTTGCGCCCGAGGAACACGTCCTGACGGGGTGCGTGCTGGTAGCTGTAGCCCGGCGAAACCATGATGCCCTCGATACCGAGCTGCATGGCCATGTCGAAGAAACTCGCGACGTCGTCCGGGTCTTCCTGCTGGAACAACGTGCAGTTGATGGTCACGCGAAAGCCCTTCGAGCGCGCCAGGCGGATCGCGGCGACCGCCTTGTCGAACACCCCTTCCTGACACACCGACTCGTCGTGCCGCTCGCGGTTGCCATCGAGGTGAATCGAGAAGGTCAGATAGGGCGAGGGCTGGTACTCGTCGATGTGCTTGGCGAGCAGGATCGCGTTGGTGCACAGGTACACGAAGCGCTTGCGCGCGACGATGCCGGCGACGATCTCGGGCATCTCCTTGTGGATCAGCGGCTCGCCGCCGGGAATCGACACCATCGGCGCGCCGCACTCGTCCACGGCCCCGAGCGCCGCCTCGACCGAGAGGCGCTGTTGCAGGATGTCCTTCGGATAGTCGATCTTGCCGCAACCGGCGCACGCGAGGTTGCACTGGAACAGCGGCTCGAGCATCAACACGAGCGGATAGCGCTTCTGCCCGCGCAGTTTGCGGCCGAGGATGTAACGGGCGACCCGGTACTGTTGAATTAGCGGAATACCCAAATCCGTCTCCCAAGGTTGTGCCGACGCGCGGGCCGCCGGCCGGCTCCGGTTGCCGGAGCCGCGGTGTCTGGTCAGCCTAGCCGCGCCCGAGCGCGCGCACCGCTGGCTGGTGATCCTGTCTGATCCGCGCCCACTCCTGGATGAACCAGGGGGTGAACCGCCCCGTGCCAGCGCTCATCTCGGCATCGAGCGCCTCGGGAGCGATCCAGCGCCACGCGGCCACCTCGCTCTGATTGGCGCACACGAGCGGCGTTGCACTGCGACCGATGAACACCGAGCACAGCTCGTGCTCGGCACCGGCTCCGTCAAACTGTGCTTGATACTTGAATTTAAACAGAAAATGCAAGGGGCAGTCGAGCCCAAGTTCCTCGTGCAGCCGCCGATGAATCGCCGAGTCCATGCTCTCGGCGCGCCGCGGGTGGCTGCAGCAGCTGTTCGACCAGTATAGCGGCCAGAGGCGCTTGCCTGCGGCCCGTTGCTGAATCAGCAGCTCGCCGTCCGCATTGAACACGAACAGCGAGAATGCCCGATGCAACAGCCCGCCCCCTTCGTGGCAGCGCGCGCGGCTGGCGTGCCCGACCTCACGGTCGGCTTCATCGACCAGAATGAGCGCATCGCCGCCCAGCACACTGTCGCCTTCCGGCAACAGCTCGCACGGGGTATCCCCATGATCCATCACGCCACGCCCCCCGGCGCCGGCGCAACCGTGTACCCTATGGGTTCAGGACGTTCAGAGGATCGCAAGCCTGGAGATCTGTCGTTCATGGCAGCCCGGGACGTTGGGATTCCTTTGGACATGATTACCCGCATCACGTTCAGTATAACTCCTCAAGGATCATGCTCGCTCTCGGGCTGCTGCTCGGCGCCGCCGCGCTTGGTTATGCGCTCACAGCCTATCTGGCGGTGCGGCGGGCGCGCAACATCACCAGTTTGTCGCCACCGGCCGACCGATCGCCGGTGACCGTGCTGAAGCCGCTGTGCGGCGCAGAGCCGGGGCTCGCCGAGGCACTGCGCAGCCTGTGCGAGCAGGCGTATCCGGGCCTGCAGATCGTTTTCGGCGTGCAGGATCCGGCCGACCCGGCGCTTCAGGTCGTGCGCGGCCTGCAGCAGCACTACCCCGCGCTCGACATCGCGGTGGTGATCGATCCGACCCGCCATGGATTCAGCGCCAAGGTCAGCAACCTCATCAACATGATGCGCGCGGCCCGTCACGACTGGCTGGTGCTCGCCGACAGCGACGTGCGCGTGCCGCCGGGCTACCTGGCCGGCGTCTGCGCGCCGCTCGCGGACCCCTCGGTCGGGATCGTCACCTGCCCGTACCGCGGACGCCCGGCACACGCGCACGGTGGCGCCGGGCTGTACTCGCGCCTCGGCGCGCTGTTCGTCAACGACTGGTTCATGCCCTCGGTACGGGTTGCGGCCCTGTTCGGCTCGCGCGATTTCGCCTTCGGCGCCACCATTGCGCTGCGTCGCGCGGCGCTTGAGGCGATCGGCGGATTTGCGGCCATCGCCGATCAGCTGGCCGACGATTACCGCATCGGGGAGCTCACCCGGCGCCAGGGACTGCGCACCGTGCTGTCGGAAGTGGTGGTGGACACCGCGATCGACGAGCGCAGCCTGCGCCAGCTGGTGCAGCACGTGACGCGCTGGCTGCGCACCATCCGGGCGGTGCGGCCGGGCGGCTATGCCGCTGCTGGCGTCACCTTCAGCTTGCCCGTGGCGCTGCTCGGCTGGGCGCTCGCGGGTGGCGCGCCGGCGGCCGGCGCGCTGCTGTTCGCCACCGCAGCGGCCCGTGTAATGCTACATTTCGCAGCCGGCGATCCGCGCCCCACCGACGGGCGTGCCTGGCAGGGCCTGTGGCTGCTGCCGGTGAGCGATCTGCTCGGCTTTGCGCTGTGGTGCTGGGGCTTCGCGACCCGCGAAGTGCAGTGGCGCCAGATGCGATACCGCGTGGCCCGGGACGGCTCGGCCCACCCGATTACTTGAGGACGTGAAGTCATGATGAGAACCCTGTTCCTGCATCCCCCGTCATTCGATGGCTTCGATGGTGGCGCCGGAGCGCGCTATCAGGCCAAGCGGGAGATTCGCTCCTTTTGGTACCCGACGTGGCTGGCACAGCCGGCGGCGCTGGTGCCGGGGAGCCGGCTGCTCGATGCGCCGGCCGACGGGCTCTCGATGGCCGAGGTGCTACCGCTCGCGCGCGAGTACGACCTGGTCATCATGCACACCAGCTCGCCGTCCTTCCCGACGGACGCGAAAGTGGCCGAGCTGCTGAAGGAGGAAAACCCGCGCCTGAAGATCGGCATGGTTGGTGCCAAGGTGGCAGTCGATCCGGCCGGCTCGCTCGGGGCCTCTGCGGCGATCGATTTCGTGGCGCGCGAGGAATTCGACTACACCTGCAAGGAAGTCGCCGAGGGCCGCCCGTTCAAGGACATCACCGGCCTCTCGTTCCGCCGCCCCGACGGACAGATCGAGCACAATCCGGCGCGCGCGATGATCGAGAACATGGACGATCTGCCGTGGGTGACCCCGGTCTACAAGCGCGACCTGACTATTCCCAACTACTTCATCGGCTACCTGCAGCATCCGTACGTCTCGTTCTATACGGGGCGCGGCTGCCGTTCCAAGTGCACGTTCTGCCTGTGGCCGCAGACCGTCGGCGGACACCGCTACCGCGTGCGCAGCGCGCAGAGCGTCATCGACGAGGTGCGCTGGATCAAGGAGAACATGCCCGAGGTGAAGGAGATCTTCTTCGACGATGACACCTTCACCGACTTCCGCCCACGCGTCGAGGAAATCGCCCGCGGGCTCGGCAAGCTCGGCGTCACCTGGTCCTGCAATGCCAAGGCCAACGTGCCCTACGAGACGCTGAAGATCATGAAGGACAATGGCCTGCGGCTGCTGCTGGTCGGCTACGAGTCCGGCAACGATCAGATCCTGCACAACATCCGCAAGGGCCTGCGCACCGACATCGCACGTCGCTTCACCAGCGACTGCCGCAAGCTCGGCGTGGTGATCCACGGCACCTTCATCCTCGGTCTGCCCGGGGAGACGGCCGAGACCATCCGCGAGACCATCCAGTTCGCCGTCGACATCAACCCGCACACCATCCAGGTTTCCCTCGCCGCCCCCTACCCGGGCACGCAGCTGTACCAGGAGGCGGTCGAGAATGGCTGGCTCACCGCTTACGAGAACCTCAACCTCGTTAACGACCGCGGGGTGCAGCTCTCCCCGATCAGCTATCCGCACCTGCCGGCGAAGGAGATCTACCATGCGGTGGAGACCTTCTATAAGCGCTTTTACTTCCGGCCGCGCAAGATCGCCGAGCTCACCGGCGAGATGCTGCGCAGCTGGGAGATGACCAAGCGGCGCCTGCGCGAGGGCGTGGAGTTCTTCCGCTTCCTGCACGCGCATGAGGCCTGAGCCGGCCGTTGAAGGCGCTGATCGTTACCGCCGATGATTTCGGCCTGCACGAGGCGGTCAACGAAGCCATTGAGCAGGCCCATCGGGCTGGCGTACTGACCTGCGCGAGCCTGATGGTCGGGGCCGAGGCGTGCGAGGATGCGGTGCGCCGCGCGCGGACCCTGCCGCAGCTCGCCGTAGGCCTGCACGTGGTGCTCGCCGACGGTCCGGCCGTGCTGCCGCCGCGGCGGATACCGGCTCTGGTGGATGATACGGGGCGCTTTGCCGACCGGATGGCGCGCGACGGGGTGCGCTTTTTCTGCCTGCCGCGGGTCCGCCGGCAGCTCGAGGCGGAGATTCGCGCGCAGTTCGCGGCCTTTGCTGCGACCGGTCTACCACTCGATCACGTGAACGCCCACAAGCACTTTCACCTGCACCCGACGGTGCTCTCGATGCTGCTCGCGATCGGCGCCGAGTACGGCCGCCCGCCGATCCGCTGGCCGCGCGAGCCGCGGTGGGCGGCGCCGCGCGGTGCCGCCGCACTCGGCGGCGCACTGCTCACTCCCTGGCTCGCGCTGCTGCGGCTGCGGCTGCGCGCGGCCGGTATCGCGAGCAACGATCAGGTCTTCGGCCTCTCGGCGACGGGCGCCATGGATGAGTCGCGCCTGCTCGAGATCCTGGCGCGTCTGCCTGAGGGACTCACCGAGATCTACCTGCACCCGGCAACCCGCAATGCGCTCACTCCCGCGATGGCCAGCTACCGCCACCGTGACGAGCTCGATGCGCTGCTCAGTGCGCGGGTGCGCGCGGCCGTGCGCGCCTCGAGTGCCCGTACCGGAGGGTTTCGCTCGCTCACCGCCGAGCGTGCCGCGCTCGCGCACACCCATCCGGCTGCATGAGACTCACGGTCCGGATTGCGCTCATTGCCGGGCTGGCGCTACTGGTGGCGCTACTCGCACGCGAGGGCGCGGCCATCCTCACGCCCATCGAGCGGGCCGGCTGGATTCTGCTGTGGCTCGTGCCCCTGCACGCACTGCCGATTCTGCTCGACTCGCGCGGCTGGCAGGCGCTGCTCGAGCAGCGGGTCAGCGTCGCGCGCCTGTTCTGGATCGCCACGGTTCGCGAGGCGGTCAACCGGCTGCTGCCGGTCGCCAACATCGGCGGAGAGCTGGTCGGCATCCGCCTGCTCGCCGCCGGCGGCGTCGATGGGGTATGGGCCGCGGCCAGCGTCACCGCGGAGTTATTGTTCACGCTGTTCAGTCAGTACCTGTTCGTACTGATCGGGGGCACCTGCCTGCTCAGCCTCATCGGCATGGTGCGCTCCGCCAGTGATGTCCTGATCGGATTGGCCGCCAGTCTGCCGCTGTTCGTGCTGGCCGCCGCGCTGCTGCACTACGGCTCGGTGTTCGAGCGCCTGGAGAAGGTGGCGGTGAAGATGCTCGGGGAGCAGACGTTGCGGCTGCTCAACGGCAAGTGGAGCGCGCTCGATGCCGCGCTGCGCACGTTGATCGCCGACTGGACGCGCTGGGTGCGCACCATGCTCTGGCAGCTGGCCGGTCTGCTCGCCGGTACGGTGGAGACCTGGCTCGCGCTGCGCTGGCTCGGCCATGCGGTGAGTTTCGAAATGGCGCTGGTGCTCGAGAGCCTGACTCAGGCGGCGCGCAACTTCATCTTCGTCGTCCCGGCGGGGCTCGGTGTGCAGGAAGCCACCCTGGTCGGCATCGGCGGCTTGCTCGGCATTGACGCCGATCTCGCGCTCGCGCTCTCGCTCACCAAGCGCATGCGGGAAATTCTCTTCAGTGCACCCGCATTGCTATCCTGGTACTGGACTGAGGGAAAGAGGGAATTGCACCATGTCAGCGGTTCCGGCTGAGCTTGACCCCCTACCGCTGCGCGCAGGATCACCCGAGCACAAGCGGCTTCTCGCGCAGTTTTTTTTCGACACCCACGTTGACTACGACCCCGAGCACATCCCCTGGCCGGGCCTCTCGGCCGAGGAACTGAAGCGCCTCACCGGTTTGCCGTTCTGGCAGGAGGCGGTGTCCACGGAGAACGTCACCTCCCACACCGTGACCGCCGCCGCCACGCTCGAGAGCGATCCGCAGCTGCGCCGCGCGATTGCGTTGCAGGGATTCGAGGAGCAGCGTCACGCACGCCTGCTCGCCGCGCTCACCGCGCACTACCACATTCCGATCGAGCATCCCCCGCCCTACGCCCCGCGCAACCTGGAGGATGACTTCCTCTTCGCCGGATTCGGGGAGTGTTTCGACTCCTTCTTCGCCTTCGGTCTGTTCGCGCTCGCGCGCGAGTCGGGATTCTTCCCGGCCGACCTGGTCACGGTGTTCGAGCCGGTGATGGAGGAAGAGGTGCGCCACATCCTGTTCTTCGTCAACTGGGTCAAGGCGCGGCGCAGGCAGTTGCCGTGGTGGCAGCGCCCGCTGTTCCGCTTGCGCTGCGGATGGATCATCCTGAAACAGATCGCCTCGCGGGTAAAAACCGCCCGTACCCTCGGCGCAGGCGACCCGACGGCCGAGTCCAGTGAGAACTTCACACTCACCGCGCACCAGGACATCGCCGCCCCCATCACGCTGCACGGGTTGCTCGGCACCTGTCTCGCCGAGAACGACCGGCGCATGGCCCATTACGACGCGCGGCTACTGCGGCCGCGCCTCGTGCCCGGCATCGCCCGGACGCTCCATCGGATCCTGCCGAAGCGCCTGTAAGGGCGCGCCGGCGCGGGCGGATCGGAGTGGCTCACTCGTTGCCGCCGCGACGGGCGATGAGACCGCGTCCCGGGTCATAGCCCAGGATCGCCAGGGTCATGAAGATCAGCAGTGCGCCACCGACTACGGCGAATGCCTCGAGGTTGAACTTCCCGTAGAGCGCAAAGCGGATGAGCTCCACCGCATCGGTGAACGGATTGGCCTTGCAGACGTAGTACAGCCGCTCGTTCGCCTGGCGTACCGTCCACAACGGATACAGCGCCGAGGAGGCAAAGAACATCGGGAAGATCACGAAATTCATCACGCCGGCGAAATTCTCCAGCTGCCGGATCACCGAGGAGAGGAACAGTCCGAGTGAGCTCAGCATCATGCCGGAGAGAATCAGCGCCGGCAGCACGGTGAAGTAACCGCGGTGCGGCGGATGGATGCCCCAAAAGTAGCCGATGGCAAGGAATACGTACGCCTGCAGCACCGAGACGATCACCGCCGCGATGAGCTTGGAGGTGAGCAGGTACCAGCGCGGCAGCGGACTGACCAACAGGGTGCGCATGCTGCCGGTTTCACGGTCCCACACCATCGACAGCGAACTCTGCATGCCCTGGAACATCAGGATCATGCCGAGCAGGCCCGGTGCGATGTAGACCTGATAGGGAATGTAGGTCTGGTACGGCGGAATGATGGACACGCCGAGCACGAAGCGAAAGCCAGTGGCGAAGATCAACAGCCACACCAGCGGTCGCACCAGCGCCGCGAGGAATCGCCCGCGCTGATTGATGAAGCGCAGCGCCTCGCGCCACACGATGCCGCGCAGACAGCGGTAGTAATGTACGGGTTTCATTCGCTGCGCTCACCGATCAGATTGTCGAAGGCCTCACGCATCGAGGTCGCGTTGGCACGCCGGATCACCTCCGGTACCGGGCCCTCAGCCAGAATGCGCCCCTGATGCAACACGATCACCCGCGCATCGGCATCCACCTCGTCGATCAGGTGAGTCGCCCACAGCACGGCAAGCCCTTCTTCGCGGGCCAGCATGCGCACATGATCGAGCAGAAACTGACGGCTCGCGACATCCAGTCCCACCGTCGGCTCATCGAGCAACAGCAGCTTCGGCCGATGGATCAAGGCGCGCGCAATCTCCACTCGGCGGCGTTGGCCGCCGCTCAGCGTACGGGCATGCTCGCGCAGCCGATCCGTCAGTCCGACGCGCTCGATCTCACGGCGCAGACGCGCCCCTGCTTCGCTACGCGGCAGGCCGTGCAGCGCGGCGTGGTAGTACAGGTTCTGCGCCACCGACAGCTCCAGATCGAGCGTCGGCAGCTGGAACACCACCCCGAGGCGGGCCAGCGCCTCGGAGGGCTTGTGCTTGATCTCCCAGCCGAAGATGCGGATCGAGCCGCTGCGATGGTTGTACAGGCGGGTGATCAGCGAGAACAGCGTGGTCTTGCCCGCGCCGTTCAAGCCGAGCAGCATCGTGCGCTCGCCGCGATTGACCTGGAACGAGACATTGCGCAGCGCGTGTCGCTCACCGAAGGTATGGCTGAGGCCCTCAACGACCAGCGGCTGCGCCTCCCCGTCCGGAGAGCCGACCGCCTGTCGGCTGGCTGCGTCTGCTTTGACGTCCAACATCGCGCTTCACCGCCTTATGACCAACACCGATTGGCGTCTGATCGGACCACACCCGGACCGTGACGCACGCCTCGGGTCGGCACGGTCGTCCTACGGTCGGTCGATATCCCCTCCACGACCGCACTCGGCAGCCGCGAGCAATATGCCACAATGTCCGATCTTGTACAGCCTGCCTCGCCCTCGCCCTCGCGCCGCGGCGCGCGCAGTTGCATGCGCGTCTGCCTCTCGCCATCGAGAGCGTCGGTCATCTGCCCTCGCGCACCGCTGCCGGCTCGGCACGCGGCGACGATGACATCGCCCCGGCAGAGCCAATCAGCTCGCGATGCTGACGCAGCACGTCAGCGCGCAGCAGCTCGATTTCGGCGCCGCTGTGGCGACGCTCGCGCGCAAGACTCACCGGCACCTGTCCCACGACGTGCGCTGGCGGCGCCGACAGCAGCACCAGACGGTCGGCGAGCATCAACGCCTCGCGCAGGTCGTGTGTAACGAACAGCACTGTGGTGGGCCGCACCTGCCACAGGCCGAGCAGCAGTTCGCGCAACTGCTCCACGGTGTCATGATCAAGCGACACGAACGGTTCGTCCATCAACAGCAGATCGGGCTCGATGGCGAAGGCTCGCGCGATGGCGACGCGCCGGCTCATGCCCACCGACAACTGCGCCGGATACAGCTCGCGCGCCTCGGCGAGCCCCACCGCCTTCAGCATGTCCGTGACGATCGGCTCGGCGCGCTGCGGCGGCAGCACCAGCGCGAGATTCTCGTAGACGGTGCGCCAGGGAAGCAGTCGCGGCTCCTGAAAGACATAACCGACCCGGGCGGGCGCACCGTCGGCGCGCGGCGCAAGCCGCACTTCGCCGTTGAATTCCCGGTCGAGGCCGGCGACGATGTTAAGAAACGTCGTCTTGCCGCAGCCCGAGGGGCCGACCAGAGCCACGATCTCGCGCGGCTCGATGCGCAGCGAGAGCCCCTCGAGTGCCACGTGCGCGTGCGCCCCGCGCGAGCGCTGATAGCGCTTCTCGCGGATTTCGGCAACCAGTGCCGGCGTCACGGACGCCATCGCGCGGCCCGCCGCTCGAGCGGTTGGAAGAGCGCCCATTCGATCAACTGGATCACCGCCACAAAGGCGATGGTATACGCGAGGATGCGCGTCACGTCGAACTGCTGGAAGTACAGCTGAATCTCGAAACCGACGCCGTTGCTGCGCCCGAGGAGCTCGACGATGAGCACGATCTTCCACACCAGCGCCAGCCCTGAGCGGGCGGCGGCAAAGATGTACGGATACAGCTGCGGCAGGATGACGTGCCGCAACGTGCGCCAGCGGCCCATCTGGAAACTCTGCGCCATGTCGGCGTAGCTGCGGTCGAGGGCGCGCGCGCCCTCGCGCAGCGTCACCGCGACCGCCGGAATCTTGTTGACGGCCACCGCACCGATCGCCGCCGCTTCGGTCAGTCCGAACCAGACGTAGGCGAGCACGATGATCACCAGCGCCGGTAGGTTCAGCAGCAGGACGAGCCAACTGTCGAACAGCACGTCGATGGTGCGCGAGCGGCCCATCACGATGCCGATCGCCATGCCCACGATCATGGCCACGAAGAACGCTGCGGCAACGCGCGCCAGCGTGATACCGAGATTGAACGGCAACGAGCCATCGGCGCACATGTGCACCATGGCGACGAACACGGCCGTCGCCGTGGGCAGCAGCCGGCTGTGAAGCACCTCAGCGGTGACTTGCCACACCAGGATGAACAGCGCCACCGAAGCGATGCGCTGCGCGAGGGAGGAACTCACCAGCCAGGACGAGGCGCGCTCGGCGGTGGGGCTCGCACTCATTCAGTAACGCACCGTGGCGAGAAATGTACCGGGCTGTAACGTCGGGCTGGCGCCGACCAGCTTGCGGCCGCCGACCCGGGCGAACAGCGCATACAGCGCCTTGGCCTCACGCTGCTGCGCCGGACCCCAGTGCGCCGGGATGCCCGCGCGAAAGCCCTCACGCAGCGCCCTGAGCTCGGCCGGACTGCGCGCCCCGGTGCGCCGGCCGAGCCACCGCCACTCCGCGTTCGACGTGGCGAGAATGGCATCCGCCTCGCGCGTGGCCCGGACGAACCCGGCGAGCGCACGCGGATGAGCCCGGGCCCAGCGGCTGGAGACGACGTAGCCGACCAGCGCAATCGGCGCCTTGAAGCCGAGCTGATGCAGCGCACCGCTCATCGGCAGCACCACCGGCAGACCGCGGCTCTCGAGCCGGGCCGCGAAATTCCAGAACGTCAGCACCGCATCGAGTCGACCGGCGAGCAGTTCCTGATTGAGCAGCGGCGGTGCGCCGAACGACAGTTCGGCCTCGCGCGCAAGATCGATGTGCTGCTCGCGAGCGAGCGCCTGCAACAGCACCCAGCTCTTATCCAGCGGACCGCCGGCCACCCCGAGGCGGCGGTGGCGCAAATCGGCGAGGCTGTGGATCGCCGTGCCGCGTGCGCCGATCAGCGCGCCGAGGTCGGTCGAGAACGGAAAGAACGTCCAGTGCGCCCCGGTGGCACGTTGGCGAGAGACCCACAGCCAGTCCGATACCGCGCAGTCGACACGCCCGGCCTGCAGCGCGACCAGCGTCGCCTGCGTCGTGGCGAGCGGCAATGCCTCGATACGAATGCCATTTGCCTCATCGAGGTGGTGATGGCGGATGACATCGAGCACCCAGTTGACCGTGCCGAATTTCAGCACCGCGATGCTCACCGTGGGCTGTGCACGCGCGAACGCCGGCGCGGCAGCGATCAGCAGCAGCATCGTCGCAACAGTCCGGCGCAAGCACCTCACCGAGCGCATTCTCCTGTGGACCCTGCGTCTCTCCAGCATCTGCCTCGGTAACCGTGCCGCACGCGAAGCGATGCCTCCAGCACTGCTCGGGGCTCTCTCGTTCCCTCAGGGTACGACCGCGATGCCCCAGGGCAGACGGCCCACCGGCACCGATTTCACCGCCTGCCGTGACGACACGTCGATGATCGTCACGTCGTTGGTGAGGCCATTGACCACAAACAGCCGCCGCCGGTGCGGGCTGAAACTGATCTGCCAGGGCCTCTGGCCGACCAGGATGTACTTCTCCACCTTGTACGTCTTGGCGTTGATGACCGCGACCCGATTGGCGCGCCCTAGCGCGACGAAGGCCGTGCGGCCGTCGGGCGTGAAGCGCACGCCCACCGGTCCGATGTATTCTCGATCGACGCCGGGAATATGGAAGTTGATGATGTGCACGATACGATGGGTGCGCGGATTGATGACCGACACCGTGCCGCCGACTTCCGAGGATACCCACAACAGACGCTGATCCGGGGTGAACTGTGCGATTCTCGGCCGCGTGTCGACCAGCACGTTGGCGACGACCTTCCAGTCGCTGGTGTCGATGAAGTGCGCCATGCTGGTGGTCTCGGACACCACCACCACGGTGTGCCCATGGTGCGAGACCGCCAGCCCCTCGGGCTCGATACCGACCGGAATCTGCCTGATCCACTTGCCGGTGGCGAAATTGATCACCGTGACCAGCGCGTTGTTCTCGTTCGACACATAGATCTTGTCGCCCGAGGGGGACATCGCCAGGGTCTCCGGATCGGGTCCGGTCTTGATCCGGCGGACGACCTTCAGCGTCCGGGTGTCGATGACATCGATGTTGCCCGAATCCCCGTCGCAGACCAGCACGTACTGGTGGTCCGGGGTCGCGACGATGCCGCGCGGCCGCTGGTCCGTCGGGATGGTGGCGATTACCTTGTAGGTATCACCATTCAGTACCGTCACCGTGTCGTCAATCTCGTTCGAGACGAACAGCTCCGTGGCACGGGCCCGCGCGGCGAATACGCCTAGACAGGCGAGCGCCACCAGCAGCGCCGCGCCGCGTCCCCTCAGTGCAGATTGCATTTGGTCTCCGGCTTATCGAAGCCCAGGGTGTCGGTCGTGTATCCCGGATGCAGAAAGCCGTGCTGCGGCGATATCGAAACCGTCATCAGCGGGGTCATCAGGAGCACCGGTTGACGCAGCTGCTGGTCCCAGCGGCGGAAGTTCAGCCCCTGCCCTTTGTAGCTCTGCACGAGGAAGTCCTTCGAGCGCAGGTACTTGCGCATCGGGATCGGCGAGGTGATGTTCCCGCGCATGACCGCGTTGCCGACGATTCGCACCGCCAGCCAGCCGCCGTAGTCGAGCTCGGTCATGCGCCGGTGGGCGAACAGATCGAACCGCTGCTGCATCTGCAGGGCCGCGTATTCCTGGTAGGCCGGGGACCAGGCCGTCGCCACCAGCCCCTGCGTCCCCACCACCGGACGCGCGGCAAATGTGTTGTACGACAGGTAGTCGCCGAACAGATCGGTCTCATCCGCCACGAAGATCACGTCGTAATCGCCATTGACCTCGGTGGCGAGCGGCATCTGCGTCTGAATCTGCTGATAGCCGGTATCGCTGCGGCGCGAGCCCGGATTGTAGTTATAGATCTTTTGCGCCACGACGTGCGCGCCGTAGCGCATCGCCGAGCGACGAATGTCCGCGGCGTACACGGCGTCCTGCGGTGTCGGCCCCTGGATGATGAACCAGCGAGTCCAGCGCTTCAGCACCAGATACTGCGCCAGGGCATCGGTGCGCATCGCCTGACTCGGCAGCAGATGAAAGACGTTCGCCCGGCACTCCTGCTGACGCAGGCTGTCGTCGATCGTGCGCATGTCGAGGATGACGGACTGCTTGGCCGCCGGCAGATCCGCCAGCGTCAGCAGGTCGTTCGCCTTCAGATCGGCGATGATGACCCGCGGCCCGTGTGCGAGCAGTTTCTGCGCCGCAGCCACGAGGTTGCCACCATCGGGCACGGTCACCACATCGAGCTTGAAATCCCAGCCGATGAATTTTCCGGCGGTATTGAGCTCGAATGTCGCCTCCTCGGCCCCGGCGACCCCCAGATTGGCCGGGTGGCTTTCGAGCAGGGACGGCAGAGTCTCGGGGTTGAAGTGATAGCGCTTGCGCAGCAGGACGATCGAAAACGTCCTGACTCCCGCTCGGCCGGTTGCGGCGCGCACCGGGCAGGCAACGCTCGCGCTGGTCAGAACGACCAGCGCGAGCAGCCCGAGCATGCGAAAACCACGCTGCACGGTGCAGTGCCGCTCAGTGGTACTTGTGGCCGGGTGGCCCCTGATACGCCGAGCGGATCCAGGTAATGATCTTCCAGACGTCGCTCGCGTGCTTGATCACCACGCCCATCTCGGGCATCGGTCCGACGACGTTCTCGATCGCCTCGCGGTGATAGCCGGCCTGATGCAGCTTGACCGAGCCCAGGGTGATGAGACGGAAAAGCGTGTCATCGCTACCGCCGTAAATCCACACCCCGTTGATCAGTGGCGGGCACATCCCACCGCCGCCACCACCGCCGTGACAGCCACTGCAGCCGTAGCTCATGAACAGTTCGTGCCCCTCCTTGGCCATCTTCGCATTGCCGTTGTACGGATTGTGCAGCGATCCCTTGGGCGCGATCGGCACAATTTTCAGCGGCGGCTCCTTCAGGTATGGAGATCCTTTCGCAAAGGAGATCTTTGCGGTCGCAGCGATCGAAGGCGCGGCGAGCCAGCACGCTGCTCCTAAGAATGCCAAAGCCAGTGCGGCTAAACCCCCGAACCGTTTCGTCATCATTTTCTCCGGTTGCTTGACTGAATTGGACCAGGCCCCATACCGTTGGTTCACGGGTGGGCCAGCATATCGAGAATGCGCCGCGCGCCGAGATTGCCGTCGCTGACTGCAATGTCATGCGCCGTCTGACCTGCCGCCGATTTCATGTTCGGATTCGCGCCCGCCTGCATCAGCAGGCCGATCATCGGCGAGTTGTCGTGCGCCGCAGCGATCATCAGCGCAGTCACGCCCTGGGCATCGGTGGCGTTGACCTGTGCCTTGTGGGCAAGCAGAGCGCGCGCGACGCTCATCGGCCCGTGAATCTGCACCAGGCGCACCCGGCTGTCCGCTGACGGCGGCCGCTCACTCGCCACGATCATCAAGGGCGTCAGCCGATACTTGCTGCCCGGTGCGTTCACGTCGACGCCCGCCTTGATCAGAGCGTATGCCGCATCGTACTGCTGATCCGCGAGCGCCATCGTCAGCAGCGTGAAGCCGTGCGGAGCCGCCCGCGCGATATTCGCGCCATGCGCGAGCAGGAAGCGGATCGCGTCCGCTCTGTTGCGCAGCACCGCGCCCTGCAGCGGCGTCGCTCCGCCGCTGTCGGGAAGATTGACGTTGGCACCGTGCGCAACCAGCAGCTTGATCATCGGAACGCAGCCGTTGCGGGAGGCGGTCATCAGCGGTGAATTGCCGAGGTTGGTCAGTTGATTGACGTCAGCGCCCTTGGCAATCAGGTAGGCGGCACGCGACACGTCATTGGCGATGACGGCATCATACAGCTCCTTGTTGACGCTTGAGCCCTGCGCCAGCCACCGCTTCAGCTGGGCGCGCGAGACGGTCCAGTGCGTCGGCTTGGCGCCCGCGTCGGACAGCGAGTGCGCCACCATGTAGCTGCCGTGCGCCGGCAGCGTGCCCGCAATGAGACAGTTGGGGCACTGTACGAGCGGCACGCCATATTGTTCGAGAATGTGCTGGATCGCGGCGCGATTTGCCTTCAGCGCGTCGTTGAGCGCGTAGTGCAGCACCGCATCGCGCGGCGGCACGCCGATGGCCAGACTGAACTCCATCGGCACCGAATCATCCATCAGATTAGTCGGTTGCAGCGTGAGCGGCTCGCCCTTCAGGGTCTTCAGCCAGCCGGCCATCGGGCCCCACGCCCCGACCACATCCAGTTTACCGTCCGCCACCTCCTGCACCTGATTCCAGGGCTGATGTGCCGGATTCCACTCCGTGTCGTTGCGCACCGGCCAGACCTGCACGCCCTTGTAGACGCCGTGGTTCTGCAGTGCCTGGCGCAGCGCGGAGATCTGAAACACGCCGAGGCGAAGCTTCTTCAACCGCGGGTCGCTCAGGCTCTTGATGTCAAGATGCTCATCGGTGCGCGAGACGAGCACGTACGTGGTGCGATAGATCGGCATGGTCGTGAGGACCCCCGATGCATGCACCGGCATGTCCATCAGCAGATCGCACTCGTTGCTGGTGCCGAACGCCTGGCCGACGATGTCGCCGGTATAGGCGCGCCAGTAATACTGCAGCCGGGCGCCCATCGACTTGGCGAGGACATCGAGAATCTTGTTCTCATAGCCCTGCTTGTGGTGGTTGGACAACGGCATGTTGCCGGGATCGGCACAAACGCGCAGGACCCTGAAGTGGGCGCTGAGCGCAGCCTGCTTGGCCGCGTCTTTTTCCGCGCGGTCGAGTTGGTTGAAATCTTTGCCGGCCCAGGGGCCGGAGCGGTACGCCGAATCGGCGGCGTTGTCAGCAAATGCGGGTGAGACGAGAACGGCAGCCAGCACTAGAGCGGCCACCGGCATCACCCAGCGGCCCAATCGCGGCATTTCTGACATCGCGTTACCTATCGAAGACGATCCATCCGCTCTCGCCCCCGTGCGCCCTGCGCTCCCCCGGGGGCGGAGACACAGCACCCCGCGGCAGCGGCTGCTGCCGCGGGGTGCCTCAGCTTTCAGACTATCACATTCCCGAATCGAACCGCTTCGGCAGGCGGAACGTGTACAGCGTTCCACCCTGCGGGATCATATTCAGGTGCGTTGCCTTGGCCATCGCCGTGGCGCCGATGGCACCGTACTTGTCGTTCAGATCGAGACCCGCAGTCACGGGCAATCCGATCCAGCCGCCGATTCCGGCGAAGACCGACACGTACTGGCGTCCATCGACCGACCAGGTGATTGGGTTGCCGATGATGCCCGAGCCGAGCTTGCGCTCCCAGAGGATCTTGCCGGTCTTGGCATCGACGGCGCGGAAGTACCCACCGAGGTCGCCGTAGAACACCACGCCACCGTTGGTGTTGAGCGTGCCACTCCAGTTCGGATACTTGTCCGGGATGTTCCACAGCGTCTTGCCGGTGACCACATTGAAGGCCTTCAGCCGGCCCGCAACGCCCGGCTTGTGCTCATACATGTAGACGTTGGCGAAGACGTAGACCAGGCCCTGCTGAATGTCGGTACGCGGCTGCGGCGTATCCTGCATGCACCAGTTGTTGGTCGGAACGAAGAACACCTGTGGATCGGCCGGATCGACCGAGGCCGGCTGCTGGTCCTTGCCACCCATCGCCGAGGGGCAGGCCTGGGCCATCTTGTTGACCCACAGCGGCGAGTGCGCATACACCTTGACCGGACGGCCGGTGTGCAGATTGACCTTTTCCGCCCAGTTCACGTACACGAACTTGTGCGCCGCCAGCAGCGTGCCGGTGCGGCGATTCCACACGTAGGCGAAGCCGTTGCGGTCGAACTGGACGAGCGTGCGCTGCATCCGGCCATCGATCTTCATGTTGACCAGGATCGGCTCGTTGACGCCGTCATAGTCCCACTGATCGAACGGGGTCATCTGCATGGCCCACACGACCTTGCCGGTCACGACGCTGCGGGCGAACATGGTCATCGACCACTTGTTGTCCCACTTGCCGTCGTTGCAGGCCTCTTGGGTGATCTTGGCCGCGCCGCACCGATACGAGGGGCTCCACAGGCCAGGGTTGCCCGAGCCGTAGTAGAACAGCTTCAGCTGCGGGTCGTAGCTGTACCACGCCCACGCGGCGCCGCCGCCACGCTTCCACTCGTCGCCGGGATAGGTCAACCCCAGTTTATGGCCGTAGGTGCCATACTGCGGATTCCACTTGTTGGTCTCGGGCGTGAAGCCCACCTGCTGATCGGTGCCGTTGTCCCAGTATTTCCAGAGCAACTTGCCGGTCTGCAGGTCGTAGGCTTTGATCTCGCCACGGGCCGCGAACTCATCGCCGCCGAAGCCGACGATCACTTTGCCGTCGGCAATCAACGGGGCGTTGGTCACGGTCTGGCCCTTGTCCGGCCAGGCATGCTTGACTTCCCAGTCCACCTTGCCGGTGCGGGCATCGAGCGCGATCAGATAGCCATCCAGGGTGTTGAAGAGAACTTTGCCATCGGCATAGTTCAGACCACGATTGACCGTGTCGCAGCAGGCGCGCGGCACCGCCGAGAGATCGCGGCCGGTCTTCTTCACGTAGTTCCAGACTTCGACGGGATGATCCGGATGCGACAGGTCCAGCGCCTGGACGATGTTCGGCCAGCCGCTCACGAAGTACATCATCGGCTTGCCGCCGACATTGACCACGATCGGCTGTCCTTCCTGGCCACGCAGGGTGCCCATCGACTGGGCCCATGCCATCTCCAGGTGCTCAACGTTACCGGTGTTGATCTGCGACAGATTGCTGTGCCGGTCGAGTGCAAAGTTCTGACCCATTGCAGGCCAGAGGTTGGGGTTTGCGCTCATGCTCTCAATCTGGGCATCGGTTCCGGCTCGCGCAATTTGAGCCGCACCGCAGGCCATGCCCGCTGCCACGAGAATCACTGCCGGCGCCAGTAGCCAGCGCCTTTTCGCTAATTTCATATATCCCCCTTTACTGAGAACTTCGAGATCGCCGCCGCCCCGGCGAGCTCGGTCGCCTTGACGGTTAAGGATTGGAACTGATCGCTCATACTCCTCTCCAAATTCTTGGTCTTTCGGAAATACGGCCGATTCCCCGCGCTCCACCCCCCCCATCCAGGGCGCACATGGTTTGTGGCGCATGTCTGGCCCGGTTGCATTGCCGGACGCTATGAATACACCCGCCGACACCGCCCTGCAACGCATAGTCGGATGAATACATGCGCTTTGTGCCCAGGCGCCCCTGAAGCGCTGCGAGTGTGCCAACAATGGAACGTCGTGTCTCCCCTGCGGGACCTGAAGCTCGACGCTGCGTGCACAGCGCCTGCGGCGCCGCACTGGACCGAGTCCAACATCGGGCCGGCGCGCCGGTGACGGATCGATCTCTCACGGGAGAAAAGAATTCAATAAAATGAATGTGTTGCAAGCAACAAGCGCGGAGCCACTCTAACCGCGATGGCTGGATGCACACGACGGCAAGACCGCGAACCGAGTACCCCGGTGTAGGCGAATCGCCCCGAAACCAGGGAGTGGGGGAGGGAACACTCTGACGCGGCATCGGCACAGGTGCGAGCCGCAAGCGAGTCACTGGCTATCGGCAGGAATGGGACGCCGGCCGTGTCCCCGGAGGGACTGCGGCCGGCGTCACGGTGGATCTAGACTGCCGCACGGACCCGGTCATTGGCAGCGCTGAGTGGCCGAATGAACCGCAGTGCACTGCGCCGATCCGGAACACTCAGGAAGCGAGCGTTCCCTTCTGCTTGGCCGTATGGGTGGCGATGGCATCCATCAGTGCCGGGGACAGGCAGTCGTACGGCTCGAGCTTCAGTTCTTTCAGGCGCGAGCGAACCTCGCCCATCCGTGCCGGCGGGAAGCCCGACTCGATGATCGAGGAGACGAATGCGGCGAATTCCGGCGCCGCCCAGCCCTGCTCCTGCAGCAGTTCCGGGTGCACGAAATCGAACCCGTAGAAGGCGTGATCCTTATTTTCGATCCGGCCGTACAGGTGCACGCCGCAACCGGTGCAGGCGTAACGCTGAATCACCGCACTCGCATCGACCACCTTCAGCTTGTGCCCGTTGGCCACGACACTGAGCTTGTCGCGCGACACCACCGCCACCAGGGAGAACAGCGCGCCCTTGGGCTTCCAGCACTTGGTGCAGCCGCAGACGTGATCGAACGCCACGTTCGCACCGATGTGCACCTTGACCGGATCGGATGAGCAGCGGCAAACGAGCGTGCCGCCGGCGAAGTCCGCTCTGCCCGGCTTGACGCCCTGATCAACCGCCGGATGAATCGCAATAGCCATGTTGTGTTTCCTCTTGATTTAGCTTCAGTACAGGCATTCGTTCAGAATGTGACCACCGAGCGGATGGACTCGCCGCGGTGCATCAGGTCGAACGCCTCGTTGATGCGCTCGACCGGCATGACGTGCGTGATCAGCTCGTCGATGCGAATCTTCTTGTCCATATACCAATCGACGATCT
>JAJZUT010000025.1 GCA_021847105.1 Pseudomonadota bacterium | reverse complement strand
TGTGCTTGAGAAAATCACCCCACAGCGCCTGGGCAATGTCCGCCATCCCAAGCGGCATGCCCGGGTGACCGGAATTGGCCTGCTGGACGGCGTCCATCGACAGAGCGCGTATGGCGTTGGCAAGCTCTCGGCGTGTGCTCATCAGGTCCTTTCATGCGGCTTCGGAACCGCATCACGCCCGGCCGCTGAAGCGCCGCGGCCGAGCGACACGAGGAAAAAAGGGGGTCGCATTGTCCCCCAGTGGAGCGCAATGCTCAATGACCGCGCGCCGCCGCGGCCGCAGGCTCGGCACCGACGTCTTTCACAATATGCACAACCGGCGTCACGTCCCCCCGACTTCGGCGGTTCTGGGTGAGGCGCGGCGCGACCCAGTTCACTGCGCGTTAAGCCGACTTTGTTACCCTTGCCGCGATGAACGTCGTCCGTCTGGTCCAGTTCACGGATCTGCACCTGAGCGGCCCGCAGAGCGCTGCGCTGCGCGGCGTGCCGACGCTGGCAGCCGCGAGTGCCGCACTGGCGCATGCGCAGCGCGGCCTCTGGCCGCCGGATGCGCTGCTGGTCACCGGGGACATCGTGAATGACGATCCGGACGGATATGCGCATTTTCGCCGATTGTTCGGCACGCTGGGACTGCCGGTGCTGTGCCTGCCCGGCAACCACGATGTCCCCCTCTTGATGCGTCAGACGCTGGCCGGGCCGCCGTTCGTCGCGGGTGGCCACCTTGAGCTCGGCCGCTGGCGCATCATCCTGCTCGATAGCGTCGTGCCGGGCAGCGCCGGCGGGGCGCTGAGTGACACCAGCCTCGCAGCCCTGGATGCGGCGCTCGCCCAGGCGGGCGAGCGCCCGGCGCTGGTGTGCCTGCACCACCATCCGGTACCGATGGACAGCCGCTGGCTGGATGCGGTCGGGCTCGCCAACGCGGCAGCATTTTTTCACGTGCTGGACCAACACCCCAATGTACGCGGGGTCCTGTGGGGACACGTGCATCAGGGTTTCGATGCGCTGCGCAATGGCGTGCGATTGCTCGCCACACCAGCGACCTGCGTACAGTTCCGCCCGCGCGCCGAGCAGTTCGAGCTCGATTCGCGCCCCGGCGCATACCGCACGCTGGAGCTGCACGCTGACGGGACGATCCGCACCGAACTGGTGTGGCTCGACAAGGACGCCGCATATGGCTCGATGAGCGCAGCGTGAGCGAGCGGGCAAGCGGGCATTGATCTTTCCGGCGCGGCTGGCTACTTTGCACGGCAAAGAGCCACGCGAGAATGGAATGACCCGCCGCCCCCTGTCTCTGGGACTGTTGCTCCTCACTACCCTGACGCTGTCGCAAACGGTACTCGCGAGCGGCGTCAGCCCCTACCTGCCCTTGAACCTCGATCCGGCCGTCGAGAATGCCATAGAGCGCGTGTTGATCCTCGGCGACGAGCCGGTGTTGTCACGACCGATTCCCGCCGCCCTGGTGCTGCGCGCGCTGCCCAAAGCCTGCCGCGTCGACCGTCCGCTGTGCGAGCGCGTGCGCCATTACCTCGGGCGCTACATGCATTCCAATGGTGTTGAATTCACCAGCGTGACTTTGGGGGCAACCCTGGGTCAATCAAACACCACTCTGCCGAATCAACATGGCATGAAGGCCCAGAGCCCCTTCGAGGTGGCCGGCGCGGGATATATTCAGCCGAACTCGCACATCCTGTTCAATCTCGGCGGCGTGGCCTACCAGGGGCGCCTCACCCCGACGGGCACCATGCTCAGTCTCGGGTTCGACTGGGCGCAGCTCGATATCGGCTACCGCGATCATTGGTGGTCACCGCTCACCGACAGCTCGATGCTGATCAGCACCGAAGCTCCCACGATGCCCTCGGTGACGCTCTCGAACACCCTGCCGCTGACGCGGCTCGGCCTGCAGTACGAGATTTTCGTGGCGCAGATGTCGCAGTCAAGCCGCATCCAGCTGACGACCGGAACGTTGACCCGCGGCCATCCGAAGATGGGCGGCGTGCGCTTCGGTATCGAGCCGGTGAGCGGCTGGGGGCTGTCGTTTCAGCGCGTGCTGATCTGGGGCGGCGGAGCCGCCGGCGGGGAGTCGGTGAGCGACGTCATGCAGGCGTTTTTCAATCCGAGTAAGGCGCAGACGAGTGGCTTCAACGCCGGCACACATGTGGTGGGCAAACAAGAAGCGTCTATCAGCAGTGAGTTCATCTTCCCCGGTCGCGTGCCATTCGCCGTGTACACCGAGTACGCGGGCAACGACACCGCCGATGGCAAGAACTACCTGCTCGGCAAGCCCGATCTGTCCGTGGGCATCCAATTCCCGCACATCGGCGCATTCGATCTGACTTACGAGATCGATACGTTTTCACCAACCTGGTATGTTCACCCCGGATCCACGGTGCAAACCGGCTACCTCGACGGCATCACCAATTATGGCGCGAGCATCGGCAACTGGTTCGGCGACCAGCGGGTGCTCGCCACGCCAACGACCGTTGCCGATCAGGTTGGCGGACAGAGCAACATGCTGCGCATCGGCTGGTCCCCGTCGTTCGGCGGCTACCTGCAACTGCGGCTGCGGTCGCTGTCGAACCAGGGAAACACCATCTACGCGACCTACCCCTACAAGAACGAGTACCTCGGCTCGCTCAGCTACGAGCGTCCCTGGCGTGGCTACGCCGTCGGTGCGGAAATCCAGGCGGGACGGGACGTTTTCGGCGGGCACTTCATCCGTATCGAGGGCACGCTGCGCGACGGCGAGGCGCTGTTCGGCGGGGACTCCTCGGGCGCGGCCGCCTTCGCCGGCGCGCGCCCCAACGGCGACTGGCTGTTCGTGCAGACCGGGGTGAACTACTACCGGATGCTGGTCAATCCGGTCAGCACGCTACGCTTCTATACGCACTGGGCCGGCAGCCCCGACCTGACGATCGGCGCCCTGCGCCGGGTCTCGAAGCACCAGGACCTCGGCGTGGCTCTCGATGCAGATGCGATCAGCGGCCGATTGCTGCTTGGCCTGCGCATGCTCGACTATCGCTATCGCTTCGACTGGCCGATCGCCGTCCACGCATTCGTGGGTGCAGCCCGCTATTCGCTGGCAACGCCCGCACTGGGTTTGTATCTTGGGGCCGGCGTGCAGTGGCGGCAGTTCATGCCCGGCTGGGATCTGGGCCTAGATTTTCGCAATGTAGTCGATGCCACCCGCCAACGTGATCTGCCAGGCGAACCCCAGGGGGGAGCAGGACCCGACTCGTTCACCAGCACGTACAGTTATACGCTTTACGTGTCGCGCCGATTTTAAGCGTACCGCCGTCGGCTCAGTCGGGTGACGGCGGCGTTTCTTCGCTTAGCAGCGATTCGAACTCGCGGGCGATCTGCCCGAAGGAAAAATTTTCGCACACCCACTCGCGTCCCGCAGCTCCCATGCTCGCGCGCCGCTCGCCGTCGCGAATCAGTCCGCTGATGAGTGCCGCGAGAGCGGCGCTGTCTGCAGCGGCACTGACCAGTCCGGTCACGCCCGGAATCAGCGTCTCTCGCAGTCCGCCGGCATCGCTCACCACGACCGGCACACCAGCCGACTGCGCCTCGACGGACACCCGACCGAAGGTCTCCGCACTGATGGATGGCACAACGATCAGATCACAGGCCGGGTAGAGCTGCGCCAGATCGGACTGCCAATCAAGAAAATGATGCCGCGCCGCGCACGGCGAGACTCTCACACGCTCGCGCAGCGCCGCCGCATCGGCACCGTCACCGACCCAGAGCGCATGCACCTGAGGATCATCAGCCAGGACCGACTCGAGTGCCTCAAGCAGCGTAAAAATGCCCTTGTCCCGCACCATTCGCCCAGCGTATCCAACGACCACGCTCGAGCTGTCGATACCGAAGGCAGCGCGCGTCTTCGCCCGCCACTGCGGTGAGGGGCGGAACCGCTCGGTATCAATCGGGTTGTAGAGCACCGCGGCACGCGCAACGTTCATGCCCTGACGCCGGTACTCGTCACGGTGGAACCGCGAGACCAGAATGAAGCGGTCGGCCCGACGGGAGAGCATTCTGCGGGTCCGGCCGCTTTTGGGCACTACCGGCCAGTGCCGGAAGAATGCGACCCGCGCGCCGAGCACTCGGCGCAGGCCCATGAACACCCAATGAAAGCGACCGTCACCGGTCACCAGCCAGTCGGGCCGCTCGCGCTGTGCCAGCCGGAGCAGTTGCAGCACCAGGCGTACACCGCTTGCGCGTCCCGGTGGCACCGCCACGCACGGCACCCCGGCCTGGCGCAAAATGGCCTCCATCGAGCTGCCGCCGCGCACGATGCAGCGCACCACATGACCGCGCTGCATCGTGGCAATCGCGAGCGCCGCGGCGTGCTGCTCAGTGCCGTAACCGCGGGTGGTGGAGTCGGCAAACAACAGCTTCATCGGCACCACTGGCACGGCCTCGGCGGCGGCGTCGCATTGAGATTTGCAATCACCATGCCCCGATCAGGTCTGAGTAGCAAGCGGCGCCGGCGCGCGCGCCGCAGCACGCGCGCCCTCTCGGTACGCGAGCAACGAATACCAGGCATCGAGCACGGCCTGTACCGGAATACGGTCCGCGCGGTTCCACTGCGGCGGTCCGCCAAGACCAATCACGGGAGACCCCGACGGACTGCGCGGCAGCCACACCGCCTGCGGTCCGGCGCCGTAAAGCACCACCACCGGCAGTCCCAACGCGGCGGCCGCATGTGCCGGGCCGGTGTCCACCGAAATCATGCTGTGCGCCGCCTCTGTCAACGCAAACAGCGGCCGCAGCTCAAGTCCCGTCACCTCGAGCCCCTCGAGCCCGATCGCCGCCCGCATCGACTCGAGCATCGGGATTTCCTCGACCGCCCCGCGCAGCATCATTACCGCTTCGGGCAGGCGCTGCCGTATTGCCCGCAGCAGCTCACGCCAGCGCTCGACCGGCCAGACCTTGTCGTCCCGGTTTTCCCACCGGCGGCGGCGGCGCGGACTCATGCTGCGGTGGTTGCCCGGCTGCACGAGGATGATGGGCCGGCCGAACCAGCCGCGCGCCCGCAGCCACACGGCGCACTCACGGCGTTCGGACTCGAGCACGGCGAGGCTCGGCGCACAGTGCCGGTAATCCGCCGGCAGAGGATAATCGACCTCCCGCAGCGCATGCGGCGTGCGCGCACCAAGCCGCAGCAGAGCATCCACCCAATGGCCGTCCTCGCCAGGCTCCTCGTCAATGAACACGCAACGACGCCGGTCAATGCCGCTGGTGGCCAGCAACCGCTTCACGCGTGGCAACTGGCGATACTGGTATTCGGAGATGTAGATCGGACCCGGCTCGCTCTGGCGCAGCGCGCGGACCAGCTGCGGCCATTGCGGGGTTAACAGAAACGGCGCGTGACGAGGCAGCGTCCAACAGTGCTCGACATCCGGATGAGCGCGAAAGATGCTAGGGTTCCAGGGTCCGGCGCCGACTACGTGGCAGGGCGCGCCGTAACGGCGGTGCAGCATCTCGAGCAGCGCGGTCTGCATGATCATGTCGCCGACGCGACCATGACGGAACACAAATGGATGAAGAGGTCGTGCGCTCATCGCTGCCATGCGGCTCAAGCCCGATCGGATATTGTGCCCGCCTGATGTCCGGGGTGTGTAAGGAATTGCGAAGAGCGCCTGAGGCCGCTTGCTGCGTGCCCCGCTCAGCTCGCGAGTTCCTCGCGCCAGCGCGCCACGACGCTCGCAAGCCGAAAGCGTGGATCCGGTCGAGTGACAGGCCGATCACCGGCGCGCCAGGCGCCAATGCGCTCGATGTATGCATCAAATAGACCGAGGCTGTCGGCTACGCGCGCCGGCCATGCGCGCCAACGAGGTGCGAGGGGACCGAGCAGCCGCTCGTAAATGCGCACTCCGGGCGTCACCGGTAGAATCTGCCGCGAATCCCCGATGATCTCGCGGGCCGCTCCGCAGTCGTGCGTCAGGACCGGCGTGCCGAGTGCGTTCGATTCGGCAAACACGAGGCCGAACGTCTCGGGTATCACGAAGTTCGGAAAGAACGTGCACAGCGCCGTGCGGACCTCGGCGTGCACTCGCGCCTGCGGCTGCGGCCCGAGGTAGCGCACGCCATCGATCTGCGCCCATGCGCCCTGTTTGTAGCCGGGGTTGCCGACCACGAGCTGCAGATCGGGCATGCGCCGACGCAAGGCGCGCAGCGCATCCAGCGTGAACTTCAGACCCTTGTTCGGCGAGGAGAGAAAAACCAGTTTGCGCTCATCAATGGGCGAGTCGTCCGGCTGCAGCGCATCGTCGATCGGATTGTAGATCGTACGCGTGCGTATCCTGTCGTCTGCACGCATCCAGCGCAGAGTCGCATCCACCTCCGCGCGGTGCGTGTCCGAGACGCAGATGATGCGCACATCGAGGTCGCGCAGGAGATCCGCCGTTGCGGCGAGCCAGCGCGCGCGCCGTGATCCGGGACGCATGCGATCGTGCAGCCAGAGAAAGATACGGGCATTCGGATACAACCGCTGCACGGTCGGCAGGGCGCGCGAATCTCGATTCACGACTACGCAGCCGACCCCGGGGTCGCGCTCGGGCAGCACGTAGCGACCACTGGCGCGCGTGCGATTATGCTGCGCCACCTCGGCGCCGAGCGCATCGGCGATGCGCACCACCGTCGCCTCCGTGCCGCCGAGAGCCTCCCGCCGCAACGTATCGGTGTCATACGGACGGGCACACACCGGGTCGTAAAATGCAATGGCGCTCATTGCCGCACTGCGGCGCGCCCTCCGCGACCCGCATTGCGCGCACCGATCAGGTAAAAGTTGTTGGGGTACACCGGACACTCGGCGTGCACCCAGCGGAACTGCCCCAGCCGCGCGGCGAGCTCGGCAAAATACGCCGCATTGTCGATGCCGGCAAAGCTACGTTGGTAGGCGCACAGGACGAAGCTGAACTGCTCGAGCACCGGCGTGATGGTTGCGCGCACGGCCAGTGGCGTCTCACTCAGCGACCAAGTGGCCACGAACAGCGACTGGCTCGCACCTGCGGCGAGTTCACCCACCGCGTGGGGCGCCTCAGGGTCGCCCGAAACCAGCCAATCGAGGTTCGCGGGCGGCTCGCCGCTGGCGCCCTCTGGAAATACGTTGCGCAGATAGAACCTCTGCAGCGCGCACATGACCGGTATGTCCCAGATGCGATAGGCGTCGCGATAACCGAGATTGCGCAGCAGCCGGAAAAAGCTACCGTAGCCGCCACCGAAATCCACGACCAGCCGCAGCGCCGCCAGATCCAGTTCCGTCGCCTCGAGCAGGCGAATGAGGTGATAGCCGTGCTGGATCAGCAGCGGGCTGCTGAGCGGGTAGAACGGATTGACCAGCGGCTGGCCCACCGGAGACTCGGTCAGCGCACGCTGGAATTGCGCGGAGCAGTGCCGCGAGGCGAGTACATAGCGCAGATAATCCGCGCTGTGGCTGCGGATGCGCGGGTGGACGGTCTTGGCGATGGGGCGCAGCCGCAGGAAATGATCGGCGCCCTCGGTGCGCAGCGCCGTGGCAATCGCCTCGGCGAGGTGTGCCCATTCCCCTGCCGCCGCGCCACGTGCGGCGGCAGCATCAAGTCCGGCCAGCAGTTCCTCGCTGTGACGCAGCTGCGGCGGTGTGTACGCGCCGAGGATTTTCGCTGCAGCCCGCCGTACCGCGGTCTGCGCCTCGCTGCTCAGCGTCTTCATGTTCGTCCCATCGGTTTGCCGCGGCTGCGGCGGATGCTGCAGCCCGGTAGACCCCGGACGCCGCTCGGCGCGAAGCTTACAGTTTGCCCCGCTACCCGCGTCAAGCCGGGCAGGAGAGGATTCCCAGCCGCTCAATGACGGGCACGTCGCGCCGAACGCGCTGCAGACGGCGATCGCGTGCGGCGCGAGCGTATGCGGCTCGGCGCGTCCGAGACCCCTGCAAAGCCACCACGCGTCGTACGCTGTTCGGGACGCAACAGACCGAGGCGCTCGAGACGGGCTTCGATCGCTCGCAAGGTCCGCCCGTGCTTCGCAGCCAACGCAGCAGGTGACTCGCCGGCCTCGAAGCCCGCCACGAGCGCCGCCTGCTCGGTCTCGCTCCAGGAGCGTCCGACATTTTCGGGCAGCTGGGCGCGCCGCTGGGCGCGCTGGGCCGACTGCTCCAGCGCACTCACCGCGGCGAGCAATGCGCGCAGCACCTCGGCACGGTGCAGGACCGACTCGGCGGGCAAAGGCACGCCGCTCGCCGGATCGCGTCCCTGAATCAGGGCCTGGAGCGTTGCAATGGTCTGCGATGGCGGCATACGCGGGCTCCCCGGCAATACCCGCACGGGGGCGGGCTGTCCGCCAGTGTCCGGCCGCGCCAGGCCGCTCGCCAGTGCGCCAGATGGCGTTTTGCGGCAGATTTGCCTCGCATGGCGCGGCAACCGTACAGTGCCCGGCCCGTTACCGAGGATGCCGACCCGATGCGCGCCTTTGCCTGGTTTGTCCTGCTGATCGCATTCAGTCTCGCCTGCATGGCCGCTTTCACCTACCCGGCCTGGCTGCTGCTGCATCCGCACTTCAGCTTTCCCTTTCACCGCATCGGCGAGCGCATCGGCATGCTCGGATTCCTGCTCGGCTTCGTGCTCATCGCGCGCCGGCTCGGGCTCGCCGATCGCGCAAGTCTCGGCTTTGGCATCCCGCGACGAGCCTACCTGCGCGAACTCATTCTGGCGCTCGTGCTCGGCGCGCTCACCATGTGCGCGGTGGTCGGCAGCATGGCCGCGTTGGGCCTGCTCGATTGGCAGCAGGCCTCGCGCTACGGTGCCGGCGCGCTCGCGGCGCTGATTGCCAAACGGCTGCTGAGCGGACTGGCGGTCGGGCTGATCGAGGAAACCGCGCTGCGCGGAGCGATGTTCGCCGGCATCGAGCGCGAATCCGGCGTCGCTCTCGCCATTGCGCTCACCTCGATCGTTTTCGCCTTTACCCACTTCCTCGGCGTCTTCCACATCCCACCGGCGGCGGTCAATCCCTGGAGCGGCCTTGCGCTGCTCGGCGGCACGCTGCGTGAGTTCGACCATCCGCTCGGGATCGCCGATGCTTTTCTGTGCCTGACAGCGGTCGGAGTCGTTCTCGCCCAGGTCCGATCAATCACCGGCAACACGGCCGCCAGCATGGGGCTGCACGCCGGTTGGGTGTGGGTGATGCTCGTGGTGCATGCCCTCTCGCAGCCGAACCGCGCCGCGCCGCTGCAATTGCTGCTCAGCCGGCACGACGGCTTCACCGGCTGGCTGGTACTGCTGTGGACAGTACCGCTCGGCGTGGGGCTCGGCGCGTTTTATCGGGCGCGCACGCGCGGCCAGCGCCGCGCCGCCACCGGCTAGCCAGTCGACGCCGCGTGCTCTATCTGACTCAACAGCTTCTCGTGTAGTCCGCCGAAGCCGCCATTGCTCATGATGAGCACGTGATCGCCCGGACGCAGCGAGGCGGCGAGATCCTTTGCCAAGAGGTTGACGTCACCACGGCCGTGGGCGCGGCCGCGCAGCGCGGTCAACACCGCTGTGGCGTCCCAGTCGAGGTCAGGCGGAATGTAGAGCCACACCTCATCGGCGCCGGCGAGCGAATCGGCGAGTACATCGCGGTGTACACCCATGCGCATCGTATTCGAGCGCGGTTCGAGCACCGCGATGATCCGCGCCGCCCCGACCCGGCGGCGCAGGCCATCGAGGGTGGTGGCGATGGCCGTGGGATGATGCGCAAAGTCATCGTAAACGCGAATCCCGTTGTGCTCGCCGCGCAGTTGCATGCGTCGCGCCACGCCCCGAAAGGAGCCGAGCGCCTCGATCGACTCGCGCACCGGCACTCCGGCATGTCGTGCCGCAGCGATCGCCGCTAAGGCATTTTCCATGTTGTGCACCCCAATGAGGTCCCAGTGGACGGTGCCGCATGGCGTGCCCCGCTCGAGCACCTCGAAGGCGGAATAATCCGCAGTCGGACCGACTGCGCGGGCGCTCCAGTGCGGCTGCATCGCTTCGTCGCGCGAAAATGCCTCGAGCGGCGTCCAGCAACCCATGGCGAGCACGGCGCGCAGATTGGCATCACCGGCATTCCAGACGATGCGTCCACTGCCCGGCACGGTGCGCACCAGATGATGAAACTGACGCTCAATCGAGGCGATGTCGGGATAAATGTCCGCGTGGTCGTATTCCAGGTTGTTCAGCACAACCGTGCGCGGACGGTAATGGACAAACTTCGCGCGCTTGTCGAAGAACGCCGTATCGTACTCATCGGCCTCGATGACGAAGAACGCGCCACCGCCGAGCTCAGCGCTAACGTCGAAATTCCCCGGCACGCCACCGATCAGAAATCCGGGGGCGAGTCGCGCATGCGCGAGAATCCACGCCAGCATCGAGCTGGTCGTGGTCTTGCCGTGCGTGCCAGCGACGGCGATCACCCAGCGCTCCCTCAGCAGCTCGCGCGCGAGCCATTCGGGCCCGGAGACATAGGGTATGCCGCTGTCTAGCAGCGCCTCGATCACCGGCAGCCCGCGGCGCATGACGTTGCCGACGACCACCACGTCCGGGCGCGGTTCGAGCTGCGCCGGTCCGTAACCCTCGATCAGCTCGATACCGAGCGCCGCGAGCTGTGTGCTCATTGGCGGGTAGACGTTGTGGTCGGAGCCGGTGACCCGATGTCCGGCGGCGCGCGCCAGTGCGGCGACCCCGCCCATGAACGTACCGCAAACACCCAGAACGTGAACGTGCATAATGGTCATGGATTGTACCGGTCAGCACGCCCTTGCACCCAGCCACCACACCTGCCGCCGTCGCCGACCTCGCCGCGCATCTCTCGGGCGAACCGGCTATCGGACTCGATACCGAATTTCTGCGCGAGCGCACCTATTACGCCCAGCTGTGTCTGCTGCAGATCGCCTGGGCAGGCGGCGCCGCCTGCGTCGATCCGCTCGCGGTGACGGATCTCGGGGCGCTGCAGGCGCCGCTGTGCGCATCGGCAACGGTGAAGGTGCTGCATGCCTCGCGCCAGGACCTCGAAGTGCTGCTGGCAGCCGTGGGGCCCGTGCGGCCGCTGTTTGACACCCAGCTCGCCGCGGCGCTCGCCGGCGAGCCGGCGCAGATCGGCTACGCCGAACTCGTACGCCGGCTGCTCGGACAGACACTCGCCAAGGCGCACACTCGCACCGATTGGTCGCGCCGGCCACTCTCGGCCGAACAGATCGAATACGCGCTCGATGATGTGCGCTATCTGTTGGCGCTGAAAAATGCGCTCGAGGAACGACTCGATCGGCTCGGCCGTCTGCCCTGGCTCGCCGAGGAGCTGACCGAGCTCGAGGACCCGGCGGCGCTCAGCGTCGATCCGGAGCAGGCCTGGCGGCGTCTGCGCGGCCTCGGCGGGCTGGATCCGGGCCGCCAGCGGCTGCTTCGGTTGCTGGCCGCTTGGCGCGAGCGCCGGGCCTTGGCACGCAACCGGCCGCGCGGCTGGATCCTTGATGATGCACTGCTGCGCGAGATGGTCCTGCGCGTGCCGCGCACGCCGCAGGCCCTCGGCGCACTCGAGGGCATGCCGCCGGCACTGCTCGAGCGATCCGGCAGTGAGCTGCTCGAGTGTGTGCACGCGGCCGACATTCCGGAACCGGCGCCGCCCGTGACGCGCCCACCGCCGGATCCAAACCTGAACGTGCTGCTGAAGAAACTCGCTTCGATCCAGCGATCGACGGCCGAAGAGCTCGGCTTGAGTCCGGAGGTGCTGGCGACGCGGCGCGATCTGGAGCAGCTTGCCGCCGGGCGCCAGGACGCGCAGGTCCTCATCGGCTGGCGCCGGGCGGTGCTCGGTGAACGGCTGCTCGCGGCTCTCTAGGCCGGCGCCTCAGCCCTTCAGTGCCTGCTCCAACCGGGCCGATACCACCGCGACATCGCCTTCGGCGTCAATGCTGCGCAGCAGTCCCTGATCGCGGTAGTAATCGATAAGCGGGCGGGTCTGTGCCTCGTAAACCCGCAACCGCTCCGCGACGGTCGCTTCATTGTCGTCCGGCCGCTGGTACAGCCGGTGCGATTGCCCGGTCTTTGGGCAGCGCTCGTGTTCGAGCGTCTCTGGGGGAGAGGTCAGTAGATTGACGACCTTGCCGCAGTCCGTGCAGGTGCGCCGCCCGGCAATGCGCCGCGAGAGTTCGCTGTAGTCCACGTTCATCTGCACGACCGTCTCGAGCGGTTGGTCAACCTGGGCGAGCATCTCATCCAGTGCGCGCGCCTGGGCGATATTGCGCGGGAAGCCATCGAGAATGAATCCGTCGCGGGTATCAGGCTCCCCGAGGCGTTCGCGAATCATGCCGAGCACAATCTCATCGGCGACCAGTCGGCCGGCAGCCATGGCCTCTTTGGCCTGCAGGCCAAGCGGCGTGCCGTGCGCAACGGCGGCGCGCAGCAGGTCGCCAGTGGAGATCTGCGGGATGTGAAACCGCTCGATCAACCGCTGCGACTGCGTACCCTTACCCGACCCTGGAGCCCCCAACAGGACGATGCGCATGAGTATGACTAAATTTGGTGCGAAAGGTCTTGCACCATACCGGGGCGGCCTCGGGCGGTCAAACGAAGCCACCGACCCCGCCTCTCCCGGGCGAGGCGCGCGGCGCTGCGCTATCCTTGCCGGTGACGCGGCGATCTGCGCCCGAAGCGCTCCTGAACCATGAAACAGACCGGTAAGAAGAATGCGTTCTATGCCCAGTCGGGCGGTGTCTCGGCCGTTATCAATGCCTCGGCGTGCGGGGTCATCGAGACCGCATTGCGCCAGCGCAAGCACATCGGCAAGGTTTACGTGGGCCGAGACGGCATCATCGGCGCGCTCACAGAAGACCTGATCGACGTGGGGCGCGAGAGTGCGGCGACCATCCGCGCCCTGCGGCACACCCCGGGCGGGGCGTTCGGTTCAGCGCGCTTCAAGCTCAAGAGCCTCGATCAGAACCGCGCCGAGTACGAGCGGCTGATCGAAGTGTTCCGCGCGCACGACATCGGCTATTTCTTCTACAACGGCGGCAACGACTCGATGGACACCGCCCTGAAGGTGTCCCAGATCGGCGAAGCGCTCGGCTATCCGGTCACCTGCGTGGGCGTGCCCAAGACGGTCGACAACGACCTGCCGCACACCGACTGCTGCCCAGGCTTCGGCTCCGTGGCGAAATACATCGCCGTCTCCACGCGCGAAGCGGCGCTCGATGTCGCCTCTATGGCGCGCACCTCAACCAAAGTGTTCGTGTTCGAGGTGATGGGACGGCACGCCGGCTGGATCGCGGCGGCCGCGGGGCTTGCAGGCCGCAAGCGCGGCGAGCCGCCACACATCATCCTGTTTCCGGAGATCCCGTTCGATACAGAGCGCTTTCTCGAGCGCGTGCAGCACTGCGTGCAAGATTATGGGTACTGCGTGGTGGTGGTGTCCGAGGGCACGGCCTACGCCGACGGCCGGTTCCTCGCCGAAGCGGGCACCCGGGACGCCTTCGGTCACGCCCAGCTCGGCGGGGTCGCGCCGGTGCTGGCCGATATGATCCGCCAGCGGCACGGTTACAAGCACCACTGGGCTGTGGCCGATTATCTGCAGCGCGCCGCGCGCCACATCGCCTCGAAGGTTGACGTCGAGCAGGCGTATGCAGTCGGCAAAGCGGCGGTGGAGCTCGCCGTCAAGGGCGTCAACGCCGTGATGCCCACGATCGTGCGCAAGCGGGCCAAGCCCTATCGCTGGGCCATCGGCCACGTGCCGCTTAGTGAAGTGGCCAATCGCGAGAAAAAAGTCCCGCGCGATTTCATCACAGCGGACGGATTCGGCATCACGCCGGCCTGCCGGCGCTATCTCGAACCGCTCATTGCCGGGGAGGCCTATCCGGCCTACCGTGACGGCCTGCCCGATTACGTGCGCATCAAGGGTGCGCCGGTGCGACGCAAGCTGAAGACGACATTCAAGATCTGACCGTTCACCCATGTGGCGTCCGCACGGCTGCCGCGAGCCGGGCGGCCGGGTTTTCGGAGTTCGCGGTTCTGTTCGGAGTTGCTTTCAGGGGGAGACTATCTGATGAGTGCCAATATGTGGCTTTGGGCGGCCATTGCCGCCGGTGCGCTCGCCGTGCTCTACGGCGTGATCTCAACGACGGCGATCCTGCGCCTGCCGGCGGGCAACGCACGCATGCAGGAAATCGCTGCGGCCGTGCAGGCCGGCGCCAAGGCATACCTCAATCGCCAATACACCACCATCCTGCTCGTTGGGATCGTCGTGTGCGTGATTCTCGGGTATTTCCTCGGCTGGCCGACCGCCGGCGGATTCGCCATCGGAGCTCTGCTGTCGGGAGCCACTGGCTACATCGGCATGAGCATCGCCGTGCGCGCCAACGTACGCACTGCGGAAGCGGCGACCAGGGGCCTGAACGCGGCGCTCGCAGTGGCCTTTCGCGGCGGCTCGATCACCGGCATGCTGGTCGTCGGACTCGGCCTGCTCGGCGTGGCCGGCTACTTCACCGTGCTGCGTCATCTGATCGGTCAGGACGCCGCACTGCATGCGCTCGTCGGCCTCGCCTTCGGCGGCTCGCTCATCTCGATCTTCGCCCGTCTCGGCGGTGGCATCTTCACCAAGGGCGCGGACGTGGGCGCGGACCTGGTCGGCAAGGTCGAAGCCGGCATCCCGGAGGATGATCCGCGCAACCCCGCGGTCATCGCCGACAACGTCGGCGACAATGTCGGGGACTGTGCGGGCATGGCGGCGGATCTGTTCGAGACTTACGCCGTCACCGTGGTCGCGACCATGCTGCTCGGCGGTCTGCTGTTCAGCCATCAGACCCCGGGCGCGGGATTCAAGGCGGCCGTCTACCCGCTCGCCCTCGGCGCGATGTCCATCGTGTCCTCGATCATCGGCACATTCTTCGTTTCCACCCGAGAGGGCGGCAAGATCATGAACGCCCTGTACAAGGGTGTCATTGTGGCCGGCCTGGTCTCGGCAGCGGGCTTTTACTACATCACCCGCTCGCTGATGCCGCAGGAGGCCATGGCGCTGTTCGGCTGCACGCTGATCGGCCTGGCACTCACCACCGCGCTGATCGTGATCACCGAGTACTACACGGCCACCGAATACAGTCCGGTGCGCAAAGTGTCGGCTGCCTCACAGACCGGACATGCCACCAACATCATCGCCGGCCTAGGCGTGTCGATGAAATCGACCGCCCTGCCGGTGATTGCGGTCTGTTTGGCCATCTGGGGTTCCTACCGGCTCGGCGAGGTCCATGGCGTGGGGCTTTATGGCATCGCCGTTGCGGCCACCGCCATGCTGTCCATGACCGGCATGATCGTGGCACTCGATGCCTACGGGCCGATCACCGACAACGCCGGCGGCATCGCCGAGATGGCGGGGCTCCCGAAGCAGGTGCGTGACATCACTGATCCGCTGGACGCGGTCGGCAACACGACGAAGGCGGTGACCAAGGGCTACGCGATCGGTTCGGCTGCGCTGGCCGCCCTGGTGTTGTTCGCCGACTACACCCACAACCTGCAGGCGGCAGGAAAACTGGTCGCCTTCTCGCTGTCCGATCCTGCGGTGATCATCGGCCTGTTCATCGGCGGTCTCGTACCCTACTTGTTTGGCGCACTGGCGATGGAGGCGGTCGGACGGGCCGCCGGCGCGGTAGTGAACGAGGTCCGACGGCAGTTCCGCGAGATCAAGGGCATCATGGAAGGCACCGCCAAACCTGATTACTCGCGCGCCGTCGACATGCTGACCCGTGCGGCGATTCGCGAGATGATCATCCCGTCGCTGCTGCCGATCCTGGTGCCGGTGGTGCTCGTGGTGGTCATGAACTACCTGATGGGCCCCGGCGCCGGCGTCAAAGCGCTCGGCGGCCTGCTGATCGGCACCATCGTCACCGGTTTGTTCGTCGCGGTGTCGATGACCACCGGCGGAGGGGCCTGGGACAACGCCAAGAAGTACATCGAGGAAGGAAACTTCGGCGGCAAGGGTTCAGAGGCGCACAAGGCCGCGGTCACCGGCGACACCGTCGGGGATCCGTACAAGGACACGGCCGGACCGGCGATCAATCCGCTCATCAAGATCATCAACATCGTCGCGCTGTTGATGATTCCGCTTCTCTGAGGACCCACTGATCGGTCTGCGACCGCGGCATGCGGTCGCAGACCGCGCCCCTAGGCGCGACCCGCTCGTGACTGCGTCAGTACCGCGCTCACCAGCCGGTTCAACCGCTCACAATACGCCGCGACCGGCGCATCGGCTTCGGCCTGCTTGCCTATCAGCGCCTGACGGATATCCGCCAGCCGTCGCTCGATACGCTCATCGACCGTCATCGACCGGCAGATGAGGGCGCTGACACAGGCCGAAATCTCCGCATCCAGGGCACGAGCATCACTACCGGCGATCTCAACACCGGTGAGCTCGTTCGGACAACCTGCGGCCAGATGTTCACACCAGAGACGGGCAAGCTGCATAGGCTTCTGGCATCCCTGCCGCTCGTATTCGCTTGGAAGCGGGCGCTCTTCATACCACGCTCACATCCAAGTTGCACCGGTGATTTCGGGATTGTGCGCAAGTCGCGATGTTGGCCGATGCCAACAGATTTGACGCCAAGACTTCCTCTAGAGCCATAACCAATTGATACGCAAGAGACAATTATCCACCCCGGGGCCGTTGCATTTAGGTCAACCTGGACCCGTACCCGCACGGACGGCTCGACTCGGCAGTAACAGACTGTTACTGTTAGCCCATGCGGCGCCGACCGCGCCGGAGGCTAGCCCGTGCGATCAGCGGAACAATTCCCCGTAAACAAGACCGACGAGGAGTGGCGGCAATCGCTCACGCCCGAGCAATACCGTGTATTGCGCAGACACGGCACCGAACGTGCCGGCGCGAGCGACCTGAACTCCGAACACCGCAGCGGCGTATTTGTCTGCGCCGGATGCGCGCAAGAGTTGTTTTCATCAACAGCCAAGTTTGAAAGCGGCACCGGCTGGCCAAGTTTCTTCACCCCGTTGCCTGCGGCAATCGGCACGCGTGAGGACCGCAGCCTGCTCATGCGTCGCACCGAAGTCCATTGCGGGCGGTGCGGTGGACATCTCGGGCACGTATTCCCGGACGGCCCACCGCCTACCGGTCAACGCTACTGCATCAACGGGGCGGCGCTGCGCTTTGAGCCGCGCTGACGGGCGAGGTCGCTATGCCGCAAGTGGCAGCGGCTTCGGGTGCGCAATCGCGTAGCCCTGCATGTAGTCGATGCCCATGCGCCGCGCCACCTCGAGCGCCGCGCTATCCTCGACCTGTTCGGCGATGACCTTGAAGTTGAGCTTGCGCGCCAGATCGATCATTGCAGTCACCATCGCCTGATTGACCGAGTCGCGCGCCAGATTGCGCATGAATGAACCGTCGATCTTCAGGTAGTCCATAGGCAGACTGCGCAGGTTGGAAAACGACCCGACGCCCGAGCCGAAATCGTCCAGCGCGAAGCGGCAGCCCATGCCGTGCAACACACCAACGAAGCGCCTTGCGTGCTCGAGGTTGGCCACTACCGCCGATTCGCTGAGCTCGAAGCATACCTGCGCCGGCGCGACGCCCGTGCTGTCGAGGCACTCGACGACGAACTCGAGGAAATCCGGGTCGGCCAGGGTCTGTCCCGAGATGTTGATGGCTACGCAGCGTCGCGGTGGCACCGGCAGCGCGCCGCGCCCGAGCGCTGCGAGCGTCGTCTGCACGACCCAGCGATCGACCAGACCCATCAGCCGGTAGCGCTCCGCGGCGCGCACGAACTCCGATGGCGGGATTCCTTCCCCGTCCTCATCGCCGAGTCTGACGAAGACCTCCATCGCGGGCCCGCCATTGTCGTCCCCGTAGGCCGGCACGATCGGCTGCTGGTAAAGCTGGAAGCGGCCGTCCCGCAACGACACCTGCAGCCGCTGCAGCCACTGAATCTCACCGCTGTGGCGCGCGAGCGCCTCGTCATGAGCCGAATACACCGCCACCCGGCCCGAGCCGCGCTTCTTCGCGACATAACATGCCGAGTCGGCAGCGACCAGCAACTCCTCAGGCGCGCCACTCGCGCGCGAGATCTCCACCAAGCCCACCGAAACGCCGAGATTGAAGATCTTGTCCCGCCAGACGAAGCGGTGATCGGCCACAGCGCGACAGACATCATCGGCAATCTGCCGGGCCTTCTCCAAAGGACAGCCAATCAGCAGCATGCCGAATTCGTCGCCACCCAAGCGGGCCACGGTGTCACTATCGCGCACCGCGTCGCGCAGCACTTTGGCGACTTCGCGCAACACGCCGTCGCCGGCGACGTGCCCACTGGTGTCATTGACGACTTTGAAGCGATCCAGATCGAGACAGCACAGCACGTGCTGACCGTCGCCCCGATGGGCGCTCTCGGTCGACTCCTGCAACCGGCGCTCGAATTCATGGCGGTTGACCAGTCCGGTGAGGGCATCGTGGGTTGCCTGATAAGACATCTGCCGCGCGATGCCGCGCAGTTCCGATACGTCATGCAGCAGCACCAGCGATCCCGCCACCCGCCCCCCGGTGCCGCGAATCGGCGAAGCCGCCAACTCGATAGAGCGCTCACTGCCGTCGTTGCGCGCCACCAGCAGAGCACGGCGCCCCAGGTTGACAGCGATTCCACTGCCGAGCGTCTGACGCACCGGCTCGGCGAGCAATCGGCGATCGCCCTCCTCGACCAGATTCAGCACGTCTTCCAGGTTCCGACCGTACGCCTGCTCAGGGGTCATCGTCGTCAAGCGCGCCGCGGCGGCGTTGACGTAGGTGATACGCCCAGCGCTGTCGGTCGCCATGACCGCCTCGGAGAGCAGATCCAGGGCGGTGAGATTGGCTGCTTCGCTTAGCCCTTCACGACCCGGCGCCACCGCCGCCTGCTCCGGCAGCACCTCAGTCCCCGTGACGAGCAGCGCACGGCCATCGAATTCGAACGGTGCGACGGCCAGTTCCAGTCGCACCAAGCCATCGGTCCCGGGCAGGTCGACCTCGTACCGATCGGCAGCGAGTTCGCCCGCCAAGTGCCGGCGCACATTCTCGGCCACGAGTTCGGCGTAATCCGGCGTAACCAGCTCTGCGAGCGACCGGCCGAGCAGCTCCTGGGGGTCGACGCCGAGCAGATGTGCCAACCGGGCATTGCTGTAGACAATGGTCTCCCGATGCACCAGCACCGCCTGCTGCACCCGGGCGCCGAGCGCGGCGAACTGCCGGTGGGCATCAGCGACTGCCCGGCGCTGCGCCAGCGGGGAAACCAGCAGTTGATTGACGGCGCTGACCAGCGCGCCGACCTCGCTCCCCGCCGCCCCGTCCGCCGCAAGCGGCGCCGGGCGCTCCGGGGGCAGTTGTTCGATCTGGCGCGCGAGTGCGCCGAGCGCCTCGCGCTCCCGGCGACGCAAGCGTTCAGAGCGCAGCAGCAGGAATACGGCCGCGAGCAGCACCAGCAGGAGGAAGAAGGCCCAGACCGTCGACATTCAGCTCAACTTCCTTCGGGCGGCCGCGTCCCGGCTGCTCCCCGACTTATTCATTTTATCCTTACCTTCGGAACGCTTACGGGGGCAGCATAGCGCAGAGGCCAGGGCGTTCCAGCGCTATTTCACCATATCTCGTCGCAAATTGGCTTGGCAGGAGCGCCGAAAACCCGTAATTTTCGCCTGCCCCGGAGTACGGGGAAGCCATTGATGCGACTGGAGTCCCGCCCCGATGTCTGCCGATGCCCGTGAACAGATGATCGAACAGCAGGTCCGTGCCTGGGAGGTGCTCGATGAGCGCATCCTCGATACCTTCCGCAAGGTGCCGCGCGAGGCGTTTACGCCACCGCAGTACCGGTTCCTGGCCTACGCAGATGCCGAGGTGCCTCTGCCGGGCGGTCAGCACATGCTGCGCCCCAGCGTGGTCGGCAGGCTGCTCACGGCGCTCGAGCTCACCGGGCGCGAGCGCGTACTCGAGATCGGCACCGGCTCAGGGTTCATCACTGCCTGCCTGCGCATGCTGAGCAAGACCGTCCAGTCGCTCGAGATTGTGCCTGAGCTCGCCGACATGGCTCGCCGCACGCTCGCAACGCGCGGTTTACGCGACATCGACGTGGTCGGCAGTGACGCCATGACCTTCGAGCCGACGGGCCGCTTCGATGCGATTGCGGTTACCGCTTCGCTGCCCACGTACGACAGCCGCTGGCAATCCGCACTCGCCGTCGGTGGCCGACTGTTCGTCGTGGTCGGCACCGCCCCGATCATGGAAGCAAGGCTCGTGCGCCGGGTTGCCGAAGACGCCTGGACCGACGAGAGCCTGTTCGAAACGGTCATCGACCCGCTGGTGCACGCCGAGCGGCCCGTGGCGTTCGATTTCTGATGCACGGCAGCCGGATGCTGCGGCGCGGACCGACGGGCGAACGACTGCGGCATGAGCTGAAGCGACTGGCGTGCAACTTTGCGCCCCCGGCTGTGTTTTTAGGGAAGATCATGCGAACCACCCCACGTCATCTCATCCTGACGCTGCTCGGCGGCGTCTTGGCCCTCGGACTGGCGGCGAGCGCCTCGGCGACGGACTTCCTGCAGGTCTACCAGCAGGCGCTGCAGCACGACCCGACCTATCAGCAGGCGTACGCCAACTACATGGCCGCGCGCGAGGTCCGCCCGCAGGCCTGGGCGGCGCTGCTGCCGCAGCTCACCGCCACCGCCGGCAAGACCTGGAGCCATTCGGCCGGCGACGGCGGCCAGATCGGCTCCACCGCCGGCGGCAATTTCTACACTTATAACGTGCTGAGCAGCTCCAACAGCGACGGTGAGCAGTGGAGCCTGAACCTCTCGGAAAATCTCTTCTCCTGGACCGCCTGGATGAACCTCAAGGCGGCCAACAGTCAGGTCGCCCAGGCGCAGGCCACCTACGAGGCCGCCACGCAGAACCTCATCCTGCGCACCGCCACGGCCTACTTCAACGTGCTCGCCGCCGTCGATACTCTGCAGGCTCAGGAATCTTCGCTCAAAGCCCTCACCCTGGGTCTCACCCAGGCTAAGGAGAGCTTCAGAGTCGGCCTGATCGCCATCACCGGCGTCGAGCAGGCCCGCGCCGCGCGCGACACCGCCGCCGCCGCGGTGATCAGCGCCAAGCAGGCACTCGCCAATGCTGAAGACCAGCTCGAGGTCATCACCGGGCGCCAGTATGACTCCTTCGCGGAGCCCGGTGCTGATCTGCCCCTGACCATGCCCAATCCGGCCAACCAGAACGCCTGGGTACAGACCTCCCTGCGCCAGAACCTCACACTCATCGCCAGCCGGCTCGGCGCCGATGTCGCCCGGCAGAACGTGCGGGCCGCCTTCGGCGCCGACATCCCCACCGTCAGCCTCGTCGCCAGCCGCTCCTACAGCAGCACCGGTACCAACGAGACGCTCTTTGGACAGGAGTTTCGCGGTCTCGGCAGCACCAGCAACGACCGGCAGATCGGCATCGAGTTCTCTCTGTCGCTGTTTAATGGCGGCGCCGATCAGGCCCGCATTCATCAGACCCAGTACCAGGCCATGGCCGCTCAGGATGCTGTCGAGCAGGCTGCGCGCACCACCGTCCAGCAGGCCCGCGATGCCTACCTCGGGGTCATCACCGGAATCGCCAACGTGCGCGCGCTGCGCCAGGCGCTCACCTCCAGCCAAACCGCCTTCAAGGCGACCGAGGCCGGCTATAAGGTCGGGACTCAAACCGAGGTCGACGTGCTGAACGCATTGAGCACTCTGGTCGCCGCGCAGACCAACTACGCCACCAGCCGCTACAACTACATCAATAGCCTCATCCAGCTGCGCTACGCGGCAGGTACCCTGGACCCTGCCCAGGTGGCCACCATCAACCGCTGGCTGACCACCGTCATCCGGGTCGCCCCGGGGCAGATGACCCCAGAGAGCATGACCCCGCCCCCGGCGCCCTAGAGACGCACCGGCGGGCGGCGCGTTTCAGCGATACTGCTGGTAGGATTTTTCCTCGATCAGTCGTGAGCCCAGCGCGACATTGATGCGCTTCTTCACGGCCGCACGCTCATCGTTCTCGATGTAAACCGAACGGGCAAGCTCGATGAACTCGGCATCGAAGCACCGCAGCGCCTCTTTCTCGCGGATGCGATCCTCGATCTCCCACAGTCGCTCGTTGACCGACTGCAGCGCCTGCTCGTCTGTGGCCAGGTCGGCCGCTCCACACGCATCGCGCCAGGTCCGCTCGAGCAGCTCGAGTTCCAGCCGCACGTTGTCGAGCTTGACTGCATCCCGGATGCGCTCCGACTTGATCCTGAGGATGGTGATCTTATCGAGCAGTTCACCAGGGGATATCGGCACCAGAATGTCTTTCATGTCCGCTATCCTAACAATTCATCGAGCTTGGCGGTCACCCGTTCGACATCAATCAGGTCCATGACGCCCGGCACCTCGATCTTGCTGCTCCAGGGCAACTGCTCGGGCGCACAGCCGCGAAAGCGCTGCGCGGCCTCGGCGTAGGCATTGACACACCAGCGGCGCGAGAGATAGGGGCCGCTGCGCTCCGGATTGGTGGCGGCATACAGTCCGATCACCGGCGTTGCGACCATGGTCGCCATGTGCACCGGCCCGGAGTCCGGGCTCACCAGGACAGCGGCGCGCGCGAGCAACGCCAGCAGCTGCGGCAACGTATCGCGACCGATCTGATTAATGAGCGGCACGCCGGCGGCTTGCTCGATCCGCGCACCCATCGCCCGCTCCGCAGGTGCCGGCCCGCCGACCAGGATCACCCGCATGTCGTGCCGGCGCACCGCGTAATCGGCCAGTGCGGCATACCGCTCGGGCCGCCAGTTACGCAGTTCGTGACTCGAGCAGGGACTGATGAGCAGCGTCGGGCGTTCATCCGGGATGAGCTGTTCGGCATATTCGCGAGCCTGGAGCGGCAATGGCACGTCCCAGCGCAGCGTACGCTCGGCGATGCCAAGCGCCGCGGTGAAGCCGAAAAAGCTGTCGAGCACGTGCTCGCGGGTCTGTGCGGCGATACGGGCATTGGTGAAGAGCCATTGCAGCTCGCGCGCCCGAGCGCGATCGAAACCCAGTCGCAGCTCTGCCGGCACCAGCCGCGAGATCAGACTGGCGCGCAATGCGAGCTGCATGTGCATCAGCACGTCGAACCGCCGACCCGCGAGCCGCGCTCGCAGGTCACGGCCCGCGGCGAACCCGGCACGCTTATCGACGGTGATAAACTCCACCCCCTCGATGAGCCCGAGCAACCGAGCCTCAGCCTTACCGATGATCCAGGTCAATTGCGTCTCGGGCCACGCCCGCTGCAGCGTGCGCACGATTGGAACGACGTGGCACGCGTCGCCGAGCGCCGAGAGCCTGAGCAGGCATACTGAGCGTGGCGGTCGGTCTGGGGACAACATCACGGCTGTTGGAATGAGGAGCGCGAACCGGTGAGCGCGAACTGGCCGCCTGGGCCTTTGGTCAAGCACCTGACCGTCGCGGGCGGGGCCATGCTATACAACGCGGCGCTCGCCCGCAATTGCCAGCCGGAGTGGTTCGAGCCGCAGTTCTGGCGCACCCACGGCCGGCTGCTTGGCACAGCGCGCGGCCGCGGCACCACGCATTTCATACAGGCCGATGATCGCGAGCTGGTTTTGCGTCACTACCATCGAGGCGGGGTTGTCGCGCGCGTGCTCGCAGACCGCTACTTCTGGCGAGACGAGCAACGCACCCGGCCGTTTGCCGAATGGCTGCTCACGCATCGACTGCACCGCGCCGGCCTACCCGTGCCGGCGCCCATTGCCGCGCGCTACGTGCGGGAGGGCAAAGTGTACCGCGGTGACATCATCACCGAGCGCCTGGTCGGCACAGTGCCATTGAGCGCAGCGTTGCTGGACACGGCGCTGCCGCTGCTCACCTGGATCGCGATTGGCCGGTGCATCCGTCGCTTCCACGATCTCGGCGTGTGTCACGCCGATCTCAATGCGCACAACGTGCTGCTCGACGGGACGGCAGTGTATTTAGTGGACTTTGACCGCTGCCGCCTGCGCGCCGACGGGCTGTGGCGCGACGGCAATCTCGTGCGACTGCGCCGCTCGCTCGAGAAAGTGACCTACGGTCTGGCCGCCGAGCGCTTTACCGATTCCGACTGGCACGCGCTGCTTGACGGCTATCAGTCGCAGATGCCCGCGGATGGGTCACGAGCGCCGTAGTGCGGTGGCTTTACCTGATCGCCGTGTACCTCGCCGCGCCGCTGCATGCAGCATCGCTGGCGATGCGGGCGCGCTCCGCGCGTCATCGGCGCGGAGCGCGTCTCGCCGAGCGGTTTGGCTTCGGAGCACCCCTGGCGGGCCGGCCGGTGTGGATCCACGCCGCCTCCGTCGGGGAAGTACAGGCCGCGAGCACATTGGTGAAAGCCCTGCGCACCCGCCGACCGGACCTGCCGATTCTGTTGACCGCGTTCACGCCCACCGGCGCGGCACGCGCCGCCTCGCTCGGCCCGGGCGTCACGGTGCGCTATCTGCCCTATGACCTGCCCGGTTCGGTGCGCCGCTTCCTCGATCGCGCACGACCACGACTTGCACTGATTCTCGAGACCGAACTGTGGCCGACATTGTTCCGACAGTGCCATCGCCGCGGCATCCCCCTGATCATCGCCAGCGCGAGGCTCTCCCACCGCTCGCAGCGCCGCTACCGCCGCTTCGGCTCGCTCCTGCGCGAGGCACTGCGTGGCGTAGTGATCGCCGCACAGAGCGAGACGGATGCCGCGCGCTTCCTCGCCATCGGTGCCGATCCGCAACGGACGCACGTGAGCGGAAATCTGAAGTTCGACTGCACCGTGGCACCGGATATCGGCGTGCGCGGCGCACGGCTGCGTGCGCTCTACGCGCCGGGACGACCGCTCTGGGTTGCTGGTAGCACGCATGAGGGTGAGGAAGCGGTGATGCTCGCCGCCCACCGGCGGGTTTGTGCGGCGCAGCCCGGTGCGCTCCTGGTAATCGCGCCGCGTCACCCGCAACGCTTTGAGACGGTCGCGGCGCTGCTCGCGCAGCAGGGCGTACCGCACGTGCGCCACTCGCGCTCTGCACAGTCCGTGCAGAGCGCCCAAGTGCTGCTGCTCGACACGCTCGGCGAACTGATCGACTTCTACGCCGCGGCCGACGCGGCGTTCGTCGGCGGGAGCCTGGTCCCAGTCGGCGGGCACAACCTGCTCGAACCCGCCGCGCTCGGCCGCCCGATCGTCACCGGACCGCATCAGTTCAATGCAGCGGATATCGCGCAGCTGCTCGTGGCGCGCGGTGCGGTCCAGTTCGTGCGCGACGAGGCGGAACTCGCCGCCACGCTGATCGCCTGGCTGAGCGATCCGACGCAGCGCGCCCAGGTCGGCGCGCGCGGTCAGGCGGTCGTCGCCGAGAACCGTGGCGCCCTCGAGCGGGTTCTGGCGCTGATCACCCCGTTGCTGGATAGCCCCGAGCGCTGAGCTCGCTCAGCGCTTCAGCGTGTACTCCGCCCCGCAGTAGGGACATTTGGCCCACCCGCTCTGCTCGATCGGCAGGTATACCCGCGGGTGTGAGTTCCACAGCTGCATCTGCGGCATGGGACAGGCCAGAGGTAAGTCCTCCAGGCCCACATCGTACTGCTGTTGGGCATTCGGCTGTATCAGGGGCTGCGCGGCTGCGGCCATGTCAATTCCTTGCGGGCAGGGATCGGTCAGAGGCCCATTATAACGGCGCTGGGGGGTGCTTCGCCCCTATCCGGCGGAGCCGAACGTTTCCGCCCAGATCACGCGCACTGCAGCACGCTCGGCCGCGAACTCCGCTTCCGGCACGCGCTCCGCACCCCCGCCGGCAAGCGCCAGATGGTGACGGCGCTCCCGGTAGGCGCGATAGGCCCCGGTTAAGATATCGACCGTCGCCTGGGGCACCAGATTCGCCGAGGCCACCGACTCGAGCTGACGGATGGTATCGGCAAACATGGCCACCGGGGGATACTCCCGCGCCCACTTCAGCGCCCAATACTGCGCCAAGAACTCGATATCCGCGATGCCGCCGGCGTCGTTCTTCAGGTCCATCGAGCCCGGTGCGCCCCCGGGCCGTTCGCGGCGCATGCGTTCACGCATGCCGCGCACGTCCTCGCGCAGCTGCTCGCGGCGTACGCTAAATCGCAGCACGTCGAGCCGGATGCGCTCAAACTCAGCGCACAATTCACGCGAGCCGGCGACCGCACGCGCGTGCAGCAGCGCCTGATGCTCCCACGTCCACGCCTCCCGACGCTGATACTCCGCGAATGCGTCGATCTGCGTCACCAGTAACCCGCCCTTTCCGCTTGGCCGCAGCCGCACATCCACCTCGTACAGCCGGCCGGCCGCCGAGTGCATGGTGAGCAGGTGAACCACCCGCTGCACGAGGCGCACGAAAAAGACCTGATTGTCGATCGGATGCGTACCGCACGTCTCCTGCCGCTCGCCGCGCGAATCGTGCAGAAACACCAGATCCAGATCCGAGCCGTAGCCGAGTTCCATGCCACCGAGCTTGCCGTACCCGATCGCGCAGACCCGCACGGCGCGACGTTCCTCGCCACAGCTCGGCACGCCGAACTGCGCCGTGATCTGACGCCAGCCGAGCGCAATGGCCCGGTCAAGGATGATTTCGGCGATCTCGGTCAGCCGGTCGCTCACCCGCATCACTGGCAGCCGGCCCGAGAGGTCTGCAACCGCCACGCGAAACACCGCGGCACGCTGGAAATGGCATAGCGCCTCGACCTGACGCTCCGGATCGTCCGGCTCGACGCGCTGCAGCGCAGCATCGAGTTCCCGTTCAAGCTCGTCACGCTGCGGCAGCGCTTCGAACGACCGCTCATCGATGAACTCATCAAGCAGCAGCGGATGAGCCGCAATCTGGCGCGCAAGGAACTCGCCCCGTCGGCAGATCTGCACCAGTCGCACCCGCACCGGCGGACTTTCGCTGAGCAACGCGAAGTACGCCGAACGTTTGCCCATGGCCTCCAAGATCGCCAGGATGCGGCGCAGCACGGTCAACTGCTCGTCACCACCGGAGAGGGCCGCGGCGATATCGGCGAGCAGCGGTCCAAGCAGCGCCTGCAGGCGTCGCCTGCCCGCCTCATCCAGTTTGCGCACCAACGCCGAGGCGCGCAGTTCGAGCAACTGGCGAGCGGCCTCGGCTGGCGCGGTGAACCCGGCCTCGGCAAGCGATTCGGTGAGCGAGGCCGTTTCGGCCGGGTCATCCCAAGCGCGGCCCAGATCAATACGCACTCCTGAGCGGGCGCGCGCCGCTCCACCAAGCACCAGCCGATGAAAATGCGCTGCGACCCGCTCCCGATGCGCGCCGAGCGCGCGCTCCAGTGCCGTCCAGTCCGCCTCGCCCACAGCCTGAGCAATGCGCTCGCGCGTCAGCGCATCCGAGGGCATCTGATGCGTCTGGCGGTCGTCGAGCATCTGCAGAGCATTCTCCAAGCGGCGCAGATACCGATAGGCGGCGGTCAATTCATCGACCGCCGCAGCCGGCACAATCCGTTCCTCGCCGAGCATCCTCAACGCCGCGAGCAGCGAGGGCGTCTGCAGCCGGGGATCGCGGCCGGCACGGACGAGCTGGAAGGTCTGAGCGATGAATTCGATCTCGCGGATACCGCCGGGGCCCAGCTTGACGTTGTCAGCGAGTTCGCGCCGCGCCACCTCACGCTCGATCAGCGCCTTCATCTCCCGCAGACTCTCGAACACGCCGTAATCAAGATAGCGCCGATAAACAAACGGGCGCAACGAGGTGTTCCGGACCTCCTCGAAATGCGCCGCACCGACCACTGCGCGCGCCTTCACGTACGCATAGCGTTCCCAATCGCGCCCGTGCAGCGGTAGATAATCCTCCAGGGCAGCGAAGCTCGACACGAGAGGCCCGCTGTCGCCAAACGGTCGCAGGCGCATGTCGACGCGCAGCACCATGCCCTCGTGCGTCGGGGATTCGAGCAAGCGGATCATCCCCTGCCCGAGCCGAGTGAAGAACTCCTCATTGCTGATCGGGCGCGCACCATCGGTCTCGCCCTGCTCGGGAAACAGCAACACCAGATCCACATCAGAGGAGAAATTCAGCTCCCGGCCACCGAGCTTGCCCATCGCCAACACGACGAGCGGTTGCACCTCACCGTTCGAACCGCGCGGTTCCCCAAAGCGGGCCGTCAGCTGCGCCCGCGCGTACTCGACGCAAATGCCGATCGCGACGTCGGCGAACTCGGACGAATCGCGCAAACTCTCCTCGATGTCGGCCCAGCCAGCCAACGCCCGCCACGCGATACGGACAAGCTCACGTCGCCGCCAGCGCCGCAGTGCCGCGAGCATCTCCGCCTCCCCAAGCGTCGTGAGCGGCGCCCGGCGAGCAAGCTCGCCGGGCTCGAGCGGACGCTCGAGCGTAAAGCTCGCGAGCAGATCCGGTAGCAGCCCCGGATCGCGAACACAGGCATCCGCGACGAAGTCACTCGCGGCAAACACTCGGGGCAGACACGCCCCGATCTGTGGCGCCAGCGCCGCACGCAGTCCCGGCGCGGCCCCCTCAAGCGCCATCAGGGCGCGTTGTATGCGTGCATCAAGCTCGAGACTCATGAGCGGGCATACAGCCCGAAGCCAACGAGAATTGCAAGACGGACACAGCTGACATCGTTGGTTAGAGGCAACAGTTGCGCACTGTCGGCTCTCGCGGACGGCTTGTCGCAGTGTGGCGTGGCAGTAAAAAAAAGCCCCGCAAGTTGCGGGGCTTAGAGGATTGCGCGGAATAGGGGGGTCTTGATCCGCGTCTTTCAGGACTGTCCCCGCTTTGGGGTCGGGCACAATCCCTAACCGATGTTGAGATGGTACCGATTCCTTCCGCTGGAATCGATACCTCTTTAGAGGGGTGCCTACATATCCATTCCGCCCATGCCACCCGGCGGCATGGCGTGGCTGTGCTCCTCTTCCTTCGGAGCCTCGGCCACCATGACCTCGGTGGTCAGCAGCAGACCCGCCACCGAGGCGGAATTCTGCAGCGCCAAGCGCGTCACCTTGGCCGGGTCGAGAATGCCGAGTTCGATCATGTCGCCATACTCGCCCGTGGCGGCGTTGTAACCAAACGCGCCCTTGCCTTCCTTGACGCGATTCAACACAACAGCGGCGTCCTCACCGGCGTTGTCGACGATCTGACGCAGCGGCTCCTCGATCGAGCGGGCGAGAATGCGCACACCGACCTGCTGGTCTTCGTTGCTGCCCACGACCTTCTCGACGGCCTTCTGCACGCGCACCAGGGCGACACCGCCGCCCGGCACAACGCCTTCCTCGACAGCTGCACGAGTCGCGTGCAACGCATCCTCGACGCGCGCCTTCTTTTCCTTCATCTCCATCTCGGTGGCTGCGCCAACCTTGATGACGGCAACGCCACCAGAGAGCTTCGCGACACGCTCCTGCAGCTTCTCCTTGTCGTAATCAGAAGTCGCTTCCTCGATCTGCTGACGGATCGACTCGACGCGGGCCTTGATGTCGGCCTGCTTGCCGGCGCCGTCGATGATCGTGGTGTTTTCCTTCTCGACGACGATTTTCTTGGCCTCGCCGAGATCGTTCAGCGTCGCCTTCTCGAGCGACAGACCGACTTCGTCGGAGATGACGGTGCCGCCAGTCAGAATGGCGATATCCTGCAGCATCGCCTTGCGGCGGTCGCCGAAGCCCGGAGCCTTGACGGCGGCCACCTTGAGGATGCCGCGAATATTGTTCACCACGAGGGTGGCGAGCGCCTCACCCTCGACGTCCTCGGCCACGACCAGCAGCGGCCGGCCGGCCTTGGCGATACCCTCGAGCAGCGGCAGCAGCTCGCGAATATTGGAGATCTTCTTGTCGACCAGCAGGATGTACGGCTTGTCGAGTTCAGCCGTCTGGTTCTGCTGGCTGTTGATGAAGTAGGGCGAGAGATACCCGCGGTCGAACTGCATGCCCTCGACCACTTCGAGCTCATTGTCGAGGCCCGAACCTTCCTCAACCGTGATCACGCCTTCCTTGCCGACCTTCTCCATCGCATCGGCAATGGTCTGACCGATCGACTCGTCGGAGTTGGCGGAAATGGTGCCGACCTGCGCGATCGCCTTGGAATCCTTGCAGGGCTTGGCGAGCTTCTTCAGCTCTTCGACCGCCGCGGCGACACCTTTGTCGATACCGCGCTTGACGTCCATCGGGTTGCGGCCCGAGGAGACGGCCTTCAGGCCCTCGCGGATGATCGCCTGAGCGAGCACCGTCGCGGTGGTGGTGCCGTCACCGGCCTCATCGGAGGTGTTGGACGCGACTTCCTTCACCATCTGCGCGCCCATGTTCTCGAACTTATCCTTCAGTTCGATCTCCTTAGCGACCGACACACCGTCCTTGGTGACGGTGGGGGCGCCGAAGCTCTTCTCGAGCACGGCATTGCGGCCCTTCGGGCCCAGCGTCGCCTTGACGGCGTTCGCCAGAATGTTGACGCCCTTGAACATGCGCTGGCGGGCGTCATCGCTGAAACGGACTTCTTTGGCTGCCATTTTGAGTGCTCCTCGCTTACTTGCTCTCGATCACGGCCATGAGGTCTTCTTCCCTCATCACGAGGAGTTCCTCTCCCTCGACCTTTACTTCCGTTCCGCTGTACTTGCCGAAAAGGACCTTGTCGCCGACCTTCACATCGAGGGCGCGAACTTGGCCGTTTTCGAGAATCTTGCCGTTTCCGACCGCGACGATCTTTCCCTGAATCGGCTTCTCAGCCGCGGTATCAGGAATGACGATGCCACCCGGAGAGGTACGCTCCTCTTCCAGGCGCTTGACGATGACGCGATCATGAAGAGGACGAATCTTCATGGTGAACGCTCCTTCAGAACACGATGGGGTTAAGTTAAAGCCACGGGAGAGCTATTAGCACTCTACCCGCGTGGCTGCTAATCATAGGTAGGCGACGCCGATTTTCAACCCGGGGCGAGCATTTTTTTTACGGATCGGCAGCCGCAGCCTGCGGACAACCCTAAGGCCCTCCGCACCGGTTGGCTGTAAACTTATGATTTATTACGATGCGTGGCGCGATGGCTGAATTCCTCCTGGTGCTGACCACCTGCCCGGACGAGGCCACCGCGACGCACATCGCCCGGGCATTGCTCGAATCTGGTCTGGCCGCCTGCATCACCCGGCAGCCCGTGCGCTCCCTCTATCGCTGGCAAGGCCGCATCGAGGATGAACCGGAGGTGTTGCTGCTCATCAAAACCCTCAGTCATCGCTTCGCGGACCTCGAAATGCGCCTCAAATCGCTGCATCCTTACGATGTGCCGGAAATCATCGCTCTGCCGATTGCAGCGGGCTCAGCCGCCTACCTGGCCTGGCTGAGTGCGGAGGTGGCCCCATGAGACGTCCATGGCGGATCAGGATCAATCGCTGCCAGCGGCTCGCGTGGACCGCCGTGGCGCTGCTGGGGTGTGCGGGGTCGGCTCACGCCGCCCAGAGTCCGACGTTCTCGCCGGCGGTGCTCAATGCCGTGCGTGGGGCGGCTGTCGGGGGAACGCAATTTCCGCCCCCGAGCGAAGTCTTCCACCTCAGAGCCCACCCCAGCGCACACCAAATCCGCCTCACCTGGCACATCCGTCCGGGGTTCTATCTGTATCGGGCACGCATCCACGTCCGGGCCCTCTCGGGAACCCGCATCGGAACACTGGCGCTACCGCCCGGGATCCTCAAGGTCGATCCTTACTTTGGCCGTGAGCAGATCTACCGCCTGACCGTCAGCGGCGAAGTGCCGGTCCTCCAGGGGACCACCGCCGCCCCCCAGGATGCTGCCTTGGCGGTGACGTATCAGGGCTGTGCCGATGCGGGCCTGTGCTATCCCCCGATCACCCAAAACCTTACCGTCGCTCTCACAGGCCCGGTCGGTCCGGCCGCTGCGCCCGGCGGCCGCTCCGGCCCCGTGCCGCCGCACAGCGCGCCCAGTAGCGGGCAGGCCCGCTTCGCCGGCCTGGTCCGCTCCGGCAACCTGCTGGTGATGCTCGGGGCGTTCTATCTGGCCGGCCTTGCCCTCGCCTTCACCCCCTGCTGTCTGCCGATGATCCCCATCCTCTCGGCGCTGATCGCCGGCGGACGCTCCCTGGGCACGGCCCGCTCACTGCTGCTCTCGAGCGCCTACGTGCTCGGCATGGCCTTCACCTATACTTTGGCCGGCATCGCCGCCGCCGCCGCGGGCGGCGAGATTCAGGCCGCTTTCCAGCAGCCCTGGATCCTCGGCACCTTCGCCGCACTGCTGGCGGCCATGGGCTTGGCAATGCTCGGGCTGTTCACGGTGCAGATGCCCTCTTCCCTGCAGAACCGCCTGGCGACGCTGAGCAACCGGCGTTCCGCCGGAACCGTCGGGGGCGTGGCCGCGATGGGCGCGCTGTCCGCTCTCATCGTCACCACGTGCGTCGCGCCTGCACTGGTTGGCGCGCTGGCGGTCATTGGTCAATCCGGCCAAGTGGTACGCGGCGGCGCGGCGCTGTTCGCCCTGAGTATCGGCATGGGCACTCCGCTACTCGCCCTCGGCGCCTCGGCCGGGCGGCTGCTGCCGAAGGCCGGGCCCTGGATGAACCTGGTCAAGCAGCTCTTCGGCGCCTTGATGCTTGCCGTGGCGGTGTCGATGTTCGGGCGCCTTGCGCCCGCCCGCGTAACCCTCGCTCTGTGGGCCCTGCCAGCGCTCGCCGCCGCGTGGGCGCTCGCCTCGCAGAGCGCGCAGCGACTCGCGGCACGCACCTCGCTGCGTGTTGCCGCTGGTCTTTGCGGGTCCTATGCGCTGCTCTTACTCGCCGGCGCCGCCCTCGGCGCCACCGATCCTCTGGCGCCACTGTCCCTCGCCGCCGCCTCCCCCACATTGCACTTCACGCCCGTGCATTCAGTCGCCGGCCTGCAACGCGACGTACGCCGTGCCGCCGCGCGCCACCAGACCGTCATGCTCGACTTCTATGCCGATTGGTGCACTTCCTGTAAGGAGATGGAGGCCACGACCTTCACCAATCCAGCTGTCCGCCGCGCACTCGCCCACACGCTGCTGCTGCGCGCCGATGTCACGGCCAACAATGCAGAGGACCAGGCGCTACTCAAGTACTTCGGCATCTACGGCCCACCGACCGTCGCGTTTTATACCCGCGCAGGCCGGGAGCAACGCCGCTACCGCATCGTCGGTTACCTGGATGCCACGGCCTTCCTCCGCCGCCTGCGGGTGGCTCTGAAGGGGCAACCGGCCGCATGAGCCCGAGACGCAGGCTCGCCCGAGGCGTGCTGGCCGCCGGGCTGATCCTCGCCGCGGCCACGGCGGGGTTCGCCCTGCGTGCCATGCAGGGACAGCAGACGGGCAGCGTGCTGACCTCTGCAGCGCGTACACCTGCGGACACCGCACGAGATGGCGCCTCGACGCCGAGCGATGCCGCCCGCCCGGCGGCCACCGTGCCCAATACCCTGCCGGACATCCCCTTCCCGGACCGACGCGGCCAGCTTCGCCATTTCTCGCAGTGGCGGGGGCGCCCCCTGCTGGTGAATTTCTGGGCACCGTGGTGTTCGCCCTGTCGGGCCGAGATTCCGCTGCTGGAGCAGCTCAGCCGCTCGCGTCCGCAAGGCGTCGAGGTCATCGGCGTCGCGGTCGATGGACGCGCGCCAGTGCTGCGTTACGCACGGCAGGCCGGAATCCGCTATCCTTTGCTCATCGGGCTGCGTCCCGGCATGCGCACGATCCGCGCACTCGGGATGGTGGCGGCGTTCCCGTTCTCGGTGTTCGTGGATGCTCGCGGACGGATCGTGACGGTGAAAGTCGGCCGCTTGCGCCCCGCCCAGGCCCATTTGATTCTGGAGCAGATCGGAGCCCTGGACCGCGGCCGGATTGATCTGGCCACCGCGCGGCGCCAGATTGACGCCGGTATTGCACAGCTGGCCGTGCGCCGCGCGCAACCGGCAACGGGCTGACCAAGCAGAACCCGATCCCGGCCGTTACCGACAAAATCCTTCATCTTTTGTGAAATTAGGGTAAATTGCGCCCACCGTGTGCGCACGTCTCTCGCCTTTTGCATGACCCGTCTGTTGCTGCTGAACGGCCCGAACCTCAACCTGCTCGGAACACGCGAGCCGGGTATCTACGGGGCCGACACCCTGCAGGCTATTGAACAGCGCGCGAGCGAACGGGCACGCGAGGCCGGCTGCGAGCTGTTGTGCTTTCAGAGCAATGCCGAACATGCCCTGATCGAGCGCATCCATCAGGCCGGGGCTGAGGATGTGGGCTGCCTGCTGTTCAATCCCGGGGCTTTCACGCATACCAGCATCGCGCTACGTGATGCCGTGCTCGCGGTCCGGCTGCCGCTGATCGAAATCCATCTGTCCAATCCACACACCCGTGAGCCGTTTCGGCACCGGTCCTATTTCTCCGACATCGCCCTTGGGGTCATCGCCGGCTTCGGCGCGCTGGGCTACGAGCTGGCCGTGCGCGCCGCTGCACAGCACCTGGCCCGAGCGCCGCAGCGCGGCTGAGCCCGAGGGCATTTCGTTGCACACCGTCCCATGACGCAAGGGGGCTTTCCCACATGGACATTCGTAAAGTCAAAAAATTGATCGAGCTGCTGGAGGAGTCCGGCATCGCTGAAATTGAAATCAAGGAAGGCGAGGAGGCGGTGCGCATCAGCCGCATGCCGACCGGCAACGCGGTGATCCACGCCATGCCACAGATCGCCGCAGCAGCACCGGCCGAGGCGCCCGCCCCAGCGCCCGTCGCTCTCGAGTCGGCCGCCAAGCCGCGCGCCAATGAGCACGTGATTACCGCGCCGATGGTCGGGACCTACTACGCCTCTCCGACCCCGGGGGGCAAACCGTTCGTGGACATCGGCGATGAGATCAAAGTCGGACAGGTACTGTGCATCATCGAGGCCATGAAGATGATGAATCAGATCGAGGCTGACCGCGCCGGCCGCGTCACCTCGATCATGGCCCGCAACGGCGACCCGGTCGAGTACGGGCAGCCGCTGTTCGTCATCGAATAAGCGCGTCCTGCCATGCTGGAAAAGGTGCTCATCGCCAACCGCGGGGAAATTGCCCTGCGCATCCTGCGGGCCTGCCGCGAGCTCGGCATCAAGACCGTCGCGGTGCACTCGACGGCCGATTACAGTCTCAAGCACGTGCTGCTCGCCGACGAGTCGGTATGCATCGGGCCGCCGCCCTCGGCGGCCAGCTATCTGAACATGCCGGCAATCATCAGCGCCGCGGAGGTCACCGATGCGGTGGCGATCCATCCGGGTTACGGCTTTCTCTCCGAGAATGCCGATTTTGCTGAACGGGTCGAGAACAGCGGCTTTGTGTTCGTCGGGCCCAAAGCCGAGACCATCCGCACCATGGGCGACAAAGTCTCGGCAATCCGCGTGATGAAGGCGCACGGCGTGCCGTGCGTGCCGGGATCAGACGGCCCGCTCGGGGACGATCCCGATGAGAACTTCCGCATTGCCCGCGAGATCGGCTACCCGGTGATGATCAAGGCCTCGGGCGGGGGCGGCGGACGCGGCATGCGCGTCGTTCACAGCGACGCATCGCTGCTCAATTCAATTGGAGTCACGCGCAGCGAGGCACAGGCCGCCTTCGGCAACGACCAGGTTTACATGGAAAAATTCCTGGAGCGACCGCGGCATATTGAATTTCAGGTGCTCGCGGACCATCACGGCAACGTCATCCACCTCGGCGAACGCGACTGCTCAATGCAGCGGCGGCACCAGAAGGTGCTCGAGGAGGCGCCGGCCCCAGGCATCACGCCCCGTCAGCGGCGCCTGATGGGAGAGCGGTGCGTCGAGGCCTGCGTCGCGGTCGGCTACCGAAGTGCCGGCACGCTCGAGTTCCTTTATCAGGATGGTGAGTTCTACTTCATCGAGATGAACACGCGCATCCAGGTCGAGCATCCGGTCACCGAACTGATCACCGGCATTGATCTGGTCAAGATGCAGCTGCTCATCGCCGCCGGAGAGCGTCTGCCGTACGTGCAAAACGACGTGCAGATCCGGGGCCACGCGATCGAGTGCCGGATCAATGCCGAGGACGCCAAGACGTTCATGCCCTCACCGGGGCCAATCCGGCTCTGGCACGCGCCCGGCGGTCCCGGCGTGCGGGTCGACAGCCACGTGTACTCCGGATACAACGTTCCGCCGAACTACGATTCGCTCATCGCCAAGCTCATCACGCACGGCGAGTCACGCGAGACGGCGATTGCGCGCATGCGCAATGCGCTGGGCGAGATGGTGATCGAGGGCATCAAGACCAACGTTCCGCTGCATCAGGAGATCTGCAACCATGCGACCTTCCAGAAGGGCGGCACCGACATTCATTATCTTGAGCGGCGCTTGGGTCTGAAATGAGTCGGCCGGCGCGCATGCGCGAACGCAGCGCGCGACGGGACGACGTGCTCGCGCACCGGCAATGAGCGAGTTCCTGCAGATCAGCTTCGAGCTGGGCGCCCTGTCAGCGGACAGCGCCGAGCAGGCCTGCTTCGAATGCGGTGCCAGCGCCGTCACGTTCGCCGATGCGCGCGATGAGCCGGTTCTCGAACCCGCACCCGGGGAGTTCCGGCTGTGGCCATCGACCCGGCTGCAGGCCCTGTTCGCGCCCGATGCGCCGACCGACGACACGGTGCGGACCCTGAGCGTCGCGCTCGGTGTGCCACCGGAAACGCTCGAGGTGCGCCGTGTCGCGGATCGGGTCTGGGAGCGCGAGTGGCTGCGGGATTTTCACGCCACGCGCTTCGGCGAGCGACTGTGGATCTGCCCACAGCATGAATCGGTTCCCGACCCCGACGCGGCGGTGGTGCGGCTCGACCCCGGCCTTGCCTTCGGCACCGGCAGCCATCCCACCACCGCACTCTGCCTGCAGTGGCTGGATGCCCATCCGCCGCGGGCGTGCGAGGTCATCGACTACGGCTGCGGTTCGGGCATCCTGGCGCTGGCGGCCGCCCGGCTTGGTGCGCGCACCGTGCAGTGCTTCGACATCGATCCACAGGCTCTGCTCGCAACTCACGACAACGCCGCGGCAAACGGACTGACGGCACAGATCCGGACCTGCGCCGCAGCCGCTGATCTCAGCGCCCCCGTGGCACTGTTGATGGCCAATATCCTGTGCGCGCCGCTCGTGGCGTTGGCTCCTCGCTTCGCCTCGCTCGTAGCGCCGGGCGGCTCGATTCTGCTCTCCGGGGTGCTCCAGGCGGACGCGCGCGAGCTCACCGAGGCGTACCATCGGTGGTTTGATCTTCGCCCCGATGCGCTGCGGGACGACTGGATCGCCCTCAGCGGGCGGCGCAACTCGACACCGACTGGCGAATCATCGATCTAAATGTTCACCGTCTGCCCGAAATGCGGTTTGATGCTGGTGGTCACGGCCGCGGACCTGCGGGCCGCGCAGGGACATGTGCGTTGCGGGCGCTGCCGTAGCGTCTTCAACGCGCTGGAGTCACTCTCGGAGACCGCACCGCAGGAAACGCCCGCGGCACCGGAAACGCCTGCGCCGTCGACCACGACTGCCTCATCCCCTGAGCCCTCACCGGCCCCGGAGCCTGCCGGTGACGCCGTGGCGACCGAGGAGGAGCCGTCATCGGCGCACTACACTTTTGAGAGCACGCCGGAGAGCCCGCCGGAGGAGGACATCTGGGTTGGACCGGAAGAAGTCCCACCGCCGGACGAGCCGCAGCGGGCCCTGAGCGAAGCGCTGCCGGAAACGCCCCCCCCTCACGAGCAGCCCATCCTGACCGCTGCTGAACTGCCGCTGGAACGAGCCGAGAGTCCCGCCGAGACGCACCCGCAGCCGAGTGCTCCCGCTGAGGCAGTGCCGGCGGAGTTCGAGCTCGAACCCGCCGGTGAGTCACATACCGGCGCTTGGGTCCTCGGCAGTCTCGTGCTGCTGCTGGCGCTCGCCGGCCAGTTGATCAATCACTACCGCGGAACACTTGCCACCGTGCCATCGGTCGGACCGACGGTGCGCGCCGTCTACGGCGCACTCGGCATCCCGATCGTGCCGCGCTGGAACGTGCGCGCCTATCAGGCCCGCCAGCTTGGCGCCACGGTGAGCGGCAGCAACCCTCACCAGATCACGGTGCGGGCCAGCATCGCCAATCAGGGACCCTGGCCGCTACCGCTGCCATTGCTGCGGGTAACCTTGCAGGATCGATACGGGCGAACCATCGCGGCCCGTGACGTATCACCGAGCGACTATCTGGCACCGTCGGCGCCGACTGCCGCGATGCTGCCGGCCGGCGGCCGCATCGATGCGGTCGTGGCGTTCGAGAACCCCGGCCCGCAGGCAATCGGATTCGAGATAGACGCCTGCCTGCGCGAAGGTGGCGCCGTCGTGTGCGCACACGGACCACGCTGATGCTGCGCGTCGGACCGTACACGCTACCGTCTCGCGCGGTACTGGCACCCATGGCAGGGGTCACGGATCGGCCGTTTCGGATCCTGTGCCGGCGTCTCGGCGCAGGGCTCGCCGCCTCGGAAATGCTCACCTCCGATGCGCGGCTTTGGGACACTCCGAAATCGCGCCGGCGCCTCAACCACGCTGGCGAACCGGAGCCGCGCGTCGTGCAGCTCGCAGGCGCCGAGGCGCACGTGCTCGCCGAAGCGGCCCGTCTCAGTGTTGAGCACGGCGCGCAGATCATCGATCTGAACATGGGCTGTCCGGCCAAAAAAGTATGCGGCAAGCTCTGCGGCTCGGCGCTGCTGCGTGACGAACCGCTCGTCGCGCGCATTCTCGAAACGGTGGTGCGCGCAGTCGACGTGCCGGTGACCCTGAAGATCCGCACCGGCTGGGATCGCGAGCACCGCAATGGCATCGAGATCGCGCGCATTGCCGAGGGCAGCGGTGTTCAAGCGCTCGCCGTTCACGGCCGCACCCGTGCCGATTTCTACCAGGGCGAGGCCGAATACGAAACCGTGCGCGAAATCAAGTCCCGAGTACGCATCCCGGTGTTCGCAAACGGCGACATCCGCACGCCCGAAGATGCTCGCAAAGTGATTGATTTCACTGGGGCCGACGGTGTCATGATCGGACGCGCAAGCTTCGGTCAGCCCTGGTTGTTCGGTGCAGTCGACGCACTGCTCGAGGGCCGTTCCGACCCGGCGCTGTCGCGCGCAGAGGTGCGTGATATCATCCTCGCTCACCTCGATTCCCTGTACGATTTTTACGGCGAGGAAAGTGGCGTGCGCATCGCTCGCAAGCACATCGGTTGGTATTGCGAACGATGTTTTTCCGACCCGGCGCCGATTCGTCTGAATTTGATGGCGGCCTCGAGCGCACGCGAGCAGCGGGACCGCGCAAGCCAATTTTTTGATGCGTGGGCGGATCACTCAGCGGCGAACGGCCGGACGGAGCAGGCCGGGTGGGAGGGGGCAGCGCACTCGATGCGCGCCGCCTGAGCAGGCACATTCACTCGGGAATTTCACATGACAGCAAAAAAAAAGAGCGGGCGGTGGCGTGAGGGGGGCATTCGGGTCAACGGCCATGAACTGCCGCTACGCAGTCACGCTGAACGCGCACTCAGCGACTATTTCACGCATCTGAACGGATCGCATCCGGCAGATCTCTACAGCCTCGTATTGCGCGAGGTCGAGGAGCCGCTGTTTCGGGTGGTGCTCGATTACGCGGAAGGCAATCAGAGCCGCGCGGCCGACATTCTCGGCATCAACCGCGGAACCCTGCGCAAGAAACTTAGGCAATTCGGCCTCGCAAACTGACGTGTTGTGATGAATCAGACTCCGCGGCCCGTGCGGCGGGCACTGCTTTCCGTTTCCGACAAGACCGGCTTGGTGGATCTGGCGCGCGGACTGGCCCGCCATGGCATCGAGCTGCTCTCCACGGGTGGAACTGCAAAGTTGCTCGCCGCGCACGGACTCACGGTACGCGAGGTGTCCGATCACACCGGCTTTCCGGAGATCATGGGCGGACGGGTCAAGACGCTGCACCCGAAAATTCATGGTGGATTGCTCGGTCGGCGAGGTACCGACGAGCAGGTGATGGCGCTGCACGACATCGATCCGATTGATCTGCTGGTGGTGAACCTGTATCCGTTCGCCGAGACGGTTGCGCGCACGAACTGCAGCTACGAGGAGGCCATCGAGAACATCGATATCGGAGGCCCCGCCATGTTGCGCGCAGCCGCAAAGAATCACGAGGCAGTGGCCGCGACGGTCGATCCGGCGGATTATGGCCGCCTGCTAGCGGAGCTCGACGCACACGGCGCCATCACTGCTGCAACGCGCGCGTATCTGGCTACCAAGGTGTTCGCACACACTGCCCGTTACGACACGATGGTTGCAGCGTATCTGGCGCGACAACACAACCGTGGAGAGGCGCTGCCGGCGTCATTGCCCCTGGTGCTCGAGAAGGTGCGCGATCTGCGCTACGGGGAAAACCCACATCAGCATGCAGCGTTGTATGAAGATGCGCTCGGGGGCGGCGGACTTGCAGGGGCACGGTTGCTGCAGGGGAAAGATCTCTCCTTCAACAATATCGCCGATGCCGACACCGCCATCGAATGCGTGCGTCAGTTCGATGAGCCGGCCTGCGTGATCGTCAAGCATGCCAACCCATGTGGAGTGGCCCTTGCGACATCGCTCCTCGAGGCCTACGAACGGGCGTACCGAACCGATCCGACCTCTGCCTTTGGCGGCATCATCGCGTGCAATCGTCCGCTCGATGCCGCCACGGCCCGCGCCATCACGAGCCGGCAATTCGTGGAGGTGATCGCCGTGCCGGACGTCGAGGCTGAAGCGGCCACCGTGATGGCTACCAAACCGAACGTACGGGTGATGGTGCTCGCGGACATGGCCAGATCTGCCGCTGCCGGACTCGAACTGCGCAGCGTCTCGGGCGGCGTGCTCGCTCAGACCCGCGACTCTGGTGAGGTCAGCGCAATGGAGTTGAAGGTCGTCACGCGCCGCCGGCCAACTCCGGCGCAGCTCAGCGACCTGCTGTTCGCTTGGCGGGTCGCGAAGTTCGTCAAGTCCAATGCCATCGTCTTTGCCCACGAGCGCGCAACGGTCGGCGTTGGCGCCGGACAGATGAGTCGCGTGTACTCGAGCCGCATCGCCGCCATGAAGGCTGCTGATGAGAAGCTTGCGGTTCAAGGCGCCGTGATGGCCTCGGACGCATTCTTCCCGTTCCGCGACGGAGTGGACGTAGCTGCCGAATACGGCATCAATGCGGTCATCCAGCCGGGCGGTTCACGCAACGACGCCGAGGTCATCGCCGCTGCGGACGAACATGACATGGCAATGGTGTTCACCGGCATGCGTCACTTCCGGCACTGACGATGAAGGTCCTGATCATCGGCGCAGGCGGGCGCGAACACGCGCTCGCCTGGAAATGTGCCGCCTCCGATCGCGTCGAGGAGGTGCTGGTCGCACCGGGCAATGCCGGCACCGCGCTCGAGCCGAAGTGCCGCAACGTGGCAGTGGATGCTGCGAACATTCCGGCGCTGGTCGCACTGGCACAGAAGGAAGCGGTGGCACTCACCGTCGTCGGACCGGAAGGCCCCCTCGTGGCAGGAGTCGTCGATGCATTCCAGGCGGCAGGCCTGCCGTGCTTCGGGCCGACCGGCGCGGCTGCGCGGCTGGAAGGCTCCAAGGCGTTCACCAAGGACTTCCTGGCCCGCCACGGCATACCCACGGCTCGCTCACGCACGTTCACGCGCGAGAACTACGATGCCGCCTGGCTTGAACAACAAAGCCTGCCCGTGGTGATCAAGGCGAGCGGGCTCGCCGCAGGCAAGGGCGTGATCATCGCCGAGACACTCGCTGAGGCTCGCGAGGCGGTCGGCACGATGTTTGCCGGCCGGTTCGGCAGCTCCGGGGAGCAGGTGGTCGTGGAAGAATTCCTGCGCGGCGAGGAAGTCAGCTTCATCGTCATGGCCGATGGCAGACACATCCTGCCACTGGCGACGTCGCAGGACCACAAGCGCCGTGACGACGGCGATCACGGGCCGAACACCGGCGGCATGGGCGCTTATTCGCCGGCTCCGTGCGTCACACCGGAGTTGCACGCGCGCATCATGCGCGAAGTAATCGAGCCCACGATTGCGGGGCTCGCTGCCGACGGCACGCCCTACACGGGATTTCTCTATGCCGGACTGATGATCGCAGCGGACGGTACGCCTAATGTGCTCGAGTTCAACTGCCGGTTCGGCGATCCGGAGACCCAGCCGGTGCTGAGCCGACTGCGCTCGGACCTCACGACCCTGTGCGAGGCAGCGCTCGCCGGACACCTCGACGCAGTGAGCGCCGAATGGGACCCGAGAGCGGCGCTCGGCGTTGTGCTCGCCGCGGGAGGCTACCCGGACACGGTGCGCAAAGGAGAGCGCATTGAGGGACTCGATCGCGCCGCGGCGCTCTGTGCCGGACGCGGCAAGATATTTCACGCAGGGACACGACTCGAGGGGGACCAAGTTCTCACAGACGGCGGTCGTGTTCTCTGCGCGGTCGGACTTGGACCGTCCGTGACGGCGGCCCAGCAGACCGCCTACGAGCTCGTCGCAGCCATCAGCTGGCCCGGAGCGCATTACCGGCACGACATTGGCTACCGGGCCATATCCCGAGAGCGCGGCGAGTAGCCCGCGCACCTAGGCCCCGGATACGCTGCTGCCGCCGCCGGGCTGCGGCTCAGTCCCCGAGCCCCTCGAACGACTTGCCGATGCTCGCCCAGAACTCCCCGCCGCTCGCGCTGGCGGCCCCTGAGCGATCATGCGAACCGATGCGCCAGCCATAGGAAGCCGTCACCTGCCAGCCCCGCCACGCGTATGTGAAGCGGGTTCCGAATGCGGCCTCGGTGAGATGATTGCGCGAGCCGTATCTGAGATAGTCTTGGTGGTTGACGTGGATCATGCCGTACTGGGCCAGCACGCCCGCATGCAATGCACCGGGCATGCTTCGTAGAGGCACCCGATGTGATAGTTCCAGGTCGGCCAGATAGCCGTCATCTCCGCCGCCATCACCGACCGCGTAGCCCATCACGCCGTTCGGGCCGCCCAGGGAGAATTTCTGCGAACTGTCGAGATTCTTATCCGCGATCTGTCCCGATAGTGCCGCCTGCAAAACGAAGGCGTGCGTAAGGATCTCGGAGTGCACCAGCTGCAGCGCGAGCACGTCGAATCCGCCCGCCGTCTAATGATAGCCGGACGACATGAGCAGGTCGGGTTTGCAACCGTGGTTGCCTGCAGCGGGCCACCTGCGCCCGCGCCGCGGCGCCGAACCCATAGAGTAAGATTCTTTTGCCAGCCGAAACTTCTGTGCATGCGGAAGCGAACGATCGCGCGATCCGACGAAAACGAGTAATTCAGGTGGACTCTTGCGGCGAAGCGAGCCGCTCAGCGGGAAAACGCTGGCCCGCGCCGGCTAGAGGCCTTGAGGCAAAGCAGGGAACTGTCGAATATCCGGACGCATGATGTCGGGGGCAGCAGTGGCAATGAAACTGTCGTCGCACGAGTCAAACTCTTGGCGGCGCAGTAGTCCGACCGCTGAGAATCGGCTCGCAGATGCAGAGGAGATATTTGCGAGCCAGCACCGAAAAGCTAACCTCTGTGATGGTTCGCACGGCGGTGCGAAAAATCACTGACCGGTGGCGGGGGCTGCACGGCGCGCGCATAGGAATATCTGCTGGCCTGTGCAAATTGCTGCCGCGACAGCGGTCACGGCGCACTCCGCCCCGTTCGCGCCCGCGCTCAACACCAGTCTGATGGGGCGCACCTCTACTGGATTACCCCCTGTGTCACCGTAGTTGTCGCCTCGATCCCTCTGTAATCTTGGGGGCATTGAGGAGTGACAGTGGCTCGATACAGCAGCGAATTCAAAGAGCGGGCGGTGGCGCGACTGCTACC
>JAJZUT010000043.1 GCA_021847105.1 Pseudomonadota bacterium | reverse complement strand
GTGAGAGCGAACCAGGGTGCGTCGCCGCGACGCAGGTCCGTCACCACGAGGCAGATGCTGTCGGGCGTGTGCCCCGGGGTGTGGACGACCTCGACGAGGACGTTGCCGACTTCGATTTTCTGGCCGTCATGCAAGGGCTCGAAACGGTACGCCACCCGCTCTTCGTTGCGCTCGTGCAAGCAGTAGAGGGCACCGGCGCGCTGCGCGAGCGCCCGTCCGCCCGAGTAGTGGTCGGCGTGGACATGGGTGTCGATCACGTGCGTGATCTTCGCGTCCTGCTTCTTCGCCTGGTCGAGAAACCAGTCTTCGTCGCCCAGCACTGGGTCGACCGCCACCCCCACGTGGCAGCTGCCGCAGCCGAAAAAATAGGAGAGCGTGGCTTCTCTGGCGGCGAATTGGCGGAAGAACATGTTGGTGGTTTCCTTGCGTCAGAACACCAGGACCTTGTCGGCTTCCGCGGCCCAGGATGCGGGATCGGCCATCCGAGCATGAAGACGGCCGGCTAGAGCCACAGGGACTGCGCGGCCCGCTCGATTTCGAGCTTCTCCTTGCGAAAGCGTGCCGACGGTGGCTCGAGGCTCACCGTCGGCGCCGGGATTCCGTAGAAATTCCCGGCCCCGTAGGCGGCCATATCGTCGCCGATCTCGATGTAGCAAAAGCCGTGTCCGTCGAACCGGCCGGCAGCCGCCCGACCGCCGATCTCGGCAGCGATGTTCGCGGCTACGACGCGCGCCTGCTCGTCGGCGAAGACGCCTGCCTTGGGAAGGAACATACCGACGGGGAGCCGAATCGACGTCGCGTCGCCGATGGCATATACGCCCGCGTGTCTGGTTCGCAGGGAGGTTGCGTCGACCGGCACCCAGCCCGAGGCATCGGTGAGCTTGGCCGCGCGCAGCGCCGCAGGCGCCCGGTGGGCAGGCACGCCGATCAGAAGATCGAACTTGGTGTCCTCGAGCTCGAAGCGAGCCGTACGCGTCGCGGCGTCAATTTTCATCACGATCTGCTCGGCGTGGAACTCGACGCCACGGTCCTTCAACATGCGCAAGAGCTCTTTGCCTACCTCTTTTCCTGCGACCGGCATGGGCAGGTCCTCTGGCGTATAGACGGCGATTTCGCTCTGCGCGCGGAGGCCGCGCCGGCGCAGCAGCGACTCGACGAGGAACGCCGCCTCATAGGGGGCGGAAGGACACGAAAACGGTGTGCGCGCAACGAGCACAACAATCCGGCCCCCGGAAAATGTCTCCAGGGCCTCGCGAATGCGCACGGCGCCAGCCAAGTCGTAAAGATCGAGGGCCGCCGCGGCAAAACCGGGCACCGCCTCGGGATGGCGCTCAGCGCCGAGCGCGATGACCAGGTAGTCACCGGCAACGGCGCCGATGCTGGTGCGGACCGTCCTGGTGACCGGGTCGATCGCCTCGATCTCGGCATGCAGCCATTCGATCCCCCGCTCGGCAAGCTGCGTCAGATCGCGCTCACCTTCCTCGGGGCGCTGGCGCTCGCCGGTCATCAGCCAAAGATTCGCCATACACAGCGAGAACTTCGCATTCCGTTCGATCACGACAATGCGGTGCTCGGAACCACACAGGCGGCGCAGCGCGCCCGCGGCCGTAATGCCGCCGAGCCCACCACCCAAGATGAGGATCGTCTTGCCGGTCATGAGTGCCTCCGCATTGCGCTAACCGAAGGTGAGAACGCGGTCCGCCTCTTCGGTGAGGCGTGCGAGGTCGTCCATGGTCGACATGGGGCAGATCGCCGCCGCATCCATCTTGCGTAGCCGTAAGCACGTCGTGCAGCTGAGAACAACACCGCCCAGCTCGTCGAAGCGCAGCAGCAGCTTCCCGACGTCGAAGCGTTCGGTACCAACGCGCTCGATTTCGACTGCCGCCCCGAGCAGGAAGGCGCTCGCCTCGTGGCCGCGTGATAGCACCGCGGAGCCGAAGCGCAACGCGTTCCAGATCGTCTCGGGATCGCTGCCATTGATAACGAGGAGGTACTTCATGGTCTTCCTCCCTCAGGCCGCCCTCTCTAGGGGCAGGCCCGACGCAGCCCACTCGGCAACCCCGTCCCCGATCTTGCGGGCGCGGAATCCCCGGGCGCGCAAAAGCCCGACCGCCTCGGCGGACATCATGCAAAACGGCCCGCGGCAGTAGGCGACGATTTCCTTTGATCTCGGCAGCTCCGCGAGGCGCCGCTTGAGCTCGGCCAGCGGAATCGAGCGCGCATGCGGAAGGTGAGCGCTCCGGTATTCGTCGTTCGGACGCACGTCCAGGACGACGATATCGCCGTGAGCGGCCTTTGCCACCAGGCTGGCACGCGTTTCCGAGGTCAGCCGCTCCGCGCCCGAGAGAAGCTGGCCAAGCGCAACCTCCAGTTCCACGACGTACTTCGACGCCACTTCGTGCAGCCGACTCCAGAGCTCAGCGACGTCCTCGCCGGCCAGCCGATACGAAATGAACCGGCCCTCCCGGTGGGACTGCACCAGTCGCGATTCCTTGAGCACCCGCAGATGGGCACTTGTGAGCTTGACGTCGATTGCGGCTTCGCGGGCGAGCACCTCGACGGTCTTCTCCCCCTGCGCAAGTAACTCGATCATCTCGAGGCGCTTTGGGCTGGCCAGCGCTTTTCCGACGCGGGCGACTTGCTCGTACAGGAGATTTTTAGTAACTCGGTTCATAATCGCGCACTCTAACGCTCTTTAGAATATTGTCAAGCAGCAGCCGCCTTTCCCAACGCGGTGTGAGCAGTCACGGTGCGACCAGCCCTTTGGCCGGAGCCAGGGCGAAGGGCGACACCGGATCGTGTGCCCGCGCCTGTGTCAAGCCCGGCAGCGGACAATAGCTGGAAACGTAATCCGGTTGTCGAGCCTGCTGCGCACTTCCCAAATATCGCCGCCCAGGACCACGCCAAAAAGCGGAAGTACGGCTATGACCCAGACTGTAGTTGAGCGCCTTGGCCGCTACGTGGCCGATCGGTCCGGAACCTTGAGGCAGTGCGCTCAGCCGCGCCGGTGCGTTCGGCGCCGCTCGCCTCTTCACGACCCTATCACGCAGCAATTTGGCGTGGATCCCGTCGGCCGGCGATGCTGGCGTCCCATCGGATGCGCTATTCGACCGATACAGTAGTACCGCTTATCGGCTATTGATACCTGCATAACAAATGTCCTAGTTTAGGCGAAAAGAAAGCGGGCAGTGTTTGAGGAAGGACCGAAGCAGGTCGCCGTCATCGCTGATGTCGGCGGTTGCGAAGTGGGTTTGATCGAAGAGTTCATCGAGTTCGACAGGAGCGAAGTTGGCAAGGCGATTGGTCTTGATGTGGCCCCAGATCAGTTCGACGGGATTGAGCTCCGGTGCGTAGCCGGGAAGGAGGGTGGTGTGGATTCGATGCGCGTTGCGTTCCAGCCAGCCCTTCACAGGTTGGCCGCGATGAGCCTGCGAGCGGTCCCACACCAATTCGATCGGGCCGCCGATAGCGCGGCACAGCTGCTGCAGGAACTTCAGCACGCCAGCGGCATCGAAGTTGGCATTTGCGAGCAAGCGAAAGTGCGATCGCACTCGGCGCCGTTGCGGCGATATCGACAGCGCGCCAATGACCGACACCTTGGTGCGGGAGCGGCCCCGCTGCATCAGCACCGGTGTGTGACCCCGGGGGGCCCAGCTGCGCCGGACCAACGGACCCATCATGAATCCGCTTTCGTCGAGGAAGACGACCGACGCTTTGCGACGCTTGGCGTTTTTTTTACCCGCTCCCAATCCTCCCGAACCCAGCGCCGGATCCCCTCTTCGTCGCGCTCGATGGCACGGCGCGTGGGCTTCTGGGGGCTCCAGCCCAGATCGTGTAACAACCGCCCGATGTGGTCGACGTGGTACTGCACGCCGAATCGCTGCTCGATCAACTCGGCCACACGCGGACAGGTCCACAGATCCGTTCCGAATCCCGCGGCCACGGGGCCTTTGAGCAACAACCTCTCGAGCTTGCGCTTGTCCCTGTCCTGCAGCTTAGGCGGCCGACCTGGCGCGGGGCGAGCCCGCAGACCCTCTTCGCCTTTCTCGCGGTTCGTCGCCTTCCAGCGACGCACGCTCCTTCGATCAACACCTACAGCTCTGGCCACCTCGCCGGGCAGCATGCCCTGGCCAAGCAGCGTCAAGGCGTGCAGCCGTCGGCGCTCAAGTTCCTCTGGGGTTCCGGTCGGTCGCATGGGGCACCTCCGACCGAAAGTATAGGACATTCGTTATGCAGGTATCAATAATACCGATCTCTCGCGCCGTTTCCCCGTAGATACGGCTTTCCGGTCCAGATACCATCGATGGCCCGTATTCCAACTGACGCGTCCATCCTTCTGGGCGAACAACAGTTGGCTTGCGGCGGACCAGAATCGAAAGGAACGGTTGCAAATGAACCCGCGCTTCTCCAGTCCCTTGGGCGTTCTGGCGTGCGCCGCCATGGTAGGGCTGCTGGCTGCTTGCGGTGGTGGCGGCTCCAGCGCATCCAGCGGCACACTCGGGGTTTCGTTGACCGATGCGCCGATGTGTTCGAGCGGCATCACGGACGTATACGTCACGGTCACCGAGGTCAGCATCCATCAGAGCGCCTCGGCGCAGCCGAGCGATCCAGGGTGGATCAACGTCGTCTTGCCGACCCCGTTGCAGGTCGATCTGACGACCCTTACCAACGGCGCGCTGCAGTCGTTGGGCACGACCGCGCTTCCGGCTGGCCAGTATCAGCAGATCCGCCTCATGCTGGCGTCCACCGGAAACGCCAACTACGTCGTATACGGCGGCACGCATTACCCATTGACGGTGCCCAGCGGATCGCAGACCGGCATCAAGCTCATCGGCCAGTTCACCGTCGCTGCAAATACGCTGGCCGACGTGGTTCTCGACTTCGATGCCTGTCGGTCAGTCGTTTCCGCCGGCGCCTCCGGAAGGTATTTGCTCAAGCCGGTGATCAGCATAGATCCGGTCGTGGTGAGCGGAATTATCGACGGCTATGTCGATCCGAATGTGGCCGGCAACCCCGCCACGCCCGTTACGGTGAGCGCGCAGATTTACAACGCGTCCACAGGGGTGACGGTGGTCAAGTCGACGGTGGCGGACTCGACCGGGCATTTCGTTCTTTCGCCGGTCCTAGACACCGCGTACCAGAACAATATTCCGTACCAGATCGTGGTTGCGGCCGCCAATGAGGCGGCGATGGATGTCGAAGGGGTCGTCGTCGGCGCCGGCGCAACTGTGCACCTGAACACCTCATCGTCGCCGATCACATTCACGAGTTCGACGATGGCGGCGGCGGGCGGCATGGTCACCGTCTCCGGTACGGCGTCGACGGCGGCGATCGAGGCATTGCAGAGCTTTCCCACCGGCCTCCAAGCGGAGATAGGATTCGCCAACGCGGACAGCTCGACCGGGATGTACTCGATGAGCCTCCCTACCGTGGCGCCCCTCGTCGCCACGTTCTCGCCGACAACGGGACTGTCCGCGTTCGCGGCAGACCCGAGCAACGCCGCCGGCGCCTATTCCTTGGTTGCCGATGCGGGCACGGGCACGACGCAGTCCTTGGCCGTCACGGTTCCCGATACGACGGCGAATTTCGCCTTCTGACCGTGCCATTGCAACGGCAAGGCCGGAGGAGCGCGAGTGTTGTCTGTGCGGTGGTGCAGACGTGCCGAGTCGGCTGAGGAAAGCGGATGTTGGCGATTGGTTTGAGTCGCGCGCGTGCGGTCAACGGCGCGCCTGACCAGCAACCGGATGTTCGGCGATCCGACGCCGCCGACGTCTGCAACATAGCGGATTGCTGACGCTGCAAGGAGTCCGCCCCAATGGCGGCTCTTGGCCGTTATGGATAGCTGTTCATAACGGCCATTATGCACAGTTCCCAATTATGAATAGTTGGCAACTCCGATGGCTGGGTCAGCCTGTCGTTGCTCGTGATCTGAAGCGTTGACGAGCCCCGGGCTGGACATAAGTCCGGCGCAGGAGCAACACGGCATCTCCTCTTTCAGATAGGAGATTGCCATGCTTGAGATCCCCTCCCTGCATCCGACTCTGCAAGGCTGGTTGCTCGATGGTCCGCTGGCCGCATATGTGCCGGCCTACCTTGAGCGACTGGAGCGCGGCCGCTACGCATCCAGCACGAGCCAGCGATGTCTGAACGCAGTTGCGCACTTCGCCCACTGGATGTCGCTGTGCCGGTTGCCGGCCGCCAAGCTCGACGAGAGCCGCATCGATCAGTTTCTGCAGGAGCACCTGCCAAACTGTGGCTGCTCGGCGCCGGTGGTGCGGCATCCGCGCGAGGTGCACGCAGCCTTGATGCCCTTGCTGTCCATATTGCGCCGGCGGGGCGTGATCGCCGATCTGCCTACCGCCTCGGGCCCGATCGCCGAGGAGCTGAAGCGCTACGACAGTTACATGCTCGACACCCGCGGACTGGCGAGCGGCACCCGCTTCAACCGACTGCGCATCGTCGAGCGACTGCTGGTGCACAAGTTCGCGGGCCATCCTCTGGAGTTGCGCCGATTGCAACCGGAGGACATACGCCGCTTCATCGCCGAGCAGTTGGAGTTGCGCAACACGATCAGCAACGCGGTGACCATCAATGCTGCCTTACGCGATTATCTGCGCTGGCGCTCCACCTGCGACGACCCGGTGCAAGCCCTATTGGGCGTCATCGCCTCGCCCGCGAACTGGGCCCAGGCGTCGCTGCCGCGAGCGCTGCAGCCCGATGAGGTCGGCCGTGTCCTGAGCTCATTCACCAAGACGCTGCGCTCACCCAAACGCGGCTATGCAGTCGTACGCTTGGCGCTTGACCTCGGCCTTCGCTGTATCGAGATCAACCGGCTGCAGTTGGATGACATCGACTGGCAGCATGGCACGCTGACGCTGAGGCGCACAAAATCTCGTCGCCAGGATGTCCTGCCGCTGCCCGTAACCGCAGGCAAGGCGCTGGAAGCCTACCTACGGCATGAGCGACCGGTCACCAGCGACCGATCCGTATTCGTGCGTTACAAGGCACCGCATGATGCGCCGGTGGGCGTGGATGCCATTCGCCGAGTGATCCGCGACGCCTTCAGTCGTGCCGGTATCCCGCATGGCCGGGCGCACGCCCTCCGCCATACCTTGGCGTGCCGGCTGGTCAACAGCGGCGGTTCGATCAAGGAAGTTGCCGACGTGCTGCGCCACCGCTCGCTGAACACTTCGCTGATCTACGCGAAGACCGATCGCGCTGCGTTGGCTGAAGCCGCGTTGCCTTGGCCCGGGAGCGCAGCATGAGCACGCGCATATCCCTTCCCGAGCGGATCGAGCAGTACCTGGCCGAGCGGCGTCGGCTCGGCTTCGATCTGCATAAGAGAAGTCAGTCTCTCGGCCGCTTTGCCCGCTATGTTGATGCGGTCGGTCACCGCGGGCCGCCGACGGTAGAGTTGATGGCCACCTGGGCGCGCCAGGTCAAGAAAGGCCGGGGTGACCGGGGGACGGCGGCGCGGGCGTTGCGTGCGCTGAGGCCATTCATGCGCTGGCTGCAGCAGTTCGAGCCGGCCACCGAGGTGCCCGATGAAGCGGTCTTCGGGTCCGTCCCGGGCCGAGTAACCCCGCACATCTTCCGCGACGCGGAGATCGAGGCGCTACTCGAAGCGGCGGGGCAGATCCGCCCGCCGCTGCGCAGTGTCGTCATGCGGACCTTGTTCGGACTGATCGCCTGTACGGGTCTGCGCATCTCCGAAGCGTTGGCACTGGTCGACGCGGACGTCGACCTCAATGTCGGCGTGCTGACCGTCCGCTGCAGCAAGTTCGGCAAGTCGCGGCTGGTGCCGCTGCACCCCAGTGCCGTGGCTGCCCTGTGCGCGTACCGCCGCGAGCGGACGAAGTATGTGCCTTCCGATCCTGAAGGACCGTTCTTCATCGCCACCCGCGGCCGCCGTCTCGGTCAGGCGCTGAGTGATCGACAGGTCCACCGCATCTTCGAGGAGCTGCGCCGGCAACTGGGCTGGGTCTCCCGCGGCGGCCACGGCGTGGCGCGCATCCACGATCTACGGCACAGCTTCGCCGTGCGCCGCCTGTTGCGCTGGCATGAACAGGGCGAGAACGTGCACCAGCACATGCTGGCGCTATCGACCTACATGGGTCACGCCAAGGTCTCCAACACGTACTGGTATCTCACGGGTGTGCCCGAGCTCCTGCAAGTGGTGGGCCGGAGCTTCGAGCACTTCGTCGACATGGGGGAAGCCGAGGAGGACAGCGATGGCTAAGTCCGACTTGATCCAGGCACCCAGCTTCGCGGCCCTGCTGCAGGCGTTCTTCGCCGAACACCTGCAGCAGCAGCGGGCGATGAGCCCGCGCACGGTGGCCGCGTATCGCGATGCCTTCGTGCTGTTCCTGGACTTCGCGCAGGGCCAGTTGCGCAAGCAGCCTACCGCGATCCGGCTCGAGGAGATCACACCGACGCTGATTCTGGCCTTCCTCGACCACCTCGAGCGCGAACGCGGCAATGCGGTGAGGAGCCGCAATGCCCGGCTGGCGGCGCTGCGCGCGTTCCTGAAGTTCGCCGGCCGGCGCGACGTGAGCGCACTGCATGCAGTCGAGAGGGCATTGGGCGTGCCGATGAAGCGTTTCGAGCGGCCGATGCTGGGCTTCCTGTCGCGCGAAGAGATGCTCGCCATCATCGGCAGGCCGGACGAATCCTGGACGAGCCAGCGCGACCACCTGCTGCTCAGGATGCTCTACAACACCGGCGCCCGGGTCTCCGAGATCATCGGAATAACCCTGGCCGACGTGGTGCTCGACGGTGCGGCATGCGTGCATCTGCACGGTAAGGGGCGCAAGCAGCGCACGGTACCGCTGTGGCGATCGACGGTGAAGCAGATTCGGGCGTGGCTGCGTCTGAATCCGCGGCTGCAACCAACATCGGCGCTGTTGCCCAACCGCGATGGCCAGGCGATGACGCGCGGGAACGTCGCTCAGCGCCTCGCACTCGCCGTCAAGGCCGCGACGGTAGTGCAGCCGCAGCTTGCCAAGCGCAGCATCTCGCCGCACCTCATTCGCCACACGACGGCGATGCACCTCTTGCAGTCCGGCGTAGACATCAGCGTCATCGCGCTTTGGCTGGGACACGAGAGCCCGACGACAACCCACCAATACGTCGAAGCTGACCTCGCGATGAAGGAGCAAGCCCTGGGAAGACTGCAGGAGCCAGACGCCGCAGTCAGGCGCTACAAGGCACCTGACTCGTTGGTCGAGTTCCTGATGACCCTGTAGTTATGCGAAGGCCGCCGGCATCGCGTCGCCACTCAGCGCTCGCGCGATGCCGCGGCCCGCACCGCAACTGTTCATAACTGGGAACTGTGCATAATGGCCGGGTCCCGCCGGCTCGGGTTGCTCCGGTGCGGGCATTCTGACGCCCGCTGCCGGAGTGTAGCGGTCAGGCGGTCAGACCAGACTGGTGTCCGGGGATAGGGCACAAAAAAACTTGTCGCACCCGCCGCCTGCCGCGGGCCCACCGCGCAGAGGAGTCTCCGTAGACGGCCCGATCCCGGGTCGTGACGGAGACCCGGAATGTCTGCACCGCAATCCCAAACACATGCCCGGCAGGCCGAAGCACTGCGCCGGGCGATGGGCCCGGAGATCCTCGAGCCGCTGGGCGATCCGCAGATCGTCGAGATCATGCTCAACCCGGACGGCAACCTGTGGGTGGACCGGCTCGGCGCCGGCATGACCTGCACCGGCCGCATCGATCCGGTCCGGGCGCTCACCATCGTCAACACCGTCGCGGCGATGCTCGACACGGTGGTGACCGCCGAGCGGCCGATCCTCGAGTGCGAACTGCCGCTGGACGGGTCACGATTCGAGGCATTGATCCCGCCGCTCGTGGAGCATGCCGGCTTCGCACTGCGCAAGAAGGCCACCCTGGTATTCACCCTGGAGGACTACGTCGCCAAAGGGATCATGAGTGCCGCGCAGCGCAGGGCGATCGAGGAAGCGGTTGCCGGCCGGCAGAACGTCCTGGTGTGCGGCGGGACCGGGTGCCACGAGGCCGACGCTTCCATCCTGATGTTCGATGGGTCT